>JAUSLV010000005.1 GCA_030645495.1 Actinomycetota bacterium
CGAGTTGTCGTACACGCCGGCGGCGAATGCGAACGGGACGGCCACGATCACGTTGCGTCTCGGGGACGACGGTGGAACCGGCGACGGTGGTGTCGACACGAGCGCCACCCAGACGTTCGAGATCGCGGTCACCGCGGTCAACGATGTGCCGTCGTTCGATCTGATCGCATCACCCGACCAGGCAGTGCTGGAAGACTCTCCGCAGCAGACGGTCGCCGCCTTCGCCAGCAACATGTCGCCCGGCCCGGCCGACGAGGCCGGCCAGACGCTGACGTTCGACGTGTCGAACGACAACAACGCGCTGTTCGCGGGCCAGCCCGTCATCGATGAGCTCACCGGTGACCTCGTGTACACGCCTGCGGCCAGCACCACCGGCACAGCCACTGTGACGGTGTTCCTCGCCGACGACGGCGGCACCGCCAACGCTGGCGTCGACCAAAGCGCCTCGGTCACCTTCGACATCGTCGTGTTCCCGCCGAACTTCACCCCGGTCGCAGACAGCCAGACCGGCGCGAGTGCAGCGGTCGTCGTCGAGGACACCGCGACCACCATCACGCTCACCGCTACTGACGCGGACGATGACGACCTCACGTTCACCATCGTCGGCTCGCCGAGTGGCGCGCTGGGCTCCTTGGGGCCGATCGATTGCACGACGACGCTGAACACCTGCACCACGACGGTGTTGTACACGCCCGTCTCGAACTCCAACGCGGACGACAGCTTCACGTTCAAGGTGAACGACGGCACCATCGACTCCAACACCGCCACGGTCGACGTCACCATCACGCCGGTGAACGACGCGCCCAGCTTCAGCCATATCGGCAGCCAGTTCGTGATCGAGGACGCCGGCCCGCAATCGGAACCCTTTGTCATCGGGATGAGCGCCGGCCCGGCGAACGAGTCGGCACAGACGCTTTCCTTCGAGGTGACCAACAACACGAACCCGGGACTGTTCTCCGCCGGTCCCTCGATCGCGCCCGACGGCACGCTCTCGTACACGACCGCAGCGAATGCCCACGGCGAGGCGACGGTCACGCTTCGTGTGAGGGATAACGGCGGCACGGACAACGGTGGTGTCGACGCCAGCCCGACGCAGGAGTTCCTGATCTGGGTGGGGTCGATCAACGACACCCCCAGCTTCACCAAGGGTGCCGACACGACGGTGCTCGAGGACGCCGGCGCACAGTCGGTGTCGGGCTGGGCCACCGCGATCTCGCCCGGCCCGGCCGACGAGGCCGGCCAGACCGTTTCGTTCGACATCACCGACGTGACGAACTCGGGCCTGTTCTCCACCGCCCCGGTGGTGGCGGCGGACGGCACCCTCTCGTACACGCCGGCGGCGAACGCGAACGGCACGTCCACGATCACCCTTCGGGTGGTCGACAGCGGCATCGGGGCGAACACCAGCGCCACGCAGTCGTTCGTGCTCACGGTCACCCCGGTCAACGACGCTCCCAGCTTCACCAAGGGCGCCAACCAGACCGTGCTCGAGGATGCGGGTGCGCAGACGGTGAACCCGTGGGCCACGGGGCTCAGCGCCGGCCCGGCCGACGAGAGCAGTCAGACGCTGTCGTTCTCCGTCACGGGCAACACCAACTCCGGTCTGTTCTCGGCCGGCCCGGCGATTTCGCCTTCGGGTGTGCTCACGTACACCCCGGCCGCGAACGCGAACGGTTCGGCGACGATCACGCTCACGGTCTCCGACAATGGGGGCACCGCCAACAGCGGAGCGAACACGAGCGCTTCCCAGGACTTCACGATCACCGTCACTCCGGTGAACGACGCACCCAGCTTTGACACCTTGGCGGGCGATCCGGCCACGGTCGCCGAGGACGCGACCGTGCAGACGGTGACGGGCTTTGCCACGGGCATGGGCGCCGGGCCGGCGAACGAGTCGGCGCAGACACTCACGTTCGTGGTCACCAACGACAACAATGGCTTGTTCTCGGTGCAGCCCGCGGTGTCGGCGAGCGGAACGCTGACGTACACGCCCGCGGCCAACCAGCACGGCACTGCCACCATCACGATCAAGCTGACCGACAACGGCGGCACCGCCAACAGTGGCGACGACGACAGCGCCACTCAGCAGTTCACGATCACCGTCACCGCCGTCAACGACGCACCGTCCTCACTGGGTCGCGCGTACGGCGCGGCCTCGGTGCAGACGAACATGCGACGCTCGTTCGACGCCGCGTCCGGTCTGCTGGTCGGTGCCACCGACGCGGCGGATACGGGCGCGAACGCTGGCTACACGCCGGCCTTCACCGTCGGCACGGTCAACAGCGTCGCTCCCGACGCCGGCACGATCACCACCACCATCGCAGGTGTGGGCACCGTGGTCGTCGATACCGCGACAGGTGCGTTCACTCTCGACCCCGCTCCCGGGGTCACTGGCGCTGTCAGCTTCGGTTTCACGGTCTGCGACAGTGGTGACGGCAGCCCGGTGCCACTGTGCACCGGGTCGGTCACCGCCAGCTTCGACATCGCCGGGTCCACTATCTGGTTCGTCGATCCGGCGGCCTTGACCAACGGCAACGGCACGCTCGCCAGCCCGTTCAAGACGCTCGTTGCTGCCGACGCTGTCGACGCAGCCAACCACCGCGTCTTCGTGTACTCCGGTAGCACTGCCACCGGGCTGACCCTGAACTCGGGTGAGTGGCTCGTGGGCCAGTCGGCCACCGGATCGTTCGACACCGTGTTCGGGATCAACCCGCCGGCCGGCACGATCGCCCGCCCGACGCTGTCCGGCGGCACGGCCACCATCGGTGGCACGGTCACTCTCGCCACGAACTCCAAGGTGCAGGGCGTTGCCATCTCCACCGGCACCAACGCCGGTCTCGTCGGCGCTGGGCCGCTCACGGGCATCATCGTCAGCGAGAGTTCGGTCACCACCACCACCGGCACTGCCGTGAACCTCACCGGCGCAGTCGGCACCTACTCGCTGTCCAGCGTCTCCACGAACGGGGCGGCCAACGGCATCGTGCTCGACGACCTCGGTAACAGCGGCGTGACGGTCAGCGGTGGTTCGATCGTGAGCGCCTCCACCAGGGGCGTCGACATCAACCTCGGCTCCGGCAACTTCACCTTCGGCGGCACGATCACCACCACTGCCACCGGGCGCTCTGTCGAGGTCACCAACCACACGAGCGGCACGGTGTCGCTCAACGGGGCCGTCAGCGACACGGGTCTGGGCGTCAACCTGGCTTCGAACTCGGGCAGCAACATCGGGTTCGGCGGAGGCCTCACCGCCAACACGGGTGCGAACACAGCGTTCAGCGCCACCGGCGGCGGCACGATCACGCTGACCGGCGTGTCCCACACCCTCACCACCACTACGGGCACCGCGCTGAACCTCAACGGTGTGGGCGGCACGTTCACCTTCGCGAGCGTCACCACGAACGGCGCGGCCAACGGCATCCTGGTCGACAATGTCGGCACGGCCGTCGTGGCGGGCAACGGCGGCTCGATCGTCGGCGCCACCTCACGTGGTGTCGATATCAATGGCGGGACGGCGAACTTCACCTACGCCGGATCGATCACCACCTCGGGCACGGGGCGCTCGGTCGAGGTCACGGGCCATGGTGGCCCCTCTACCGTGCTGTTCAGCGGTTCCGTCACCGACAACGGCTCGGGCATCAACCTGTCCAGCAACACCGGCGCCACGATCAGGTTCACCGGTGGCATCACGGCCAGCACCGGTACGAACGCGGCCTTCGCCGCCACTGGTGGCGGCACCGTCGCCGTCACCGGGGCGGCCAACACCCTCACCACCACCACCGGTACAGCTCTCAACGTGACGAGCACGACGATCCATGCCGACGGGCTGACGTTCCGCTCGATCTCGTCCAACGGCGCGGCCAAGGGCATCGTCCTCGACACCACCGGCGGCAGCGGATCGCTCACCGTCACCGGTAACGGCGGCACCTGCACCGCCGCCGACACCTCCGGCTGCTCGGGTGGTCACATCCAGAACTCGGCGGGTGGCGACGATTCGTCGGCGACGCCCGTGGGTACCGGCATCGTGCTCAACAGCACCAACGCTCCGTCGTTCACCCGGATGTGGCTCAACGGTCACAGCAACTACGCGATCAGGGGCACCACCGTCGCCGGCTTCACGTTGGCAGACAGCGTGATCAACGGTACGAACGGCACGAACGACGCCGGTCCGTACCGCGACGCGAGCGTCGCCTTCGATGGCCTCACCGGCAACCCGACCGTCAGCAACAGTGCCATCAGTGGCGGCTACGCCGACAACGTTCGTGTCATCAACGCCAGCGGCTCGCTGAACCGGATCACGTTCTCGTCCGTCACCATCGGTGCCAACAGCACGGCGGGTGGCAATGATGGAATCCTGCTCGAGTCGTCGGGCACTGCCTCGTTCAACGCCACGATCCAGAACAGCACGTTCACCAGCGCCCGCGGCGACCTGTTGCAGTTCGGCCATGGCGGCAGTGGTGCCGGCGACCTGGTGGTCACCGGCAACGCCTTCTCCAACAACCACGCGGGCATCGCCACGGGCGGCGGCGGGGTGTCGCTGAGCAACGAAGGAACCTCCGGCAGCACCACGATGAACATCGCCAACAACACGTTCCGCGACGCGGTCGGCCATGCCGTGTTGATCGTCAAGTCGACCGGGGCGTCCACGCAGACCGGCACGTTCTCGGGCAACACCATCGGCGTCTCCGGCCTCGCCAACTCCGGTTCCAAGGAAGGCGATGCGTTGAAGTTGCAGACCGCCGGCCAAGGCACGCTGTCGTGGACCGTGAGCAACAACCAGATCTTCGGTTACAACAACTACGGCATCGAGGTGCTCGCCGGAGGCGGCGCAACCGCATACGGCGGCACCATCAATACGACGATCACCGGCAACACCATCGCCCAGCCGGGCAACACGGCCGGCACGCTGGCAGTCTCGAAGAACGGGATCCACTTCAACATCGGCACCGTTGTCGGCGACACGTACGCGGCGTGTGCGGTGATCGGTGGTAGCGGCGGGTTGGCCAACAGCATCTCCACGGCGGGCCTTGACGCGGTGCCGGCGAGCGGTGTCGGCGACATCGACTTCCGGTTCCGCCAGCGGCAGTCCACCACGATCCGGCTGCCGGGTTACGCCGGAGCCAACAACGACAACACCGCGGTGCAGGGCTTCGTCTCGGCCAACAATGCCGGCAACGGCGCTTCCGCCGGGCTGGCTGCGAACACGGTCGCCACCGGCGGTGGCGGCTTCACCGGCACCGGCAGCAGCTGCCCGTAGGAGGACACCATGGCCGAACCATTCCTTTCCGAGATCCGCATCTTCTCCTTCACCTTCGCGCCCAAGGGTTGGGCGCTGTGCAACGGGCAGTTGCTGCCGATCAACCAGAACCAGGGCCTGTTCTCGCTGCTCGGCACCACCTTCGGCGGCGACGGGAGGGTCAACTTCGGGTTGCCCGACCTTCGCGGCCGTGTGCCGATTCACGTCGGCGGTGGCCACACACTCGGCGAGCGCGGCGGCGAACAAGCGCACACGTTGTCGATCGCCGAGATCCCCACGCACACCCACACGGTCGCGGCCTCGTCGAGTGCGACCGGAGGAACAGCATCACCGAGCAATGCGTTCCTCGGCGGCGCCAACAACGCCCACCATGCACCGACCGGGCCGCTCACCACCATGTCGCCGGCCACGGTCACCAACTCCGTCGGCTCGCAAGCGCACCTCAACATGCAGCCGTTCGTCGTCCTGAACGTCTGTATCGCCCTCCAGGGCATCTTTCCGTCGCCGACCTGAGGAGGGCACAACATGGCACAGCCGTACGTAGGTGAGATCAGGATGTTCGCCGGGAACTTTGCACCCGCGGGCTGGATGTTCTGCGAGGGGCAACTGCTGCCGATCTCGGAGAACGAGACGCTGTTTCAACTGATCGGCACGACCTATGGCGGCGACGGGCAATCGACCTTCGGGCTCCCCGATCTGCGAGGCCGGGTGCCACTGCACATGGGCAACGGCTTCATCCTGGCGGAGACGGGCGGTGCGGAGGAGGTCACGCTGACCGTGAGCCAGACGCCTACCCACTCGCATCCGTTCCTGGTGGCCGACGCGGTCGGCAACCAGATCACCCCTGCCGGCAACCTGCCTGCCCACTCGTTCAACGTCACCCCGTACATCAACGATGCGCCCACCGTGAACTTCAACCTCGCCGCGATCTCCAACGTCGGCGGTTCGCAGCCGCACACCAACTTCCAGCCGTACCTGTGCGTCGACTTCATCATCTCGCTGTTCGGCCTCTTCCCCTCAGAGACGTAGGAGCATCCATGGCCGATCCGTTCGTCGCCGAAATCCGCATCTTCCCGTTCAACTTCGCCCCCAAGGGGTGGGCATGGTGCGACGGCCAACTCATGCCAATCAGCCAGAACACCGCGCTGTTCTCGCTGCTCGGCACCACCTATGGCGGTGACGGCAAGAGCACCTTCGCGCTGCCCGACCTGCAGGGCCGCGCACCGATGCACCCGGGCCAGGGGCCGGGGCTCTCAGTGCACGACCTCGGCGAAACGGGAGGCAGCGAGACTGTCTCGCTGCTCGAGTCGGAGATTCCGGCGCACGCGCACACGCTGCGCGGCAATGGGCTCGACGTCGCCGACACCAACGTTCCCAGCCCGAGCGCGTCGTTCGCACTGTCGTCGGGTGGCACGCTGTACCAAGCGGCCGCCAACGCGCAGCTCGCCCCAGAGGCCCTCGCGCCAGCCGGCGGTGACCAGCCGCACAACAACATGCAGCCGTACCTCACCTTCTATTTCTGCATCGCCCTGCAGGGCGTCTTCCCCCCGAGAACGTGAGCCACCGATGACCGAGTCAGCGCATCCCGTCCCGCCGTCCAGCAGCCGCCGCCAGTTCCTGCTGGCCGGCTCGGCCGCACTCACCGGGGCCTTGCTCCTCGGCAGCGACCTCGTCGCCGCGCCGTCGGGCTTGCAGCGTCTCGCCGATTCACCCGGTGCACGCGTGCCGATCGCCTACGTGGAGAGCAGCGCCGGGTCGTCGTCGCTGGCCCAGGCCCTTGCCGGTGGTGGTGGCCGCGCCGTGCCCGCCGCCGGGCTGCGCGGCTCGAGCTCGCTCGCCGGCAGCGGCTTTCGGGCCTCGGTACACGGCTTTGCCGCTGCGGCGCACGGCGAGCGTGCCTCGGCGTTCAGGTCGGTGCTGGTGGATGCCCTCGTGCCCCTCTCCGCCCGCCAGGCCGACCCGATCCCGTACTACGCGTTCACGTTCCGCCGCGACCCGGCCGTGTCGGTGTCGGGCACGACACGTGTGCGCGTCGCTGCAGCCGATGGTCTGCGGATGGGGTTGCTCGTGAACGCCCTTGCCGATGGCGTCGCCGCAGCACCGGCCGCCGCAGTGTTCACGAGCGGACGCGAGCGCCACCTGCCCACGTTGTGCCCGGGCGTGTACCTGCTGGGGCTGCAGCAGGGGATGTTCGCCAGGGCCACCGAACTGCCGGCGCTCGACGAGGCGGCGTGGGCCACGCTGCCCTCGGTGGTGTTGGTGGTCGAGGCCGATCTCGCGTGACCACCGCGCCGGTGCGCCTGCGCCCGGCCGTGGCCGACGACGATGCCGCGCTGCTCGCGATCTACGCCAGCACCCGCGCCGAGGAACTGGCGCCGTTGCCGTGGACCGACGAGCAGAAGGCCACGTTCGTGACGCAGCAGTACCGCGCACAGGCGGCCGACTACCGCCAGCGGCATCCTGGGGCCGACTTCCTGGTGATCGAGCGCGACGGGGTCGTGATCGGCCGTCTGTACCGAACCCGGCTCGAAGGTGGCGAGATCCGCGTGCTCGACATCGCGTTGCTCGGCGAGCACTGCGGCCAGGGCATCGGTAGCGCGCTGCTGCGCGACGTGATGGCGGAGGCGAACCACGAGCAGGTGCTGCTGTCGCTGCACGTCGAGTTCTGGAACCCGGCGCTGCGCCTCTACCACCGACTCGGGTTCGTGGAGGCGGCACGCAGCGACGTGCACGTGCGGATGGAGTACCGGCCGGGCACCCCTGGCGCAGGCGTCAGTTGAACACGGCGTCGTAGCGGTGGCAGCCGTCGGCCTGCGGGCCCACCGGCACGAGGAAGATGTCGATGTCGCCGAGTGACGGGTGGCTGAGCCGGTAGGTGCCCTGGGGGAAGTGGGTGCCGGCAGGGCCGACGAAGGTGAGCGTGAACGGCTGAGCTCGCGGCGCTCCGGGGCTGGGCGCCTGTTCGTTCACAAGCTGCAACTGCAGTTCGACCCGCGAGCCGTCGTCGGTCAGATCGAGCGTGAACGCCGTGCCCTCGGCGTCGTGGAATGCGTCGAGGGTCGGTTCGTCAGCCATCAGGGTGAGGGTAGCGGCCACGCAGTCGGCCGAAGCCGCCTGGCAGACTTGCCCGGTGCGAGTGCCGACCACTGCGATCCTGATGCTGCTGCTCGCGGGGTGCGCAGCGACGCCAACCGCCGCGCCTTCCACACCGGCGGCGAGCATGTCAACGACCACCGTGGCGCCCACCACCACGACGACGTCTGGAAGCACCATGACCACACCGGCCCCCACCACAGCGGCTCCCACCACCACGCTGGCGCCCACCGACGACTGCGGCCGAGTGGCCGCGCAGGTCGAGGTGGCGCACCCGGGTACCACGCAGGTGGTGGTGGTGCTGGCCGCCGCCACCAGCGCCTCGCGGGCAACGCTGCAGGTGGCCGAACGCACTCCCACGGGCTGGACCTGCGCGGCACCGATGGATGCCCGCGTCGGGCGCAATGGGGTGCGCCCACTGCTCGATCGGCGCAGCGGCGACGGCACCACGCCGGCCGGCGTGTTCGGGTTGGGAATGATGACCGCCTACGACGGGCAGGTGTTCAGCTTCTTCGGCAACTCGCCCGATCCAGGCGTGACCGCTGGTGCATACCGGGCGGTGCGCGAGGGCGATTGCTTCGGCGCCACCCCGAACCACCCCGACTACGGCCACCTCGTGCAGCGGCCTGCGGCACAGTGCCCCGGTCCGGACGACGAGTACCTGCCGCAGATCACGGGGGCCTACGAGCATGCCGCGCTGATCGGGGCGAACATGGAACCCGAGGTCAGCGGCGACGCGCCGGGCGAGGTGCCCTATGCGGCGGCGATCTTCCTGCACCGGTTCAGCTACGACGGCGCCGGCAACACGAAGCCCACGGCAGGGTGTGTGTCGCTGGGCCACGACGATCTGGTTACCGTGCTCACCACGCTGCGGGCCGACGTGCGCTTCGCGATCGGCACCAATGACTGGCTGCTCGCCAACCCCTGACGGGTACCATCGGGGCACCATGGCCGACCCGCTGCACACCATTTCCGCGACGCTGCGCGACGCGTTCGCCACTGTCACCGGCTTGCCGGCGGAGGGCATCGACCCTGTGGTGCGCCCCAGCGACCGTGCCGATGCCCAGGTGAACGGTGCGCTGGCGCTGGCCAAGCAGGTCGGGCGCAACCCGCGCGAGGTGGCCGACGCGGTGGTGGCCACCGGCGCGCTGGCCCCGTGGTGCAGCCACGTCGAAGTGGCCGGCCCGGGGTTCATCAACCTCACGTTCACCGAAGCGTTCCTGGCGCAGCAACTGGCCCACTCTGCCGCCGACACCCGGCTGGGCGTGCGCTCGGCAGCCGTGGCCGAGCGTGCCGTGGTCGACTACTCGGCGCCCAACGTGGCCAAGGAGATGCACGTCGGCCACCTGCGCAGCACCGTCATCGGCGACAGCATCGTGCGCCTGCTGCAGTTCGTGGGCCACGACGTGATCCGCGAGAACCACATCGGCGACTGGGGCACCCCGTTCGGCATGCTCATCGAGCACCTGCTCGATCTCGGCGACTCGGCCCAGGTCGACATGTCGAACCCAAACCCGTTCTACCAAGCGGCGCGCGCCAAGTTCGACAGCGACGACGAGTTCAAGGCCCGGGCGCGCGACCGTGTGGTGCTGCTGCAGAGTGGCGACCCGGCCACCTTGGCGATCTGGCAGCGGCTGGTGGACAACAGTGCGGCCTACTTCGACACGGTGTACCGGCAGTTGGGCGTGCTGCTCACCAACGACGACCTGATGGGCGAGAGCGCCTACCACGACAAGTTGGGCGGCGTGGTCACGCAGCTGGCTGCGAAGGGTCTGCTGGAGGAGAGCGACGGCGCCGACGTGGTGTTCGTGCCCGGCTACACCAACCGCGAGGGCGACCCGCTGCCGCTGATCGTGCAGAAGGGTCACGGTGGGTTCAACTACGCCACCAGCGACTTGGCCTGCGTGATCGACCGCGTCGATCGGCTGCGGGCCACGCTGCTGGTCTACGTGGTTGGCTCGCCCCAGGCGCAGCACTTGGCGATGGTGTTCACGGTGGCCGAGATGGCCGGTTGGCTCACGCCGCCCGCGCACGCCGTGCACGTCGGTTTCGGCAGCGTGTTGGGCGCGGATCGCAAGATGTACAAGACCCGCAGTGGCGAGAACGTGAAGCTGCAGGCGCTGCTCGACGAAGGGGTGCAGCGCGCCACCGCGCAGGTGGTGGAGAAGAACCCGGAGATGCCGGTGGCCGAGGCAGCCGAGGTGGGCCGGATGCTTGGCATCGGTGCCATCAAGTACGCCGACCTCAGCAGCGATCGCATCAAGGACTACGTCTTCGACTGGGATCGCATGCTCGCCTTCGAGGGCAACACCGCGCCCTACCTGCAGTACGCGCACGCCCGCATCTGCAGCATCTTCCGCAAGGCCGGGGTCACCCGCTCGTCGGTCAGCGGCACCGCGGTCTCGCTGGCCGAGCCGCAGGAGCGTGCGCTCGCGCTGGCGCTGCTGCAGTTCGACGCAGTGGTGCACGACACGGTCGAGAAGTTCGCACCGCACCGCTTGTGCACGTACCTGTTCGATCTGGCCCAGGCGTTCACCGCGTTCTACGAGGCGTGCCCGGTGCTGAAGGAGGGCTACGAGGCCACACGGGATTCGCGCTTGGCGATGTGCGACCTCACGGCTCGAACCCTGCTGCAGGGCCTCGCGCTGTTGGGCATCGAGGCGCCCGAACGGATGTGACGCTCAGGCCCGGCGGCGGGCGCTGATCGCGAAGTTGCCGTCGCGCACGAACAGGCTGAACAACAGGCCGGGGATGATGCCGGCGTACCACGTGGCGCCCTGGAACCTGTTCCAGAGCCGGTACGAGATGCTGCCCGCGAAGCCGGTGGGGATCGCCAGGTTCTTCACCTTCACGTCGGTGAACCCCAGCCGTTCCAGCTGCGCGCGCAGGTGCGCCTTGGTGAAGAACGACACGTGTCGCGGCGGGTCGAGGTGGAACCAGCGCGACCCGAACACCGCCGCCTCACGGCTTTCGATGTTCGGCACAGCGATGTAGATCTGACCGCCGGGGCGCAGCGCCCGTGCGGCGAGTTCGAGGAACTGCACCGGCCGGTCGAGGTGTTCGAACGAGAAGTTGAACGTGACCAGGTCGAACCGGCCCTCGTGCTCGGCCAGCGTTTGCTCGCCGGCGATCACCGGTAGCTCGATCTGCTGCGACAGTGTTGCCGCGTACTCGGGGTCGAACTCGTAGCCCGTGGGCTGCCAACCCTTGCCCGCCATCTGCTTGAGGTAGAAGCCGTTGCCGCAGCCGATGTCGAGCAGGGCCTTGCCCTCACCCTGGGCACCCAGGTAGCAGTGCCCGATCGTGAGCCGCCGCAGCACGCGGTACAGCAGCGAATCGCCGGTGTGCACCCGATAGCCGGTGTAGAACGCGCCAAGGTTCGGTGGCACGTGCTCGTGCTGCACCAGCCCGCACTGCGCGCACGTGACATACGTGAACTCGCCGGGAAAGCCGTGGAAGCGGTCGGGTACGCGCTGGTACTTCGAGTGTGCGTCGGGCGACGCGCACTGCAGGCATTGGAAGCGATCGACGACTGCACTCATCACCCACCACACTGGCACAGCTGCGCGCTACTACGATCGAGGCACCATGCCCCAATCACCCTCAGCGATGCCCTGTGCGGACGTGACGTGAAGCCTGTTCCGCTCAGCCTCCTGCCCGACACCGCCACGGTGCGTGCCGACGGTTCGCTGGCCATCGGCGGCTGCAACCTGCTCGATGTCGCCGCGCAGTTCGGCACGCCCGTGTTCGTGTACGACGAGGCCCACGTGCGCGCCCGCTGCCGCGAGGCAGTGGCCGCGTTCGGCCCCGGTCGCGCGGTGTATGCCACCAAGGCGTTCCTGTGCGGAGCGATGGCTCGCCTCGCGTACGACGAGGGCATGCTGCTCGACGTCGCCAGCGGGGGCGAACTGTTCGTCGCCCTGAACGCTGGGGTGCCGGCTGATGCGCTCACGCTGCACGGCAACAACAAGAGCCTCGCCGAGCTGCGGATGGCGATCGAGGCCGGTGTGCGCCACATCGTCGTCGACAGCTTCGACGAACTCGACCGCCTCGACACGCTGCACGCGGAGGGGTTGGCGGCACCGAAGGTGATCGCCCGCATCACCCCCGGCGTGCATGCCCACACTCACGAATTCATCGCCACCGGCCAGGACGACAGCAAGTTCGGCTTCAACCTCGGCAACGGCGATGCGCAGCGCGCCGTCGACCGCCTGCGCCGCTCGCCGAGCGTGCACCTGGAGGGCGTGCACTGCCACATCGGCAGCAATGTGTTCGAGGCCTCCAGCTTCGCCAAGGCGGCCGAGGTCATGGCGAAGTTCGCCGCACCCCTCGACCTGCCCGAACTCGTGCTCGGCGGCGGCCTCGGTGTGGCGTACGTGGCCGGCGAGGAAGCGCCCACGATCACCCAGTGGGGCAATGTGCTGCTCGACGCCTGCCAGGCCCTCGGCGTACGCAGCGCCGTCAGCGTCGAGCCGGGCCGCAGCATCGTGGCCCAGGCGGCGGTCACGCTGTACTCGGTGGGCACGATCAAGCAGATCCCCGGTGTGCGCACCTACGTCAGCGTCGACGGCGGCATGAGCGACAACCCGCGCCCCGTCCTCTATGGAAGCGGGTACGAAGCGTTCCTGCCGCGAGCGGTGGAGGCCGAGCGCCCGCTGATTGCGCGCCTGGTGGGCAAGCACTGCGAGAGCGGCGACGTGCTGATCTTCGACGCCGCGCTCCCCGCCGACCTGGGTGTGGGCGACGTGCTTGCCACGCCGGTGACGGGGGCCTACGGCCACAGCATGGCCAGCAACTACAACAAGCTCACCCGGCCACCCGTGGTGTTCGTGAACGACGGAACGGCGCGTGTGGTGGTGCGCCGCGAAACCTATGAGGATCTGGTGCGATGCGAAGTGGTCTGATCGGCAAGTTCACCGGCTTCCTGCGCGGTCGTGGCCGCGAGAAACCGGCCGCCCGCGACATCGAGGACACCCAGCTGAAGGTGGAGTACTCGCCAAGCCTCGACGGCGACCCCGATCCTGGCGAGGTGGTCTGGACGTGGGTGCCCTACGAGGACGATCCCAGCCAGGGCAAGGACCGTCCGGTGGTGATCATCGGCCGGCGCGGCGCCTTCCTGGTGGGGGTGCCGCTCACCTCGAAACGGCGTGACGACGAGGCGCAGATCAGCGTCGGCACCGGCCCCTGGGACCGTGAGGGCCGACCGAGCTACGCCAAGCTCGAGCGGTTGTTGGAGGTCGACCCGAACCAGGTGCGCCGCGAGGGTGCCGTGCTGCCGCGGAAGGCGTTCGACGCCGTTGTCGAGGGTGTTCGCCGCCTCGGCACGCGCTGAGCGCTGAAACAACTGTTCCGGCGCGCCGCAGAACTCGTAGCCTGCACGCCGTGAAGCTCATCAGGGTCGGTGTTCTGGGTTGCGGCAATGTCGGCGCCCCACTCGTGTCGCTCATCGCCCGCCAACAGGCGGTCGTGGAGGCACGCAAGGGTGTGCGGCTCGAGGTCGTGGCCGTGGCGGTGCGCACACCGTCGAAGGCACGCGGCATCGCCCTGCCCGATGGAGTGCTCACCACCGATGCCACCGCCGTGGTGAACGACCCGAACGTGGATGTCGTGGTGGAACTGATCGGTGGCATCGAGCCCGCCCGCACACTGATCACCACGGCGTTGCGCAACGGCAAGCCGGTGATCACCGGTAACAAGGAACTGCTGGCCACGCACGGTGCCGAGCTGTTCGCCTTGGCCGACGAGCTGGGCGTCGACCTGCTGTTCGAGGCGGCCGTCGCCGGCGGCATCCCGATCATCCGGGCGCTGCGCGAGAGCCTGCGTGGCGAGCCGCTGTCGCGCATCATGGGCATCATCAACGGCACCACCAACTTCATCCTCACGAAGATGACCGAGGAAGGCGCCGAGTACGCCGATGTGCTGGCCGAGGCGCAGGCGCTGGGTTACGCCGAGGCCGACCCCACCGCCGATGTGGAGGGCTACGACGCAGGGGCCAAGGCAGCGATCATGGCGTCGCTCGCGTTCGGCGCCGAAGTGGTTGCCGGCGACGTGTTCCACGAGGGCATCGGCCGGCTCACCGCCGCCGACATCGCCATGGCCAAACGGCTCGGCTATGTGGTGAAGCTGCTGGGCATCGCCGAGCAGGATCGTGCCAGTGGCGCCATCGGCGTGCGCGTGCACCCCACGATGGTTCCCTTCACCCACCCGCTGGCCAGCGTGCGCCTGGCGTACAACGCGGTGTTCTTGGAGGGCGACTCGGTGGGCTCGCTGATGTTCTACGGCCGCGGCGCAGGCGGCGACCCCACTGCCAGCGCGGTGCTCGGCGACGTGATCGATGCGGCCACAAACCTCGCCAAGCACACGCACGCCACGTTGGGCACGTTCCCCCGGGCCGTCATCCGCCCGATCGACGAGATCACTGCCGAGTACCTGCTCAGCCTCGATGTCGCCGACCGTCCTGGCGTGTTGCACGCGGTCACGGGCGTGTTCGCCCGCCACGGCGTGAGCATCCGCGCCGCCGAGCAGGAGGGCATGGGCGCCGACGCGCGTCTGGTGTTCATCACCCACGACGCGGTCGAGGCCTCGGTGCAGGCCACCGTGCGCGAGCTGCGCGAGCTCGACGAAGTGCTGAACGTGGGCACCGTCCTGCGGGTGATCGGGGGCTGACGATGAGCAGCACGCGATACGTATCCACGCGTGGCGCCGCGCCCGAGTTGGGGTTCACCGAGGTGCTGCTGGCCGGCCTGGCCAACGACGGCGGTCTCTACGTGCCCAAGCAGTGGCCCACGCTGCCTGCCCGCGTCCCGGGCAGCAGCTACGCACAGCGGGCCGCACAGGTGATCCAGCTGTTCGTGGGCGACGACCTCGCGCCGGCCACCGTCCAGCGCCTGTGCGACGAGGCCTACGCCACGTTCGATCACCCGGCAGTGGTGCCGCTGGTGCAGCTGCACCACGAGCACTTCGTGCAAGAGCTGTTCCACGGCCCCACCCTCGCGTTCAAGGATGTGGCGTTGCAGCTGGTGGGCCGGATGTTCGACGAGGTGCTGCGCGAACAGGGCCGCCGAGTCACGATCGTGGGCGCCACCAGCGGCGACACCGGTTCGGCCGCGATCGACGGCGTGAAGCACTGCGCAAACGTCGACATCGTCATCCTCTACCCGCACAACCGCACCAGCGATGTGCAGCGCAAGCAGATGACCACGGTCGACTCGCCGAACGTTCGCGTCGTGGCCGTGGAAGGCACCTTCGACGACTGCCAGGACATGGTGAAGGCGATGTTCAACGACGCCGAGTTCCGCGAGCGGATGAGCCTCAGCGCCGTCAACAGCATCAACTGGGCGCGGGTGATGGCCCAGATCGTCTACTACGTGGTGGCCACCGACCTGCTGGCGACGCCGATCAATGTCTGCGTGCCCAGCGGCAACTTCGGCAATGTGTTCAGCGGCTGGATCGCCCGCCACATGGGCGCCCCGATCGACCAGCTGATCGTGGCCGCCAACGCCAACGACATCCTCGAGCGGTTCATCAATCGCAACGACATGAGCGCCGCCCCGGTGGTGCCCTCGCTCAGCCCCAGCATGGACATCCAGGTATCGTCCAACTTCGAGCGCCTGCTGTTCGAGATGAACGGCCGCGACGGCGGGCTCACCACCGAGCAGTTGCAGCGCTTCCGCGCCACCGGCCACTTGTCGGTGGAACCCGACCAACGCGCTGCCCACCTCGATGGCCGCTTCCAGGCCGCGCGACTCGACGACACCGAGACGCTGGCCGTGATCGCGCGCACGTACGCCGAGGCGGGCATGCTGCTCGACCCGCACTCTGCGGTGGGTGTGGGCGCGACGCAGAAGCTGCGCGCCGCGGGCAGCCTGCACGGCATCACGGTCACGTTGGCCACCGCCCATCCGGCCAAATTCCCCGACGCGGTCGAGCGGGCCACCGGTGTGCGCCCGCCGCTGCCACCGCACCTGGCCGACCTGTTCGACCTGCCCGAGCACGTCACCGTGCTGCCCAACGACCTCGCTGCCGTGCAGCAGTTCGTCGCCACCACGTTCCGCTGAGCGTTGCGGCGCCTCAGGCGTCTGGATACAGTGCTGCCGTTCGGGTTCCCCGGATGATCCTGTGTGCATCCGGCCCTCGTGGCCGACACGACAGGTTCTCGCACCCAGGCGATGGGGTCGCCGGCAGCATCCTCTGCCAGATCGGCGTCCATCCGCCCTTCCCCCTTTCTCGGAAAGCAGGTGGCCGGTGGCCGCTGAAGCGCTGGAGCAGTCGATGCTCGAATCGAAGGACAAGGACCAGTTGCTCGCCATCGCGCAGGCGCTGGGCATCAAGACCACCGCCCGCGCGGCAAAGGCGACGTTGATCGCCAAGATCTTGGAGACCACCGGCGTGGGTCCGGCCGGTTCCGCTCCGGCTCCGGCAGGCGATGACGGCCCGCAGGCCGCCGACGCGCCGGCCGCCGAGTCGGCCGACGAGGTGATCCTCGGTCCCGACGGTGAGCCGCTGGCGAATTGGGAGATCGATCTCGTGCGCCGCGGCGAAGTCGAACGCCCCGCTCCCGCCGCGCCCACGGCCGCCAGCGACGACGACGATGGTGACGAAGACGGCGACGACGACGGCGACGACGATGGCGAGGGCCACGCCGAAGGCGAGAGCCGCAATGCACGCCGCCGCCGCCGGCGCCGCAACAAGAACCGAACCGGTGAGGGTGGCGACGGCCAGCCCGGCCAGCTCGGCCAGCCCGGCCAGCCCGGTCAGGGGCAGGGGCAGCAGCCCGCGCAGCAGGGTCAGAGTCAGCAGCCTCGTGAACGCGGCGAGCGCCCCGGCCGCGACGAGATTACCGAGGCCCCGGGCCTCGAGCCGGTGCAGGTGGCCGGCTACGTCGATCTGCGCGAGGAGGGCTACGGCTTCCTGCGCGTCAACGGCTACCTGGCGTCGCGCGACGACGCCTATGTGCCGGTGAAGCTGACCCGCCAGATGAGCCTGCGCAAGGGCGACCACGTCACCGGCCTCAGCCGCCCGGCCGGCCGCAACGAGAAGAACCCGGCGCTGCTGGAGATCCACACGATCAACGGCCGCGACCCCGAGGAAGCGCGCAACCGGCCCAAGTTCGAAGACCTCACCGCGATCTTCCCCGACGAGCGCCTGAAGCTCGAACTGAAGAACGACCCGTACAACATGACGGTGCGGATCATCGACCTGATGTCGCCGATCGGCAAGGGCCAGCGCGGCATCATCGTGTCGCCGCCCAAGGCCGGCAAGACCACGATCATGAAGACCATCGCCGGTGCCATCGAGGAGAACAACCCCGAAGTCACGCTGATGGTGTTGCTGCTCGACGAGCGGCCCGAGGAAGTCACCGACATGCGCCGCACGGTGAAGGGCGAGGTGATCGCCAGCACGTTCGATCGCCCCAGCGAGGAGCACACGCACGTCGCCGAGCTGGCGATCGAGAAGGCCAAGCGGTTGGTGGAGATGGGCCACGACGTGGTGATCATCGTCGACGGCATCACCCGCCTCAGCCGTGCCTACAACCTCGCTGCGCCGCCCAGCGGGCGCATTCTCTCCGGCGGCATCGACGCCGGTGCGCTCTACCCGCCGAAGAAGTTCTTCGGCGCCGCCCGCAACGTGGAGGAGGGTGGCTCGCTCACCATCCTGGCCACCGCGCTGGTGGACACGAACAGCCGTATGGATGAGGCGATCTTCGAGGAGTTCAAGGGCACCGGCAACATGGAGCTGCGCCTCGACCGTCGCCTCGCCGAGCGCCGCATCTTCCCGGCGATCGACGTGGATGCCTCCAGCACCCGCCACGAGGAGCTGCTGTTCGACAAGAAGCAGCTGCAGTTGGTGTGGAAGCTGCGCCGCGTGCTGTCCGGCCTGGCCGAAGGCGGCAACGCGGCCCCTGGCCTCGAGCTGCTGCAGGACCGCCTCAAGTCGTTCCGCACCAACGACGAGTTCCTCGCCGAAATCGCCAAGCAACCCGGCTGACGGCCCGGCCTGCTGGCTGATATCGTGAGATATCAGGAGGTGGCACAGATGACCGACATCCTCATCCGAGACATCCCCGACGAGGTGATCGCCGCGATCGACGCCCGGGCCAAGCGGGTTGGGTTGTCTCGCACCGAGTACCTCCGCCGAACGCTCGAACGCGAGCGACTCGGCGGCGGCGGGCCGGTGACGCTCGACCACCTTGCACACCTCACCTCGCTGGCCGCTGACATCGATGACCCCGGCGTGATGTCCGGCGCGTGGTCGTGACGGCGTGGCTGATCGACAAGTCGGCGCTCGTCCGACTGAGCACAGCAGTGGATGTCGACGACTGGGTGGGCCGCATCGACCGTGGCCTGGTTCGGATCTCCACCGTCACGCGGCTCGAGGTCGGCTACTCCGCACGCACTGCCGCCGACCACCGGACGCTGCTGTCCGAGCCACCGATCTCGGCGATGCCCGTCGAGTACCTGACACCGAAGATCGAGGATCGGGCGCTCGAACTACAACTCGCCCTCGCTGAGCGCGGCCACCACCGAGCACCGTCGGTGCCAGATCTGTTGATCGCCGCGACCGCCGAGCTTGCCGACCTCACCGTGCTGCATCTCGACAAGGACTTCGAGCTCATCGCCGAGCTCACCGGACAAACCGTCGAACGCCTGCACGTGCACTAGTCACCCCAGCTGGGTCGAGGTGGCGATCAGCATCTCGCGATCGCCCCGAGACACGCGAGCGACGCCACTAATCAGTGCGATGTGCGAGAGTTCCTCATGGACCAGAAGGACCGAGACCACTGGTTCGTGGCCGGCGTAGTCGTAGCCGGGCTCGGCTGCTGGCTCACGTACTGCGCCGTTCAGCCCCACGACTTCTGGAACAGTGCCGACTCGGGCAATGCCACCACGATCTTCGGATGGAACGCCCCGGGGGTCCCGGAGGACGATGCTTCAGCCGTCCCGGATCGGATCTGGATCGTCATGGTCGGGTGGTCAATCCTGAGCCTCTCGGCGGGTTGGTTGAGGCCGAGGTCTTGGTTGACAATCGGGGTGTACACCGTTCTGCCTACCTGGATCATCTACCTCCCCACTGCACCGCGTTCCGATGACGGGCTGTGGGGAGTTGGCGTGCTCGTAGTGCCGTTCACGATCGTCGGGTTCGCTGCGGCCGCTTGGTTTGCCGGCAAGTTGAGGTGTGCCAGCGCAACGGTTCGTCACCCGGCCCAAACGCTGCGGTAGCCGGCCGCCGACCTCGCTACTTCTTGATGCGGGGGGTGAGGCCCATCACCACCACGTACTCCTTGCGGCCGGGGGCCTCCCGATTCGCTCGGAAGCGGTTGCTCAACTCCTCGATCGTCTGCTGCAGTTCACGCGCTTCGTCCTCGGTGAGCGCGATCGCACCCCACCACTCGGTGACGGGCACGGGCAGCGGCTCGTCGTCCTCGATGAAGTTCAGCTCGATGCCACGGTCGGGGTGGCTCTTGATGCGTAGCCCGCGCCGCAGGTGCTTCGCGATCTGCACATCCACGGACTTCGTGAACTCGGCGAACATGTGTGAACGTCCACCGTGCAGGAGCTCGTCGCGGCGCCCGGGCGGGATCGCATCGAGGGGGATGTGGAACTCGCCGCTCACCGCCCGGTACATCGGGATCGCCTTGCCGGCGCGAGGCACGGTGCGGGTGACCTCCACGAGACCCGCCCGCGTGAAGCGACCGACCCAGTAGGCCAGCGTGCTGGCGGGGATGGACAGCTCGGCGGCGGCCGACCCCAGGCTGTGCTCGCGGCGCATGAAGGGCGCCAGCCGGCGGGCGGCGGTGAGGTCCATCAGCACATCCACCGCCATGTGGTCGCGTACCACGACGGGCGTGGCGGCCGGCGGAGCAGTCTGATTCGAAAGAGGGACTAGCACTCGAATCAGACTACATCGATCATGCAACCATGACTGAACGACGTGACTTCCCGAGATTGGTTGCCGGCCAAGGCGTGTCCGCAGTGGGCGATGGGGTGAACCGCATCGCGATCCTGTGGTGGGCTCGCCAGGCCACTGGCTCCGACGCCATCGTGGTGCTGGTGGCGCTGGCGACGGTGCTGCCCTCCTTGGCCGCGGCGCCGCTTGCCGGCTGGCTGGTCGACCGCCTGCCCCGGCGCAACCTGATGTTGGGTGCCGACGCGATCCGCTGCGTCACGAGTGCTGTGTTGGCCTGGGCCGTGTGGGCCGGGTCGCTGAGCACGGCGTTCGTGATCGCGATGGCGGTGATCGCGGCGGTTGCTGCAGCGGTGTTCGACCCAGCGCTGCTGGCCTCGGTGACGCTGATGGTGAAGGAGGACGAGTTGGTGAAGGCCAACTCGCTGCTCGGCGGCACGGTGGCGATCGCCGGTATCGCCGGCCCGGCACTCGGTGGCGTGCTGGTCGGGGTGTTCGGCACCGGCGCGGCGTTGATGGCTGACGCGGCGACGTTCCTGATTTCGTTCGTGTTGGTCGCGCTCAGCCGTGTTCCCGACCCGGTGCGCACCGCTTCGGCGGCAGGTGACGGCGCGTGGGCCGGGTTCCGGCTGTTGCGTGACGACCGCAGCATCCGCGACCTCGTGGTGGTGGCGGCAGGGTTGAACCTGTGCGTCGCTCCGCTGACCGTGCTGGTGGTGGGCCTCGCGGCCGGCCCGCTCAACCTTGGTGGCAGTGGCTTCGGCCTGCTCGCCGCCGCCGTGCCACTGGGCATCCTGATCGGGTTCGTGATCGCACCGAAGGTCGGTCGCTCGGCCCACAGTGCGTTGTTCGCGCTGCTGGTCACCGGTGGGTTCCTGGCGGCCGCCGGGCTCGGTCCGTGGGCAGTGTGGGCGGGAGCGGCGTTCGTGCTCGCTGGCGTGGGCGTAGGGGTCATCAACAGCGTGCTGCCGGCCCGCTTCCAGCAGGGTGTGGCTCCGGAGGTGCAGGGGAGGGTGTTCGCTCTGGTCGGAGCGCTCGGCCAGGCGGGGCGACCGGTCGGCCTGTTGCTCGCCGCGCCACTGATCGCAGTGGTCGGTGTGCGTGGCGGGTTCGTGGTGTGCGGCGTGGCGCTGGCGGCGGTGGCCTGGGCGGGTAGGGGTGGCCTGGCTGGTTCTGCGGCGGCCATCGCCGGCGAAGGGGCACAGAGCACCGAATTCGACGAGTGCCTCCGGTGATTCCGGCGATACACTCCGTTGCCTACTTCTACGGAGAATGCCATGAAGACCGACATCCACCCCAAGTACAACGACATCAACGTGCGCTGCTCATGCGGCAACACGTTCGTCACCCGTTCCACCCGTGGTGGCGATCTCACCTTGGAACTGTGCAACGAGTGCCACCCGTTCTTCACCGGCAAGCAGAAGCTGGTCGACACCGGTGGCCGCGTCGAGCGCTTCAACAAGCGCTACGGCGAGCGCAAGGCCAAGTGACCTCGCAGTACTCCTGACGTTCATTCGTCGTTCCACCGCCCGGCCGTCTGGCCGGGCGGTGGTCGTTTTGGCCACCACCCCTAGCGTGTCGGGTGATGAACCAGCCCACCCGGCGCTCGCAACTCAACGCCTTGAAGCTGCACGCGCTGGTGAGCGAGCACTCCGGCGGTGAGTGCCCGGTGGCGGCCGACGAGTTCGACTCGTTCGGCGGTGGCGCCGCGGTGCTCGTGGATGGCGTGGCCTGGGTGCTGCTCGACGACCAGCCCGAACGGGGGCTGGGCGGGGCGCTGGCCTGGGCCTTGCGCCGGTCCGCGACCGCCTTGCACGTAGTGGCCGAGCGCGGAACAGGGTTACTGGCTCGTCGCGCGGCGGGGTTCCGGCTGCCCATCAGCGTGTGGCTGGTGGATGGTCGTGCGCTGTCGCCGGCGGCCGCCGAGCCGTTGCCCACACCGCCGCCCCCTCCTGCGCAGCACCAACAGCTCGCCGCGATGATCACGAAGGGCGGCGCGTTGCCCGTGGAGGAGCACGGCGTGCTGGGCGGCGAGGTGCACGGCCTGGAGGTGTGCCGCGTGGTCACCGACCCGCACACCGGGGCGCTGCGCCTCGACGTGGGTATCGGCGCCGACGACCGCCAGATGTTCCAGATGCTGCACGGCGACAAACCCACCGTGCAGGCGTTGGCCGACGTGGTGGCGTTCGTCGGCGCGCAACGTGCCCCGGGAGCGCCGCGCCATCCGCTCAACCTGCTGGCCCAAGAGCGTCTACTGCGTGCGCAGCTGATCGAGCAGCCTGGCCTGATCGGGGCGCAGTCGGTGGCGGCGGCCCCACCGCCGCTGCCGCGACCGAACCTGAAAGACCCGGTGCCGTGCGTCGCTGTGGCTCACATCGATGGCCGCCGGATTGTGGTGGTGTGCTCGTCGGGTGTCGATCTCGATCTCGTGCCGTACGCCGTTGATGCGTGCACCGCGCTCGGCCTCGGTGAGTGCCGCCTGGTGGTACCCGCCCGCGATGCCCTACCCATCCAGCACACCATCGCCGCTGCGGCCACCGTCGCCATCACGGTGGTCGGCCTCGACGCCGTAGCCTGACAACCCTGTGTTCGATCGTGTGCAGTCCCTGGAAGACGAATTCGTCTCGCTCGAGTCGAGTCTTTCCGACCCCGAACTGGTGAACGACCAGGCCCGCATGCGCGAGGTCACCCGGCGTTACAAAGACCTCACGCCGGTCGTCGACTGCATCCGTCGTCGGCGCATGCTGCTGGCCGACGCCGAGGCAGCCCGCGAGTTCCTGGCCGCGGCCGATGAGGGCGACCGGGCGGTGTGGAAGCACGAGCTGGCCGACGCCGAGGCCCAGCTCGATGCGCTGGAGGAGGAGCTGCGGCTGCTGATGCTGCCCAAGGACCCCAACGACGGGCGAGCAGTGATCATCGAGATCCGCGGTGCAGAGGGCGGCGAAGAGGCCAACCTGTTCGCCCGCGATCTCTACGACATGTACCGCGCCTACGCCAACGCGAAGGGCTGGACCGTGGAGGTGTTGTCGGTCGACGACAGCGACCTCGGCGGCATCAACCAGGTGACGATGATGGTGAAGGGCGACACGGCCTGGGGGCGGCTGAAGTTCGAGGGCGGCCCGCACCGTGTGCAGCGGGTGCCGGTGACGGAGAGCCAGGGCCGCATCCATACCTCGTCGGCCACCGTCCTGGTGCTGCCCGAGGCCGAAGACGTGGAGGTGCACATCGACGACAAAGACCTCGACGTGGATGTGTATCGCAGCAGCGGCGCCGGCGGCCAGAGCGTCAACACCACCGACTCGGCGGTGCGCATCACCCACAAACCCACGGGTGTGGTGGTCACGATGCAGGACGAGCGCAGCCAGATCCAGAACCGGGCGCGGGCACTCACCGTGTTGCGCGCCCGCCTGCTGAAGCTGGCACAGGACGAGCAGAACGCCGCACTCTCGGTGGAGCGGCGCTCGCAGGTTGGCGGCGGTGGGCGCGGCGAGAAGATACGCACCTACAACTTCAAGGAGAACCGCCTCACCGACCACCGCATCGGGTTCACGATCTACCGTCTGCAGGACGTGCTGGCCGGGGATCTCGACGAGGTGGTCGACGCGCTGACGGCCGACGAACGGGCCAGGCAGCTGGCCGGCGAGGCCTGAGCGGGCGATGAGTGACGGCACGATCTCGTGGCGGCAGCTGTGGGATGAAACGGCCGCGCTGCACGGTCGACCGCAGGCGCGCTGGCTGTGCGAGGAGGCCAGCGGCGCGTTCGGCGACGAGTTCCGCGACGTGCTGCAGCGGCCGGCCACAGAGCGGCAGGTGGCGCACCTCGATGCGATGCTCGCCCGTTTGCTCGCCGGCGAGCCGCTGCAGTACGTGTTGGGCCACTGGTCGTTCCGCACGCTCGACCTGTTGGTGGATCGCCGGGTGCTGATCCCCCGGCCCGAGACCGAGCTGGTGGTCGGCGCGGCGATCGAGCATGCCAGGGCATTGTTGGGCAGGTTCCCCGACCGGCCGCTGCCGATGGCCGATCTGGGTACCGGCAGCGGTGCAATCGGCCTGTCCCTGGCCGCCGAACTGCCTCGTGGCGCGGTGGAGGTGTGGCTCACCGACGTGTCGGCGGATGCACTCGATGTCGCTCGGGCCAACGCTGCCGGGTTGGGGATCGCCGGGGCTGGCGTGCGCTTCGGCGAGGGCTCGTGGTTCGCCGCGCTGCCCAGCGAACTGGTGGGTGCGCTGGCCTTGGTGGTGTCGAACCCGCCGTACATTGCCCACGACGACCCTCGGGTCGAGCCATCCGTGCGCGGGTGGGAGCCGGCGGCCGCCCTGTTCGCCGGCCCCGACGGCCTGGCCGATGTGCGCACCATCGCTGCGGCTGCGGCCACTTGGCTGCGGCCGAATGGCCGACTCGTGGTGGAGGTCGGCTCGGGGCAGGGGGCCGAGGCGGCTGCGATCCTGTCGGCAGCGGGCCTCGGGGAGGTCGAGGTGCTGCCCGACCTTGCCGGGCACGACCGCATTGCCACGGCAGTGCGCGACTGACACTGCGAAAAGGCGAGAAACTGACAGGAGTCCCTGGCAACCTGCTCTGGACGAGCGGCACGGTTCACTCAAGGAGTTCTCGCCATGAACACACGTCTCACGTCCGCCGCTCTCCTCGCTGTGGCGCTGCTCGCTGCCTGCAGTTCGTCGCAGTCCCTCAGCGGGCAGAGCACCACGTCGGAGGTCACCACCACCGTGGCCGACACCACGCTGCCCTCCACGACCCTGCCGGCGGCGCCCCCCACCGCCCCGCCGACGGCACCGCCCACGGCGCCGGTGCCGGTGTGCCCCGATCTCACCCCCAGCGCCTCGGCGGTGCAGGTGCAGGTGATCAACGGCGACTGGAACGGTGACGGCAGCGCGGACAGCGCACTCTCGTGGGGCGAGCCCACGGGTGGCGGCGCCGAGTGGTTCATCCGGATGCAGACCAGCGGTGGCGCCAACTCGGCCGTCGCCTTGGGCGATCTGGGCGTGGGTTTCGCCTACGCGCTCGGCAAGGTCGACGTCGACTTCGCGCTCGGCGCCGAGCCCGGCACCAACCGTGACGAGCTGGTGGCGATCGTCGGCAGCAACTCGTCGGGGTACAACCTCGGCGTGTTCGGCACCGACTCCATCGGCTGCGCCTTCCAGTTCGACAACGGTGGCGGCGCACCGTACGAGATCCCGGTGCACGCAGCTGCGGCCACGATGTCGGGGATGATGTGCGACGGCGGCATGGGCTCACGCTTTGTCGTGCGTCTCGAAGCCACCACGGGCGACGGCACCCACTGGGACGTGCGCTACATCCGAGTCGAGCGGTCCGACGAGAACTCGTTGGCCGACGGCACGGTGCTGAACGACACGATCGACGGCGCCTCGGCAGCGGCCTCCTTCGGCGAGGCCGAGTGCGACGGCGTGCAGTTCATCGGCGAGGGTGCCGACTACTGAGCGACGTGATCGGGGTGGTCAGCCGAAACGGGCGGCGATCTGGCCGAGGAGCGTTTCCTCGCTGAGATCGAGTTCGTGATCGGCTCCGGCCACGTCGCGGGCGGCGCTGAACAGGGCCGCGCGCAGCACCGAACTGGTGACACGCTCGTCGATGTCGTCGAGCAGCTCGTCGACGGTGTCGTCGCTCATGGCATCGCGCACCTTGGCCATCGCCGACCCGAGGTACTGATCGAACGAGAACGTCTGCGTCTCCCAGCCCGAATCTTGGCTGATGCTGCGGATCTCCTCGAGCTCGGCATCGCTGAAGTGGTGATCGGCCATCATCGTCAACAGCAGCAGCTCGACAGCGGCCTCGTGCTCGCGGTCGGCGGTTGCGTGCACCGACACGTGGACGTAGAGATCCTTCAGGCGCTGGTTCATGGTGCGGCCAACTTAGTTCGCGGGGCCCGCCGGCAGCGACCGCTGCAAGAACTCCAACTGGTGCAACAGCAGGTGTTCGGCCACCACTTCCTGGGGGGTCATGTGCGACACGCCCACCAGTGGCAGCACCTCGTGCGGCTTGCCCGCGGCGAGTAGTGCGTTGGACAGCTGCAGCGTGTGCGCGGCCACGACGTTGTCGTCGGCCAGGCCGTGCACCAGCAGCAGCGGGCGGGTCAGCTCGTCGGCCAGTGGCAGCAGCGAGGTGGCCGCGTAGGCAGTGGCATCGACCGACGGGTCGCCCAGGTAGCGCTCGGTGTAGTGGGTGTCGTACAGCCGCCATTCGGTGACGGGTGCCCCGGCGATCGCCGCATGGAACACGTCGGGGCGACGCAGCACGGCGAGCGCGGCGAGGTACCCGCCGAAGCTCCACCCGCGGATGCCCACGCGTGCCAGGTCGAGCGGGTAGTCGTCGGCGGCGGCGCGCAGCGCATCCACCTGGTCCTGCAGGGGCGCAGTGGCCAGGTCGTGTAGCACGGCCCGCTCCCACTCGCTGCCGCGGCCCGGTGTGCCGCGGCCGTCGGTGACGATCACCGCGAATCCCTGGTCGGCGAACCACTGCGAGGTGGTGTGGGCGTTGTGCGCGGCGACGGCGCGCAGCGCGTGTGGGCCACCGTACGGATCCAGCAGCACCGGCAGCTTGGGGCCGCCGTCGCCGAGGCTGCGTCCGGTGGGCAGCAGCACGGCGGTGGCCAGGCGGCGCTCGCCATAGTGGTGCAGGCGCACATTCGGTGTGACCAGCGGCTGCTGTGCGAACGACGTGATCGTGGGGCCGCCCACCACGGCGGTGATCGCGCCGGGCTCGGCCAGCACGGCGGTGCGCAGCACGATCACCGGGCTGTTGTCGGGGCCCGCCTGCGGCCCACCGATCGTGACCGTGTGCACGCCGGGCTCGTCGGTGAGGGCTTGCAGCGAGCCGTCCGCCTGCCACCGCCACACGTGTTGCACCGTGGCGTCATCGATCGGGTTGGCGAGGAAGTACACCTCGTCGCCGTGCGTGCCCAGCACGGCGCGCACCTGCAGATCCACCGGGGTGACCACCTCGCCATCGACGAGCAGCCGGCGGGCGCCGTCGCGGTCGGCGGCGGTGACGAGTTGGCCGTCGGCCAGCACGGCGGGCGTGCCGGGCACCAGTTCCACCCACGCGAGGTCGCCGTCGGCGGACACCGGGCTGGTGTCACCCGACTTCGAGTCGGCTTCCAGCACCATCAGCGATCGCTGATCGCGTGACTGCACGGTGAGCAGCAGCCGCTCGGGGCCGTTCCAGCGCACGTCGGTGAGGTACGGGTACCCATCGCGATCCCACATGACCTCGGTGCTGCCACCGTCGAGCGCGAGCACGTGCAGGCCGACGATGGCGTTCGCCGTACCGGCCGCCGGGTAGCGGATCTCGCTGGGGGGTCGGTCGGGGTTGGCCGGGTCGGTGATGTACCACGTCGCCACCGGCGTCACATCGACACGGCACGCCGCGATCGCGGAGCCGTCGGGGCTCCACCAGTAGCCGCGGAAGCGGTGCATCTCCTCGGCGGCGATGAACTCGGCGCTGCCCCAGGTGACCTGCGGTGACGGGTCGCCGGCGAGTTCCCAGCTGTTGCCGTCCAGCTCGGCGACGCGCAACGAGCGCCCGCTGACGTAGGCGACGCGCGTGGCCACGGGATCCGGGCGGGGGTCGAACACCGGCCCCTCGACGGCTAGTTCGCGAGCCTTGCCGCTCACCAGCCCGGCCACGAACAGGCGGCCGGCGAGCGTGAACGCGGTGACGGTGGCGGCCTCGTCGGTGGTGTAGGCGGTGATGCCAGAGGCGCCCTCGCGCATGCGCTCGCGGCGGGCGCGCTCCTCCGCGGGGCGGTTGTCGTCGTCGGCGACACCCAGCAGCTCCAGCGGGTCGGCCACCAGGCGTTCGCTGCCGTCGGCGATCTGGAGCACCCACAGGCAGTTCACGGGGTCGTCACCGGCGCGGCTGCGAAGGAACGCGACGCGCAGGCCGTCGGCGGAGACGGTGACGTTGCGCGGCTCGCCGAGTGTGAGCCGCTGGGTGCGGGCGTACTGCCGGGGGAACGTGTCGTTGATCGGGGTGTCGCTCATGGTGGCTCCTGCCTGGTGCTCAGCGCGAGTAGTGGGCGATGGCGTCGACGATGATCTGCCAGCCGGCATCGGCATCGATCCCGGTGAGCCAATCGCAGTTCGGGTCGGGTACTTCCTTGAGGTCGCGCTGGTCGATGATCGTCATGCCGGCCGTGCGTTCGCCCTGCGTCTCGATCTCCACGTGGGCGAGGCGGCGGGTGAACAGGTCTGGGTGGGTGAGGGCCATCACGGCACACGGGTCGTGCACGGCGGCGCCGTCGATGTGGTGGTGGCGTGACGTGTACGTGGCGCTGAAGAAGTCGAACAAGTCGGACAGGACGGCGGCGAGGTGGCCGGGCAACGCGCGCACCATCTCGATGCGGTGCGGCAGCGCCTGGAACTGGTGGGTGAGGTCGAGGCCCGACATGATCAGCGGCCCACCGTACGAGAACACGATGTCGGCCGCTTCCGGATCGCACCACAGGTTGAACTCGGCCGCCGCGGTACGGTTGCCGAACGTGCCGCCGCCCATCAGCGAGATGCCGGCGATGCGGCTCGCCAGATCGGGAGCGGCTCGGAGCGCGAGCGCGATGTTCGTCATCGGCCCGGTGGGTACCAGCCAGATGCCCTCGCGCTGGCGGCAGGTCTCGATGATCCAGCCGACCGCATCGTGGCTGGCCGGCGGGCCGCTGGGCTCGGGCAGGTCGGCGCCGTCCATCCCACTCGCACCGTGCACGTATCCCGCGTGGCGGGCCGGCCGGATCAGCGGCCGGTTGGCACCCGAATGCACCGGGGTGGCCAGCTCGAGCAGGTCGCGCATGATGATCGCGTTGCGCGTGGTGGACGACAGCGGGGCGTTGCCGGCGACGGTGGTGATGCCCACGAGTTCGGTGTGCCGGGCCGCCACCACGATGGCGATCGCGTCGTCGTGGCCGGGGTCGCAGTCGAGGATGATCGGCACCGGCGGAGCCGACGTCGAGGTGGAGGGTGCGGGCGACATACACCGAGAGCTTGCCACCGTTACGCTCGCCTGCGTGAGGTCGCAAGGTTCCGGTCGTGTTCGTGGGGTGCTGTGCGCCGTGGTGCTCGCCGGGCTCGTGGCGTGCACCGACGCGGGAAGCCAGGCGTCGACCACCACGGCAACGGCGCCCGCCAGCGACCCCCCGTCGTCGACTGCGCCTGCGAGTACCACCTCGGGCGCCTCCACCGGCGGCGACTCGAGCCCGTCCTCCACCACCGGCGGCGGTGTGCCCGGGCTCGATGATCCCGATGCGTACTGCGCGGCGTGGGCGGCGTACAGCGGCACCCTGCAGGCGATCGGTGTGGCGCAGGCGTTCGGCGGGTTGTCCAGCAGCGAGGTCGCCCGGCTGGAAGTGGTCGCCGCGGCCTCGCTGGTCGCGGCGGTCGGCGAGATAGGCGCGAACTGGCCGTCGCAGTTGTTGATCGAGCGCTCCGAGGTGCTCTCCAACCTGGTGGGCCCGTTCGGCCGTCGCGCCCAGCGAGCGCTGACGATGCTGCTCGATGCCGGCGCCACCGACAGCGAGCTGCAGCAGTTCGCGCAACTGTGGGACGAAGCCCTCCATTCTCGCCTGCCCGACGAACCGGTCATTGCGTTGCCGCCCCTGTCGTCGGAGCTGGAAGACCTGGTGCGCACCGTGGCACAGCAGTTCGACGCCGCCGTCACGCCGTTCGCCGACGACCCCAGCTTGAACGTGTCGGCAGTAGCGGCGCCGCTCACCGACGCGTACCTGGCCGACCAGTGCCCCGACCTCGCGTCCAGCGGCGTGGGCGACGCGGTGTGAGTTCACGTCGATGAGATCCGGGTGGCGGTCGTTGATGTCCCTGAACTGGGTGTCCTCGGCCCAGACGGCGGGCTGCCGCTGCGACCGTCGGCGTTCGCCCTGACCAGACCGGGGCGCCTCGGCGAGTCTCTCGTTTCGGCAGCGACAATTCCCGTGGTCGCGGCGACCACGGGAATTGTCGATCGGCCGAACTAACTACCGGCGTGGGCGCGTCTCAGGCGACGCGCAGGGTGCCGTCGGCGCCTACGGTTGCACCGCGGCCAACCCATTCGCCGACGCACATTGCCGCCGCGAGTTCGGTCTCGGTGGACTTGCCCCACGCGCGGCGCCCGTCGGGCAGCAGGCACGCGGCGAGTGCGGTCTCGGGCACACCGTCACGGGAGTGCATCACGGTGTAGGCCTCGATCGTGGCCGCTCCGGCATCCTCCGCGCCTTCCGCCAACTCGCGACGCGGCATCGCGTCGATCTCCGCCTGCGGGTAGGCGTGGCGGAACCCGGCGGCTGGGGGAGTGGTGGAGTACACCCCGAACGCGTGCTTCGTGGCGTAGCCACCGTTCGCCCACACCAGTCCGTTGGCTCCCGGCCGCTCGCGCAACGCCTGCACCATGGCGGCGATCGAGTGCATCACGTAGCTGTTCCACGGGCCGCCGGCGAAGCACAGGCCGCCGGTGACGGTGAGCGGGCGGTCGAGTGACAGCCCGAGGCTCTGCGCGCCCAATTGCACCGCCGACGGGAAGCACGAGTAGAGATCGACGAGTTCGACATCGTCGATGCTCAGCCCCGCGAGCTGCAACGCCCGACGGCCACCGAGCTCGACCGCTGGTGTGTCGGCGAAGCTGAAGCGGTTGCTGATGAACACGTGCTCGTGGCAGTCGGCCCCGGCGTGAGGGAACACCCAGCGGTCGCGGGGTACGCCCAGCGCCGCTGCCCGTTCCGCGCTGCACATGATCACCGCCGCGGCCATGTCGACGTCGTTGTTCGACACCATCGACTTGGTGTACGGGAACCCGATCATGCGGTTCTTCGCCGTCGGCGTGGTGATCTCCGCAGCTGTGCGCGCCTCGCGCAGCCACGCGTTCGGGTTGGCCGCGGCGACCTCGCTGAAACGCGCCCACAGCTCACCGATCACGCGCTGGTGGTCCTGCATGGTGCGGCCGGCGGCGGCCCGGATTGCGGTCTCGAACATCGGGTACACCTGCACGGGCATGCTGACGCCGCGGTCGCGCTCGGCCGCGAGGTTCATCTGCAGGTCGTCGCCCAACAGGCGAGGCATTCGGTCCTCGGGTGCCTTCGGCCAGGGCAGCTCGACGTCCGCAGCGCGGGCGCGCATGCGGGTGCGCCACGCCTCGCCGCCGGTGAGCACCACGAGGTCGACCTCGCCGCGCTGGATCTCGAGGGCGGTGGAATTCAGCAAGGTCTGTGGGCTGTTGCCGCCCATGGTGGTGATCGCGGTGTCGCGCGGCTCCAGCCCCAGCCGCTGGGCCACCACCCACGCCGGGTCGCCGTACCGCCAGCTCAGCAGGCTGATCACGCGCCACGAGTCGGGCTGCGGCACCGAGGCCAAGCCCGCGTCGGTGGCCGCGAGACGGATCGCCTCGGCCATCAGCGTGGAAGGGTCGAGGGCGTCGTCGAGGCCGCCGCCGGATGAACTCGTGCGGTGCAGGAACTGGCCGGCGCCGATCAGTACCGGGGTGCGGGGGTCGATGGTCACGGCCGCCAGGGTAGGAACAGGTCGGCCTCCGTGGCGAACCCGCCTGCTGCGACCTCAGCCTTACGGCTTGTACAAGACCCTGTGGCCGCCGAGCTGCGTCCACCTACACTCGCGGCGATGTCACGTATCGCCATCGGTTCCGACCACGCCGGCTTCGACCTCAAACAGCACCTCATCGGGGTGCTCGTGCGCGACGGCCACGACGTGCTCGATCTGGGCACCAACAGCACGGAGAGCTGCGACTACCCGCCGATCTGTGCCGCTGTCGGCCGCGCCGTGCGCGACGGTCGCGCCCACCTGGGCATCGTGCTCGGCGGCAGCGGGCAGGGCGAGCAACTGGCGGCGAACAAGGTGCGGGGTGTGCGCGCCGCGCTGTGCAACGACCTGTACACCGCCCGCATGGCTCGTGCCCACAACGACGCCAACGTGCTCAGCCTGGGGGCGCGAGTCGTCGGGGTCGGGCTGGCCGAGGAGATCCTCGCCACGTTCCTCGGCACGGCGTTCGAGGGTGGCCGCCACGCGCGTCGCGTCGAGCTGCTGATGGAGATCGAGGCCGAAGAGACGCTGGCCGCGATCGCCGCCGCGATGCCGCTCGGCACCCCGCCGCCACCACCCGCCACAGAACCCCCCACCACCGAGACGGAGTCCTGACATGCCCTTCCCCAGCGACACCACGCCCGACACCGTGCTGTTCGACCTCATCGACCAGGAAGTGCAGCGCCAAGTCACCGGCCTGCAGCTGATCGCCAGCGAGAACTTCACGTCGCCGAGTGTCATGCGGGCGGTGGGCAGCGTGCTCACCAACAAGTACGCGGAGGGTTACCCGGGCAAGCGTTACTACGGCGGCAACCTGGTGGTCGACGAGATCGAGTCGCTGGCCATCGAGCGCGTGAAGCGGATCTTCGGCGCCGACCACGCGAACGTGCAGCCGCACTCTGGTGCCAACGCCAACATGTGCGCGTACCAGGCCATCCTGCAGCAGGGCGACACCGTGCTCGGCCTGTCGCTGGATCACGGCGGCCACCTCACTCACGGTTCGCCGGTCAACGCCAGTGGCAAGCTGTACCACTTCGTCGCCTACAAGGTGGCGCCGGGCGACGAGCGCATCGACATGGACCAGGTGCGCGACCTCGCCCTGCAGCACCGCCCCAAGCTGATCGTCGCCGGTACCACCAGCTACACCCGCCGGCTCGACCCGGCGGCGTTCAAGAGCATCGCCGACGAGGTGGGTGCGCTGTTCATGTTCGACGCCGCGCACATCGCCGGCCTGATCGCCGGTGGTCAGCACCCCAACCCCGTGCCGTACGCCGACATCGTCACGTTCACCACGCACAAGACGCTGCGCGGGCCGCGTGGCGGGTGCATCCTCAGCAAGGCCGAGTACGCCGCGGCGATCGACAAGGCCGTGTTCCCCGGCTGGCAGGGCGGCCCGCTCGAGCACGTGATCGCGGGCAAGGCGGTGGCGTTCCACGAGGCGTTGCAGCCCAGCTTCCAGACCTACGCGGCGCAGATCGTCAAGAACGCCAGCGCGCTGGCCGAGGCGCTCGTGCAGCAGGGGTTCCGCCTCGTCAGCGGCGGCACCGACATCCACATGATGGTCGTCGATCTGCGCCCGTTCGATGCCGACCTCACGGGGAAAGACGCGCAGGCCGTGCTCGACCTCGGTGGCATCACGCTCAACAAGAACAGCATCCCCGACGATCCGCGCAGCCCGTTCGTCACCAGCGGCGTGCGCATCGGCACGCCGTCGGTCACCACGCAGGGCATGAAGGAACCGCAGATGGTGCAGATCGCCGAACTGATCGCCCGCGTGCTGCGTCACCGCGGCGATCCGGCCGCAGTTGCGCAGGCCAAGGCCGACGTGGCCGCCCTGTGCGCGCAGTTCCCGGCCTACTCCTGACCCCTGCAGGTCGCCGGTCGCCCGTGTCCGGTCGGTGCCGGTGACGAGCGATCGCTACAGTTGTCGCCCGTGAGTGACATCGACGTCCTGCCCCCTGCGCCTGCACTGCACAGGGGTGTGCTGTTCGGCGTCGGAGCCGGCATCGTCGGTGGTGTCGTCTGGTTCCTGGTGGTGCTGGGCACCACGTCGATGACCACCTACCTCATCCCGGCGCTCGGCGTCGGTGTGGCGTACGGCGTGCACCGGGGCATGCACCGGCCTGGCCGTGGCGCGGCTGTCGTGTCGGTGATCGTCACCGCCGTCACCGTGGCCCTGTCGCTGTACTACGTCGAGCGGCACCTCGTCGTGAACTGGTTCACCGACAGCGGCGACAGCACCAGCATCCCGCTCGTGCCGTACCTCGACTGGATGGTCGAGGTGCTGCGCCACGCGTTCCACAAGGGCCCGGCGCCCGCGTTGTACTCTGTGCTCGCGCTGGTGGCGGGTGGCTGGTTCGGGTTCAACGGGTTCGCCCTCAACGACAACGATCGCCGTACTCCGCCCACTCGGCGGCGCTGATGCCGGGCACCGGGGCCTACCTGCTGGTGGGGGCCGTCGCCGCCACGGTGACGTTCGCCACCACGCCGGTGGTGGTTCGCGTCGCCCGCCGCGTCGGCTGGGTGGTGCAACCAGACGAGCGGCGGATCCACAGTGTGGCCACACCCGACGTCGGTGGCATCGCGATGTTCCTCGGCTTCGCCGCCGCGTTCGGCGTGGCGCGGATGATGGACTCGTTCGACCAGCTGTTCGCCCGCAACTCCGAGCCGCTCGGCCTGTTGATCGCCGCCGGCCTGATGTTCCTGATCGGTTTCATCGACGACATCCACGAGATCTCCGCGCCGGCCAAGGTGGTGGGCACGGTGCTGGTGGGCAGCGTGCTGGTGGTCTACGGCGTCACGATGTTCTTCTTCCGCGTGCCCTTCATGGACGTCTTCGTGCTCAGCAGCGACTGGCAGCCGCTGGTCACCGTGCTGTGGTTGTTGGGGATGACGAACGCGATCAACCTGATCGACGGGCTCGACGGGTTGGCGGCGGGCATCGTCGCCATTGCCGCGATGGCCTTCTTCCTCTACGCCCAGCACCTCGCCGACCCATCGATCGGCATGCTCACGCAACCGAACATCGGCCCGCTGGTGGCGATCCTCACCGTGGGCATCTGCCTCGGGTTCCTGCCGCACAACTTCAACCCGGCGCGCATCTTCATGGGCGACGGCGGCGCGTTGCTGCTGGGCCTGCTGATGGCGGTCAGCACCAGCGTGGTCGGCGGCCGGGCCAACCCCAACGACCAGGGCTATGTGGGCCAGACGTACTTCTTCCTCGCCCCGCTGGCGATCCCGCTGTTCATCCTCGGCGTCCCGATCCTCGACACGCTGTTCGCGATCGTCCGCCGTGCCGTGCGCCGCCAGGGCGTGGCCGCAGCCGACAAGGGGCACCTGCACCACCGCCTGATCGAGATGGGCCACGGTCAGCGGCGCAGTGTGCTGATCCTGTGGACGTGGACGGCGCTGCTGTCGGCGTTCGTGCTCTACCCGGTGTTCACCGGCAGCGGGGTCATCTACATCCCGATCGGCATCGCGATGCTCGGGCTGGTGCTGTACACCGTGTTCCATCCGCAGGTGCGCCAGCGCAAGTCGTGAATCTTCGACCCCGGTTGTGGCGGTCGAGTTGTGTGGCGTGCGGTCGCACCCACTAGATTGTGTGCGCGTTCACAAGCTCGCCGACAACGTTGTCGCGACGCGCAACCGAGGTAACCGCCCTTCCGTGAAAGTCTTGGCCCCCCGGCGCCCGATCAACGACACCCAGAAGTCCAGCCAGACGCTGGGCCGCGGTACCGACTTCGCGCTGGTGGTGTTGGTGTTCCTCGGCATCGGCTACGGCCTCGACCGCTGGCTGCACACCAAGCCGGCGTTCATGATCGGCCTCGTGATCTTCAGCGTCATCGGCCAGTTCATCAAGATGTACTTCGAGTACACGCAGGCGATGGAGGCCCACGAGGCCGAACGCGCGTCCAAGCGGGTCGGCCGCACCTCGTGAACGATCTCGACAACAGCAACTCCGCCGACACTGCCGTGGCTGCGATGACCACTGGTCTGCAGGGTCCGGCGCCCGAGGTGAAGGTCACCAAGGACATGGTGCGCCGCGGTCTGATCGTCGCCCCGCTGCTGATCGCGGTGTGTGCCGTCATCTGGGGAATGGACGGCGCGCTCAGCGGCGCGTACGGCATCGCCCTGATCCTCGTCAACTTCGCGCTGGCCGCGGCGCTTATCGCCGGCACGGCTCGCATCAGCCTCGGGCTGATGATGGGAGCCGTGTTGTTCGGCTACCTCATCCGCCTCGCGCTCATCTTCCTGGCCGTGTTTCTGGTCAGGGACGCCGGATGGATTTCACTTCCGGCACTCGGAACGACCATCATCGTGACGCACCTTGGTCTCCTCGCGTGGGAGATGAAGTACGTTGCTCTCTCTTTGGCCCATCCGGGCCTGAAGCCCACCCGCCCGTAACCGCCCCAGTCACCAAGCACAGGAACATGCCGTGATCGCCGAAGCCTTCAAATTTCCCGAGATCAACTCGATCTTGCGCTGGCAAGACTTGTTCACCAGCTTCAACAAGATCGCGCTCATCGCCGTGCTCGCCGCGGTGATCGGCTCCACGATCTTCATCCTCGCCGGCCGCAAGGACGCGGCGGTGGCCCCCAAGGGCGTGCGCAACCTCGCCGAGACCTCGGTGGAGTTCATCGAGAACGGCATCGTGATGCAGACGATGGGCAAGGACGGCATGGGCTGGACGCCGTTCCTGCTCAGCCTGTTCCTGTTCATCTACCTCTGCAACGTGCCGGGCATCATCCCGTTCCTGCAGATGCCCGCCACAGCCCGCATGGCCATCCCGATGTTCTTCGCGCTGCTCGTTTGGGTCATCTACAACGGCGTCGGTATCAAGCATCAGGGGATCGGCGGGTACCTGAAGAGCACGCTCTTCCCCCCGGGCGTGCCGGTCTTCCTGTACATCTTGGTGACGCCGATCGAGTTCATCTCGAACATCCTCGTCCGTCCCTTCTCGCTCATGGTCCGACTCTTCGCCAACATGCTGGCCGGCCACATCCTGCTCGTGACGTTCGCCCTGCTCACGCAGTCGCTGTTCACGGCCGAGACGCAGAAGTTCCTACTGAAGCCGATGGCGGTGCTCCCGCTCTTCATGTTGATCTTCCTGACGGCATTCGAAGTGCTGGTGGCCTTCCTGCAGGCCTACATCTTCACCATCCTCACCGCGGTGTACATCGGCGGCTCGGCTCACCCCGAGCACTGATCCCACCCGTCCATCCGTCTCCACTACCCAGAACACTCACCAGGAGAAATACAACAATGGAAGCTTTCAGCCACCTCATCGCGGCGTTCGATCAGGAGCAGGCAGACGCCGACAAGGCAGCAGCTGCTGCCGCCTCGGCCGGTTTCGCCTACGGCCTTGCCGCGATCGGTCCCGGCATCGGCATCGGTTACCTCGTCGGCAAGTCGGTCGAGGCCATGGCTCGCCAGCCCGAGGCCGCCGGCATGGTGCGTACCACCATGTTCCTCGGCATCGCCTTCACCGAGGCGCTCGCCCTCATCGGCTTCGTCGTCTTCATCCTCATCGGCCTCTGAGCAATCCGATTCCTGTCCGTCCTATCCGAAGGAGCTGACGTGCACTCCGCCGTCGTACACCTCCAGGGATCCTCGCTCCAGGTGCACCTCGTTTCCGAAGGGGAAGCGACTACCACCACCGTGGCTGAAGAAACCACCGTCACCGGCGAAGAGCTGGTTGGCGAGGGTGAAACCCACGCAGCCGTGAGCAAGGACCCGGGCCCCATCGTCCCCGAAGTCAAGGAACTCGCCTGGGGCGCTGGCTCGTTCATCGTGTTCGCGCTGCTCATGCGGTTCGTCCTCTTCCCCAAGGTGAAGAAGGGCATGGATGCTCGCTACAACAGCATCCGTTCCGCACACGAGTCCGCCGACACCGAGCGTGCCGACGCTCGCGCCGAAGTTGCCGCCTACGAGGCTCAACTCGCCGCGATCAAGGCCGAGTCCGCCAAGGTGGTCGAGGCCGCCCGTGCCACGCTCGAGTCCGAGCGGCAGGCCAAGTTGGCCGAGGTGAACGCCGGCATCGCCGAACGTCGCGCCGCCGCAACGGCGCAAGCCGAAGCTGCTCGCACGGCCGCCCGCGATCAGATCCACGCCGCGGTCAGCGACGTCGCCGGCCGCGCCGGTGAGCTGGCCACAGGCCGTCGCCCTGCTGCAGGTGTCGTCGAGCGAGTGGTGAACGAGGTGATGGCACGATGAGCGTTCTGGGCATCATCGCCACCGCCGGCCGCCTGATCTCGGCGGAAGAGCACGTCGTCACCGACGCCGACGGTTACGTCACCACTCACAGCTGGATCCTTCCCGAGACCGCCGAGATCATCTGGGGTGGCCTCGCCTCCCTGATCATCTTCTGGGCGCTGTTCAAGTTCGGCGGTCCGGCGATCAAGAAGAGCATGGCCGCTCGCACCGAGCGGATCCAGAAGGAACTCGACGCCGCAGCTGCCGACACGGCATCGGCAGCCACCGAGGCCGCACAGATCCGCCAGGCCAAGGGCGACATCGAAGGCGAGCGGGCCCGCCTGCTCGCCGACGCCAAGGCCCAGGCCGCCTCGGTGATCGAGGACGGTCGGGCTCGCCTCGCCGTCGAGGTCGCCGATCTGGAGGCCAAGGCCGTCGTCGACATCGCCAGCGCCCAAGGTCGCGTGGGCGACGAACTGCGTGCGGAGATCGCCCGCCTGTCGTCGGCCGCCGTCGACCATGTGGTCACCGGCTCGCTCGACGACGCCACCCACCAGGAACTGATCGAGAACTTCATCACGCGAGTGGGGGCCGGATCATGAGCGACAACCGCATCGAGGGTTACGCACGCGGTCTGTTCGAGATCGCTCGCGCCGAAGGCACGCTCGACGTGGTGGAGAACGAGCTCTACCGCTTCGCCCGTAGCTTCGAGGGCAGCGATGCGCTGCGCTCGGCGCTCACCGACGAGCAGATCCCGCCGGCCAAGCGCCAGGCCATCGTGGAAGACCTCCTCGGCGGCAAGGCCTCGGCCACCACCACCCAGCTGATCGCCATGGTGGTCGGCTCGGGTCGCGGTCGCGATCTGCCGGCCATCATCGACAACCTCGTCGCCCGCGCCAGCTCGGTGAAGCATCAGGAGGTCGCCGAAGTGCGTACCGCCATTGCGCTCACCGACGATCAGCAGGCTCGCCTCGGTGCGGCCCTGGTGAAGGCAACCGGCAAGCAGGTGAACCTGAAAGTCGTGGTCGACCCGTCCGTGCTGGGCGGCATCGTGGCCACCGTGGGCGACACCGTCATCGACGGCAGCGTCCGTACCCGCATCGACCAGCTGAAGTCCCGCCTGTAATCAGGCCAAATCGGAGCATCGAAGAACATGGCTGAACTGACACTGAGCGCCGGCGACATCGCATCTGCGCTGAAGAAGAACCTGGAGGGTTTCACGCCCTCGCTGGAGGCCCGCACCGTGGGCCGCGTCACCCAGGTGGGCGACGGTATCGCCCGCGTCTCGGGCCTGCCCGACTGCGCCGTGAACGAACTCCTCGAGTTCGAAGACGGCACCGTCGGCCTGGCGCTGAACCTCGACGAAGAGTCCATCGGCGCCGTGGTGCTCGGTGACGGCTTCGAGATCGAAGAGGGCCAGACCGTGAAGGCCACCGGCCGCATCCTCTCGGTGCCGGTCGGCGACGCGATGCTCGGTCGCGTGGTCAACGCGCTCGGCCAGCCCATCGACGGCAAGGGCGACATCGTCGGCGGCATCCCCCGCCGAGTCGAGATCCAGGCCCCCGGCATCATGGGCCGCAAGCCCGTGCACGAGCCGCTGCAGACCGGCATCAAGTCGATCGACGCGATGACCCCCATCGGCCGTGGCCAGCGTCAGCTGATCATCGGCGACCGCAAGACCGGCAAGACCACGGTCGCCGTCGACGCGATCATCAACCAGCGCGGCCTCGGCGTGAAGTGCATCTACGTCGCCATCGGCCAGAAGGGCTCCACGGTCGCTCAGACCGTGGAGACCCTGCGCCAGTTCGGTGCGCTCGAGTACACCGTCGTCGTGGCGGCTCCGGCCAGCGACCCGGCCCCGTTCAAGTACCTCGCTCCGTACGCCGGCTGCGCCATCGGCCAGCACTGGATGGAGAACGGCGAGCACGCCCTCATCGTGTACGACGACCTCTCCAAGCAGGCCGAGGCCTACCGCCAGGTGTCGCTGTTGCTGCGCCGCCCGCCGGGCCGCGAGGCCTACCCCGGCGACGTGTTCTACCTGCACAGCCGTCTGCTCGAGCGTGCGGCCAAGCTCAGCGACGAGAAGGGCGCCGGTTCACTCACCGCCCTGCCGATCATCGAGACCAAGGCCGGCGACGTGTCGGCGTACATCCCCACCAACGTGATCTCGATCACCGACGGCCAGGTGTACCTGCAGGACAACCTGTTCAAGTCGGGTGTGCGCCCGGCCGTCGACGTGGGCATCTCGGTGTCCCGCGTGGGTGGTGCGGCGCAGATCAAGGCGATGAAGAGCGTGTCGGGCACCCTGAAGCTCGATCTCGCCCAGTTCCGCGAGCTCGAGGCGTTCGCCACGTTCGGCTCGGAACTCGACGCGATCTCCAAGGCTCAGCTCGAGCGTGGCTACCGTCTGGTCGAGCTGCTGAAGCAGCCGCTGAACAGCCCGATGGCCGTGGAAGAGCAGGTCGTGGTGGTGTTCGCCGGCACGAAGGGCTACCTCGACAGCCTGCCGGTCAACGATGTGCGCCGCTTCGAGGGCGAGTTGCTGGCGCACATGCGCAGCACGCAGGGCGGCCTGCTGGCCGGTATGCGCTCGAACCCGAAGGCCGACGTGCCCTCCGAGCTCGGCGACATCATCGCCGCCTTCAAGGAGCAGTTCGTGGCTGCCACGGCCGCGGCGAAGGCCGCCGACGTCACCGCCACCGATGCCCACGAGGTCGGCGACGCCCACAGCAACAAGACCCTGGCAACGGAGTAGTCATGGCCGGAGGTCAGGAGCGCATTCTTCGTGGACGCATTCGAAGCGTCCAGGCCACGAAGAAGATCACGCGCGCCATGGAACTCATCGCGGCGTCGCGAATCGTGAAGGCGCAGCAGCGGGTTGCTGCCGCAGTGCCCTACAGCGAGACGATCACCGACGTGGTGAAGGATCTCGCCGCGGCCGGTGGCTCGTCGTCGCAATCGCCGTTGCTGGCCGGCCGCGCCGAGGTGACGACCACCGCGTACGTGGTGATCACGGCCGATCGTGGCCTGTGCGGTGGCTACAACTCGGGTGTGCAGCGCGCCGCCGAGGGCGAAGTGAAGGCCGACGTGCTCGACGGCAAGAGTTACGCGCTGGTCACCGTCGGCCGCAAGGCCGAGGGCTACTTCAAGTTCCGTGGCTACAACATCGCCGCCTCCTACGGCGGGTTCAGCGACAGCCCCACATACGCCCAGGCCCGCGAGATCGGCCAGGACGTCGTGGCTCGCTACATCGCCGGCGAGTTCGACCGGGTCGAGCTGGTGTACACCCGTTTCATCAGCGCCGGCTCGCAGGAAGTGGTGCTGCGTCCGCTGGTGCCGCTCGAGCGGGCAACGGTGGAAGGTGGCGACGGGAAGGCTCCCGATGCCGCCGGCACTCCGTCCGACTACGAGTTCGAGCCCGATCCGGGCACGATCCTCGACACCCTCCTGCCCCGCTACGTCGAGGCCCGCATCTACGCGGCACTGCTCAACGCAGCTGCCAGCGAACACGCCTTCCGCCAGCGAGCGATGAAGAGCGCCACCGACAACGCCGAGGAACTGATCAAGAACCTCAGCCGCATCATGAACCGTGCCCGTCAGGACAGCATCACCACCGAGATCATGGAGATCGTCAGTGGTGCCGAGGCGCTGTCCGGCGGAAAGAACGTCAAGACGATCGATCTCGGCCCCATCGCCGACCTCGGTTCCAGTAACTAGAACGCCCCACCCACGGCAGAGCAAGAAAGAACACCGCAATGACGATGACAGAGACTGATCGTAAAGACGGCCGAGTGGTCGGTATCGCCGGCCCCGTGATCGACGTCGAGTTCCAGCCCGGTTCACTCCCCGAGCTGAACACGGCACTCGAGTTCACCATCAGCGTCGAGGGCAAGGACGTGAAGGTGCTCGCCGAGGTGGCGCAGCAGTTGGGGCACAGCCGTGTCCGCGCCGTCTGCATGAAGCCCACCGACGGTCTCACCCGTGGCACTGCCGTGCGCAACACGGGTCGTGGCATCAGCGTGCCCGTGGGTGACCGCACGCTGGGCCATGTGTGGAACGTGTGGGGCGAAGTGCTCGACGCCGACAACGCCGACTTCGCCGATGTCGAGCGGTGGGAGATCCACCGTCCGGCCCCCGACTTCGCCGCCCTCGAGCCGAGCAAGCGTCTGTTCGAGACCGGCATCAAGGTCATCGACCTGCTCACCCCGTACGTGGCCGGTGGCAAGATCGGTCTGTTCGGTGGCGCCGGCGTGGGCAAGACCGTGCTCATCACCGAGATGATCCGCCGCGTGGCGCAGAACCACGGTGGTGTGTCGGTGTTCGCCGGTGTGGGCGAGCGCACCCGTGAGGGCACCGACCTGATGCTCGAGATGGAAGAGTCGGGCGTGTTCGAGAAGGCCGCCCTGGTCTTCGGCCAGATGGACGAGCCGCCGGGCGTGCGCCTGCGCGTCGCCCTCTCGGCCCTCACCATGGCCGAGTACTTCCGCGACGTGCAGAACCAAGACGTGCTGCTGTTCGTGGACAACATCTTCCGCTTCGTGCAGGCCGGTTCCGAGGTGTCCACCCTCCTCGGCCGTATGCCTTCGGCCGTGGGCTACCAGCCCACCCTGGCCGACGAGATGGGCCAGCTGCAGGAGCGCATCACCTCCACCCGTGGCCGGTCGATCACCTCGCTGCAGGCCGTGTACGTGCCCGCCGACGACTACACCGACCCGGCTCCGTTCACCACCTTCACCTTCCTCGATGCCACCACCGAGCTCAGCCGCCAGATCGCCTCGTTGGGCATCTACCCGGCCGTCGACCCGTTGGCCAGCACCTCCACGATCCTCCAGCCCGAGGTAGTGGGGCAGCGTCACTACGACGTCGCCCGCCGCGTGCAGGAGATCCTGCAGCGCTACAAGGAGCTGCAGGACATCATCGCCATCCTCGGTCTCGACGAGCTGTCGGAAGAGGATCGCCTCACCGTGTCGCGTGCCCGCAAGGTGCAGCGTTTCCTCAGCCAGCCGTTCTACGTGGCCGAAGTGTTCACCGGCGTGTCCGGCGAAACCGTGCCGGTCGCCGAGACCGTGGAGAGCTTCGAGGCCATCGTCAACGGTGAGCTCGACGAGGTGCCCGAGCAGGCGTTCCTCAACGTCGGTGGTGTCGAGCAGGTGCTCGCCAAGGCGAAGGCCCTGCAGGAAGGCGCAGCCTGATCATGGCCACGATGCAGGTCGAGCTGGTGTCGCCGGAGAAGGTGCTCTTCACCGGCGAAGCCACACAGGTCATCACCCGCACCTTGGGTGGCGGCGAGATCGCGTTCCTGCCCGGCCATGCTCCGTTCCTGGGCGCGCTCACCGAGTGCCACACGCGCATCACCCTCGTGGAGGGTGGCGTGCTCGACGTGGCGGTGCACGGTGGTTTCGTACAGGTGGCCGGTAACACGGTCAGCATCCTCAGCGACATCGCCGAGCTGGGCGACGACATCGACCGCAACCGTGCGCTGAAGGCCAAGGATGCCGCCGAGGAACTGCTGCGCAAGGAGCACGATGCCGAAGCCGTGTCGGCGCTCAGCCGGGCCCACGCCCGCTTGTCCGCCTCCGGTGGCATCGTCGGCACCTCCCAGGGCGCCCACTGACCTTCCGCGCCTCGGCGCGACGAACCAACCTCGAACGTGGCCATAGCCTGAGGGCATGGCCACGTTCCCGTTTTCCTCAGCACTCGTCACCGGCGCGTCCAGCGGTATCGGGGAGGCGATGGTCGAGCTACTGGCCGGCACGGGGATCCACACCGTGGTGGTGGCCCGCCGCAGCGACCGGCTCGACGAGCTGGCGGCTCGCTTCGCCGCGGATGTGGAGGTGCTGGTGGCCGACCTCACCACCTCCAAGGGCTTGGCCAAGGTGGTGGCCCGGGTGGCCGACCCCGATCGGCCGATCGACCTGGTGGTGAACAACGCTGGGTTCGGCACGTCGGGCGTGTTCCACGAGCTCGACGCCGACCGGCTGCAGGGCGAGATCGACCTCAACATCGCCGCGCTCACCCGCCTCAGCCATGCTGCGCTGGCGGCGATGGTGCCGCGTGGGCGGGGTTACCTGCTGAACGTCAGCAGCGTCGCCAGCTTCCAGCCGGCCCCGAAGCTGGCCGTGTACGCGGCCACCAAGGCGTACGTCACCAGCCTCACCGAGAGCCTGCACGAAGAGGCGCGCGGCACCGGGGTGCACGTGACCGCGCTGTGCCCGGGCCTCACCCGCACAGAATTCCAGAGCGTCAGCAACACCGAGGGCTACAGCACGCAATACCCCGGGTTCGCCTGGCTCACCTCGCAAGAGGTGGCCGTCGGCGGCCTGCGCGACGTGGCCAAGGGCAAGGCGCTCTCGGTGCCCGGCGCGCTCTACAAGGGCATGGTGGGCGCGGTGGGCGTCACCCCACGGGGCGTGGCTCGGCGCCTGGCCGGCCTGGTGCAGCGCGGCTGATCGCTGGGGTCAGTACTCGACGCTGGCGAAGGCGGCAAGCTTGTCGATGCGGTGGTGCGCGTCGATCATGCGGACGGTGCCGCTGCGCGAGCGCATCACCAGGCTCTGGGTGTTCGCCCGGCCGTGTACGTAGCGCACCCCACGCAGCAGCTCGCCGTCGGTGACGCCAGTGGCGGCGAAGAAGCAGTTGTCGCCCTTCACCAGGATGTCGGTGGTGAGCACCTGCGAGAGGTCGTAGCCGAGCGCGAGCGCCGCGTCGCGTTCCTCGTCGTTGCGCGGGGCGAGCAGGCCCTGGATCTCGCCGCCCATGCATTTCAACGCTGCTGCGGCCGTGACACCCTCGGGCGTGCCGCCCACGCCGAGCAGCACGTCGACGCCGGCCTCGGGCCACGAGGTGGCGATCGCGCCGAAGATGTCGCCGTCGGTGATCAGCTTGACGCGCGCACCGGTGCTGCGCACTTCGGCGATCAACTCGGCGTGACGGTCGCGATCGAGGATGACGACCGTGAGGTCGCGCACCGACTCGCCCTTGGCCTTCGCGATCCAGCGCAGGTTCTGCGTGGGGGTGGCGGTGATGTCGATCGAGCCGGCGGCCTCGGGGCCGACTGCGATCTTGTGCATGTACACGCAGGGGCCGGGGTTGAACATCGTGCCCCGCTCGCTGACGGCGATCACCGCGATGGCATTGGCCCGGCCGAGCGCCGTGAGCGTGGTGCCATCGATGGGGTCGACCGCCACATCGGTGAGCGGCGCAGTGCCATCGCCCACGCGCTCGCCGTTGAACAGCATCGGCGCTTCGTCCTTCTCGCCCTCGCCGATGACGACGATGCCGTCCATCGGCACGGTGCTGAGTACGGTGCGCATCGCGTCGACAGCGGCGCCATCGGCACCCATCTTGTCGCCGCGACCCACCCAGCGGGAGGCGGCAAGAGCAGCGGATTCGGTGACCCGAACCAATTCCATGGCGAGGTTACGGTCGGGCTTCTGCGAGTTGGCGATCATCGCCCCTCACCGTAGTTGGTGAGGGACGACGACCGATAGTGCCGAGCGACCCGTTACCGGGCCGTCGGTGGTCGATGCACCGTGTGCTCGCGCTGCCGGCGTACGGCACGCCGCAGCCGACTGCGCTCGCCGATCGCCATCAGTTCGCGGTGGCGGGCTTGCACGAGCTGGTGCATCGCGGGGTAATCGTGGTTCCACATGAGAGTGCTCCTGAGTGTTGGTGGGGTATGAGGAAGAGCGCGCGAAGGCGCTGGTGAGTGGCGGGATGACGCAGTGGTGCGTCAGCGGCCGCAACGGGCGACGCCACCGAGGAGGCGCGCGCCACGGCCGGCGAGGGTGATCTGCTGCAACATGGGCACCTCCTTTCACGGTTGGTCGACGAGTGCACGCAGCATCGCGGCAATCGATGTCACCCGTCCAGTGAATTAGCGTGCGGCCCATGCCAGCCCTGATCCCGGCGGACCGGTGCATCGCCGGCCGCGACCTCAGCGAACCGAGGTTGCTGCCCGGCGGGCGCGCGATCGCGTACGTGAATGCTGCGGGCGGCGCGGCGCACGTCGTGGTGCAGCACCTCCTCGACGACGGCGCGTGCGGCGCAACAGCCCAGCTGGCCGACAACCCGCCGATCCGTCCCGGGCGGGGGTTGGGTGGGGGCGCCTGGTGTGCCACACCAGACGGCCGTGCCGTGGTGTACGTGGCGGCCGATGGCAACCTGTGGCGGCAGTCGACCGAGGGCGGCGGGGCCGAGCAGCTCACCACGCATGGGCCTGAACGCAGTGCAACGGGCGTGTACGTGGGCCATGACGGCGCAACCGTCGCCTACGTCATCGACCAGGCCGAGGTGTGCAGCGTGCCCCTCGTTGGCGGTGAGGGTGGCGGCGGGGCGGTGCGCCTCGATCGCGGCGACGCCGACTTCGTGCTCGACCCGTGGGTGGCACCCGATGGCAGCGTGCGCTGGATGGCCTGGGACGTGCCCGACATGCCGTGGGACCACAGCCGGATCGTGATCGCGACATCGGGCGCCGAGCTGCGCGAAGAACGGCCGGTCGGCTGTGTGCAGCAACCGCGGGTGCTGCCCGACGGCACGCCGGTGTGCGTGCGCGACGACACCGGATGGGCCAACGTGTGGCTGGGCGCCGCGCCGCTGCTCACCGAACCCGTCGAGCACGCCGGGCCCACCTGGGGCGCCGGGCAGCGTTCGTACGCGTGGTCGCCGGACGCGGCTGAGATCGCGTTCACCCGCAACGAGCAGGGTTTCGGGCGGTTGTGCGTGGTCGATGTTGCCGGCGGCGCGGTGCGCGAGGTGGCGCGTGGCGTGCACGGCCAACTGTCGTGGGAAGGGCACCGACTGGCCGCGCTGCGCACCGGCGCGGGCACGCCCACACAGGTGGTGGTGTACGACACTCGCACGTGGGAGCGGTCGGTGGTGGCCGTCGGCCCATCTGCCGACTGGCAGCCCACCGACCTCGTCGAACCCACCGCAGTGCAGCTGGCCACCCCCGAGGGGCCGGTGCACGCCAGGCTGTACGCGGCCGACGAACCGGACGGGCGGCTGATCGTGTGGCTGCACGGTGGCCCCACCGACCAGTGGCAGGTCACGTTCATGCCGCGGGTGGCGTACTGGCGGTCGCGGGGCTGGAGCATCCTGGTCCCCGACCATCGAGGCTCGTCGGGGCACGGACGCGAGTATCAGCAGGCATTGCGCGGCCGCTGGGGCGAACTCGATGTCGCCGACGCCATCGCCGCCGCCCACGCTGCCCACCGCCAGGGCTGGGGCGCTGCCGGGCGAACCGTGGTGATCGGCGGATCGGCCGGCGGGTTCACGGCACTCGGCGCCGTCGCGCTCGAACCCGAGCTGTTCGCGGCCGCGGTGCTGCTGTATCCGGTGACCGATCTGCTCGACCTCGCCGAACGCAGCTACCGGTTCGAGCGCCACTACACCGACAGCCTTGTCGGCCCGCTGCCAGCGGCCGAGGCGGTGTATCGCGAGCGATCACCCGTGTGGCACACCGACCGCCTTACTCGCACGCCGCTCTTGTTGCTGCACGGCGACGCCGACGCGGTGGTGCCGGTGGAGCAGAGTCGCGTGCTCGCCGAGCGGGTGAATGCCCTGGGTGGCCGGGTGGAGCTGCACGTGTACGCGGGCGAGGGGCACGGCTTCCGCCAGCCGGCGAACCAACTGGATGAATACAGGCGGATCGGCGACTTCCTCGCCCGCCACGTGCAGATAGCGTCTGCGTCGTGACCGACGAATGGAACCCGAACGACCCCGACGCCACGCGGGTGCTCTACGACCTCAGCGAGTGGTCGTTCGACCAGCAGGCCGAGCTGGCCGCCGACCTGGCGGAAGCGGCCGTGCCGCACACGTGGGAGGGCGCCGAGCTGGTGGTGCCCGAGTCGCACGAGGTGGTGGCCGACGGCATCATCACCCGCGTGGAAGACCGTCTGGGCATCGTCTACGGCGCCGACGAGTCGGTGCTCGTCGCCGCTGCCGACGCTGCCGGGCTGCCCGATCCGATCGACATCGCCGACGGCGTGGCCACCACCGAGTACGACCTCGACGAATGGCCCGAGGGTGATCGCCAGTCGATCACGAGGGCACTGGTCGGTCGCGAGATTCCCTACCGCTGGGACGACGACGCCTTGCTCGTGCCCACCGAGCACGAGGCCGTGGTCGACTCGCTGCTCGACATGATCGAGAACGGCGAGTTCCGCGCCGCCGACGAGCTGCCGATCGACGACGGCGACGACGATCGTCTGCCGTTCGAGACGCTCACCACGTTCTTCCTCGCCGGCACTCGGCTGCAACGCAACCCCCTCGACGCCGATGGTCTCGAGCAACTGGTGCGCGCCGTGGAGGTGGCCGATCCGCTGCAACCGCCGTACGGCGTCGACATTCGCCTCTGGACGCGCACGTGCGAGCTGGCCGAGGAGTTGGCCGATGCGCTCGCCGAGGAGGCCGACCCGGATCTCGACGCGACGATGGTGATCGCGCAAGACCTGCACGACCTGCTGCGCCCGTTCATCTAGGCGCAGTGCCTCGCACCGTGCTGCTTGCCGAGTTGCAGATCTGGCACACCAGGCCGGCCACACCCACGCGCCGTCTGGCACTCGGCCACCTGGTGTTACCCACTGACCCTGCGCCCGGCCTGGGCGGGGTGCTGCTGGCTGCCGTGGTGGCGGCCTACCTGCCGGGGGTGCCCACCGAGTTGGTGCCCGATGTCGAGCGGTTGATCGACCAGGTGGCCGCCGGTGATCGGGTGCTGCAACCGCGGTTGCAGCACCGCTACCAGGTCGATCGCCATGGGTTGGCCACCAGCGTGCACCAATTGCGCGGCGACGCCGACCACGTGGAGTTCGACCTGCACTCGCTGGGCAAGCCGATCACCCAAGTGCTGGGGGCCGTGTACGCGCTCGAACGACTGAACGCCGACGCGCGCACGGCCATCGCTCCGGTGTTGCACCGGGCGACGAAGTGGCGCGGGCCGATCGGGCCGTCGTTCGTGGCCGACATCACCGGCGTCAGCCGCGGCGATCTGGTGGGCATCACCGACCCGCGAGTGTGGGCGCTCGACGTGCTCGGCTTCGCGCACGACACGCGCAAGGTGACGAAGAAGGACGTGATGGCGCGCTATCGCAGCCGACTGCGCGACGCTCACCCCGACCACGGCGGCGACGACGAAGCGGCTGGTGTGATCATCGAACGCCTCGGCGAAGCACGAAGGATCCTGTTGCACCCATGACCGCGTTGCTCTTGTTCCCCGGGGCCGGCTCGTCGAGCACCCACGCCAGCCTCGTCGCGATCGAGCAGGCCGTCTCGCCCACACGCTGTGTGCGCGCCGACTTCGCGTACCGCAAGGCGGGCCGCAGGGCGCCGGATCGGGCACCCGTGCTGCTGGAAGCCGTGCGCGCCGAGGCGAGCGTGCTGGCCGGCGAGCGGTTGATCCTCGGCGGCCGTTCGATGGGCGGCCGGGTCTGCTCGCTGGCGGTGGCCGACGCCGACGATCCGCTGCCGGCCGCCGGGCTGGTGCTGATCTCGTATCCGCTGCACCCGCCGGGCAAGCCGGAGAAGCTGCGCGTCGAGCACCTCCCGCGGTTGCACGTCCCATGCCTGTTCGTGTCGGGCACGAAGGACACCTTCGGCACACGCGACGAGCTGCAGCACTGGACCGCCACGATCCCTGGGCAGGTCACGCACCACTGGTTCGAGGGCAAGGGGCACGACCTGAAGGGCTGCGACGAGCAGATCGCCACCCTGGTGGCCGCATGGGTGCAGGCGCTGGGCTGATCGTGGGCTGAGTCAGCGCGCGGGCAGGATCGTGGGGTCTTCCGGGTTCAGCTGTTCGAGTTCGAGGTGCGCCGTCTCGGGGTAATGGCGCACTGCCACATAGGCGGCGAGCAGCTGCCCCAACGCGAGGCAGGCGATCACGGTGCCGTAGCTCGAGCCATGGTCGCGCAGGTAGCCCACCACCAGGATGCCGACGCTGCCCGACAGCAGGGCAGTCATCGTGATCAGGCCGTTGGCCATACCGCGGTTACCCGTGGGGAACAGCTCGGAGCGATACACCGCGTAGGCCGGGTACGCCATCGCCGATGTGAAGCCGCCGCCGAGCGCGGCGAACCACATCGCGGAGCCGTCGTTGAGGAACGCCATGACCACGCAGGTGGTGGACAGTGGGGTGCAGACTGCGATCAGGCGGCGCCGGCCGAACACGTCGGCCAGCCGGCCGCCGATGATGAGGCCGATGGACGCCGGCGTCGCCGTGCACAGCGTGAACAGCGCGATGTCGCCGGCGCTATAGCCGCGAACCTTGTCGAGGTAGTTGTTCTGGAAGTACGAGGCCGGCGCGATGAACAGGTTCGACGTCAAGGCCACCAGTGCGGTCAGCCCCAACCGGCTGCGGTTCATCGGCGGGGAAATGTGGTGCACGGTCTCGAAGCGACGGGTCTCGTCGAGCGAACGCGACAGGCTGACCGCGATCGGCAGCCAGACGAGCGCGATCAAGTACACCAGCCGCCATCCGTTGTCGCCGAAGTCGGCCAGCTTCAGCGCGAGCACGGCGACCCCGGCGCCGAAGCCGGAGGCCATCGCCAGCACGCTGATCGCGTAGGCGCGGCTGTTGCGCGGCATGTCTTCCGCCGCGGCCACCCCGACCAGCATCGACAACGCGATGCCCAGCGGGCGGGCCAACGTCTGCGAACCGGCCAGCACCCAGAACGAGGGGGCCAGCGCGCCCAGCGAACAGCACACCGGGGTGAGCCAGGCGAGCAGCACGATCGTTCGCCGCCGCCCCATGCGGTCGGCGAGCATCGCGAACGGCAGTGCGATCACCACCCCGACCCGCACGACCGCGCCGGCCACACCCAGGGCGCGGTCGCCGACATCGAACCCGTCGGCGGCGAACGTCGCAGTTTGTGTGAACAACGTGTTGGCGAACGCGGCCAACGTTGCCGCCGCGGCCAGCAGGCCGAGGGATGTCGCCTGCCGCTCGGTCAGCTTGTCGGGTGGCGCCCACCACGGGCTGGAGCTGCCGTTCGGGCGCCGGTGGCGCAACACATGGCGCATCGGCCGGCGGAACAGCACCCCGAACCAGGGCAGGTGGAGGTGGTACTGGATGGTCTCCTGCACGGTGCCGTCGGGCTGCGCGAGAACAGTTCGCCGGTAGTGCTGGAACGGGCCCAGCAGCTGCTCGAACGCGCCGTCGGCGCCCGCCACCTCGTCGAGCACATCGTCGCGTGGCGTCGCCGCCGCCAGCGCCTGGGGCGAGTCCGCAGGCCACACCTGGGTGATGGTGGTGACACGCCGGGGCACTGCACGCAGGCTAGCTGCGGGGTCCGTCGCTGACGACGTGATGGGGGTGGCCGCAGCCCGGGCATACTTGGGGGCCATGGACGACGAGCGCATCCTCATCCGCCGAGCGGGCCCGCTCGTGGGGCAGGTCGTCATCCCGGGTGCCAAGAATTCCGTGCTGAAGCTGATGGCCGCCACCTTGCTCGCCGAGGGTGAGTACGAGCTCGACAACGTGCCCGACATCATCGATGTGGGCATCATGTCCGACCTGCTCGCCGCCATCGGCGTGCGGTCGCAGGCGCTGGGCAAGGGCCACCTGCGCCTGGTCAACAGCGGCGAGATCACCCCGATCGCGCCCTACGAGCACGTCGAACGCATCCGCGCCAGCATCAACGTGCTCGGCCCGCTGCTCGGCAGGTACGGCGAGGTCTCGCTGTCGTTGCCCGGAGGCGACGATTTCGGCAGCCGCCCGATCGACATGCACGTCAAGGGCCTCGAGGCCCTCGGCGCCACGTTCGAACTGCGTCACGGCGTGGTGCACGCGCGGGCCGATCGGCTGCACGGTGCGGAGATCACGCTCGAGTTCCCCAGCGTCGGCGCCACCGAGAACATCCTCACCGCGTCGGTGCACGCCAAGGGCACCACGGTCATCGACAACGCCGCTCGCGAACCAGAGATCGCCGATCTGTGCGAGTTCCTCGTCGGGATGGGTGCCGACATCGAGGGCATCGGCTCGTCGCGCCTGGTGATCCATGGTGTCGAGCAGGGCAGCCTGCACGCCACGAACCACCGGGTGGTACCCGACCGTATCCAGGCTGCCACCTACATCGCGGCCGTGGCGGTCAGCGGCGGCGAGGTGGAACTGCTGCATGCCCGCGCCGACCACATGAACATGGTGCTGCGCCGCTTCCGCGAGATGGGGTTGTCGATCAACCCCACTACAGACGGGATGATGGTGTTCGGCAATGGCCGTCTGCAGAGCATCGACGTCGCCACGCTGCCATACCCGGGTATTGCCACCGACTACAAGCCGCTGATCGTCACGATGCTGGCGGTGGCCGACGGCGTGGGCATCGTCACCGAGAACCTGTACCCCGGTCGGTTCCGCTACGTGGAGGAGCTGCAGCGCCTCGGTGCCGACATCCGCGCCGACGGCCACCACGCGGTGGTGCGCGGTGTGCGGCAACTCAGCGGTGCCCCGGTGCGGGCACCCGACATCCGCGCCGGCGCCGCGCTGGTGGTGGCCGGCCTCGCCGCCGAGGGCGAGACCTCGGTGTCGGGAATCCAGCACATCGATCGTGGGTACGACGACCTGGTGGGCCGCCTCGCCGCGCTCGGTGCCAACATCCGCCGGGTCAGCTAGGGCGCTGCCGGGCCTGTTCGGCGTGCTCTGCCTCGGGGGCGCGATCGTGCAGGCTGCGTTCGACGCGCAGCTTCGCCAGCTTCAGCAGGCCGGCGATCACGAGGATCGGCGCGAGCACGAGCAGGATCTCGTCCCATCCGCCCTGATGAGCGAGCAGCGCTGTCATGTCGCCGGGCTCATGAAACCTCGATGACCACCAGGACGTCTTCGGTGATGTGGCTCTCGACCTCGAACCTGCCGATCTCGTCGGCGGTGAAGTTGATGATCGCCGCGACGCCCTTGGCGACCTCCTGCTCGAGGTCGTAGCCGTGCACGTGGTACGAGTCGGCCGAGTTCGGGTTGGTGATCGTGAGGGTGACCTGGTTGCCCACCTTCACGCGCTCGATGCGGTCGGCGCCGCTGTTGGTGCCCACGAGCACATCGATCTGCAGCGGGCCGTCAGCGACGGTGTCGGTGGACCCATCGTCCGTGTCGGTGCCGGTGCCGGTGCCGGAGCTGGTGTCGGTGACCAGCGTGGTGACCCCGCCGATCGCCAGCGTGGTGGGTTTGGTCGTCTCTTCGTCGCCGCAGGCAACGAGCAAGAGTGCTGCTGCGGGAATGGCAGCGATGGCACGAAACGTTCTCATGAGTCGCAATCCTATGGTCGGGGCTGATTCAATGGTCGCTCGGCCCAGTCCGAAAGTTCCCCATGCGCACCCAAGTGGAAGAAACGATCGAAGTGATCCGGCCCGCGCTGCAGGCCGATGGCGGCGACATCATCCTGCGCGATGTGGATGAGGCCACGGGCATCGTCACCGTCACCCTCATCGGGGCCTGTGGCACCTGCCCCGCCAGCGGGCAGACCCTGAAGGCGGGCATCGAGCGGATCATGCGCGACCGCATCGACGGGGTCACGGAAGTGATCAACGTCGTGCCCGACGAGCTATGAGCCGCCGCAACCAGCCGGTCGGCGAGATGCTCGACGCCGCGCGCAGTGGTGATCGTGGCGCGCTGGCACGTCTGTTGTCGCTGGTCGAGCGCGGCACCGACGAGGCCCGCACCATCGGGCGCCTCACCTACCCGCTGTCGGGCAGCGGGTACACCGTGGGTCTCACCGGTGCCCCCGGGGCCGGCAAGAGCACGCTCACGTCGGCGATGATCGGCCAACTGCGAGCACAGGGCGAGAAGGTGGCCGTGCTGGCGATCGACCCGTCGTCGCCGTTCACCGGCGGGGCGATCCTCGGCGACCGCGTGCGCATGCAGGATCACGCCACCGACCCCGGTGTGTTCATCCGCTCGATGGCCACCCGCGGCCACCTCGGCGGGCTGTCGCTGGCCACGCCCGAGGCAGTGCGCCTGCTCGATGCGGTGGGTGGCGGCTGGATCCTGGTGGAGACGGTGGGCGTGGGCCAGGTGGAGGTCGAGATCGCCGGCAAAGCCGACACCACGGTCGTGGTGGTCAACCCCGGCTGGGGCGATTCGGTGCAGGCCAACAAGGCCGGCCTGATGGAGATCGCCGACATCTTCGTGATCAACAAGGCCGATCGCAAAGGCATGCAAGACACCCGCCGCGACCTGGAGGGCATGCTCGAGCTCAGCGACCTGGCGCACGACGCCTGGCGCCCACCGATCATCCCCGTGGTGGCGATCGAGAAGAAGGGCGTCGACACGCTCTGGGCCGAGATCCACCGTCACCGCGCGTTCATCGAGGGCAACGGCGAGCTTGCCCGCCGGCGGGCGTTCCGCCTGCGCGAAGAACTGCGTGAGATCGTCGCCCGCAGGCTCGAGCAGCGTGCCCGCGAGATCACCACCGGCGAGAAGTGGGAAGCGCTGCAGTCGGGCGTGATCGCGCGCACCACCGACCCGTGGACTGCAGCCGACGAGATGCTGAAGGTGGTCGGCGCGTAAGACGCTCGCCTAGGGTTCGGCCCATGAGCGAACTGGTGCTGCTGGAGCGGCGCGCCGACGGCGTGGCCGTGGTGACGCTGAACAACCCGAAGGTGAACGCGCTGTCGCAGGCGGTGCTGGCGGCGGTGTACGAGGTGGCGATCGGCCTCACCGAGAACCCTCCCGGCGCGGTCGTGTTCACCGGTGGCGAGCGGCTGTTCGCGGCCGGGGCCGACATCAGCGAGTTCGGTGATGCAGCACAGGGCGCGGTCATCGGGGCGGGGTTCCACCGTGCGCTGAACGCGGTCGCCGCGATCCCTCGGTTCGTGATCGCCGCCGTCAGCGGCTACGCGCTCGGCGGCGGCTGCGAGCTCACCATGGCCTGCGACTACCGCATCGCCAGCGAGAAGGCCGTGTTCGGCCAGCCAGAGGTGCTGCTGGGCGTGGTGCCCGGTGGCGGTGGCACGCAACGCCTGCCGCGTCTGGTGGGCCCCAGCCGGGCCAAGGAGCTGCTGCTCACCGGCCGGCAGGTGAAGGCCGCCGAAGCGCTGGCCATCGGCCTGTGCGACGAGGTGGTGCCCCACGAGCAGTTGCACGAGCGAGCCCTGGCGTTGGCCGCCGAGGTGGCGCGTGGCGCGCTGCAGGCGCACGCGCTGATGAAGCGGGCGGTGGATGTCGGGCTGGAGTGCGACCTCGCGTCCGGCCTGGCGCTCGAGCTGGAGGTCTTCGAGGCCGCGTTCGCCACCGACGACGCCGCCATCGGCGTCGAGTCGTTCCGCACCAACGGCCCCGGCAAGGCGGAGTTCACCGGCAAGTAGGTCGTGCGTCGAGGGCGCTGCGGCCCTCGTTGTGCCACGCACCTTTGCACGATTCCGCGTCATTCAGATTCCGATGACCTGAACGTCGGCTGCGACCGCAGGTGACTCCGGCTGGGCGAAAGGGAACCTGAAAGCGGCGCGCACGGTGAGTCCGTACACGCCGTGACCACCAATGAGTACGCTCCGAGTCATGGCCTCGTTCGCGACTCGACTGAGGCCGCTTGCCGTATTCACGCTGGTGGCTGCCGTGTGTGGCGCATGCGATCCGGGGGGCAGGCCACCTCTGCCGGACAACTGGGTTCTTGCTCGCCGACGGCTCAGAGGTGACCGGGTCGTTTTGGGCTGAGTCCCTTGCCGACGTGCGGCCGGGAGAGTTCGACACGATCGGCGGTTCGGTGCCCCGCGATGGCCTCTGCAATCGCCAAACCTGGCCCACATACGGCCTCCCCGGAACAGGGGCGACGTTCGGAGTACCTGCCGACACCGTCGTCTCTGACTCCGAGGGTTGCCGGTACGCCCTGCGCTGAGGTGAACACCAATCAGCGCGGAACAATCGGTGAGATCTGAAAGAGGTGGAATCGGACTGATGGTTCGGGGCCCGGCGGCCGTGACCGAGCTGACGGGCGCCACTCACCCCGCCGAAGTCTCAGTTGGCCCAGGCGATGAGGCCCAACTCCACCGGGTTCACCAGGTGGGGGTGGCTGGGCATCGCGCGCACGGTGAGGCCGTAGGGGCCGGCGTCGCCGACCTCGTACTCGGCTTCGAACAGGCCCGGCTCGACGGAGGTGAGGGGCACGATCGCCGGCGTGCCGATGAACTCGCCGGCCGAGTCGACCGCGCCGTGCAGCACCTGCACGGCGACATCGTGCACGTCGAGGCCATCGATCTCCACGTGGGCGCGCACCGTGCGGCGGTCGCCCTCGTGGGCGGGCTCGGTGTCGCACTGCACGTCGACGACCTTCACGATCGGCCAGGCCGCGATCACGCGCTGCTTCCACACTGCCAGGTCGCGAGCGGCAGCGCAGTCGGCAGCGTTCGCCAGATCGCTGCTGGCCGCAGCCGGCTCATAGAGCTGGGTGGTGTAATCGCGCACCATCCGGGCGGCGGTGACGAACGGGCCGAGCGTGCGCCAGTTGTGCTGCATCTTGTCGATCCAGCCATGGGGCAGGCCGTCCCAACCGCGGTCGTAGAACAGCGGCACGATCTCGCGCTCGAGCAGGCCGAACAGGCTGGTGGCCTCGCGCTGGTCGCGGCGGCCGAGATCCGGGTCGTCGTCGGCCGAGTTGATCGCCCAGCCGTTCTCGCCGTCGTAGCACTCGTCCCACCAGCCGTCGAGGATGCTGCAGTTCAGCGCGCCGTTGAGCGCGGCCTTCATGCCGCTGGTGCCGCAGGCCTCGAGCGGACGGCGCGGGTTGTTCAGCCACACGTCGCAACCGTGGTACATCACGCGGGCGACGGCCATGTCGTAGTCGGGCACGAACACGAAGCGGTGGCCGACATCCAGTTGGCGGGCGAACAGCTCGATGTCGCGGATCATGTCCTTGCCCGGCTGATCGGCCGGGTGGGCCTTGCCGGCGAACACGAACTGCACGGGCCGATCGGCGCTGAGCAGCAGCTTGCGCAGACGGTCGGGTTGCGACAACAGCAGCGTGGCTCGCTTGTAGGTGGCGAAGCGGCGGGCGAAGCCGATGGTGAGCGCCTTCGGGTCGAGCAGTGCGTCGCCCAAGCGTTCGCGCACGAACGACACCAGCTCGGCGCGGCCGGTGGCGCGAGCCCCCCAGATGTCGGCGTGGTCGATGTTGTTGACGCCGGTCCACGACAAGTGGTCGGCCCCGTCCCACACCGAGCCGACACCCTGCGCGAGGAGGGCGGCCATGTGGTTGCCCACCCAGGTGTGCGCGTGCACGCCATTGGTGATGGCGCCGATGGGCACTTCCTCCACGGGCACATCGGGCCACATGCCGGCGAACATCTCGCGACTGACCTCACCGTGCAGCTGGGCGACGCCGTTGCTGCGGCCTGCCAGGCGCAAGCCCATGACCGCCATGTTGAACTTGTCGTCGGGCTCGTCGGTGCGGTGCCCGATCTCCATCAGCTGGTCGAGCGTGATGCCGCACGCCGCGGCGAAGTCGGTGAAGTACTTGTGCATCAGTTCGCGACTGAAGCGGTCGATGCCGGCCGGAACGGGCGTGTGGGTGGTGAACACACCGCCGGCGCGCACCGCCTCGACCGCTTCGGCGAACGTGAAGCCCTTGCCGACGAGCTCGCGGATGCGCTCGAGTGACAGGAAGCCGGCGTGGCCCTCGTTCGTGTGGAACACCTGCGGCTCGAGGTGCAGCGCGCGCAGGGCGCGCACGCCACCGATGCCCAACACCATCTCTTGGCGCAGGCGGTGCTCGGTGTCGCCTCCGTATAGGCGATCGGTGATCTCCTGCGCCTCGGGGCTGTTGCCCTCCACGTTCGTGTCGAGCAGGTACAGCGGCACGCGGCCCACCTGAACTCGCCACACGTTGATCTTCACCGTCTCGCCGCCGATGTCGACGGTGACCTGCACCTCGGTGGGGTGCAACGCCAACCCGTGCGGGTCGAGCGGTGGGTAGCGCTCTTCCTGCACGCCGTCGGCGTTCAGCCGCTGGCGGAAATAGCCCTCGGCGTACAGCAGGCCGACGGCGGTGAGCGGCAGTCCGAGGTCGCTGGCCGCCTTCAGGTGGTCGCCGGCGAGCACGCCGAGGCCGCCGGAGTACTGCGGCAGCGTCTCGGACAGGCCGAACTCGGGCGAGAAGTAGGCCACGCCACGCAGCGGCGTGTCGGAGCGGCCCTGGAACCAACGGGTGGTCTCGATCGCATCGGTGAGGCGAGCGGTGGCCGCGCCGACGGCAGCGACGACCTCGGGGTCGGCGGCGAGGCGGGCCCATTGACTGGCAGTGATGGCCGCCAGCAGGCGCAGCGGATCGCGGCCGGTGGATTCCCACAACTCGGCGTCGAGGCGCTCGAACAGGCGCTGGGTCTCGCGGTCCCACGTCCAATGCAGGTTGGAGGCCAGCTCTGAAAGCGCTTGCAGAGGCTGGGGAATCGCAGGGATGACATTGAACTCACGAACGGCACGCACTCTCGCGAGGATACTCGCGAGCACGGCCTCACAACCCTGGGGGTCGGTGCCCAATGCCCTGACCAGGGCCTCCGCGCAAGGATTTCACACGCTCGACGGTTGCTCGACGGCTAGCGATCGGCGAGTGCCACGTCGTACACCTGCACTGTCGCGTCGGCGATCGCGTCCCAGGTGTACGAGCGGCGCAGTAGGTCGGCGGCGTTGGCACGCAGGCGCTGGGCGGTGGCCGGTTCGGCGATCACCTGGGCGATGCGGTCGGCCAGTTCGTGGTGGTTGCCAGGTTCGAACAGCAGGCCGGCGTCGGTGCCGTCCACGATCTCGGCCAGGCCGCCGGTGCGGGCGACGATGGTGGGCGCGCCGGCGGCCATGCCCTCCAGTGCGACGATGCCGAATGGTTCGTACAGCGACGGGATCACCACGCACGCAGCGCGTTGCAGCAGCGCGTGCAGTTCGTCGTCGGACACGAATCCGGCGAGCTGAACGATGTCGCTGACACCCTCCATGTCGATGTGCGTCTGCAGTTCGGGCAGGTAGCTGCCGCGCCCGGCGATCACGCACCGAACACCCGGCAGGCGATGACGCAGCTCGCCGATCGCACGGGCGAGCACGTGGAAGCCCTTCTCGTACTGGATGCGCCCCCACGCCACCACCAGTGGTTCGTGTTCCGCAGGTGCTGCGCCGGCAACGTTCCAGCGAGCGGTGTCGACGCCGTTGGGAACCAGGTGCACCTTCTCGGCGGGCAGCTCGAAGCTGGACACCACCTCGCGAACCATGAAGCGCGAGCAGGCGATCACCTCGCGGGCCTGGTACGTGAGCCACCACTCGATGGCATTGATCGTGCCCGGCACACCGGGGGGCAGGTGGCCGCCGTGGCGGCCGCGTTCGGTGGCGTGGATGGTGGCCACCAGCGGCACGCCCAGCAGCGTCTTGAGCGTGTCGCCGGCCCACGCCGTCAGCCAGTCGTGTGCGTGCACCACGTCGGGGTGCCAGTCGCTCAGCTGCGCCGACAGCTGCACCAGCTGGTGGTTCGCCGAGGCCATCCGTGCCACTAGGTCGTCGTCGGGCAGCCAGGGCAGCGCAGTGTCGGCGCGCAGCACGCGCACGCCATCCACCATCGCGTCGGGCGGTACGTCGGGGTGGTGCAGGCTGCACACCACCACCTCGTGGCCGGCTCGTTGCATCGCCCGCGCCAGCCCATCGACATGGGCCGCGATTCCGCCCACCACGAGCGGCGGGTACTCCCACGACAGCATCAACACGCGCACGCAGCGAACGTAGCAGCGCGACCGTTCTGGCCGAAGCGCAGCGGGTCGCGTCAACCGTAGGCCGGTGCCGTACCATCGGAGACGTGATCCTTTCCGATCTCGACCTGCACCTGTTCAACGAGGGCACGCACCGGCGGCTGTGGGAGTGCCTCGGCGCGCAACCGCTCGCCGAGGGTGGCGTCCGGTTCGCAGTGTGGGCACCCAACGCCTCCGCGGTGTATGTGCTGGGCGACTGGAACGAGTGGGGCGAGGGGTTGCGGCTCGAACCGCAGGCCTCGTCGGGCATCTGGGCCGTGGTGTGCCCCACCGCCCAGCCGGGGCATCGCTACAAATACTCCGTCGCCGACGCGGCCGGGCAACACACGATGAAGGCCGACCCGATGGCCCAGCAGACCGAGTGCCCACCGTCCACGGCCAGCGTGGTGCCGTGGCCGGTGCCCTACGAGTGGGGCGACGGCAGCTGGATGAGCGGCCGGTCGCATGCTCCGGGCACGCCACTGCGCATCTACGAGGTGCACCTCGGCTCGTGGCGCTGGGGTGTCAACGGCTACCGCGAGATGGGTGAGGCGCTCGCCGACCACGTGTGCGCGATGGGCTTCACCCACGTCGAGCTGATGCCGGTCGCCGAGCACCCCTTCGGTGGCTCGTGGGGTTACCAGGTCACCGGCTACTACGCGGCCACCGCCCGCTTCGGCACACCGCACGACCTGAAGCACATGATCGACACGCTGCATCGCCGTGGCATCGGCGTGATCGTCGATTGGGTGCCGGCCCACTTCCCCAAGGACGACTGGAGCCTCGCCCACTTCGACGGTACGGCGCTCTACGAACACTCCGATCCGCGCCAGGGCGAGCACCCCGACTGGGGCACGCTGGTGTTCAACTACGGCCGCACCGAGGTGCGCAACTTCCTGGTGGCCAACGCGCTGTACTGGCTGCACGAGTTCCACGTCGATGGCCTGCGCGTCGATGCCGTGGCCAGCATGTTGTACCTCGACTACTCGCGCCCGGTGGGTGGCTGGGTACCGAACCGCGAGGGCGGCCGCGAGAACCTCGACGCGATCGACTTCCTTCGCGAGCTGAACTCGGTGGTGCAGGTGGAAGCGCCCACAGCGATGATGATCGCCGAGGAGAGCACCGCCTGGCCGAAGGTGACGCAACCGGTCGAGCACGGCGGCCTGGGGTTCACCCACAAGTGGAACATGGGCTGGATGAACGACACGCTCGGCTACATGGAGCACGACGCGGTGCACAAGCGGTGGCACCACCGCGAGCTGTCGTTCGGGCTGCTGTACGCGTTCAGCGAGCGGTTCGTGCTGCCGTTCAGCCACGACGAAGTGGTGCACGGCAAGGGCAGCCTGTTGTCGAAGATGCCCGGCGACGATTGGCAGCGCTTCGCCAACCTGCGTGCGCTGTACGCCTGGATGTGGGCGCAGCCCGGCGCGCCGTTGTTGTTCATGGGCGCCGAGATCGCGCCGTTCACCGAATGGAACGAGAGCCAGGGCCTGCCGTGGCACCTGCTGGAGCATGCGCCGCACAAGGGTGTGCTCGAGTTGATCATCGAGCTCAACCGGCTCAGCCGCGAATGGCCGGCGCTCTACGAACGCGACCACGAGCCGATGGGGTTCCAATGGCTCGATGCCGACGACGCCGAGCACTCCATGTACGCCCTGTTGCGCTGGGGCTACGCCGGCGGCAAGGCCGTCGCCTGCATCGCCAACTTCACCCCGGTGCCGCGCACCGGCTACCGGCTTGGCCTGCCCTGGCCGGGAACGTGGGATGTGCTGCTCGACACCGATTCGCCGGCCTACGGAGGCAGCGGCTTCGGATTCCAGCTCGAACCCCGCCGCTATGAGGCAACTCCGGATGTGCCGTGGCAAGGCCAGCGCGACTCGATCGTGCTCGACGTGCCGCCGCTCTCGGTGATCTGGTTGGGGTCGTCACGGCCGTGATGGCGTTGTGGCGCGATCCGCGCCTGCGGCCCGTCTTCGCCGCGTGCGTCACCCTCGGCTTCGCCGTGGGGGTGTTCGCCATCTCGTTCGGCGTCAGCTCGGTGGCCGCGGGTGCCACCGTCGGTCAGACGTGTGCGCTGTCGCTGCTGGTGTTCACCGGGGCGTCGCAGGTGTCGGCTGTCAGCGTGATCGGCTCGGGCGGTTCGGCCGCGTCGGCGTTCGGCGGGGCCGCGCTGTTGGCCGCCCGCAACGGCGTGTACGGCCTGGCGATGGCGCCGCACCTGAAGGGCCGCCTGCCCACCCGCCTGATCGCCGCCCAGCTCACCATCGACGAGTCGACGGCGATGGCGGCTGCACAGGACGACGACGCACACAAGAGTGCCGCCTTCTGGATCACCGGGCTGAGCGTGTACCTGTTCTGGAACGTGGGCACGCTGATCGGTGCACTGCTGGGCACCGCCATCGACCCTTCCACGTACGGCCTCGACGCTGCGTTTCCCGCGGCGTTCGTGGCGATCCTGTTTCCCCTGTTGCGCGAGCGGCGTCCGGCGCTGGCCGCGCTGCTCGGCGGCGCGATCTGCCTCGTGCTGATCCCGTTCACCCCGGTGGGCGTGCCGATCCTGTGTGCCGCGCTGGCGATCCTGGTGGGTGTGCCGGCGCCGCCCCTGCAGACGGTGCAGGTGGCGCGATGAGCTGGAGTTTCGTGTTGCTGTTGTCGGCCACGGCCTACGCGTTCAAGGTGTTGGGCCTGGTGCTGGTGGGCGACCGCACGCTGCCGCCCGTGTTCGAACGCTGCCTGGCGCTGATCCCCGCGGCGCTGATCGCCGCGATCGTGATGTTGAACACGTTCGCCCACGGCCAGCACCTGCAGATCGATGCCCGCGCCGCCGGTGTGGGCGCCGCCGTGGTGGCCGCGTGGCGCAAGGCCCCGCTGATCGTGGTGATCGTGATCGGCGCGGCGGTCACCGCGCTGGTGCGCCGGCTCTCCTGATCAGCGACAGTCGACGGCTACTTGCAGGGCCGCGCAGAGGTCGGCCATGCGCTGACCACTGAGCGACCCGATGCGGTCGGTGAGCACGGCGACCGACACGTTCTCCACCGAGTCGAGGTTGGCCGCACATGCCCGCGGCACCGGGTCGGTCGATGGGTCGAGCACTACTTCGCTGGGCAGCCCGCGAATCGTGGTGGTGCACGGCGCGATCAGGGTGCGGCGCAGGCGCGGGATCGCCGTGTCGCGCGACAACACGACGACAGGTCGGCGGCCGATGTCGGGCAGTTCGCACCACCAGACGTCGCCGCGCTGGGGCAGGCTGCTCATCGGTGGGCCGCTACCGCGTCGTGGAACGAGGCCAGGTCGCCCCACGCGTCGGGTTCGTCGATCGGGTGGGCGTCGTACGCCGCGCGATAGGCGGCATCGATCGCAGTGGCGCGCTCGCGGGCCAACAGTGCAGTGAGCGCATCGTCGATGATCAGCGCATCGGTGGCGCCTGGGTGCAGGGCGCGGACCCTCGTCAGCAGTTCATGGTCCACCGTCGTGCTGATGCGGGTACGAGCCATGGCATGACTATGCCACAATCATGCCATAGCCACAACCGCTCAATTGAGGAGTCGGATGGAACCCGCACCGGGCGTCGTGCATCGTTGTGGGTGATGATTCACACGAACGTTCGCACGCTGCGGGTGCCGACTGGAGACGCCCATGCGCGGTTCGCCACGTTCTACCGGGCCGAGCGCCCGGCGGCGGTGCGGCTGGCGGCATTGCTGACCCAGCGGGTGGCGGCGGAGGACGTGGTGCAGGAGGCGTTCGCCGGCTTGTACCCGCGATTCGCCGACCTTGACAATCCCGCCGCGTACCTCCGGGTGGCGATTCTCAACGGCTGCCGCCAGATGCACCGCAGGCGAGCGGTGGAACTCGACCGGCTACCTCGGCTGACGACGCCAGGCGTGTTCGATCCCGAACTCCCGGCGATGGCCGACGCCGTCGCCGCACTGCCGTACCGGCAGCGAGCGGTGTTGGTGCTGCGCTACTGGCTCGATCTGTCGGAGGACGAGATCGCCGAAGCCCTGGGCTGCCGCCCGGGAACCGTGAAGTCATTGTCATCCCGCGCCCTCGAGCGCCTCGGAGAGGAAGTGGAGCGATGAAGTCGACGAACGTCGAAGCTCAAATGCGCGAGTTGTTCACCCGTCAGGCCGCAGGCGTGCGACCAGGTGAGGCCGAGTGGGCCGACATCCAGGTGGTGTCGTCCGCTTCATTGGCTCGCCGCCGTCCGACGGGAATGCTGCTCGCGGCGGCTGCGTCGCTGGTGCTGTTGGTCGCGGTCGGCTGGGTGGTCACCCGGTCGGGCACGGGCGATGATCTGGCGGGCGACGGCGGTGGCGAGCTCCCGGCGATCGACGTGTCGTCGGATTGGGTGCGCCTCACGGCTGACGCACTGGTGGTCGACGTGGGCGGGCAGCACTACACCCCGGCGGGAGCGGCTCTGGAGATCAACTCCGACGCTGGCAGCCCGACGTACACGACGCTGGAGTTGGTATGGCTCGAACACGGGGTGGAGATGCGGATCAACCTCTACTTCGAGCGGGATGTCGCCACCGAGACCTGGAATGTCACCGAGATCCGCGTGCGCGATGGTTTCCCAGCGGAGGCCGCCGACTGGGTCACCAGCACGCCCGGCACGTTCACACTGAGCGCCCCGATGGACACCGAGCATCGCGGCGACCTGACACTGCAACTGACCGATGGCAGCCGCCCGGCCACGTTGACGATCACCGGCATGACCTTGCGACCGTTCATGACCTTCCTCGTGCATGCGCCCGACAACGGCGACGACACGGTTCCGGCCGTGCAGCCCACTTGGGTGTCGGCGCTGGGCCCGTCCTCCCAACCGTCGACCACCAGCGTGGTGACCGGCGTGACGGTTGTCGTCGAGGGCACCACGACCACCACCGTCGGCTGATCTGGGCCGCGCGTGCCCGCGGATCGGGCACGCTCCGTGCCGCCAACCTTGCCCCTGCGGTACGAATCGCGCCCACGGGCGCGGTTCGTACGCGTGGTGGGTGGTTTTCTCGCCCGTGGGCGCTGGGGTGGTCAGCAGCGGGCCACATCGCGCCCAACCGGGGGCGAGGGGCGGGGGTCAGGCGGCTTCGACGAGGCGGCGCAGGCCTTTGAGGTTGCGCCGCCAGATCGCGGCGAGCACCACCTTGCCGCCGATGAACGCGCCCACGGGCCCGCCCATCCACCACGGGAACACGAGGGTTTCCTCCCACGTGAACCGAGTGCGGCGGGCCAGATCGATGGGGGTGAGCGTGAAGCGGCCCTCGCCCTTCACCATGCCTGTGTGGCGCACACCCATGGCCTCGTTGGGCACCCACTCGGTGAGTTCCATCCGGTCGACCAGCTTGAACGGGCCCACCTTGGTGTCGCACAAGAACTCGGTGCCCACGCCGCGGGTCTGCTCGCCGGTGAAGCGGATGGCGACGGCGTCGTGCATCCAGTCGATGTGCCGTTCGACGGGTTCGACCACCTGCCAGACGCGTTCGGGTGTGGCGTCGATCTCGATGCCCACGTTGATGCGGGCCATGGCGATTACGCCTCGACCGACATGCGCCGCAGCTGATCGGCTGCGTACTCGGGCGGCACGATGTTGATCATCACGCCGGTGCCGCGCTCGAAACCGGCGGTGGTGACCAGTTTCGGGAACAGGTGCACGTGCCAGTGGTACGCGCCGTTGTAGTGGTGCGGTGCCGTGTGGAACACGAGGTTGTAGGCGATGTCGCCGTGGATCTCGCGCAGCCCGACGAGCGAGTCGCGGATGGCGATGCCCATCGCCTGCAGCGTGTCGTCGCTGCTGTCGGTGAGGTGCAGGTCGTGGCTGCGGGGCATGATCAGCAGCTCGTACGGAGTGCCCGCCCAGAACGGACTGATGCACACGGCTTCATCGGTGGCGAACACGATCCGCTTGGCTTCCACCAGCTCGGCCTCGACGGTGGCGCAGAGAATGCAGCCGCCCTCGAAGCGGGTGAACGCCCGCTCTTCCTCGATCATCTCGCCCGGCACGAACGGCAGGCCGAGCAGCTGGCCGTGCGGGTGGGCCAGCGATGCGCCGGCCTCGCGGCCGTGGTTGATGATCACCTGGGTGTAGCGCACGTGGTGCTGCGCGGCGTGCTCTTGCAGGCGGCGCTTCAGCATCAGCATCACTTCGCCGACTTCCTCGTCGGTGGCGAGATGGATGCCACCTTCGTGGTGCGGGGTGAACACGAACACTTCGTGGATGCCGCTGGCCTCGGCCTGCACGTGCACCGGGCCGAGGTGATGTACCGCGAACGGCTCGTCGCCGTCGAACGCGGGGTACAGGTTGGGGATCACGCGCATGCGCCAGTGGCCGCCGGCATCGACGGTTTCCAGTGCGGGCAGCGTGGCTTCCTCGTGGCCCGGGCAGAACGGGCAGGGGCGACCGGGATCGGCCTCGACTTGGGCCATGCGGGGGGCGAAATCTGTGGGCCGTTCGGCCCGATCGGCAACGATCGTGACCCAGCGACCCGTCAAGGGGTTCAAACGCAGGTGACTCACAGTGAAATCAGCCTACGACCTCCGGCCACGCGGAGGGCGGAGGGCGTCCGAATTCACACGCCGTTCGCGAAGCGATACACGCTCACATGGCGTGGGCTGTCGGGGCCGAACATGGTGCGATCGAAGGATTCCCACCGCTCGGCCAGGGTCAACCCGGCCGCACCGGCCATCGCGTCGAGCTGGGCGGGCGTCGCCCAGCGCACGGCCCAGGGGCGCAGTCGCACCCCGCCGGCCTCGGTGATGTCGACGTACTGACCCTCGGCGCGTTGGGCGTCGGCGTCGAACGTGCTGACGCTGAGCACCACGCGATCGGCGGTGACCGAACGAACCGAGACACCGCTGCCGGGGTCGTGGTGCGGATCGGGCACGAACGCCTCGATCACGAACGCGCCGTCGGCTACCAGTCGCTGCGCAGTTGCGGCGAAGCAGGCCGCCTGGCGCTCGGGCGTCAGCAGGCTGAAGAACGTGTTGTAGGCCACGAACACCAGCCCGAACGGGCCGGCCGGCATGTCGTTCACCATGTCGCCCAGGTGCGCGTGCACCTGGGCACCGCCTGGCTTGGCGGCGAGTTGTTCCAGCATGCGTGCGCTGGTGTCGAGGCCGTGCACCGCGAGGCCGGTGGCGGCCAACGGGATCGCCAGCCGCCCCGTGCCGACCCCCAACTCGAGCACCGGCCCGGTGCCGACGATTGCCGCCAGCGTGGCCGTCGTGGCCTCCACGTCGCTGATGTCGTGGTACCACTCGTCGTACACGTCGGCGAACCCGTCGCCGTAACTGGCATCGTGGTAGCCGCGCATCGCACCATCATGACGAGACAGACGTGCTGCACCAACGTCCGCCGGCCTCGGCGATGAGTCAGAATGTGCCGGTGAGCCGATGGGCGGGTATCGAGGAGGGGCACGAGACCCCCGCTGCGCCGCGCCAGGGCGTGCCCGCCGTCCGCACCCGTCCGGTGCCGCGGGTGCGGCGCACCGAGCACCTCGCAGTCGGCTCGGTGGACGGTGGGGCCCATGTGCTGCAGCGGCGCGGCCGCGACCTGCTGTTCGGTTCGTCGCTGCTGATGCTGCCGATGGTGGGCCTCTACGTGCTGCTCGCGGTCGTGGCCTACGGCCAGTTCGATCGGTTCGAGAGCCTGGTGGGTGATCGCGGCTATCTCGGTGTGGAACGAGGTCTCGGCCTGCTGGCGATCGTGGTGCAGTCGCTGACGGCGCACGTGGTGGGGGCGTTCGCCGCGCTCTACCTGGTGCGCTACCAGTTGGGCGGCGACCCTCGAATGTGGCCCACGATGAAGACGGTGGGCCAGCGGCTGCCCACGCTGATCGCCACCTGGCTGGTGGTGCGCGGCGTGCCGCTGGCGCTGGTGGGGTTGATCTACCTCAACACCACTGGCGGCGCGATGACGGCGCTGACCGTGCTGTTCTCGCCGCTGCTGGTGCTGTTCGTGGCCTGGACCGTGTTCATCACGCCGGTGGTGATGTGCGAGACGGAGGGCTTCGGCGCGATCTCTCGCGCCCGCCGCCTGGCCGCCACGCGCCTTGGTGGGGTGTACTCGTTCGTGTGGGCCAGCACGTTCATGGCGGCCGTGTTGTTCTCGTGCATCTCGGCCCTGCCCGATCTCGCCGAGTCCTCGGGGATCATCACGTTCGGCCCGTACGGCTGGCTGATCCAGGGGCTGGCCGCGCCGGCGGCATTGATCGTGGTGATGCCGTTCTCCGCCGTGGCGACCGCGCAGGCGTACCTGCAGACGCGGGTGCAGGCCGAGGGGCTCGACATCGTGTTGGCCGCCGACCGTGCGTTCGGGGTGCACAGGTGAACCTGCTGGTCGTTCGCCTCTCCAGTTCGCGGGTGGCGATGTGGTTGCTCGGTGGCGCGCCGCCCGATGATCCGCTCGGCCCCGTCGAGCAGGATGTCGACGCGATCCGCGACGACGCATGCAAGGTGGTCAGCGCCAACGCGTCGTCGTGCACGCCGAAGCCGCCACCCACGACCCCGCCCCCGTCGCAGCCCACCGACTCGGGTGGCCTCGACCTCAGCGCGCTCTCGTTGTTGTTGTGGGTGCTGCTGGGTGCCGCGGTCGTGTTGCTGATCGTGTTGCTGGTGCGGCGGGCGGGCACCTCGACGCATCACCGTCACGCCGAGGATGACGATGATGACGGCGACGACGTGGTGGAAGAGCGGGTCGTGGCCATCGATCGGTCGCGTGAGCCGCGGGACTGGCGAGCGGAGGCCGACGAACACCGTCGCGCCGGACGGTTCCGCGATGCACTGCGCTGTCGGTACCGAGCGCTGGTGGGCGACCTCGCTCGCCGCGGTGTGATCGACGAGATACCCGGGCGCACGACGGGGGAACACCGGCTGCAGATGCGCGAGGTGCGGCCGGGTGTGGCCGCGCGGTTCGACGAGGCGGCCGAGCTGTTCGACGGCGCGTGGTACGGCCACTACGACGTCGACGCCACCGACGACGATCGCTTCGTGACGTTGGCGCGCGACGTGCTGGGCGCGGCGGAGGCGCGGCGATGAGCGCCCGCCAGGCTGGTGGCGGCGAGGGTGGTGGCGCCCGCTCGGGGCTGACCGTGCTGCTGCTGGTGGTCGTGGCGGTGGGGATGATGATGCTGCTGCGTGCAGAACCGGCCACCGACCCGTTCGATCCGCGCAGCGGCGCGGCCTCGGGCACGCGTGGCCTGGTGATCCTGCTCGAACACCAGGGCGCCGATGTCGACGTCGTCGAGTCGGTGCCGGCCCCCGGCAGCGACCGGCGGGTGCTCGTGCTGCAGGACCGCTTGAACGACGAGCAGCGGATGGAACTTCGCGCGTTCGCCGATGCCGGCGGGGTGGTGGTGATGGCCGACCCGGCCAGTGAGCTGCTGGATGAGCTGGTGCCGATTCAGGACGTGGGCGACGGTGCACTGCCGCTGGCGCGCGACCTCGACACGGAGATCAATCTGCCGCTGGGCGCGTGCGACGTGCCGGCGCTGGGCGATATGCGCGGGTTGTTCGTGCGCCACGGTGTGCTGTTCGCGGCCGACAGTGGCGACCGGTGGTGCTTCGCCGCGACGGGCATGGGCACGGGTGACCCGAGCGCGTTCGTGCTCGCTCGCCCACAGGGCGACGGCATCGTGGTGCAACTCGGCGACAACGAACTGTTCACCAACCGCCTGTTGCGCTACGCCGACAACGGCCCGCTGGCGACGGCGCTGCTGGCCCCCACCGACGAGTCGCGGGTCAGCATCCTCATCGGCAGCGGTGCGGCCGCATCGTCGGGCACCATCAGCAGCGAGGGCGACGACACGCTCGCCGATCTGGTGCGACCGGGTGTGTGGATGGCCATCGCTCAGCTGGCGATCGCGTTCGTGGTGTTCGCCACCGCCCGCGCCATCCGCCCCGGTCGGCCCGTGCGCGAACCCCAGCAGGTGCCCATTGCCGGCAACGAACTGGTGGTCGCCACCGGCACGTTGATGTACCGGGCGCAGCACGCCGAGCGCGCCGGCAGCCTGCTGCGCTTCAGTGCGCACCGTGCGCTGTGCGAGCAGTTCCACCTGCCGGTCACCACCACGGTGGCCGCGCTCGACGCGGCCGTGGCCGCGCGCACCACGGTGCCTGCCGGCCGCGTGGTGGCTGTGCTGGCGCGCGATGTGCGCGACGCTGCCGACCTGCTGGCGCTCAGCAACGATCTCCACACCATCAGCAGCCAGACCGGTCTCGAACAACCCGGCAATCAAGGAGCCAACCAGTGAACGATCAACAACGATCACCGCTCGAGGCCGTGTTGGCCGTGCGCAACGAGGTCGCCAAGGTGGTGGTGGGGCAGGAGGGCACGCTCACCGGCACCATCGCGGCACTGCTGGTGAACGGCCATGTGCTGTTGGAGGGGGTGCCCGGTGTCGCCAAGACGCTGCTGGCCAAGAGCCTCGCCGCGGCGTTCGACATGCAGTTCACCCGGTTGCAGTTCACGCCCGACCTGATGCCCAGTGACGTGATCGGCCAGCAGTTGGTGGCGCAGACGCCGGGCAGCGGGCTGACGTTCGAGTTCCGCGAGGGGCCGGTGTTCACCAACCTGCTGCTCGCCGACGAGATCAACCGCACGCCACCCAAGACGCAGGCGGCGCTGCTGGAAGCGATGGAGGAGCGCCAGGTCACGTTCGACGGGCGCACGATGGCGCTGCCCGACCCGTTCTTGGTGATCGCCACGCAGAACCCGATCGAGTACGAGGGCACCTACCCGTTGCCCGAGGCGCAGCTCGACCGGTTCTTGTTCAAGCTGCAGGTGCGCTACCCCTCCGAGGCGGAGGAGCTGGTGATGGTGGGGCGCCACGACGCCGGCATGAACCCGCACGACGTGCGCGCGTCGGGCGTGCAGGCGGTGGCCTCCGCGGCCGACCTCGCTGCCGGGCGGGCGGCGATCCAGCGGATCCGCGTCGAGCCGGCGGTGCAGCAGTACATCGTGTCGCTGTGCCGGGCCACGCGCGAGTCGCCCTCGCTGCAGCTGGGGGTGTCGCCGCGTGGCACCACCTGGTTGTTGCACGCCGCGAAGGCGTGGGCGTGGTTGAGCGGCCGCGATTTCGTCACCCCCGACGAGGTGAAGGCCGTCGCCAAGCCGTGCTTGCGCCACCGCGTCATCCTGCGGCCCGAACTCGAGCTGGAAGGCACGACCGCCGATGTCGTGCTCGACGGCCTGCTGGCCACCGTCCCCACGCCGCGCTGATGATCTGGGCGCTGATGATGTGGGCGCTGGTCGCTCCGGGAATCTCCACGTGACGAAATCGAGCAGGCCTGCCTATCCGGTGCCGACAGTGTGGTTCGCCGCGCTCGCGGCGCTGACGGGCCTGGCGCTGTTCGCCTGGACGGGTCGCAGCTGGTCGGCCCTGCTCGTGGTGGAGGTCGCGCTGGTCGCCGTGCTGGCGATCGACGCGCTCACCTGCGTCGCGCCGAAGCGGATCGACGTGCACCGCGAGGTGCCCGAGTCGATGACGATGGGCGAGTCGGTGGATCTGACGTGGCAGGTGGACAACCGTGCGAAGCGGCTCGCGCGGGTGACGGTCACCGACGCACTGTGGCCCAGCTTGGGCGCCACCCGCCGGCGCGTCACCGCCACCTTGCACGCCGGTGGGCGCCTGCGGGCGCACACCGTGCTGCACCCCACCCGACGGGGCCGGTTCCCGCTGCACGACGTGACGGTGCGCGTGGAAGGGCCGCTGCGGCTGGTGAGCCGCCAGGCCACCCGCGGTGTTCCGGGCGCGATCCGGGTGATGCCGGCCTACCCCAGCCGCGAAGAGGTGCAGCGGCGGATGCGGGTGCCTCGTGTGCTGGAGGTGGGCCTGCGCAGCATTCGCACCAGCGGCGGCGGCAAGGAGTTCGACCAGCTGCGCGAGTTCCGCCCCGACGACGACTTCCGCCGCATCGACTGGCCGGCGACGGTGCGCCTGCAGCGGCCGATCGTGCGCCAGTACCGCACCGAGCGCAACCAGAACGTGGTGCTGCTGCTCGACAACGGCCGCGTGATGGCCGGCACGGTGGGTGGTGTGCCGCGGGTGGAACACGGCATGGACGCGGTGCTGGCCGTGGTGCAATCGGCGTCGCGGCTGGGCGACCGTGTGGGCATGGTGGCCTTCGATCGCCAGGTGCGCAGCATCCTCGTGCCCACCAACGGCAAGAGCCAGTTGGGCCGCGCGGCCGAGGCGATGTTCATGCTCGAACCCGAATACAGCGAGAGCGCCTATCAGGAGGCGTTCAACCTCGCCGCGGCCCGGTTCCGCCGACGCTCGTTGTTCGTGGTGATCACCGACCTGGTGGAGGCGGTGGTCGAGCAGGCGCTGTTGCCCGCCCTGCCGACCCTCACCAAGCGGCACCTGGTGGTGGTGGCCGCGGTGCAGGATCCGGCGGTGCAGCAGTGGGCGCAGGGTGGCGAGCACACGTGGCCCAGCGAGGCGTTCCGCGAGGCCGCGGCCGTCAGCCATCTCTACCAACGCAGCCGTGCCGTGGCCCGCCTGCGTGCGGCCGGTGCCACCGTGGTGGATGCCGCGCCCGGCCGCCTGGCGATCGAGCTAGTGGACACGTACTTGGAGATCAAGGCCTCGGGCCGGCTGTAGCTCGGCCGCCCACCAGCGTGGCGTTCAGAGCGGCGCGTCGGGGGTGTACTGCTCGTCGCCCGCGCGGCGCAGGCGGATCACGTACACGACGGTCCAGCCCCAGAACAGCACGAACACCACCACCCCGATCCCGATGCGCAGCCAGGTGGGCCACGGCTTGCCGGTGACGAACCCCTCCACCACGGCGGCCAGCAGGAACGCCGCCACCAGGCCCACCAGCACGCTGCCCGAGCGGCGCGCCTCCTCGGTGAGCGCGTGGCTGCGCAGCCGGTCGCCCGGGTCGATCAGCGCCCACCCGATGCGCAGCCCTGCCGCGCCGGCCACCACCACGGCCGACAGCTCCAGCATCCCGTGCGGCAGGATCAGCCCCCAGAATTTGTCGGCCTGGCCCACGTGGGTGAACAGCCCGCCCGCCATCCCGCCGTTCGCACCGTTCCAGGCGAGCAGGGCGGCAGTGACGACGCACAGCAGGATCCCGGCCGCGAATGCGAGGAAGCCGACACGGATGTTGTTGAGGAACACCTGGGTGGCGAAGTCCTGCGACGGCTGATTCGAGTAGTAGTCCTCGAAGTCCTGCTCGATGTACTGCTGTGCAGCGGCGTCGGGCATGGACACGTCGAACGCCTCGGGCGAGATCGCCAGCCAGATCTGGAACACCGCCCACGGCACGAACGTGAGCATCGCGGCCACTGCGATGTAGCGCCGCAGCGCGTAGATCGCGGCGGGGAACGTGAGCGTCGCAAACTGCGTGATGTTGCGCCGCACCTCCGTGTCGCGCTGGCCGTACAGCACGCCGTGGGCGTCGGCCACCAGCAGCGTCAGGCGGTTCACGAGCGACGAGTCGGCCACGTATTCCACGCGGGCGTGCGCCAGGTTGGCCCCCACCCGTTGGTAGAGGTGCACCATCTCGTCGAGTTCGTCGGGCGACACGCTGGTGAGATGCCGCGCCTTCTCGGTGAGGGCCTGCAACCGCCACCACGCGCCCTGATGCGCTGCCACGAACGCGTCGATGTCCACTGCTGGCACGGTAGTTGGCGGTGGCGTAGGGTGCTCGACAATGGAAGGCCCGACGGCTCGCCCGATGGAGAGCGGCATCGTCACCCCCGAGGCCGTCGTTCTCGACCTCGAGACCGCGGGCGTGGCCTCGAGGTCGTTCGCCGGGCTGATCGACCTGTTGGTGCAAATGGCGATCCTGCTGGTGATGGCGATGCTGCTGACGGCGATGGGTCTGCTGGGATCATCGACAGCGATGGCCAATGCGATCCTGGTCGCGCTGTTGCTGATGGGGTACCCGCTGATCTCCGAGACCTGGATGCGCGGCCGCACGATCGGCAAGCGGGCGCTGGGCCTGCGCGCTGTCACCGTCGAAGGTGCACCCATCCGCTTCCGCCACGCGTTGTTGCGAATGATGGGTGGCCTCGTCGATCGCTACCTGCCGCCGATCGGGGTCACCGGCATGCTGTTCGTGCTGGGCACCGCCCGCCACCAGCGTGTCGGCGATCTGTTGGCCGGCACCGTGGTGATCCGCGATCCGGTGCGCACGCTGTTGCCCCGCGCGGTGTGGTTCCCGGTGCCGCCCGGGCTGGAGGCGTTCGCCGCCGGCATCGACCCCACGGCGATGACCGACGAGCAGTACACCGTGATCCGTTCGTTCCTGCTGCACAACCGCGAGCTGTCGCCCGATGCCCGCTACGCGCTGGCCGACGACCTGGCGAACCGGGCCGCGCTCGCGTTGCGCCACCCCGGCCCGGGCCGGGTGCACCCCGAGTCGTACCTGCTGTGCGTGATCAGCCGCTACCAGCGCGCCAACTTCGTCGCCATGCGCGGGTAGGCGCGCGAGCGGCAGTTCTGGATCGGCGGGAGCGGGGCGGGTTAATGAATTTGTTCGGCGACAATCGTTGTTGTCGCCGCGACAACCACCGTTGTCGACTCGCGAACGAGAAGACCCGCCGAAGTGTCCAGAGCGACAGTTGGGGGTCGCCTACATCGACAGCGCCGCCGCAGCTGCGACCAATAACAGCAACGCGCCCGGGATCAGAATGAGGAGAAGGAGTCCGGTTGCAACAAGCCCGAGAAGGGCGAGGAAAGCGAACACGACGATGGCGGCCGTGACGCCGAGTAACCGGAACCCCCGTCGCACCTGGACTGACGAGGGACCGGCCATCAAGGCAGATTGCCCTGATTGAGAATCGACCGCAAGCGCTCATAGCCTTGCCGTGATGCCTGCCTACACCTACCTCGATCATGCGGCCACCACGCCCATGCGCCCCGAGGCGGTCGCGGCGATGCTGCCGTTCCTCTCCGAGCGGTTCGCCAACCCGTCGGGTTCTCACCGCTTCGCCCGCGAGGCCCGCCAGGTGATCGACGAGGCCCGCGACCAGGTGGCCGCGCTGATCGGGTGTGCGCCGGGCGAGGTGGTGTTCACCAGCGGCGGCACCGAGGCCGACAACACCGCGGTTCGCGGTGTGCTGGCGCGGCGGCCCGGCGGCGTGGCGGTGTGCCCGGCCGCCGAACACCACGCGGTGCTCGAGTGCGTGCACGGGGCGAACGGCCTGGTGGTGGCCACCACCGCAACGGGCGCGGTGGATCTCGACGCACTGGCAGCCACGCTCATCGGCGCGGGCGACCAGGTGGCCGTCGTCAGCGTGATGGCCGTCAACAACGAAGTCGGCACGGTCAACGACCTCGCTGCCGTCGCGGCGGTCGTGCGCCACCACGCACCCCAGGCCGCGCTGCACACCGACGCGGTGCAGGCGCCCTCGTGGCTCGACCTGCGCGCAATAACCCCCCATGTGGATTTCCTCGCGCTGTCGGCGCACAAGTTCGGCGGGCCCAAGGGCGTGGGTGTGCTCGTGGCGCGCAACGGTGTGGGCTTCCAGCCGCTGCTGATCGGCGGCGGCCAAGAGCGCGAGCGGCGCAGCGGCACGCACAACGTGGCCGGCATCGTCGCCATGGCCGAGGCGCTGCGACTGATCGATGCCGAGCGCCTGGCGCAGAACGCGCGCATCGCCGCCCTGCGTGATGCGCTGGTGGATGGCATCGTCGGCGCGGTCGACGGTGTGCACGAAACGGTGCCGCGGGCGGCGAAGGTGGCCGGCTCGGCGCACCTGTGCATCGAGGGCATCGAGAACGAGGCGCTGCTGTTCCTGCTCGACGAGGCGGGCGTGTGCGCGAGCGCGGCCTCGGCCTGCGCGGCCGGGGCGATGGAGCCGTCGCACGTGCTGGCAGCGATGGGTGTGCCACGCGAGCTGGCCGGCGGTGCGCTGCGTCTCACGCTCGGCTCGGCGAGCACGCAGGCCGATGTCGATCGTGGCATCGAGGTGGTCGTGCAGACCGTGCGCCGGCTGCGGCGGGCGACATGAAGGTGCTCGTGGCGCTCAGCGGCGGCGTGGATTCGTCGGTTGCGGCGGCCGAGTTGCTGCGCGATGGCCACGAGGTGGTGGGCATCACGATGCGCCTGTGGGGCGGCGACAGCGACACCGGCTGTTGCTCGGTGGCCGACGTCGACGACGCGCGCCGTGTGGCCCAGCAGTTGGGCATCGACCACCTGGTGTTCAACTTCACCGACGACTTCCACGAGCACGTGGTCGAGCCGTACGTGGCCGCCCACCGCGACGGCCTCACGCCGAACCCGTGCATCGAGTGCAACCGGCACCTCAAGTTCCACCGCCTCAGCGAGCGCGCCGACCTGCTGGGCTTCGACGCCGTCGCCACTGGCCACCACGCGCGAATCGTGCAGCGCGAGGTCGATGGCGACACGGCCTGGTTCGTGGCCCGCGGCGAGGATGCGGCCAAGGACCAGAGCTACGTGGTGCACATGCTGCCCCAGCGCGAGTTGGCCCGCACCCTGTTTCCGATCGGCGCGATGACGAAGGCGCAGGTGCGCGAGCGGGCCACTGCGCTCGGTCTGCGCACGGCCGCCAAGCCCGACAGCCAAGACGTGTGTTTCATCACCCACGACGGTGGCCGCACGGCCTTCCTCGGTAGCCGCATCCCGTTCCGCCGGGCCGCGGTGGTCGATGCGCTCGACGGCACCCCGCTGGGCGAGGTGGAGTCGCTGGAGATGGTGACGCTGGGGCAGCGGCGTGGCATCGGTCTGCCCGGCGGCGGACCCAAGCGCTACGTGGTCGACATCGACCATGCCGCGGCCACGGTGTTGGTGGGCGACGAGTCGCTGCTGTTCGTGGATGCCATGCAGGTGCACGGCATTGTGTGGGCCCACCGCCCGGTGGAGGGCGAGGTGCTGGTGCAGTGCAGCGCCCACGGCGCCACGGCCGCGGCCACGCTCACCCCCACGGCCGACGGCGTCACCGTGCAGTGGGCCGAACCACAGCGGCGGGTGGCACCCGGCCAGAGCGTGGTGTTCTACGACACCACCGACACGTTCGTGTACGGCGGCGGCACGGCCGGCTGAGTTCAGCCCACGGGCAGCTTGCCGGCGGCGAGCGCCTGCAAGGCGCGGCCCGGCCTCGAAGGTGCCACGAGGAACGACTGCATGTGGATCGCCCGGCCCTTGGGGTCGCGCGGCGTGGCCGCGAACACGCCGGTCACCATTTCCTTCACCGTCACCTCGATCGCGTGGCCGGTGCTGGGCCCGGTGAGATCAGCCGCTTGGGTGTCGGCCAGGGCGAGTTGGCACAGGCGCACATTGGTGGTCTGCACCATCAGCGTCTCGCCCAGCACCACGTGGTCGTGCACCACGATGCCAGCCGGCACCACCACCAGCCAGCGGCGCGAGAAGCGGTGGAAGCGGCGGAACAGGGCGAAGGTGAGCAGGCCGGCCACCGCCAGCAGCGCGCCGCCGACGGCCCACTGGCGGGCGCACAGCAGCACGATCGCCGCTAGCGCCGCCGCGCACCACACCAGCCAACTCACCACGATCGGCAGCAGCAGCGCGGCCGGTACTTTCAGCGGCAGGCGCCGCTCGTCGCCGTAGGCCGAGCCCTGCACCATCGCCTCGCCCGTCTCGGCGCCGAGCGCGATGGCGGCCGCGAGGAGGGCGACGGCGAGCGCGCCGACGGCCCACGGCCCGCCGTCGCGGGCCAGTGCCACCACGGCGGCGGGTACGAATGCGGGGGTGACCACGCGAACGACCGTGAGGCCGAGTGCGCTGGGCACGACGAGCGCGACGACCAGCGCGGCCACTGCCACGCCCAAGGCGGTGGTGGCGACGACCATCACGGTGGAGGTGCGCTGGTCGCCGGCCGCGGAGATGGCCGCCCCCATCAGCACGGCCAGAGCGACCACGGCGATACGGAGCGTCCACAGCGATGAGCGAGGCGTGAGAGCGAGGTTCACGGGCACCACAACAGATTTGTCGAAGGAGAGGCCATCAGGCCAACGTATCTGGCAACCCCCCGGTGCACGAGATCGTCACGGCCCCGCCTCGCAGCCGCAACGGCTGCCGTGGGACGATGGTGAACACTCCGAATCGGCAGCGCAACCTGCGCCACAACGAACCCCAGCCACCAGCACGAAGGGAGGTCTTCGATGGTCATGACACGCATACCCACAGGCCTCACCAGTGGCATCGCCACCGGCATCGGTGGCCTTCCTCACCGCGACGCCGACGAGGCCGCCGAGTTCGTGCTGCGCCACATGGGCCTGCCGGCCATCCCCACCTTGCCGCGCCGGTCGCCGGCCGAGGGCAGCATCGCTCAGGCGATGGTGGGCATGCAGGGCATCACCATCGGCCAGTACGGCAGCATCGCCGTCGATCGGCACCGGGTCGATGCGTTGGCTCCCATCGTCACCGATCTCACCCACGACGCGTTCACCGGGTTCCGTACGTTCCTCGCGCACGCCGCTGCGGCGCAGGCCGAGGGCCGCTTCGCGGGGCCGGTGAAGTGGCAGTTCGTGGGGCCGGTCACGCTGGGGATGGCACTGGTGCGCGCCGGTGTGCCCGCCAGCGAGGCCTTCGAAGCAGCCGTGCGCGGCGTGCGTGAACGCCTGCAGCACCTGCTCGACGCCGTGTCGGCTGCCTTGCCCGACAGCGGTCAGGTGGTGTTCATCGAAGAGCCAGCGCTCGCCGAACTGATGCAGCCCGGCTTCCCGCTCGCGCCCGACACCGCCATCGACCTCGTGTCCGGCGCGCTCGCCGCGGTGGAGACGTCGGCGGTGTCGGGGCTGCACGTGTGTGGCCTGGCCGACATCCCCTCGCAGTTGGCTGCCGGGCCGGCGATCCTGTCGCTGCCGGTGCGCCCGGAGGTGGCCGAGTCGGCCGGCTACCTGATGCGGTTCATGGAACACGGCGGCCTGATCGCCTGGGGCGTCGTGTCCACCTCGGGCCCCATCACCACGTCGGCCGAGCGCCCGTGGCGGCAGCTCTCGGCGCTGTGGTGCGACCTCGTGCAGCGTGGTGCCGATCCGGCGTTGCTGCGCCAGCAGGCGATCATCACGCCCGAGTGCGGCCTGGCCTCGCACACTCCCTCGGTGGCCAATCGCGTGCACGCGGTCGCCGCCGAGGTGGGCCGTCGTGTGCGCGATCAGGCGATTGCCTCCCGCTGGGTGCTGGGTGCCTGAGCCGGTGCCGTACGCTCCACGTCGATGAGCGACTTCGGATCAGATCCCACCATTCCTGCACCACCGACAGCGCCGTTGGCGCCGCCCCCGCCTCCGTTCGGTGCGGTCGCCGCGCCCGGCTACGTGCCCTACCAGATGGCACCGGCACAGAAGCCGCCTCGGCCGGTGGTGTTCTGGGGTTCGCTCACCTTGATCGCCGGTGCGGTCGTGATGATCATCGGCTCGGCGCTCAACTGGTACACGATCAATGGTGTCGATCTGAACGGGTTCAAGGACACGCTCGATCCCGACACGGGCGCGCTTACCACCAACACCGGTGGCGTGTTCGTCATGTTCGCTGTCGCGTCGATCGGTTTCGGCATCGCTCAACTGGCCGCGCGGCGGGTGCTGTCGGTGGCGATCATCGCCGTCGTGCTCGGCTCGTTCACGGTCCTGATGGCCCTGGCCGAACTCGGCATGACCTCCGACCGCAAAGACTATGTCGAGCCGTTCAACACGTTCTCGATGGGTGCGGGGATCTACGTCGTGCTGGCCGGCTCGCTCGTCTCGCTCGCCGGTGCGATCGCCACCTTGGCGCGACGCCGGCGGTGGCCCGCCCAAGGCTGACGCACGGCTGACGATGCCATCGCCGTGCGGCGGCGATGGTGCGCAACCTGCGTGTTCAGGTGATCTACGCTCCGAGGCCATGAGCGACTTCGGATCAGATCCCACCATCCCACCCGCCCCGCCGGCTGCCGCCCCGCCGCCGCCCGGCTACGCACCTCCGGCCGGTTACAGCCCGTACCCGGCCGCGCCGGCGCAGAAGCCGCCGCGTCCGGCCGTCCCGAACGCTGCCTACTTGCTGATCGCCGGTGGCGTGCTGATGATCGTCGGCTCGGCGCTCAACTGGTTCAGCCTGTTCGGTGAGGACTTCAACGGCTTCTCCGAGGTTGATGGCTCGCAGAAGGACGGCCCGGCCTTCGTGTTCTTCGCCCTCGTCGCGATCGGTGCGGCCATCACGTTCCTCGCCGCCAAGCGCGTGCTCGCCGTCGCGATCATCGCCTGCGTGCTGGAGGTGTTCGCGATGTTCGCGGCCTTCGCCGACATCGGCGATGTGAACGATGCGATGGACCTCGCCGATACGGCGGGCTTCGAAGCATCGCAGGGCGCGGGCCTTTACGTGGTATTGCTCGGGTCGCTGTTGGCGCTGGCCGGCAGCATCGTTGCCATAGCGAAGCGTCGGCGCTGAGGCGCTCATGGCCGAAGCGTCGAGTACTCGACGCCCGCTGAACGGATGGGCCGTCGCCGCCGCCACTGGTGCGGTGGTGGCGGCCATCGGCGCGTTCTTGCCTCTGGTGTCCGTCGGCGGGCGGTCGTTGTCGGGTTCCACCGTGGGTGTGGGAAATGCCGTGGCGTGGTCGGTGAGCGACCGCAACACGATCACGTTGCTGCTCGAGCGTCGCGACTTCGCTGTGCTGTTGTTGATCGTGTTGTTCAGCTTGGCGGCGCTGTGCGCGATCGGCCGCTTCACCCGCTGGGCGGCCGGTCTGGGAGTGATCATCACTGCGGCGGTGTTCCACCTGCTGCTGTCGATGGTGCAGCGCGCCGAGTCGTTCGGGGTGCCCGCCTCGCAAGACATCACCTACTCCGCCGGCACGGTGTTCTGCCTGGCAGGCGCGTTGTTGGCGATGGTGGGTTTCGTGGCGGTGCTCGCTCGGCGACACTGAGCCCATGACGCCTGCCGAGCGCCTTCACCAACTCAGGTCGCAGATCGCACACCACAACGAGCGCTACTACGCGCACGACGCGCCCGAGATCAGCGACGCCGACTACGACCTGCTGGTGCGCGAGCTGGCCGGCATCGAGGCCGAACACCCCGAGCTGGTGGTGGCCGACTCGCCCACGCAGCAGGTGGGCGCCGGTGCGCTCTCCACCTCCTTCTCCGAGGTGGTGCACCGCGTGCAGATGACCAGCCTCGACAATGCGATGGACGTCGCCGAGCTGCAGGCGTGGGGCGAGCGGATCACGAAAGGGCTTGGTGGGGGCCTTGCCGTCGGGCAGCCGGCCGAGGGGTTGTTCGCTCCCGAGGTGCGCTTCGTGTGCGAGCTGAAGATCGACGGCCTGGCGATGAGCCTGCGCTACGAGGGCGGCAGGTTCGTGCAGGCGGCCACCCGTGGTGACGGCCGGGTGGGCGAGGACGTCACGCCCAACGTGGCCACCATCGCCGCCGTGCCCAAGGTGCTGCCGGCCGGCGTGCCCGAGGTGTTAGAGGTGCGTGGCGAGGTGTACCTGCCGCTCGCTGCGTTCGAGCGGCTGAAGGCGGCCAAGGAGGCCGAGAACGTGCAGCGGCTCGATGCCGGCCGAAAGCCCGAGCCGGTGCCGGTGAACCCGCGCAACGCGGGTGCCGGCAGCCTGCGCCAGAAAGACCCGACCGTCACCGCCGGCCGCGGCCTGGCCTTCTGGAGCTACCAGCTGGGCGAGGTGGTGGGCGGCCCCGAGTTCACCGACCACTCGCACGCGCTCGACTACCTGCGCACGCTGGGCTTCCCGGTGAACCCCGAGATCCGTGCGGTGGGCTCGTTGGCCGAGGTGATCGAGTTCTGCGCCAAGTGGCAGGAGCAGCGACACACGCTGCCCTACGAGATCGACGGCGCAGTGGTGAAGGTCGATTCGCTGGCACAGCGCGAGGTGTTGGGCTTCACCTCGCGTGCGCCGCGGTGGGCGATCGCGTTCAAGTTCCCGCCCGAAGAGCGCACCACGATCCTGCGCGACATCCAGGTGTCGGTGGGCCGCACCGGGCGCACCACGCCGTTCGCCGTGCTCGAGCCGGTGTTCGTGGGCGGCAGCACGGTGGGCATGGCCACGCTGCACAACCAGGATCAAGTGGCGGCGAAAGACGTGCGCCCCGGCGACACGGTGGTGGTGCGCAAGGCCGGCGACGTGATCCCCGAGGTGGTGGGGCCGGTGCTGTCGCTGCGCCCCGCGGGCCTGGCGCCGTGGGTGTTCCCGCGGTTGTGCCCGTGCCCGCTGCAGACCGAGTTGGTGCGCCCCGAGGGCGAGGCCGACACCCGCTGCGTCGAGCCGTCGTGCCCGTTCCAGCGCGACCAGCGGGTGATCTACTTCGCCTCACGCGGCGCGATGGACATCGAGGGCTTGGGTGAGAACACGGTGTTCCAGCTCAGCGACGCAGGCCTGCTGGCCGACGCGGGCGACATCTACTCGCTCACCCGCGAGCAGCTGCTGGCGCTCGACAAGTGGGGCGACACGAAGGCCGACAACCTGCTGGCCGCGATCGAGGGCTCGAAGAACCGGCCGCTGCCAAAGGTGCTGACGGCGTTGGGCTGCAAGGGCCTCGGCCCGTCGGCCAGCGAGGGCCTGGCCCGTGCGTTCGGCACACTCGACGCGATCATGCACGCGTCGGAGGCCGATCTAGCCACCACCGATGGCGTGGGCCCCACCATCGCCGCGGCCATCGTGCGCTGGTTCGCCGTGCCCGCCAACCGCGAGTTCGTGGAGAAACTGCGTGCCGCCGGTGTGGAGTTCGGCCGGGTGGAGGTCAGCCGGCTGCCGCAGAACCTGGTGGGCAAGGCCGTGGTGGTGACGGGTACGCTGGAGGGCTACTCACGCGAGCAGGCCGAAGCGGCGATCAAAGATCGTGGCGGCAAGAGCCCGGGCAGCGTGAGCGCCAAGACGTTCGCCGTGGTGGTGGGCGCCGAGCCAGGTGCCAGCAAGGTGACGAAGGCCGAGGCGCTGGCCATCCCGATGCTCGACCTCGCCGGCTTCGAACACCTCCTTGCCACCGGCGAACTGCCGACCTGAGGTAGTCGGCCGAGCGAGGGGACCGAGCGTCTTACTGCGAAGAGTGGTCGGCTCTCGACTGGGCGTGGTTCTCCATGCAATTGTTCGGATCTCTCTTGGGACTCGGCGGAGGTATTTGCTCGTGAAGCTGTGGCGTGGTGTTGGGTGTGCGGTGTTGATGGCTGGCCTCGTGCTGGAGTCGGCGGGTGGCGTCGCCACTGCGTTGCCGGCGCTGCCGACGCGGAACGTGGCGGGTACGTCGACGACGCCGCCTGAGTCTGGCGCTGCGACGACGGGGGAGCCTGAGCGCACGTTGCCTGATGTGCCGGTGCAGTCGGGGCCGGCCTTGGTGGAGCAAGGTGCGCCGCCGGTGTGGGCCGAGCAGCCGGCTCCGGTGACCAACGCCGACAAGCCGCCGGAGGTGAAACACGAGTGGGTGGATCCCTCGTTGTTGGTGGAGCGTCCTGAGTGGCGCACGGCGACGCGTCGGGTGTACGAGCGACCCGATGGTGCGTTGCAGGTGTCGGACTCATCGATGCCGGTGAACTTCTTGGACGAGCGTGGTGAGTGGTTGCCGATCGACAACCGGTTGCGATCGGATGGCAAGGGCGGGTTCGTGAATGGAGCGAACGCGTTCCAGGTGTCGTTCACGCCGATGCGGGCCGGCGGCGGAGTGCAGGTGTCCGCGGTGGATGGGCAGGTCGGGTTTTACGCGCTTGGGGCGGCGGGTGTGGCACCGGTGTTGTCGCAGGACGGGTTGTCGGTGACGTATCCGAACGTGGCACCGGGGACGGATCTGGTGTACACGGTGACCGGGGCGGGGGTGGAGGAGCTGCTGATGCTGCGGTCGGCGACCTCGACACCGACGGTGGAGTTCGTGATGTCGGGTGTGGGTTTGGTGCGTGAGTCGGCGGGCTTGCGTGGTGGCGGCAAGGGGTTGGCGTCACGGGTGCGGGTCTCGAATCCGGACACGTACACTGAACCGGCCGGGGTTTTGCATCAAGTCCTCTGAGAATGCTGAGAGGATTCGGAGATGCCCAGAAAGAGGGAGTACACGGTCGAGTTCAAGGACCAGGCGGTGAGGTTCGTGCTCGAGGAGATTGAGCCGGATGAGTCGCGGCGTGGTGCGTGTGAGCGGCTCGCGCCGAGGTTGTCGGTCAACGCGTCGACGTTGTACGGCTGGTTGAAACAGTCGTCGGTGTCGAGGTCCAAGCAGGTGGTGACGCCCGGGTCGGTGGAGGACCTGCGAGCCCAGGTCGCGGCGTTGCGTAAGGAGAATCGTGAGCTCGCGAGAGCGAACGCGATCTTGCAGGACGCGGCGACTTTCTTCGGGGCGGCGCTCGACCGCCAGTCAAAGAGGTGACCGCGTTCGTGGTCGCCCGGCGTGATCGTTGGGGGGTCGAGCCGATCTGCCGGGCGTTGCAGGTCGCCCCGTCAGCGGTGCGGGCCCGGCTGTCACGTCCGGTGTGCGCACGACAACTCGCTGACGAGGCGTTGAAGCCCAAGGTCCTCGAGGTGTTCGACGCGAACTATCGCGTGTATGGACGACGCAAGATGAAGGCGGCGTTGCGTCGCGAGCATGGCGTGAACCTGGACAAGGACCGGGTCGCTCGGTTGATGCGTGAGCTGGGCATTCGTGGCGCGACACGGTCGAAATCGACGATCACGACCCGCCCGGACAAGTCGTCGCCGCGGGCGCCGGATCTGGTTCGCCGCCAGTTCCACGCGGATCGGCCGAACCAGTTGTGGGTGTGTGACTTCACCTATGTGCCGACCTGGTCCGGGTTCGCGTACACGGCGTTCGTCACCGATGTGTTCTCCCGCAAGGTGGTCGGTTGGCGCACCTCGTCGTCGATGACCGCGGCGTTGGTGACTGACGCGTTGGACATGGCGATCTTCTCGCGGCGGCTGCAACTGCTCCACGGTGTGATCGCGCATTCCGATGCCGGCAGCCAGTACACGTCGGTCGCGTACACCGAGCGGCTGGCCGAGATCCACGCGCTGCCCTCGATCGGGTCGATCGGTGACAGCTATGACAATGCGATGGCCGAGAGCGTGAACGCGCTCTACAAGACCGAACTGATCCGCCGGCGAGGCCCCTGGCGGCACGCCGAGCACGTCGAGCTGGAGACCCTCGCCTACATCGATTGGTTCAACAACCGGCGGTTGCACAGCGAGCTCGGCGACATCCCACCCGACGAGTTCGAGGCCACCTACTACGCTGCCCGCAAGGGCCAACAACCCGTCACAACAACAACCCGGACCTGATGCAAAACACCGGCCGATTCACTCCGCGCGATCCGGGCGCTACGCGAAGTCCTCGCGCAGCGCCAACAGGACCATGTCCTCACGCTCCGCCGCCACGGCGCCAACTGGGCCTTTATCGGCCGCCACCTCGGCGTCACCCGCCAAGCAGCCATCGCGCGCTAC
>JAUSLV010000010.1 GCA_030645495.1 Actinomycetota bacterium
CTGATCACGCCCATCACCGCGTCACGCTTCTGCGCCGCGGTGAACGTCGACTTCCGTCCCATCTGCATGTCCTCCAACTCGGATCATGCAGCCTGCAAGCCCCCGAAAGGGACTGTCAACTCACATCAGGGGGTCGCACCGGCCTGTTGTTGTACCAGTCGACCCATCCGGCGGTGGCCCACTCGACGTCGGCGAGGTTCCGGTAGGCGCCGGGGTGGAAGACGGTGGTGCGGATGCACTCGGTCTTGAACAGCCCGATCACGCACTCCATCAGGGCGTTGTCGTAAGCGTCGCCCACGGACCCGATCGAGGGCCGGATGCCCTCGAGGTCGAGGTGCTCGGTGAACTTGATGGACGTGTATTGGCTGCCGGCGTCGGCGTGGCCGATCAGTTCGTCCCGTTCGACCGGGTGCCCCTCGCGCTGGCGCTGCCAGGTCGCCATCCGCAGCGGCGTCATCACCAGCTCGACGTCCTTGCAGGTCGCAGCGTGCCAGGCGACGATCTTCTGGGCGAACACGTCGACGATGGACGACACGTACGCGAACCCGACCCACGTGCGGCAGTAGGTGAAGTCCATGACCCAGGTCCGGTTCGGGGCGGCCGCGGTGAAGTCCCGGTTCAGCAGGTCCCCCGCGCGCCGGCCGTCCTTGCCCGGGATCGTCGTGCGCACGCCCTTGGACCGCCGGATCCCGTTCAACCCGAACACTGTCATGGCCCGGTCCACCGACCCGGGAGAGGCCGCCGGCAGGCTGCGCTTGACCAGCGCGGTCATCTTCCGCCGGCCGTAGAGCCCTTCGGGGGCCAGCCGTCGGACCCCGGCCAGCGGACCATCGGCCTCGATTGTCCAGGCGGCATCGCGCACCGCGTCCATCACCAGGGCGTCGGTCACCGTCCGGGGCACGACGTGCTGGCCGGTGCTGCTCCAGGCCCGGTAGGTCCGTGCGGCGATCTGGCAGCCCTGTTCGGTCAGGACCCGGCAGATCGACTCGACCGCATGACCGGCCTGTCGGCACTCGTCGATGAACGCGACGATCAGCGACCGTGGGGGTCGAGCTCCCCCGCGAAGAAAATCGAGGCCCGGCGCAGGATGTCGTTGTCCTCCTCCAGCCGCCTGACCCTGGCCTTCAGCTCCTTGATCTCCGCCAGGTCCTCGCTCGCGGCCCCCCGGCGCTGGCCACGGTCGACCTGCGCCTGCAGGTACCAGCGCCGCACCGTCTCGGCACCCACCCCGTTGCGCTTGGCGACAGCCTCGGCCGCCGCGGTCGGACTCGGGTACTCCGAGACGTGATCCAGCATCTGCTGGATGCACCGCTCCTTCACCTTCGGATCAATCCTCTTCGGCATGACGACATCCTCCTCGACTCACAAGAAGGCGGCATCAAACCCGGGGCGCTTCAGTAGCAACGGTTTTCGTCCCATGCAGACCCACTGAGACGGACCTAGGCGACTGGAGATAGGGCTAGCCGTGGGGCTAGCTTTCGGCCCCACTGGCGGCCACCTGGCGACTGGACCTACGCACTACCGATGCGTCGGTGAGTGGTACCACAATTGTGCTCGACCAGCGCAGCTAGGTGACGTCAGTTCGGTGCGACCGACTTCGACTCGCGTTGAGCGTAGACAACGGTCCGCCCAGTGTCCCGCCGTGTTCCCGGGCCTTGTCCACTGCATTCCGCTGCGGTGTGGCCGGACAGGTCAGGAAGGTGAACGCCAACGCCTTCACCAGACCCCGGTGGCTCAGCGATGATGTAGGCACGTCGGCCCTCGTGATGGTCAAGTGGCGACCTTCGCATGCGGTCTACCTCTGTCGAGGCCACGGCGGTCCCTACGTTGGCAACCGATTGAACTGGCGCACCTATGCCCTGGGCTTCCTGGATCGCGCGCAACTGGCAGTAGGAGAATCAAGGGGCGTGCTCGCGAGACTCGCTACGGTTCGCTCCAGCTGGTCTGAGAAGAGCTGGCCGGCGGCGGCGTAAGCGGCGATCGCCACTGTCCAGCCGATGCCAAACGCCTCACCTCCGTCGCGGTCTATCCGCACCACTGGTGCCCTACAGGGACGCGCGACCGAAAGGTACCGGGTGAGAGGGACATTGGTCGCGAATGCCCGAACTCGGGCCGCTGACGATGAACCTAGTTCGACGACCACTGCGTTGCAGTGCATCGAGACGAGCGTTTCCCCAATCCGTGGCTCCAATCGCTGCTGGATGAATTCGACGGCCAAGTCGCCAAACGAATCAAGACTGACCAACCGGTCGGAGTTCGCGTCAGAGCCTCTGAACGCGGCCACGAGGACCTCGTCAGTTTGGGCGTCAGGACGCATCGCCGAGAGTAGGTCAATGGCTATGCGACGTTGCAGTGACGCCGGGTCAGCCAACGGACCAGCCAACAGGCCTGCTCCAACGAACCACAGCGCATCGAGCACAGCCGGACCAACAAGGGGCTCCCCTCCTGCCGTCTCAGCGCGCTGGGCCGACCCAGGAGCACTCGCCTTGATGTCTCGCCAGGTGACTCGTCCGCCGAGTCCGCTGCCCTGTGCAGGAAGTCCCAGCCCGTCGAGGTCTCGCGCTGTCGCACGGATCCGCGGCGACAAGTACCCGGAACGCTCATTCGTGGCCCTGACGACGGTCGCCAAGACGTCCCGCTTGGTTACTCGGCCACCCGCGCCGCTACCCGAGATCCCGTCGAGGCTTGACCCGGATCTACGGACAAGGTGGCGAACGGCTGGCGACCGGTACGAGCGCTGAATGGCAGGATCTCCTGTCTGGAATCGTTTCGACCAAGACTAGATTGGAACGACCTAGGCGTCAAAGAATGCCTACTTTCCTAGCCGGCGACCCTTACACGGGCCTAGAATTTGGTATTGATTCCGGGAACGACGAAGGGAACGCAGTTGTCGCGAAGCTCACCGTCGACGGACGGGGCGAAGGAACCCACAAATCGCCCGGCAACCATGAAGGATGTGGCCCAGCGCGCCGGCGTGGGCGTCTCGTCTGTGTCGCGGGTGCTCAGTGGCAATCCCGACGTGAGTCCCGTCATGCGGAATCGCGTCATGGACGCCGTTGCCGCACTGGGATACGAGAAGGACCTGATCGCGCAAGGAATGCGGAGCGGCGCCACGTCGTCCGTCGGATTCATGGCTGTGGATATCGCCAACCCCATCATCGCCGCTGCGTCCGCCGGCGCCATCCGGGAACTGCGCAACAACGGCTACAGCCTCCTCATCAGCAGCTCAGATGGGTCGAAGGAACTCGATGCTGACTACATTCGCAGCTTTCAACTCAGGCGAGTAGAAGGGCTGCTGTTGTCGGTCGCAGACGAGGAGGACGCCCGCACTCTCGGCGCCCTTGAGCAGTTCCGCGCTGCCCTCGTGTTCATGGATCGAGCGTTCCCGCGAAGCATCAAGGCGAGCGCCGTCGTCTACGACCATCGGTCAGGTATGGCTGCAGCCGTAGATCACCTTCTCGAACTGGGTCATCGCAAGCTGGCGCTCATCAACGGCGCCCCACGGGTGCGACCCGCCCGCGAGCGCGCTAATGCAGTCAGGCAAGCGATTCGACGCGTCTCCGATGCCAGCGTGGTGGTGCGCGGTGGCTCCTATTCAGCCTCCCACGGCTACGACGCATGCAAGCTCCTCATGAGTTCTGACTCCCCGCCGACGGCGATCATCGTCGGCGGCAACCAGATCCTGCAGGGAGTTATGGCGGCTCTCGTAGAGCTAGGCCTGAAGGTGCCCGATGACGTCAGCCTGGTCACGCTCGACAACGTGCCGCTGGCGGAGTTCATCTCGCCATCCCTCGCCTGCGTCACGCGGGATCCCGTGACCATGGGGACCCTCGGTGCCGAGCTTGTCCTTGAGCTCATCCACGGGGGGGCTCCTCGAACCGTCGAGCTGCCGACGACCTTCGTCCCCGGCGAGAGCTGCGCTGCACCTCGGTCCTAGTCTGGCAGCGCCATCTCACTTACCTTGTCGATATCGACGGTGATGCCCAGTCCCGGACCGGGAAGGGCTCTCACGATGCCATCCGCTGAATCGGCGATGGTCCGGTCGAGGATCTCGAAGAGCTGGTTGCGACGGGGAGTGACCTCCATCTGACGGCAAACAGGTGAGGCAAGCGACAACGCCAGTCCTGCGGCGTAGATGATGGGGCCAGAGAAGGCGTGAGCGTTCGCCTGGACTCCGCAACTCGCCAAGTAGCCCGTGGCCTGGAGGAATCCGGACACTCCCTCTACTCTCCCCGGGTCGATCCCCACGACGTCGACCGTTCCGCTGTCGGCGATTCGTCGGATTCCCGACAGGGTCCACTCCCGCTCGCCGTAGGCGATCAGCGTCGTCGTCGAGTCCCGCAACTCCCGATACCCAGCGGGGTTGTCGTGCCCGAGCGGTTCTTCGATCCAGTGGAGGCCGAACTCCTCGAACGCCACAACTCGACGGATGGCCTCGTCGACCGTCCACCGGTTGCGTACTCCCAGGTCGATGCAGATCTGAGCTTCCGGCCCGAGCGCCTCCCTCAGTCGACGCATGAATGACACGTCGCGGTCGTGGTCGAAGCCGAGGTTCGCGTCACCGCGCTTTCCGAAACCGACCTTGACGCCCGCGGCGCTCCTCTCCGTCACCCACGTGGACCAGCGCTCAGCTTCGGCGTCGAGATCCGACAGTGCCGCGTGCGAGGACACGAACACGGGGAGCGCCTCGTGGGCCGCACCCCCGATCGCATCCAAGAGCGAAACCCCCCGCGATCGGGCCATCGCGTCCCAGATCGCGATGTCGATGCCCGCCCGGGCAAAGGACGCGATTCCCCCTTCCCCGTACCACCACCATTGCGACTGGATGGCCTGCGAGACGGCCTCCGGCGTCGCCTCCACGCCCTCGAGGAGTTCGCGCCACCCACGGATCAGGGCCGTGCACGCGACCGAAGCCTCCTTGAACAGGGTCACGCATTCGCCCCACCCCTCGACACCGTCTGTAGTCGTGACGCGGACGAGCGTGACACACCGCGTGAAGTTGTGATCGTTGGGTTCTGCGTAGGGGACGGTCCACGCCTCGAGACGCTCGATGCTGAGGACCCGCTGCATCACCATCGGCCAGAGCAGGAGGCGGGGATACCTTCACGAGCGCTTCGATATGCAGCATCCAGGACGTCGACGGTATGCGCACCGAGAGATCCGGGGGCCGGGTTCACGGTGGTCCTTCCCAACACCAGGTCAAGGAACCCATTGACAGGCCCTGACGGAACGTACGATCCCGAATTCTCAGCCAAGTCGAGGGCGATATCGCGGGCATCTGTGTGGACCACCACGGCCTCACGGTCGACGTCAACCAAGAACTGGCCGCGCGCTCCGATGCCTCGCACCGCCAGATGGTGCTTGTTGCCGTTCGCCCCAAGATGGGCCGATCCCCCGGACATCGTCCCCACCGCCCCGTTCGCAAACCTCATGCTGATGGCGTCGTGCAACTCAACACCGCCGGCGGCTGGTGATGACATCCACGCGAACACATCGCTGACCCGCTCATCGACGAGAGACAGCGCCAGCCCCAGCGCGTGGCTGAGTTGGGCCTGACCGTAGCCGCCTCCGGCGAGTCGCGGGTCGGTCCAAGTGCTCGGTTCCGGCACGGACTCCGGTGAGGCGTCCGGATAGGACCCAGTGTTGAGCAGCAGCTCGCGCGTCTGAGACGACATCGAGATGGACAACTGCTCCAGATCACCTATGCCGCACTCGTGAATCAGCCGGACTGCGTCACGGACCATCGGCATGAAGTTCCAGCCGAAGCTGACGACCAGATGCCTGTCTGCCGTATGCGCCGCATCCGTGAGGACCCAGGCCTCGGAGGGTTCGAGTGTCATGGGCTTCTCGCACAGCACGTGCGCGCCCGCATCAACGGAGCGCAGCGCATGCAGGAAGTGCACGCCCCCAGGACTGGACACGATGACGGCGTCGCAATCGGCGGCGATCACGTCCTGGTAGTCCACCGAGGCGACTGGGCAGTCGAACATGTCAGCGATCCGCTGGACGTTCGCGGCCGCCCCGCTGACCGCGACCAGGTCGACCTCGTCCCGGCGGGCTCTGATCGCCGGCAGATGTGCGGACACGGCCCACGCCCCGGCCCCTATGACTCCTATGCGTGGCCGAGACATGGACCGTGCCCTTCCGTTCTCAACGATCGATCCCCGTGCTCCGAGGGTGGAGGCGGTGAACACCCGGATTGAGCGTAGCGAGCGCTCCAGGAAAGTGACTTCTCTCGACTAGAGGTGGCGGTCGAGCAGCGCACGGACTGTCGGCAGTCCGTTCCACGCATCGGTCCACACGATGGGAGACATCGGGATCGTGTCGAGTCCCCACCACGGCCCAGTGAAGCCCGAATCAATGATCGCCGCAAGGATGGCATCGAGATCGAGCGTGCCACGGCCAAGGCCGAGATGGGAGCCGAAGAGATTCTCGTAGGTGTTGTTGTCGTTGTCGTTGAAGCCGACGTCGCCGATCCGGCCACGAAGCATTCCGATGAACTCGGCCTGACCGTTTTCGAGCTTCTCCACGGGCTGCACCTGGTTGTGCCCTAGTACGGCGATCGCTTGGGCGTGCGCGAAGTCGTAGCTGATCTTCAAGTTCGGAGAGTCCACCGCATCGAGGATCCCCACGATCTCGGACGGCTTGACGAAGACCTGTCCCGTCTCCGGCTCCCACAGGAGCACGATTCCGCGGTCCGCCGCCACCGCAGCCTGCTTGGCAAACGTCGTCACGACACGGTCCCAGATGCCCTGGTAGTCGGCGTCTCGGGCGAGCGGGCCGAAGGATCCTGGATCCACGCGCATGACTGGTGCGCCGATATCGGAAGCGAGCGACAGCGATTCGTTGAAGTAGGCCTCGTATGCCGCCAGGACTGACTCGTCACCTGTGGCCCACGGCATGCAGTAGGGGTCGGGGGCGTACCCGGCGACCTCCAGGCCGTGCTGATGGACAAGATCGACCAGGCCGGCCCGTGACGCCTTGTCCGGGAACTTGTCCACGGGCGCGTGGTCCGCGAAGCCCGCCCCAATGGAGATGCCATCGAATCCGAACGCGGACAGGACCTTGATGACGGTCTCAAGGGAAGCAGGGCGCTCGAAGCCGAAAGTGAAGCACCAGCTGCCCATGTAGACCTTCGGGGCTCCAGAAGTTGTCGTCATTTCGTTCTACTCCTCATCGATCAGGTGATAGGGGGCAACGGTGGTGTTGAGTCGGTGCGACTGGGAGATTGCGTCCTCCAGCTCCAGAGCGCGGATCCCATCGCGCGCCGTGATCGGAGGGGTGACGTCATCGAGGATGGACCTCGCGAAGTCCTTCAGGACCAGTGGGAAAGTCTTGTTGAAGAGCGAACCCTCGTCGCCGATGTGGTTCATGTCCCCCACCAGATCCGAGTAGGCGGTCTGCGCCTTGGTCCCCGCGTACGTCAGCGACATGAGCGGGAAGTCATTCGCCACCTTGTCGGTGCCGGTGATGGTCCCGAGGCCGCCATTCTCGAAGCGGAAGATGGCCGCCTTGGCGTGCGGCGCCGTGTATACCCAGTCACCCAAGGGGTAGAGGAACGGCTTGCCGTCCAGGATGTAGGTCCCTTGCACAGCCGTGACCTCGCCGCAGAGGTACCGCATGAGGTCGATGCTGTGGTGGAAGGTATAGCCGTGGCCGCAGATGCTGATGAAAGCCAGATCGCCGAACTCGCCGGCGTCGATGCGCGACTTGAGCTCAACGACCGTGGCCATGTACCGGTAGTTGTAGTTCACCATGAACTTCAAGCCCTTGTCCTTGGCGATCGACTCCAGCTGCCGCGCACTGGCAAGGTCGTCCGTGAGCGCCTTCTCGCACAGGACATGCTTACCCGCCAGCAAGGCCTTGCGTGCGATCTCGAAGTGCCCGGGCTCCTTCACACAGACATCCACGGCTTCGATGGAGTCATCTGTCAGCATCTCGTCCACGTTCTTGTACGCGCGGGCGCCGAACTCCGCCGCCACCGGGACTGTGCGCGACTCGAAGTTGCGTTCCCGATCAGTGCACGCGACGAGTTCGATCTCCTCAAGCTCCTTGTACCCAGTGCCGTGCAACTTCGATGCCGCCAACCCGCACCCGACCACGCCGAGGCGCAACTTCTTCTGCATTTCTACCTCCATCATACGAACACGGGAACGTTAGTGGACTTGCTGGAATCGTTTCCGCCATTCTCAGGATGTCCCAGCGTTGTTGTCAAGGGAATTCGCAAACTGCCCTGAGATACTCGGCTTGGGGACCGCCCGATTGGGATATTTCGACCGCGCAAACGATTCCGGTATCTGGCTTCCTTCACGTCCGCCCCAACGGGACGGGTTCCGCCGGCGCGGTTCTCGGGGGCCGCTGTGGCGGCCCCCGAGAACCCACACCGTGACTACGCCGCTACTGGGCGGAGCAGGCCGCCGGCAGGGTGAGCGCGCTTGCGATGACCTCAGGCGTGGGGGCCCAGTCAACCGAGCTGATGGCGCCGGGGGTGTTGATGGCCCACGGGGTGTAGCACAGCTTCTCCACCACCGGGGTACCGGCGAGCGTCTGGGCGAGAAGGTTGACCGCCAGCGCCGACTCCTGGGACGGCGAGGCACCTACGGTGACGGCGAACTTGCCGTCTGTCAGGAACTGATTGCCCTCAGGCGAGCCGTTCTGGGTCGCCACCTTGACCTGGGAGGCCATGTCGCCGAGAGCGGAGACGGCACCAACGGCCATGTCCTCATTGCCCACGACGAGACCAGTGAGGTCAGGGTGCTTCGTGATGATGTCCTGCGTCGCCTGGAACGCCTTGTCCCGGCTGTAGTCGCCCGGGATCTCCTCGACGATTCGGGACTCGTCGCCGAACCCGCTCACGAAACCGTCACGGAAGGCGGTGACCTCACTGCGGCCGAGGGTTCCCGAGATGATAGCGATCGGTCCCGTCGGCACCTCCTTCGCGAAGGCTTCCCCAAGTGCCTTGGCATAGTTGAAGAAGTCCACCTGGACGAAGCCGGCTCCGTTGGGAGCGTTCTCCTCGGAGTAGCCGTACAGCACCGAGGTCGGAATGCCCGCCTCGTTCGCCAGTCGCAGTTCAGCCTTGGCGCTGGCGTCCGACAACGGGAAGAGCACGATGCCGTCGACGCCCTCCAGAATGGCCGCCTTGACGTTGGCGAGCTCCTTGGTGGGATCGAACGCCGAGTCGTAGACCTTCGCAGTGCCGCCGAGTTCCTCGACGGCCGCCACAGCCCCCTCCGCCGAGAGCGTGTAGTACTCGGCTGCTCCGGGCTGGATGTAGGCGATGGTCTTGCCATCGAGCGATCCTTCGAGACCCGCAACAGCGGCAGGCTCGGATGCCTCCTCGGTTGCTGCCGGGGCACTGGACGCGGCTTCCGTGCTGGCGGCAGCCGCGCTCGACGTGCCCTCCGTCGTGGAGCTGCCGCAGGCCCCGAGCAGGAGCGTCAGTGCGGTCACCGTGCCGATTGCGAGTACAGACTTCTGCATTTTGCGCTGCATGAACTATTCCTTTGCGTAAGGAGAATTGGGTTTAGGACTTCCTCTGCGCCAGAACGGCGACGATGATCACACCTCCTTGCAGGACGTACTGCCAACTGCTGCTGATGGAGAGGAGGTTCAGTGAGTTGCCAATCAAGCCGATGAGAAGGATGCCGAGCAGTGTGCCCAGCACATCCCCCCGACCGCCGGACAATGGGGTGCCGCCGACGGCTACCGCTGCGATGGCGGCCAACTCAAGGCCCATCCCCATCTGGGGCTGGGCTGACGACAGTTGCGCGGTCATGAGGACGGCAGCGACGCCGACGAGGAGACCGCTGATCGCGTAAACCGTCACCTTGACGGCATGGACACGGATCCCCGCCAGTCGGGCGGCGCTCTCGGAGGCTCCGATCGCGTACAGCCAGCGTCCCAACGTCGTGTATCGCAGGATCAGGTGCACCACGACCGTCACCGCGGCGAAGATCCAGATGAGCACCGGAATTCCGAGCGGCTTTAGGTAGGCGACATCGATGAAGCTCGCTGGAATGTCAGTAACAGGCCCGATTGAAACGATGAATGCAAATCCCTGAAGCAGGGTGAGAACGCCCAGGGTGAGGACGAAGGGATGGTTGTCCGACTTGGCAGCGAGGAAGCCTGTGCTCGCGCCAATCACCGTAGCCATTAGCACAGCGACGGCAACAGCGCTGAGCGGCGGCCAGCCGAGAGCCATGAGTGAGGCCATGACAACGCCGCACAGAGACACGCCTGAGCCAATGGACAAGTCGATGCCGCCCGAGACCATCAGGAGCGTGGTGCCCATGGCGAGGATGCCCACGACCGAAACCTGCACCAGGATGTTCTGCAGGTTGCCCCAGGTGAAGAAGACCGGCGATCGAGTGGATGTGATGATGACGATGAGGGCGATGACGGCCACCAGTGCCAACTTGGCGCGATGCTCCTGCATCCACGCACGGAGGGCCTCGCCTCGCGATGCAGTCGTCTCGGTAGCTGTGTCAACGGTCATCCTCGGCTTCCCTTCTCTGAGGTCTGCTGCATCGATCCCATGGCGAGCGGGATGACGGTCTCTTCGCTGATTTCGTCCTGCCCGATCTCGCCCACGATGCGGCCCCTACGCATGACGAGCACGCGGTCAGCGATCTGCTGAAGCTCCTCGACTTCTTGCGAGATCAGAATCACTGCCGTTCCGGCACGCGCGGCTGCCCGAATGGCCGCGAGGATCTGGTCTCTCGCTCCGACATCCACGCCCTGGCCCGGCTCGTCCAAGATCAGGAGCCGCGAGCCAGCCTGGATCCACCGGGCGATCACGACCTTCTGCTGATTCCCTCCGGACATGGCGATGGGTCGCGTCCGGGGATTCGGTGGGTGAATACCCAGTTGGTTGATCCACTTCTTGGCGATGCGCGTCTCGGACCTCAGTCTGATCCAGCCTAGGTGCCTCACAGGGACCTTCGGGAGCGTGATGTTCTTGCCGGCGCTCAGGAACATGAGAAGCGCATCTCGCTTCCGGTCCTCCGGGACGAGGCCCACCCGGCTCTTCACAGCCTGACGCGGGCTGCGCGGTCGGTACGGACGACCGTACAGCGTCATGGTTCCTGCTTCGAATGACTCGATGCCGAAGATGACCCGAGCCAGCCGCGACCGGCCCGAACCCACCAATCCGGAGATCCCGAGAACTTCGCCCTCACGAACATCGAAGGTGATGTCCTGTAGTCCGGCAGCCTGCGTGACTCCCCGGCAGGACAGGGCGACGTCCCCAAGTGCCCGAGCCTCGACCTTTCGTGGGGGGATCGTGTGGCCGATCATGGCCGTCACGAGATCGTCGACGACGGTGTCGGTGGTCAACTCGTGAAGAACGACCTCGCCACCGCGCATGACCGTGACGTCGTCGCAGAGATCGAGAACCTCCTGCAGGTGATGGGACACGTAGATGATGGCGACTCCGGCTGAGCGCATCCTCTGGACGACCTCGAAGATTCGCTGGCGATCGGCGTCGCCCAGTGCGGCTGTCGGCTCGTCCATAATCACCGTGCCCGCGCGCCGATAGACGGCCTTGGCGATCTCGAGAAGCTGCTGATCAGCGGGTGACAGCGCCCCTGCCGGAGTCTTCAAAGGCTTCTTGAGTCCGACATGGTCAAGGCAGTCCTTGACGTCGGACATCTGCGAGCCGGTTGCCAGGAGGGCCCCGAAGCGCGCATGCTCCCGGCCGAGGAGAATGTTCTCCGCGATGCCCAGGGTGGGTGCAAGTCCTGGATCCTGATAGATCGTCGCGATACCTAGGTGCTGTGCCATCCGGGGGGTCAGGGCCGAGCCCGTCCAGTCTCCGATAGTCAGGGAGCCACTGTCCGGACGGATCGCGCCTGACAGCACCTTGACCAGCGTGGACTTGCCCGCGCCGTTCGCGCCGACAAGTCCGTGCACGCGCCCCGGGACCGCACTGATGCTGACGCCATTCAGCGCCCGGCTCGCACCGTAGGACTTGCGCAGACTCCTCGTGCTGAGGCTCACGTTGCTCCCCGGGGGTGGTCGTGACGGGCGACTTGGGTTCGATGGCAGATGGGTGGTCCTGTCGACGAGAGCCACGAGTGGAGAACCGCCCAACAGCGCTCGCCAAGGTTTCAAGAGGGCTTGGAATCGTTTCCACTATTCTCACAGCAGATGGCGCCCAATTGTCAAGTACCTTCCGCAACCTTTGTTCCATGCGGTCTACCGGTTCCTCATAGCGAACTCCACCGCTATCGAATCGTTACCAGTGACCACCCCGAGAGTCGACGCCGGCGGCGTCGGCGGCACGTGCGCCCCCATCACCGCCCTGGCCCTCCCTCGCACGAAGGAGACGTGCGGCGCCGGGTTCAGCGCACAGCTGCAACCTCTCGACCAGTCCCTGGGCCTCGAATTGGAATCCTTTCCACAGCGGTTTCTGCAACTGGCAGCGAGGAGGTGCGGGGCTCACGGTGGTGAGGCTGCGAGCATTCAGGCTGCCATGCATCGGATTCCGTGCCTCCCACAGGAATGACTGGCGACTATTCTTGCCGGGGGGGCGGTTTGGGGGTACAGTCCCCATGCATTGCTGGAATCGTTCCCAGCCCGATCCGGACAAGGAGGCCTGTCGTGAAGCCTGGCCACGAGATCGACGCGACCCACCTTGACTACGACCAAGGCACGCTCTCGATCACGGGCATCACGACGACGCCGGTGATCGCTCCGCTGGCGCGTGAGTTCAAGGGCAGTTACTACCACATGACGAATCGGGCCACCCTGGTCATCAGGGTCACGACATCAGACGGGATCGTCGGCGAGGCCTACGTGGGCGACGAGGACAAGTCCCTGCCGGAGCTTGAAGCGATCATCCATAACGAGATCCTGCCCAACATCATCGGTATGAACGCGTTGCGTACCGAGCAAGTTTGGGCACGTTCCTTCCCCGCCACGTTTGATATTCTGCGCGACCGAAGGTTGGGGCTTGTCGCCCTGGCTGCCGTCGACACAGCGGTCTGGGACGCCGTCGGCAAGGCCCTCAATCAGCCGCTCTGGCGGCTGTGGGGTGGGTACCGCAACACGATCGAGATGATCGCCATCGGTGGCTACTACGGCGAGCCCCTTGGCCCCATAACCGACGAGATCGCCTTCTACAAGGAGGCTGGACTCGCTGGCATCAAGTTCAAGGTCGGCGGTCGAAGTCCTGCCGAGGACGCTAAGCGGGTCCTGGCAGCTCGGGCTGCGGCCGGGGAGGACTGGGTCATAGCGATCGATGCGAACCAGGGATACACGGTCAACGACGCCATCGATCTCTGCCGTCGGATCGAGGGCGCGAACATCCGCTGGTTCGAGGAGCCGGTTCAATGGATGAACGACAAGAGGGCGCTGCGCGACGTGCGGGCCATTGGGGGGATTCCGGTGTGCGCCGGGCAGAGCGAGTTCTCTTCGGCGGGCTGCCGCGATCTAATGGAGACCGGCAGTATCGACGTGTGCAACTTCGACGCATCGTGGTCGGGTGGGCCGACCGCCTGGCGCCGCACCGCGGCGATCGCTCACGCATACGATATTGAGATGGGGCATCACGAAGAGCCGCAGGTGTCGACGCACCTGCTGAGTTCGATCTCGCATGGGACGTATGCGGAGTGCTTTCACCCTGACCGAGATCCATTCTGGTGGAACATGATCCTCAACCGCCCACCGCTGGTGGACGGAGCACTGACTCTGTCCGAGGCTCCCGGATTCGGGTGGGAGCTCAATCAGGAGTACATCGACAGGTGGACCGTTCGTTGATTCAGCGGGCACGCACCGCGATTCTCACCGGTGCCACAGGCGGCACTGGCGAGGTCATCGCGCACGCACTCGCCGCCGAGGGCTACCGACTTCTTCTCACGGACACCGACCCATCCACCTTGACGTCGCTCGCCAACGGGATTAGCGGAGACGTACGGATCCTCTCAGTTGATCTTCGCGAACCGGATGCACCGGCTCGGCTACTCGAGGCCGCCGTTGATTCGTGGGGCCAAGTCGATGCTCTCGTGCACACGGCCGCTGTGCTCCGCCGGCAGCCGATCGAGGAGGTCTCAGAAGGCGACTGGGACTACCAGCACCATGTCAACCTGCGAGCGACATTCTTCCTCGCGCGGGCGGTGGCCGTCCACATGCGTGAAAGGGCAGTCCCAGGGAACGTGGTTCTCTTCGCCTCTCAGTCGTTCTGGACCGGTGGCTACGGCGACTCAGTGGTCTATGCGACGACCAAGGGAGGTTTGGTGACTATGACTCGTGGGTTGGCCCGAGCTTTCGGCTCCGCCGGCATCACGGTCAATGCGATCGCCCCGGGACTGGTCCGGACCCCGATGCTCCTCGACCAATCGGCGCAGAGCGACATCGACGCCGTCGTGGCCGCGACACCCTTGGGTCGCGTTGCCGAGCCGGCGGACCTTGTCGGTCCGACACTCTTCCTTGCGGGCCTCGACTCGAAGTTCGTGACCGGCACAGTGCTGAACGTTTCCGGTGGGTGGCTCAACTACTGAGGACTGAGATCCTGATGCCAGACCTCGGCAGCCCACAGGAGGTCGCCGTCGGCGTCGGTGAGTCGCTCGATCACGTCTTCGAACCACTCCGACCAGCGACTGTTCACGGCTGCTTTGCCCACGCGGCCGAACGACTCCGATACGGACGGGTGGCATTCGCAGTACGCCACGACCATCGAGCCTCTGCGGAAGAGGGTGTAGTTGCGCACACCGGAGTCGGACAGCACGGCCAGCAGGCCGGGCCACACGTCTTCATGGCGTCGGTCGTACTCCTCCTCCATGCCCGGCTTTATCTCGATGATGAAGCAGGCTCGTTCCATTCCATGCTCGCAATCGTTTCCAGTCCTGCACGTGAGGCACCTTCGCCTTGATTGACTGCACAGTACTCGCTAGCATGAACGAATTCTAGAATCGTTTCCAGAGGATGCCGTGAAACTCAGTTGCGCCGACTACAGCTTCCCCTCGCTCCCTCACGCACAGGCATTGCGCTTGGTAGCGATGCTGGGTTTCGCGGGAGTCGACCTTGGCCTATTCGCCGGTCGCAGCGAGGTGGGGCCGGCGACGGCGCCCTCGGACATCCCTCAGCTCGTCGCTCGACTGCGCCGCGCCTTGGATGAAGCCGGATTGACCGTCGCCGATATGTTCGTTCAGGTCAGCGGCGACTTCACCAGCCGCGCGATCAACCATCCGACCGCGTCCGTGCGAGCGGAGGTGTTCGATCAACTGCTCACCAATCTGGATCTGGCTGCCGCGCTCGGTGCACCCGGGATGACGGTCCTTCCGGGAGCCTTGTTTCCGGACGGATGGGACGCCTCGGTGGATCGGTCCGCTCGGACTCTCACGTCGCTGGTTCTGGCGGCACAGGAACGGGGTCTCGGGCTGTCGGTTGAACCGCATATCGAGAGCCTCATTGGGACGGTCGCCTCGACCGAGGAACTGCTCGCCCGCACCCCGGGGCTCACACTGACCTTGGACCATGCTCACTTCATCCGAGGCGGGGAACCCCAGTCGGCGGTAGACCGACTGCTGCCACATGCGCGTCACCTTCAGGTTCGCGGCGGCAGTCCCACTCAGTTGCAGGCATCGATGGCGGACAACGTCATCGACTTCAGGGTAGTGATGGAGCAGCTATCAGAACTGGACTACGCGGGATGGGTCGCCACCGAGTACGTATGGTCGGAGTGGTACGAGTGCAACCGGGTCGACAACCTCACCGAGACCGCGGCCCTGCGCGACGTGCTCCTGGCAGCGATCGCGTGACCCGATCATCAATCAGGAATGAGGAGACGTGACGATCGGCGTTGAGGCGAGTGCCTCCCTGGACCAAGGCCCACCGGACGATGCTGCCGCGCTTCTCGCCATGATGCTGCGGATCCGAATGTTCGAGGACAAGGTAATGGACCTGTTCTCCCAGAACCTCGTGCGCGGGAGCACCCACCTGTGCCAAGGCCAGGAAGCCGTCACTGTCGGAGTCTGCTCGGTGCTGCGCCATGTCGACACGATGACGTGCACCTATCGCGGACACGGTGCCGTCATTGCCAAGGGGGCTCCGCTGGCCGCCTGTTTCGGCGAGCTCTTGGGCAGAGCGGGTGGCCTGTGTCGGGGCAAGGGTGGCTCCATGCACTTCGCCGACTTCAGTGTCGGAGCGATCGGCAGCAATGCCATCGTCGGCGCCCATCTGCCCATCACCGTCGGAGCTGCACTTGCCAGCTCGTACCTAGGAGACGATCGGGTCGCGGTGAGCTTCTTCGGAGACGGAGCGACTAATATCGGCGCGTTCCACGAAGCACTCAATCTCGCATCGGTGTGGAAGCTACCGGCCGTGTTCGTGATTGAGAACAACCAGTATGGGGAATACAGCCCCCTGCGCTCGACGACACCCATCGATCGACTGGCTCGTCGCGCGGACGCCTACGGCATGCCTGGCGTACTCGTGGATGGCAATGACGTCGCCGCAGTACGCAGCGTGGCTCGGAGCGCCGTCGAGAGAGCGCGAGCCGGCCAAGGCCCCACACTCATCGAGGCGGACACCTATCGACAGGTCGGGCACTCGCGCAGCGATCCCGCCACCTACCGTCCCGCAGGCGAACTCGATCGGTGGCTCGAGCGAGATCCGATACTCCTCCTCGAGCGGTCGATGCTCACGAGGTGGTCCACGGAGGAGCTCGACACCATTCGGCAGACCGCTCAGCGCGACGTGGATTCGGCCCTCGAAATGGCCCTGGCAATGCCCGAGCCGACACTGGACGAAATGGCGAAGGACGTGTGGGCATGAGCGAGGAGATCAACTACCGCAAAGTCATCGCGGTCGCCCTGGCCGACGCGATGCGCGAAGACGACTCGGTGCTGCTTCTCGGTGAGGACGTGGGCGCCGCCGGCGGAGCCTTCAAGACCACCGCTGGCCTGTTCGAGGAGTTCGGTCCCAGGCGCGTGCGTGACACTCCGATCTCCGAGCAGGCGATTGTCGGGGCGGCAATCGGTTCGGCACTGTGCGGCCTACGGCCTGTCGCTGAGATCATGTTCGCCGACTTCGCGGGCGTGTGCTTTGATCAGATTGCCAACCAACTGGCCAAGTACCGGTACATGACAGCCGGGCAGGCTCAACTCCCCGTCACCATCAGGATGGCCAACGGGGCGGGGGCGGGGTTCGCGGCCCAGCACAGCCAGGCCGCAGAGAACTGGTTCCTGTCGATCCCCGGGCTGAAGATCGCCGTGCCAGCAACGGTCCCCGATCTCTACCTCCTCCTGAGAGCAGCGATTCGAGACGACGATCCGGTGCTGGTGTTCGAGCACAAGAACCTGTTCGCTCTCAAGGGATCGATCCCCCGCGGCGTCGCGCCGCTCCGACTCGGTGTGGCCGACATCGTGCGTCAGGGCAACGACGTGACCATGGTCGCGACGCAGCAGATGCGGCATCGCGCCGTCGAAGCAGCCGACCTTCTCGTTCAGGAGGGCATCGAGGCGACCGTCATCGACCCTCGCACGCTCATTCCCTTCGACGACGAGGCCGTGCGAGCGAGTCTGGAGCAGACCGCGCGCCTCATGGTCGTGCAGGAGACGGTCCAGGCCGGCTCGTGGGGCGCGTCCTTGATCGCGCGTATGGTCCAGGACCACTTCGAGCTGTTCGACGCGCCACCCACGCTGCTCAGCACCCCCAACACGCCGGCGCCCTACGCGGCTGCCCTGGAGCGGGAATGGCTGCCATCAGTAGAGGACATCCGGATCGGTGCGCGCGAACTCGTCAAGTGGTAGCGAGTTGAACGACTACCTCGTCGTCCTTGAGTACGAGGCGGCGCAGCTCCCAGAGCAGGAACTGGTGGACTTGCGGCGCTCCGAAGCCGAGCGCTCGCACGAGCTCCAGTCCCAGGGAATCATCATTGGACTGTGGCGCCTTCCTGGACGCAGGGCCTCATGCTCGCTGTGGCGCGTGCGCGATGCAGACGCCCTGCACGAGGCACTTGTTTCGCTGCCGTACTGGCCCTGGATGTCGGCGACGGTCACGGCACTGGCCCAGCACCCGAACTGGGGCGGAGGTCCCGATGCCGCTCCTGGGTGTTGACACCTACACGTTCCACCGCAGATTCAGCGTCGAGCGGGCTGAGCGGAAGGCCCTAGAGGAACCGTGGACCATCGCCGATCTCGTGCGGGCCGTAGGGATTCTGGAGACGGACATCGTGAGCTACCAGACGATGTTCCTGCCGGACCCCACGCGCGCCGACTGTGCCGAGGCGCTGGAGGTGATCCGCACCGGACCACCGGCGATGTTCTCCTGGGGAGGAGATCTCGGATTGGACGGCGGGCGACGCCCGGATCGCTTGCACGAACTCACCGACTGGTGCCACCACTCTGAGGCCATAGGAGCATCCCTGATGCGCATCGTGGTCGGCGGACCACGAACGCGGCTGGAGACGTCCTTTGAAGGACGAGTCAAGAGGCTTGCACCGCTACTGCGGGAAGCGTGCTCAATCGCGGAGGACTGCGCGGTGTCGCTCGCGATCGAGACACACGCAGACAACACAGTCGCTGAGCTCCTCGAGATCATCGACGCGGCGGGCAACGACCGACTCGGCATCGTTCTCGATGTGGCGAATGCTGTCCGCGTGCTCGACGATCCCCTGGCTGCGCTCGACGTCGTCGGCAGGTCGTTGAAGATGGTGCACATTCGGGACATCCCGGCTGAAGTCCGCGACCAAAGACCCTGCCCGGGGGAGCCATGCGTTCCTCCGGGACATGGGTCCCTGCCTCTCGTCGAGATGCTGGATCACCTCCGAGCGGCGGACTTCGACGGAGTCCTGGCCCTTGAGTACGTGGCGCTCACCGAGGACTGGCCGGACGAAGTCGAGGCGGTCCGCGCCGGTATGACCTGGCTGAGATCGTCGACAACGGAGTGGAGTACGACATGAATGTCACCGTTCTGGGCGGCACACGATTCATGGGGCGCAGGATCGTGTCGCGGCTCCTGCATGACGGCCACGCAGTGACGATCGTGCACCGAGGAAACCACGCGGGAACGGCGACCCCTGGCGTAACGGAGATCGTCGGTGACCGCTCCGACCTGAGTGTGCTGGCCGCCGTGAAGGAGTCCGAGCCGGACGCAGTAGTGGACATGTCCGCCTACACAGCTCAGCAGTGCGCCGAGCTTCTGGACGCCGTGGGGGACGTGTCGCGTTGGGTGCATTGCTCCACTGGTGCTGTATATGAGCAGAGCCCGGTCTTTCCCTGGGTCGAGGATTCCCCATATGGGCCGTGGGCACTCTGGGGACAGTACGGAATCGAGAAGTTGGGTTGTGAGCTTCTGCTCCGAGACAGACGCTCGGCGCAGGTTTCCGTGGTGTTCAGGCCCCCATACGTCCTAGGTCCAGGCAACTACGCCGCGCGCGAGGAGTTCATCCTCAATCGACTCCTAGATGACGCGGAGATCCTCATCCAAGGCGACGGGGAGGGCCTCCTCCACATGGTGTCCGCAGACGAGATCGGACAGATGTTCGCCAGTGCCGTCACCCACCCCCTGTCACCTGGGTTCCACCCTTTCAACGCTGCCGGCTCAAACTGCATCTCGAGCCTCGGACTCGTTCACCTCCTCGCTGAGATATGCGGTACCACACCCCGCGTTCGGCACATCAGCCGTCCGGCGGACGGGACGCCCTTCGACACCGCCGATCACGTCTTCCCCTTCCCTGATGTGCCCTATGTGCTGGACGGTGCGAAACTGGTAGAGCATGGGCTCGTCCCACAGCCGACTCCATTGACCGACGTCCTTCACGAGTCGTTCGAGTACCTCATGCGGAACCCTTCTCGCCGGACGTGGACCCGCACTGCCGCTGAGCTCTCCGCCGCATCGCAGAGTGCCGCTGCACCGGCAAGGCTTGGGCCGTAGCAGTTTCGGCGCCGGCCCACGACCAGGTGACGCTGCTGATGCTTGAGCTGACTAGTTCCGTGCCCCAAGTACGAAGAGGCTTGCCGACCGCCTGCGGGACGGCATCCAGGCACACCGTGACGGTTCGTCAGTGCCCGGTGAAGACGATCTCGTGAACCCGTCGGGCGCCCCAGGAGTGACCGTGCTCGCGGCGCACTGGTACCTAAGGGCACGTGCCTGATACCTGGACCTCGAAGAACTCCCCGCCGAGCGCGCCATCAACGCCAGCCACGTGGACGACATCCTCCTCGACTCAATAGGAGGCGGAATCAAACCTGGGGCACTTCAAGCCTCAGGGCCGATTGCCGCGATCACGAACACGTCGCCGACCCGCCGATACAGCGCCCGCCACGGGCTGCGACCCGTTGGACGGTCCGACGGCGACGTACTTGGGTCCCACCAATGCCGAACTCAGCCGCAACGGAACCGGGCGGGCGGGCACGCTCGAACTCCTACCAATCCACGCGCAGCGCTTGCGGGTCAAACACCAGTTCAACTGAGCCGGTTGTCGCAACTGCCGATCGAACCTCGAACCCGATGCGAACTGTCCATGAAGTCCGTTCACGATTCCCTGCCACTGAGAATCGGGCGATTGGAGAGCCCTGATCCGTACTGAACTCGAGATCGTCGTCACTGGTACTTGGCATCCAAGATCCGCTCGCCTTCCATTCAAATCCCGACCGCACGACGCCTACGATCTCTACGACAGCACGGCCATCTGCGGCGCGCCCGTCCGATTCCGCAATAGCAGACGGCTCTGCCAGCATTTCGAAGAAGCGGCTGGCCTGGTCGACGAACACGCGATCGCGATTGTGTCGTTCCAAGTAGGCCTCAACGTAGGTCATTCTCATCTCATCGTCGGCCGTTCGGAGACGGGACCGCGACCCGGTCAACGAGCGAGCCAGCCCGACCAAAGATTCAGAATCCGTCAACGGCCGATCGCTTCGGATCTGAGCAACGCCATACGAGCCAGCTGGCCTCACGCGTCCAACCAACCGCTCCGCACGCCTGACCCATCTAGGTCTCTGGAGTGACTCGGAGAACACGATGCAACGCATCAGGCGAGAGTCGGCGTCGTGCTCGCTGGCAGACACGTCCAGCGCGGCCAGCGCGTCATCCCCCACATCACGCTTCGCCTGCGCAAGCTCGGCCTGCTCGTCCCTGTCAACGGAGTGCGCGAGCCGTTCGATGGCGGTCAACAGCACCGCGACGGCTAGGGCAATCCAAATACTGTCCACCAATGCCGCCGACGACGGAAATGCCCACTCAAGATGCGGCGCTGCAAGCATTCCGAGCACAGCGGCCAACAACAGTGCGACCGTCAGGGCGAGGTTGTAAGCGGCGACGAGCGAACCCCTGTGCTTCCGCGAGCGTGCCTTCCAAGACGCGCGAATCGAGGTAAGTCCTACATGCGAGAGGGCTAAGGCCGCCACGGCGAGCGCGGGAGAGCCTCCGACTGCGGTAGCCAGATGCGCCGTCAACGCGGATGCTGAAAAGACAACAAGCAGTCGCGAGGTCAAATGCCAAAGGACGACTCGTCGCGAGAATAGGTCGTATCTTGTGGAGACGGTTCGATAGCCCGCGGGCCATTCATCCTCGACGTGCCGGTAGAAGACCCACAGGACCCCAGACATGCCGGCGCCGACCAGAATTGAGGCCAGCGCCGTGAGCATGGACAGACTCTCCTTGACGCACTGAGACTCGTCAACCGCAGTGCTGAGGCCGCCCGGCATGCACTCAGGACCCTTTCAGCAACTGAGGAGTGGCACTGCGCCACTTACGTAGCGAGCCTTCGGCCTGTGCTATTGAATCGTTCATATCGGGCGCCACGACACACAAGGCACTCTCGGTAACTGACGTCCTTTCCGTTCTTCCTTCGAGTGAGGATCAGCGTGTTGTCCTCGCTGCGCGGGTGGCCGTTGCGGCACTCAGCCACGAGCTGGGCAGCCGTCGACTTGTAGCCGTACTTCCTACGCGCGTACAGGCGCGCGCACTCCCGACACTCCCCATTCGCCGGGTTCACGCCCACTTCGGACAGCACGTGTCCCTTCCCGCACACATCTCGAGTCGCGGACTTCATCGCATATGCGCTGACGGCGGAACTCCGACACCCGAGGCAGGCTCCACGACGAGTGCGTCCCACAACGTTCATATCGTGACCCCACGCGCACCAGCCCTCATCCCAGCATGCACGGCACTGCGTTCCCCTGCGTCCGCAGTCCCACGTGTCATGACCCTGCGCACAGAAGCGCTCCACCACAGCGTTCTTCCGCTGTCCGCGCGCGAAATCGATGTCTGCCTGGCACTGGCGACACCGACCGGATGGAAACCTTCCCACTAGGGCGTACTCGTGCCCACGCGCACACCGCTCGGCGATTTCGGTTCGGCGCGGCACGTACGCACGACGGCTATTGCGGCTGGCCGTAACCTCGTAGCACGCTACACAGGACCCTTGCGTGGTCCGCCCAACGTCGGCAAATCTGTGACCACGCCTGCAGCGGTCCTTTGGCTGCTTGTCCAGCATCCGCGCAACATTCTCCGATCGGGTGACCGGCTCCAGGTGGTCGGGATTGATGCATCTCGGATTGCGACACACGTGATCCAGGTCCAGCCCTGACCCAATACTGCCCTTCAGCAGCTCGTACGTGACTCTGTGGACGTATCGCGTTCGGCCCCTGAGACTCATCACGCCATACCCTCGAACGAGGGCTCCCGTCCAGACCCAGCACTGATCAGTGCCGAAGCCATCGGTTCGGCTGGCGATGCGCTCTTCAATTGAGGTCGCCGCAAAAGCACCACCGACCCGGTCACGCCGCGACAGATTCACTTGCCGCGTCACCAACTCCAGGTGCTCAGGGTTGACACATCCGCGATCCCGACACGTGTGGTCGATCTCCATCCCCTCGGGAATGTCTCCAACGAACGCGGCGTATGCGAATCGGTGCGCTCCCATTGCTACGCCATTCACCGTGATCGTCGTGTAGCCGCTACTGCGGGCCCGCGAAAAGCGAAACCAGCAGCCATTGGGCTGAGGCTCCACGAAAGCGAGGAAACGATCGACATGGTCCGCCACGGATTCTTGGATGACAGGTCGGCTCGGAGCCACGTGGGAAGTCTCCCACCGGACCAAGCAGCGAGGAGGTCCCCCAGCTTCCACTTGGGGGTCGGCGCGCGCGCTTGACCGGGCGTGACGACATGGTCAGCGACGTTGCGGGACCCCATCGGAGCCCCAACCAGCCCACAGTTCCCTTGGGGCTACCTATCCCCGAGGGAGCGTTGCGTGCAGGATCTCCGGCCCGTCCGGCTTCACGCTCTGGACCTCAGCACCGCCCGTGCGTTGCGCGTCAATCACGGATTCGCTGCATTTCCTGCCCGAGGTTGGGGCTAGGCTTGGGGCTAAGGCCGCGAAATCCCCACAAATCGGTCAGCCACGGCCCCGTGCGAGATCGCCCAAAGTCGTTACGCCGCAACAGTTTTCGCGCGAGCCGCCTCGGGGACTTGAACCCCGGACCTACGCATTACGAGACAACTTCCCGCCCTCACGTCCATGAGGAGAATCCAGCATTACCAGCGGTATTCGTCCCCTGCAGACCCACTGAGACGGACCCAGGCCACTGGAGATAGGGCTAGCGGTGGGGCTAGTTTTCTGCCCCCCTCGCGGCCGCTTGGCTCCTTGGACTTACGCACCACCGATGCGTTGGCGAGGGAACGTGCGCTGCCGCCCAACGATAGAACCGGGCTGGTGTGAGGGAAGCCGAGCTGCGGCACGAACGCCTCCAAATTCTCAACAGCGTGCAGCAGGACATCGGACCGTGGACGGCACCTTCTGCTGGCACCTCAAGCACGAACTCCTCGAACGTCCGTATCAGGACTGAATGGCTGAGCGTCCCCACGAGGAGCGACCCTTCGGCGTCGTGTCGATCGCCGCCAGTTGTGCGGGTCTGTCGAGACCTGCACCTATGGCTCTGAGTGCCCGGTTTGTGACACGGCTATCCCTACTTGTCCGGAGTGTTGGAAAGCCGAGGACTCTAGCCGTTCAGAGGTAGGCCATACGCCGCCAACCCGCCGTCAACGAGAAGATCAGCCCCGGTCACATAGGACGACGCGTCGGAGGCGAGAAACCAGACGGCCTCGGCCACCTCCTGTGGAGTACCCAGGCGGTTTGCCGGAATCCGCGATCGCAGTTGCTCTGTGTCGATCGCACCCGAGGCGATGTTTCGATTCACCAGGTCCGTCGCCGTATAGCCGGGGCTGACCGAGTTCACTCGAATTCCCCTTGGTGCCCACTCGATCGCCAGAGACCGCACGAGGCCAATTACTCCCGCCTTTGAGGCGCTGTACGCGGCGCGTCCCCCGAAGCCCAAATGGCCGTGTACCGAGCCGATGGCCACGATCGAGCCGCCAGCTTCCATTGCGGTCGCCGCCTGCCTCGCGCCGAAGAACACCGAGCTCAGATTCACGTCGACGATCCGCTGCCACTCGGAATCCGGGTAGTGAAGGGAGTTGCCGGGATTGCTGATTCCAGCGCAGGCGCAAAAGATTCCGAAGCGGTCTGCAAGGCCCTGGGCCGTGGTAATGGCCCGCTTGAGTGTCCGGGCGTCGCCTGACGACCCTTGGACGAAGTGGGCAGATGACGTGATCGCGGCAGGGGGCTCCTGCAAGTCGATCTGCACAACTGCGACGCCTGCCTGGACGAACCGGGCAACGATCGCTGCTCCGATGCCGCTCGATCCGCCTGTGACGACCGCTGAGAGAATGGGACCATTCGACGCCGTTCCATTCTCATTCATGCGTTGATCACCATCTTCTAGGACCTTCGCGGATTGTTCGTTGTTAACCAGGTGTCGCCAACATATTTGCTTTCGAGGTACTCCAAGGGCCCCATCGTGGCCTCCCACCCTGCCGATACCGCTTCGTTTGGCTCCACGACTACGCCTTCGGGGATGATGCCGCGACTAGCGGCGCGAGCGAGCAGGTGACCAGCGGCAGGATCACGCACCTCGAACTTGTGCGAAACGCATGAATGTCCCCTCGAGAAGTCAATCAACAACGCGTTGGGAACTTTTGAAAGCTGCTCTGCCACGGCCCCCACACGGTGGGATTTCATTGGCTTCCATCCATAGGCTGACGGCCCAGTGACTGGCCAGCATCGGCTTCCTCGACTGTGAGCCCGCCCGGGAGGGCGACACCCAATGCATTCGAGACAGCCACCAACTTCCCGAGAGTCGAAGCATCTGCAGTCCAGCTGGACGCCTCGGACGCCCTCTTGGAGCTCAACTCGCCTGGAGCAACGGGAGCGCGCGAGGAGCCGGATGTCGAGCTTGCGTGAACGGCCGAAAGCAATCGGTCAATTCGAGCCGCGTATTGGTCCCTGGTCTGTACTCGATCCACAGCGATGGCGATGAATGCGTGGCCCAACTCCTGCGGCTTGGAAGGGTCGCCGTAGAGGGGCGAAACGGCGTCACTAGTCTGCGCTCCACCGATAGCGACCAGGCAATCGATCATGAATGCCAGACCGAAACCTTTTGCTCCTCCTGATGGAAGGAGCGCGCCGGCGAGAGCCTCCACCGGATCGAGCGTGGGCCTGCCTTCAGGATCGACAGCCCACCCTGAGGGTATTTGAACTCCTTGGTCGCGCGCTCCGATGATCTTTCCGTGAGCGGCTTCGGTCGTGGCCATGTCGAGCTGTGGCCGGGATGGCTGGATGACGGGCGCTGCCATGGAAATGGGATTGCTGCCGAGGACTGCTCTCCCGCCGAAGGGCGCGCACATTACGGCATCGGTATTGCAGCAGACGATGCCAAACACTCCCGCGTCGGCCATTCGCTCGGTGTAGTAGCCCGCCGCGCCGAAGTGACTTGCGTTTCTCGCGAGTACGACTCCGACGCCATTCATGTTGGCTTTCGATATCGCGATATCAGCACACATCGTTGCTGATCGCGCTCCTATCGCGGCGTCGGCATCCACTACGGCGAGGGCGGGTAGGTCGTAGATGACGCATATTTGAGGATCTCTGTTGATCCCTCCCGCCTGAATCCGCGCGATGTACGTCGGCAGGCGTAGGAAGCCGTGACTCGCCAGTCCGCGACGCTCGGCGAACTCCAGGTTGTCGACCGCATCGTCGACGCCGTCAGCTGACAGACCGGCTGCCCTAAGTAGCGACGCAGTCCATTCGCGCACCACGTGCCAGTCAAGTTGCCTCGTCGGGATCGACCCCCCTCGCCCTGACGGCAGCACCCGCGTCATCGCTGCCTTCGCGTGCACGTCACGCTAGCCGTCGGCACTCGGCCTGCCGAGCGGGTGCGAAGCGACTGAGGGATGCCGGCGGATAGCCGGGGGTCAGCGGCATCTACAAGCTTGCCTGACCTAGCCCTGCGTCGGGTCATTCCACCCTCCTTCAGTTCTGTGGAACTGGAAGCGTTACGCGGTTCGGGGCACACGCAATGACTGAACGGTGTCGCGCAGGTGGTTGAACAGGGCATTCACTTCGAGCGCCGTCTCGGGGTCGATGGAGTACGAAACCGGGCCACGTACTGCGGTATTGGGGAATACCCCCTGCAGTTGGAGAAGGTGCTTCTCGATGGCAATGAACGCGTCGAGTTCGGCTTGCATTGAGATTAGGGTCACGAAAGGTCCGTTGATCGCGCATACGTCAGCCTCGTTGCCAGACTGCAGTGCCTGCCACAGACGCACAACCGCCCAGCACAGATCAGCTCCCGGCATCGTTCCCACGATTCCACGTCGATAGCTGTCGACGAGAGCGAGGCCTCCCGTCCCTTCGAAGATCTTCGCCCGACCACCCGACTTGTCGCGGAGCTCACTGATTCGCTGGCCTATCGGTTGCGCTTCTGGCTTGAACATGACTTGGTCGCCGAAGAGATCCAGCAGCCGGACTTGAACCGCGATTGACAAGGGTTGGCCCACGTATCCGCTGGCATCCTGGACAACGAGCGGAACGTCTACCGCCCGCAGAATCGCCGAGTAGTACCCGAAGGTCTCGTCGTCGCTTGTCGCGGTGGCGAGGGGAGGTATCGCCATTAGAGCCGAAGCTCCATAGTCTGTCGCCCGTCGCGCATTCTCCACGGCGACGTAGGTGCTCTCGGCCCCTACGCTTATGACGCAAGGAGCGTCGAACTTGTGCGCGACGGCGCAAGCCAGCGTACCGATTGCAGCGACCTCAGAGGGGTTCAGCCGTAGAACCTCGGACACCATCCCCATCACCAGGCCGTCGATCCCGTGTCCGAACATCCAGTGGAACTCGGCCTCCAGCACTTCCAAGTCCGGTCCGCCGTCTGGTCTGTATGGAGTCTGGAATACCGGAAATACGCCGCGAAGTTCTCGCTGTGTCATAGTTGGCTCTCTGTGGACTCATGGGTGTGGGACATTCGGATGCGCGGGCCTATGTCCAATCAAAGAGAACCTTTCCATCATTTCCGTTCGCTGCGTGCTCTAGTGCGAGTCCAACGTCCTCGATTCGGAACGTCGGGCCCAAGATGCCCTCCACCGCTATGGCTCTTCGATTGAGTAGCGCGAGAGCGTCATCGAACTCGTACGTCTTGCAACAGCCTGACGCCGTTATGGTCAGTTCCGGCGCGAGCATGTAGTCGGAGTCGAGCTGAAACCCTGGACCGGAACCTACGAGGACTTCAGTCCCGCCGGGCGCAAGCATTCTCAAGCCGTCCGCTTGGGCTTGCGAAGCGCCCGAGCACTCAAGTACGGCGGGGACGCCGCCATTTGGGTCGAGTTCCCGGATCTCCTGGATGTACTCGGGAGCGCCTGGCGCAAGCGTCCAGTCGGCTCCAAGGCTCTGCGCGAGTTCTCGCCTTGATGGTTGCGGATCAACAGCGACGACCTTCCAACCCAAGTAGCGCGCAAGGACGACGGCACTTAGTCCGACCGGACCCAGCCCGAGGACCGCCAGCAGCTTCCCGTTTGCCGCGTTGGCCTTCTGGAGAGCCGAGTACGCCGTTGAGAGGTTGCACGCGAGCAAAACGGCTTCCCTGTCGGAAACCCCAGACGGAATGACGGTCACAGCTCTCTCGGGCACGACCACCAATTCGCCGTAGGAGCCGTTCAGATCTCGACCAAGAATCCTCTTGAGCCGGCAATAGGTCGTGGCTCCCCTATGGCAGTACGAACACTGACCGCATCCGACATGCAGGGTACTCGCGACTACCCGGTCCCCCACCCGGACGTGACCCGTTGTTGAGGCGGACGAGACGACGTGTCCCACGACTTCATGTCCTGGGACGACGCCGGCCCGCCCGCCTCTAGCACTCGGAGATTCCCGCCAATAGTGGAGGTCGGTCCCACAGATCCCCGACGCTGTCAAGCGAATCTCGACGTCCCCTTCAGCGACTTCTGGCTTCGGCAGATCAGTCAGAACTGCACGCGAATCGCCAGGGAAGAGGACGCCCTTCATCTTCTCTACCAGCCCAGCTCGCCCTTAGTGGTCTCCAGGATGCCGTCGATCTCGTCATCCGTGGTTACCAACTGCTGACTTGCCTTGTTGAGCTGGTCGAATACCGTTGAGGCATCCGCGAGATTCTGCGGCAGGGTGACAGTGCCTGGGCTATTCGCGATCGCGGCCGCTGCCTGAAGGTCTGCTGCTTCGGGAGTTGTGAAGTACTCATCACTGAGAACGGACTGTCGATCAGGCAATTGCTGTCCGACCTTGGCCCAAATCAGGGACGACTCTGGCGAGTACACGCAGTCGAGGAAGGCCACTGCCCCGTCCGGGTTCTTGGCCCCCACCGGCACGCCGAGATTCCAGAACGTCACGGTCGTTGGCTGTGGATTCCCATCGAACGATGGAAGCTTCGCGATTCCAAGGTCCTCCGGGGCGTATCCGGTCGCCGACGTCCTGAACGTCGCAAATCGGGGAGCATATGCAAGCGCCATGGCAAATCGACCAGAGGCGAACTGATCCTGGACGTCATCCAGTGACGCCGTCGCCATGTCCTTTGGCATCGCGCCAGACTCGACCAGCTGACGCATGAGGGCCGCGGCCCTCTTCGCGTTCTCTCCCGTCAGATCGAACTTCCCGGTGTCGGCGTCAAGGGCTTCGGGACCGAAGCCGGTGATCATGTGGCGCAGGGCGCTATCCGTCGTGTCGACCAATGGCAGCGCGAGGCCGTATTGGTTCTCAGCCGGATTGGACAGCTTTGCCGCCGCCTCCGCGAGCTCTGCCCAGTCAGTGGGCGGTTCTGTCAACCCGATCGTCTTCAGAAGGTCCTTCCGATAGAAGAGAACCGTGCCTGCATTCGGCCAGATCGGCAGCGCCACGCGGATGCCATTGAAGACTGCCTTATCCGCCATCGGTTGAAGGAGGTCTGGAATCACAGTCGACTGGAAGTCCTCCGGAAGAAGAGTATTCAGGTCGGTCAGCGCGCCCGCGGAATCGAGCTTGCTCAGATCCGAGTCGGTCATCCATGTTACGTCAGGTGCATCACCCGTGTTGGATGCGGCGAGAACCTTGCCCGTCAGCGCGTCAAACGCCTGAGTCTCGACCGCGATCTTCAAACCGGGGTTCGAGGCTTCGCAATTCGCAATGATCTCTTTCAGAGCCATGCTTCGGCCGTCAGTGCCACCGACAGGATCCAGAAACGTCCAAACACGTACCTCGCCGGACGCTCCAGCGGAACTGGCAGCTGCGGACCCCGCCGAGGAGGAAACCGCAGCGCTGCCCGAACTCGACTCAGCACTTGTCCCACTCGAGCATGAGGCGACCAGCAGTGAACCCGCCGCCATCACGGCCAACCACCTCGCCGAAGTAACTGTTAGCGCCATATGCACCTCTCCAACTAGCCAACTTACCTGATAGGTCGCTAAGCTAACAGTGCGGTTGTCGAGGGTCAACCAGTTCACGGACAAGTTCGTGGTCGTGACGTAACGATTCGGTCACGGAGGGTAGCTTCGTTGATCTCGTACGGTCGAGAGGCTCCCGGTCCATTACGCCTCGCCACGGGCACCAGTCGCCCGCGGCGCCGATGACCTCGCCGCCATTCCCGACGGCCATGTTTCGCAACAACGGGGTGCCGTAGGCAGCGCGACCCTGCGCAGCGCGGTGCTGGCCAGTGGCCTAACCAGAGGCTCGCAGGCAGACTTCGATGTCAAACTCGGCTCCCTGAGGGCGGGAGCCGCTGTGAAGGGCGCGGATCAAGGACTGTGCGGCGTAACGGCCCATTTCGTAGCCGGGCACCCGCACGGTCGATAAGCCGGGATCCATCGCTGACGAGAATTCGAAATCGTCGAATCCGGTTACCGCGAGGTCGCCCGGGACCTTTAGCCCCGCCTCGCGCGCGGCCTTCAAGACTCCGAGAGCAAGTAGGTCATTGCCGCACATGACCGCGGTCGGCGGCGACGGGAGGTCGAGAAGTCGCGAAGCGACTGCCGCCGCATTCAGGGGTCGGAAGTCCCCATGGCGAATCAGCACCGTCGGATGGAGGCGAATTCCGGCCTCCGCATGTGCGTCTTGGTAGCCGGCCACTCGTTGCTCGATCGCAGACCATCCCTGATCCGCGATAAGGAAGGCGATCCGCTGGTGGCCGCGCGCAATGAGGTGTTGACAGAGCTCACGACTGCCCTCGCGATCCTTAGCCACAATCGATGGCACCTCGCCCTCAGGCACACCATGCTCCTGAAGCAGAACCACCGGAAGCTCGGAATTGCTGAGACCTTCGACGACCCGCGCGCGGTCGGCGGGAGGTCCAGACAGGAAGATGACGGCTCCCTCGGCTCTTCCCTCCGCGATGCTGCGGGTCAATTCGCCGTGCCCGTCGGAAGGTCGGACTGATTGAATCAAGAGGCTGTATTCACGCTCCCGAACCTCGTCGCCTAGGCCCGCCAGGAACAGGTCGGTCATCGCGTCGCCCAAGAATCGCTGCGATGGATCTACGACAACGAATGAGATAGTCCTGTTGCTCTGCGAACGCAGGCCCTGCGCCGCGCTGTTTGGCCGGTAGCCGAGCCTGTCAATGACCGCCCGGACCCGTGCTTCCGTGGTTGGCGCCATGTGATCCAAGCGGCCATTGATGAGATTAGAGACCGTCTGCACCGACACGTCGGCCTCGTCGGCGACCTGTCGCATGGTGATGCGTCCAGTCGCGGCCGCCCTGGGCCTCCCCGGCCCAGCGCCTGCGCCATCCCCTCGTATCTCATCCATGGCAGACGATCACCGACTGTACCTTCCGTTCCGCCCTGAGCGCCTTCGTAGCCGATTCAGCCACGACGTCCCACCGTGGCCAGCTCCCCCGCATCGTTCTGATGGGCGAGGTGACGCAGCTTCGGGGCCGAACGCCGGATCCCGGGCCCAGGGAATCGGCGCCTTTCCGAGGTGGTATGCGTTTGTGGGATGGACACGGCTGCAATCGGACTATACGGCGCCAGCAGGCCACGGAGATCGGGGGACTCGAGCGATGAGCATGCTATGACCTTCCGACGGTGGGGGGAACGAAGCGACGGTGAGCCGGCGTCGGTGCCTGCAGGAAATCTAGGTCGCACCCCTGATCCGCTTGCGTCACGTGGTTTCGATACAACGCCGGCCAACCCCGCAGATGCGCGGATGCCGAGGGTGACCAACGCGCGGCTCGCGCCTGCATCTCAGCTGAATCCACCAGGAGGTCCAAGTGCCGCCCGGCTACGTCTAGGCTGACCATGTCTCCGTCGCGGACTAGTCCGATAGGCCCCCCAACGGCGGCCTCAGGGGCAACGTGAAGCAGGCATGTCCCAAATGAAGTGCCGCTCATACGTGAGTCAGTGATGCGAACCATGTCACTTACGCCCAAAGCTGCCAGCTTTGCTGGAATAGGGATCATGCCCCATTCAGGCATGCCGGGGACCCCGACCGGGCCAGCGCCAGACAAGACCAAGACGGTGTCGGGCGACACGTCTAGGCCAGGATCGTCGATGCGTGATCTCATCTCCTCGTACGATCGAAAGACAAGCGCCGGGCCAACATGCTGGAACAATGCCCCCGATGCCGCCGATGTCTTGAGAATCGCTCCGTGCGGTGCGAGCGAACCCCTGACCACGGCAAACGCGCCGTCGACGGAAAGGGGGTTGCTCAAGCTCCGAATGGCTCCGTCTCCCACGCCTGAAGGAGGAGGGATCTCGGAAGCCCAAGGCCGCCCGGTCGCCGTCAATGCGCTGGTCTCGATGAGAGAGCCAAGGCGCGCTAGGAGCTGGGGCAATCCGCCGGCGTCATGGAAGTCCTGGATTAGCAATCGACCCGATGGCTCTACATCCGCAAGAACCGGCACCCCACGACCGAACCTGTCGACATCGTCCGCGCGGAACTCAACACCAGCGCGGCCGGCGATCGCCAACAAGTGCAGGACTACATTCGTCGAACCGCCAATCGCGTTCAGTACTCGCGCAGCGTTCTTGAACCCATCGGGTGTGAGGACCTTCTCGGGCCGGAAATCCTCAAGGACCATTGACACGGCTCGTCTGCCAGTTTCGTAGGCCGCGTCAACTCGGCTTTCGTCTGCTGCGGGGATCGTTGATGTCCCGGGCAGCGCCAGGCCAAGCGCTTCGGTAACGATGGCCATTGAAGACGCCGTACCCATCGTGTTACACGCCCCCAGGCCGCACGACAAGCACTCTTCAAACTCCGACCAGCCAGCGTCATCTAGTCGTCCGGCCCGATGATCCTCCCAAGTTCGCCACAGCTCGGTACCTGTTCCGACCCGACGGCCACGAAACCTTGCGATCGGCCGTGCGCCTGCGGTAAGGACGACAGTAGGCAACCCTGCGCTGACGGCACCCATGACCGCTCCAGGGACGCTCTTGTCGCAATTGGCAAGTAGCACGACGCCGTCGAGCGGATACGACCGCAAGTACTCCTCAACCTCCATCGCGAGCAGGTTGCGGTAGAGCATCGCGGTGGGCTTCATCAGGTCCTCCCCGAGAGACATCACGGGAAACTCCATCGGAATGCCGCCGGCGTCCCGGATCCCCCTTGCCACGTCACGCGACAGGGCAGCAAGGGGCAAGTTGCAGGGGTTCAAGCCAGACGCGGAGTTCGCAATGCCGATGACAGGCCGCGACTCGCTCGCAGAGATCTCGACCCCGGTCGTTCTGAGGGCGACGCGGTGCATCAGCGCTACCTCGTCATCGCCCGCGAACCACTCGCTACTTCGAAACACTCTCAGGCCCGCCGTCCGATAGAAGCACAACCAATTCGACGCAGTTTATCGTTCCACTAAGTCGTGTCGAGTCAAGCCATTGTCATGCCAGAGCAGCCGCACCTCAGCGCGCATGGGGGCGGGGTTGCGCTCGACAGCGTTGACGCCTGCACGCGTTGCGCACTAGTGTTTGGTGTAACGTTCCACAAGAGTTGCGGATTGATCGTGAGCTCGACACCCGGACACCCGTCGGTTGCATGGACTCGAGAGGAAGTTGAACAGACGTCATGGGCCAGATTTCGGAGATCGGCGAATACGATGTCGCTGTTGTCGGCGCTGGGTCCGCAGGTTGCTCGGCCGCGATCGCGGCCGCCCGGGCCGGCAGCAGGGTCGTGCTCATTTCGCAGCAGGGATTTCTAGGCGGCGTCCTTGTCAGCGGGCTCCCCATCCTCGGATTCTTCGACCGTGAGGGTCAGCGGCTGGTCGGCGGGCTGGCGGAGGAGTACCTCGAGCGCCTATGGGCGATCCCGGGTGGCGCAAGCGAACACGCGATCGGCGACCCTTGGTGTAGTTCGAATGTCTCGGTGAATGGTCAACTCCTCAAGTGCGTGCTCGCTGAAATGATGTCTGAGGCGGGCGTAACAGTCGTCTTCAACGCGCTCGTGGACGGCGTGGTGACCAATGAATCCGGGAGAGTCTGCGGAATCAGGCTCGCAGGCAAGGGTGGAGAGTCTCAGATTCGCGCCAAGCAAATTGTGGACGCATCAGGTGACGGGGACGTGGCCGCGATGGCCGGAGCCCCCTTCGAGATAGGTGGTACTGGCGGGATCATCCAGGCAGCGACACTGATGTTCATTCTCGACGGCATCGACCGGGATACGTTCCATGACTACATTCGTAACGATCCCGATGAGATCCGTACGCCGCTTTCGGAGCTGGATCAACCCGCGTACAACGTCGTGGGCCTGTGGAAACTCGTCGCAAAAGCGAAGCAGGACGGAGCTTGGCCGGTTCCGCATGACCGAGTGCTGATGGACAGCCTCCCTACCCCTAGTCAGTTCGCGATCAATCTCACCCGCGTCGACTACCCTGCGGCTCTGGACACGATGGGTCTCTCGCGCATCGAACTGGCGACGCAGGAACAGGTCATTCCTCTGCTGAAGTTCTTCCGTTCATACGTCCCGGGCTTTGAGAACTCTTACCTCGCGAGCGTGGCTGGAAACGTTGGAATACGTGAGTCACGCCACATCATTGGAAGCTACGTGTTGACTGAAGACGACCTTCGATCCGGAGCCAGGTTCTCTGATGTCATTGCCCGAGGCGGTTACAATATCGACCTCCACCAGCCGAGCAAGACCGGCGAACGCTTTCCGGGCAGACACGACTCCGTACTCCCCTATGACATCCCGTACAGGATCCTGGTTCCGCTCGACGTTGAAGGGGTCATTGTCGCGGGTCGCTGCGTTTCGGCCACGCATGAAGCGGCGGGGTCTCTACGCGTAATGGGACAAACGATCGCGATGGGTCAGGCCGCTGGCGTGGCTGCCGCTCTCGCGATTGAATCAAGCGTCGAACTGCGGCAGGTCGACATCCCGACGCTGCAAGGCCGCCTCAGGGATCAAGGAGCTGTGCTCGACCCGATGCCCGTGTAAGGGCGCACGACCTGCTGCGCTCCTTACGACTAGCGCGCCGCTTGCGCAGCGTCCAGCAGCGCCGGGCGTCTCGTCGCTAGCTCGAGCCGGCCGGCGCTCTCCAAATGACTACGCATAGCTTCGGAGGCCCGCTGCGGGGAACGATCCCTTATCGCGTTGGCAATGCTCGCGTGCTCGCCGGCCACGGCGCTGAGTTCACCTGGCTGCAAGAGCGAGTCTGCCCAACAAGCCTGGGCCAAGCGGTGCAGGTCGCGGATTACTACTCGAATGAAGTCGTTGCCGACGCCTCCGACAATTACTGCATGGAACGCGGAGTCATACGCGAGAAACTCTCGTACGTCCTTCGTTGTCGCCGCGACGAGTTCCATCTCTTGGACGAGGGCAAGTAGTTCCTCGACCTCTGCTTCCGACGCCCGGACCGTACACAGCTCTGCGGCGACCGGTTCGAGGAGCGCCCTCGCCTCAAACACCTGTGAGGTGTACTCGGACCGCCTGGCTCCCTGCAGCAGTTCGCGCTGGACCAGTGGCGACAGGAAGTCCCAAGATCGGCGGTCATTCACAAGTGATCGCCGACCCTGGCGAACGCTCACGACCCCTGTCAGGACGAGCTGCTGGATTGCTTCACGAGCGACGACTTTGCTGACGTCGTACTGCGCGACGATCTCGCCCTCTGAGGGGATCGGAGCCCCTGACGGTATGCGTTCACTCACTATTTCGGCGCATAGCAACGAAGCAACCTGATCGGCAAGCCGACTGCTAGATGGTTTCATTCCCGTCCATTCTTCGACTGCACTTCGACTCGGGGGATTATCTCGTGAATCTTCTTGCAGGTCGGTAATATCGGGTATGCTGCTCTTCAGCATAGCATCTATGAGGAGAAGATGACCGGCGTGAGATACGTACCAGCGTTCGTACGCGCACGCGGAGTGCGCGCGGCGTACCGCCCGGCGGGGCCCACGGTGACGCCGGTGGTGCCTGCCGAGGAGTACCGTCACCTCTTTCGCGTCGGCATTTCTCGGCACTCGCGAGAGCGGTCTTGAGCGCCACATTGCCCGTCGCGCCCGCGCAGTCGTCGCGCCGACGCAGGCTTCGATCCATACCTATTCAATGGCTTCTAGTACCGGCCGTCGCCCTGATTGCGCTAGTCCACGTCGCACCGGCCCTCGAAGCGATCTGGGCCAGCACGCGTCACATGCTGTACTTCAAGGACCAGGGGAGTGTGGGCCTCTCGAACTACACGGACCTTCTGGGGAGCACCGCCTTCTACAAGGCGCTGAGGGTCTCGTTCATTTTCACGTCGGCCTCCTTGATCATTGCATTGACGCTGGCGACGGTATTCGCGCTCATGGCTCGCGCGATGGCCGGACGAGGGACGCTATTCATCTCGGCCCTCTTGCTGCCGTGGGCACTGAGCCCCTACGCCGTGGCGTTGATCTGGCAATGGATACTGTCGCCGTCGAACGGTGGTCTGCTAAACACGTTGGCAGCGCAGATTGGCATGGGGCCATACGCACCACTGACAGGGGACAACTCGAGTCTTCTGATCCTGATACTCGTAGGTGTCTGGCGAAACTTCGCGTTCGCCACTCTCGTGATCGGCGCTGGCCTCACCCAGATTCCGAAGGACCTGTACAAGGCCGCCGCGGTCGACCAGGCGAATCGATGGGAACAGTTCCGGCACATCACGTGGCCACTTGTTCGCCCCTCAATCGTCATCGCGGCCACGATTCTTACGATCAGCTACTTCAACGAAGTCCAGCTCATCATCGGCTTGACCGGGGGCGGACCGGTCGAGGCGACGACCACGCTCTCCTGGCTTCTGTACAAGCGCGGAGTCGTTGAACTCGATCAAGGTCAGGCGAACGCAATCGCGCTGATGATGCTCGTCGTAAGCCTCGGCCTCGTCTTCTTGATCAACTACTTCGTCGGTCTCCGCGACCGCCGAATGAGAGTCAGGCACCGCAAACATGCGCTCGAGGTGGATGCCGCGCTAGTCCAGGTCTAGGTAAGCACGTTGCCGCAGTTCATTCTCCAGATGGGAGGTGTGTGATGGTCAGGACTGAAGTCGCCAGGCGACGGACCCGTGGCTTGTGGCTGGGAATCGTTGCGGCTCCAATAGTTCTATGCCTCATCGTTATCCCGCTCCTCTGGCCGCTCTCGACTTCCCTCAAAGAGCCGAACGACATCCTGAGGCCAACAGCGACATTCATCCCGTCGCCCGTGACGTTGGAGAACTACGAGCGGCTCATCGACTCAGGAATCGGGCAATACCTTCTGAATTCTGCTTTGGTGACGGCGGGCGCAATTCTCATAGCCACCGTCGTCGGCGTGATAGGCGGTTACGTCCTATCTAGGTACGACTTCCGGGGTGCGGCGATCGTCATCTCCTTTCTGGTGATCTGCCTGGCGGTGCCCATCGCCACGCTCGCGGTCCCGATTCAGTCACTTCTGGCCCCGTTGGGACTGATGAACCAATTATGGGTCGTGGCGCTCATCTATGCCGGTATCGGAGCTCCGTTCGTCACGTGGCTGCTGAAACTTCATTTCGACAAGATTCCCCTAGAGCTGGAACGCGCCGCGTACATGGACGGCTATTCAGTCATCTCCACTCTCGTCCGTGTGTTGCTCCCGGGAACGCGCCCGGCAATATTGACCGGCGCTGTCTTCGTATTTCTCACTGCTTGGAACGACCTGATCATTGCTTCGACGCTCCTACAGAGACCCGAGGACAGGACCATTCAGGTCGCACTGTCGTTTTACCAAGGAACCCTGGGGCGTGAGTGGGGGCCGCTCATGGCCGGAATTGTCGTGGCGACAGTTCCTGTAGTTGTCCTATTTCTTATGTTCAGGCGCCTTCTCGTTCAAGGGCTGGCAGAGGGAGGCGTCAAAGGATGAGCGACGAGCGTCCAAGGTACTCGGATGGGCCCGGAGCCCGCATCGAGCTAGACAACGTATCCAAGAATTACGGTCCGGTCTGCGCCGTTGCGGCGACCAACCTGCAGATCGGCGCCGGCGAGTTCATCACCTTCCTGGGACCGTCAGGATGCGGGAAGACGACGACGCTCAACATCGTCGCAGGCCTCGAGACAGCTTCGAGCGGCACCGTGACCATAGGTGGCATCGACGTCACGCACGTACCTCCTCAGGCACGCGACCTGGCGATGGTCTTCCAGAACTACGCGCTGTACCCACACAAGTCCGTGTTCGACAACATTGCATTCCCTCTCCGATTGCGCCGGCGCAAGAACTCCAAGGATCACGTAGTGGACCAGGTTAATCGCGTGGCGGTTTCGCTGGGCCTGAGGCAACTGTTGGGACGTATGCCAGCGGAGCTGAGCGGCGGACAAAGGCAGAGGGTTGCGCTAGCGCGAGCGATTGTGCGTGACCCGAGGGTCTGTCTCTTCGACGAGCCGCTCTCCAATCTTGACAATCAATTGCGAGTTCAAATGCGGACCGAGCTCAAAGAGCTACACCAACGGGTCGGTGCAACGATGCTATACGTCACGCACGACCAGTCGGAGGCGATGGTTCTCTCCGACCGCATCGTCGTGATGAACGAGGGCGCGGTCCAGCAATGCGGAACCCCCCTTGAGCTGTACCGCAGCCCCAGCAACACCTTCGTCGCGGGTTTCCTCGGGGAACGCGGCATGAACCTGGCTCGCGGTGCACTGACTCGAAGCGTCGACGGACTCCAGTTTCGAACTTCAGGCATCCAGCTGGGACCTGACGTGCTCAGACGATTCGACCTGCCGGACGGCGATTACACGGCTGGCTTCTGGCCTGAAGACCTGCACCCCTGCGCCGAGAGCGAGGCGCATGTTAAGGGTGTGATTCGTACCGTCGAGCTACTCGGCCACTCGGCGATCGCGGGCATAGAGACTGGAGATCGTCGCCTAAGTGTCGAGGTACCGCCGGGATTCCGCGGCAAGCCCGGTGAAGTTCTGTTCGCCCGGATCGTTACCCCCAATCTTCAGATGTTCGGTTCAGATGGAAGCAACACGGACCTGACCATGGTAGCCAAGGTCTGATCGCGACGATGGACGAGGACTTGGCGGCGATGCCCGCACTGCTGGACACCCTGCTGTTGGCAGCTCGCACTCTGCTTCCGGGGAACTCCCATTGGCCATCGGCCAGCGATGAGGGATTGCTCTTCGGCGGCGGGGATGGGTCGGATCCAGTCGCGCTACCAGCATCGGTCAGCGGCTTCTTGAGGCAACTGGAAGAAGTGGCTCAAAGAGATGGGCGCGCTGGATGGTGCGATCTTGACGACATTGCGAGGACGTCGGTAATGGGAAGTTGTGCCGCTGAGTATCCGACGGACTTCGAGTCACTCCGGTCCTTCATTTACGAACGCTACTATTCGAGCGCGGTGATCCGAGGCGTCCTCGCCGCTCGTACTGGCTTCCTGGTTGACGTCGCGGTCAACGGGGTTGGCCCAGTTGTGTTTGAAGACGTCCTCATGCGCCTTGCGGACGTCGGAGAGCGGCCACGTCGTGTCAGGAGTTGCCCGTGACTCGTCACGGAGATCGGATCTATGACGTGCTCGTTGTGGGAGCGGGCGCCGCTGGAGCGGCGGTTTCCTACTCGCTTCGTGCGCGCGGCCTTGACGTGGTGTGCGTCGATCAAGGCAACTGGATCGACCGCGAAACCCTTCCCAAGAGGCACCTTGACTGGGAGTTGAGGGGACGCACCGAATGGAGCGCGAATCCGAATGTTCGGGCGTGGCCCAGCGACTATTCGGTCAAGTCGGTAGGCGAGACCGAAGTCACGCCAATGCTATTCAATGGCGTCGGAGGCAGCACCGTGGGATTCGGTGGCGTCTATTGGAGACTGCTCCCCTCAGACTTCAAGACCAGGACCCTTGACGGCTTCGGTGTCGACTGGCCGATAACGTACGAGGAACTCGCTCCGTATTACAGCCAGAACGAGCAAATCGTCGGAGTCTCCGGTTTGGCGGGCGACCCGACCGGGCCCGAGCGCGAGGAGTATCCGTGTCCTCCCGTCACGATGGGCAAACTGGGCCAGATCTGGGCGAGGGGATTTGAGCAGTTGGGCTGGCACTGGTGGGTGCAGGACTGTGCGATCGCCACGCGCGACTACGGCCCGGACCGAAGCGGATGCGTGGGGCGAGGCTTCTGCGCCTGGGGTTGCCCCAGCAAGTCGCTTGGTTCAGTCGACGTCACATATTGGCCCCTCGCGCTCGAGGCGGGGGTCGAGCTAAGACTTGACGCGCGCGTCCGCCAGATTGATATCGACAAGGGGGGGCGTGCCACCGGTGTCAGTTACGTTGACGTCGAAGGGCGCGACGTGACGCTCAAGGCACGGATCGTCGTCGTATCGGCGGGCGGAGTAGGAACCCCTCGGCTACTACTGATGTCCAAGTCGCCACGCTTTCCAGACGGTTTGGCGAACTCCAGCGGGCTCGTCGGCAAGAACCTGATGCACCACGTTCAGGCGAGGGTGATCGGTCTCTTCGACGAGCGGGTCGAAGGCGACCGCGGTGCGTGGGGAGGGGCTTTCGCCAGCCGCGAGTTCTATGAGACCGATGCGAAGCATGCTTTCCTGCGTGGGTTCACTCTCGGCACACGTCGCGGTCTGCCGCCGCTGGAGACCGCGCTTCGCTGTGCACCCTGGGGAGCGCAGCACTACGAAGTCATGGAGCGCCATCTCAATCATGAGGGCGTTGTCGCGGTCATGGGTGACGACGAGCCCGAGGAAGTCAACTCTATTGAACTGGACTATGAAGGCGCCGATTCGCTCGGCCTACCTGGCGTGAGTCTTCGCTATCGACTCTCCGAGAATAGTCGCCGGCTCGGCGCCGAAGGAGTTCGAAGAGCCAAGGAGCTGTGCTTGGCGGCGGGAGCCGTGGGCGTCGCAGACACAGGCCTATCTCCGGTCCCTGCATTCCACTTGATGGGTACCGCGCGGATGGGATCGCGACCTGACGGTTCTGTGGTAGATCGCGACCACCGATCCCACGACGTGCCGAACCTGTTCATCGTCGACGGCAGTTCGATGCCGACGGGCGGTTCAGTCAATCCCACAAACACAATTCAAGCACTCGCCCTTCGAGCCGCTGACAGGATCCTGGATCTGCGGCGAGTGATCGAAACGCCTCACTAGACGCACGGTGGACACTCTGACAGGTGCGCTACGAGCTCCAGGTGACCACTGTGCGCCCTTCCCCAGCCGCGGCTAGAGGCCGACGTGGGTGATCATCAACTTCGGGAGGTACTCGGCTCATTCCTGACGGGCGTCACGGTCATCACGGCCATCGACGGCAGAGAACGACCTCGAGGCATGACAGCGAACTCCTTCACGTCCGTGTCGCTCGATCCTCCACTCGTCCTGTTCTGCGTTGCGCTAGCTTCGCCCATTTGCGAGGTATTCGCCTCGTCGGAGTTCCACGTGATTCATGTCCTAGGCGCACACCAGCAGGGACTGGCAGTCCGATTCTCCGCGTCGATCGCCGATCGCTTTCACAGCATCGACTGGAGTCCGGGGGTCAACGGAGCCCCGGTAATTGCGGACACGCACGCGTGGCTTGAATGCACAACGCATAGCGCGCTGGTCGCGGGCGACCACCTGATTGTGATCGGTCGCGTGTCTAACATCGGCATGCGAGAGCACGCGCCGCTCGGCTTCTACCGCGGAGACTTCCAGACCCCGCTCCAGCGCGACTTCTCAAGCGAGAGCGATGAAATTGAGCCCGGCTCCCGCCTGACGGCACCGTTGCATTGACTGCCCCTGCGCCACGACCCACCCCGGCATCGCATGACCCTCGAGCCGACCGACCTCGTGGCCGTGTTGCGTAAGCAGCGCAACCACTCTAACCTCGCGGACGCCACCTTGTTCCTCGGGCTCTGCCCATCAGCCAGGCGAATTGAACGGCTCATCTGGTGGTGGCCCCACGTCGGGCGGGAGGACAGGCACTTCGGGCGATGGCCCGACATCAGGGATGTCGGGCAGGATCGGCTCTGAAGGTGTGCCGGGCTCCGGCCTGGCAGGCATGATCTCTCTCCTGATCGGCGTTGCGTTCAACTAAGGGGAGGACGGCGCATTGGTCCTCTTGGGGCCGTTCGCTCTCATGGTGGTCCTGCCTGTGGCGGTCGCTGGCCTCCTTGCCACGTACCCAGGTGTGCCCAAAGTAGACCTGACGAGCGATGTGCTGGCGGGATCATGACGATCAACCGACCCGGCTGGGGTCCTTTGGGGCCACCTAGCCCCACGGGTCGCCTGCGGCACCCATCGCTGGTGACCATCCAGGTTCACGCTCTGAACCCCAGCACCCTGCGTGCGTTTGCGTCAATCTCCGATTCGGGTGTGTTTCCGGCCCGAAGTTGGAGCTAACGCTGGGGCTAAGATCGTAAAATCATCACAAATCGGGCGGCGCCGCGGCACTCTAGAATCGTCCAACGTCGTTGCACTGCAACAGTTTTCGCGCGAGCCGCCTCGGGGACTTGAACCCCGGGCCTACGCATTACGAGACTGCGCGCACGCATGGATTCGCCTCTAGGACTTGTTGCCTAACAACGATTTTCGTGACACCGAGCGACACCCAGGCACACTGAGCGACACCGGGAAAGGGCGAAAGAAGGGGCGAACTTCCATGCGCAGATCCGAGCCAATTCCTGCTTGGACGTAAGCACCACCGATGCTCTGGTGCGGGAAACGGTGCCAGCGTGGGGCGGCACGATATCCGGGAATCCGGGTCTGGCTGATCCTCGCTGATCGCGGAGGCGGGTCTGGTGGTCCGCGATCCGCTCAGGGATGGGCGTAGGTGTGGTCGAGGAGTGCGTCGACCTGTTCGGGTGGGATGGCCGGCGAGTACAGCCAGCCCTGCGCACTGGGGCAGCCCATGCTTCGCAGGACGGCGGCCTGGTCCTCGTCCTCGACGCCCTCTGCGGTGACGCTGACGCCCAGGTGGCGGGCGAAGGCGATGATGCCGGCGACGAGGCGATGGTCGTGGTCGTCGGTGGTGATGTCGGTGATGAAGCTGCGGTCGATCTTCAGCACGTCGATGGGGTACTGCCGCAGGTAGGTCAGGGCGGCGTAGCCGGTGCCGAAGTCGTCGATGGCGATGGTGATGCCGCGGTCGCGGATTCCCTGGAGGTTGTCGCGTGCCGTCGCGGTCTGGCGCAGCAGGGTAGTCTCGGTGATCTCCATGCACAGTCGGGCCGGATCGAGGCCGGTGAGGGCCAGGGACTCGTCGATGGCGTTCAGCAGGCCGTGCTCGGCCAGCTGGAGCGTGGAGAGGTTGACGCGCACCGTGAGCGGACGGTCCGGGCGTTCGGCGGCCCAGGCGGCAGCCTGGGAGCAGGCCTGGTGAAGGACCCAGGACCCGATGTCCAGGATCAGGCCGGTCTCCTCGGCGATGGCGATGAAGCGGTCTGCGCTGTAGAGCTCGCCGGAGGGGTGGTGCCAGCGCAGCAGCGCCTCGACCGCGATGACCTCGCCGCTGGTCAGGTCGACCTCGGGCTGGTACCACACGGCGAGCTGGTCGCGCTCGAGGGCGTGCCGCAGCTCCACCTCGAGCCCCAGCCGTGACGTGACGGCGGCACGCACGTCCTCGTTGAACACCGACACCCGGTCCCGGCCCTCGGCCTTCGCCACGTACATCGCGGTGTCGGCCTCGCGCACGAGGTCGCCGGCGTCACTGGCGTCGGACCCGACAGAGACGCCGATGCTCGCGGTCGCGTACAGCTCGACGGCGCCGGTGGTGAAGGGGTCGCGGAACGCCTGCACCAGGAGCCAGGCGGCCTGGACCGCCTCACCGGGATCGTCCAGGTCGCGCATCACGACCACGAACTCGTCGCCCCCGAGCCGGGCCACCAGGTCACCGCCGCGCGCCGACCCCCCCACCCTGGCGGCGGCCGCCCTCAGCAACTCGTCGCCCGAGGCGTGACCGAGGGAGTCGTTGACGTTCTTGAAGTTGTCCAGGTCGATCATCAGGACCGCGGTTCCGCGGCCGGACCGGCGGCCTGCGCCCAAGGCCCGGGTGATCTCGTCGAGCAGCCCCGCCCGGTTCGCCAGGCCGGTGAGCTGGTCGTGCGTCGCCAGCCGCCGTAGCTCCTCGTCGGCGGCCTTCCGCTGGGTCACGTCCCGGCTGCTCGAGATCGTGTGGGCCACCGAGCCGTCGGGCGCGAACTCAGGGGCCACGACCGACTCGTACCAGCGGTGGCCCTCGACGTTGTCGATCTCGAACTCGAACGCGACGGGTGCACCGGTGTCGAACACGCGGGTGTAGCCGGCCTCCCAGAACTCGGCCAGCTCGCTCGGGTAGCCCGCCTCCGCGAACGTCTTGCCGATCCAGTCCTCGAACGCGATGCCGGAGATCTCCACGATCCTGCGGTTGACGTACTCCACCCGCAAATCCCGGCCAACACGCATGGTGGCCTCCCCGGAGTTGTCGAGCACGACCCGCAGCAGCTCTTCCCGCTCGGCGAGGGCGCGCTGGTCCGCGACGCGCTCGGTGACGTCGATCACGATGGTGCCGACCCCCCACGGCCGCCCGTCCGCTCCCCGCAGCGGGAACTTCGAGATGAGGTTCGTCCGGCCCCTCATCGGGCCGATGCCCGGCACCTCCTCCTCGATGGAGGCATTGCTGGCCATGACCAGCCTGTCTCTGCCCTGCAGTGTCCGCGCCTCCTGCGGGGTGAACAGGTCACCGGTACGAGCCCCCTCGACCCCCGCCGCGGACACGCCGTGCGCGTCCCGCCACTTCCGGTTCGCCAGCACGTAACGTCCCTCAGGCCCTGCGTCGGCGTACGACTTCGCGATCACCTGCGCGGGCATCCCGTCGACCACCTCGCGCACCAGCCGGGACGAGTCGGTGATCCGTTGGAGGGAGCGCAGGCGCTCGTCGCGCAGGACTCCCAGGAGCAGCACCGTCGACGTCATGACGATGGCGAAGATCTGCACCGTCGCCAGCAGGTCATGCGCGGACGCAGCGCCAGCGGCGAACATCCCCGCTCCGTTGATCGTCGCGATCACGGCCAGCCAGAAGGCGACGGCCACCACCGGTGCGACCGCGGCGACGCCCATGCGTGCCGCGATCCACAGCGGCCCGAGCAGGGCAAGGTAGGGCCACCCCAGCAGGCCGGGGCTCGCCGAGGTCACCACGAAGAAGAGGTAGACCGTCAGCGCCAGGGTGACCGCCGCCGCCGTCACGAATTCGGGCGCCCGGCTCCATGCCCAGCGAGACGGCCGAGTCGCGGTGATCACCGCCGGGGCGACACACACCAGGCCGAACACACTGTCCAACGCCCACGACCGGGCCGCATCCACCAGGCCAGACTGCGAGAGCAGGCCGGCGGACGCCAGCACGAGCGCCTCGAGGGCCGCGGCGGCCACGGCCACGACGATCGCGATGCCGACCAGCAGGACCACGTCCAGCGGGCGGGCCCATCGGCCGATCCCCCAATGCCGCACCAGGTAGGCCAGCGCCGCGATCTGCGCCCCCACGATCGCCGCCACGACGATGGCTGGCCACGCCGGCAACCCGTGCCCCATCAGCTGCCAGGACGATGCGATGACGGCCACGATGCAGACGACCGGCACGACGGACCGCGGCACCCGCACCGCCAGGCCGACTGCCAGGCCGAGGCAGATCCCGAGCAGGGGGACGTCGACATATCCGGCCAGCACGGGGGGCGCGAACAGTGGCAGGACGAGGTAGATCGCCACGACGGCGGAGCCGGCGAGGACTGCGGCCATCCACGGATACCCGTCCGACCGCGTCGGCTCGGCGCTACCGCGAGCTTCAGCGAAGCCGGTCATCACCACATCCCGTCCGAAGCGCGGTGCGTGCCTGTCGAGCACGACCGCCACGTCCCGCCTCGCCGGCCGCACTCGGTGGTGCTGGTGATGGACCGCCGCCGGTCTGCACGGCGATCCACGGACACGACCTCGGGTTCGCGACCGCCGCACCGACCAGGAACCTCCGGCCCAGCAAGTACACGCCCCGGCCATTCGGCTGTCAACACGACGAGCCCCGGGGCCCGGGAGTGGGCTCCGGGGGTGCGGGCCGAACACCCGGGGGACCTGGGCACCCACGCATGCCCCTCCTGGCTCGCTTCAGCATGGCCCGCGCGCAGACTCGTGACAGTCCCTGCCGGTCGCCCACGCATGTCGACGACGACAGCCTCCATCACGCGCCCGGTGGCGGCAACGTGACGCCGGCTTCCAGGTCGGCGAGAAGGTCCAGCAGCCCGGCAGCTTCCCAGGTGCGGTTGCGCTGCCCCTGCGATGCCCGGGTCAGCACGCCAGCGGCTTCCAGTTGGAGGAGGGCCTCGTTGACGACGGCCTTGGTCCGCCCGGTGGCGGCCACCGCAACGGGGACGGAGATCATGGGGTGTGCGGGCATGACGTCGATGAGTGCCCAGGCCACGGAGTCCGCGCGAGGATTCGCCGTCGTGCGCAGCATCGCCCGCCACTGGTCCTGGAGGGCCTCCACCCGTGCGAGGTAGCTGCTGGCCAGGACGGCGGACTGGGCGGTCGCCACGGCGAACGTCGTCAGCCAGGCGTCGATGTCCCCGCGCACGTAGGCGTCCAGGCCCGCGATGTAGGCGCCCTTGTCGCCAGCCAGGACGACGCTGATCGGTGGCACATACATCGGGGTCAGCCCGCGGCGGCGCAGGACGACGTGGATCAGGGCCCGGCCGGTGCGTCCGTTGCCGTCCAGGAACGGGTGGATGGCCTCGAACTGGGCATGCACGAGGCCGGCCTGGATAACCGGCGGCAGCGCATCGTCGTTGATCGCCGCGCACAGGTCCGCCAGCAGTCGTGGGACCTCGGCGGGTGGTGGTCCCACGAAGCTGGCTCCGCACGGGTTGTAGTTGTTCCCGCCGATCCAGTTCTGCTCGATGCGCACGACGCCGGCGACGTGGGCGTTCGGTGCGGTGGCCATCAGCGCGGCGTGGATGCCCACCAGGTCGGGCACCGTCACGGCGCTCGAGCCGCTGGCGTGGTCGATGGCGAGCTCCATCGCGTCGATGTTCGCCAGGATCTCCGCCGCCGTGGATCCGGCCTTCCCGCCGGTCTCGAGCCGTGCCTCCGCACGCGCCAAGTCGCGGGCGTCGACCTGCATGCCCTCCACCTTCGAGGACGCGATCGACTCGGTGCGCAGCAGCAGCCGTGCCAGCGGCGCCAACGCGGGCCGGGCGTGCGCATTCAGCCGGTGGACGGCCGTCTCCGCATCGGACACCACCCCCACCAGGTCCGCCGAGAACGGCTCGTCGAAAGCGGACAGCCCGTCTGGGACGAACGACTCGTAGTGGCAGGCACGTCGGAACCTGGGCGGCGCATACCGGGCGGGGTCGTACTCCCACGTCCGACGCACCAGAGTGCCGCGCATATCCCCTCCTGCCGAACCACATCGAATGGATTGGTGCACAAACCATACTATGGAGATTACCGGGATGCCATCCGCGACGACAACCGGTGGCCAGCCCAGCATCGTCAGGACCCCGCGGCACTGAACCCTGCTCCGGTTAGACCCGCGGTCCTCTCGCCCGAATGCGAGGCACCGAGGCTGCCCACGACGTTGAGTAGGTAGGAGGGAACCTCCCTCCTACCGCCCCTTGGTCCGTGGTCGCGCCTGTGCCGGGGGGTGCGGCTCGGGGCCGAGTTCGGGGCCGAGTCGACGGTGTGCGTGGCGGGAGGCGTGATGATCGTGAAGACGGCGCAGGGCCGGTTCAGGGTGCGGGTCAAGGGCCGCGGAGTCGTGATCGCTGACCGCACCTTCGGGCGCTGGAACGACGCGCAGGCCTGGGAGGCGGATCGCAAGCGGCACGTTGCCGCCGGGCGGCTGGCGCCCTCGTCGGCCGGCCGCACCACGCTCGCGGACGTCTATGCGGCGTGGGCCTGCATCCGGCCCGCCCAGGTGCAGCCCCGCACCTGGCAGTCCGACCAGAGCGCCTGGACCACCCACATCCGACCCCAGTTCGGCCGCGTCGCGGTGGGGTCGATCACCACGCTGGTCGTCCACGACTTCGCCGCCGACCTGCGGGCCGCGCACTGCCTGGGCACCGTC
>JAUSLV010000027.1 GCA_030645495.1 Actinomycetota bacterium
CCAACAGGACCATGTCCTCACGCTCCGCCGCCACGGCGCCAACTGGGCCTTTATCGGCCGCCACCTCGGCGTCACCCGCCAAGCAGCCATCGCGCGCTACGGCCACTGGGAAGCACCCACACAAAGGTGAGGAGAACCACAACCGTTGTCGATTCGCGAATGAGAAGACCGGCCGAAGCGCCCACAACGGCAGATCGGTGCGGCAGCGCCTGGCATGGTGGAACAATGGCGTGGTGGAGTCGATCAATTCAGAGTGCCGTCGCGGGCGACGACATTGCTGCGCTCATCGATGAGTATCAGGCTGGCACATCGCTTTCTGAAGCCTCGGACCGTCTGATGGTCGCCATCGCTGAGCGGTTTCTCGATGGTCGGCTGAGCTACGGCGATGCTGACCAGGCCGCGAATGTGTGGTGGGCGTTGATGTGCCGACCCGGTCACCACCAAACACAGCCGATACCGACCCTCGCCCATGCGATCTTCGACGCGTTCGATCAGGGCGAGTACACCCACGGAGACCACCTCGATCCCGTCGAGCAGTACACCATTCCGCTCCTGCGCTCAGCGCTGGACGAGCCGATCACACGCGGCGGCGACTAGAGCCGAATGCCCGAAGCGAGCTGCTTTGTCCAGCGAGCGGAGCGGCAGATTCGCGCTGGCTGCGAACGCTCCGGTGTTTGTGGCACGGCACAAACGGACGTTGCGTCTGTGGCGTTCCACAGATCCGGCCGCCGAGCGCAGAAGCCCACTGGCCTCCGGATCTGGGGCTGGATTGTCTCCGTCGCCGGGACAATTTCGGCCACAGAAGCCCAGGTGGAACAGATCAGCCCCAGATCCGCTACCCCGGCCAGATTGCCCGAAGTATGCGCCTTTCGCACAGATCATCTGATCTGGCCGCGCCGCCTCCCGCCCGGAGTCTGGCCTGATCGCCGATGCAAAATCGCCTGTGTGGAAGGTGTCTACGATCGACGACGTGGTGACAGGCGAGCATTCGATTCAGCCGCTGACTGCTGACACGTGGGACGCGTTCGCCGGTCTGGTGGAGCGACACAACGGGATCTTCGGTGGGTGCTGGTGCACGTACTTCCACGACTGTGCCGAACGTGGGCCGGGTTACGAGGGCAGCCGAGCGTTCAAGAAACTCCTGGTCGAGGCCGGACAGGCTCATGCGGCGCTGGTGATGGTGGGCGATGAGGCGATCGCGTGGGCCGAGTACGGCACCCCGGACGAGCTGCCGAACATCCACCACAGCAAGCAGTATCTCGCCGAGGCCGACATCATCCCCGACTACCGCATCACCTGCATTTTCGTCGACAAGCGCTACCGCAGGCAGCACTACGCCAAGGTGGCTCTGGCCGGCGCTCTCGGTCTGATCGCAGCGCAAGGTGGCGGCGTGGTGGAGGGGTACCCGCACGAGATCGGCGAGAAGAGGATGAACAACTCGTTCGTCTACAACGGAACACGCACGATGTACGAGCAAGCCGGCTTCGAGTTCGTGCGCTCCAAGGGGATGAAGAACACCGTCATGCGCCGCACGATCCAGCCGGCCTGAGCCTGCCGGTCGGTTGTCTCATTGCCCGATGGCTGAGCGGACGGCCTCGGCAATGGCGTTCAGCTTCGAGTGGTCATCATTCGGATCCAGTCCGCTGGCGGTCATCCACACGACCACGTCGTCGTACACGGCAACCGCCACGTCGATCTGGCCCGCGATGTCTGCCGTCTGAACACCGGTCCAGGCGAGGCCGGTATACCGAAGGACTCGAGCATCGGGCAACCCCGACAACGTGAACGTCGTCGTCGCGTCGGGCGCGAACTGGTCGATGATCGCTGTCGCGTGGCCGAGCGCCGCCTCGGCGTTGTCGTACCTGACAACCGTGATCCGCCCGCCGCCGTAGCTGGCCGTCGTCCATCCCGACGTCCAGCCCTCGACACCCGCGAAGTCGCTCTGCGCTGTCAATCTATTGCTGTCCTGGATGTCGCCATCGATCTCCGTGGCCACGTGCTCGACCAGGCCTCGAACGTCGCCCACGTGGGCCGTGTTCGCCGTGAAGGTCTCCGCTGCGAGTTGCTCGCGGACAGCGAAGGACTCCTCGACAGACCACCCGCACACCTTTGCCGCGCCGTTCTCGGTGACGGTGCCGACCGCAAGCGCGCCGGACACCCCGGTCGCCGTGGCCAAACGAACACGAAACTCATGCTCGTACGGAACGCCTTGCGCAGTGGCAAGGCGCACGGGCTGCACCTCGACGATGTCGTGCACCCTCAGCTCGCCGCCCGCGGCGCCCTGCACCTGGCGGACCTGCGCGAGAAACTGTTCCTTGGAGCCCTCGTCCGTCGACGGAACCTGGGCCGAGGCACATCGCTCGGCCATCGCAGCATCGAAGTCACCCGCCTGGAGTGCGCTCACGTACCGACGGATCGCCGCCGGACCCGACCGGTCGGTTGCCGCGTCGGAGCAGCCCAAGGTGACCACCAAGCACACACCGACCGCCACCACTCCGCCCGAACGCACGCCCAGCACAATGCCCGCTCACGCGCCCGTTGTCCAGCGACCTCATCGGCCGACGCGGCACCCGGAAAGAAGTTGGCGACGGACCAAACCTTCTCCGCGGCTGCTGCGTGACTCCTTCAACAACCTGATCGCAACCTTGAAGGAACCACACATCATGAAGCTCCGCACTCACTCCCGCCGCCTCGTCGTCATCAGCGCCATCACCGGCGCACTCGCCATCGGCGTCGCCGGTTTCGCTGCCGCCGGCTTCGGCGTCAGCGAAGTGGAAGGCCCCGAGATCGAGCGCCGCGAGGTGCCGCACGCCGAGGTCGAGACCGAGGTCGAGACCGAGACCGAGGTCGAGGTCGAGACCGAGACCGAGGTCGAGACCGAGACCGAGACCGAGACCGAGCATGGCATCGAAGTCGAAGTCGAGAGCGAGCACGGCATCGAAGTCGAGAGCGAGCACGGCATCGAACTCGAGGCGCACGACGCCACCGGCGTGCACGACCTCAACGACGACAACGGCACCGACACCACCACCGGCAACACGATCGACGACGACAACGACGACGACGACAGCACCGACACCACCCTCGACGACAACGGTGGCAACGACGACAGCGGCAAGAGCGGCAAGGGCTGATCGGCCGGCACTCCACCGGGCGATGCCCACCGTCCATACTGGGCGGGTGGTCACCGACTGGAACCCGGTTCTGCGCAGCGAATTCGCCAAGCCCTACTGGCAACAACTGCAGACGTTCGTGGCGGGCCAGCGGGCCCGCCACAGCGTTTTTCCGCCCGACTCCGAGGTCTTCGCCGCCCTGCACCTCACGCCGTACGCAGCCACCCGCGTGGTGATCCTCGGGCAAGACCCGTACCACGGGCCCGGGCAGGCACACGGGCTGTGCTTCTCGGTGCGCGAGGGGGTGGCCATCCCGCCGTCGCTGATGAACATCCACAAGGAGCTGCACACCGACCTCGGCCTGCCGATCCCCCAGCACGGCAACCTCGAAGCCTGGGCACGCGAGGGCGTGCTACTGCTGAACACCACGCTCACCGTGCGCGCCGGGCAGGCCGCCTCGCACCACGGCCACGGCTGGGAGACGTTCACCGACGAGGTGCTGCGGGCGGTGAACGAGAAGCACGAGCGCGTGGTGTTCGTGTTGTGGGGAGCGAACGCGCGCAAGAAGAAGCACCTGATCGACCTCTCGCGCCATGCGGTGATCGAGTCGGCCCATCCCTCACCGTTGAGTGCCCACAACGGGTTCTTCGGCAGCCGGCCGTTCAGCCGCACGAACGACGCGCTCGTGCAGGCCGGGCGCCCGCCGATCGACTGGACATTGTGAGCCCGACTTGTGACCGCCCGCGGAACTCGGCATCATGGCGGCCACATGTCAGGCACCACGTCGTCCGCCGGATCCACCGGCACGGGTTCGGGTCACGCCACGCGTCGGCTGGTGGCCCGGTGCCTGCTCGTGGGCCTGCTGATCGTCGCCGCGACAGCGTGCAAGAGCTCGCGCGACCCTGATCGCGTCACGCCCACCAGCACTACTGCGGTGCCCACCACGTCCACGTCCACCACGTCGACCACCACCACCACGCTGCCACCCACCACCACGACCACCATCCCGCTCGTCACCACGGGTGCGGTGGTGATGGTCGCGAATGCGTCGACGGCCAACGGCGCGGCCGCATCGCTCACCGAAGAGCTGCGGGCGCTGGGATTCACGCTCGGCAAGCCCACCAACGGGTTCGGCCCCGAGGCCTCGCTGGCGGAGAGCAAGATCTACGCGGTCGAAGGGGCCGAGAACAAGGCCGTGGCCGACTCGGTCAGCCGGGCGATGGGCGGCATTCCCGTGCTGCGCATGCCTGTTCCCGCGTTCATCAGCGGCGGCAGCGCCACGCTCGATGGCGCAACGGTGCTGGTGATGTTGGGCAACGACCGCGCCGCCAAGTCGCTGGCCGAGATGGCCGCGATGGCCGCGATGGCCGCGGGCTGACTCAGCCTTCGACGACCGCGGCCAACCGCTCGAGCGTCTTGGTCATCGCGTCGATCGTCTTCGAGCGCATCGGGCGCACCATGAACGGCAACTTCTCCTGGCGGATGTCCCAGCTTTCGCGCACGAGCGTGCCGCCATCTTTCGGGGTGAGTTCGTAGCGCCAGATGCGGCCACCGATGGTGAGGCGCAGCAACCCGATCGACGGGCGCGGTTGCCAGGCGATCAGCCGGTTCTCGTCGAACTCGACGACGGTGTTCACCATCGAGTAGCCGATGCCCATCTTCATCGACATGCCGAACTTGGAACCCTTCGCCAACCGCACGGACGGTTCCTGCGCCGCCACCACCGTGCCCGAGCCGTCGATCTCGTGGTGGCGCGTGGGGTCGGCCAGCACGTCGAAGATCGCCGCCGCCGGAGCGGCGATGAGGCGTTCGACGGTGGCGACGTCGCGGATGGTGTCGGTGGCAGCAGTCATGCCGGGCTCAACCGGCCACCAGCCCGCCGCATTCCCGCAGCGCCGCAGACGACAACCCCACGTACACCCGGTGGTCGCCGGCGGGTACCACCCACGAGCGGGTGGCTTCGTGCCACACGCTGAACGCACGGCGGTCGAGCGTGATCGTGGCGGTGGCCGGCGCGCCGGCCTCGGCGACCACCTTGGCGAACCCGCGCAGGGTGCGCAGCGGCCGGCGGGTGCCGTTGCGGCCCTCGGGGTCGGCCACCGGCGAGCCGACGTACACCTGCACCACCGTCGCCCCGGCGCGGGCGCCGACGTTGCGCACGGTGACGGTCACCTGCGCACCGTGCTCGACGTCGCCGGTGATGGTGGCGTCGCCGATCTCCCAGTCGGTGTAGCCCAGGCCGTGGCCGAAGGCGAACACCGGCTCCACACCCATGGCGTCGTACCAGCGGTGGCCGATCAGCAGGCCCTCGCCGTACACGGCCCGGCCGTCGGTGCCCGGGTAGTGGGCGAACGCCGGGGTGTCGTCCAGGCGCTGCGGCATCGTCACCGGCAGGCGGCCACCAGGCTCGGCCACACCGAACAGCATGTCGGCCAGCGCCTCACCGAACTCCTCGCCGGGGAACCACACCTGCAGCACCGCGGCCACGTCGGCCAGCCACGGCATCGCCACCGGCGAGCCCGAGTTCACCACCACCACCGTGCGCGGGTTGGCTGCGGCCACCTTGGCCACCAGTTCGTCCTGGCGCCCGGGCAGGGCCAGCGTGGTGCGGTCTTCGCCTTCGGTCTCCCAGTCGGCGTTCGTGCCCACCACCACGATCGCCACGTCGGCGGCCGCTGCGGCGGCAACGGCAGCAACCATCGGGTCGGTGAGTTCGGGCGGCTCGGCGCCCACCAGCAGGCCGCGCACCTGGCCGCGCTCCACCAGGCCCATCTCCACCTCGACGGTGCGCGCCACCCCCGCCTCGCACGGCACCGTGGCCCGGATCTCGTTGTTGCCCAGCCCGAAGAACGCGCCACCGGTCTGGGGCACACTGAGGTCGACGATCACCTCGCCGTCGATGCGCAGCACGCCCGGACCCACGAGCGTGAACCCGATCTGCCAGTCGCCGGTCACCTCGGGCACGAACTCGCCGCGGGCCGTCAGCGAGAAGTCGGACACGTCGATGCCGGGTGCCGGGCCGTCCATCCACAGGTAGTTCAGGCGGTCGGTGGTCTCGGTGGCGGTGGCGCCGGTGCTGTCGGAGAAGACCACCGTGAACGAGCCGCGCATCGCGGCCAGCCGCTTGTCGATGTTGCACCCCGGCTGGTGCACCAGGCCGGGCGAGCGGGCCTGCAACGCGGCCAGCGGCGTCGAGGGCTTGTTGGCGCGCACGCGGGCGCTGCCACCGCCCTGCCCCTGGCCACGGGCAGCGTTGGGGCCCAGCAGGGCGAGCTGCGCAACGGCGGCGAGCGGCAACAACCTGCCCTCGTTCTTCAGCAGCACCGTGCCGGCGATCGCCGCCCGGCGGATCGTGGCCCGCGTCGCCGGCGAGTCGTCGGTGTGCTCGGGCCGGTCGTGCTCGCCGGCCCCGGTGAACTGCGCCAACTGCAACAGCCGGCGCACCGATTCGTCGACCCGTGCCTCGGTGGTGCGCCCCTCGCGCACGGCGGCCAGCAGCGCGTCGCCGCGCTCGCGGGGCGGGCCGGGCATCTCCAGATCGAGGCTCGCTTCCAACGATTCCGCCGCGGTGTGGGTGCCGAACCAGTCGCTGATCACCGCGCCGTCGAACCCCCACTCGTCGCGCAGCACGCCACGCAACAGCTCCTGGTGCTCGCTGGCGTACACGCCGTTGATCCGGTTGTACGAGCTCATCAGCGAGCGCACGTTCGCGCCACCCTGCTGCACGGGTTGCACCGCGCGCTCGAACGGCACCAAGTAGGCCTCGCGCAGCGTGGCCGGGTCGAGTTCGCTGGAAATCGTGTGCCGCTCGAACTCCGTGTCGTTGGCCACGAAGTGCTTGATGCAGCAGGCCACCCGCTGGCTCTGCACGCCACGGATGTACGCCGCAGCAAGCGTGGCGGTGAGCTGCGGATCTTCGCTGATGCACTCGAAGTTGCGGCCGCCGATGGGGGTTCGGTGCAGGTTGACCGTGGGCGCCAGCAGGATGTGCGCGCCCTTCGAGCGGGCTTCGCGGCCCAGCGCCTCGCCCACTTCCTCCACGAGTGCAGGGTCGAACGTGGCGCCCAGCGCAGTGGCGCAGGGGAACGATGCCGAGGCCGGGCCGTTCCACTTGGTGCCGCGCACACCCGCCGGCCCATCGCTGCACCTCAGCGCGGGCACGCCGGGCAGAGCGTTCGAGTGCCAGTTGTCATTGCCGCCCAACAGCGCGACCTTCTGTTCGAGCGTGAGGGTGGCAAGGACGGCGTCGACATCGATCGGCATCACCACAGACTGTCAGACGACGGGTACCTCGAAACCAAGTTCGGCGCCGCCACCGGGTGCATTGCGGGCGAACACCGCGCCACCGTGCGCCTCCACGACCGACTTCACGATCGCCAGGCCGAGGCCCGAGCCGGGCTTGCTGCGCATCTCGACGGACCGGTAGAAGCGATCGAACAAGTGCGGGATGTCGGCCTCGGTGAGGCCCGGGCCGTGGTCGCGCACGATCACCAGACCGTCGACGATCGTCACTTCCACCGGCCCCTCGGGGGCGAACTTGCAGGCGTTGTCGACCAGGTTCTGTATGGCCCGTTCGAGCGCGTTGGGGCGGCCCTCGATCACGGAATCGTCGGCAGTCACCACTACGTCGCGGCCGAACCGGCGGCGCGAGCGGGCAGCCGCGCGCTCGGCAGCGTCGCCGAGCCGCACAGATTGCACCAGCTCGTCGTCGCGACGATCCGTGGCCAGCTCGACCAGCTCGTTCACCAGGTCGGTGAGCTCGCGGGTCTCGCTGTCGAGGTCGGCCAGCAGCTGCTCGCGAGAGCCCACGTCGAGGCTGCCGAAGCGACGGCGCAGCACCGCCACATTGGTGCGCAAGCTGGTGAGTGGCGTGCGCAGCTCGTGGCTCGCGTCTTGCACCAGCTGGTGCTGTTCCTGTTTGCTCGTGTGCAGCGCCGACAGCATGCCGCTGAACGCGCGGCCCAACTGCCCGGTTTCGTCGCGACCATCGATGGGCACCGCCACGTCCAACCGGCCGGTGCTGGCCACCACTCCGGCGGCGACGGTGAGGCGCGACAACCGGCGAGTCACTTGCCGGGCCACCAGCCAGCCGAGCAGCGCCGACACGAGCGCCACCAGGGCGACCGCGAGCAGCGTGCTGTCGAGGATGCTCTCCAACGACTCGTGGCTCTCCTCCAGCGAGCGCGCCAGCTGCACGGCGCCGCCCTCGTAGTTGATCGTGAGCATGCGGTACGGCTCGCCGTCGAGCTGGATGTCATAGCGGGCGCGGGCCTCGGGGTCGGTGCTGGATGCAACCTCCAGGTCGGCATCGCTGACGGGCAGTTGGCCCGACGGCGGCGCGATCAGCACCACGCCCAGCGAGTCGATGCGCTGCAGCAGCACCTGCTCGAAGCTGCGCGGGCGGTCGTAGCCGTTGTCGCGCCCGTGGCCGTCGCCGTCGCCGTCGGGGTCGCCGATCGCCGGCCCCTCCTGCATCTGGCGCGCGGCGTTGTCGAGCGAGTGGTCGACTGCCCCTTCCAGCTGCTGCTTGGTGCTGCGGTACGAGGCAACGCCGATCGCCGCGGTGGCGCACACCGACAGCAGCGTGAGTGCGAGGACGAGTTTGAGGCGCAGGCTCACGCCGCACGCACCGTGTACCCCACGCCGCGCACGGTGTGGATCAGCTTGCTGTCGCCGTCGAGTTCGAGCTTGCGGCGCAGGTACGAGATGTATACGGCCAGGTTCTTCGAGTCGGGGCCGAAGTCGTAGCCCCAGATGCGGTCGTAGATGGTGCTGTGTTCCAGCACGATGCCCTGGTTGCGCACCAGCAGTTCCAGCAGGTCGAACTCGGTCTTCGACAGCTCGATCTCGCGCTGGCCGCGCCACACGCGCCGGGCCGTGGGGTCGAGGCGCAGGTCGGCAAGCTGCAGCGGATCGTCGGTGGACTCGTCGTCGGGGCGCGCCCGGCGCAGCAGTGCGCGAATGCGGGCCAGCAGCTCGTCGAGGTCGAACGGCTTGGCCAGGTAGTCGTCGGCGCCGGCGTCGAGGCCGGCGACACGATCGGGGGTTTCGGTGCGAGCGGTGAGCATCAGCACCGGGATGCGGTTGCGTTCGGCACGCAACACCCGGCAGACGGTGAGCCCATCGACGTTGGGCATCATCACGTCGAGCACGGCGACATCGGGCTTGCTGCTCTCGATGAGGGCCAGCGCCTGTGCACCGTCGGGCGCCTGCACCACGTCGTAACCCTCCAGCGTGAGCGCGCGAGTGAGGGCCTCTCTGATGGCCCGGTCATCGTCGGCGAGGAGAATCCGTCCGCTCATTGTCGCTGCTGTCCTGTTCGAAGTGGTGCGGTAGCTGATCGTTGATCGGCCGGGGCGGAGGGAGGAGATCCGCCCCGGCCGATCGTACGACCTTGCTCACTGCCTCGGGTCAGTTGCCCGAGGTGTCGGTCGGCCCGGCGTCGATGGTGCCGCCGGTACCGGTGCTGCCACCCTGGCCCTGGCCCTCGCCGGGGCCACCGTGGCCCGGGCCGCCCTGGCCGCGACCGCCCTCGGCGGGCATCGGCTGGGTGTTGTTCACCATCTCGGTGATGCGGGTCGTGGCCTCGGCCAGCTTGGCGTCGGCCTCGGCCTGCGTGTGCTCACCGGCGGCGACCTCTTCGTCGAGGTGCGCCGTCAGCTCGGCCACGAGGGCGTCGATCAGGTCATCACCGGTCTTGCCCTGCGACTCGGCCAGCTGGGCCAGCGTCTGGCCGTTGCTGATCGCCGTGCGCACTTCCTCGACGGTCATGTCGAGTTCCGTGGCGACGGTGTCGAGGCCGCGGCCGGGGCCGCCCTGGCCGTGACCGCCGCCCATCGGGCCGGCCGCTTCGAGGGTGCTGATCACCTTGTCGAGCTGGGCCTCGGTGAGCGTGTTGTCGTCCACCAGCGGCTGCAGCACTTCCTTCAGGCGAGCCGTGTGATCGGCGGCGCCCTGGTCGGTACCGGTGCTGTCGGTCGTGTCGCTGTCTTCGGCGCTGACGACGGCCGAGGTGTTGGCCGAGGCCCCGGCGGAGCCGGTAGCGGAGAGGGCGAACCCTGCGCCGAGACCGGCGACCAGGCCTGCTGTGAGTCCTGCGGCAACCAACTTCTTCTGCTTCGGGTGCTTCTTCATCGGGGGTATTCCTTTCGGGAGCTGGGTGGCTCCATCGGGGTGGTGAAGAACATGGTGCAGCACGCGGGTAAGGCACCAACCCGGTCACGGTGAGAGAACGGTGAGAAGGCGAACTCAGCCGCGTTGAGTGTCGAACGCGTCGAACGCCTCGATCAGCGAGAGCAATGCCTGCTCCACCACTTCGCTGAGCGCGGGGTGGATCCACACCTGCCCCACGGCCATCTCGTCGGCGGTGTTGCCGAGGTGCATGCCCTGCACCAACAGTTGCACCAGCATCGAGGCCTGCGGGCCGATCACGTGCGCGCCCAGCACCTTGCGCGTGCGCGGGTCGCCGATCAGCTTGCAGAACGAGGTGGTGTCCTCCATCGCCCAGCCGTAGGCCGCCCAGGCGTACTGCTGCGTGATCGTGCAGTAGCGCTCGCCGGTCTGCTCGACGCGCCGTTGCGCCTCGGCTTCGGTGAGGCCCACCGCCCCGATCTGCGGATTCGAGAACACTGCGTGCGGTGCGGGGCGGCTGTCGTACTCGTGCAGCGCGTGCGGGTGGCTGAGGTTGTGGCGCACCACCTTGGCCTCGCCGTTGGCCATGTGCTTCAGCTGGTGGCGGCCATTGATGTCGCCCAACGCCCACACGCCGGGCGCGCTGGTGCGGCCGTACGCGTCGACCAGCACGTTGCCGCGGTCGTCCATCGCGATGCCAGCGTCGGCCACGCGCAGCTGGTCGCCGTTGGCGATCCGCCCGGCGGCCACCAGCAACACATCGCCCTCGATCGTGCGCGAGCCGCCGTCGCAGGCCAGCTCGATCGCCACCCCGCCGTCGGTGCGCCGCACCCGCTCGATGTGTGCGCCGAGCGCGAGGTCGAAGCGCTCGGCAGCGAGCTCGGTGAAGCGCTGCGAGATGTCGTCGTCCTCGGCGCGCAGCAGGTGGTGGCTGCGGTTGATGATCGTGACCTTGCTACCGAACGCCTCGAACACGTGGGCGAACTCGGCGGCGATGAACCCACCACCGATGATCACCAAGTGGTCGGGCCGGTGGGCGATGCGCATGATGCTGTCGCTGGTGTGGAACGGCACGTCGTCGAGGCCGGGCACGTCGGGGATGAAGCTGCGCGCGCCGGCGGCGATCACCACCTGCTCGCCGCGAATGCGGGTGCCCAACACCTCCAGCTCGCGCTCGCCCACGAAGTGGGCGGTGCCCTCGTACACATCCACGTTGGGCAGGCTGTGGCGGTACTCGCGTCCGCCCTCGGCGATGGGGTCGATGCGCCCGAAGATGCGGTGCACCATCGCGTGCCAGTCGGCGCCGTCGAAGCGGGTGTGCACGCCCAGCGCGTCGCCGTGGCGAGCCTGCACCGCCAGGTCGGCCGGGTACGCCAACATCTTCGTGGGGATGCAACCGCGGTTCAGGCACGTGCCGCCGAACACGCCACGCTCGACCATCGCGATCCGCCAGCCGTCCATCTCCGGGCCGATGACCGAGTTGCCCGATCCCGAGCCGATGATGATCAGGTCGTACTGCTGCACTGGCTGCTCGGCGTGCTGTTCGGCTGGTTTCTCTGCGCTCACGGCTACAGGTTGCCACGACGTTTAGCGGTTTCGGGCGAGGGGTACCGTGACGGCATGGATGTCTACACGCTGCCCGATCTGCCTTACTCCCCCGGTGCCCTCGAGCCGCACTACAGCGGCGAGATCGTGTCGCTGCACCACGGCAAGCACCACGCCGCCTACGTGAAAGGTGCCAACGACACGCTCGCCGCGCTGAAGGTGGCACGCGCCGCCGGCGACTTCAGCACGATCAACATGCTCTCGCGCAGCTTCGCGTTCCACCTCAGCGGGCACGTGCTGCACAGCATCTTCTGGACGAACATGAGCCCCGACGGTGGCGGTCGGCCCGACGGCGAGTTGGCCACCGCGGTCAACGAGTTCTTCGGCACGTTCGACGCGATGCAGGCACAGCTCACGGCAGCAACGGTGAACGTGCAGGGCATCGGCTGGGGCGCGCTCGCCTGGGAGCCGGTGGCCAAGCGCCTGGTGGTGGAGCAGATCCACGACCACCAGGGCAACGTGGGTGCGGGCACGATCCCGCTGCTGGTGATCGACTCGTGGGAGCACGCGTACTACCTGCAGTACAAGAACGTGAAGGCCGACTACGTGAAGGCCTTCTGGAACATCGTCAACTGGCCCGACGTGGCCGCCCGCTTCGCCGCCGCCCAGCAGGTGCCGGCCACCATCTGACCCGGCCGGCTGCTGAACAGCAGTACCCTCGGCGCGATGAGCGACGAGTACGTCGAGGTGCCCGATCACGACACGTTGTGGCGATTCGAGCGCAGCTTCCTGCAGTCGAACTGGACGTGCACCTGGGGTCGCGGCTGCAAGGGCATTCTCGACCACCCGGCCCCCGAACTGCAGCAGGGTTGCTGCTCGGTGGGTGCCGAGATGGCCGATGTGGAAGAGGCGATGACCGTGTCGGCCCTCGCCGCCACTGTTCCTGTGCACCTGTGGCAGTTCCACGACCGGGTCGACGCCGACGACGTGTTCAAGGACGACACACGCACGAACACCAAAGTGGTGGACGGCGCGTGCATCTTCCTCAACCGGCCGGGCTTCGCCGGCGGCCCCGGGTGCGCGCTGCACCTGGCCGCGCAGCACGCCGGCGAATCGCCGATCGACTGGAAGCCGTCGGTGTGCTGGCAGCTCCCGATCCGGGTGGAATGGGCGATGCAACCCGACGGCATCGAGCACGCCACCGTGCGCCGCTGGAGCCGCGCCGACTGGGGCGACGAGGGCGAGACGATGGCATGGTGCTGCACCGAGGGCACCGAGGCCTACGTGGGCGATACCCCGGTGCTCGAGTCGCTGGCCGAGGAGCTGTCGGCGATCACCGGGCAGGCAGTGTTCGTGCAGTTGCGCCGGCGCCTCGGCGAGTGAGTCAGCCCAAGGATCAACGCGGCGTGACGGGCCGAAACACCACGTCGGCCTCGGCCAGGCGGCGGCAGGCTTCGCGCTCGCGGCGGATCGGCCACCACTCGTAGAGGAAGATCTGCATCGGCTTCCACATCGACACCCACCCCAACACCGTGAGGCCCTCGTGCACGATGTCGAGCACCGGGTTCGCGTCGGCGCCAATGAGGTGCGACAGCGAGATGAACACGGTCAGCGCCACGAGGCCGATGACCAGGCTGATGCGCCCCTCGCGCCACAGCTTCTGCAACTCTCGGCTCTCCTGCCACTCGCGGTACTCGAAGTGATTGTGGATGCCACTGGTGACGGCCGCGCTGCGCTCGTCGACCACGCCGTCGATCACGTGGATCTCGATCGTCAACGGCTTGTCGCCACCAAGGTCTTCGGCCCACTCCTCGATCCAGTCGGCCACCTCCGCGTTCAGTGAGCGTTCCTCCAGCGGAGTGGGATCCATCGCGTTGAAGACCTGGTACATCGTGGCCACACGCACCTTGATCGGACCCTCGTTGAGCTCGTCGTGTGTGCGAGGCCAATGCCGCTGTTCCATACCGACAGTCTCGCCGCGTTCAGAACCACACCCGGACCGCGTAGGTGATCGCCACCGCCGCGCCCACCACCACCACGACCAGGCGGAACTTCTCGGGGTTCAACCGGTCGGCCAGGCGACCGCCCAGCGAGCCTCCCAGCAAGCTGCCGACGGCCATCACGCCCGCCAGCCCCCACCACACCGTTCCGCTGAACACGAAGAACAACGCGGCGACCACGTTGATCACCAGCGACAGGATCTGCTTCAGCACGTTCGAGCGGTTCAGCGGTTCGTGCACACCCAGGCCCAGCACGGCCAGCAGCATCACGCCCAGGCCGGCCCCGAAGAACCCGCCGTACACCGCCGCGAGCCCCACCACGGGTGCCAGCCACACGGCATCGGGCCGCTCGGCCGTGGCGGCATGGCGCCCCAACCAGCCGCGCAGCTTCGGTTGCAGCGCCAGCAGCAGCGTGGCTGCCGCCAGCAGGGCAGGCACGGCCATGCGCAGGCCGTCGTCGCTGGTGAAGCGCAACAGCAGGGCCCCGCCCAGGCCGCCCAGTGCTCCCGCGGTCAGCAGCACGGGTAGTCGGTGGCGTTGGCCCTGCAGCCCTTCACGTTGTGCCCACGTGCCGCCGAAGTAGCCGGGGCACAGCGCAACCGTGTTGGTCATGTTGGCCGCCACCGGCGGCACGCCGAGCGCGACGAGCGTGGGGAACGTGATCAAGGTGCCGCCGCCGACGAGCGCGTTCATCATCCCGCCGATTACCGCGGCGCCGCACGCGAGCGCGTACTCCCAGACTTGCACGGGGCGAGGCTATGCGGCGGCACCTGGCCGCGTGGCGATCAGCCGTTCTTGGGCAGCTCTGCCCAGGTCTTGACCTTGTCCTCGTTGGGCTCCTTGGGCAGGCCGAGGGCACGCTCGCCGATGATGTTGCGCTGCACCTGATCGGTGCCGCCGTAGATCGGCGGGCCCTGGGCGAACAGCGCCAGCTCGGTGACGTGCGGCAGGTACGGCTGGCCCGTCGCCGCCTCGATCACCTCGCGCCCGGCCGACGTGTAGCCGTGCAGCATGCCGTTGGCACCGGCGATGCGCAGCCCCAGGTCGCGGCTCTGGCGCATGATCTCGCTCATCGACAGCTTGGCGATGTTCGGGGCGCCGGCGATGTCGCGACCGGCGGTCTTCTCGCCCTTCAACCGCAGCGCGAGCATCCGGCCCACCTCGTGCAGCGTGTGCAGGCGCACGAGGTCTTGGCGCACGGTGGCGTCGGCGATCGCGCCGCTGGTGCGGGCCATCTCGGTGAACACCTGCACCGCATCCGCGGCCAGCGTGCCCGCCGCGGCGGTGGCGCCGTGGGGCCGGGCGAACTCGCCCACCCGCTTGGGCAGATCGCCGGCCACCGTGCCAGGGGTGCACACCGCGGCTGCCGCGTGACCGCCGGAGCCGAGGCTGCTGCGCTCGAACATCAGCGTGCTGTTGGCCACGGCCCAGCCGTTGTGCAGGCCACCGATCACGGCGTCATCGCCCACGCGGCCGTCACTGATGAACACCTCGTTGAACAGCGCGCGGCCGGTCATCTCGCGCAGTGGGCGCACGTCGACCGCCGCGCCCTGGTGCATGTCGAACGCGAACCAGGTGATGCCCTGGTGCTTGGGCACGTCGGGGTTGGTGCGCGCGATCAGCATGCCCATGTCGGCCACGTGGCCGCCGCTGGTCCACACCTTCTGTCCGTTCACCACGAACTCCTCGCCGTCCTTCACGGCGCGGGCGCCGAGACCGGCCAGGTCGCTGCCCGCACCCGGCTCGCTGAACAGCTGGCACCACGCCGCCTGGCCGGTGACGATCGGCAGCACGTAGCGATCGATCTGCTCCTGCGTACCGTGCATCGCGATCGTGGGGGCCGCCAACATCATCCCCAGGCCACCCGGCGCGGCGACCGCGCCGCGCTTGACGAGGTGGTGGCCCACGGCCAACGCCTCGTTGCGCGGCAGCCCCTTGCCGTAGGCGTTGGTGGGCAGGCTGGGCGAGGCCCAACCGGAGGTGCCCAGGCGCTGCCACCACTCGGCGACCGTCAGGTCGGGGTTCCAGTTCGCATCCAGCCAGGCGTCGAGTTCGTCGAGGAGATCGCTCATCCGCACAGCTTCCCGCGCGGCCGGGGCCGCGGACGAACCCAGGTGGCATGCGCCGGTATTGTGAGCCGTGATGGTCTCCCGCTCACTCGGCAAGGCAGCCGCTCGGCTCGCCAACGCGGTGAGGCCGTTCTCGTCGCGCGAGCGGGCCACACAGTTCGCCCGCCAGTTGAAGGCCGAATACGAGGCCGGTAAGCGCGGTGACCCGGCGGACGATCCTGTGGCCGACGAGGCCGATGCCACCACGGTGGCCGGCAGCCTGCGCGACATCGACTGGGGCAAGGTGCGCGCCGCCACTGCCGAGCGCACCACCGAGGCCGCGGAGAAGATGCGCGCGATGGCGGCCGAAGTCGATTGGGGCAAGGTGCAGCCGATGGCCGCGCAGGTGTCGAGCGCGCTGATCGCGGCAGTCGCGTCGGGTCATCTCCCCGTCGGCGGCCAGGTGGGCGGCACGGTCGTGCGCGCGATCATGAACGACCGCGACCTGGCGCAGCGGGTGGGTTCGGCGCTGCACCGCGACGCGCAGCCGCTACCCCCCGACTTCCGTGCCGAACTCGGCCAGGTGATCGACACCACCGCCAGCGAGTAGCGCCGGGCGGGGGTCGGGCCAGCGGGTCGACGATGTGCGCCCCGTCTCGTCGTTCCGATTTCGAATTCGGCGGCCGAACCACGACCAGGCGAGCGGTCCGCGCCGGGCACCGCGCAACTCGGCGTGGACCACAGCGTCGCTACTTCCCGAATTCGAAATCGGAACGACGAGACGGCGGCCAGTGTGCACGCACGCGGACCCGGCAGCCTCCGCCCACACCCGCACCGACACCCACTCCCGAATTCGAAATCGGAACGACGAGACGGCGGCCAATGATTGCCCCCGGACACGCCGCCGACCGCCCGTGCCGGGTCTAGAACTCGAAGCCCTTGGGGATCACGACGATGCCGTGGTCGCTGATCGTGAACCGCGCAGCGTCGGCATCACGGTCGAAGCCGATGCGCGTGCCGGCCGGGATGACCACGTTCTTGTCGATGATGCAGCGGTTGAGGCGGGCACCCACGCCCACCTGCACGCCGGGGAAGATGATGCTGTCGGTGACATGAGCGTCGTGCTCCACGCGAACACCGGGCGACACGATCGAGCGCTCCACGTGGGCGCCCGACACGATCGAACCGGCGCACAGCAGGCTGCCGTCCACGTACGACGGCTCCCCACCGGCACCACGCGAAACCTTCGCCGGCGGCAGCGACTGGTGGCTGGTGAACACCGGCCAGTCGTCGTTGTACAGGTTGAACACCGGCACGGGCGACAGCAGGTCCATGTTCGCGTCGTAGTACGAGTCGATGGTGCCCACGTCGCGCCAGTAGCCCTTCTCGCGGTCGTCCTGGCCGGGGACGATGTTCTTGGAGAAGTCGTACAGCTTGGCCACGCCCTGCGCGGTGAGCGCGGGGATGATGTGGCCGCCGATGTCGGTGTGCTGGTCGTCGGTGCCGGCGGGCGTGACGATGTCGATCAGCGTCTTCGTGTCGAACACGTAGTTGCCCATGCTGGCCAGGCAGCGGGTGTCGTCGCCGGGCATCGTGGGCGGCGTGGCCGACTTCTCGTGGAAGGCGATGATCTGGTTGTCGGGGCCGGCCTCGATCACGCCAAAGCTCTTGGCATCCTCGTAGCCCACGGGGATCGCCGCCACCGTCACGCCGGCGCCACTGGCGATGTGCTGGTCGACCATCTGCCGCGGATCCATGCGGTAGATGTGGTCGGCGCCGAACACGCACACCACGTCGGGGTTCTCGTCGTTGATCAGGTTGAGGTTCTGGTAGATCGCGTCGGCCGAACCGGCGAACCAGTGCGGCCCGTTGCGCATCTGCGCGGGCACCGGTGTCACGTAGTTGCCCAGCAGGCCGCTGAACCGCCACGTCTGGCTGATGTGGCGGTCGAGGCTGTGGCTCTTGTACTGCGTGAGCACCACGATCTTGAGGTAGCGGGCGTTGGCGAAGTTGGACAACGCGAAGTCGATGATGCGGTAGCTGCCGCCGAACGGGACCGCCGGCTTGGCGCGGTCTTGAGTGAGCGGCAACATCCGCTTGCCCTCTCCGCCGGCGAGGACGATGACGAGCACCTTCGGATCTGCCATGACCCGAATGTAACTCAGGGTCGCCTGCGCGGCCCGTACGCGTTACGTTCCATTCACGTGAAGGCCCTCTTCGTGACGTCCGAGTGCTACCCGCTGGTCAAGACCGGCGGGTTGGCCGACGTCGTGGGTGCCTTGCCGCTGGCGCTCGCGCCGCTGGGTGTGGAGACGCGAGTGCTGCTGCCCGCCTACCCGGGTGTGCGCGAACAGCTCACCGCCGCCCGCAAGATCGCCGCGATCCCCGACCTGTTCGGCGGGCCGGGCGCGTTGGTGGCGGGCACCACCGCCGAGGGCCTGCAGGTGTGGTTGGTGGAGGCCCCGCACCTGTTCGCCCGCAAGGGCGGGGGGCCGTACATCGGCCCCGACGGCAACGACTGGCCCGACAACCACCTGCGCTTCGCCGCGCTGTCGTGGGTGGGCGCGCAGATCGCGTTGGGCAAGGTGGGCGGGTGGAAGCCCGACGTGGTGCACCTGCACGACTGGCAGGCCGCGCTCACCGCCGCCTACCTGCACGCGGCCAAGGGCGCCGGCGCCGCCGCCGCCAAGGCCGTGCCGCCCAGCATGCTCACGATCCACAACCTCGCGTTCCAGGGCGTGTTCCCGCACGACGTCACGCCCGCGCTGAAGCTGCCCGCGACGGCTGTCACTCACGACGGCATCGAGTACTGGGGCAACATCAGCTACCTCAAGGCCGGCGTGCAGTGGTGCGATCGCCTCGGCACGGTCAGCCCCACGTACGCCCGCGAGATCCTCACGCACGAACAGGGCATGGGCTTCGACGGCCTGCTGAAGGCCCGTGCCGATCGGCTGGTCGGCATCGTCAACGGCATCGACGACCGCATCTGGGATCCGGCCACCGACCAGCACGTGGCCGCCCCGTACAGCGCTCGCCGCATCGCCCCGAAGGAGTTCAACAAGGCCGCACTGCAGGTGGAACTGGGCCTGCACGTGCGCACCGATGTGCCGCTGTTCTGCGTGGTCAGCCGGCTCACCACCCAGAAGGGTTTCGACCTGCTGCTCGAGGCGATGCCGGTGCTGCACGCCCGGGGCGCGCAACTCGCGGTGCTGGGCACCGGCGACCGCGAGATCCAGGACGCGTTCCAGCGGCTGGCCGAGACCCACAAGGGTCAGGTGGCCACCGTGATCGGGTTCGACGAGCCGATGTCGCACCGCTTCCAGGCCGGCGCCGACGCGATCGTCGTGCCTTCGCGGTTCGAGCCGTGCGGCCTCACCCAGCTGTACGGCCTGCGCTACGGCACGCTGCCGGTGGTGGCCCGCGTGGGCGGCCTGGCCGACACGGTGATCGACGCCAACGAGGCTGCGCTGCGCGACGGCGTGGCCACCGGCTTCCAGTTCAGTCCGGTTGATGCGATGCAGCTGGGCGTGGCGCTTGATCGGGCATGCGCATTGTTCGCCGACACGCTCGCGTGGCAGCGGGTGCAGAAGCGGGCGATGACCCGCGAGGTGGGCTGGGGTGTCGCCGCCGGCGCCTACCTAGACCAGTACCAACGCCTGTTGGCCGGTCGCTGACCGAGCCCCTTGCAGCGCAGCTTTGGCGTTCAGACCGGCTACCACCCGGTCTGAACGCCAACTTAGCTGTGCTAGGGGTCAGGCGCGACAGAGGCCAAGCGCGAGTTCGTCGCGGGTCAAGGGTTCGCCAAGCAGCGTGCCGCCAGGAAGGGTGGCGTCGGCGTACTCCCAGATCGCCTCGGCGAAGTCGCCCTCGTCGACGATCGACAGTAGCGCGGGCCATTGGTGCGAGGAGATGAGCGCGTCGCTCGCGGCCTTCGCCGCTGCGTCGTCACCTTGCTCGATGGCGGTGAAGTACTGGTCGAACCACGCGCACACCACAGTTCCGGTGACCGTCGCGACTAGTTGGTAGCGATCGGACACAGATGCCGACTCGAACAACCCAGCAGTGTCGAAGCCGACGGGCAGCGGGACGCCGACCAGAATCTCGTCGACGGCCGCCGTACGGTCACTCGGCTTCACCACGCTGGCGGGCAGTGCGGCCAGCCACGTGTCGACGTCAACCGACTTCAACGCGCCCAACATCGCTCGGTAGTCAGCCTCGCTGGCGAACACACCGCGCACTTCCAGCAGGCTCGCGCCCGCCGGCTCCACCAGGGCCGTGTAGTCCTGCGTGCCGACGTAGCGGAACATCCGGCCTTGGCGGCCCAACACCGTCACAGTGCCGAGGTCGTCGTTGCCGCTCGCCCGGTCGTTGACCCACGACGCGTATTCCGAACCCTGGCGCCAGTGCACCTCCACTTCATGGGCGCCGTCGCTGAACGTCATCTCGCCCTGGTCGACGGTGAACTCGTCGGCACGGCTGACCGACCAACCCGGCAGGTCGATCAACACGCGGTCGTTGGCCTCGGCCACGGCGAGGATGTCGGCCGCGTAGGCGGGCTTCGATCCGCCGTCACCGCCTCCAACGATGACCACTGTGGCGACGGTGGCCGCGGCGACGGCCATGGCACCGACCACCATCAGGCGGCGGGTGCGGCGACGTGAGCGATGCCGCCCAGGTGCGAGCGGGGTCACCGTTTCGAGTGTGTTGGACATGATGGCCTCCAAGAGGTGACGCTCACCGGAACCGAGGTCGAACGCGTCGACCTGCGCGTCGCTGATCGGCGATGCCTGCCTCACGAGGAGATCCAGTTCTTCGTCCGTCATGGCAGTTCTTCCTTGTTCGGGTGGAGGAGCGCTGCGCTCCCCACGTCCACATGTCCACTCACGTCGTTGCGTTGCAGCCCGTCGGTGGCCGGCAGCTCCAGCACCTCGCGCAGCGCCGCCCGAGCGCGGCTCAGTCGGCTGCGCACCGTGCCAGCCGGCATGACGAGCGCGACCGCGATCTCGCTCGGCGACAGCTGCTCCCACGCCGTCAGCCGCAGCAGTTCGCGGTCCAGCTCGTTCATCAGCGACAACGCCTCGGCCACCGCCAGACCGTCGTGCGGCGTCTCAACGGCGTGCTGTTGCACTTCGCGCTCCACCACCTCCGCCAGGCGGGCGCCCAACCGGTGGCGGCGCCGTTCGCCGCGAGTGTGGTTGGCCAGTACCCGCCGGGCCACGCCGTACAGCCACAACCGGGTCTCGTCGCCGCCGGGAACGTCGGCCCGGCGACGCCACGCGGTCAGCATCGTCTCGGCCACCACGTCGGCCGCGTCGGCCGGGGTCGCCGTTCGTCGTAGCGCGTACCCGAGCAGCGGGCGCAGGTTCGCCGCGTACAGCGCCTCGAATTCGCGTTCACCCTCCGACGCCACGACCCAGCCTTCCACGCACCTGCACGCGACCTCCATGTCCGCCCGAGCCCGCAGCGTTGCACGGAGCTTTGGCGTTCAGACCGGCTACCACCCGGTCTGAACGCCGAAGCTCGAGAAGTTGGGCTTGGCGCGCTAGACGGTCTTGACGATCAGCACGTTGCAGGGGGCGGTGTGGGCGACGTCGTTGCCGACGCTGCCCAGCACGCGGCCGAGGCCTTGCATGCGTACGTTTCCCACCACGATCAGGTCGGCGTCGAGCAGTTCGGCCACCGACACGAGTGCCTTGGCCGGCGACTCTTCCACGGCCTGCACGGTGTACGGCACGCTCACGCCCAGCGACTGGACGAACTGCTGCACCGCGACTCGGGCGATCTCGACGGTGTCGAGCACGTAACGATCGGAGCCGACCTCGATCACCGCTCGTTCGCCGTCGGTGACGGCGGTGACGAAGTGCACCGTGCCACCCGTGGCCCGCGCCAACTCGACCGCGGCGCGCCCCGCGATCTGCGAGGTTTCGGCATCGGACACGCCGACGACGATGTTCTGGAAGCTCGTGGCTCCGTGTGCTGTGCCCATGTGCAGCCCCCATTGGCTCCGGTGACGACCGGAACCTACCAGTCGCCCACTGTGGCCTCGACGAGCACGGTTGCTAGCGTTCGGAGCACAACTGAAACACCCCCTGCAGGGTTGGGTGCAATTCCCTACCGGCGGTACAGCCCGCGAACCCTCCACAGCACCATCGTGGTGGGCCGACTCGGTGAAATTCCGAGGCCGACGGTCACAGTCCGGATGAGAGCAGGGTTTCGTGACGGATCGGTCGCGCCCGCCCGGGCGGTGCCGTCTCGTTCGCGTTGCCGTGCCCCTGCAGCCAGCAACGAAAGGACGAAGCGGCTGATGTTCACCGGCATCGTGGAAGAGATCGGCACGGTCGAGCGGTTCGACGGCGGGCGGCTGCGCATCGCGGCGCACACCGTGCTCGCGGCACAGGACGGCGCGGCGGTGAAGTTGGGTGACTCGATCGCCGTCAGCGGCTGCTGCCTCACGCTCGTGGCCCAGGGCGACGGGTGGTGGGAGGCCGACGTGAGCGACGAAACACTCGCCCGCACCAGCTTGCGCACCTTGGCGGTGGGCGCACCCGTGAACCTCGAACGAGCCGTGCGCCTGGCCGACCGGTTGGGCGGGCACCTCGTGCAGGGCCACGTGGATGGCGTGGGCCAGGTGGTGCGCCCGGTGCCCGACCTGCATGTGACGATCCCCACCAACCTGATGCGCTACGTGGTGGAGAAGGGGTCGATCACGGTCGACGGCGTCAGCCTCACTGTCGTGCGCCCACTGCACGACGGATTCACGGTGGCGATCATCCCGCACACCGCCGACGTCACCACGCTGGGCAGCAAGCGGCCCGGCGACCTGGTGAACATCGAGGTCGACGTATTGGCCAAGTACGTCGAGCGCCTGCTCGCGCCGCAGGCCGTGGTGGTGCACGAAGGGAGCGAGTGATGAGCCCGTTCGCCACGATCACGCACGCGCTCACCGTGATCGCTGCCGGCGGCATCGTGGTGGTGGCCGACGACGAGCACCGCGAGAACGAGGGCGACCTGATCATGGCCGCCGACGCCGCCTCGCCCGAGGCGATCGCCTTCTTCGTGCGCCACACCTCGGGCGTGATCTGCGCGGCCCTGCCCGGCGAGCGGTGCGACGTACTCGAACTGCCGCTGATGGTGCCGCCCGAGGCGAACGCCGACCAGTTCCGCACTGCATTCACGATCACCGTCGACCTCGCGGTGGGCACCACCACGGGCATCTCTTCCGCCGACCGTGCGGCCACGCTGCGCGCCCTCGCCGATCCGGCCACGCTGCCCGCTCAGCTCAACCGCCCGGGCCACATCTTCCCGCTGCGCGCCCGCGCCGGTGGCGTGATCGAACGGCCGGGCCACACCGAGGCCGCCGTCGACCTAGCCCGCCTCGCCGGCCGCCTGCCTGCCGGCGTGCTGAGCGAGGTGGTGCTCGACGACGGCCGGATGGCCCGCCTGCCCGACCTGCAGGCCTTCGCCCGCGCGCACGATCTGCCGCTCATCTCCATCGCCGACCTCATCACCCACCGTCGTCAGCACGAGCTGGCCATCACCCGCTGAACACCCTCGATCCAGGAGCACTCCCCATGACCACCCACACCGGCACCATGAACGCCACCGGCCTGCGCATCGCACTGGTGTGCAGCCGCTTCAACGACCTGATCGTCGATCGCCTGGAGGCCGGCGCTCGCGACGCGCTCACCCGCAGCGGCGCCGACCCCGACACGATCGACACCCTGTGGGTGCCGGGCGCGTGGGAGATCCCGATGGCCGCCCGCGCGCTGGCCATCACCGGCCGCTACGACGCGATCGTGGGCCTCGGCGCGGTGATGCGCGGCGCGACGTACCACTTCGACGTGATCGCCAACCAGAGCGCTGCCGGCCTGGCCCGGGTGGCGCACGACACCGGCGTGGTGGTGACGAACGGGATCATCACCGTCGACACGATGGACCAAGCCCTCGAGCGCGCGGGCAGCAAAGCCGGCAACAAGGGTTCGGAGGCGGCGCTGGCCGCGGTCGAGACCGTCAACGCGATACGCGCGGCCACCGCCGGCTGACACCGCAGCCAGAGCCTGCCGAACCCCACGCAACAGGCGACGACGCTACCCTGCGAGCATCACCGCGCTTGAGCGATCGCGCACACGCGCCGATGACACCTGCACATGACCTTCGCGCTCGCCCCCGACCGTTCCCCCGCCCCTTCGGCCGCCACCAGCCTTGCCGTCGCGCTCAACCACGGGGTCGGCACGGTACTCGCCGGTCGCCACGAGCAGATCGAGGTGGCCACCGCCTGTGTGCTCGCCGGCGGCCACGTGCTCATCGAAGACATTCCCGGTGTCGGCAAGACGCTGCTGGCGCAGACGATCGCTGCCGCGATCGGTGGCTCGTTCGCCCGCGTGCAGGGCTCGGCCGATCTGCTGCCAGCCGATGTGGTGGGTTCGCTGGCCCCCACCGCCGACGGCTTCGGCCTGCACTTCCGCCCGGGCCCGGTGTTCGCCAACGTCGTGCTGTTCGACGAGTTGAACCGCGCCAACCCGCGCACGCAGTCCGCGTTGCTGGAGGTGATGGAGGAAGGCCGGGTGACGGTGGATGGCCACACGCATCCGGTGCCCTCCCCGTTCGTGGTGATGGCCACTCAGAACCCGGTGGAGATGGCCGGCACTTATGCGCTGGCCGAAGGCGTCACCGATCGGTTCATGGCCGCGATCAGCTTGGGCCGCGCCAGTGCCGCGGAAGAGGTAGAGGTGCTCACCGGCCGTCGGGGCCGCGGCCGCCTCGCTCAGGTGCAGCAGGTCACCACGCCGATCGATCTCGCCGCCTGTCGTGAGGCGGTGCAACACGTACACCTCGCCGATGCCGTCGCCCAGTACGCGGTCGAGTTGCTGCACGCCACCCGTTCGCACCCGCGCGTGCGCCTCGGCGCCTCCACGCGCGCCGGTGTGGCGATGATCGCGTTGGCCCGCTCGTTCGCGGTGATGGGCGGTCGCGACCACGTGGCCCCGCACGACATCGCTCGCGCCGCCGAGTGCGCGCTGCCGCACCGCCTGGTGCTGGCAGCACGCGAGCGCGGCGCCGCGGCCGAGGTGGTGCACGAGTGCCTCGCCCAGGTACCCGCACCACGGCGATGACCACTAGCCGGCGCAGCACGCGAGCGCTGCCCAGCGGCGTGTCCCACGGCGCGAGCGCACTCATGGCCGCCTGGCTGGCCACTGGCACCATCGCCTTGCTCACCGGTGCCACCGCGGTGGTGATCCTGCTGGCCGTCGGTGTGGTGGCGATGGTGGGCGGGGTGGTGTCGGGTCGACTGGCCCTGCGCGGCACCGCCGTCACCGCCGTCACCACCGCTCGGCTGGCGGTGGCCGGCGACGAACTCGCCTGGCACGTGACCGTGCAGGGTGGCCGGCCGGTGCACGTGGCCATCCGCGCCGACGGCGACCCCACGAACACGCGGCTCGCGCACGGCTGGTGCACCGAGGGCACCACCACGTTGCTCGGTGTCGCCCCGCGGCGCGGCGTGTACCGACAGGTGCAGGCCACGTGCAGCAGCGCCGGGCGCATCGGGCTGGTGTGGTGGCGCGTGCGCCACACGCTGACCCTCGACGACCGCGCCGACTCTGCCGACTCTGCCGACTTCGCCGGCCTTGCCGTTGCGCCACGGATCGCCGGAGATGCCGCCCCGGTGCAGTTGGCCGAGGATGACGACGACGGCGATCGTGCGCTCAGTGTGCATGCCGGGCGCGACGAGATCGACGGTGTGCGCGCCTGGCGCGAGGGCGACGAACTGACCGGCGTGCACTGGCCGTCCACGCTGCGTACGGGCGAGTTCGTCGTGCGCCAGCGGTTCCGCGAGCGCGACGAGCGGTGGGTGGTGCAGGCACACACGGGGCTGCCCGATCCGGCGCTGGAGGCCGGCCGCGTACGGCACTCGCTGGAGCGTGGGTTGGCCGCAGGCGCTGCCGTGGCCGTGCGCACCGACAGTGGCGATACCGTCGAGCTCACCGACGAGGACGAGGTGCTGAGGTGGTGCGCGGCGTTCGATCCACACGATCCGGCCCCGGCGCCGACACCGTGGTGGCGACGCACGATCGGGGAATCGCCGGAACCCGACACCACCGTGTCGTCCACCGCCCGTTGGGTGATCGCCGCGGCCAGCGCGGCCCCGATGTGGATGGTGCTCGAGCCGCTGGGCTACTCGACCGCCACGATCACACTGGTGCTTGCAGGAGTCGTCGCCGCGGCCGTGGCCACCAATCGCCGTCCCCCGCTCTCCAAGGCGCTGGGGCAACTCCTCGGCCTGTTGGCCGGGCTGGGTGTCGGCGCGTTGTTGATCGACGTCGCGGCCATCGACAGCGTCGTCGCGTCGCTGCGCTACCTGCTGCCACAACTGCTGGTGAGCCTGGTGGTGATGCAGGGCTTCGAATGCACCGACCGTCGTGGCGCGCGAGTCACGCTGGCGTGCGCAGCGGTGCTGACGGCCTACGCGGCCGGCATTCGGGTGGACGGGCAGCTGACGATGTGGCTGCTGGGTGTCGTGGCCGTGCTGGGTGTGGCGTCGTCGTCGGTCGGTCGGCCGCAGCTGCCGACGGTGGCACGCCCGTCGCGAGCGCGAGCGCGCGCCGGCCAGGTGACAGGCGTGCTCGTGGCGGCCGCGCTGGTGTTGGCGATCCTGGCGGTGACGCCCGTGCCACGCGGGCCGGCGCAGCTCACGCTGCCCAGCTGGCTCACCGAGAACCGGCCCACGTCGGGCGGCGGCGAGTTGGCCGCACCCGACGGGTCGCCGTTGCTCGGCGGGCCCACCAACAACCGCGGCGACAACGGCGGCGGCAGCAGCGCCGATGGCAGCGCAGGAAACGGTGGCTATCCCGGGTTCAGCACTCAGATGGACACCTCGCTGCGCGGCGATCTCGGCAACCAGGTGGTGCTGCGGGTGAGATCGCCCGAGCCCGACTACTGGCGCGGCCAGACATTCAGCAATTTCACCGGTCGCATCTGGTACCTCGACGACGCCGGCAACGGTTCCGACAACGGCGAACAGACCGAAGGCCCCGACCACCTGCTGAAGCCCACCGATGGCGACGTACCCCGGGCCGACAGCGAGGAGCTGATCCAGACGTTCTACCCGCAGGTGGACATGGCGAACATCGTGTTCGCCGCTTACCGGCCCACACGGGTGTTGCTGAACGCGCCGCTGTGGCAGCGACCCGACGGTGCATTGCGCGCCGACGTGGTGCTGCCCAAGGGCAGCGCGTACACGGTGGTGTCACAACGAGCGGACGTGACCGCCGAGCTGTTGCGGGGGAACGGAAACCTCAGGGGTTCCTCGGCGTCCAACAAGTATCTACAACTGCCCGACACCACGACCACGCGCACGATCGAGTTGGCCAACCGGATCACCGCCGACAGCACCACGACGTACGACGCGATCCTCGCCATCCACGCCTGGTTGGCCGTCAATGTCGAGTACGACCTCGACGCACCGGTGCCGGCCGGCGACGAGGACGCCGTCGACGACTTCCTGTTCGAGTCGCGGCGCGGCTTCTGCGAGCAGATCGCCACCGCCACTGCAATCATGCTGCGCTCGCTGGGAGTGCCGGCTCGCATTGCCACCGGCTATGTACCCAGCAACTACGACGCGGTGGCCGGCGTGTGGATCAGCCGGGCGAGCGATGCGCACGCGTGGGTGGAGGTGCTCTTCCCCGAGGTCGGCTGGGTGGCGTTCGACCCCACCGCGAACGTGCCGCTGGCCGGCGAATCGACGCGGCACACGATCGGCGGCGATCTGTCCAAGGCAGTCGGCGAGTTCGTGGGTGCGCACATCGGCCTCGTGCTGCTGGTGGCACTCGCCGGAGCGATCGCGTCGGTGGTTGCGCAGTTCGTGCTCCGCTGGTGGCGCCGGCGCCGCCGCGGTCGCTGGGGCGTGCTGCAGGATCGCTTCGTGACCATCGCACTGCAGCGCGGCGCCCCACCTACCGCTACCAACCCGGTGCTGGCCGAGGCCTTTCGCGAGAAGAGCGCGGCGGCCGCAGCCACCGCGCTCGCCACCGAACTGGATGCCTCGGCGTTCTCCATCACGTGGGTCGACGACGACGTGGCCTACGCGCACGCCCTCGCCGCCCTACGCGAGCTGGAACACTCGAGCTGACACGCCCCGGGGGTCAGGACTTGGTGGCCGGGCTTCATTGCCGGCCCTCGGCGAACGCGCTCACGCACGGCCAATTCGAAATCGGAACTACGAGACGAGACGCAAGGAATCCCGCTCACCGCCCGGCCGGCAGTCGGCCGCCGACCGGCCAACAGCCAGCCGCCTCACTCGTAGACGAGGCAGCCGTCGTCGAGGTTCGCCGCCGGCAGCGTCTCACGCTCGGTGTAGTAGTCCTGCGTGTGCATCCACTCGGGCACGTCGAGACGCTTGGGCAACAGGTGCATCGAGCGCTTCAGGTAGTTCGGGTTGAAGTTGTCCTCGGCCATCCACTCGAGCACCGGCAACCCTTCGTCCTGCGGGCGCAGATGCGGCGTCACCCGCTGCACGCCCTTCGCGTCCATCAGCCGCAGCAGGCGGATCACGAGGTCGCTGATCAGGTCGGCGCGCAGCGTCCAACTGGCGCGGAAGTAGCCGAACACCCACAGCATGTTGGGCACCCCGGTGAACATCATCCCGCGGTACGTGATGGTGTCGGCCAGGTCGAGGGGCTTGCCGTCGACGCTGAACGCAATGTTGCCGAGCACGCTGATGTTGAAGCCGGTGGCCGTGAGGATGATGTCGGCCTCCAGCTCCTCGCCGCCCTTGGTGCGGATGCCGGTCTCGGTGAACGTCTCGATCTCGTCGGTGACCATGCTGGCCTTGCCGGCCTTGATGCCCTCGAACAGGTCGGCGTTGGGCACGAACGCGAGGCGTTGCTGCCATGGCTTGTACTTCGGGCCGAAGTGCTTCTCCACGTCGTAGCCCTCGGGCAGGCAGTCGCGCACACCCTGCATCAGCGCCTCGCGAGCCATGTCGGGCTCGGTGAGCGCGAACGTGGTGAGCTCGCCGAAGTCCTTCAGGATCTTCTTGCGCACGATCTCGTGCACCCACTCCTCGGGGATGTCGAGCTCGCGCAACATGTCGGCGGTCTCGTTGCGGTTCGGGCCCGTCCAGAAGTACGTGGGCGAGCGCTGCAACACCGTGACGTGCGCGGCATCACCGGCGATGGCAGGAACGACCGTCGCGGCCGTCGCGCCGGAACCGATGCAGATGACCTTCTTGCCCGCGTAGTCGAGATCCTCCGGCCACGTCTGCGGGTGCACGATCTGACCCTTGAACCGATCCATCCCCGGCCACTCGGGCGTGTAGCCCTTGTCGTGCTGGTAGTAGCCCTGGCACATCCACAGGAAGTTCGTGGTGAACGTCAGCTGCTCGCCGGTCGCCAGGTTCTCCGCCTGCAACGTCCACAGGTTCGTGCCGCTGTCCCACGACGCATCCGAGATGTGGTGGCGGTAGCGGATGTGGGCGCCGAGGTCGTTCTCGTCGATCACCTCGCCCATGTACTTCAGGATCTCGCCGGCGGTGGCGATCGGCGGACCGACCCACGGCTTGAACCCGTACCCGAACGTGTACAGGTCGCTGTCGCTGCGCACGCCCGGGTACTTGTGGGTGAGCCAGGTGCCGCCGAAGCTCTCCAGCGTTTCCAGGATCACGAAACTGCGCTCGGGCATCTCGTGCTGTAGGTGATATGCCGCCCCCACACCAGAAATGCCAGCGCCAACGATCAGCACGTCGAAGTGCTCCATCACAACCTCCCCGCGGTCTTGCGCCGGAGCATATGACGGCAGCCGCCGAGTGCCGAAGTCAGAGGGACGCGACGTGGCGACGGACGCCGCTGCTGCACTAGGTTGCGACATGCGTCACAGAAGGGACCCACGAGATGAACCGCCACGACGATGAACTGCTGCAGATTCCGCTCTTTGCCGGATTCACCAAGCACGATCTCGAGCACATCCATGCCGTCGCCACGTCGCTGAACATCAAGAAGGGCGACGTGCTGATGGAGGAGGGCACGATCGGCCACGAGATGTTCGTGATCATCTCCGGCGCGGTGGAGGTCACCCACAGGGGTCAGCACGTGGCCGACATCCTCGCCGGTGGTTTCGCCGGCGAACTGGCCCTGCTGTGCAATCGCCCGCGCAACTCCAAGGTGGTGGCCAAGGTCGACAGCACCGTGCTGCACATCGACGGCCGCGGGTTCATGGCGCTGCTCGACGACGTGCCGCACCTCGCAGTGAAGATGTTGCCGATCATCGCCGCGCGGGTGAACCCCGCACTCGAGAACTGACCGCCCCGGCTCGGGCGCAGCTGCGGTTCAGCGCACCCAGCGCGCCAGCGCGTTGAGGTGCCGATTCATCCTCGCGCGTGCCTTCTCGCTGTCGCGAGCGACGATCGCATCCACGATGCGATCGTGAGTGTGCACCACGTCGGTGGTGGGTAGTTCGGCATCTGGCGCGTCCGCCGGCACGGCGCCGCGTTCGCGCGACAGGCGCACCAGCACGTCGGTGCACAGCGCCAGCACCCTGTTGCCCGACAACTCGCCCAGCACCACGTGGAGGTCGTGGCCCACCACCCGGAAGCGGTCGGTGGAGGCCGCGCGCTCCACGTCCTGCACGGCTCGCAGCCGATCGATCATCGGCTGGTCGAGGCGGTCGATCACGCGCTCGAGCACGGCCATCTCCACGATCGATCGCAGCTCGAACAGGTGCCGCGCCTGAACACCGCGGCGGTCGAGGTACACGGCTGCCGCAGCGCTGGTGGCATCGATGGCGGGCGCGGCGACGAACAGCCCGCCGCCCGGGCCGCGGCGCATCGAGGCGATGCCGTGGTGCTCGAGCAGCCGTGCCGCCTCGCGCAGGATCGCACGGCTCACGTCGTAGTGGGCCATCAGCTCGGCCTCGGAGCCCAACGACGCACCCACGCGCCAGCCGCTGGCCACGACATCGGCGAAGACCGCGCGAGCCACGTGCTCGCCCAACTTCTGGTCGGCCGGCGCGGCCGAGAACACCGAGCCGAGCCGCAGCGACGAGGGAAGGTGGGCAGCGATGTAGTCGGCTTCGGCTCGCAGGTGGCGTTCCATCCGCGTGGCCGCGGTGGCGCCATCGCCGCTCACGATCGACTGCACGATCTTCGCGTGTGCTCCGCACGTGGCGTCGCGCACCACCGTGTCGTCGGCAGCAACGTCGGGGGTGAACACTCGCGCCATCCGCGTCAGCAGGTCGACGAAGAAGTCGAGCGCGGGGTTGCCCGACAACCGCGCCACCAGGCCGTGCAGGTCGCGGGCATCGGCCTGTAGCCCCTTGCGCTCCCGTTGCACCAGCGCGTTCAGCTCGGCGATGCCCGCAGCGTGCATCCGCTCGGCTGCCAGCAGCGCGGCCGATGCCTCCAGCACGAGGCGCACCTCCAGCACCTCGTCGAGGTCGGCGCGCCCGTGCAGCAGATACACCATCGCCGCGTTGAACGCCGACTCGCCGTCGGGTGTGGTGACCACCAGCCCGCCGCCGGGGCCGCGACGCATGCGCGCCGACTGCTGGTGCTCGAGCAAGCGCACGGCTTCGCGGAACACGGCGCGGCTGACGTCGTACTGCGCCAACAGCTCGGCCTCGGAACCGACGAGCTCGCCCTCGGCGAGGCCGCGGGCAGCGATGTCGGCGCCGATCTTCTCGGACACGATCGAGGCGAGTTTGCGCGAGACCGTGGCGGACGGGATCGGCATGGGGAGAACAGTACCCTCAAACGACCGCTCAGCGGCCGAACGCCTCGCTCAGTACCTCCACCACCAGGCCTTCGGCGTCGGTGCCTTCGGGGATCGCGCCGCACAGCGAGAAGAACAGGTGCACCTGACCGGCGAAGCGGCGTTGCACCACGTGCACGCCCGCGGCTGCCAGCCGCGCCGCGTAGGCCTCGCCCTCGTCGCGCAGCGGGTCGAAGCCGGTGGTGATCACCAGCGCGGGAGCAGCGTTGGCGAGGGCTGCATCGGGCGCCACCAACGGCGAGACGCGTGGGTCGTCGAGCGGCACACCGCTGCCGTCGAGGTACTGGTGCGCGAACCAGTCCATCGTGGCTTTCGTGAGCAGGTAGCCGGTGGCGTTCTCCAGGCGCGATTGGTGCTCGACGGTGAAGTCGGTGCCGGGGCACACCAGCACCTGCGCGCACAACCGCGGCCCGAAGTGCTGCGCGAGCACGGCCGCCAGGTTCCCACCGGCGGACTCGCCGCCCACGGCCACCTTGGCCGGGTTGCCGCCGAGCTCGCCGGCGTTGTCCAACAGCCAGCTGACCGCGGCCACACAGTCGTCGAGGGCTGCGGGCGCCTTGTGCTCGGGGGCCAAGCGGTAGTCGAGCGAGATGGCGATGCACCCGGCGTGCTGCGCGATGCGAGTGATGGTGGCCAGCGCTTCGGCGGCAGTGCCGACGGTCCAGCCGCCACCGTGCATCCACACGAACACGGGAAACGGCCCGTCACCGTTGGGGGTGGCGATGAACGCCGGCACCCCGCCGATCTCACGCTGCAGCACCGTCGCCACCGCACCCTGTTCGCCATTCAGCAGCGCGAGCATTCCGTAGCGCTCGCGTGCTTCCGCGGGGCTCACGCTCTCCAACGGCGCACCTCCGGCGCCCTTCAGCATGTCGAGCAGGTTCTTCGCCGATTCGTCGAGTGCCATGGTCTCGCACGGTAGCCAGCGGCGGGCGCCGCGCTGCGACCGGAGGGTAGTCTCGGTGCCCATGCGAGCTGCGCGGGTGCCGAGTCGTGTGCGCCGTGCCGTCGCACGGCTGGTGCCCACCAGCGCCACCCGGCGTGCGTTGCTGTTGTTGGGGGCCACGGTGTTCTTCGCGTCGGCTGCGCTGCAGAGCACCACGAGCGGCTGGAACGTCACCACCCGCCTCGACCTCGTGTTGGCGATCGTCGATCACGGCGAGGTGACGATCGATCGCTACCACGACACGCCGCCGTACGACACCAACGACAAGGCGTTCTACGACGGCCACTTCTACAGCGACAAGACGATCGGCCTGACGATGCTCGCCGTGCCGGTGTACGCCGCGGCGCGAGTGGTGGCCGCCGTCGCCGGGCACACGCTCAGCGCGGCCGACACGCTCTGGGTCCTCAGCAGGGGCGCGGTGTCCACCACCGCGGCACTGGCCGCGATGCTGCTGGCCGCGCTGCTGATCCGGTTGGGGGCGGTGCCCCGCAAGGCCGTGCTGGCCACCGCCGGCATGTTCTTCGGCAGCATGTTGTTCGGCTACTCCACGGTGTTCATGCCGTACCTGCCGGGCATTGCGGCGTGCCTCGGCGCGCTGCTGATCCTGCTGTCGCCACCGCTCACTGCATGGCGCGCGGCCGCCATCGGTGGGTTGTTGGGGTTCGCGCTGATCCTCGACCTGATGTTCGTGTTCGCGGTGGCTGCGATCGTGGTGTTGCTGCTCGCACGTCTGCGGCCACTGGGCTGGCGCCGCGGCAGCCGGCTGGCCGTGGCCACCGGTGGCGCGGCGTTGGTGCCGATCGGCATCCTCGTGGGGTATTGCATCGCGATCTTCGGTTCGCCGTCCATCCCGTACAAGTACGAGTACGACGACTTCTTCCGCGAGGAGATGGCCAAGGGCGTGATGGGCGCCACGATGCCCAAGCCGAACGTGATGTGGTTCCTGTCGTTCCACCCGTATCGCGGCCTGCTGTTCTGGTCGCCGTGGATCGCGATGATCATCGTGTGCAGCGTCTGGATCCTGCGCCGCGACCGCCGCCTGCGGCCACTCGCGATCGCCGCGATCGTGGTGTTCGGCGCCTACTTCGTGTTCAACTCGGGCTACTACTTGTGGTGGGGCGGGGCGGCGATGGGCCCACGGTTGATGCTGCCGATGTTCGGGGTGGTGCCGCTGGTGCTGGCGGTGGCCTGCCGGGCCGACAGCCCGCGCTGGATGTGGCGCGCGCTGGTGGCCACGCTGGTGATCGGTGTGGCGCTCAGCTTGCCGGTGAGCATGGTCGAACCCGGCACGGCCGAGGGCAACACGATCGCACAGCTGCTCGACCCGCCGGTGGGCGCCCACCTGTCGGTGCCGCAACTCGATCGGCTTGGCTCGTTCTATTCGCTGCAGTGGTCGCAGATCGTGCCCAGCGGCGTGGGGAAGGCGGCTGGGCACTGGCTGTTGTGCCTGGCCATCGTGTTCGCCGGCACCTGGCTGGCCCACCGCACCGCGCGGCGCGGCGAGCGCGCCGAGCCGGTCTGAGCGCTCGCGCCACCCAGTCGGGTCACCGTACTGCGACGCGTTCGCACAAGGTCTTCAACGCGACCAGGATCTGTTCGGCGTCGCGCTCGTGGCGCGACTCGAAGACGGCTTTGTCGGCAATGTCGCCGAGAATGCCCAGAGGCGGGTCGTAGTCGATCTCGAAGGTCACCAACGACCCATCGCCCTGCGCGGCAACGTGTTGCGTGACGCTGGCCGAGCCGTTCCCCGTGGATCGCCCGGCGAGGTGAATCGATTCGCCGGCGATGATCTGGAACACCTCCCATTCGGTGTCGAGTTCGATGTGCAACACCTTCACGACCTGCCTGAAGTGGTCACCGACCACCAGCGCCCGGCCCGGACCACCGCTGACTTTGACCGTCATGTGCGAGAACTCCGCGAGCCGCTCGACATCGGTGAGCACGTCGAACACCTTCACCGGTGGGCACGAGATCGAGATCTGTCGTCGGATACTGGTCATGACTGCCTCCTGATGGGCGGATCGGGGCCGCACACCGGCTCGGCTGTACCCGGCAGGCCGAATCTCGAAACACCCGGCGCCGGCCGCGGCCGGGCCGCGTGTCTCGTGGGCGGCGTCGTCGGGTACCGATGATCCGCGATGCTGGATCGCGCTCGCACCCGGCTGCCGGGCGCACCATCCGAGCTCGGAGGAACGACGATGCGCACGCTCTCCCATGGTGGTGACGACATGGTGGTCGCGCGCAGGGATGTCCTCGACGCGGCGATCGTGCGGGCCGCGGACGATGCCAGCCGGGCACGGATCTGGGCCGAATTGGTCACCGAGGTCGGCAGCACCGAGGCATCGCGCCAGTGGCTCGCCATCTTCGCGGCAACCGACGCACCGCGCACCGGCTGAGCGACGACCGCCGCCACCGGTTCACACGGCGTGACCGTGTCGGGCGGAGCCTGAGGATCGCGTCAGCCGCCCGCTCCCGCTCACCCAGCGAAACCCGAGCCCGGCAGCGACGAGCGCGAGAGCCAGCACGACGAACACACGGTGGTCACTGCCGGTCGCCGGCAGTGGCGCTGTCGCGGGCAGGGCTTGCGATTCGACGGCGCTGCCGCCAACCGGCTGCAGCACCAACACGAGTTCGAACGCCACCAGGTCCGACTGCGTCATGTTGGAACTCCAGATCGGCAGTTCGTACCCGACGGCGTACGTGCGGGCCTGGTAGCCGCTCAGCGCAACCGGGTCGGGTACCGTCAGCGCCGCCAAGGCGTGCACGGTGTCCGCGGCGAACACCGCGCCGGTAGTTGCGTCGGTGAGCGTGATGCGCAGGTCGTCCTGCAGCTCGCCGCCGCCCGACCCGCAGGTCGTATCGCCGATGACTCGTTCTGGTTCGGTGCAGCCATTGTCGTCGTCGCGCAACGACGCAACGGAGAACTCGACCGTGACCGGGAAAGCCAATGGGTTGGTGACGACCAGCGTCGCTGCTCCGCTGTCGCCTGGGGCGATCGTGGCAAGGTCGAACAGCGGCAGTCCGTCGGGTGCCGTCAGCCACTCCTCCGAGTCCGCCGTCGCCGTGGGGATGCGTGACCAGCCAGCAGTGAGGAGTGCGGCGACAGCAAGGATTGCTGCCCGTGTGATCATGGTTCGGCACCTCATGTCAGCACCTCCTGATGCAAGCGTTGGCGGGAGCCGCCGTTGGCTCGCTCGCGGCGGATTGAGGCGATCTCCTGTCCGATCAGTGCGAGCGCGGGCAACACGAGCAGCAAGGCGAACCCCACCGGGTGGTGCACCGCCCGCACGAAGAGGCCCAGGTAGGGCACCCCGGCGACGACACGGCCGCGCACGTCCGAGGCAAGGACAAGGTCGTAGTCGGGGTCTTCATTGGCATCGCCCTTGGTGACGAACGCCGTGCGGCCCGCCGTGGTCTCGATGGCCACCACACGGTGGGCCACCATCGGTCGATCGTCCTCGGCGACGAAGACGATGACGTCGCCTTCGCTGACGGCTGCGGGGTCGACCGGCTTGACGATCAGCGCCGAATCCGCCGGGTAGGTCGGCGCCATGCTGCCGGACACCAAGGTGATCAACTGCCAGCCGAGGAGTTGAGGAACGACCAGGAAGGCAGCTGCCCCGACCGCGATGGCCGTCACGCCACCGCGGACGACGCGACCGGCGGTTCTGTATGCCTTGCGCATCGGGGTCTCCTGCTCGTGCGAGAGGGACGAGGCGGACAGATCCGCGGTCGGGCCGCTCACGCGACCCGACCGCGGGCCTTGGTGGTTACACCTGGTCGAGTTCGAACTCGACGTGGAAGCCCAGCGTGTCGGACATGATTCCGTTGTCCGCGTCAGGGCTGATCTTCCAGCCGAACCACAGCTCGAATCCCGGAGCCGGGTACTGGCCGCCGGCCGGAATGGTGATGGTCGGGGCGCCCCAGATCATGCTGGTGATTTCCACCCGCTCGCCGATGGCAGCGGTTTCCAAGCCGACCCACGGCGTGGTTCCGCCGTAGCCGAAGCTGTTGCCATCAACGGTGATGCTGAGGAAGTTGTCGATCTCGCCGCCCAGGCCGAGGTCGGTGACATCGGTTTCGGGCTCGACGAGCGAATTCTCGTTGTCGACGTCCTTCACCAGGTACACATGCAGCACGCCGGGCAGCGTGCCGGTGTTGGTGAGCACATAGCCGTTCGCCGTGCCGGTGCTGTACCCCGGATAGGCGTTGCTCACCGAGTAGTCGTTGCTCGTGGCGGTGCCACCCACCTCCAGATCGAGCGTCCCCGCGGTGATCGTCGCGGTTGCCGACTGCTCCGTGTCGCTGTACGTAGCGAATACACCGGCACCGAGCAGGGCCGCTGTCGCGGCGACGGCGATGCTGGACAGCAGAAGCTTGCGGGACATGATGGTCTCCTTGTCATGTTCGGCACGACGGGCGCGAACACACCGCTCTCGCAGGGGCTGTGCACCCACGTCCACCTTGCTGTGAGGGGGGCGTGGGGTTCGCCGTTAGCTCGCTGCGGGTGAGGCGACCATGTGGTGCCCGCAGGTCATTGCTTCCGCTCCATCGGGGGATTGTCGGCCCCGACAACTCCGATGGTGCGCTCCCCCATTCCTCGGCGTGTAGGGACTATTGGCCCTACTGAGCGCGGGTACTAATGCCATACGCCACGTGTGTCATTGGTCATGAGCCGCGAGCCACATCACGTTCGTAGAAGCGGCGGCGGGCCGCCTCGATGAAGTCGGGGCCGAGCCCGACCACGCCGTCGCTGGACCCCACGTGCGCAGAGTCGAGCAGTGCCTGTGCCTCGGCGGTGTGGCCGATCGCCTTGAGGTGCGCGTATGCGTCGGCGACGAACTGCACGGCAACAGCATCGGCCGCGAGCGCCGCGGCGCCTTGTTCGGTGACAATGATCGCGATGGCGTCACACGTGACCGAAGGAGTGCCGGCCAGCTGGCCGTCGGCGTCCATCGCCTTGGGCGTGGTGCCGACCTGCAGCAACCTCGGAGCGACCAGCACGGGCGTCGCGCCGGCCGCGCGCACGTCAGCTGCAACCTTGGCGATGTCGTCCGACGACGAGCCGTCGGTGAACAGGATCCCGACCCTGCGGCCGGAGAGTGTCGCCAGCGCCTTGTTCACGATGGACAACGACGGCGACAGCTCCAGGTCGATCGGTTCGCGGGCCGCCCGCGAGGCGGGGGGCACTGGACATCCGAGGCCCGCGGCGACGCGTCCGGCGAGCTCGGCGTCGACGTTGACGAGGTTCGCCAGCACGCGAGTCCTGACGTGAGGGAGGGTCACCTTGGAAAGTTCGAACACGAATGCGGACACGATGTGCGTCTGCTCGACGGGTGTCTGACTGCGGAAGAACATCCGTGCCTGGCTGTAGTGGTCGGCGAACGTCTCAGAACGGACACGCACCTTGGGCCCGTCGACCGGCTCGGGATACGTCGTGAACGCCGCGGCCGATGGCCGCGGGCCGCGGTTCTCGCCGGCGAGGTCGAGGCTGTTCGGCTCGTAGTTGGCGCGGCCCGTGGGGACGAGGTTCTGCATCAGGCCGTCGCGTTGGAAGTTGGCCACGGGGCACTTCGGCGCGTTGATCGGAATCTGATGGAAGTTCGTCGTGCCGAAGCGAGACTTCTGCGTGTCGAGGTAGCTGAACATCCGGCCCTGCAACAGAGGATCGTCGCTGAAGTCGATGCCGGGGACGATGTTCGTGGGCATGAACGCGACCTGTTCGGTCTCGGCGAAGAAGTTGGTGGGGTTGCGGTCCAGGACCATGCGGCCCACGACCTTCAGCGGCACGATCTCCTCGGGGATCAGCTTGGTGGCGTCGAGGATGTCGTACTGGAGGGTGTCGGCCAACTCCTGATCGAACGTCTGCACGGCGAGGTCCCACTCCGGGAACGAGCCGCTGTCGATCGCTTCCCACAGGTCGCGTCGGTGGAAGTCGGGGTCTGCACCGGCCAGCTTCACGGCTTCGTCCCACAGCGTCGATTGGAGACCGAGCCGAGGGCGCCAGTGGAACTTCACGAACGTAGAGGTGCCCGCGTCGTTGAGGAAGCGGAAGGTGTGCACGCCGAAGCCCTCGATCATGCGCAGCGACCGTGGGATCGCTCGGTCGGACATCGCCCACATGATCATGTGGGTCGACTCGGGCATCAGCGAGACGAAGTCCCAGAACGTGTCGTGCGCCGACCCTGCCTGGGGGAAGCCTCGATCCGACTCCATCTTCACGGCGTGGATGAGGTCGGGGAACTTCATCGCGTCCTGGATGAAGAACACCGGGATGTTGTTGCCGACGAGATCCCAGTTGCCTTCGTGCGTGTAGAACTTCACGGCGAAGCCGCGCACGTCGCGCGGGGTGTCGACGGAGCCCGCTCCGCCGGCAACGGTGGAGATCCGGCAGAACACCGGTATGCGTTCGCCCTTGGTCTGGAACAGTGAGGCGCGGGTCAGGCCGGGGATCGGTGCGGTGCACTCGAAGAAGCCGTGGGCGCCCGAGCCGCGGGCGTGCACGATTCGCTCGGGGATGCGCTCGTGATCGAAGTGGAAGATCTTCTCGCGCAGCGCGAAGTCCTCGAGCAATGTGGGTCCTCGGTCACCGGCGCGCAGCGAGTTCTGGTTGTCGCTCAGCGGCATGCCGTGGTTCGTGGTCAGCGGATCACCGCCGTGCTGGTGCAGCTCACCGCCGGTCCCGATCTCGGCCGCGTCCGGTGGTGCGGCTGCTCCGCGCTGGTTCGGTGCGTTCTTCACTGCGGTCCTCGCTCATCGTGATCATGTTCGCTCACCCTGGACGCGTGTTGTTCCCCGTTCCGGCCCTCTTCAACCAACGACCCGGTCGGCTCGCAGGGCGGCCCGGTCGCTGTTTGAGCAGGTGCGGTTCTTGGGTATCCGTTGCCGACTCGTGCCACCCGGCGCGCGCTCACCGGAAGGTCATGCCATGTCAGAGGTCGATGTCAACACCAGGTTTCTCAGCCGAGTGGGTGTGCACGTGAACGACGCCGGCGGCGCCGGCCGCCCGGTGGTGCTGATCCACGGCTGGCCGCTGACCGGGGAGAGCTGGAAGGCGCAGATGCCGGCGTTGACCGCCGCCGGTTACCGGGCGATCGCCTACGACCGCCGCGGGTTCGGACAGAGCGACAAGCCGGGTGGCGGATACGACTACGACACGCTCGCCGACGACTTGGCGGGGCTGTTGGATGAGCTCGACCTGCACAATGTCACGCTCGTCGGCTTCTCGATGGGTGGCGGCGAAGTCGCCCGCTACGTCACCAAGCACGGACAGGATCGGTTGCACAGCGTCGTGTTCGCTGCCGCGGTACCGCCGTGCCTGTTGCAGAGCGCCGACAACCCCGACGGCCCGCTCACCGCGGAGCATGCCGCCGCCTCGAAGGCCAGTCTGACCTCCGACCGGGAGGCGTTCTTCGACACGTTCACCACGAACTTCTTCTCCGTGAACGGAGTGCTGAAGGTCACCGAAGCGACACGGCAAGCAGCGATCGCTCTGTGCCGATTGTCCGACCCGCACGCGGCGCTCGCATGCCAGGCGTCGTTCAGCAACGAAGACTTCCGGGCAGATCTGGCCAACGTGACAGTGCCGACACTCGTGATCCACGGCGATGGCGACGGCGTCGTGCCGATCGCCGGTTCAGGCGCGAGGACCCATGCCGCCATCTCGCACAGCCAACTCGTGGTGCTGCACGGCGCGCCCCACGGCTGCAACGTCAGCCATGCCGACGAGTTCAACCGAGCACTGCTCAGCTTCATCTAGGTCTGGTGCCAGCGACGTGCTGATCAGTGGCGCCAGAGCGATCCGTACCGCTCAGGGGCAGTCAATGCTGCCCGACACGTGCACCGTGATGTCCTGGTGGGCCACCTCCACCAGGTCGAGGTCGAAATCGGCATGGTGCAAGTCGGCCTGGGCATTGATCGTGCCGTTGCCGAGCGCCGCGTCGTTCGCGTACGACCCCGACGTTGCATTCAACAGCACACCCACCGACGTCGGGCTGTTCCCCGACACCTGCAGGGTCCATCCGGACTGGCCGAATTCGGCGGCCGAGACGACGTACACGAGTCCCTCCTGAGTGGCCGGCAGGAAGTACTGGCAGTAACCACCTGCGCCATTGACACTGATCGACTCGGCGCCGGTGACCGTCACGACGGCATGGTTCGGGTTGGCGACAGCGCTGGTGAGAGTGGTGTCGGGTGCGACCGCCGACGAGTTCGTCGTCGAACTCGTCGCCGCGGAGCTGGTGGGACTGGAGGAGCTGTCGCCGCCACACCCGGCGAGCAGCGCCACGATCGAAGCACTCATCAACCAGCTCCTTAGCCCCTGCTGCTGCACGATGCACCCCCTGCGTCGTTGCGCCGCTTGTGCGCTGCGTTCATCTACGAGCCTTCTGCAAGAGGGAGCATTCGACCAGGGACCTTCGACCCCCGCACGCAGCAGCAGGCGAGATCACACAGCGCCCCCGGTAGGAATCGAACCTACGACCTGCGGTTTAGGAATGCGGTCGAGTGGGTCTCAGCGAGTCTCCTTGAATCGCATCTGACCTGCTCAGCTTCTGTCTTCTCCTCATCTGGTCTCGTTGAACATCATGCAGTAGCGCGGCGTAGATGGACAAGTGGATGGACAACTTTCGACGTCGATCCCTGGCCAACTTGTCGAGTCGTCGGTCGTCGTTGGAGGCCCAAGAACCACAGAGACCGTAGGTTGCAGAAACAGTAGGTCACTCGGTCTGGAGGGTCGGCGAGACGGGCGCTGTCGATTGCATCGCCGATGAGTTGTCCAATACGGAGTGCGAGTTCCGTGCCTGCGACCCTCGTTCGACGACTTGGTCGAGGCTGTTCACGAGTCGGTCGAGTAGATCGGCGAGGGTGTGGCGTTCTTCGGTGGTGAAGGTTTCGAGGGCTTCGACGACGACGCCGAGTCGTCTGGTCGCGACTCGGCGTTGGGTTTCTCGGCCGAGGGGTGTGGCGTGGACGAGTGTGACTCGCTTGTCGGTCTCGCTGGTTTGCCGGTCGGCGAGGCCGACATCGATGAGACGGCCGATCGCTCGTGTGGCGGTCGATGGGTCGATGCCGAGCGCGGTGGCGAATTCGCACATGGTCCAGCTGCGGTGGCGGACGAGGAGGTCGAGGCTGTCGATCTGGCCCATTTCGAGTTTGGGTGGGTCTGGTGCCCAGGCGAGGGCTCGCATTTTTCGTGCGGCGGAGCCTCGGCGTAGCGATCGCCATGCGAGCGCGACCCGTTGTGCGTCGTCGTGGAGTTCAGCGCGTTGAAGCGACGCTTCGAGGTGTCCGAGGTCGTGTGCGTGGCTCATTGGTCGCCGTCGCTGAGCGATGTGTCGGCGGGGACGACGAGGACTGGTCCGGCGGCGTGGTGGGCGATGTTGGCGGTGACGCTTGGTGATCGGAGGTGGGAGACGCCGGGATGGCTGTGGGCTCCGAGCACTGTGAGGATCGATGACCTGTGGGAGAGCCAGTCGAGGATCCCGCGGGCGGGTGAGCGGTGGTGGAGTGTGTCCCAGGTGACGTGGTGGCCGCTGCGGATTGCGGTGGCGGCGTAGTGGCGGAGGTCTGCGTCTTCGGTGATGTCGGCGTCACCGGCGGTGTAGCGGGGTGGCAGGACTCGTAGGAAGGTGAGTGGAAGCTCGAGTGAGAGGGCGAGGCTGGTCGCGAATTGGGCTTCCGGTTCGCTGGCGTTCGAGCCGTCGACGAAGACCGCGATCTCGTTCCATCTGGGCGAGGTCCGGTGGGCGGGTCCGACGAGCACGACCGGGCGGCGGACCTTGGCGAGCACGTCGCTACTCGTCGGGTGGAGGAGGGTCTCTCGCACTCCACCTGTGGCGTGGGTGGTCATGCAGACCAGCGATCCGGGTTGGGCGTCGACGTAGTCGCAGAGCGTGCCGGCGGGGCCGATGCCGGTGCCCCGGGGAAGGACTTTGATCTCGATGTCGAGGTCGTTGTTCGACGCGAGGGTCGTGGCGAGGTGCCGTTCGGCGTCGTGGAGTCGCGTTCCAACGGCGGTGATCGTCAGCGGGACGCGGGCACGGCGAGCGAAGTCGATGGCGGTGGTGAGCGCTCGGTGTTCGGCGTGATCGGGGTCGATTGGTGCGATCACTCGCCGGTAGCCGGTCGTGGGTCGTTCGACGCTGGAGCTGATGGTGTGGCTGGGCCTCGTGCTCGGGTTCATCGTGCCCTCCGTTCGTGTCCGGGTGGTTTGGTCGACTAGCTTAGACGTATCGTCCAACCTGGGCGTACAAGGGTGGTGGTGGAGGGTCGTGACAGATCGTTTGGCGTCGACGGCGGAATCGGTCGCAGAGGAGCGGTTCGGGGTGACGCCGGCGCGCATCCAGGCGGCCGGGCTGTTGCGGCGGCTCGGGCACGCCTTCGTCGGTCATGACGCACCCGATGAGCTGTTCGTGGCGTTGTGTGAGGCGATCGGCCCGCTCGTCGAGCAGCTCGAGGGTGAGCCGGTCCGGAATCGGTCGTTGATGAGCTTGTCGGGGATGGCCGGGTCGAGCTTGTTCGGGGAGCCACCCGTTGATGGTGAGCGGTTGTCGCATTTCCCGGATTGTGTGGTGTCCGGTGCTGCGAATCCGATGGGCACCGCGATCGCGGTGCGCCGCGACGCTGATGACGCCGTCGCGGAGGTGGTGCTGGGCGCCGCGTTCGAGGGTGCCCCCGGTCGGGCTCATGGTGGGGTCGTGGCCGCGATCTTCGATGACGTGATGGGCTATCAGTTGTCGATCTTGAAGGTGCCGGCGTTCACCGGGCGGATCGAGATCACCTATCGGGCGCCGACGCCGATCGGGGTGCCGTTGGTGTTCCGCGCCCGGGTCGACAGGCGGGAGGAACGCAAGCTGCACATGTCCGCGTCGGCACACGCCGACGGTGGGCGGGTGTTGATCGCCGAGGCGACAGCGACGTTCATCATCATTCCTCTGGAACGGTTCGTCCCCGGGTCTGTGGAGGTGTCGGAGTGAATCAGTCGTCCACGAACGCGATCCGTCCTTTGCCCGATGATCTGGCCGAGCGGATCGATCTCGCTGCGCAGGTGTTCGCCGATAACGGGCTCGACGCGACCCGGATCGAGCATTTGGCCAAGGCGACCGGGATCCCGCGAGCGACGCTCTACTACTACTTCCCTGGCAAGGAACACATCCTCGCTCATCTGCTGTCGCGCACGCTGAGGCAGATGACCGTGAAGTTGTCGGCCGCCGCCGCGGAGCCGGGGACGGGCCGGGAACGCCTCACCCGGCTCGTACGCGAGCATCTGGTGTTCATCGGCAGCCACGGGCCGACCTACCGGTTGTTGTTCGCCGAGCTCGGTCGTGCCGCGTCGCTGGTCGACATCGCTGCCGGGGTCGATCTGGCGATCATGGCGCCGATCCGTGAGGCGCTACGTGACGGCCAGCGCGACGGATCGTTGCGTGTCGACGACATCGGCGCTGCGACTTCGATCGTCTACGGCGCCGTGCTGATCACAGGCATGCAGCACCTGCTGATCGGGAGCGACCGGCAACTCGAGGACCGCGCGGCGGCGTTGCTCGACGTCATCTTGAGCGGCATCGGCACAACTCCCAAGCCTCGCCGCAGCCGGTGATGAGCGCATCGTTCGACCACTACGACGCCGATATGGCAGCCGGCATCTTGGCCAACCACGCCCAGATCACGGGACTGCCGGGCTATCTCGGCATCCGCGCCGATGAGGTCGGACCGGGGCGATTGGTGTGTTCGCTCGACGCCCGTGCGGAGCTGCTGAACCCGTTCGGGTCGCTCCACGGTGGCGTCGTGTCCGCACTGGTCGACCATGTCCTGGGCGCGGTGGTGTACCCGTTGATCCCTCGGGGCGCATGGGCTGCCACGACCGAGTTCAAACTCAACCTGCTCGCCGCCATCTCGACCGGGCAGGTAACAGCCGTCGCCGAGGTCGTGTCCCTCACCCGACGTACCGCGGTGGTTCGCATCGACGTCAGCAACCTCGATCGCCTGGCCGCGATCGGGCAGGGAACGGTGCTGATCACCCAACCACGAACACCCGAACCAGAAGGGGACGCACGATGACCATCACCGACGACCAGACCCTCGGCACCGCTGATGACGTGTTGGTCAGCCTGTTCAGCGACCCAGCCGTTCGTGCCGATCCGTACCCCGCCTACCGGCAGCTGCGCGAGACGGCACCGGTGCACCACAGTGCCGTGTTGCCGTTGTGGGTCGCGACTCGCTACGACGACTGCGGCACTGTGCTGCGCGACCCGCGGTTCGGTAAGAGCGAAGAAGTGCAGCGCATCTTCGGGTCCTCCGCCCAGAGCGCTGATCGGGAGGTGCCGATCATCTCCCGCTACTCGATGTTGCGGATGAACCCGCCCGATCACACCCGGATGCGAGGTCTCGTCGCCCGCGAGTTCACCCCCCGACGGGTCGACGAGCTCCGTCCGGCGGTCGCGGCGATGGTCGATGAGATCCTCGATCAGCTCGCCGACGCCGGCGGCGGTGACATCATGGACCTGCTTGCGTTCCCGTTGCCGGTGCGGGTGATCGGCGAACTGCTCGGTGTTCCCGTCGAGGACCGGGAACAGTTTCGGTGGATCGTGCGTGACGCAGCCGGCGCGTTGGAGCCGATGGCGAGCGCGGAGACGATCGCCGCTGCGGAGGCGGCGAGCAACACGATGAACGGCTACTTCCGCTCGCTGATCGCCGAACGGCGGAACAGGCCGTCCGATGATCTGATCGGCGCGCTAATCGGGGTCCGTGACGGTAGTGACCGACTGTCCGAGGACGAGTTGGTGGCCACGATCGTGCTGTTGTTCGCCGCCGGGTTCGAGACCACCACCAACCTGATCGGCAACGGGATGATCAGCCTGCTCCGCAATCCCGACCAGATGCGGCTGCTGCGGGACGACCCGACCCGCGGGCACGGCGCAGTGGAGGAGATGTTGCGCTACGAAGGCTCGGTCCAGTTGGACGCACGTACCGCTCTCGAGGACGCCGACATCGCCGGTCACCACATCGAAGCCGGCCAGGTGGTGCTGACGTTGCTCGGCGCCGCGAACCGCGACCCCGACCGCTACCACGATCCGGACCGTTTCGACATCACCCGCACCGGCACCCAGCACCTCAGCTTCGCCGCCGGTATCCACTATTGCCTTGGCGCTCCCTTGGCCCGCCTCGAAGGCGAAGTTGTGTTCGAACGGCTCCTCGCCCGGTTCCCCGACATCGCCGGCGAGACCATCCCGGTCTGGCGTCCGAGCCTCACCCTGCGCGGGTTGGAGACGTTGCAGATGAGTGTCCGGTGACCACGACGGTAACGGCGGGGCAGATGCCCGAGCTGACGCACCGTGAACGCACGATCGTCATCGTCGGGTTGATGACCGGTCTGCTGCTCGCCGCGCTCGACCAGACGATCGTGTCGACCGCGCTGCCGACGATCGTCGGCGAGTTCGGCGGCATCAATCACCTGTCGTGGGTCGTCACCGCCTACCTGTTGGCGTCCACGGCGAGCATGCCGTTGTGGGGGAAGATCTCCGACCTCTACGGCCGCAAACGCATCTACCAGACGGCGATCGTGCTGTTCCTGATCGCGTCGATGTTGTGTGGCCTGGCACAGTCGTTGTGGCAGCTGATCGCGTTCCGTGGCCTGCAGGGCATCGGTGGTGGCGGGTTGATGTCACTCACCTTCACCATCGTCGGTGACATCGTCCCACCACGAGAGCGTGGCCGCTACACCGGCTACCTGACCGGCACCTTCGCGCTGGCCAGCGTGCTCGGTCCGCTGATCGGGGGTGTGCTCACCGATCACTTCTCATGGCGCTGGGTGTTCTACGTCAACATCCCGATCGGGATCGTCGCCCTGTTCGTCACCGGTGTCGTGTTGCGTCTCCCGTTCCGTCGAGCAGAGCACCGCCTGGACTTCACCGGCTCCGGGTTGCTGGTGCTGTCGGTGGTGGCGTTGCTGTTGGCCACCGTGTGGGCCAGCGACGAGTACGGGTGGGGCTCACCGGTCACCGTCGGGCTCTACGGGGTGTCCATTGTCGCCGCGACCGTGTTCGTCTGGTGGGAACGGCGAGTCGCCGAACCGGTGATCCCGTTGCGGATGTTCAACCGGCCGGGTTTCAGTTCATCGGTGGCGATGGCATTCCTCGCCGGTGCGGCGATGTTCGGAGCGATCGTCTACCTGCCGTTGTTCTTCCAAGGCGTCCAGGGTCAACAGGCCACCAACGCCGGGCTGCTGCTGCTCCCCCTGATGCTGGCGTTGATGGTTGCGTCGCTCGTGGTCGGTCGGCTGACCACACGCACCGGCCGCTACAAGATCTTCCCGATCATCGGCACGATCGTCGCCGCCGCCGGACTGTGGCTGCTGTCCACCATGGACCCGGCCACCGGCCGCGTCGCGTCATCGATGTGGATGATCGTGCTCGGCCTCGGAGTCGGCGCAACCCTGTCGGTGCTCACCATCGCCGTGCAGAACGCGGTCGAGATGCGCGACCTCGGCGCCGGCACCGCGTCGGTCAACTTCTTCCGCACCCTCGGCTCCACCATCGGGGTCGCCGTGTTCGGCACGATCCTCACGAGTCGCCTCGACACCGACCTCGCCGACCGGCTCGTCGGTGTCGACCTGCCGCCCGGTGTCACCGCCGACACCCTCGCCCGCAGCCCGCGAGCCATCGCCGCGCTCCCCGAACCCCTCCACAGCGCGGCGACCGGTGCGCTCTCGGCATCGATCACCACCGTGTTCGCCGTCGCCGCCGTCGTGATGGTCGGCGCGTTCGTGATCTCGATCCGCATGCGCGAGCTCCCGTTGCGCGACCTGGCCGCGATGACATCCCAGGCACCGATCGTCGAGCCCGCATGAGCTTTCGCCAATCCAACGTCGTCACCGGCCACCACGGTGTCAGCCTCGTCGCCGACCTCTACCCCCAAACCTCCACCGAGAAGCCGTCGGTGATCCTGCTCCACGGGGGCGGACAGAACCGCCACGCCTGGGCCAAGGCTGCCCGCACCATCCACGCCGCCGGACACCACGTCGTCGCCTACGACAGCCGCGGACACGGCGACAGCAGCTGGGACCCCGCCGGCCGCTACGACACCGAAGACCTCGCCTACGACCTGCTCGCCGTACGCGAACGATATTGCGGGCGGCGCCCCGCGGTGGCCGTCGGCGCGTCAATCGGCGGCATGACGATCCTCAACGCGCACCGCATCGCCCCACCGCGCCTGTGGGCGGGCGTCGTGCTCGTCGACGTCACCCCCCGCATGGAAATCGACGGAGCCCGACGAGTCGTGAAATTCATGTCGGCCCACCCCGACGGATTCGCCACCCTGCACGACGCCGGCGACGTGATCGCCGCCTACAACCCCCACCGGCCCCGACCCGACAACTTCGACGGACTCACCAAAGTGCTCCGCCAACGCAACGACGGCCGCTGGGTGTGGCGCTGGGACCCGGCATTCATCACCTCCAAGGTCGACGTCATGCGCGCCGACCCCGCCAACAGCGAACAACGCTTCCGACAGATGGCCGACCAACTCCTCGACGGCGCCCGCCGCATCACCGCCCCCACACTCCTCGTCCGCGGAGCGATGTCCGACCTGGTCAGCCCCGACACCGTCGACGAGTTCCTCACCGCCGTCCCCCACGCCCACGCAGTCGACGTGTCCGACACCGGGCACATGGTCGCTGGCGACGACAACGACGCCTTCACCACCGCCGTGCTCGCCTTCCTCGACCGCATACCCCCGATCCCCCAACCCAGACAGGCCCCCACACGATGAGCTCCCACCTACCCGACCACGCGGTGCTGCTCGACCCGGTCGATCCGCACACCGACGACGAAGCCGTCGCCGACGCCCGACAACGACGCCTCATCCTGATCACAATGTGCGTCTCGCTGGTCGCCGTGATCGCCTCGTCGTCCGGGCTCAACGTCGCCCAACAAGCACTCGCGGCCGACATCGGCGCATCGCAAAGCCAACTGCTGTGGATCATCAACGGCTACACCCTCGCCCTCGCCGCGCTCCTCATGCCCATCGGCGCGATCGGCGACCGATGGGGCCGCAAACCCGTCCTCGTCAGCGGGCTCGTCCTGTTCGCCGCCGCCAACCTCGCCTCCGCGTTCGCGACCAGCCCCGAACCACTCATCGCGCTGCGCATCGTCGCCGGCCTCGCCGCGGCGATGATCATGCCCGTCACCCTGTCGGTCATCACCACCAGCTTCCCCGCCCACGAACGCGCCAAAGCAATCGGCACCTGGGCCGGCGTCGCCGGCGCCGGCGGCATCATCGGACTGTTCGCGTCCGCAGCGATCATCGACAACGTCACCTGGCCATGGGTGTTCTCCGTCCCCGTCACCCTCGCCGCCGTCTCACTCATCGCGACACTGTTCGTCGTCCCCCACTCCCGCGAACACATCGAGACCGGCTTCGACATCGCCGGCGCAGTCCTGTCCGCGCTCGCCGTCGGCGGCCTCGTGCTCGCCATCCAAGAAGGCCCCGAACGCGGCTGGACCGCCACCATCACCATCACCGGGTTCCTCATCGGTATCGCCGCCGCCGTCGGGTTCGTCCTCGTCGAGCTCCACCGCGAGCACCCGTTGCTCGATGTTCGCCTGTTCCGCAACGAAGGCCTCACCACCGGCTCCGTCAACCTGTTCGTCGTCTTCGCGCTGATGTTCGCCCTGTTCCTGATCCTGATCCAGTTCCTCCAAGCAGTGCTCGGCTACACAGCCCTACGCGCAGCCACCGGCCTGCTCCCGATGGCCATCATGATGATGCCCCTATCGACGGTCGCGCCGACCATCGCCCACAAGGTCGGCTACCGGCGCACCGTCGTGACCGGCATGCTCACCCTCGCCGCCGGCCTCACCCTGCTCGCGTTGCTCGCCGACGTAGACCGCGGCTACCTGTCCGTCCTACCCGGCCTCCTCCTCATCGGCGCCGGCGTCGGCCTCGCGATGAGCCCGTCCACCACCGCCATCACCTCGTCGCTCACCGAAGACAAACAAGGCGTCGCCTCCGCGCTCAATGACACCGTCCGCGAGATCGGCGCCGCAATGGGCCTCGCCCTCATCGGCTCCGTCCTCAACTCCCAATTCCGCACCAACATCACCGACGTCGCCAACACCTACCCACCCGAAATCGCGGCCCGCATCAAAGAAGGCATCGGCGGCGCACTCAGCTCCGCCGCACAACTCGGACCCGAAGGACAACCCCTCGTCACCGCCGCCCGCAACGCCTACGTCGACGGCATGAAACCCGCACTCCTCATCGCCGCCGGCCTCGCCGTCGCCGCCGCCGCCTACACCGCCTACACCGGCCTACGCGCACGGCAGGCGACCAGCGCGTAAACCTCGGATGAGTCAGCTGGGTGGCCGGTGCGGGCCACCCAGTTCGATCGAGAGTTCAGCCGTTCCGCCGAACCACGCGGGGTCAGTGGCGAGTAGGGGCGCTGCCCCGGCAATCCGCAACGCCTACGACCCCAGATCTCGTCCAAAGGCACTCTGCGTTGAAAGATCAAGCCGACATCGACGCGGTCTTCTACAAGGGCTGCCGACGACGCTCCGGCGTCAACGGAGCCTTCGTTGATCGTTGTCTGACTGTCATCACATTGCTGCCAAGCAACGCGTGACCGATCGTTGTTGTGCACCGCGTGGTGGCGCACCGCTCACAAGAGCCTGTGCAACGAGTTGTTGCACAACCTTCGACGAGACCGTGCATCCCCGCCTTGCCCAGTCCTGTTCCATGCGTTCGACCTGCTCAGCGAGCGGCGAGTTCCTCGTCCGGCTGCCCCGAACATGACCTCGCTCGAACGAGAGATGGACAACTGGGTAGTCGGATGAGCCCGATAGTCCAACAGTTACCATGTCTGAGCTGGTCCTTCTTGCGCCCCCGGGAGGAATCGAACCTACGACCTGCGGTTTAGGAAACCGTTGCTCTATCCACTGAGCTACGGAGGCATCGTGCGCGAGCAGGCTAACGGGCCGAACCGGAGGCTCCAGAACCCTTCGCCCTGCCGGCTGATTGGACGTGCGTCGAACAGGGAGACGTTCGGGAAACCATGAGGTGGTGACACGATCGTCCCACAGGTTTCCGGACCAGGCTGCGCCAGGGTCAGCCGATGCGGGTGTGGATCACATGGGTGGTGTTCTGCCAGCCCCAGGTCTCGAGCGTGTTCGCATCGCGGAACGTGTAGTAGGTGGTCTCGCCCGACTGCAACTGGATCTGGGTGCAGCCCAGCGGACCACACCACTCATCCGTGTGATCGGTGATGTTGAATCGGATCTCACCGGGTTGAACGACATACCACGTGCCTGCGATGTAGATCTGAGGTCCGCTGCTGTAGAAGGTCTGGGTGAAGCCGCCGCCCGGTTGCAGAACGGTCTCCACCGTGGCCGGGTTGCCGAGGATGTCGGTGGCCGACCCGCGCCAGATACCGGCCAACGAAGGCGGCGGCTGAGTGGCAGGCGTCGTCGCCGCTGTCGTCACCAGCGGGGCCGTGACGACAGCGGTCGTCGGCGCATCGACCGTGCCGAGTGTGCTGTCCGGGGAGGTGACAACGACCGTGTTGTCGTGCGTCGGCACGGTGGCCGTCGATCCGCTGTCGTTGCCTGCTGCGAACACGCCGACACCGACACCGACCACCGCCAGGGCGGCCACTGCACCGAGCAACCATTGCGCTCCGGGCTGCATTCGCCCGCGGGGCAATTTCGACGGCGCGGGTGGTGCCGGCACCTGACCGATCGGCGGCGGAAGGGGTGACCCGCTGGTGTTCATCGAACACCTCCTCGTTCGGGAAGCAGGGTTCCCGTCAGTCGGGCCCTGTCTCGACAGTAAGCCCGGCCCGCCTGGGTCGCCAGCCCCTGCAAGGTGATTGCGGGCACACTCTGAGCGTTCGGTCGGGCGCGATGCGTGACGATAGCGATTGCCGAGCAGGCAAGGCGGTGCACCACAGCCGCTCGACCTCGTGTTGTACGCCGCGCACACCCACCGGCTCCATCTGCAAGAGTGCGGCACCACTTCGCCACCGATAGGAACGTGCCATGACCCGTCTCGGTTACCAGATCCCCAACTTCACGCTGCCGGCCTCGGCGGGCCCCAGCATCGTCGGCAACGTCATCGAGCAGGCGAAGGCCGCCGAGGCGGCGGGGTTCGACCGCGTCTTCGTGATGGACCACTTCTACCAACTGCCCGGCATCGGTGCGCCACACGAGCCGATGATCGAGGCGTACACGCTGCTGTCGGCCATCGCCCAGCACACGAACACGGTGCGGCTGTCCGCGCTCGTCACCGGCAACACCTACCGCAACCCCACCCTGCTGGCGAAGACGATCACCGCGCTCGACCACGTGTCGAACGGGCGCGCCACGCTGGGCATCGGCGCCGGCTGGTTCGAGCTGGAACACCAGTCGCTGGGCTACGAGTTCGGCACGTTCACCGACCGCTTCGAGAAGCTGGAAGAGGCCCTGCAGATCATCCTCCCGATGCTGCGCGGCGAGCGAGTCACGTTCTCGGGCAAGTACTACCGGGTGACGGACGCGATCAACTCGCCCGCACCGCTCTCGCGCATCCCGGTGATGATCGGCGGCAGCGGCGAGAAGAAGACGCTGCGCATGGTGGCCCAGTACGCCGACGAGTCGAACCTGTCGAGCGGGCCAGTGGCCGACATTCCGCGCAAGCTCGAGGTGCTGGCCGAGCACTGCGCCCGGCTGGGCCGCAACCGCTCGGAGATCAAGGTAACCAAGCTGCTGATGGTGTGCGTGGCGCCGACGATGGAAGAGGCCGACGCCGACCTGCGTGAGTTGGCGGGCGTGAAGGGCTTCTCCGACGAGGTGGTGGAGATGGTGAAGCGGATCTTCATCTACGGCGACCCCGACACCGTGGGCGAGAAGCTGCTCGAGGCCATGAACACCGGCATCGACGGCATGACCATCAACCTCCCCGTCAACGGTCACCGCACCGATCGCATCGGCCTGCTCGGCGAGGTGGCGTCACGCGCCATCGCCGAAGCCGGCTGACCGGTTCCCAGGAACGACGCTGTCCCCTTAACGTCTCAAGCGACGAGCTTGGCGTACTTGCGTTGAGCAGCCTGTTTCGACACGCCGAGCATCGCCCCGATCTCCGACCACGAACGCTCGGCCGCACGAGCGGCCCGCACCGCCGTGAGCAGTGCCGCATCGATCTGGTCACGCTGCTCAGCGAGTCCAGCGATCATCTTGAGCGCCTCGGTGCGCGCTGGCACCAACTCTCTCGCCTCGACCTGAATCGCCCACCGCTCGAAGGCTTCTGCACGGGCCTCCCGGTTCTTGCTCACCTGGCCCACCACCCTTCGAGGAACTTCGCTGCCCCCCGTTGAAGCCTAAGGACCAGTGAGGATCGCGTCAACATCCGTTGACGCGATCCTGCGGCGATCGTTCATCCCTCGAGAATGCCCGAGGCGTGAGACGCGATTCCCCCTTGACAAGCGGTCTTCCTTTATTTAACTTCTGTGTTAACCAAGGAGGACCGATGGCGCTGCCCAGCACGCTCGACCGCACACTCGATGCACTCGCCGACCCCACACGGCGCGCCATCGTCGCTCGCCTGGCCGAGGGCGACGCCGGCGTGAACGAACTCGCCGCGCCGTTCGCCATCAGCCTGCCGGCGATCTCGCGCCACCTCAAGGTGCTGGAGCAGGCGGGCCTGATCACCCGCACCCGCGACGCCCAACGGCGACCGTGTCGGCTGCGGGTGGAGCCGCTGATCGAGATCGCCCACTGGGCCGACCACACACGAGCCGCGTGGGAACAACGCCTCGACCGCCTGGGTGCGTACCTCGACACCCAACACGAACAGAAACGAGACAGCAAATGACCGATTGGGCACTCGACCGCGAAACCGTCATCATGCGCGTGTACGCCGCGCCGCGCAGCGCGGTGTTCGCCGCGTTCACCGACCCCGACGCCATGTGCCAGTGGTACGGCCCCGATGGGTTCCAGTGCATCGTGCACGAGATGAACACCACCGTCGGCGGCCGTTCGCGCTTCGACCTCATCGCACCCGACGGCACCCTGTACCCGAACCGCGTCGACTACCTGCAGGTCGTGCCCGACCGCCTGCTGGAGTACCACCACGGCTCTGACATCGACAACGACCCGGCGATGTTCCACGTCACCATCACCTTCGACGAGCAGGCCAACGGCAAGACCGTGCTCACCATGCGCCAGCTGCACGCCACGCCCGAGCGGCGCAACGAAGTGATCGGCTTCGGCGCGGTCGAGTTGGGCCTGCAGACACTCAACAAGCTGGCGGCGTATCTCGGCTGCTGATCGCACCAGCGGGTGATGCTGCAACTCGCGCTGACCGTCTCCGCGCTGACGTCGATCCACGTTCACGTACCAGACGTCACGACAAGTGATGGTGCGATCCTCCGCCTCGGCGTGATATGCGTCACCTAGGGACTCCCTGGGCTCAGGCCGTGACGCTTTCGAGCCGAATCCATTAATGAATCCGACCTGATTGGTCTTCTCGGATCGACGAGGATTGAGGAGATTCGTGATGAGAGTTTCATCTGCATCCGCCCGCCGTTTCGTTGCCCGAGCCGCGATCCCGGTCGCTGTGATGTTTGCCGCGGGCACCGTGTGGCAGGCGTCGTACGCGGCGTTCTCGGCCGAGACGCGCAACTCCGGTAACGCTTGGAGCGCCGGCGCGATCGCCCTCACCGACGACGACGGCGGTAGCGCACGCTTCACCGTGGAGAACCTGATTCCAGGTCAGACGGACACGCAGTGCATCAAGGTGACATCGAACGCCACGAGCTACGGCCCGGTGAAGATGTACACCCTGAACGCCGTGAACACCGTCGGGCTGATGGAGCACTTGAAGATGACCATCAAGCAAGGCGCCGGCGGCACGTTTGCTTCGTGCACAGGCTTCGAAGCCACCGACACACTGGTGAACGGCGTGATGTTGTCAACGATGGCGTCGACCTACACGTCGTACGAGACGGGTGTCGGCAACTGGACGCCCAGCAGCAGCCCCGAGAGCATGGTGTTCCAGATCACGTACGTGTTCGACACTACTGACATGACCCAGCAGCAACTCGACGCGTTGCAGGGCACACACGCCGGTATCGATTTCGAATGGGAGATGGAGACCGTATAGAGCATTGCCGTGCGCTGACGGTCCAGACCTGGCAGGTGAACAGATGCAGCAAGTGGTGGCTGTGCCCGACAGTGAACGGGTTGCACCGTCACCACCTGCTCGCGTCGACAGCGGGACGCGGCTGTGGATCGCGGCCGTCGGCGGTGCACTCGCCACGGCATATCTGACGTTCGCCCTGACGCTGCTCGCGATAGCGATCCTGCCGGGCTTGGGTTCGTGGAACACATATGTCGTGCGGTCCGGTTCGATGTCACCATCCATCAACACCGGAGACATCGTGGTCGCTGCACCACTGCCCCCCACGGCGACGGTTCCTGCGGGTCGAGTGATGGTGTTCGTCGACCCTGCCACCACAACCCAGGGGGATCGGCTGCTCGTACACCGCGTGCTCATGCGGAACGACGACGGTACGTACACCACCGCCGGCGACGCCAACCGACAATGGGACCAAACTCCAGTGACGCGATCGGCAATCATCGCGCAGGCGCGACTGCGGGTTCCGTGGGTCGGGCTTCCGGTCGTGTGGTGGCATCGTGGTGCATACCTCCCGTTCGTCATGTGGGTGGTGCTCACCATCGTCGCGATCGAGGTAGTCCGCCGCACACGTCAGCGTCGCGGCCGAAACGACATTCAACAGACCGGTTCTCACAGAAGATGGCGCCACGGGAGCAAGATCACCGTCGCCGCCAGCGTCGTCGTGTCGATGTTCGTCGTGGGTGACGCCTCAGCAATGTTCTCCGGACGAACGACAAACCCCGGCAGCGCCTGGACGCTCACCACGCGCATTCTCTTGCCGTATACGACAAATGTGCTCGCCGACGCGCCGTGGGCGTATTTCGAAACCGAAGAAGCGAGCGGATCGACGGCGACAGATACGTCGGGCAACACCCGCACCGGCACCTATTCAGGCACGATCATCTATCGCCAGGCGGGTGCGCTCACGAGGGTTCCGGGCCATTCGGTGCGGCTGGGCTCGACCACCTCGCGGCTGGTGGCCTCCTCGGGTGCGAAGATTTCCAACCCGACCACCTACTCGCTCGAGTTGTGGTTCAAGACCACCACCACCTCAGGTGGAAAGCTCGCCGGGTTCGAGAGCACGAAGGACAGCTCATCGAGCACCTACGACCGGTATGTGTTCATGCGCAACGACGGTCGCCTCGTTTTCGGTGGATGGATCAGGAGTGGCACCACGATGCTCACCAGCCCACTCGCCTACAACGACGGCGCCTGGCACCATCTCGTCATCACCGCACGTCCCATCGCCGGCAAGACTCAGCAATCCGGCAACATGTACGTCGACGGCGTACGAGTAGGCACCGGCAGCACTACCGCCGTTGCCAGCTACTCCGGCTACTGGCGCGCGGGCTACGGCGCGATCGCCGCTGTGACGGGCGCACCGTCGTCCCCTACGTTCGAGGGATCGATCGACAACTTCGCCGTCTACCTCACGGAACTCTCGGCCAGCCGAGTAGCCATCCACTACGCGAGTCGTTGAACCGACACTCACCCGCCACTGAGGCGAAGCATTTGGCCGTCTATCTCGGCTGCTGACCGCGAGTCAGATCCGTTCGAGCGCGGCGCCGTCGAACAAGGGACTGATGTCGAGTTCGGCGGCATCGGCTGCCATCTGCTCAGCCGGTGGCGCTGCAATGGCCCCGTCGCCGACAGCATCGACGATCGCACCCAACAGCCGGCCGTCGCTCGACGTGTTGAGGAACAACCCCGGGCGAGCAAGCACGTAGGCAACAGCACGCCGAAGGGCGTCGCCCGCGGGCAACGGCTCGTACCACGAGAAGTGCGGCTCGGTGGAACCCGCCGGCCAACGACGCCGGGCCACGGACTTGATCGTCTGCACCGCGGCCCCGCGCGTGGCGCACACGTCGATCAATTCCTCGACGGTCGCGCTGTAGACGGGGTCGCTCATCATCGTGAAGTTGTACGGGAACAGCACCGAGTCGTACGGGAAGCGATCGAGGCTGCGCAGGTGCATCGCGGGGATGCGCGTGCCGTGCCCGGTGACGCCGATGAACCGCACGAGGCCCTCGTCGCGTGCCTGCACCAAGGCCTCGACCGCGCCGCCTGGGGCGTGGGCCGCCTCCCACTCGTCGGGCTCCACCAGGTTGTGCAACTGGATGAGATCGACCTGCTGCACCCCCATCCGCTGCAACGATTGCTCGAGCTCGCGGCGGGCGGCGGCACCGTCGCGCTCGCCGGTCTTGGTGGCGAGGAAGAACTCGCTGCGATGATCGGCGAGGAAGTCGTGCAGCCGAACTTCGGCGTTGCCGTACGACGCTGCGGTGTCGATGTGGTTGATGCCGACGGCGAGCACCTGGGCCAGGGTGCGGTCGGCCCTCGCCTGGCTCATCCCTCCGAGCGCTGCGGCGCCGAAGATGAGGCGGGTGCTGTGGTGTCCCGTTCGACCGAACGGCAAGCGGGGAAGCATGAAGGGAACGTACCACCGGGATCGAACCCGCCGGCCGGGTCGGGGAAACGGGCGGGGCCCGCGACAGCTCGTCGGTGGACTACCGATGGCTAAGTTGAGGCGCGCGAGCACCGACGATATGAGGAACCCCTTGATGCATGAGAATCCTCGACGCGGTCTCGATCACGAGCGGGCACTCCTCGCAGCGCGTGCCTCGATCCACCGCACCCGCGGCGACATCCCGCGCGCATCAGCCGGCCCGGATCTGCCGTGCGCGCCTACCCACCAACAGCCGACAGCAACCCCGAGCCGATTGGCGCACACCCGCTACGCCCTACGGACCGTGGGGCTTCGCGCGACGCTGCGGCTCGCTGCCAGGCGACTCGCCATCGACGTGTACCGAGCCTGCGCGCCGACATTGATCCCCGTCGTGCGACGCATCGTCCGCGACGCGTTCGCCGATGTCGAGCAGCGCCTGATCGAGGAACAGCACCGCACCGCAGACCGCTCGGTGGCGGCCACCAACCACGCGGTCATCGAAGAACTGCACCGCACCGCGAGTCACTCGGTGGCGGCCACCAACCACGCGGTCATCGAAGAACTGCACCGCACCACGCGTCACTCGATGGCTGCCACCGCCGACGCGATGCACGAGGCTGAACGCACCGCCCGCCGGCAGGCAGCGACGCTCGCCAGGATTGCGCAGTTCACCGAGGCCACCGCGCGGCGGGTGGTCGTGCCGCTCAGTGACGACACCCTGCTGGTGCGCACGGTTGCCGGTTACGTGGTGTGCCCCACCTCCGACGAGGCGCTGATCGCGATGCTCGTGGAGGAAGGTGATGTCGAGCGTGGAACGCGGCGCCTGATCGAGGCGCTGGTCACGCCCGGCGCCGTCGTGGTGGACATCGGAGCGAACATCGGCCTGCACACGCTCGCCGCGGCGCGAGCAGTCGGGCCCACCGGCCGAGTCATCGCCTTCGAGCCCTTCCCGCTGAGTGCCGAGTGCCTGCGGCGCACACTCGCGATCAATGGCTGCTCATCGATCGTCGAACTGCACGAAACAGCCGTCAGCGACGTGGACGGCCAGGCGGTGCTGCATCTCGGCAACTGGCTGGGCCACCACTCACTCGGCGAACCCGCCAGCGTTCCTGCCGGCGGACCCGCAGCGATCGATGTGCCCGTGGTGCGCTTCGACTCCGTGGTCGCGGCCACCCAACGGGTCGACCTCGTGAAGATCGATGTCGAGGGTCTGGAACTGCAGGTCGTTCGCGGTCTCGAAGCAACCATCGGACACAACCCCGACATCGCCGTGATCGTCGAGTTCGGCCCGGCGCACCTGCAACGCTCATCGGTGACGCCCGACGCCTGGTTGGCCACGTTCGAACGGCTCGGGCTGGTGTGGATGTCGATCGATCCCTCGACCGGCCACCTCGATCGCCAGACGATCGCACAACTCGTCGAGCGCGACTCGTCGAATCTGCTGTTCGCCCGGCCCGACAGCCCGGCATGGCTACGCGGCAGCAACGCGGCGGATCCGCAGAGATCGGCGGAATTGCCGTGAGACGAATCGCCCTCGCCCAACCGCACTTGGCCGGCAACGAGCGCGCGTACGTGTTGGACTGCATCGACTCGAACTGGATCTCGTCGATCGGCAAGTACGTCACCGAGTTCGAACAGCGATTCGCGTCCTTCTGTGGTGTGCCGCACGCGATCGCCACCAACAATGGCACCACGGCGCTGCACCTCGCGTTGGTCGCGCTCGGCTTGCAGGCCGGCGACGAGGTGCTGGTACCCGACCTCACCTACATCGCGACGGCCAACGCCGTTCAGTACTGCGGCGCCACGCCGGTGTTCGTCGACATCGACGAGCACACCCTGAACATCGACCCGGCGCTCGTGGAGGCCCAGATCACGCCACGAACGAAGGGCATCATCGCCGTCCACCTGTACGGCCATCCCGCCGACATGATGGCCCTTCAGCTGATCGCCCGACGGCACGGGCTGTGGCTCGTGGAGGACGCCGCCGAGGCGCACGGTGCTGAGATCGGCGGCCGCCGCGTCGGTTCGCTGGGCGACTGTGCAACCTTCAGCTTCTTCGGCAACAAGATCATCACCACCGGCGAGGGTGGCATGGTCACCACCACCGATGCCGCGCTGGCCGCTCGGCTGCGCCTGCTCCGCGGGCAGGGGATGGACCCCGATCGCAGGTACTGGTTCCCGGTGGTCGGCTTCAACTACCGGATCACCAACATCCAGGCCGCGCTCGGTGTGGCGCAGATGGAGACCGTCGACGCGTCACTCGACGCTCGCGACAGGCTGGCCGCGTGGTACCTGGAGGACCTCGCCCCGCTCGAGGGGCTCGTCCTCACAAAGGGCACACAGCCATGCATGCGGCGCGTGCACTGGATGTTCAACGTGTTCCTCGCCGACGGCGGCGAAGAACGGCGCGCACGGGTGATGGAAGCACTCGACCAGCGCGGCATCGAAACCCGGCCCATGTTCTACCCGATGCATCTCATGCCGCCGTACGCCACGCCCGACAGGTTTCCCGTCACCACCTCGTGGGCTGCGCGGGGCATCACCCTGCCCACCCACCAAGGCGTCACACGCGACGACGTCCATTACATCTGCCAGCAACTGCAGGCCGTGCTGGGCGGGTCATGAAGATCGTCCTGTGCTCCACGTACGTGCCCTTCGTGAAGGGTGGCGCCCGCCAGATCGTGGAGTGGTTGGAAGCGATGCTGCGCGCGGACGGCCACCTCGTGGAGATCGTGTACCTCCCCGAGAGCGACGATCCGGCCACGCTGTACCGGCAGATGATGGCCTTCCGCTGGATCGACCTCGACGACGCCGACCTGGTGATCTGCTTCCGCCCTCAGGCGCACATGATCCGCCACCGCAACAAGGTGTTGTGGTTCATCCACCACGTGCGGATCTTCTACGACCTCTGGGACACCGACTACCGCGGCTTCCCCGACGATGCTCGCCACCGGGCGACCCGCGACCTGATACGTGCCACCGACACGACCGCCATCGACGCAGCACGGCGGGTGTTCACCAACTCGGGCGTGGTGGGTGAGCGCCTGCGACGGTTCAACGGCATCGACAGCGAGGTGCTGTACCCACCGATCTTCCGGCCGGAGCGGTTCTCGTGCAGCGGGTTCGACGACGAGGTGCTGTACGTCGCCCGCGTCGAGCATCACAAGCGACAGCACCTCCTGGTGGAGGCCTTTCGCCACACCACGACACCCGTGCGCCTGCGCCTCGCCGGCAGCAGTTCGAACGAGGCGTACACCACCCTGCTGCGGTCGATGATCGCCGACTGGAACCTCCACGACAAGGTGACGTTCGACGACTGCTGGATCTCCGAAGACGAGAAGGCCGCGCTGATGAGCACCTGCCTCGCCGTCGCCTATCTTCCGATGGACGAGGACTCGTACGGCTATCCCACGCTCGAAGCCGCCCACTCGTCGAAGCCCGTGCTCACCACCACCGACTCGGGCGGGGTTCCCGAGTTCGTCATCGATGGCGTGAACGGGCGCGTCGTCGACCCCACCCCAGAGGCACTCGCCTGTGCGCTCGACGAGCTGCACCGAGATCGCCACCGCACGGCCACCATGGGCGTTGCGGCGCTTGCCCGGATCGACGACCTGGGTATCACCTGGGCCAACGTCCTCGAGAAGCTGCTCGCATGAAGGTCTTGGTCGTCAACAACCTCGCCCCGTTCGTGTCGGGTGGCGCCGAGGCACTGGCCACGCACCTGAGCCGGCAACTGACGGCAGCGGGTCACGAGTCGGAAGTGCTGCGCCTTCCGTTCAGCTGGGAGCCGGCGGCACGGATCCCGTCGCAGATGTTGTTCGTGAGGACGATGGAGCTGCTGAACGTCGACCATGTGATCGCGCTCAAGTTCCCCGCCTATCTCGTCCGCCACCACCGCAAGACGCTGTGGGTGCTGCACCAGTACCGCCAGGCGTACGACCTGTACGACGTCGGCAACTCGAACATCGCCACCGACGCCGAAGGCGATCGCCTGCGAGCCGCGATCCGCACCGCCGACAACGAAGCCTTCGCCGAGAGCCGCAGCCTCTTCGTGAACTCCGACGTCACCCGCGACCGCATGCGTCGGTACAACGGCACCGATGCCACCGTGCTGCTGCCACCCGTCAACGATCCCGAGCTGTTCGGCGGCGGCGCGTCAGCCGGGTATGTCTTCGCCGGCGGGCGGGTCAACTCGATGAAGCGCCAGCACCTGCTCGTGGAGGCGATGCGTCATGCGCCGCCCGCACTCCGCCTGGTGATCGCTGGGCCCCCCGACTCCACGGCCGACGAGGTACGGGTGCGTTCGCTCGTCGAGCAGTGGGGGCTGCACGACCGCGTCCACCTCGATCTGCGCTTCCTCCCGCGCCAGACATATGCCGACTATGTCAACGGCGCCGCGGCCGTGGCCTACCTGCCATACGACGAGGACTCGCTGGGATACGTGTCGATGGAAGCGGCCACTGCCGGCAAGCCGCTGATCAGCACGGTGGACAGCGGCGGCATCCTTGCCCTGGCTGTGCACGGCGAAACCGGCTGGGTCGCCGAGGCCGACCCGCAGTCCCTGTGCCAGGCGATGGTGGCTGCCACGGCGCACTCACGCGTGGCAGCGGAACTCGGGGGTGCCGCGCGTGAGCGATGGACGGCGCTGGGCATCAACTGGCCGAACACGCTCGAGGCGTTGTTGCGATGAAGCTGGCGATGTTTACCCCCGTGCGGCGCACCTCTGGTATCGGTCGCTCTGCTCGACTCGTCATCCGGGCGCTGCGCCGCGGCGGCCACGACGTGGCGGTGGTCAGCACGGACCAGCACCCGGTGCCGGTGTCGGAGAGCGTCGAGGTGGGCTTTCCGGTCACCGATTGGCGCGACACCAGCAGCGTCGCGGCGGTGCTCGCGACGACCGATCTCGCGGTGTACCAGATCGGCGACAACTACGAGATGCACGCCGGCGCCGTGGAGTGGATGGCGCGCGAGGCCGGGGTCGTGTGCCTGCACGACTCGTTCTTGGGCAACCTGTTCCTCGGCTGGGCGAGCGAGCGGCCGCGCGACGAGGCCGACCGGGTGCTCGACTGGTTCTACGGCGCGGCGATGCCATCGACGTACTGGCAGTGGGCAGCACGCGCCGACTTCATCGAGCGCACGTACGAGGTGGCACCGCTCACCGAGTGGATCAGCGCGCAGGCGTTGGCGGTCGTGAGCCACAGTCGGTGGGTGTTGCCCCGTGTACTCGGAGCATGTGCCGGCCGGGTGGAGGTGGCCGACCTCGCGTGGGAGCCCCGTCGGCATGCACCCGCGCACGAACGTCGACCCGATGCGCCGCTGACGTTGTTGACGGTCGGGCATGTCAACGACAACAAGCGCGTTCGCAGCGTGCTGCGCGCGATCGCCACCAGCGATATCCTCCGCCACCGACTCGCCTACCGCGTCGTCGGCCTGGTGCACCCCGCGACGGCCGACGACCTCCGCGCCCTGGCGCACGATCTGGGTGTCCAGCTGCGGCTGGACGGTGAGGTGAACGAGGCGACCCTCGACCAGGCGATGGCTGACGCCGACATCGTGGCTGCATTGCGGTGGCCGTGTCTCGAGGCAGCGTCGGCCTCGACCATCGAGGCGATGCTCGCCGCCAAGCCCACGATCGTGACGCGCGCCGGGTTCTACGCGGAGTTGCCGCCCGACTGCGTGGCCATGATCGATCCCGACGACGAGATCGCCCAGCTCACCGCGACCCTCGAGCGGATGGTGGCGACGCCGGCCTGGCGGCACGAGTTGGGCAGCAACGCTGCCGCCCACTCCGCACAAACGTTCACCGCCGACCGCTACGCCGAGCAACTCGTGAACGTGTGTGCCGCAGCCCTGCTCGATCGCATCGAGATCGACGCGATCACTCATGCGGCCCGCACGCTGGCCCGGTGGGGTTTGGCAACTGCCAACCCTGCCGACGAGTTCATCTTTCCCCCGACCCGGATGCCACGGTGCTGACCAGTCTCCGCCGGCCGAGCAGGCGGCGGCGACATCTCGCAGGAATCGCCTGCATCGTCAGCATCCCCGCGGCGTTGCAGCTGGCGGGCGGCTGGAACGACGCAGGGATCTTGGAGGAGTGGGGGCTGTTCGAGCTGTTCTCCCGTCGAGGTCCGCAGTTCTGGCTGTCCACCAGCTCGGCGATCTCATCTCAGGCGCTACGACCACTCTCCGCCTTCCCGGCCTGGAGCGGCATCTTCCTCTTCCGCACCACGCAAACCCAGATGGCATCGGCCCTCGTGACGATCGCGGCGTGGCTGCTGGTGCGTTCCAACGAACGCACGTCGTGGCCCGAAGTGGCGGTGATGGCATGTGCCGGCTGTGCCGCGATGATGGCCTACGAGGCGTACTACTCCGTGGTGGTCTTCGTGCCACTCGTACTCGTGCTCTCCGGTCCGATCACCCGCACGCGGTTCGCGCTGCTCAGCGGGTTGTGGTTCATCGGCCCGTTCCTGAACGGGCTGAGGATGATGAGCCGTCGCTCGCATAGGGACCCGGGAATCCGCCTAGCTTGTCTCGCTCACGTGGTACTGCCCGGAGTGAGCGATGCATAGGCACCCTTTCACCCCTCCCCGGCCACCCGTGTGAACGCGGGTGGCATCCCCCGGTACCGGGTAGTTCGCCCCTGGCGAACGGGCGTCACCAGCCGCACAGTGTGAACAGACGGCGGTCACCGTTCGTTCACTTGGCGCGGCCGCGTTCCGGAGGTGCACCATGAGTGACGCAACGGGTTCGCACGAGTCGCGTTGGGCCCCGCCGGCAGCACAATCCGGCCCGGAGGCCCACCGTGGGAGGCGCTCTCGCCGTGGCCCATGGTTCCTGGTCGCGCTCGCTGTCGCCGTGCCCGTCGTCGCGGTCACATACGGCGACGACCAGTTGGCCGTCGTGCGCCGGCTGGTGCAACCGAGCACCGCCGACCAGCGCGTCACCATCGACAGCACCCTCGCGGTCGTGGTGCCCGGCGGACTGCTCGACGAACCGACGACGTTGGCAGCCACTCAGGTGCCATCACTGCCCAACAGGACCATCGGCCCGTTGCAGGCAGCGACCGCCTACTCGATCGAACTCGGCGACACCAGCTCCTTCGACACCGAACTGACGCTCGAGTTCGTCCTCGATACCGCCGGTGGCACCCCGCAGCCGGGCACGGCGTTCGTCAGCTACTTCGACGAGACAGCCGGAGAGTGGGTGCCAGTCGAGGCAGAGATCGCCAACGGCGTCGCCACGGTGCAGACCAATCACCTGTCGTTGTGGGGCGTGTGGCAATTGGCAAAGAGCTACAACGTCCTCGCGATGGAGTCGTTCACCGTGGAACACCCACAGACCGGGGCGACGTCGACCGTGGTGTACGGCACCACCGATACGGCCCAGGTGGATGGCAGCGCGGCCTCGATCGAAGCACTCGCTCGCCGCGCCGCCCAAGAGGTGGGCATCGCCTACACCAACTACCACTCGTCGGGGTTCGAGGTACCTCCGGCATACGTGATCCTCGACCCCTCCACCAAGAAGGACGAGGGTGGCTACGACCCCACCACCGGCGCGATCATCATGCCGACCACGTACCAGGACGAGGACGAGCTGGCGAGCAGCATCACTCACGAGATGTTCCACGCGTTCCAGGGGGCACAGGTCGGCACATGGCGGATGGACGCTGCCCGCTGGTTGATGGAGGCAACGGCGGAGTACGCCTCCAAGCGGATCGCCTCGGTGCCGGCGCAGCCCTTCGATGCGAACGCCTACCGCCTCGACCCGGCCGTCGGCATGCGCATCGTGGACGGCTCACACGAGTACAAGCTGGCCGAGTTCATCGACCACTTCCTCACCGCATCGGGCCTCGGCTTCGGCGAGTTCTGGACCCAGCTCGCCGACGGCAGCGGCAACCTGGACGAGCGGTTCAACACCATCGTGGAGAGCACCGTCGGGATCGGCGACGACGAGTACTACCGGGTCTTCCTCCACACGGCGCTCACGACCGACGCGGTCACGCTGTACGAACCGCCGGACGCGGTGGAGTGGACGACGCCCGACGATGCTCCCGACCAGTCGGCGGCCACCGGCCGCCTGACGGTGCCCGCCGACAGCGCGATGCACGCCGTCACGATCGCGCCACCACCATCGGCAGCCGATCGCGCTACCCAGGCCACCATCGAGTTCACGCTCGCCTCACAACCGCGCGGCGCCCGCGTCGCAGTGCTCGCCAGGCAGGCCAGCGGCAGCAGCACAGCCACCGCGACGCCCCTCGTCGACATGGCAGTCGACGAGGGCACTCCCGTCCACTTCACGATTCCTGCGGGGTCCGGTGTGCTGATCACCCTGTTCGGCGAATCCGCCGGCGTGTCGGGCTCGTTCCGGGTGGTCACGGTTCCCGACGCAGTGACGCTCGCTGTCAACATCACCCGTGGCGGCCCGGCGCTGGCGCTGCAGACCCATCCAGCGGTCGCTGTGCCGTTCGTGACCGGCCTCGCCGAGGACAGCAGCTACGAGGTGGTGGCCCGATTCGCCCTTGATGAGGGCATCTACCAGGTGGACTGGGCATGGCCGTGCTACGAGTCGCCGCCGACCCTCGGCCGGGTGAACACCATCACCGAACCTGATCTGGCCGACCAAGAGCTGACCATGTCGTGCACCATCCGTGGCGAGCCCGGCCTCAACCAGATCGGGGTGACGATCACCGACAACCAGGCAGCAAGTTCCGCACCGATGGCCGACGTGCAGATCGGCTTCCACCTCACCGAGTTCACCCCGATCACCTCGGCGACGGTAGGCACGCCAACCGTGTTCACCGCTCCTGACCATCACGGCAGCTACCTGTATCGCTGGCAGTTCGGCGATGGCGCGACGGCCGACACCGACGTACCCACCGCCACCCACACCTACACCACGCCCACCACCGCCGGCCCCGCTGAGGTGACACTAGAACTGCTGCCGACAGCCGGATCCGGCGACCTCGTGCTCGCGACGTTCACCTCACCCCCGTTCGAAGTCACCGGCAACCTCGACGGCACATGGTCGGGAACGATGACCTTCACTGCCTGCTCGATCCCGCCCGGCACGGTGCCCTCGTGCGACTATTACATGAGTGCTGGAGCTCTGGAGTTGCACCTGCGCATCCGCACCTCCCCCGACGGCAGCGGCGAGGTCGACATCTGGTCGTCCTCCAACGGCCAGAGCGGCCCCGTCACGACCGAGCCGATCACGTGGACGCTCACGTCGGTGAGCTTCAGCCGCGATCTTCACTTCACCGGCACGGTCGACCTCGCGGCAGGGACCATGACCGGCGCGGCCTGGGCTGCCGAGGGCGGCGAGTCCATCGAGTTGAGCTGGCAGGTGCATCGCGAATAGCCGGGCGCCCTGACGGCCTGCGGGATCAGTTCAGCGGGCGGCCGGTCGGCGGCGGCAACGGGGCGCGAGGGCCGAAACCCCCGGGTGACAGCACACCGGGACTCTGGTCGACCGGGCCGCGCCCGTTGGGGTCGAGGCCTTCGTAGCGGCGCAGCACGGCGATGCGCTCGGCCAAGGGCGGGTGCGTGTCGAACAGGCGGCCCACACCGCCCATGAACCCGGAACCCTTCGTGCGCTCCAGCGGCGACTCGATCCAGAGGTGAGCGGTGGTGGTCGACATCGCCTTCACCACGGTGGTGTCGGCCTCCAGCTTCTCCAGCGCCGAGCGGATGCCTGTCGGGTATCGCGTCAGCTCGACCGCCGTCGCATCGGCCATCACCTCGCGGCGCCTCGACAGCGCGGCCTTCAGCAGCATCGCCGAAGGCACTGCGATCACGAAGCCGATCATCCCGACGGCCAACATCGCCAGCCCGATCATCGCCGCCGAGTCGCCGCCCTCGCGGTTGCTGCGCCGGTTGCCACCGCTGAACAGCGTGGCGTAGTACCCGATCCGCACGAGCATCGAGGAGAGCACCATGATCGCCCCGACGGTGAGCACGACGAGGGTCATGAACGACGTGTCGCGATTGCGGATGTGGCCAAGCTCGTGGGCCAGCACCCCTTCCAGCTCGCGCCGTGACATTGTCGCCAGCAGGCCCGTGGTGACGGCGATCGCCGCCTTCTCGGGCTTCAGCCCGGTGGCAAACGCGTTCGGTGCCGGGTCGTCGACCACGTAGACCGCCGGCACCGGCAACCCCGAGGCGATCGACAGGCCCTCCACCAGGTTGCGCAACTGTTGGAACTCGGGGCCATCAGCGGGCCGGGCCTTGGTGATCGCCAGCGCCGCCCGCGCCGACGACAGGTAGGCGACCCACAGGTACCCGCCCACCGCTGCCGCAGTGACGCCCAGGGCGATCGGGTTCCAGAACCAGTCAGTACCGCACGACGACGCGCTGACCGAGGTGCAGGCCGCGTCGCGCTGGTAGCCGCCGAAGGCCGCCACGATCAGGTTGGCGAACAGATACAGGATCACGAACGTCGCCGCCATCAGCACCATCGAGCGTCGGTGGTTCGAGCGGATCTGCTCGAAGAAGTTCGTCGGTTCGAAGGTGTTCATGAGCTGCACGCATTGTGCACCACCGACGCACCGTGCGGCCAGCACCAGCCTGCGGCCCCCGCGCGCGGCAGAACCGGTGTGATTCGCGCCCCGAGCGCCCGCCGCGAGCCCATCTCTGTCCATTACTGTGACAGTTAGCCTGCGATGTATGAGGACAATAACCATCCAAAAGGGCGCGCCAGATCAGGTACACGAACCAATATCGGCAGCATGTTGCCTAATCTTTAGAGGAAAAGATCCCACAGTTGCTCTGGTGTGATCTATGACCAATGTGTACACTTCGGGACATATGGGGACTACTGTGACAGTCGCAGCAGGGACGTAGCCCCACAGATCAGCAGCAGGAGATCATCAGATGGATGTCACCGGGAACACCACCACCAGCCGTCAGCACCGAATCGGCTTCTGGATGGCGATGGCAGTCGCTCTCGCATTCGCTCCGGCGTACGCCGCCGCCGCTCCCGCCACCAGCCAGGCCACCGTCAGCGGCGCAACTCGCTTCGTCGCCGTCGCCCCGATGCGACTGGCCGACACCCGCCCCGGTGCCCAGCAGGTCGACTTCACCCGCATCAGCGCCAACGTCATCCGGATCGGCGTCGCCCAGCGCAGCGGAGTTCCCCAAGGCGCAACGGCCGCGATCCTCACCGTCACGATGGTCAACCCCATCGGTGGCGGCTTCGCCTCGGTGTTCCCGGCAGGCTCCGCGGTTCCCACCACCTCCACCGTCAACGCCGTTACGGCCGGCCAGATCGTCGCCAACCAGGCCCATGTGAAGCTGGGCGAGTCGGGCAGCGTCGACGTGTTCATGAACACCCCGATGGACATCGTGGTCGACCTGTTCGGTGTGTTCGTTCCCACCTCCGGCCCAGTGACCGCTGGCCGGCTGGTCACCCTCGATTCCCCGAAGCGGGCGCTCGACACTCGCTCGAGCCAGGGTCCGCTACAGCCTCGTGGCACCACCACGATCGATACCAGCACGGTCGGCGTGCCGCAGGGTGCCTCGGCGGTCGTGGTGAACATCACCGCCGTGCGTGCGGCAGTCGGCTTCTGGACGGCCTACGCCGCCGGAACCGAGCGGCCGGTCACGAGCAACCTCAACATCGACGAGGTCAACCAGACTCGTGCGGTGATGGCGATCGTCGCACTGGTGGGCGGCAGCCCGTCGTTCACGGTCTTCTCGCAGTCCGGTGGCGACCTCGTCGTCGACGTGATGGGTTGGTTCACCGGTGAGTCGGCTGATGCCTCCGACGTCGGGTTGTTCGTGCCGGCAGACCCGCAGCGCCTGCTCGACACCCGTCAGGCTCGTGCACTGGCTCCGTGGGCCGGCAGCACCTACGAAGTCGCCGTCGGCGGAACCCCCGGCCAGGTGCAGGCGGTTGCCGCCAACATCACCGCCACCGATCCGTGGGACAGCGGGTTCGTCACCACCTTCGCCGCCGGTACCCAGCTGCCGAACACCTCGACGCTGAACCTCGACAAGGCCCCGCAGACCATCGCCAACCAGGCGATCGTACGCATCAGCCCCCGCGGCCTGGCGGTCTACACCAGCACCGGCACCCACCTCATCGTCGACCTCGCCGGTTGGTACACAGGAGCGCCGACGGCCGCAACGCTGGCCACGCCGGTGAACCCCACCTACGCCCCCAGCACCCCGCAGCGACTGCAGATCCCGAGGATCGGCCTCGACTCGGCGATCGGCCTGGGTAACAGCCTCACCCCGATCCTCGACACCGGCATCGTGGCGACGTGGAAGGTCGGCGGCACGCTGGGCCGGCCGTACAACCTCCAGTTGCTCGGCCACCGCAACACCTACGGCGGCGTCTTCTACAACCTCGGTGCGTTGGTGCCGGGCGACACGCTGGTCATCGTCGGCAGCGACGGGCACAGCTACCTCTACCGTGTGACCCGCATCGACGTGACCACCCCCGACCTGAGCGCCGTGCAGGACCCCGCGTTCAACACCGGTCTGGCGACCTTGCACCTGGTCACCTGCTCCAGCAGCAACGGCTCGCCGAATGGCGCGAGTCACCGCCTCGTGGTGAGCGCCCGCCTCGTCCACATCCGCTGACCCCAACCGCCAACGACCCGACGGTCGCTTCGTGCACAGCACGCAGCGACCGTCGCTCGCGTCGGGGGCTCGCTGATCCCCGCACCCTGGGCACGAGGCGACGATACTCATGGTCGAGCAACGTCGATTCTGTCTGCGCTGCTTGGGCGGTGGCTCACTTGACAGTAGTGTCACCACGCCAACCGCTGCAGCACTGGAGACCCGTCATGGCCTACGTTCCCACCCCCGACATCCTCATCGAGCACGACGGCCCGGTGGCCATCATCACGCTCAACCAGCCCGAACAGCGCAACGCGTTCTCCGACGCGATGCACGACGGCATGCAGGAGATCTGGGCCCACCTCGCGAAGGACCGCTCGGTGAAGGCGATCGTGATCACCGGCGCCGGCAAGGCGTTCAGCGCCGGCGGCAACATTCCCGGCTTCATCCGCTCGTACGAAGACCCGATCCATCGCGCCGAATCCATGCGTGGCGCCCAGCGCCTGCTCGACGCGATGCTCGAATGCCCGCTGCCGATGGTGTCGGCCGTCAACGGCCCGGCCGTGGGCCTGGGCTGCAGCGTCGCCACCTCGTGCGACGTGGTGCTGATCGCCGAGAGCACGTTCATGGCCGACACCCACGTGCCGATCGGCCTGGTGGCCGGCGACGGCGGCGCCGTGCAGTGGCCGGTGCTGATGGGCATGCTGCAGGCCAAGTACTACCTGCTCACCGGCGACCGCATTCCCGCGGCCAAGTGCGTCGAGTTGGGCCTGGCCACGTTCGCCGTGCCCGACGACCAACTGATGACCGAGGCCCTGCGCATCGCCAACCGCCTGGCCGCCCAGCCCACGCAGGCCGTCCAGGAGACCAAGCGCGCCCTCAACCTGCACATCCAGCAGGCCGTGCGCCTCGTGTCGCCGTTTGCCAACGCCGCCGAAGAGGCCTCGTTCAACACCGACGACATCCGCGCGACCATCGAGGGTTTCAAGAAGGCCTGATGCCGTGGTGAGCGCGCCGCGTCCGCTGGTGTCGGTGGTGGTCTCCACCTACTGCGGCGAGTCGCTGCTACGCGGCTGCCTGGAGATCCTGCTGGGCCAGACCATCGCGTCGCGCCTCGAGATCATCGTCATCGACAGCGGCTCGCCGCAGAACGAACGCGCCATCGTCGACGACATGCGGCGCACGGCACCGAACATCGTCTACGTGCGAACCGAGCGCGAGTCGCTGTATGTGGCGTGGAACAGGGCGCTGCACATGGCCACCGGCGATTACTTCGCCAACTTCAACACCGACGACTGGCTGCGCCACGACGCGCTCGAGTTGTTCGCCAGCGCGCTCGACGAACACCCCGAGGCCGACCTCGCCTACGCACACTTGGCGCTCACCGACGAGGCGCAGCGGCCGCCGCGGCCCACCGACCGGTTTGCGCTCCACCCGCCGTACGAACCCGCGCTTCCCCTGTTCTACTGCTACGGCGGTTGCACCCAGTTCTGGCGCCGCACCTCGCTCGAACGACTGCACGGCTACGACGAGCAGCTCGAGGCCTGCGCCGACCTCGAGGTACTGATCCGCCTCACCGCCGCCGGCGGCACCGCCGTGCTGGTGCCAGCGGTGCTCGAGGCATTCTTCCTGAACCCCCACGGCATCTCCCGAGCCACCGACACTTCCGAACGCGAGCAGGCGATCCTCTACCCGCGAGCACGCGACACCACGCCACTGCACCGCATGTACGCGATCGACCCCGACGACCCGGCCTCGGTGGCCGACGGCTGGACAGCGCTGGGCAACCTCGCCTACGACGTGCAGGTGCCCTGGCAGGATGGGCCACTACGCAACACCGAGTTCGCGCTCGAGTGCTACGCGCGGGCACTGCGGGCTCGACCGAACCACGCGCCCGCGCTGCACAACCGCTACGTAATTCTGTTGCTTACCGTAGGCACCGGCGCAGCGGAGGCCACCGTGGCCGGGTTCGGCGGCGCCGATGCGGCCCGCATCCGGGGTACCGACCGAGCGTTGATCCACCCCGCCGTGCAGCCGGCCGTGAGCGGCCCGGTGTTCGCCGGCGCTGTCGAAGTCGCCGCCAAGTAGCGGGCGGGTGAGCCGCTGGCCGCACTTGTTGACTACGTTGTCAAACCGGGGAACGACACGGGGGGTTGGTCGATGTACGACGTCATGCAGGGTGTGCGAGTGATCGAGGTCGCGGAGCACACGTTCGTGCCTGCCGCGGCGATGATCCTGGCCGACTGGGGTGCCGATGTGATCAAGGTCGAGCGTGTCGCCGGCGGCGGCGATGCGGCCCGCAGCATGCGCATCATCCAGCGGCCGGGCCTGAAGAGCAACCCGTTCTTCGAGGCCGCCAACCGCGGCAAGCGCGGGCTTGGCCTGGATCTCACCAAGCCCGAGGGTCGCGAGTACCTGAAGCAGTTGATCGAGGGCGCCGACGTGTTCATCACCAACATGCGCGACGACGCGTGCGTGAAGCTGGGCATCACCCCCGACGACGTGATGAAGATCAACCCGCGGATCGTGTATGCCAGCGGCACCGGCTACGGCCGCTCGGGCCCGCTCGCCGCGGCCCGCGGCTTCGACATGCCGTCGTCGTGGACACGCAGCGGTTCGGCGTTCGTGCAGACACCCACCAACGGTGGCCCGCCGCCCAACCAGCCCGGCTCGGTGGGCGACCTCACCGGTGGCGCCACGCTGGCCGGCGCGATCTGCGCCGCGCTGTTCCGCCGCGAGCGCACGGGTAAGGGGGCGATCGTGGATCACGCGCTGTACATGATGGGCACCTACATCATGAGTCAGTCGCTGATCTCGGCGTCGATGGGGTGGAAGGCCGCCGGCCCGATGCCCAGCCGCGAAGCGTTCCCCGATCCGCTGATGAACTGGTACCGCACCAGCGACAACCGCTGGCTGCTGCTGTGCCTGCTGTACGACGCGTGGTGGGAGGACTTCGCCACCAAGGTCGGCCACCCCGAGTGGATCACCGACCCGAAGTTCGCCGACCCTGCGGCCCGCGCCGCCAACTGCGTCGAGATGATCGCCATCCTCGACGGCATCTTCGCCGGCAAGACGCTGGCCGAATGGGAGGCGCAGTTCGCCGAACTGCAGGGTGTGTGGTCGCCGGCCAAGAGCCCCGCCGAAGTGATCACCGACGAGCAGGCACTGGTGAACGGGTTCATCACGCCGGTCACGTACCCCGACGGCACGCACTACCTCACCGGCGCGTCGCCCGGGCAGTTCGACGGCCGCCCCGTGGGCGAGTTGCGCGCCAGCCCAACCCACGGCCAGCACACCGACGACGTGATGCGCGAACTGGGCCTCAGCGACGAGCAGATCGCCGAACTGAAGGCCCGCGGCATCGTCATCTGACGCCGGTCGGCGGGCGACCGACCACCAGCGAACCCGCTACTGTTGCCGTATGTCGGCCTTTCATGATCTCACCATGCGGTCCATCACCGGTGACGAGGTGAGCCTCGCCGAGTATCGCGGCAAGGTGTGCCTCGTCGTCAACGTGGCGAGCAATTGAGGCCTCACCGGCCAGTACGCAGGTCTGCGTGCGCTCCACGACACCTACGCACAGCAGGGGTTCGCCGTCCTGGCCTTCCCCTGTAACCAGTTCGGTGCGCAGGAACCCGGTACCGACGCAGAGATCCTCGAGTTCGCGACATCCAAGTACGGCGTGACGTTCCCGATGTTCTCCAAGATCGATGTCAACGGCGCCGACTCGTGCGCGCTCTACGAGTGGCTGCGCGGCGAGTCGGGCGGCGAGGACATCACCTGGAACTTCGAGAAGTTCCTGATCGACGGCAACGGCAACGTCGTCGAGCGGTTCAACCCGATGGTGACCCCCGAGGCCGTCGAGCCGAAGGTCTCGGTACTGTTGCTGTCGTGAGGTTGCGCGTCACCGGGGTGGTGCAGGGTGTCGGCTTCCGGCCGTTCGTGCACCGGCTGGCCACCTCGCTGGATCTGCACGGCACGGTGCGCAACGACGCGGCGGGCGTGCTGATCGACGTGTTCGGGCCGGCCGAGGTGCTCGACGAGTTCGTGCGCCGTGTTGCCATCGACGCTCCCCCGCTGGCGAGCGTGACCGGCGTGGCCGTGGTGCCCGACGATTCGGCGCTGGCGGTGGCCGACGGCTTCCGCATCATCGCCTCCGACGACGCTGCGACCGCGGCCGCAGCGATCACCGCGCTGCCACCCGACGTGGCCGTGTGCGACGAATGCCTCGCCGAGATGCGCGACCCCGCCGACCGGCGATACCGCTACCCGTTCGTCACCTGCACCCAGTGCGGGCCGCGATTCACGATCACCCGCCACCTGCCCTACGACCGGCCCACCACCACGATGGCCGGGTTCGTGCTGTGCCCCGCCTGCCAGGCCGAGTACGACGACCCCACCGACCGCCGCTACCACGCCCAGCCACTGGCCTGCCCCACGTGCGGGCCGCACCTGACGCTGCACACCGCTGACGGTGTGGTCGCCGAGCGCGACGACGCGCTGCGTGGCGCGCAACGGCTGATCGATGACGGCCGGATCGTGGCGGTGAAGGGCATCGGCGGCTACCACCTCGTGTGCGACGCCACGAACGCGACTGCGGTCGCCACGCTGCGCGCCCGCAAGGGGCGCGGTGCGAAGCCGTTCGCCGTGCTGGTGGCCGACCGCGCCCCACTCGCGGAGGTGGCGGCGGTGAGCGCCACGGAGCAGAGCGCGCTCGTGTCTCCGCAACGGCCGATTGTGCTGTTGCGCCGCACTCCGGGCGCGGCCGGTTGGCCCGAGCTGGTCGCGCCCGGCGCGGCCGACGTGGGCGTGATGCTGCCGTCGTCGCCCGTGCAGCACCTGCTGCTCGACGGGTTGGGCACGCAGGTGGTGGTGTGCACCTCGGGCAACGTGGCCGACGAGCCGATCGTCACCGACGACGGTGATGCGTTGAGACGGTTGCGCGAGATCGCCGACGCGTGGCTCACGAACGACCGGCCGATCCACTCAGCGTGCGACGACAGCATCGTGCGCGCTCGCGGCCCCATGATGGTGCCACTGCGCCGCGCCCGCGGCTTCACCCCACTACCGGTGCCGCTGGCGAGCGACGGTCGCGCCGTGTTGGCGATGGGCGGCGACCTGAAGGGCTCGCTGTGCCTGGCCGTGGGCCGCCAGGCGTTCATGTCGCAGCACCTAGGCGACCACGGCCAACTGGCCACGTACCGCGCCGCCCGCCAGGCAGCGCGGCAACTCGTCGACCTGCTGTGCACCACGCCCGCGGCGGTGGCGATCGATGCCCACCCCGGCTATCTGTCGGCCCGCCTGGGGCGCGAGCTGGCCGGCGAGTGGGGCGTGCCGGTGGTGGAGGTGCAGCACCACCACGCGCACGTGGTGAGCGTGATGGCCGAACACGGCGTGCACGGGCCGGTGATCGGCGTGGCCTTCGACGGCACCGGCTACGGGCCCGACGGCACGATCTGGGGCGGCGAGATCATGCTCGCCACCGCCGCCAGCGTCACCCGCGTCGCCCACCTGAAAGCGATCCCGCTGCCCGGTGGCGACGCGGCGATCGAGCACCCGGCGCGCACTGCGCTCGCCCACCTGTGGGCCGCCGGTGTGGAGTGGGATCCGCACCTGGCCGCGGTTGCCGCCGTCGCCCCCGCCGACCGGCAGGTGTTGCGCACGCAACTGGAGCGCGGCGTGCACACCGTGGCCACCAGCAGCATGGGCCGCCTGTTCGACGCGGTCGCTGCGCTCGCCGGCGTGCGCCAACGCGTCGACTACGAGGCTCAGGCGGCGATCGAGCTGGAGGCCGTGCTCGACCCGCTGGCCACCGGCGCGTACACGTTCCCGCTCGCCGACGCGGCCGGCGCCGTCGACTGTGCCCCCGTCATCCGCGCCGTCGCCGCCGACGCGCTGGCCGGCACCCCCGCCGGCACCATCTCCGCCCGCTTCCATTCCGCCCTCGTGTCACACGTGGTGCACCAGGTTCGGACGTCGGCGTGTGACACAAGCGCAGGAACGGGAGGAACTGTGGTGGTGTTGTCGGGCGGGGTGTTCCAGAACGCGTGGCTGGCCGACGCGTGCGAGGCCGTGCTGGTGCGCGAAGGTTGCACCGTGCTGACCCACCGACTGGTGCCCACGAACGACGGCGGCCTCGCGCTGGGCCAGGCCGTGATCGCCCGTGCGCTCCTCGGAGGGAACGGCTGACATGTGCCTCGCGATCCCCGGCCGCATCGTGAGCATCGGCGAGCAGTACGGCCAGCCGGTGGCGATGGTGGACTTCGGCGGCACCAGCCAAGAGGTAGTGCTGTCGCTCGTGCCCGAGGCGGTGGTGGGCGACTACGTGATCGCCCACGCGGGCGTGGCCATCCAGGTGCTCGACGAGGCCGCCGCCGCGGAGACACTGGCGCTGCTGGCAGAACTGGGCGAGCCCGGCCGCACGGACGACCCGGCGTGAAGTACTTCGACGAGTTCAACGACCCGGCGCTGGCCCGGCGACTGCTGGCTGAGATCGCGCGCATCACCACTCGCCCCTGGGCGCTGATGGAGGTGTGCGGCGGCCAGACGCACTCGATCATCCGCCACGGCATCGACCAACTGCTGCCCGAGGGTGTTGAGTTGCTGCACGGCCCTGGATGCCCCGTGTGCGTCACCCCGCTGGCGATGATCGACCGCGCGCTCGCGCTTGCGGCGCGGCCCGAGATCACGTTCTGCTCGTTCGGCGACATGCTGCGGGTGCCCGGCAGCGGCGGCGACCTGTTCGGTGTGCGCAGCCGCGGCGGCGACCTGCGCGTGGTGTTCTCACCGCTCGACGCGGTGCGCATCGCCGCTGCCGAGCCAGAGCGGCAAGTGGTGTTCTTCGCGATCGGCTTCGAGACCACCGCTCCCGCCAACGCCCTCGCAGTCCAACAGGCACAGCGGCTGGGCCTCGGCAACTTCTCGCTGCTCGTGTCGCACGTGCTGGTGCCGCCGGCGATCGGGGCGATCCTCGCCGCCCCCGTGTGCCGCGTGCAGGCGTTCCTCGCGGCCGGCCATGTGTGCACCGTGATGGGCTGCGGCGAGTACGCGCCGATCGTGCAGCGCCACCACGTGCCCGTGGTGGTCACCGGCTTCGAGCCGGTGGATCTGCTCGACGGCATCCGCCGCGCGATCGTGCAGTTGGAGGCCGGCCGCGCCGAGGTGGAGAACGCGTACCCGCGGGCCGTCAGCGCGGAGGGCAACCCGGCAGCGCGGGCACTGCTGGCCGAGGTGTTCGAGGTGTGCGACCGCGACTGGCGCGGCATCGGCACGATCCCGGCCAGCGGGTGGCGGCTGCGCGAACACCTGCACGCGTTCGACGCCGCGCTGCGCTTCGACGTGGGCGAGATCACCGCCACCGAACCGGCTGCGTGCCGCAGCGGCGAGGTGCTGCGCGGCCTGATCACCCCGGTGGAGTGCGAGATGTTCGCCACCACGTGCACCCCGCGCTCGCCGTTGGGGGCGACGATGGTGAGCGACGAAGGCACCTGCGCCGCGTACTACGCGCACCGCCGCGTGGAGCTGCGTCGTGGTTGAGCCGGCCGGCCCGGTTGACCCGGCCGACTGGTCGTGCCCCGTGCCCGTCGGCCATCGGGAGCAGGTGGTGTTGGGCCACGGTGGCGGGGGCCGGCTGAGCGCCGAGCTGCTGGCCGACGTGTTCCTGCCAGCGCTCGGCAATCCGCTGCTGGGCCAGCTCGCCGACAGCACGGTGGTCGCAGTGGGCGGCGAACGGCTGGCGATGAGCACCGACTCGTTCGTGGTGCAGCCGCTGTTCTTCCCCGGTGGCGACATCGGCTCGCTGGCCGTGCACGGCACGGTGAACGACCTCGCCTGCTCAGGGGCGGTGCCGCTGCACCTCACTGCCGCGTTCGTGATCGAAGAGGGCACCGCCATCGAGGTGCTGCGGCGCATCGCCGCGTCGATGGGCGAGGCTGCCCGCGCGGCCGGCGTGGCGATCGTGGCCGGCGACACGAAGGTGGTGCAACGTGGCCAGGGCGACGGTGTGTTCATCACCACCGCCGGTGTGGGCCGTGTGCGCGACGGCGCCGACGTGCGCCCCGAGCGCGCCGCTGCAGGCGACGCGGTGTTGCTCAGCGGCAGCATCGGCCGCCACGGCGTGGCCGTGATGAGCGTGCGCGACGGCCTGCAGTTCGGCTCGCCCGTCACCAGCGACTCGGCGCCGGTGCACGGCCTGGTGGCCGCGCTGTTCGACGCGGGTGTCGACGTGCACGTGCTGCGCGACCCCACCCGCGGCGGTGTGGCCGCGTCGCTGAACGAGATCGCCACCGCGGCGAACGTGGGGATCGTGATCGGGGAGACAGAGGTGCCCGTCGATGCTGCGGTGCGCAGCGCCTGCACGCTGATGGGCCTCGACCCGCTGCACGTGGCCAACGAGGGTCGCCTGCTGGTGTTCGTGGCCGAGGCCGACGCCGAGCGCGCGCTCGCCGCGCTGCGCGCCACAGCCGGTGGCGAAGGCGCGGTGGCCATCGGCACGGTGGTGGCCGATCATGCAGGGATGGTGGTGGGCAACACCGCGATCGGCGGCACGCGCATCATCGACATGCCGCTCGGCGAGCTGCTCCCGCGGATCTGCTGACCCGCTACCCGGCTGACGCGGCTTGGCCGGAGGGGTATGGTCCCATTGCATGGCGGATGACATGCAGCCCACGGCGGACCCTCCCGATGCACAGGTGGTCGGCTCGCCGCCGCCGGCTGGCGCACCATGCACACCCGACCACCGGCGGTTGCTGCGGATCGGGTTGGCTGCCACCGGCGCTGTCGCGCTGGTCGTTGCCGTGGTGCTCGTGCTGACCAACGATGACGACGATGGATCGTCCACCGGGGTCAGCCCGGTCACCGACACCGCCGACTCCACCGGCACGAGCCAGGCCCCGACCACGAGTGCCACGACAAACGCCACGGTGGCAGCGACCGAGCCGCCCAGCTCCAGCGGGTCGACTGCGGTGTTCACGGCCCCAGGGACGGTCTTCGCGCTCAGCCACGACGGCACCCGCCTCGCGACCGGCTCCATCGACGGTCCCACCACCACCGTCTGGGACCTTCGCTCAGGCGACCAGCTGTTCACGTTCGACGACTGGGCCTTCAGCCTCACCTTCACCCCGGACGACCGGCTCCTGGTGTCGACCTCCACTTGGGACCTCGAACACGGGTACAACGGCAGCAGCCGTTCGTTCCGCGTCGCCGACGGACAGCAGGTGGCGGAGTTCCCGGAGAGCTACTCACTGAGCGGTGACGGCAAATACCTGGTCGGTAAGGCGGCGGGGGTGCTGGAGTTCCGCGACGTGAACACCGGCGCGCTGGCCTCGACCTTCAGCCTCTCCGCAGACGCGATGTCAGGGGAGGCAGGCCCCGACGGGCGACACCTCCTTCTGCGGGGCTGGGTGGTTGACGTGGGCGACGTCGTGAGCGGGCAGGTGCTCTACCGGCTCAGCGCCCCAGAGGGTTGCGCGGATGGCGGCGACAGGTTCAGCCCTGACGGACGACGGATCATGATGACCGTCGAATGTGGCGGCATGGTCCTGTCCACCATGGTCGTCGACACGGACACCGGTGGCGTCGTGCTCGACCTCAACGATGCGGCGCCGGTGGCATTGAGCGCGGATGGGTCGCAGATCCTCACGGCCTACACGTCAGCGGATCCCGGCGGCACGCTGCGTGTGTGGGACACCGCCACCGGCCAGCTGCTGCACACCTTGGCCCTGCCGACGAGCACCTTCGACGACATCCCCGGCGGCACGAGCCCGGACTTCACCCTCACCGCGGGCACGCCTGGAGAATTCAGCAACGACGGTCGACGGATCGTGACGACGATGTATGCCGACAGCTCGAACGGGCCAGTTCCGGTCACGTTCGTGTGGGATGTCGCCACCGAGACGCTGCTCTTCCACTCGTGGCGACTCGCACAGGTCGATGGCCTCAGCGCCGACGGCTCCACCGTCGTCGGCATTCGGTCCGACTGGCCGACCTCGACCATCGAGGTCTACCGGTTCTGAAGTGCGGCGCCGATCGCGTTCGACAGGAACTCGACGGCGCGGGCCACACCCGCAGCGACCGGCGCCGACAGGCCTTCGCCGTTGTCGAACTCCACACCTTCGATGCCCAGGATGCGCAGCTCGGCCGGCAGCAGGTCGAGCGCGTCGGCCAGGTCGACGGCCTCGCCCAGGCCCAGCAGGTGCCCGCCACCGAGGCGCTTGCCGCTGTCGTCGAGATCGCCGAGGTGCTGCGCATCCACCTCGTGAATCGTGCCCGCGGGGCGACCACTGCGCACCGCATCCACGATCCACACCGTGCGCGAGCCCTCCCACGCCTGCACCACGCGCACCGACTCGCCGTCCAGCTCCACCAATCGCACCCGCGGGTCGGCGCCCCACTGCGCGGCCAACCGTTGCAGCACCGCACCCGCCGCGCCGTCGTCGCGCCGGTACGGGTTGCCGATGCCGATCACCGTGACGGCCGGCGGCGCAGGCGGCGGCGCCGCCGCGCTCACGTGCGGATCACCCGCATGTCGAGGAAGTGCGTGGCGCACGAGATGCACGGGTCGTAGTTGCGAACCGCTTGCTCGCACAGGTGCTCGAGAGCCGCGTCGTCGAGGTGCAGCGAGTGCTCCACCAGGTGCATCAAGTCGTGCTCGATCGAGGGTTGGTTCTGCGACGTGGGCGGCACGATCTGCGCGGTGACGACCAGCCCGTCGGCATCGAGCTCGTAGCGGTGCCACAGCAGGCCGCGCGGCGCCTCGCTCCACCCGCACCCCACTGCCGCCCGCGGCTCGACCGGCACGAACGAGCGGGCGGGCAGCACGTAGCCGTCGGCAATTACCAACGCCACCTCGCACGCGTGCACGGTCTCGATCGCGCGCACGAGGATGCTGCGGAACGGGTTGCGCTCGGCGGGTGTGAGCCCCAACTCGGCGGCGAGCGCGGCGGCCTGCGGCGCGAGGTGATCGGCGTTGAGCGCGAACCGCGCCAGCGGACCAACCATGTAGTCGCCACCGGCCAGCATGCGGCCGTGCAGCGCGGTGGAGTGCTGCACGTGCTCTTCGGCGAAGTGGTCGCGCCACTCGTGCGCCTCGATGTTCAGCCCGCCGTCGCTGACCAACCGCTCGCCCAACATCGGGTATTCGGTGGGGTGGCGCAGCGCCACCAGCGCGATGTCGTGCGGCAGTTCGTGCAGCGGCATCGGGAACGTGGCCACCCAGCGGGCCACGTCGATGGAAGCCTGCAGCGCCCAGCGCAGTTCCTCCGCGAGGTCGCGCATGGTGGCCAGCGACGGGGCGCTGTAGAAGCCACCCACCTTCACGTTGATCGGGTGCACAGCACGGCCGCCCACCACCTCCACGATGCGGTTGCCGATCTTCTTCAGCCGCAGCCCACGCTCCACCTCGGCGCGGTGATCGGCCGCCATAGCGATCCCGCTGTGGTAGCCGAGGAAGTCGGGCGCGTGCAGCAGATGGATGTGCAACGCATGGCTCTCGATCCACTCGCCGCAGTACAGCAGGTGGCGCAGCGTGCGGATGTCGGGGTCGACCTCCACGCCACAGGCGGCCTCGATCGCCTGGCACGCGCTCATCTGGTACGCCACCGGGCAGATGCCGCAGATGCGCGCAGTGATGTCGGCCGGCTCGGTGTACTTGCGGCCGCGCAGGAACCCCTCGAAGAATCGCGGCGGCTCGAAGATGCGCAGGCGCACGTCGGTGAGCGCGCCCTCGTGGATCTCCACGATCAGCCCACCCTCACCTTCCACGCGGGCCAGGGCATCCACCTCGAAGCGTCGGGCGCGATGTTCGTGCGTCATGCGTGCTCCTTCGCGCGTAGCTGCACGCGCTGTGCGCCACCGGCGAACTCGGGGGCGGCGACGTTGAACGTGCGCAGCGCGCGCAACAGGTCGGCGTCGGCGATACCGGCAGCGCGCCACGCTGTGTGCAGCGCATCGACGTCCGCAGACTCGGAGGGGCCGAAGCAGCCGAAGCAGCCGCGCTGGAACGACGGGCACAACGCGGCGCAGCCGGCGTGCGTGACAGGGCCGAGGCAAGCGGTGCCGTGCGCCACCAGCACGCACGTGTTGCCGGCGGCCTTGCACTCCACGCACACGCTGTGGCCGGTGGGTGCAGGACGCCGACCGGCCACCAGCGCGGTGATCGTGGAGAGCAGCACTTCCTTGGAGATCGGGCAGCCGCGCAGTTCGAGATCGACTTGCACGTGATCGGCGATCGGCGTGCTGGTGGCGAGCGTCTCGATCCAGTCGGGTCGGGCGTACACCGCGGCCGTGTAGCCGGCGACATCCGCGCTGTTGCGCAAGGCCTGCACACCGCCGGCGGTGGCGCATGCTCCGATCGTCACCAACAGGCCCGAGCGCTCGCGCACGTCGCGGATGCGTTCGGCATCGTGCGCCGTCGTGATCGAACCCTCGACCAGCGAGATGTCGTAGTGATCCAGCAGCTCACTCGGCCCGGCCTCGAGGAACAGGCGCAGGTCGAGCGCGGCAGCGATCGCCAACAGCTCGTCCTCGCAGTCGATGATCGTGAGTTGGCAGCCGTCGCACGAGGCGAACTTCCACACGGCCACGGTGGGTGCGCTCATCGTCCCCTCACCTCCAGCAGCTCGTCAACGGTGTCCCAGCGCACGACCGCGCCGTCGCGGCACAGCAGGTGCGGCCCCAGCTGGCAGCGGCCGCAGTGGCCGATGCCGCAGTGCATGTTGCGCTCGAGCGACACCCACACGTCATGCGGTTGCGCCCCCAGCGCGATCACGGCGCGGGCACCCGACGTCATCATCATCTCCGGCCCGCACACGAACGCCATGTCGTGGTGCACGCCCAACCGCTGCAGCATTGCTGTGGCCGTTCCCACCGCGCCGTTCCAGGTGCGATCGGCAGCATCCACCGTGACATGCACGCTCGCCCCCGCAGCGCGCCAACGGTCGAGGTCGGCGCCGAACAGCAGCTGTGCGGGCTCGCGGGTGCCCAGGATCACGGTCACCTGCCCGGCCTGCGCTGCCACCAACGCGTCGATCGCCATCCGCAGCGGGGCGATGCCCAGCCCGCCGGCCATCACCACGATGTCGCGCCCTGCGGCAGCGGCCACCGGCCAGGCGGTGCCGAACGGGCCGCGCAGGCCCATCACGTCGCCGACGGCTGAGCCCACCATGGCGGCGCTCGTGCGACCCACCGTGCGCACCGTCAGCAGCACTTCACCGGCGACCCCCATGCGGCTGACCGAGATCGGGATCTCGCCGACACCGAACACCCACACGGTCATGAACTGGCCGGGCAACGCAACGGGCAGCGCGGCATCCACCGGCACGAGGCTGAGCGTGGTGACATCGGCCGACTCGGGGTGAGTGGCCACCACGCGGTACGGCGTGGGCTGCATCGGGTCGGGGGCCGTGATCGGGAGGGGTTCAGCGAGCGATCCCATAGATGTCCACCAGTTGATGACGGGTTGCCTCCAGCCGCGCGGCCAGCACCCGTGTGAGTTGGTCGGCCACGTGGAAGCCCAGCTCGTGATCGGCTGCACACGCAGCTCGCAGCTGTGCGGCGTCGAGGTCGAGCATCCGCATCGCGTCGAGGGCGATCACGTCGAAGTGCCAGCGGTGCGGCTCCATGAACCACGACCACCCGATCACCTCACCGGTGTGCACCGTGGCCACCACCAGCGGCTCGCGGTCGGCGGCATGGATCTCGATGCCGGCGCGACCGTGCACGACCGCGTGGAACACGTCGGCGTGGGCGCCGGTGCGCGCGATCCACTCGCCTGCAGGCACGTCGCGCACGAACGTGAACGCGGCGAGCGTAGCGAGACCGCGCTCGTCGAGGCCGGAGAAGAACGGATGGCTGGCCAGTGCGTCGCGGATCTCGTTCATGCGGAGCTGCCCTTCTGAGAGTTGGGGGGCTGTGCGGCTGTGGGCAGGCCGGCCAGCACCGCGGCCTCGTGCACGATGTCGATGCCTGCCGGGCACCACGTGGTGCAGCGGCCGCAGCCCACGCAGCCGGTGGTGCCGAACTGTGCGGTCCAGGTCTGCAGCTTGTGCGTCAGCCACTGGCGGTAACGGGCCTTCGTGGTGGCTCGCACGGCGTGGCCACCGAGCGTGGAGTGGTCGAGCTGGAAGCACGAGGCCCAGTCCTGCTCGCGCACCGTCTCGATCGGCGCCGAGCCGTCGTCGGTGAGGCCGGTGTGATCCGAGAAGGTGGAGCAGAAGCAGGTGGGGCACACCATCGTGCAGTTGCCGCACGACAAGCAGCGTTCGGCCACGGCCTCCCAGTTCGGGTGGTGGTCGGTGCCCTGCAGCAGCGCGGGTAGCGCTGCCCCATCCAGCCGTCGCGGCATGCCGTCGGCCGCGGCACGGGCCACGCCGTTGGCCGCAGCGAGGTCGTCGGTCGTCGCCGCGCCCATCTCCAACCGCAGCAGCAGTTCGGCGCCGCGGTCGCTGCCGGCCTCGGCGACCAGCCGGTGGCCGACAGCATCGTGCACCTCGGTGAGCCGCACGTCGAAACCGGCCGCAGGCTGCGGGCCGCCACCCATCGAGGTGCACCAGCAGGTGGCCGCCGGCACGCCGCAGGTGACCGCGACCACGAACACGCCATCGCGACGCTGCGCATAGCGCGGGTCGGGGTGCAGCGGATCGAGCACCACCCGATCGAGCACCGCCATCGCCCGCACCTCGCAGTCGCGAGCGCCGATGAACGCCAGTGGCTGGGCGGCCGGGGGCGGCGAGGTGACCACGAACGAGCCATCGGTGCGGCGGATGCGCAACACCTCCTGGTGCGCCGGGTACACGAACTGCTTCCACGAGTCGGCGCCCGGAGTCCAGCCGAAGCGGTGGCCCGAGTCGTCGTGGTGCAGTCGCCAGCGGCCGGGCGACTGCTCGACGGTCACACTCGTGGGCAGGTCGTCGCCGCTGCCCAGGTCGGCGTACGCGATCACGCCGTCACGTTCCACCGGCCCGACCACGCGGTAGCCGTCTGCCGCCAGTGCCTGCACCAGGGCCTCGAGCCCCGAGCGGGGATCGAGTCGTACGGCGACCGGAGCGTGGGAACTCGCCATCAGCAGCAGCGTGCGCCGGTAGGTGGCCGCGGACAAGAGGCGAACGGCCTCGCGGGGTCCGCCGAGGTCATGCGGTGACGACTTCCTCGGCGCCCCACCCGATGATCCGGTGCCACAGCGCGGCGACCCGCTCGGTGAGCCACTCGAGGTCGGCGCCGTTCGTCACCACCACATCGGCCACGGCGCGTCGCTGTGCGTCGGTCGCCTGCGATGCGATCCGCGCGCGCACGTCGTCGGCGTTCATCCCTCGCTCGACCGCCCGTTCGACGCGCAGCTCCGTGGGGGCCTCCACCACCACCACCTTCGTGTACGACCGTCCGTCGGCCAACTGACCGAGGTTGCTCTCCACCAGGATCGCCATGTCGAGCACGACGATCGCGTGGGCCGGCAACGTGTCGAGTCGTGCGGCCAGTTCGGCGTTGATCGCCGGATGGCTGATGGCGGTGAGCCGAGCCAACGCCTCGGGCTGCCCGAACACTGCGGCACCCAACGCGGCACGGTCGATATGCCCGTGTTCGTCGACCACGTCGTCGCCGAACTCGTCGCACACCGCCGCCTCGGCACGACCTCCGGGAGCGATCACTGCCCGACCGAGCGCATCGATGTCGATCACCACCGCCCCGCGCGCCGCGAGCATCCTGGCCACCGTGGACTTCCCCGAACCAATACCACCCGTGAGACCGATGACCAGCACGGCGCGACCATAGTTCGGCTGCGCAGCCACGCGTAACGATGTGTGCCGAGGCGGCCGCACGATGATTCTGCGCGTCAGCGACGGCCCCTCCGCCGGCAGATGGCGGGTTAACGTCAACCCTGTGCCCGACACCACGACCGACCCGCTCACCGGCCTCACGAGCGCCGAGGTCGCCGATCGCGTCGCCCGCGGGCTCACCAACGCCGTACCCGATGCACCCACCCGCACCGTGGGCCAGATCATCCGCGGCAACGTGCTCACCCCGATCAACTTCGTCGTCGGCACGCTGGCGGCGATGGTGATCGCCGCCGGCTCGCCGAAGGACGCGCTGTTCGGCGGCGTGATCATCGCCAACAGCGTGATCGGTGTCGTGCAGGAACTGCGCGCGAAGTCGGTGCTCGACCAGCTCAGCGTGGTGAGCGCACCGAAGGCCCAGGCCGTGCGCAACGGGGTGCTGACCGAACTGCGCGTGCACGAGCTGGTACTCGACGACGTGGTCGAGTTGCGCGGCGGCGCCCAGGTGGTTGCCGACGGCACGGTACTGACCAGCGAGAACATGGAGATCGACGAGTCGCTGCTCACCGGCGAGGCCGACCCGGTGGTGAAGAACGCCGGCGATCCGGTGCTCAGCGGCAGCGCGGTGGTGGCCGGCACCGGCCGGATGGTGGTCACCAAAGTGGGTGCCGAGAACTACGCGGTCAAGCTGGCCGAAGAGGCCCGCCGCTTCACGCTCGTCAACTCGCCGTTGCGCAACGACGTCAACCGCATCGTCACCTGGGTGGGCTACCTGATCATCCCAGTGGGCGTCCTGTTGGCCACCAGCCAGTTCTTCCGCCGCGATGAAGGCTGGCAGGAATCGATCATCAGCACCGTCGCCGGCCTGGTGGGGATGGTGCCCGAAGGGCTGGTGCTGCTCACCAGCGTGGCGTTCGCGGTGGGTGTGGTGCGCCTTGCCAAGCAGCGCTGTCTGGTGCAGGAGCTGCCGGCGATCGAGGTGCTGGCCCGCGTCGACGTGCTGTGCGCCGACAAGACCGGCACGATCACCGAGGGCTCGATGGAAGTGGCCGGCATCCAGCCGATCGAACCGGCCGACCACTCGGAAGTGGATGCCGCGCTCGCCGCGCTGGCCCAACTCGACCCCGACCCCAACGCCACCTCGCGAGCGCTCGACCACCACTTCGACGAGCCCACCACGTGGAAGATCACCGGCCGCGTGCCGTTCTCCTCGGCCCGCAAGTGGAGCGGCATGTCGTTCGCGCGCCACGGCAACTGGGTGCTGGGTGCACCCGAGAACGTGCTCACCACCGACTACACCGGCGTGCTGCGCGAGCAGGTGGAGCACCAGGCCGCGATGGGCCGGCGTGTGCTGGTGCTGGCCGAGACCAACGTGGCCTTCGCCGACGGGCAGGAGGTTGCGCTGCCAGCGGTGCAACCCAAGGCGCTCGTGCTGCTGGAGGACGTGGTGCGCCACGACGCCAAAGCCACCTTGGACTACTTCGCCGCGCAAGGCGTGACGGTGAAGGTGATCAGCGGCGACAACAACGTCACGGTCGGGGCGGTCGCCAAGCGCGCCGGGCTGGCGAAGTGGGCCGACAACATCAATGCCACCACGATGCCCGAGGAGGGCACCGAGGAGTTCGTCGACGCGGTGGAGAACGGCACGGTGTTCGGCCGCGTCACCCCGCACCAGAAGCGGGCGATGGTGAAGGCGCTGCAGTCGCGCGGCCACACGGTGGCGATGACCGGCGACGGCGTGAACGACGTGCTCGCGCTGAAGGACGCCGACTGCGGCGTGGCGATGGCCTCGGGCAGCGAGGCCACCCGCGGCGTGGCCCAGTTGGTGCTGATGGACTCGAACTTCTCGGCGATGCCGGCAGTGGTGAGCGAAGGCCGGCGGGTGATCAACAACATCGAGCGCGTGGCCAGCCTGTTCCTGGCCAAGACCTCCTACTCGGTGATCCTGTCGATCCTCACCGGTGTGTTCGCGCTGGCCTACCCGCTGCGCCCGATCCACCTCTCGATCCTCAGCTGGTTCACGATCGGCGTGCCTGCGTTCTTCCTCGCGCTCGAACCCAACGACCAGCGGGTGAACGAGGGCTTCCTGCGCCGCGTGCTGGGCAAGGCGGTGCCCGCCGGCATGGTGATCGCCGCGGCCACGATGGCGGTGTTCGCGATCGCCCAACTCGACGAGAAGATCGACCCCGATCACGCCCGCACCGTTGCCGTGCTCGTGGCGGGTTCGGTGGCGCTGATGAACCTCTACCGGGTGGCTCGCCCGCTGAACCCGCTGCGGGCCACGCTGGTGATCACGATGATCGGCCTGTTCGCACTGGCGTTCATCCTGCCCTGGGGTCGCGACCTGTTCGAGCTGCCGATCACCGAAGCGTGGGCCTACGGGCTGGCCGCCGCTCTCATCGCCATCGCGTGGCCGCTGCTGCAACTGGGCAGCCGTGTCGCCGAATGGCATCACCGCCGATAATCTCCACCACAGCGGCTTCCCCCCGGATCATCCTCGCCACCCTTCCGGGAGCACTCATGCCGTACACCCCGCGCCGCCGTATGCCGCGCCGCCGCCAGCAGGCGCTGCACCTCCAGTCCGACGATCTGTGCTGGAGCATCTACCACCCCGACCCCGACGAGCCGATCGTGCTGTCGGGCTTCGCCGAGGCCGCCGCGCTCGCGGTCGATGCCACCGAGCTACCGGTACGCAACGAGATCCTGGTGCTGCTCGACGAGCATCGGCGGGTCACTGCGATGCTCATCGATCCGCCGGCCGAGGTGGGGCTGCTGGTGGGCATGGCCGCGCTGCCGGGGGTGGAGGCGCCGTTCTGCCAGACGCTGTGCATCGTCGTGCAGCCCGAGGTGGCGCTCGGCCCGCCGCACGACGACGACCGCCGCGGCTACTTCGCGCTGCGCCGGGCGCACATGGCGCAGGGGCTGTTGCTGCTCGACGTGATCCTCACCGACGGCGACAACATCCGCAGCTTGTCGATCGGCTGCGACCCCGACCCGGCCTGGTTCGACGAGCCTGCTGCCTGAACCGCACACGGCCGCCGCCTACGATCGGCGGCCTATGACCGCAACTCCTGCACAGGCCATCCCCGCACCCGCCGTGTGCGTCGTCACCGGCGCCAACAGCGGCATCGGCCGCGCCACCGCGATCCACCTCGCCGGCGCGGGCTACACCGTGTGGGGCACCGTGCGCGCCCTGTCGAAGGCCACCAAGCTGCAGGCGATGGCCGACACGGCCGGCGTGCAGGTGCAGTTGGTGGAACTCGACGTGGCCGATGACGAGTCGGTGCGCGCCGGGTTCGAGCAGCTGCTGACGGCCACCGACGGCGTGGTGGACGTGCTGGTGAACAACGCGGGTGTGGGTGGCAACTCGGTGGCCGAGGAGTGCCCCACCCAGCTGTATCTCGACGTGATGAACATCAACTTGTGCGGCCCGGCCCGCTGCTGGCAGCAGGTGCTGCCGGGCATGCGTGCACGCGGCCGCGGTGCGATCGTCAACGTCACGTCCATCGTCGGGCGCATCGCCGCGCTCGCGCAGAGCCCGTACGTGGCCTCGAAGTGGGCGCTGGAGGGTGTCAGCGAAGAGCTGGCGCAAGAGCTGGCGCCGTTCGGTGTGCGCGTGGCGATCGTCGAGCCGGGCGTCACCAAGTCGGCGATCTTCGCCAAGAACATCGACACGCCGCGCACCACCGACGCCTACGACCCCGCCTACCGGCGGATGTTCCAGATGTACGCGGCCGGCCTGGCCCGCGCCACCGACCCCACCGAGGTGGGCAAGGTGGTGCACGCGGCCATCACGTCCGCCACACCGGTGCTGCGCCACGCGGTCAGCTGGGGCGCTGCCGAGCTGTTGGCCGGCCGCGCGGCGATCACCGACGAGCAGTGGGTGGCACTCGGTGCCCCGGCCGACGACGAGGCGTATTACGACGCGTTCGCGGCCACGTTCGGGCTGAACCTGCGCGACATCGGCTGAACGCGCGACGGGCCCGGCCTCAGTCGGCGGAGGGGTCCACGATCGCCGGGCGGTGCAGGATTGCCGAGGTGGGCACCATCACCACCGACCCCGCGGCCGTCACCGCGGCGGTGCCATCCACGATCAGCGTGTACTCACCCGGCGACGGGTGCGGGAACACCATCGTCACTTCCGGCCGCTGAGCGATGTTGGCGCACGTGGTGCGGCCACCATCGGCGTGCAGCACGCCGTCGCGCAGGTCGGTGGGCACGGCCAGCGAGTGCGCGCGCAGGTCGTCGCGCACGGTCACCAGGTAGCCCCACGGGTAGGGCGCGAGCGCGGTGGGCAGCTCGGCGACGGGTACGGGAATGCTCACGAGACGGTGCACCCCGCGGGCACGGTCAGCAGCGGCAACGGGTTCACCGGTGCACCTCCGCCGGGATGCAGTTCGAAGTGCAGGTGGTAGTTGCCGACACCCGGGTTGCCGGTGTCGCCGATGTACCCGATCACCTGCCCCTTCACGACTGTCGATCCACGGGTGAGGCCGGCGGCGAACGCCGACAGGTGGGCGTACACGTAGTACGTGCCGCCCACCGTGGCGGTCAGCTTCCACAGGTTGCCCGACAGCTTGCTGCCGTTCGTTCCGTCGCCGACAGACGCCTGGTAGGTGAGCGTGCCGTCGGCCATCGCGTACACCTCTTGCCCGAGCGAGGCGAGGATGTCGGTGCCCTCGTGCGAGCGACCACCCGAGCGCGGATCGCCGTAGTTGTCGAGGATCGCGCAGCGCGGCCGCACCTGCATCGGGAAGTTCTCGGGAGCCAGCGGCCGCATTCGCTGCGCGGGCTGCAGCACCTCGGCGGCGCGGGTGACCTCGGGGATGGTGGGCGTCGAGGCCGCGCCGACCAGGCGCGCCGACGACACGACCGCCGTGAGCAACAACACGGCGGCCAGGGCCGACAGCGAACGATGAGAATGGCGAATCGACAAGTACTGCTCCTGGACCGACGGTGGTTCTCGGCGGTCCGCCCGGGCAGCAGGTTAGTCGCCGAGCCGGCGCGGTGGAAGGCGCGCAGATTTGCGTGAACCGGATTGCCTCCTGGCTGCGATAGGGAGAGCATGACCATCACCACCCTCCCCCCGGCCAGTGTGCTGCTCAGCGCTCCACCGAACCCGGCCGATCGGCGGCCGGCGCCACGCACGCGCCGCACCAAGGTGCTGATCACGCTGGCCACCGCAGCAGCCGTGGCCAGCGTGTTCCTGGGCAACGGCGGGATGCTGGGGATCGTTGCCCTGTTCGTCATCTCCTGGCCGCTCGAGCGGCTGTGGAAGCGGCATCCGGTACCAGTACGCCGGTTGGCGCTGCGCACCGACCTCGCCTACGCGGCGGCGCAACCGCTGTTGCAGGTCGTCACACTCGTCGTCGGCGTTGCCATCGGCCTGCTCTCGCTGGCGTGGCTGCCAGGGCTGGCCCTGCGCCCAATGGTGACGGCCATGCCGCCCTACGCGCAGATGATCGTCGGCTTCTTGCTGTTCGACCTGCTCGTGTACTGGACGCACCGCTGGGGCCACACTGTGCCGCTGTTCTGGCGGTTCCACTCCGTGCACCACAGCACTCGTCACCTCGACTGGATCTCGGGTGTGCGCGCCCACCCGCTGGATGGTGTGTTCATCGCGCCCGTGGTTGCGCTGTTCATCGGCGCCGGCTTCGACAACACGCTCACCGGCGGGCTGGCGATCCTGCAGTTCCTGGTGGGGTTGGGTGCCCACCTCAACGTGCGCTTCCGCCTGCGGCCGCTGTGGCCGATCGTGATGACCCCCGAGTTCCACCATTGGCACCACGAGGTGTCGCCCGAGGCGCACCTGTCGAACTACTCCACCTTCCTGCCGGTGTGGGACATCCTGTTCGGCACGTACCGGATGCCCCGCGATTTGCGGCCGCAGCACTACGGCATCCCCGGCCCGATGCCCGACGGGATCGTGCGCCAGCTGTTGTTCCCCTTCCGCCGCCGGCGGGCCGCTGCCGGAACGGCCACGGGTTGACCGCCGCAGCTGGCACGCTGGTGCGAGTGACAGCACCCGAGCAGACCGACGTGGAGTTGCTGGCGGCGATGGCCGCGGGCGACCGCGACGCGCTCGCCGTGCTGTACCACCGCCACGGGCGCTGGCTGCTGACCCGCCTGCACCACCGCTGCACCGACCCCGACATGGTGGACACCGCGCTGCAGGACACGTTCGTGTCGGCGTGGCGCAGCGCGGGCAACTACCGGCCCCCGGCAGGCGACACGTCGGGCGAGGCGGGCGCGTGGCTGTGGGCCATCGCGGCCCGCCGGTTGGTGGATCAGTTGCGTCGCCGCCCGGCCCCCACGCCGTCGGCCACCCTTCCCGAGCCCGAGCCACTGCCGCCGCCGGGCACACCCGTGTACGACCTACTCGCCGGCCTGCCGGCGGATCTGCACCCGGTGGTGCGCGCCGTGTACGTGGACGGCCTCACCACGGCCGAGGCGGCGATCCTGCTGGGCATTCCCCACGGCACGGTGAAGAGCCGACTCTCTCGTGCCAAGCCGTTGTTGAAGGAGGTGCTGCGATGAGCAGCTTCGACCCGCTGGCGGACGACATCGATCGTCGACTGGCCGCGAACTTCGAGATCATCATGGGCGAGATCGCCGCGCCCGCACGCAGTCGCTTCGAGCGGGTGCTGCTGGCACTGCGGGTGCCCGAGCCCACCGCCCGCCTCGTGGCGGCCACGCCGGTGTTGCGCTGGGCATGGACGGCAGCGGTCGCGGTGGTGCTGCTGTTCGCCGCGGTCGCGGGTGACGGCACGTGGCAGGCCGGCGATCAGCTGGCCGTGTTCCTCGCGCTCGCGCCGGTGGTACCGGTGGTTGGCGTCGCCCTGGCCTACGGCCCCTCTGCCGATCGGGGGCACGAAGTGACCGTGGCCGCGCCGATGTCGGGCCTGCGCCTGCTGCTGCTGCGCACGGCGACGGTGCTGGTAGCCGCCGGCGGGCTGTCGTTGCTGACCGTGATCGCCGCGCCCACGAAGGGCTGGATGCGCCTGGCGTGGCTGGCCCCTGGGTTGGCCACCACGCTGCTGACGCTCGCGCTGGCCACCCGCTTGGGTGTGCGCCGGGCCGCGGGTGCCGTGGCCGGCGCGTGGCTGGTGCTGGTGATCGTGGTGGCCCAGGCCACCGACGATGCGACCGCGCCGTTCCGTGTGGTGGGCCAGGTGGGCTCGCTGCTGGTGGCGGCCGTGGCCGGCGCAGTAATGATCGCCGGCCGCCGCCGGCTGGATCGTTGGAGCGACGCGTGACCGCGCCCGTGGTGCACGTGCACAGCATTCAGCACCGCCTCGCCGAGCGGTTCACGCTGCACGTGCCGTCGCTCACGTTGTCGCCAGGCGTGACGGCCGTGCTGGGCGCCAACGGTTGCGGCAAGACCACGCTGTTGCGGGTGCTGGCCACGGTGATCGCCCCGCAGCACGGCGACGTGGTGGTGGGCGGCACTCGTGTCACCGACGAGGCGTTGGCAGGCGTGCGCCGCCGGCTGGGCTACCTGCCGCAGGACGACTCGGTGCCCCGCCGGCTGGCCGTATTCGACCACGTCGACCTGGTGGCCGTGATGCGCGAGATCGACCCCGACACCCGCCGCCGACGCGCCGCGGTGCACCGTGCGCTGGCCGACGTGCAGTTGGGTCCATTAGCAGCCGAACGCTGCGGCCGCCTGTCGGGCGGTCAGCGCCGCCGAGTGGCGCTCGCGGCCGCGCTGGTGGGCGATGCCCCGTACCTGGTGCTCGACGAGCCCGATGCCCACCTCGACAACGACCAGCGCGCCCACCTGGGCGCCGCCCTCCGCCGCCGCGCCGCCCACGCCACGATCATCGTCGCCACCCACGACCACACCTGGGCCGCCACCATCGCCGACCGCACGATCACGATGCACGAGGGTGTGGTCGCCGCGGGCTAAGCCATTCCCGAGGGTTTCCACGTGACCCGCCCACGCCGAAACCCTCCGGAATGCGTGGGACGGGCTACGGCTCCTCGCACGTACGAGTCGGTTGGAGTCCCACCGACCTCACGGCAGCGCTACGCGTGATCGAGTCCGGGAGCGCCAGTATCCATGGTTCAGGGTCCACGTCCTCGGACAACTCGACTTCGAGGTAATCCGGGCTGACGTGCAGACGCATTCCAACGATTCCTTCCATCGGCTCACCGTCGGGCAAGAAGAAGGCCGCCTCGAACTCGCTGTTGTCCTGCCATGCAGTGCCGAGCAGGAAGCACACTGCCCCCAAGCCCGGGTCTGAAGAACCCCCGCCCGTCGTTGAAGCCGAGCCGCATCCCGATGTCAGTGACACTGCCAACATCAGAACCGAGTTCCTGAACGCAGCGTGCCGTCTCACCGCTCAGCCTCGATGCGGTCACCGCAGTCGACCAAGGTCCAGCACCACCACGACCGGCCCACGTCACCCACGCGTCCGAAAGAGGTGACCCAGCCCATACTGACCAGCCCATTCCCGAGGGTTTCCACGTGACCCGCCCACGCCGGAACCCTCGGGAATGCCAGCCCGAGCGCTCAGGGGCCGACGGCGAGGTCGGCCTCGAGGATCGCCTTGTCCTCGGGGTCGGCGATCGGCACGGCCAGCGCACGCGCCCACTCGTCGGCGGCCTCCTGGTCGCGGCCCAGCGCCTTCAGCGCGCGAGCGCGGCACTCGAGCGCGTAGGCCAGGTCGAAATCGGCCAGGCCGTGCTGCGTGCACTGGGCCAGGCACTTGCCGCCGTAGTGCAGCGCCCGCTCGGGCAGGCCCACCAGCAGGTGCACCTTGCTGAGCATCCACACCGCACGCGCCTCGTTCTCCGGCCCACGGCCCTTGGCCCGCTGCCAGTGGTAGGCCGACGCATACGCACGGCGCAGCATCTCCTCGTCGTCGGCTGGCGTGCGCTCGGCCTGCTCGATCAGCTCCCACACACTGTTGTTGCACTCGATGCCCTGCGCCCGGTGCCACGCGCCACGCACCTCGTCGGCCGTGGGCGCGCCAGCCTCCTCCGCCGTGGCCGCCGGCAACACCGCGCCCGTCTCCAGCAGCGTCTTCAGGCCGTCGAGGATCCACACCCACCCGTGCTGCACGCCGGCCCACGTGAGCGGGCTGCGGGCCAGGTCGCCGTGCACCACATCGAGCTGGGTGAGCCCGTCGCCCGCGGGCGTGATCGTCCACTCCACCCGCGAGGCCGGCTCCTCGGCCATCGCCGCGTCGTACAGCACGTGCCACGTCTGCACCAGCTTGTGCGGCGGCTCGCACACCTCGATCGTGCCGTCCACCGCGCCCATGCCGTTGCCCATCGTGGTGCGGTACGGCTGGCCGGCCTGCGGCGCCTCGTCGAACGCCGTGCCGTGGAAGTACTGGCGGGTGAACGCCGGATCGATGATGCCCTGCCACACCTCCTCGGGCGTCGCCTTGATGTAGATGCGGTAGCGGTGCGGGGTCATGCGGTCTCCTGAGTGGTGTCGCGTTCGAGGGTGGTTTGCAGGCCCACCATCGCCCGGGCGAAGGGCTGGGCGTACTTGGCGATCCAGCGCTCGGCGAGCTGTTGGATCGGGATCGGGTTGAGGTGGTGCAGTTTCTGCCGGCCGTCGCGGTGGGTGACGACGAGGTTCGCCTGTTCCAGCACCGCGAGGTGCTTCATCACGCCGAAGCGGGTCATCTCCGGGAACAGGTCGCACAGCGCCTGCACCGACTGACCGTCGCGCACGAACAACGCATCCAGCAGCGCGCGACGGGTGCCGTCGGCCAACGCCTTGAACACGAGATCTTCCGTCACGTCTTGCACATTATGTGACCATTAGGTCACATGTCAACGCCTCACATGTCAACGACAGCCCTCAGCGCTTGCGCGCGTGCCGGTGTTCCTTGCGCAGTACGAACCGCAGTGCACTCCAGGTGTCGTCGATCGCGCACACCTTGTTGTCCACCCAGTTGGTCTTCAACAGGTCGGCCCGCAACGTGTCTTCCGTGATGTCGCTGGCCACTCCGCTCGTGCGCTTCGGCCATGCCACCCACACCGCGCCGTCGGGCTGGGCCGCCTCGGTGAGGTCGGACCACTCGGTGCGCAGGCGGGTGCGCTGGGTGAAGAACGCCACCATCACGTCCACGGGCAGCAACAGGTTGCGCTGCCAGATCGCCTCGCCGGTGTCGCCGAGCAGCTCGGTGAACCCGGGCGGGGCGTGCAGCACGGTGAACACGATGTCGCCACCGATGCCCAACTTCTTCGCCAACGGCGTACCCGAGTAGCCGTCGCTCACTTCGACCCGCTGTTGCACATCATCCGCTGCACCTCGATCTCGATCACGACCCGATCGTCGCGTTCGCGAGGCTGACGGTAGCGCCGCGCGTAGGCCTCCACCGCGACAGCAACGGTGGCGGCATCGTCGAGCACCACCGCCGGCCCCTCGAACGTCACCCACCTGGCTCCGTCGATCTGCGTGACGCTCGCCCTCGCGGTGCCGCGCACGTTGGCCGCTTTCACCGCCCCCGCACTGGTGATCACGCGCACGAACGCGTGCTCGCCGACGAAGGCGATGGTGAACCCCACGGGTACCGCGTGCGGTGTGCCGTCGGCGCGCAGCGTGACCAGCGTGGCCAGATGGCGCTCAGCCACGAACGCCGCGAGGGCGGGCGACAGCTGCATCAGCCGTCGAACGCGATCGCCGCGAGGATGTTCATCCGCGTCGCCCGCCACGCCGGCACCACCGCGGCGATCACACCGGCGGTGAACGCGAGCGCCATGATCCACAGGATCGTGGTGACGGGGATGGTGTAGTTGGTGAGCCCCTCGTCGCGCAGGGCCACGATCACCACGTAGCCCAGCACCAGGCCCATCAGCACGCCAACGGCGGCGCCGTACAGCGACGTGATCACGCTCTCCCAGCGCACGGTGGTGCGCACCTGAGCACGCGTCATGCCAACGGCCCGCAGCAGGCCGGTTTCGCGACGGCGTTCGTACACCGCCAGCAGCAGCGTGATCACGATGCCGAACGTGGCGATCATGATCGACAGCAACAGCAGGCCGTAGATGAACGCCAGGCTGCGATCGACGATGTCGGCACGGCTGTCGATGAACTCGGTCTTGTCCTGCAGTTCGCCGATGCCGTAGTCGTCGACCGCCGCGCCGACCGCGGAGCGGAAGTCGGCGTCGGACACGCCCGGCGCGCGGGTGAGCGACACGATGCCTGCCGGCGCGGCCACGCTGGTGTTCACGAACGTGTCGCGGTGGTAGATGCGCGCCGTGCGCAACAACCCCACGCTGCGGTAGATGCCCTGCACCGTCAGCTGCAGCTCGCCGCCATCCACGCGCACGGAGAACGTGTCGCCGATGGCGAGATCCTTCTTCTTCGCCTCGCCCTCGCTCACCAGCAGGCCCGCCGGCGTGAGGTCGGCCAGCGTGCCCTGCACGAACTCGATGTTCAGCAGGCCCTCGGCAGTGGCCGGGTTCACCACCGTGCCGATCGCAGCGGTGCCATCGAACGCGGCAACCCTGGCGAAGCCGAGGCCACTGGCGGTGCCCACTTCGGGAATCTCGTTGAGGTCGTCGACGAACGACTGGGCGATGCTGACCGCGCCACCGTTGGTGGAGTTGATCACGTAGTCGCCGGCGAACGTCTGGCCGACGGTGTCGCGGATCTGCTCCTTGATCGAGGCGGCAAACACCGACGCGCCGGCCACGAGCGCCACACCGATCAACACCGGTGCGGCCGTGCGCGCGGTTCGCCGAGGGTTGCGCTGCACGTTGCCGCGCGCCATCGTGCCCGTCACGCCACGCAGGCGCTGCACGGGTGCACCGATGATGCGCGAGATCGGCTTGGCCAGCACCGGGCCCATCAGCAGCACCGCCGCGAACAGCCCCACCACGCCCACGGCCAGCAGGATCGCCGGCCCGCCCACCATCACGGCGATGATCGCCGCGGCACCCGCCACCGCGCACCCGATAGCCACGACGACGCGCCTGCGCACGGCACCCACCTTGTCGAGCACCGAGTCGCTCATCGCCGCCACCGGCGGCACGCGCCCGGCGCCGATGGCGGGGCCGAGCGCGGCCACCAGCGACGCGATCACTCCGGCGAGCAGCGTGATCACCACGGTGCGCGGCTCGAGCACGATGCCACGCGCAGGGATCGAGTAGTCGAGCGCGTCGAGCAGTTGCTTGATCCCCGACGCGAGCGCGACGCCACCGACGAGGCCCAGGAGTGATCCGACCAGGCCGATCACGAACGCCTCGCTGAGCATCGTCCACGTCACCTGCCGGCGGCTGGCCCCGAGCGCCCGCAGCAGTGCGTTCTCGCGCTGGCGCTGCGCGGCCGTGATCGAGAACACGTTGTAGATCACGAACATGCCCACGCCCAGGGCGATGAACGAGAAGATGCCGAGGAAGATGGTGAGGAACCCGAGGCTCTTCTCCACGTCGGTCTGCGTCTGGTCGGTGATCTGCTGCGACGTGAGCGTCTGTGCGATCTCGGGGTCGAGTGCGTCGCTGATGCGCTGCACCAACACCTCGGGCGCCACCGAGCCGTCGCCCTTCACCAGCACGGCGTCGATGAAGCCCGGCTTGGCGATGAACTCCTCGGCGGTCGGCGCGTCGAACAACGCCCAGGTGGCGTCACCCGGCGTGATGATCGCGTCGTACTCCACGATGCCCACCAGCGTGAACTCACGCGACCCGTTGTCGCCGTTCACCTTCACGCGATCGCCCAGCGAGTAGCCGCCGTCGCTCGCGGTCAGCGAATCCAGCGCCATCTCGTCGCCACCCACCGGCAGCACGCCCTCCTTCAGTTCCCACACCGACAGCTCGCCCTCGTTCACCGTGGCGCCGAACGTGGGACTCGTGGGCCGTTCGATCGGTTCGCCGTTCGAGCCGATCACCACTGCATCGCCCGTCACCGACGCCTGCGCGTCGGCCACACCGGGCACGGCCCGCACCTGTTCCACCACGCTGGAAGGCAGGCGATCGCGCGACTCGAAGCCGAAGAAGTTCTCCACCGTGTTGGGGCTCTGCACATAGGCATCGACCCGGTCGTAGACGTCGGCGAACAGGGCATTGAAGGTGCGCTCGATCGTGTCGCGGAACACGAACGTGCCGGAGAGGAAGGAAGTGCTGGCCACGATGGCGAGCGCCGTGAGCAACAGACGCGGCCACCGGGCCAGCACACTCCTCAGGGCGAGTCGGATCATGTGGTGGCGATCGCCGACAGGATGTCGGACTTGGCCGCCTTACGAGCCGGGATGATCGCCGCGAGGCCGGCCAGGAACAGCGACCCGATCGTGGCCACCACCACCGTGCCGACGGGCAGCGAGAACACGCTGAGGCCGTCGTCCTCGAACGACTTGACGATGATCCAGCCGAGCGTGAGCCCGACGACCACACCCATGATCACGCCGACGACGCCGGTGACCATGCTCTCCCACAGCACGCTGCTGCGCACCTGACGGCGGGTGGTGCCCACCGCCCGCAGCAGGCCGAGCTCGCGGCGCCGCTCCCACACCGACAACCACAGCGTGATCACGATGCCGATGGCGGCGATGAAGATCGACATGCCCAGCAGGGCGTAGATGAAGTTGAGGATCTCATCGACCTGCTTGGACTGCTCGTCGATGTACTCGTCGCGGTCCTGCAGCTTGGCGGTGGGGTAGCTCTCCATCACGCCCTCGAGCGCCGTCGTGTTGGCCTCGGTGACGCCGCCGTCGGCCCGGATGTACACCGAGAAGTCGGACAGCGGCACCTTCTGGCCGTCGAAGATGCTGCGATCGACGATCAGGTTGCCGAACAGGTCGTCCTCGAACAGGCCACGAATGGTGAGCTGTAGCTCGGTGCCGTCGAGCAGTTGCACCGACACCTCGTCGCCGACGCCCAGGTCGTCGCGGGCGGCCTTGTCGACCGAGAACAGAATTCCGTCGGGGCCGAGTTGGTCGAACCCGCCTTCGGTGAACGTGAAGTCGACCACGGCCTGCGCATCGGCCGGCACCACGGCGAGCGCGCCCTTGGCCTTGTACTCGCCGTTCTCCTTCAGCCTCAGCAGCGCACCGGCCACACCCATCGCGTCACCGACGCCCGCGGCCTTCACATCCTCGGCCACCGTGGCAGGAATGCCGATGCCGCTGTCGGCCTGTTCAGGGGAGATGACGTAGTCGTTCTCGAACGCCTCGCTGAAGATCTCGCGGGTGCTGCCCTTCAACGACGCGCCCAGCGTGGCGACACCGATCATCAGCGACAGGCCCACCGCCAGCGCACCGGCGGTGAGCGCCGTGCGCTTGGGGTTGCGGGCCGCGTTGCGCCCGGCCATCGTGCCCGAGGCACCGCGCAACCTGCCGAGCACCGGAGCCGTGAGCCGTGCGACCGGCGAGGCCACGAATGGCCCCAGTGCGATCAGCGCGAGGTAGATCGTGGCCGCGGCCACACCCAACCAGATCGCACTTCCCCCAAGACCGAGCTTCACCGACACCACCGACACCACGATCGACACGCCGCCGAGCACCTTGCGCGTGGTGGACACACCGGCGCGATCGACAGCCACGTCGCGCATCGCCGCCAGCGGTGGCACACGCCCCGAGCGGATGGCCGGAGCAACAGCACACACGAGGGTGACCACGGTGCCGACGATCAGCGTGATGATGAAGCCGGTGGAGTTCAGCGTGAGCGAGGTGTCGCCCGGGCCGAAGCCGGTGGCGTTGAGGATCCACAGGATCAACCCCGCAAGGCCGATGCCACTCACGCAACCGATGAGCGTGCCGACGACACCGACCACGAGCGCTTCTTCGAACATCGAGCGGATCACCTGGGCGCGGCTGGCACCGATCGCCCGCAGCAATGCGTTCTCCTGCGTGCGCTGAGCGGCGCTGATGCTGAACACGTTGTAGATGATGAAGCTGCCCACGAACAGCGAGATCAGCGCGAACACCGTGAGGAAGACGGTGATGATCGACAACGTGCTCGCCACCGCGTCCTGCGCTTCAGCAATGATCTCGCCACCGGTGAGGGTTTCGATCTCGGGATCACCGATCGCGGCCTGGATCGAGTCGGCCAGCTCGCGCTCGCTCATCGTGCCGTCGCCGCGCACGATCACCGCGTCGATGTGCTCGGTGTCGCCGATCACGAACTCTTGCGCGGTGGGAAGCTCGAACAGGGCCCACCCCGAACCACCGGGGCTGTCGGCGCCGGCGAACGTGGCCAGACCCACCACGGTGAAGTCGCGTGCTGCGCCGATGGTGGTGATGCTGACGGTGTCGCCCACCTTCACCTTGCCCGACTTGGCCGAGCCCTTGTCGAGCACGACCTCGGCCGGGCCGACGGGGGCGCGACCCTCGGCGATCTGGAACGGTGACGCCTCGCTGGGCGACCACGACGAGCCGAACTTCGGCGGGCCGTCCTGGCCCAGCACCTTGCCGTTGAACGACACCACGGCGTTGCCGGTGACATCACCGTGCGCTTCGCTCACCCCGGGCAGCGCCGCCACTTGGTCGGCGACCTCCACGGGAATGCGGTCGCGGGTCTCCTGCCCGAAGTCGCCCTCGATCACGTTGGTGGAACGCACGAAGGCGTCGGTGTTCTCGTAGGCAGTGGCGAACATGCTGTTGAAGCTGTTCTTGATCGTGTCGGTGAACACGAACACACCGGAGAGGAAGGCCGTGCCGGCGATCACCGCGAGCGCGGTGAGCACGAGCCGGCCCTTACGACTCCAGATGTTTCTGAGACTGAGCTTGAACATGGCTCACTCCCCGAAGCGCTTCATGCGGTCGAGCACCCGCTCGGCCGTGGGCTCGCCCATCTCGTCGACGATCTTGCCGTCGGCGAGGAAGATCACCCGGTCGGCGTAGCTGGCCGCGTTGGGGTCGTGGGTCACCATCACGATGGTCTGGCCCAGCTCGCGCACGGCGAGGCGCATGAACGCGAGGATCTCGGCGCCGGTGTGGCTGTCGAGGTTGCCCGTGGGCTCGTCGGCGAAGATGATCGTGGGCTGGCTGGCGAGCGCGCGGGCGACGGCTACACGCTGCTGCTGGCCACCCGACAGCTCACTGGGCCGGTGCTTCAGACGATCGCGCAGGCCCACCGTGTCGATCACCCGGTCGATCCAGGCTTGGTCGCCCTTCGAGCCGCCCAACAGCAGCGGGAGGGTGATGTTCTCGAGCGCCGTCAGCGTGGGCACCAGGTTGTACGCCTGGAAGATGAACCCCACCGCCGTGCGGCGCAGTTCGGTGAGCTGCTTGTCGTTCAGCGTGGCGAGTTCCACGTCGCCGATCTGCACCGTGCCGGATGTCAGCGAGTCGAGGCCGGCCAGGCAGTGCATCAGGGTGCTCTTGCCCGAGCCCGAGGGCCCCATGATCGCGGTGAACCTGCCGCGCTCGAACGTGACGCTGATGCCATCCAGCGCACGCACCTCGCTGTCGCCACCGCCGTAGATCTTCATCGCATCCACGGCACCCGCCGCGGCCACCAGAGTTGTCATCTCAGTCATGGTGTCGATGCAATCGGAAGAAAAGCTCGAATGCATCCTCAGCGAGGCGGATGCGGGTCAACCCCTGGGGTGATCAGGCCGCTCTCGTACGCCACCACCACGGCCTGCACACGGTCGCGTAGGTCGAGTTTGGTGAGCACGCGGCCCACGTGGGTCTTCACCGTCGCCTCGCCAAGGAACAGCTGCTGGGCGATCTCGGCGTTCGACAGGCCGCGGGCGATGAGGCGCAGCACCTCCAGCTCGCGTTCGGTGAGATCGGCCAGTCCGGGCGCCACCAGCGACGGATCCACCGAAGGCCGGCGCGACACCTCCTCGATCAGCAGGCGTGTCACCGAGGGGGCCAGCAGCGCGTCGCCGGCGGCGATCACGCGCACCGCGTCGATCAGCTGTTGAGCCGGCGCGTCCTTCAACAAGAACCCACTGGCCCCGGCACGCAGCGCGGCATACACGTGGTCGTCGAGGTCGAACGTGGTGAGCATCAATACTCGCGGCCCCTCGCCCGGGCCGGCGATCCGGCTGGTGGCCTCGATGCCGTCCATCCGCGGCATGCGCACGTCCATCAGCACCACGTGCGGCACGCTGCGGGCCACGACGTCGAGCGCCTCCAGCCCGTCGGCGGCCTCACCGACCACCGTGATGTCGGGCTCGCTCTCCAGGATCATCCGGAAACCGGCGCGCACCATCGCCTGGTCGTCGACCAGCACCACCCTGATCACGCGGGCACCGGGAACACGGCCCGCACGCGCCAGCCGCCACCCGAGCGCGGCCCGGCGGACAGGCGGCCCTCGAACGCGGCGACCCGCTCGTGCATGCCCTGGATGCCGAACCCACCCGCTTGCACGGCGGCGGCACCGCGGCCGTCGTCCTCCACCTGCACCGTCAACTCGGCCGCGCCACGCACCACCGACACCTCCACGTGCTGCACCGGCCCGGCGTGGCGGCGCACGTTGGTGAGCGCCTCCTGCACGATGCGGTAGGCGTTCACGCCCACACCGACGGGCACATCGCCGAGGTCGCCCTGCAGGTTCACCCGCACGGGCAGGTCGGCGACCGTGGACATCAGCCCGTCGAGCGAGTTGAGGTCGGGTTGCGGGGCCAGATCCGGAAGCGACGTGTCGTCGCGCAGCACGCCCAGCATCCGCCGCATCTCCTGCATCGCGGCCCGCCCAGTTGTCTCCACCAGCTCGAGCGCGGCATCGGCCTTCGTGGTGTCGGTGGCCAACTGCCGACGTGCGGCGGCGGTCTGGATCACCATCAAGCTCACGCTGTGGGCCACCACGTCGTGCAACTCGCGAGCGATGCGTGCCCGCTCGTCGAGCACCTGCTGCTGCGCCAGCAGGGTGCGCTCGCGCTCGGCCCGCTCGGCCCGCTCGGTGAGTTCGAGCGCTCGTTCGCGGCGCCGGCGAACGTTGTCGCCCAGCACGATCGCCCCGATGAACACCACCGGCGCCGACAGGATCGCCTGCCACGGGGCGTCGCCGTGCACCACACCCAGCACCACGAACACGACCACGACGCCCACGGCGAACCCGCCGAGGCGCCACAACAGGCGGCCGCTGCGGTACGCACCCAACGTGTAGGCGGCGATCAGCACGCCCATCCAGTCGGGGCCGATCGCGTTGATCACCTCCATCGCCATCTGGAACAAGGTGATCACCACCAGCACGATCGCCGGCGAGCGCCGGCGCCAGGCGAGCGGCAACGTGGCCCCGATCGCCAGCAGCACACCCCACGCGCTGGGCTCGGATGCATCGTCCATGTGCAACGTGAGGTGGAACACCACCGCCACGATCGCCGAACCCACCGCGAGGATCGCGTCCGCGCCGAAGGGGTGCTCGCGCAACCACAACACGGGATGGAACCTGGTCATCGGGGGTCACGCTAACGCTCGCCGCAGATTCCCGGGTCCTCCCCACGGTGGATGTGGCCTACGCTCGCGGGGTGATGCATTGCACTTCCTGCGGCTCGGATGTCCCGGCCGGCGCGCGTTTCTGCCCGTCGTGCGGTCATCCCGTCGCGCTCGCGCAGCCCGAGGAACGGCGCATCGTCACGGTGCTGTTCGCCGATCTGGTGGGCTTCACCGGCCTCGCCGAGAAGATGGACCCCGAGCAGGTGAAGCGCCTGATCGACACCTGCTTCGAACGGCTCGTCGATGTCGTCACCGAGTTCGGCGGCCGCGTCGACAAGATCCTCGGCGACGGGATGCTGGTGCTGTTCGGCGCCCCCGTCGCCCACGAGGACGACCCAGAACGCGCCGTGCGGGCCGCGCTGCGCATGCAAGAGACGGTCGCCCACTTCGAGGAGACGAGCCGGCTCGAGGGCAGCGACGACATCCGCATGCGCGTGGGCATCAACACCGGCGAGGTGCTGGTGGGCACGCTGGCCGGCACCGACTACACCGCGATGGGCGACGTCGTGAACACCGCCTCGCGCCTGCAGGCCGCCGCGCCGCCCGGCGGCGTGCTCGTGGGCGAAACCACGCACGGCCTCACCTCGCACACGTTCATCTACGAGCACGCCGGCGACCTGCAGCCTCGTGGTCGCGAGCAGTCGCTCACCGCCTGGTTGGCGCTCGAGCCCACCGCGCCCCCGGGCGCGGCCCGTAAGCGGCGGCGCGACGTGCCGATCGTCGGTCGCCATGCAGAGATGGATCTCGCCCGCGCCACGTTCGACCTCGTGACGCGCAATGGCCGCGGCGCGGTGTTGCACGTGAACGGCGAGAACGGCGTCGGCAAGAGCCGCCTCGTCGACGAGGTGATCGCCCACATCCGCGACCAGGGCGACATGTTCCTGCTGGAGGGCGCCTGCGTGCCCTACGGCGAGTCGAACGTCTGGTGGCCGATCGCCACCGGACTGTCCACGTACCTCGACATCGACCTCTCACTGTCGCTCGATGCGGTGCGTGCCGCCGGCATCGAGCGCGCCCACCGCATGTTCCCCGAGGTCAGCGACGCCGAGTCGGCGAAACTGGTGGAGGTGTTCATGCACCTCATGGGCTATCCGTCCACCGTCGACAAGCTCGACGCGGTGAACGCCCGCGCCACGATCCACCGCACCGTCGCCAAGGTGTTCGAAGCCCGCTCCGAGCGCTCGATGATGGTACTCAGCGTCGACGACCTGCACTGGGCCGACCCGTTGTTGCTCGATCTGCTCGAGCACCTCGTCTCCTCCGTCGGCCGCCACGCGCTGCTGCTGATCACCGCGATGCGACCTGGCACCGACGTGGTGTGGCCGCCGCACAACGACCGCACCACCACGATCTCGCTGACGCTGCAGCCGCTCACCCGCGCCGACACCGACGAGATCGCCACCTGCCTGCTGGCCGAGACGCCCGACGAGCAACTGTTGTCGGCCCTCTTCGAACGCAGCGGCGGCAACCCGTTGTTCGTGCACGAGCTGGTGGCGTTGCGCGAGGCGGGGGGCAACCAGGGCGATCTGCCCGACTCGTTGCGCAGCCTCATCGCGGCCCGCCTCGACCAGCTGGCTCCCATGCAGCGCCAGATGCTCGAGAACGCAGCCGTCCTCGGCACCTCCGGCACCATCATGGCGCTCGAGAAGTTCAGCGAAGAGCTGACGCAGCAGTTCCGCCTCACCGATCTGGAGGGCCTCGACGAGCTGGGCCTGCTCGACGTGCGCGGCAAACGGTGGGAGTTCCGCAGCGAATCCGTTCGCGATGCCGCCTACCAGACCCTCACCAAGGCCGCCCGCGCCCAACGCCACGCCGGCGTGGCCAAGGCACTGGCGACGTCCAGCGGCCAGATCGACGATCGCGCCCATCACGCCGCGTCCGCCGCCGAGCTCGTGCAAGAACTCGGCTCGGTGGATGGGGTGGCCGCCGACATCGGCACGAAGGCCATCGACCTGCTGTCGGCCGCCGCCGATCGCGCGCTCGACTCGGGCAGCCTGCGGATGGCCGTGCGCCACTCCACCCGCGCGCTCGACCTGGCCGACGTGAAGAATGCCACCCCGCAGCTGGTCGCTCACCTCCACCTCGTGCGGGCCACGGCCTTCACCGAGAAGCGCAACTTCAACGCCGCCGCGACCGACATCGATGCGCTGCAGGACATCGCGCTCGAGCTGGAGGACAACACGCTGGAGGCGCAAGCCTTCCGCCTGCGCGGTTCGCTCAGCCAGGTCGCCGGCCGCATGGACGACGCCCGTCGCGAGCTCGGCCAAGCCGTCGACCTGCTGCGCGACACCGAGCACCTCGATCTGCTCGCGCAGGCCCTGCGCGTGCGCGGCTTCATCGAGATGTTCGGCGGCTCACTCACCGACGCCGAGTGGTTCTTCGGCGAGGCCGACGGGCTGTACCAGGAACTGGCCGACGAGCGCGGGCTCGCCTACATCGAGCAGCACCGCGCCTGGATCGCATTCCTCTCGGGCGACCTCACCGTGGCCCGCGAGCGGCTGACGCACGCGGCCGAGACCCACGAGCGGCTCGGCGATCGCAACGGCGTGGGCTGGGCGTTGGGCCTGCTGGCGTTCGTGGAGTTCTTCGAACGCAACTTCGAGGAGGCCGAACGGCTGGCCGAACTGGTGGGGCAAGAGGCACAGCAGCGCGGCGACGACTGGGCCTGCGGGATGATGGACACACTGCTCGCCGACCTGCGCCTGTGGCAGGGCAAGCTCGAGTCGGCGCTCGAACTGGCGGAGAAGGCGCGCACCCGGTTCAAGAAGCTCAGCGACCGCTTCGGCACGGTGCAGGCACTGGCGCCGCTGCTGCGCGCCCAAGTGGCCACCGGGCGCGACAGTGCCGCGATCCGCACCGGCGAGGAGCTGCTGTCGATGGCCGACACCGGCCAGAACGGGCCGTACCCGCTGATGGCGGTGGCCGGCGCAGCCATGCACCGCGGCAACGGCCAAGCCGCGGCGGCGATGGCCGAGCGCGCGATCGCCGAGTTGACGAAGCTTGGCGGCCAGGCGTCCGAGCCGCTGGTGGTGTTGGCGCTGGCCTATGCCCAGCTGGACCGCATCGACGACGCGCTCACCACGATCGAGTCGGTTCCCCTCACGGGGCGCGACCATCCCTTCACCCACGCCGTGGCGGCATTCGTGTACGCCGCGTCACGTCAGCCGAAACTGGCCCTCGAACACGCCGAAGCGGTCACCAACGCGCACGGGTGCACCTACCTCGACCAGGTGTTCGCGTACGTGGCGGCCGCCGGCGCAACCGCCCAGTTGGGCGACCCGGCGCATGCCGAGTTGGCCGCCGAGGCAGCAGTCGCCCGTGCGGTGGGCGTGGGCGACGTGGTGGCCATCGCGCTGGCCACGGGCATCTACGAAGCCATCACCGGTGGCGTGCACCCGGCCCACGACACGCGCACCAAGCTGGGCGACGGATGGGTCACGATGCTGCGGCTGGTGAGCGATGCCTCGCTGCCGGCCACTTCAGCCGGCGAGTGAAGCCCGGCGCCAGGGAAGATCGGCGAGGTACTTCGCCGCGGCGGGGTGCGGATCCATCTCGCGGTCGGCATCGGTTCGCTTGGGCGCGTCGGGCTGGTGCAGCAATTGGCAGCCGGGGCACCAGTACATCGTGCGGGCATGCTCGCCCACCCGCCGCACCTGCACCGTGTCGCCGCAGCGAGCACACCGCTGGCCATTGCGGCCGTACACCGCGAGGCCACCGGGCACGGCCGTGGTGGTGACCCGGTGCACCGACTGCAGGTTCTCGCGCAGCATGCGGCTGGCGGCGTTGATCACGTGCACACAGTCTTCGGGCAGCAACGACCGGACCGGGGCGAACGGGCTGAGCTCGCACGCCCACAGGATCTCGCTGCGGAACACGTTGCCCACGCCACAGGCCACGTGCTGATCGAGCAGCGCTTCGGCGATCGTGGCCGTCTGGTCGGGGTACTCGCCGAGCCGCACGGCGCACTCGGCCAGCTCGGCCTCGGATGCCGTGCAGAGATCGGGGCCGAGGCGACCGAACCCTGGGTGGCGAAAGCGGTCGTACTCGCGATAGGTCTCGACGATCGGCGCACTGAAGCACACGGCCACCCAGTCGGGTACCTCGATGACGACGCGCATCTGCTCGGTCGGTTTGCGCCACCGTTCGCCGATCCGGTAGAGATGCCACGAACCACTGAGTCGCAAGTGAGTGTGCAACACGAGGTCGTCGTCCCACGCGATCTCGAGGTGCTTGCCGTGACACTCGACACGTTCGATCACCCGCGACGCGCTGGGCCGGGGCCCGTACAGGCCGGGTGCGTCGAAGCGCGTGAGGGCACGCCCCACCAGCGCCGTCCGCAGCGCTGCGGCGGACCTATGAACCATGTCCCCTTCAGGCACGAGGCACAGACTACGCAACCGCAGGTACCTGCCCGCGCGATACCCCAGCACTGCGGTCGCTAGCGTGCACCGCGTGCACGACGACACCAACGACGACGGCGGCAAGGCGCCCACCGACAACGACGTCGCGCTCATTGCCGAATCCGATCCGATCGCCACCGCCCGCCGCCGACATGGCGCCACAGGTGCGATACTCGCCGCGGGCATGTTCGGAGTCGACATCGCGCTCGGTCGCAAGCCGAAGGAGGAAGCCCCGATCGTGGTGGCCGCCCCCACCGAGCCCACCGACATCGACGACGAGGGCATCGAGATCCCGATCGACCACCTCACCTCGGTGTACGCGCCGCCGCAACCGCCCACCGACCCGTTCCCGCCCCGGCGCCCGCGCAAACGCAAGTAGGCGAGCTACCCCTCGGGTCGCAGAACCACTATTCTGACCCGGTACCCCTAGGAGGTCATGTAGTGCGGACGATTCGCGCGACGTTGAGTGCCGTTGTCCTCACTGCTTCCTTCGGCTTCGTCGCGTCCGCGCTGCCCAGTGCCCAGGCCGTCAGCAGCCGCGACATCTCCGACCCCGAACTGCAGGCCACCATCGACGAAGTCGCGCCCAGCGCCGACGTCGCCGTCGAGGTGATCACGAACGACGACACCACGGTCGCCCGCACCGTGCGCCGTCTCGGCGGCGAAGTCACCGGCTCGGTCGACGGCGAGATCGTGCAGGCCCTGCTGCCCGCCGACAAGGTCGACGAACTGGCGGCATCCAACGGTGCCGACTTCGTGCAAGCGCCACGGCTGATCAGCCACCTGCCCAGCACTCTCTCGCGCACCGAAGCCACCATTGGCACCGGCCCCACCGTCGGCAACGAGGTGGCGATCACGAACGCCGACGAGTGGCATCTCAACGGGTACACCGGTGCCGGCGTGAAGATCGGCATCATCGACTACTTCGACATGTCACTGTGGGACGAAGCCGAGCACGGCATCGAGCCCACGGTCGGCAACGGCCGCATGTTCTGCAAGGACACCGCCGCCTTCGGCCTGTGCACCGGTCTTGCGATCACGAGCATTCCTGAAGGCCTGCACGGCGTGGCCGTCGCCGAGATCGTGAAGGACATGGCGCCCGGGGCCGAGCTGTACATCGCCACCGTTGCCACGGTCTCCGACCTGCAAGATGCGATCGACTGGTTCGACGGCAATGGGGTCGCCATCGTCACGCGCTCGCTCGGCGCCCCGTACGACGGGCCGGGCGACGGCACCGGCCCACTCGACGCAGTCGTCGACCACGCTGCCAGCCTCGGCATCACGTGGTTCAACTCGGCAGGCAACGACGGCCGCGATGCCTACGTGCGGCGCAGCGTGCCGTACAACCTCGTGGTCGGCGGGTACGTCGACTTCGGCGGTGGCGACACCTGGCTGCGGCTCGACGGCGACTTCCTGGTGTTCGACGGCGTGCGGTGGGCCAACGACTGGAGCCTGCCCGACAACGAGAAGACCGACTACTCGGTGGAGTTCTGGCGGCCGAAGGCTTCGGTCGCCGCGCAGCTGTCGAACGACCACTGGAACCCCACCACCGGCGACGTGGAGGCCATCGACCTCGACGGCAATCCCGGAAACGGCATCGACAACATCGTCGATGCCGACCAACCCGGCGGGGCGCCCCCGCTGGAGGCCGCCGATCTGTACGTGAGTCCGGGAAACCCTTACGGCGACTACGGCGGCGTGGTGTTCATGCGTATCCGCCGCGACAACAGCGTCAGCGCCACCGACGACACGATGGAAGTGGCGCTCGCGTACGGCCTCACCGAGCTGGGCTACTCCAGCAAGGCCGGTAGCGCGGCGAAGCCGGTGGTCGACTCGGCCAACCCGTCGCTGTTGGCCGTCGGCGCCGTCGAACACGCGGCCTGCGTCAGCATTGCCGACTACTCCTCGCAGGGCCCCACCACCGACGGGCGGGTCAAGCCCGACATCACCGCCCCATCCGGGCTCACCAGCACGATCTACCTCGCTGGCTTCTTCGGCACCTCGGCCGCCTCACCCACCGCTGCCGGGTTCGCCGCCATTCTCCTGGGTGCCGGCTCGGCGGTACCCGCCACCCTTCCCGCGCTGGTTCGCCTGTACACGGTCGACCTCGGCATTGCCGGCCCCGACAACGTGTTCGGCGCCGGCCAGATCCTTCTGCCCCCGAGCGAGGCACCGCGGCCGTGCGGCTTCAATGAAGCAGCCGAAGCGCTGCAGCCTGCACAGCGCCTGTAGCGCTCACACCCACACACCCCCTGAGAGACCATGAGCGACCAACTCGACACCAAGACCGGCTGGCTCTCCCGCGACGAGCTGGAGAACATCCGGGCCAACGTCCCCCTCGTGTATGTCGACGCCGTTCCCGTGCGCGTCGACGAGGCCGGCCGGGTCACCAAGGTGGGCATGCTGCTGCGCCAGGCCGCCGACGGCACCATCAGCCGGATGGTGGTGAGCGGCCGAGTGCTGTACGGCGAGCGCATCCGCGATGCGCTGATGCGCCACCTGGAGAAGGATCTCGGCCCGGTGGCCCTCCCCCGCATTCCCGCCGAGGTGGCGCCGTTCACCGTGGTCGAGTACTTCCCCGACCCCGATGTCAGCGGCTTTCACGACCCGCGCCACCACGCCGTCAGCCTGGCCTTCGTGGTGCCGGTGGCCGGAGACTGCACACCCACGCAGGAGGCGCTCGACCTGGCCTGGTACACGCCCGAGCAGGCGGTCAGCGAACAGGTGCGCCGCGAGATGACCGGCGGCCACGACCGCCTGATCCGCCTCGCGCTCGCCCACGTGGGTCAACTGCCGTAGAGGTCGGCCAGGTCGCGCCCGATACGGGCCAGCTCGCTGCGGAGCTCCGCCGGTTCCAGCACCTCGATCGTCGCGCCGAACCCAGCGAGTTCGCCCGCCAGTTCGCGCACGTGGTGCCCGCGGATCTCGACCTCCACGCGCCCGTCGGGCAGCGCCGCACCGATCCGCACCCGTTCGCCCAGCCGGAACGTGAGGAAGCGCAGCGTGTCGGGGTGCACGAGGGTGTGAGCCACCGCGGGTGTCCGTAGCTCCTCCACGCGATCGGCGATCAGCGCCCACGCCTGGGCGAGGTCGAACCCGCTCGGTCGCCTCGCCTCCCGACCCGTCTGAACGATCGCATCAATGCGGTCGACGCGGAACGTGCGCAACCCGGCCTCGGTGTCGGCGATCAGGTACCACGTGCCCGCCTTCGCGGCCAGGCCCAACGGCTCGACCAGGCGCTCGGTCACGTCGCCGGTGCGCGCTGTGTACGCCATCTGCAGTTGGCTGGCGTGCACCACGGCGTCGCGCACGCGGTCCAGCAGGTCGGGGTCGCGACGGCTGGTGCCGCGCTGGCCCCATGCCCGCTGGTCGATGACCACCGCCTCGCCCGCCCGCTCGGCCGCCGTGCGGAACTGCTCGGGCAGCGCCCGCACCAGTTTGCGCAGCGCGGCTTTCAGCTCGGGGGTCGCCGCGGCCGATGGCCCCGCGACGGCGAACAGGGCCTGGGCCTCGGCCGCCTTCAATCCGCTGAGGTCCGTGCGCCCGCCGCCGGCCAGCCGCCACCCACCGTTGCGGCCGGGCAACGAGTACACGGGCAGCCCGGCCAGCCCCAGCGCCTCGAGATCGCGGCGGGCCGTGCGCGGCGAGATCTCCAGCTCGGCCGCCACCTCCGCGGCGGTGACCTGCTGGCGCTGCTGCAACAGGAGGAGGACGGCCACGAGGCGGTCGGCGCGCATGCCGCGATTGTCGCACGAACATGGCCAGAGGGTGGCCACTTTAAGGCGGACGCTGGTGGCATGACCAACACGCTCAGCCCCACCGACCCTCGTTCATTCTTCGCCGGCGCCGTCGCCACTGCCGGCGCGGCCATCGCCGCCGTGACCCCGGATCAGTTGGCGCTGACCACACCGTGCCCCGACTACGACGTGCAGACCCTGCTCGGCCATCTGCTGGTCGTGCTCGACCGCGTCGCCTTGCTCGGCGAGGGCGGCGACCCGATGGCCCTGCCGCCCGCGCACACCGGCATCGCTGCCGATGCATGGCATTCGGAGTGGATGGCTCGCGCCCACCGCGTGCAGACGGCCTGGACCGATCCCGCCCGCCTCTCGGCCGAGATGGTGCTGCCGTGGGTCACTGCGCCCGGCGCAGCGATGATGGCGATGTACACCGCGGAGCTCACCGTGCACACCTGGGACCTGGCCCGGGCGACCGGCCAGACCGTGGCATGGCGCGACGACGTCGTGCAGGTCGCACTCACGGCAGCTCTGCAGGCGTTGCAGCCGGGCGACCGCGAAGCAGGGTTCGAGGCGATGCGCGCGTTCATGCCGCCCGAGCTGTTCGGCCCCACCTTCCCGCCGTTCCGCAACCCGGTCGCGGCCACCGACGACGCCCCGGCGATCGACCGCCTGGTGGCCTGGTACGGCCGCCGCCCCTGAGTGCGTCGTCGCTCCAGCGCCTGCCGACACGAGCCGATCACCAGCCAGCAGCCCACCGGAATCACCTCTTTCGGACGCCGCGGGTGCTCAGGCGCGTCGCCGCCAGTGCGCGTCCGAAAGAGGTGAACCCGGCGCACACATCCCGGGAAGCCGCCAGCTGGCCGGCCGCCCGCACCTCAGCCGATCGCGGCGTAGCCCTGCTGCACGTCCCACACGTGGTGGACAGGGTCGTGCAGGAAGTAGCGGGCGAACGTGTCGATCGTGAACGTCGCGCCGTCGCTGCGGGTGCCGGTGCGGGCCCACTGGCCGGCGGCGACGGTGGCGAAGCGGGCGGACAGCATGTCGGCCGCGCCGGCCAGCTCGGCGGCCACCTCGGCCGGGTCCTGCAGGTCGTAGCGCTCGGCGACAGCGGTGAGGTCCTGGTCCCAGTTCTCGAACTGTGGTGCCGTCTGCGCCAGCATCAGATCCAGCCGCACGAGATACAGGCGGCACACGTCACGCACGTGGCACGCGTACTCCACGGCCGACCAAGTGTGGTCGTTGGGCCGGGTGCGTGCCCGCGGGTCGGCCAACAGCGCGCGCCACTGCGGGCCCAACGCCTCGGTCGCCCGGGCCACGTCGGTGGCCGGGAAGTGAGCAGCGTCGAACCCGCAGTCGGTGCAGGTGCGTTCCAGCACCCAGGTCCAGTTCTTGTCATCGGGTTCGATCGGCATGTGCCGAACCGTACCCGGTGGAAGCGTCAGAGGCTCTTGACGATTTCGGCCATCAGGTCGCCGGCTTCGGTGGGGTTGAGGCCCACCTTCACACCGGCGGCGCGCAGCGCGTCCATCTTGCCCTGGGCCGTGCCCTTGCCGCCCGAGGTGATGGCGCCGGCATGGCCCATCTTCTTGCCCTCGGGAGCGGTGACGCCGGCGATGTAGGCGCTCATCGGCTTGGTGACGTTGGCCTTGATGAACTCCGCCGCCTCTTCCTCCGCCGAACCACCGATCTCGCCGATCATGATGATCGCGTGCGTCTCGGGGTCGGCCTGGAACTCCTTCAGGCAGTCGATGAAGTTCGTGCCCGGAACCGGGTCGCCACCGATGCCCACGCAGGTGGACACGCCGATGCCGCGCTGCTTCAGCTCGTACAACGCCTGGTAGGTGAGCGTGCCCGAGCGGCTGACGATGCCCACGTTGGGGCCACTGGCGGTGGGCAGCTGGGCGATCTCGCCGGCGGTGATGCCGATGTTGCACTTGCCGGGGCTGATGATCCCCGGGCAGTTGGGGCCGAGCAGGCGGGTGTTGGGGTAGTCGCGCAGCAGGGTGTTGAACACCTTCGCCTCGTCCTGCGCCGGGATGCCCTCGGTGATGCACACGATGAACGCGATGCCCGCGGCCGCTGCCTCGAGGATCGCCGCGCTGGCGGCCTTCGGCGGGACGGCGATGAACGAGGCGGTGGCGCCGGTGGCGGCAACGGCCTCGGCGACCGAGTTGAACACCGGAATGCTGCCACCCTCGGGAATGGCGACGTCGGTGCCACCCTTGCCGGGCGTGACGCCGCCGACGACCTGGGTGCCGTACGCCTGGTTGCGCAGGCCGTGGTACTTGCCTTGACCACCGGTGAGCCCCTGGACGATGACCTTGGTGTCGGCGTTGACGAAGATTGCCATGTCAGTTCGTTCCGTTCGCGAGGGCGACCGCAGCGCGGGCCGCTTCGAGCATGGTGGGCTTGGAGGTCAGCTTGCTCTCCGGGATGCCGGCGTTGGCCAGGATCGAGCGGCCCTCTTCGGCGTTGGTGCCATCGAGGCGGATCACGATCGGGGCACGCAACTCGACGCGGCGCAGGGCCTCGACGATGCCCTTGGCGACTTCCTCGCCGCGGGTGATGCCACCGAAGATATTGATGAAGATGCTCTTCACGCTCTGGTCGGAGTTGATCACTTCCAAGGCCGCGGTCATCATGTCGGCGTTCGCGCCGCCACCGATGTCGAGGAAGTTGGAGGCTGCGCCACCCACCTGGTTGACGACGTCGAGCGTGCTCATCGCCAGGCCGGCGCCGTTGGCGATGATGCCCACGCTGCCTTCCAGACCGATGTACTGCAGGTCGTGCGTACGAGCCAACTGCTCACGCTCGTCGAGTTCCTCGGTGGCCCGGAATTCGTCCCACTCGGGGTGGCGGAAGCCGGCGTTGTTGTCGAGGCTGACCTTCGCGTCGAGCGCGTGCACACCACCGTCGGGACGGAGGATGAGCGGGTTGATCTCGGCCAGGTCGCAGTCGCCCTCGGTGAAGCAGCGGTACAGCTTCACGAGCATCTCGGCCACACCGTCGACCGCCTCGGCGTCGATCTTGGCGCGCACGGCCGCATCGCGGGCAGTGGCCAGCGAGATGCCATCCACCGGGTCGATGTGCAGCAGCACGATCGCGTCGGGGTTGCTCTCGGCAACGGCCTCGATCTCCACGCCGCCCTCGGCGCTGAGCATGAGGAGGTGCTTCTTGGCGCCACGATCGAGCGAGTACGAGGCGTAGTACTCCTTCTCGATGTCGCTGGCGTGCTCGACCCACACTCGCTTCACGAGGTGGCCCTTGATGTCCATGCCGATGATGTTCCCGGCGTGCAGGCGCACTTCGTCGGCGTTGTCGGCCAGCTTGATGCCGCCGGCCTTGCCACGGCCACCGACCTGCACCTGGGCCTTGACGACGACGGGGTAACCGGCAGCCTCGGCCGCGGCCACTGCCTCATCCACCGTGTAGGCCACGTCGCCGGGCGACACGGGAATGTCGAAACGGGCGAAGTACTGCTTGCCCTGATACTCGAACAGGTCCACTGACTAGTCCTCTCTCTGATCCAACTGGGCCTCCAGCCACTGGCTGATGGCCTTCAACGAACTTCCGGGGCCGAACACCTCGGCGACGCCCTGCTGCTTCAGCACGCGGGCATCGGCATCGGAGATCACGCCACCACCGAACACGAGCGCATCGCCCAGGCCGCGAGCACGCAGCTCGTCCATCACCCGGGGGAACAACGTGAGGTGCGCCCCACTGAGCAGCGACAGGCCGACCGCGTCGACGTCTTCTTGCAACGCGGTTTCGGCGATCTGCTCGGGGGTCTGGTGCAGGCCCGTGTAGATCACCTCGAAACCGTGGTCACGAAGTGCCCGGGTAATGGTCTTGGCGCCACGGTCGTGGCCATCCAGACCTGGTTTCGCCACGACGACGCGATATGTGCGCTTCACAAGTGGGTAACCCTACGGCCCAAGCGGGTTTCTGCTCAATTCCGTGTCGGCCAACTGCCCCCGCACGGCAGACTGTGTGCCGATGCGCCGCCCGCAGCTCCAGTCCACCCTCGCCCGCGCCGTCGTGCCCGTGGCCGCCGGCATCGGCTTCTTCGCGGTGGTGTTCCTGCTGCTGTGGGGCGTGGCCGCAGTCATCTCGAACAACAGCGACGACACCACCGAGATCCTCGCTCCGACGTACCAGGAGATGGGCCGCGTCGAGCCGATCGCCGCGACGATCGCCGATGGTGGCCCGATCATCCTCCCCGACCTCGTGGGCGACGACCGGCACATCGTGCTCGATCACACCGGCGCCGACCCCGAGCAGGGGTGGGCGATCTACCTGGCCCACCCCGCCGACCGCGACGCCACCTGCGCGATCACCCAGGTGCGCAACAGCCGTCAGTTCACCGACTGCGAGGGCCGCACGCTGGAGGTGGCCGATCTCGCCGAGCCACCGCGTGGCGTCAGCCCGATCGTGGGCGGCGACGGGTTGCTCACCCTGTCGCTGCGTGCCACACCCGCCAGCACCACTTCCACCAGTTAGGAACCGGCGGGCATCCGTGCGCCGTCGAATCGACATGCAACGCCGCACCTTCCTCTCGCTCCTCGCACTCCCCGCCGTCGCCCAGTTCCTGCAGGCCTGCGGCGACGGCACCGGCAACGGCTCACCCACCGTGCCCGGTCGCTCCACGGTGCGCGGCAACGCGCTGCGCGCCACCGCCGGCCCCGACGACGCGATCCAGGCGTCGGCGGCGATCAACGAGTTCGCCCAGGACCTGTACGACCAGTTGGTGGCGGCCGACCCGGCGGCGAACCTCGTGTTCTCGCCCGCCAGCATTGCCATCGCGCTCACCATGGCGGCGGTGGGTGCCCGCGGCCCCACGGTCGACGAGATGAACGCGGTGCTGCACATCGTCGACGACGGCTCGATCGACCGCTCGATGAACGGCGTGGCCACCCGACTCGAGTCGGTGAACCGCACGCGCGACAACAGCGTCGACGGCGGCGACGGCACCAGCGAGGTGCAGCTCAGCGTCGCCAACTCGCTGTGGGGCCAGAGCGGGCTCGGTTTCGAGCAGGCGTTCATGGAGATCCTGTCCGGCGAATACGACGCGGGGCTCGAACTGGTGGACTATCGCGCCGACCCCGAGGCCGCTCGCGGAGCGATCAACGAGTGGGTGGCCACGCAGACGAACGACCGCATCCCGCAGCTGCTGGCCGAAGGAACCATCACCACCGACTCACGGCTCACGCTGGTGAACGCGATCTACCTGAAGGCCAACTGGGACACGGTGTTCCCGAAGGCTGACACCGCGGCCGAGCCCTTCGCCGCCCCCACGGGCGAGATCAGCGTGCAGATGATGCACCGCAGCGGCGAGTTCGGGTACGCGGAGGGCGACGGCTGGCAAGCGATCGACATTCCCTACGTGTTCAACGAGCTGGCCTTCACCGTGGCCATGGGCACCGCCGCGGACAGCGTGCTCCCCATCGGCGATGAGCTGTTCCCCGCCCTCACGAACCGGCAGGTCGAACTCGGCCTGCCGCGGTTCGATCTCGAAACCTCCACCGACCTGGTGCAGGTGCTCACCGACATGGGCATGAAACTGGCCTTCACCGACGCAGCCGACTTCAGCGGTATCACGCAAGCCGAGGCGCTCGCCATCGGCGCAGTGATCCATCAGGCCAACATCACCGTCGACGAAGAAGGCACCGAGGCGGCAGCTGCCACCGCGGTGATCATGGTCGAAACCTCGGCGCCGGCCGACGAGCCGATCGTGCTCACCATCGACCGGCCGTTCACGTTCTGGCTTCGCGAGGTCACCACCGGCACGATCGTGTTCATGGGTCGCGTCAACGACCCCAGCTGATCAGACCTGCGCGGGAACGTTCGCCGTAAGGCGGGCGGCGAACTCCTCGGCGTGGTCGTACAGCTTCATGCGGTTCAGCGCGAGGCCACCGATCACGGTGGCACCGAGGCCGGCGACCGCAGTGTCGAGGCGATCGAGGGTCTTGCCCGGGTTGAGCGCGAACGTGCAGTACGTGGCGGCCAGCTTGCCCTTGATCGCCGGCAGGTGGCCGATGGCGCCAAGGCCCCACGGCTGCTGACCCACCACGAACAGGCCGTGCACCCACGTGCCCACTACCACCAGGTCGGCGTCTTGGATGGCAGCCATCTCGGGGCGGCGCACGGGGCACACACCGGTGATGCCCCAGCCCTCCTGCTGCAGGTTGGTGGCGATCAGCTCGGCGGCCTTGCGGGTGTTGCCGGTGAGACTCTCGAACAGGATGACGGCCTTCATGGGCACCATTCAAACACGCGCGAGCTGGTCAGTTCGAAGTTCCGCACTCCAGGTCGAGCCCAGCGGCCCGCATCGCACGGCCCTTCTTGATCTTGCGCCACACTCCCAACACACCCACCACGAGGGTCAGCCCGATGATCGCGCAGATCACCACGATGATCCGCCTGGGCAGCGTGCGGGTGCCGAGGAAGATGTACAGGTCGGGGATGATGAACACCACGAGCGAGATCAGCGCCCACTTGATCGCCTGGCGCATGTGGTCGTCGATGAAGTTGAGCACCATGCGCGGCGTGCTGAGGGCGTCGATGATGGCCGCAGCGAGATCGAGGCTGAGGTAGATCCACGGGTTGAGGCCGTAGTCGCCCACCGCCGCCCACACGATCACCGTGCGGATGAACGACCACACCACGACGATGCCCGCCCAGGTGTAGCTGAGGCGTCGACGCCGCTGTTGCGTGGCGGGATCGTGGTGGCGCAGCGCGAACGGCATCGGGAGCATTCAATCAGCTGCTCAGTGGCGGCTGGAAGCGGGCTCAGATCTTCTTCAGCGGCGCCCAGGCCAGCGACAAGTGCTTCGTGCCTGCCTCGCGGAAGCGGATCGTGGCCTCAGCCCTGTCGCCCTGGCCGCGGATCTCGAGGATCACACCCTCGCCGAACGACGGGTGTTCGACGTCGTCGCCCACGCGAAGGCCCAGCTCCTGGCTGTTCGACGGCCCGGCTGGGCGACGACCGGCGGCCAGCGCCGCATCCACCACCCGCTCGCGGTGGTAGTCACTGCCGATGTCGTCGTCGGGGTCGAAGCTGCTGACGGCCCGGCCGCTGCGCTCGGCGTTGCGTTGCGGGGCCGGCCCCTCGCTGCGACGGTACGGCGGCGGCGAGCCCGACGACCACGAATCGCGCGAGCGATAGCTGGCGCGGCCGCCAGAGCGGCCGCCCACCGCGCCCGTGTTCTCGATCAGGTCGGGGGGAATCTCGTCGAGGAAGCGCGACGGCGGGGCGTAGTTGGTGGTGCCGAACAATTGGCGGCTCCAGGCATGGCTGACGAACAGCTTCTGCTGGGCGCGGGTGATGCCCACGTACGCCAGCCGCCGTTCCTCCTCCATCTGCGTGGGCTCGGTGAGCGAACGACTGTTGGGGAACAGCCCCTCCTCCATACCCACCAGGAACACCACCGGGTACTCCAGGCCCTTCGCGCTGTGCAGCGTCATCAGCACCACACGGTCGTCGTCGTCGATCTCGTCGGTGTCGGCCACCAGCGCCACCTGCTCGAGGAACTCGTCGATACGCGTGAATTCGCGAGCTGAGCCGATCAACTCGCCGATGTTCTCCACTCGGCCGGCGGCCTCCACCGACTCCTCGGCCTCCAGCTCGGCCAGGTACCCACTGCCGTCCATCACCGCCTGCAGCACGTCGCCCGGGCCGGTGCCCTCGTCGGCCAGCAGCGCCGACACCTCGTCGAGCAGGCGCACGAAGCTCTCCACCCCGCGAGCCGCGTTGCCGGTGAGGCCCGCCTCTTGCGACTGGCGCATCGCCTCGGTGAACGTGATGCCCAGCGCGTTGGCCAGCGCATCGATCTTGGTCACGCTGCCGTCGCCCACGCCGCGCTTGGGCACGTTGAGCACCCGCTTCACGCTCACCTCGTCGGCCGGGTTCACCACCGCCCGCAGGTAGGCCATCGCATCCTTCACCTCGCGCCGGTCGTAGAAGCGGGTGCCGCCCACCACCTTGTAGGGCACGCCCATGCGCATGAACGCTTCTTCCAGCACCCGGCTCTGCGCGTTGGTGCGGTAGAACGCGGCCATCTCCTTCCACATCACGTGCGAGTCGCGGTGCAGGTTCTGGATGCTGCGGGCCACGAACATCGCCTCGTCGCCCTCGTCCTCGGCGTGGAAGCGCACGATGCGGTCGCCGCCGCCCTTCTCGCTCCAGAGGTGCTTCTCCTTGCGGTCGGGGTTGTTCTTGATCACCGCGTTGGCCGCATCGAGGATGGTTTGCGTGCTGCGGTAGTTCTGGTCGAGCACGATCGTGGTGACGTCGTCGAACGCCTCCTCGAACAGCAAGATGTTGCGCACGTCGGCGCCGCGCCAGCCATAGACGCTGTTGTGCACCAGCATTCCATTGGCGACATAGTGGTGGGTGGGGTCGACCTCAAGGTCGTAGACCGGCCCGTCGTACTGCTCGACCGTCACCGAGTCGACCGCGCGCGGCACGAACTGCCCGTCGTGCAGCACGAGGATCGTCATCCCTGGGTGGAGATGGGCCAGGGGGGTCGCGTCGTAGGTGAGACCGTCGATCATCGCTCGGCGCTTGAGATGCATCCCGCCCAGTTGCGCTACGTCGTGGGCCGCCTTTAGCGCCTGCGCATAGCTCTTGAAGGATGTCTCGAAGCGCTTTCCCGCTTTACCCGCCCGCAGCTTCAGCCCCGCCGCTTCCAGTCGATCGATGACCTGCTGGTTGCTGGAGCTCCACTGCACCCGGTGGTGCCCGATGCGCGTTCGCCGGTCAGAGAACATCACCAGGTTGAGGGTGTTACGCAGCTTGCCGTTCTGAGGGCGGTGATGCGGGAAGTCCGGGTGCACCAGCAGTTCGTCCATGAGGATCTTCGCCCGCATCTCGGTGTCGAGTCCGGCATAGAGCTTTGCCAGCCATTCGTCGTCCATCGCCAACTCGCGGCCCTGCGAATGGAAACAGGCCGTCGGCAACCCGTAGTCGGCGGCGAAGCGCGATTCGTAGAACGCCGCTTCCGGGAGCGAGTCGCACACCTTCAACACCCACAGCGCGTCGGCGTGCTCCTGCACGGCCCGCACGCGAAACCCCGGGTCGGTCTCACCACGACTGTTGGTGCGCACGCTCTTGGTGCGGCCGATCCGGTACCCGCGGTCGGCACGGTGCATCAAGTACACAAGATGCTTGCCGGCGGGCACGTCGAAACGAGCAGGCACCACGTGGTGCGGCGTACCGGTGACTGTGACATTGCCCGCAGTGACCATGACGACCGGCCCCTTGTACCGGCCCTCTTGAACATGGCGGACGGATCCGACCTCGGTGTGCGCGCGGCCGCCAGTGCCCAGCACGTCATCACCCACCACGATCGACTCGATGGGCACCTCACCGTTCGGCGTGGTGATCATCGTGCCCGGAGGCAGACACTGGTCGCCGTCGCCGACGATCGTGATCTGCTGGTGGCCGTGCGACAGCGCGAGGGCGAGCTCGTTCTGGGCGGTGTTGGTGTCTTGGTACTCGTCGATCAGCACGTGCTTGAAGCGCTGTTGGTAGTGGGCCAGCACCTCACCGTGCTCGCGGAACAGCTGCACCGTCTTCATCAGCAGGTCGTCGAAATCCATCGCGCCGGCCTTCTGCAGGCGGGCCTGGTAGTCGGCGTAGACCTCGGCGTGCTTGCGCGTGAACGGGTTGTCGGCGCCGGCCTTGGCCTGGTCGGGCGTGATCAGCTCGTTCTTCCACAGGCTGATCTGGCCGTGCACCGCCCTGGGCGGGAAGCGCTTGGCATCGAGGCCCAGGTCGCGGATCACGTAGCCGCACAGGCGCTGCGCGTCGGCCTGGTCGTAGATGCTGAAGTTGCGCGGGTAGCCCAACACCTCGGCGTTGGCGCGAAGGATGCGCACACAGGCGGAGTGGAACGTGCACACCCACATCGCCTTCACGACCGGGCCCACGAGCGCAGCCACACGGTGCTTCATCTCGTCGGCGGCCTTGTTGGTGAAGGTGATCGCGAGGATCGACGACGGTGGCGCGCCCTCGTGCACGAGGTGGGCGATGCGGTGGGTGAGCACACGGGTCTTGCCCGAACCCGCACCGGCCACCACCAGCAGCGGCCCACCGCGGTGCACCACCGCGTCGAGCTGGTCGGGGTTCAGCGATGCCAGGTCGAGCGGATCGACATCGAAGAAGCCAGGTTGGTCGGGGCCGGTCGCCATGGTTCCCCCATCCTACGGACGGGGTGTGAGGTGTCTGGCTAGCCTTCCGGTGTGCTTGCCCGCCTCCGCGTCCTGTTGTTCGCGGCCATCGGCGGGGCGCTCACCGGCCTCATCTCGTACAGCTTCTTGAAGGGGCTCGACTGGGCCACCCGCACCCGCGTGGCCCACGGCTGGCTGCTGTGGCTGCTGCCCGTGGTGGGCCTGGTGGTGGGCGCGGTGTACTTCTACTGGGGTGGCCACGCGAAGGGTGGCACGCCCTACGTGATCGAGCAGGGGCACATCTTCACCCACGGCGTGCCGGCCCGCATGGCGCCGCTGATCTGGGGCGGTTCGGTGGCCGGTCACCTCGCCGGCGCCAGCGTGGGCCGTGAGGGCGCGGCGCTGCAGATGGCCGGGTCGGTCACCGACACCGCCGCTCGGCTGGGCGGGCTGTCCGATGCCGAGCGGCGCACGCTGATCGCCGCCTCGCTCGCCGGTGGCTGGGGCGGCGTGTTCGGCGTGCCGTTCACCGGCATCGCGTTCACCCTGCAGATGACCCCCAAGCACCGATTGCGGGCGCTCGCCCCGGCGGCGGTGTCGGCATTCGTGGCCGCGTGGGTGGTCGATCTGCTGGGCTACGACATGGGCGTTCGCCCCCACCTGCCCGCGCCGAACTGGACGATCGGCCTGCCGTGCAAGCTGCTGCTCGCGGGCGTCTCGTTCGGGTTGGTGGCCCGCGTGTTCGTGGGCTCGTTGCACCGGGTGAAGGCGAAGCTGGGCCACTGGGTGAAGTGGCCGCCCGCCCGGCCGATCATCGGCGCCGCGGCCACGATCGGGCTGGCCGTGCTGGTGGGCCGCGACTACCTGGGCCTGTCCACGCCGCTGCTCGCGGATGCCTTCGCGGACGCGCACATCGATTGGTACGACCCGCTGCTGAAGCTGGTGTTCACGGTGATCGCGCTCGGCACCGGGTTCGTGGGCGGCGAGGTGCTGCCGCTGTTCGTGATCGGCGGCACGCTCGGTGGAGCGCTGGCGCCCGGCCTGCACGTGAGCGGCCCGCTGCTGGCCACCACCGGCTCGGTGGCCGCGTTCTCCTCCGCCGCCGGCGTGGCGCTCACCGGGCTGGTGCTCACCGTGGAGCAGTTCGGCTGGAACTCGCTGCTACCTGCGGTGCTGGTGGGTGTCGCGGCCCACTTCGCGGCCGGCAAGCCCGGGTTGTACGTCACGCACCACTAGCGTCACCCCATGCAGATCTTGTCGGCGAACGATCGCGACCGGAAGGCGGCGATGCAGCGGATGAAGCGCCTCGCGCTGGCGCTGCTGGGGTTCGTGACGGTCGTGTTCCTGCTGGCCCGATGGCAAGAGCCGCACCACTCGTGGCTGGCGTACGTGGGCGCCTTCGCCGAGGCGGCGATGGTGGGCGCGCTGGCCGACTGGTTCGCGGTCACCGCCCTGTTCCGCTACCCGATGGGGCTGCCGATCCCGCACACGGCGATCATCGCCCACCGCAAGGACCAGATCGGCGAGTCGCTGGGCGACTTCGTGCAGGAGAACTTCCTCACCCGCGAGGTGGTGAACGACCGCCTCGCGCAGGCCCATGTGGGCCAACGTTTGGGCACCTGGCTCAGCGAGCCGGCCAACGCGGTGCGCGCCGGCGAGGCCGTGGCCGACACCCTGCGCGGCAGCCTGGAAGTGCTCGACGACAGCGACGTCAGCAGCGCGTTGCAGGGCATGATCGAGCGCAAGATCGAGGCAACGCCCGTGGCTCCGCTGATCGGGCGGGCGATCGACGTTGCCATGGAGGGCGACCACCACCAGCGGCTGCTCGACGCCGTGCTCGAAGGCCTGGCCCACTTCCTCGACGACAACCGCACCACGTTCCGCTCGCGCCTCGAGAGCGAGTCGCCGTGGTGGGTGCCCGAGCCGATCGACAACCGCATCTTCGACAAGATCTACTCGGCGGTGCATCGCTTCCTCGACGATGTGGGCGGCGACAGCCGTCACGAGGTGCGCCAGGCCATCGAACGGCAGGTGGTGGGGTTCACCGACCGCCTGCGCAACGACCCAGTGTTGCTGGCCAAGGGCGAGGAGCTGAAGCACGAATTGCTCGCCCACCGCGACGTGCGCGCCTGGCTGGATTCGCTGTGGGGTGAGGTGAAGCGCACCACGCTCGTGGCCACCGACGACCCCACCAGCGAACTGCGCCAGCGCATCGAGCGCTCACTCGTGGGCCTTGGGCAGAGGTTGCGCGACGACGCCGAACTGCAGCAGAAGATGGACGACTGGGTGCAGCGCGCCGTCGGCTACGTAGTGGACCACTACCGCGGCGAGGTGGCCGACATCATCAGCTCCACCGTCGCCAAGTGGGACGGCAAGGCCACCGCCGACCGGCTGGAGCTGCAGGTCGGGCGCGACCTCCAGTTCATCCGCATCAACGGCACGCTGGTGGGTGGCCTGGCCGGCCTGGTGATCTTCACCCTCAGCCGCCTGGTGTTCTAGCGGGGCCCCGACCCCACCGAGCCTCAGCGCTCGATTGGTGGCATGATCGGACCTTGCACCCGACCACCCATTGCTGATGCTGCGGCAATGCCCGACCGCTTGAGAAACCGTTGGGCGGCGCCATCGCCAGGTGCAGGCTCGGCGCATCCGGCGTGTACGCCGTGGTCACCGACCATCACCACGTCATCGCCGTCGCGAAGCGAAGTACCGCAGAGGCGGCACAACCGCTCGTCGGTCGAAGCACCTTCCGCACTGCTCATACCCGCACAGTAGCTGAGCTGGGACCATTCCTTCCCAGAGGCCGACGCGCGTCAGCGGCCAGCGGCCTTCAACGCCGCGATCGCGTCGTCGGCCAGCAGGTCGACCACCACCGCGACCGGTTGCTTCGGGCCGGTGACGGCCTTCAGCGCGGCGCCACCCGACGCGGCAGCGGGCAGGCCGGTGGTGAGCACGCCGTAGCGCGCACCAGGGTCGACCGAGTGCACGACGGCGCCCTTGGCGATGGCCCGCCACAACAGCTCGGCGCGCTGCGCGCCCGGCCGGTTGGAGGTGCGCCCGCCCACCACCTCGAACCACCAGCGGCGGCCCTTGCGATCCAGCGCCGACAGTGTGGGCTGCACGCCCTGCACCACCTTGGCCTTATCCGTGACGGCGGTGAACCCGGCGTCGGTCAGGGCGCGACGAGCCAGCTCCTTCGCCGCCCATCCACCGACCAGCGGCTCGGTGACGCGCCCGTCGCCGGCAGCCAGGTGCACCTGGGGCAGCACGTGCTCACGAGCGACGCGGGCACTCGCTGCGGCCGCGTAGCCGGCGTCGGTGTCGTAGCCGATGAAGTGGCGGCCGGTGCGCTTCGCCGCGACCGCAGTGGTGCCCGAACCCATGAACGGATCGAGCACCAGCTCGCCTTCGTACGTGTTCATGTGGATCAGCCGCTCGGGCAACGCGATCGGGAACGGCGCCGGGTGGCCCACACGGGCCGCACTCTCCGGCGGAATCTCCCACACATCCACCGTGGCTTCCATGAACTCGTCGCGGCTCATCGTGCTGACCGACGGCAGCCCCCGACGAGCCCGCTCGCGCACGTCGATGGCGCGATCGAAGCGGCCATTCGAGGCGATGATCACCCGCTCGCTGAGGTCGCGCAGCACGGGGTTGGCCGGGCGCTGGAAGCTGCCCCACGCGCAGTTGCCCGCGGCGCCGCGCTGCTTCACCCACACGATCTCGCCGCGCAGCAACAGCAGCAGTTCGTCCTGCAGGATCGTGGTGACATCGGCGGCCAGTGAACGGTAAGGGCGGCGGCCGAGGTTGGCCACGTTCACCGCGATACGCCCGCCGGGTTGCAGCACGCGCACGCACTCGGCGAACACGTCGCGCAGCATCAGCAGGTAGTCGACATAGTTGGCCGGGATGTGCCCCTCGCCCAAGGCCTCTTCGTACGCCTTGCCGGCGTAGTAGGGCGGCGATGTCACCACCAGGGCCACCGAGTTGTCGGCCACGTCGCTCATGTCGCGGGCATCGCCGACGATGATCCGGTCGAGCACCTTCGGTGTCGCGATCGTGTCGTCGGTGCTCACCTCCGGCGCGTGGAAGCGCTCGTAGAACGGCGACGAGTCGTGCCCCTCACGCTTGCCCACGCCGAACGCCGACGTGCGCGTTCCACCCTTGCGCGGCTTGCCCTTCGGAGCATCAGGCGCCATCAGGCGGGGTTCTCCTGCGCGGCGGCGCGCATCATCCGCTCGACGGGCAACTGGCGCATGTCCTCGTGGGTAAGGATCCAGAACCGCTCCTCGTGGATCGCGGCCACCACTTCGTCGGCCACGATCGAGGGGTCGATGCCGCCCTCCACACCGTCGCGCAAGAACCCGTCGATCATCTGCCGGAACGGGTCGGTGGTGGGTGCCGGTTCGTCGCCGTGACGGTCGAGCCACGGCTGGTTGTCGGCCAAACCGGTCTTCACGAACCCGGGGCACAGCGCGCTCACACGCACGGGTGAACCCCCTGCCTTCAGTTCGATGAACAAGCCCTCACTGAGCGCGACCACTGCCGACTTGGTGACGTTGTACGGCGCGGCGCCGGGCAGAGCCATCAGGCCGGCCATCGAGGCGGTGTTGACGATGTGCCCCTCACCCTGCGCCTGCATGATCGGCAGGAACGCGCGGATCCCGTGGATCACGCCATACAGGTTGACGCCGACGACCCATTCCCACGTGCTCATCGGGCCGGTCCAAGGATCGCCCTTGCCCACCACACCCGCGTTGTTGCACAGCACGTGCGCGGCGCCGAACCGTTCCAGCGCGGCCTCGGCCAAGGCCTGCACACTGGCCTCGTGCGACGTGTCGCACACCACTGGCAGCACCTGCGTACCCCGTTCGCTCAACTCGGCCTCGACCGCACGCATGCGCGCCTCGTCGAGGTCGGCGAGCACGACGTGCATGCCCTCGGCGGCGAACCGGTGCGCCAGCGCACACCCGATGCCATTGGCCCCGCCGGTGATCACGGCAACTTTCCCACGTAGATCCTGCACGCGGCCACGATACGCGACCCCCGCGCACGGCCGCGCGATGCAGGGTCATCGACTATCCGTTGCCACAGAACTGTGGAAACGCTAGGTTTAGTGCAGTTCGGCCGAACGGGGCCGACACCTTCTGGTCAAGGGCGGACAGGCACCATGAAACTTCTTCGGGCATTCGCAGGCGCGCTAGCAGCCATAGGGCTGGCAGCGACCGTCGTTCCCAGCTCCACCTCAGCTGGCCAGCTGGGCGTGTACTCGTACCAGACGATCTCGATGAGCACTCGATCCGTCTACTTCCTCTCCGACATCAACAGCCCCTGCATCGCATGCTTCAAGCAGACGTATCAGTTCAGAACCGGTACTGCGGGCATCTACACGAAGTCGACCACAGTGCCGTACCTGCCCATCGCGGTCACTACCTCCGGCGTACGCCCGAAGGCGAAGGCGGATGGCGTCAACGTCGCGGCGACCCTGAGCCAAGGTGGGGGCAGCGTGGGGGCGACCACCGGGGGCGGAACCTGCGACGCGGGCCAGTTCCAGGCCAGCGGTAGCCAAGTTCGTGTGGTCATGTCGGGCACCTGGTGCTCCATCACGGGCTTCAATCTCTGGAACGGTCGGATCAGCGTCGTGGGCTACACCCAGTTCGGCTACACGTGGTACACGGTCACGGCCAGTTGACGTCGAACGACATCACGACCAGGCGGCGACCGACAGCCTGCGTCCTGGTGCTCGCCCTCTCGTTGGGCATGGTGACGTCCTGCACGGGCGGAGGCTCGGACACGGTCGATCGCTGGCAGGCCTCTCTCGCGCGACAGCTTGTCGATGGCGCCGGTATCGGCGCGCAGCGCGAGGCGCTGGCCCTCATCGACGAGAGCGGCAAGGGCGGGAGCACGTACGTGGCCCTGCAAGTGGCCCATACCCTGGCGCTGATCGGCGAGGCCGACGTCGCAAAGACTGTGGTGGAGAAGTGGCTCAAGCCCGGCATCCCACGACTGCTGGCCAGCGGGGGCTTTCCGCCAGAGTACGTCGCGCTGGAACTTCTCGGGGCTGACCAGTCGCTCCATGTGCTGACGACCGGGCAGCGACAGGAGATCGCTCGATCGCTCACCAGTAGGTGGAACTCGGACACGAGCAACGCGCCGGGGTCGATCGACAACATCGTCAGCTGGGCAGTCGACCAACAAGTCGCACGACTCCTTGCGCCCGACGCCACGGTGCAAGCAGCGGTCGACTCATGGACCGCTCGACACCCGGTCACTTGCACTGCCGGCGAGATCGAGGCCACCACGGCCTATCCGGTGGCAATGCTCATCGGCCGGGCCTCCGGATGCGACGCCACCACCATTCGCGCCCGCCTCGCCGACTGGCTGAGCCGGTTGCAGACCATTGACGACAGTTCCGGGTGGTACGCCGACTCGTGCGCGCTCGTCGAGGTGCTCTCCATCGCCGCCGCCGCTGACGACACGGCGGTCGACCGTCCCGCGGTCGAACTGCTGGTTCTACGCGCGGCGCGCGAGTTCTCGCTCACCGGGAGCGCCGACCCAGACGTGTGTTCGTCCGTGCTGAGCAGAGCCGCTGCGCAATTGGGCCTCACCATCAGTCTCGACCCGGCCGTGGTCCGGCTTCTCACTCTCGCTGGCGAGGCGGGCGCCTTCCCCCGGTTCGTCGAACTCTCCACCGGCCAGGTCGCGGCCTTGGCGACCGTACTCGACGTCGAGGCGCCAGATGCTGCACAACTCGCAGCCCGATACGCCGCGGTCGACCGGCCGACGCCGGCACTGCTGTCGTTCGCTGCCGGGCAGACCCCTGCGGCTGCAGGGACACTCGGCCCGCTCGACTACTACCTGCTCGCAGCCGACCACCCGCAATGGGCGTGCGCACAGCGACAGACAGCACGGCCCGAGGCCGGAGTGGACCCCGACACCAAGGGCTTGGTCGCGCTTGCGAACCGTCTCGTCGCCAAAGCCTGCGGCACCAGCGATCCCGAAGCGGCGACGGCGATCGCGGACGCACGGCAACGGCTGGGCGCCAACAACACCGACAGGTCGCCGCTCGCGGTCATGACCGACGTGTCCGCCCTCTGCGAGCTCGACGGCAGCCAGCAGGCACGCAATACCGGGAAGACTGCGGCACGAGGCTTTCTCGATCAGGTGAAGCCGATGTTGCGCGACCCAGCGTTCGACACGTTCTCGATCAACGACACCGTGGCCATCGCTCGCCTCGCCGACCTGGTCGCGACCGCATGCGCCTGAGAACGGCCCGGCGTGGCGCCGCCGCAGGCGCGCTGGCTGTGATGGCGCTCGTGAACATCGGTTGCGGGTCCGACACGGCTCGCGCCGAACGTCCCCACTCCCTGGCGGACCTGCGGTTGTTCTTCGACGCCAAAGCCCGTGCCCTCGAGCTGCGCCGTGACGAGTTCATCACAACCTGTATGGCGCAGCAGGGCTACCAATACGCCGACAACTGGACGGGTATCGCGATGGACGCGAGCGCCACACCCGAAATGTACGGGTACGTCGACCGGCTACGCGCTGCACTGGCCGCGCTCGCCGCGCCCACACCCACCGTCCCACCGCCGGCGGGCAACCCCGGCGCCTACAACCTCGCCCTGACGGGCGCCGCAGATGGCTCAGGAACCGAAGGATGCACGGGCGAGGCGACGAGGAGGTTCGGGACCAACATCCTCGACGAGGAGACGATTGCGCGACTCAACTCGGCCACGGTCAACTTCGAGGCATCGCCCGGCTATACCGCAGCTCAGGGCAAGTGGGTCGCGTGCATGGCCGAGTTCGACCACTCCTACGTCTTCACCGATCCGGATGGCGTCGAGATCTACCTTGACACCCGGCTGCGCCGCCTGGCGACCGACCGTGGGTTCGGCGAAATCGGAACCGACGTCGTGAATTGGCTGCGAGCGCTGAGTCCCGATGCGGCGGCCGACGTGCTCGAGACCATGCATGACATCGAGGGTGAGGTGTGGAAGTCCGACCAGCCGTGCCGGACAACGTCAGGGATCAAGGAAGCGAGCGACGAACTGCTGGCGATCGAACTCGCAGAGATACCGGACGACTTCTTCGCGACGATCGAACCGGCGACGACCGACAGCTGACGACCCAAGCTCACATCGGATGCAGCGAGCCTCAACCGGAGAGGGTGTAGGTCGCGCGACCAGACAACTCAAGCCCAGACCCCGGTCTTCTGTAGATTCAACCCGATGGCGTACCGCTACCTCTGGACGCCCCTGCAGTTGGGGCCGGTGACCACCCGCAACCGGATCGTGTTCAGCGCGCACCTCACCAACTACGCGCTCGACGGCAAGCCCACCGAGCAGCACGCCGCCTACTACGGGGCACGCGCCGCCGGCGGTACTGGGCTGATCATCACCGAAGAGCACAGCACCCACCCCACCGACTGGCCGTACGAGAAGCTGATCCACGGCTTCCACCGCGACGTGATCCCTGGCTACAAGGCGATCACCGAGGCAGTGCACCGCCACCGTGTGCCCGTCTTCGCGCAGATCAACCACAACGGCGGCCAGGCATCGTCGATGTACTCCCGGTTGCCCGTGTGGGCGCCCTCCGCCGTGGCCGACCCGTTGTTCCGTGAGGTACCCAAGGCCGTCACCCACGCCGAGATCGACGAGATCGTGGCCGGCTACGCACTCGTGGCCGAACACTGCGCCGAGGGCGGCTTCGACGGCATCGAGCTGCAGTGCTCGCACAGCTCGATCGTGCGCGGTTTCCTCAGCCCGGCCACCAACTTCCGCACCGACCAGTACGGCGGCAGCATCGAGAACCGCTCCCGGCTGCTGGTGGAGATCGTGGCCGCGGTGCGCAAGGTGATCGGCAACCGGCTCGCGCTGGGCGTGCGCCTGTGCGGCGACGAACTGATCGAGGGCGGCACCACGATCGACGATGCGGTGCGCGTTGCCGAGATCGCCGAGGCGACCGGCCAGGTGGACTACATCAACACCTCCATCGGCGTGGCCACCAGCAGCCTGTTCATGATCGAAGCCAGCATGCACATTCCGCCCGGGTATGCGCTGTTCATCCCCTCTGCGTTCCGCAAGGCGGTCGACCTCCCGGTGGTGGGTGTGGGCCGGTTCAAGGACCCGTTGCAGGCCGAGCGGGCGCTGGCCGAGGGCCACTGCGACCTCGTGGGCATCGTGCGCGGCCAGATCGCCGACCCCGACTTCGCCGCCAAGGCCCGCGCCGGTGCCACCGACGACATCCGCCTATGCCTGTCGTGCAACCAGGAGTGCGTTGGCCGGATGGGCCTCAACCGCTGGCTGGGCTGCATCGAGAACCCGCGCACCGGTCGCGAGAGCCAGGGCGTGGGCGCGGTGCGCATCACCAGCAAGCCGAAGCGCGTGATGGTGGTGGGTGCCGGCCCGGCGGGCATGCAGGCCGCGATCGCCGCCGCCCGCAACGGCCACATCGTCACCGTGTTCGAGAAGCAGGCCGTGCCCGGTGGGCAGGTGCGCCTCGCCGCCAGCGTGCCCAACCGCGCCGAGTTCGGCGACATCGTGCGCAACCAGGTCACCGAGTGCCTGCGCCTGGGCGTGCAGTTCGAGTACGGAGTCGGTGTGTGGCCCGGCCTCATCGAGGAACGCAAGCCCGACCACGTGATCGTGGCCACCGGCGCCGAACCCGCCCGCCCGTGGTGGGTGGCGGGCGACGCCAGCAATGTGGCCGACGTGCGCGAAGTGCTGAATGGCAGCGCCACCCCGTTCGGCTCGGTGGTGGTGGTCGACGAGATCGGGTTCCACCACGCCACCTCGGTGGCCGAGCTGCTGGCCGACCGTGGCTGCCAGGTGGAGATCGTTACCCCCGGCATGGTGGTGGGCCAAGACCTGGGCATCACGCTCGACATGGAGAACTGGTGGATGCGCGCCCACGCGAAGGGCATCGTGCAATCCACCGACCTGGTGCCGATGGGCTTCGCCGGCGGCGAACTCACCTTGCTGCACCACCCCACGGGCGCCAACCACACTCGCCACCCCGACTGGCTGGTGCTGGCCGTGCCCGGCAACCCGGTGGAATGGCTGTACAACGACCTGAAGGCGGCTGGCGTCAGCGTGGAGCGCGTCGGCGACTGTGTGGCCCCTCGTCGGGCACACGCGGCCGTCATCGACGGTGAACGCGCCGGCGCTGCGGTCTGAACCGCTCGCATCGGGCAGACTGAGGGCGTGAGCAGCCCAGTCGTCGCGGTGGTGATGGGGTCGGCCAGCGATTGGTCGACCATGAGCAAGGCGGTGGAGGTGCTCGCCGAGTTCGGCGTGCCCCACGAGACGCAGGTGTTGTCGGCGCACCGCATGCCCGACGAGATGTTCGCGTTCGCCGAAGCGGCTGGCCGGCGTGGCCTGCGCGCGATCATCGCCGGTGCCGGCGGCGCGGCCCACCTGCCGGGCATGCTGGCCGCCAAGACCATCGTGCCGGTGCTGGGCGTTCCCGTGCCCAGCCGCCACCTCGCCGGCCAGGACAGCCTCTACTCGATCGTGCAGATGCCCGCCGGCATTCCGGTGGCCACGTTCGCGATCGGCGAGGCCGGCGCCACCAACGCGGCGCTGTTCGCCGTGGCGCTGCTGGCGGCCACCGATCCGGCGCTGGCCGCGAAACTCGGCGAGTACCGCAGCGCTCGTCGCCACCAGGCCTCCACCAGCACCCTGCCCCCGGCATGAGGGTGGCGGCATGAACTCGGCCGTCGGCGTGAACGCTCTGGTCACCCCGCCGGCGATGCTCGGTGTCGTCGGTGGCGGCCAGTTGGGGCGCTACTTCGTGATGGCCGCGCACACGATGGGCTACCGCACCACCGTGCTCGAACCCGATCCCCACGCCCCGGCGGGCAAGGTGGCCGACGTTCACCTCGTGGCCAGCTACGACGACGCGACGGCGCTCGACCAGTTGGCCTCCACCTGTGCGGTGGTGACCACCGAGTTCGAGAACGCGCCGGCGGCGGCGATGCAGTACCTCGCCGCGCACACCACCGTGCACCCCTCACCAGCGGCGATCGCCACCTGCCAGGACCGCGTCGTCGAGAAACAGTTCCTCACCGACATCGGGGTGGCCGTCGCCCCGTATCGGGTGATCCATGCGGAGGCCGATGTCGTCGAGGCTGCCGGGTTCACCTTCCCCGCGATCCTCAAGACCGCCCGCCTCGGCTACGACGGCAAAGGCCAGATCACGGTCGAGTCGCACGAGGCGCTGATCGACGCCTGGCGCCAGCTGGGCACCGTGCCGTGTGTGCTCGAGCAGTGCCTTCCCCTCGATCGCGAATTGTCGGTGGTGCTGGCCCGCACCGCCGACGGACGGGTGGCGTGTTACCCGGTGTCGCAGAACCACCACGTCGGCGGCATCCTCGACGTCAGCGTCACGCCGGCCTCGCTGCCCGGCAACGGCCACGCAGATGCGGCGGCGTTGTGCACCTACATCGCCGAGGAGCTGGGCTTCGTGGGCGTGATGGCGGTGGAGATGTTCGTGGTTGGCAACGACGTGCTCGTCAACGAGATCGCCCCTCGCCCGCACAACAGCGGCCACTACACGCTCGACGCGTGCCTTTGCAGCCAGTTCGAACAGCAGGTACGGGCGATCTGCGGGTTGGCCCTCGGCGACACGAAGCTGGTGGTGCCCGGCGTGGCGATGGCCAACCTGCTGGGCGAGCTGTGGGCCGAGGGCGAGCCGCACTGGCAGCGCGCGCTGTGGCAGGGATCGGCACACCTTCACTTGTACGGCAAGCGCGAGCCCCGGCCAGGCCGCAAGATGGGCCACCTCACCGTCACCAGCGGCACTGCCATCGGGGCCACCAACCTCGCCCGCCGTCTGCGCAAACAACTCACCGCCGGTTAACCTCGGCGCATGTTCGCCATGGCACCGGCCAACGTCATCACCGACATCACCGACAAGCTCGACAGTTGGTCTGCGAACTGGTGGTTCCTCGCGGTGGTGTTCGCGATCGCGTTCCTCGACTCCGTGGTGCCGATCGTGCCCAGCGAGGCCACGGTCATCGTCGCAGGCGTCGCCGTGGCCACCGGCGAGGCGAAGTACGCGCTGTGGGCCGTGATCGTGGCCGGCGCGGTCGGCGCCTTTCTCGGCGACAACGCCGCCTACGCGATCGGGCACCATTGGGGCGGCTGGTTCCATCGCCGCGCCGAGCACCGACCGAAGCTGCGCAGCCGGCTCGACTGGGCCGAGGCGCAGATCAAGCGCCGCGGCGGGCTGCTGCTGATCACCGCCCGGTTCATCCCCGGCGGTCGCACGGCCCTCACGCTGTCCAGCGGCATCACCCGCCAGCACCGGTGGTGGTTCATCCGCTGGGTGGCCGTGGCCACCACCATCTGGGCCTCGTATGCGGCCGGGCTGGCCTATGTGGTGGGCAAGCCGTTCAAGGACGACCACACGAAGGCGTTCTGGATCGCGTTCGGCACCGCGCTGGGCATCAACGTGTTGATCGAGATCGTTCGCCACCGCCGGCAGCGGTCGCGATCGTTGCTTCCTGCAGTCGCGGACTGAGCACCATTTGCACGTGCTCGGCCACAAATGCCGAGCTGGTGGCCTGCCGGCTGATGAACCGGCGGAAGAACAGGGGCCCCACGAGTTGGCTGTTGAGCATCCCCACGTCGAGGTCGGCCGCCAGCGCGCCGGCCTGCTGTGCCAGTCGAAGGCGTTCGTCGAGGGCTCGCCGCCGTTCGGCGCCGACGCCGGCCAGGATCTCGGCCAGCGATTCGCTGCGCTCGGCGCCATCGATGGCCGTGGCGAGCACACTCCCGAACTCGGTGTGCTGCAGCTTGTCGTTGAGCGCCACACAGAATCCGACCACGTCGTGCACGACATCGTCGGTGCGGGGCATTCGGATCTCGGGTGCAGCCGCCTGCAGGGCCGCAATGTGCAACTCGTCGCGGTCGGCGAAGTGCCGATAGATCGTGGTCTTGGCCACCCGCGAGCGAGCGGCGACCGCCTCGATCGTCAGCCCGGGCTGCCCGCTTTCGCGCAGGATCGCGATCGCGGCCTCGAGCACGCTGGCCCGCGACCGCGCGCGGCGCGGGTCTTCGTGCTCAGTGGCCGTGCTCATGGTGCGCCCCGCTGTCGGGCAGGCGCAGGTACATGAGCACCGCACCCACGAGCGCAACCCCAGCACCCACCAGCAGCGCCACGTGCATGCCGTCCACGAACGACTGGCGCAGCTGCGTGCGCAGCGCATCCACCACGTCGGCGGGCACGCCCTGTTGCTGCGCGCCGTTCACCACGCGCAGCGCGGCGCCGATGTTCAACCGCGTCGCCTCCACCGCTTCGGCAGGCAATCCGGGGATGGCCGCCAGCTGATCGATCGCCGGCGCCGCATTGGTGCGGTAGATGCTGTTCACGATGCTGCCCACCACTGCGATGCCGATCGCACCACCCAACTCGCGGGTCGTGTCGTTGACGGCCGAGCCCACGCCGGCCTTGTGCAGCGGCACGCTCTGCACGATGCCACTGCTGAGCGAGGGCATCGTGTTGGCCACGCCCGCGGCGCACAGCATCAGGCATGCCACGACGTACCAGTACGACGTGTCGATCTCGACCCGGGAGAACGCTGTCAGGCCGATGACGAACATCAACATGCCACCCGCAACGGCCTTCTTCGCGCCGATGCGCGCGGAGATGGCGGGGGCTCGCGGCGAGACGATCACCATCGTGACGGCGAAGGGAACGCCACGCACACCGGCCTGCAGGGCGGTATAGCCCTGCACATACTGCAGGTACTGGGTGAGCACGAAGAACAGTGAGAACATTGCGAAGAACGTGACGGTGATGCCCATCGAACCCATCGCGAAGCGACGGTTGTGGAAGAACTTCATGTCGAGCATCGGCTCGTCGGCCCTCAGCTCGTAGAGCACGAAGACCACCAGACTCGATGCAGCAAGGACGAAGCCGGCCACGACGTATGAGTCGGACCAGCCGCGCTCGGGGCCCTCGATGATCGCCGCCAGCAGCGCGGCGAAACCGATGATCGACAACAGTGCGCCGAGCGGGTCGAGCTTGTGGGCGACGGCCTCCTTGGAGGATGGGGCAAGGATCGCCGAGGCGATGAACGCGACCGTGGCGATCGGGGCGGCCACGAAGAACACCGAGCCGTACCAGAAGTGCTCCTCCAGCAGGCCACCCATCACCGGGCCGAGGGCGCCTCCGGCACCGGCGAACCCGGCCCACGTGGCGATCGCCTTCGTGCGCTCGCGGCGGGGGAACGCCGACTGCAGCAAGCTGAGGGTGGAGGGCATGATCAGCGCAGCGCCGATGCCCATGATCGCTCGGCAGGTGATCAGCGCGGTGACGTCCTCCATGAACGCACACGCGGCAGAGGCGACGGCGAAGATCACCAGGCCGATCAGCAGGGCACCCTTGCGGCCGAAGCGATCGCCCAGTGCGCCGGCCGGCAGCAACAGCGCCGCGAACACGAGAGCATACGCATCCACGATCCACAGCACCTGCGTGGCGCTGGGGTGCAACGACGACTCGGACAGCGCGGGGATCGCGACGTTGACCGAGCTGACGGTGGCCACGATCAGCACCAGGCTGAGGCACATCGTCGCGAGGATCGCCCAACGGCGGTGGTAGACCTTCGGATCGATGCCGTCGAGTTCCTCGGCGGTGTAGTTGTGAGCGTTCATCAAGTCCCCTCGTTTCGCTACGGGAGCGTAGCGATAGGAAGTTGGTATGCAACTCCATCTGGCCCAGTTGAACGTGGCGACATTGCGTCAGCCGCTGGATGCTCCTGCGTCGCAGTCGTTCGCCGAGGGCCTCGACCCGGTGAACGCCCTCGCCGACGCCGCGCCGGGGTTCGTGTGGCGGCTGCAGACCGACGAGGGCAACGCCACCGCCATCCAGCCGTTCCCCAACCCGCTCACGATCACCAACCTGTCGGTGTGGACGTCGATCGAGACGTTCCGCGAGTTCGCCTTCCGCGGTGTGCACCGCGACTTCCTGCGCCGCCGCGCCGAGTGGTTCGAGGCAGGTTCGCAGGCGGTGATGTGGTGGGTACCTGCCGGCACCGTGCCCACGCTGGCCGAGGCGCTCGCTCGCCTGCAGTTCGTGCAGCGGTTCGGCCCCACGGCCTACGCCTTCGAGTTGGGCGATCGCTTCCCCACGCTCGTGGTGGTGCGCACTCCGCTCGCCGACCCGGTGGTGGCGCCGATGCTGGCGCGGCTCGACGCCGAGCTGATCGACGGCACGCCCGATGGCGGCAGCAACTTCCTGCACATCGCCGCCGAGCACGTGGAGGACGGCAACGGCGCGTTCTTCGTCGCCCACCACGACGGCACGCCACGAGCGTGTGGCGCCTACCGCCGCATCGAGGGCGTGCCCGGCGCGGCCGAGGTGAAGCGGATGTGGGCCGACCCCGGTGTGCGCGGCGCCAAGCTGGGTGCAGCCGTGCTGGCCACCATCGAGGCCGCGGCCATCGCCGACGGCTTCAGCGAGCTACGCCTGGAAACCGGCGAACACCTCACCGCCGCCGTCGGCCTGTATCGCACGTTCGGCTTCGAGGAGTGCGCTCAGTGGGGCGAGTACGAAGGCGTGCCGCTCAGCTACTGCATGAGCAAGCGTCTCGGCTGAAAACGGCGAGAGCCGCCCCGGAGGGCGGCCCTGCACCAGTTCGTTCGCAGCTACTACCAGCGGTAGTGGGCGAAGGCCTTGTTGCTCTCGGCCATCTTCTGCATGTCGTCGCGCTTCTTGATGCTGGCGCCCAGACCGTTGGCTGCGTCGAGCAGCTCGCCGGCCAGGCACTCGGCCATCGTCTTCTCACGACGGGCACGGCTGAAATCCACCAGCCAACGCACCGACAGGGTGCTAGCACGGCGGGGGCGAACCTCGACCGGCACCTGGTAGGTGGCGCCACCGACGCGGCGGCTACGCACCTCGAGCGGGGGCTTGATGTTGTCGATCGCCCGCTTCAGCGTGGCGATGGGCTCGGCGCCCGACTTCTCTTCGACAGTCTTCAGCGCGTCGTACACGATCTTCTCGGCGACCGAGCGCTTGCCGTGGAGCATCACCTTGTTGACGAGCTGGGTGACCAGCAGCGAACGGTAGATCGGGTCGGGAGTGAGCTCGCGACGCTGGGCAGGACCTTTGCGGGGCATGGTTCAGTCTTCCTTACTTGGCCATCTTGGCGCCGTAGCGGCTGCGGGATTGCTTGCGGTTCTTCACGCCGGCTGCGTCGAGCGCGCCGCGGATGATTTTGTAGCGCACACCGGGAAGGTCGCGCACGCGGCCACCACGCACGAGCACGATGCTGTGCTCTTGCAGGTTGTGGCCCTCGCCCGGGATGTAGGCGGTGACTTCGACGCCCGAGGTGAGGCGCACGCGGGCCACCTTGCGCAGGGCCGAGTTCGGCTTCTTGGGGGTGTTGGTGTACACACGGGTGCACACGCCACGACGCTGCGGCGAGCCCTTGAGGGCAGCCGTCGCCGTCGAGGACTTCTTGTCCTGGCGGCCCTTGCGGACCAGCTGGTTGATGGTTGGCATGAACCGACTTTCTCTAGCTGGCGGCCTCCTCGGGGGCGACCACCGGTCACTGGGACGTTGCTCGTATCCGGACTCTCGCGCTCCCCGACGGGCGCACGGGCGACCACGTCAGCCGCTCTCGCTGGCCTACTGGGCACGATCCTCCAGCTCGCGTACTGCGAGCACGATGGTCAAGCCTAACCGCCCTCGTGAGGATCGGTCAAAACGCGGCCGGGGCGACGCCTCGGGCCGACGCCTGCGGGACCTGCGCGAGCACCAGGTCGAGGGTCTCGGCCCAGTATCGGATCACCTTCTCACGACGGGCCGAGTCGTCGGAGAGCACGTCCGCGAGCCCGAGCCCGCGGGCCAGGTCGAGGGTGGCCTGCAGGGGCCTGCGCACCCGCACGTCGCCGGGGTCGTGACCGAGGGCGGCGGCGGCGATCACCAGGACCTCCCGGGACATGTGGTTCTCGAGCGGCAGCACGCGGTCGCGCAACGCCGGATCGCTGGCCGCCGCGGTCCAGACGTGCAGCGCCGCCTTGAAGAGGTCGGAGGTGTAGTGCTGGACGATGAGTCGGACCACGGCGACCGTCCGCTCCGGGCCCGGGTCGGGCAGATCGAGTCCCACGTTCCGGACGTCCTCGAGCCGCTGTTCGATCATGTGCCCGAGGGCGGCGGTGATGAGGTCCTCACGGGTCGGGAAGTGGTGTTGCGCGGCGCCCCGTGAGACGCCGGCGGCGGCGGCCACCGCGCCCACGGTGGTCGCCGCCCAGCCCTGCGTGGCGAGGAGGTCGATCGAGGCACCCAGGAGGCGTTCCCGCGTGAGGCGACTACGGTCCTGCTTGGGGGCCCGCTGCTCGGGTGCCGTCATTGCTCCTCCTGTTACCAGTCCTGCTCGTCGTAGATGATCACACCGCGGATGTTCTTGCCGTCGCGCATGTCCTGGTACCCCTGGTTGATCTCGTCGAGCCGGTACGTCCTGGTGACCAACTCGTCGAGCTTGAGGTTCCCGGCCCGGTACTGGTGCAGCAGGTGCGGGATCTGCTTGCGCGGGCCGGTGCCACCGAAGATCGCCCCCTGCAGGGTCTTCTGCTGCATGGCCAGGTCGAGGATGGAGATCTGCGCGTCGACGGCCATCATGTCCCCCAGCCCCACGACCACGCAGCGGCGCCCCTTGCCGGTGAGCATCAGCCCGGGCAGCAGGTCCTTCCCGTCCACCACTCCCATGGTGAGCAGGACCAGGTCCGCCATGCGCCCCCAGCTGAGCTCCCCCACCAGCGCCATGGCGTCGTCCATCGAGGCACACGTGTGTGTCGCCCCGAACTCCATCGCCTTCTCCCGCTTGAACTCCACCGGGTCCACGGCCACGATGACGCGCGCCCCCGCCGCGGCGGCGCCCTGGACGGAGTTGATCCCGATCCCGCCCACGCCGACCACCACCACGACGTCGCCCTCCTTGGCCTGGCCGATCTCGGTGGCCGAGCCCCACCCCGTGCAGACACCGCATCCGAGCAGGGCGGCCTTGTCCAGGGGGATGTCCTTCTCGATCTTGACGACCGAGGACTGGTGGACGGTGACGTGCGGCGCGAAGGTGCCCAGGACGCACATGGTCGCCACGGGTTCGCCGTCGGCGGTGTGCACCCGGTAGCCGTCGTCGCTGATGGCCCGGCCGCTCAGCAGCCCGGCGCCGTTGTCACAGAGGTTCTGCAGCCCCTCGGAACAGGGCGGGCAGGTGCCGCAGGCGGGGATGAACGCCAGGACGACGTGATCCCCCACCTCGAGCCCGGTGACACCCTCTCCCACCTTGGTCACCACACCCGCGCCCTCGTGGCCACCCATGATCGGATAGGTCTCGAACTGCAGGTCCCCCGTGAGCAGGTGCTCGTCCGAGTGGCACAGCCCCGAGGCGGCGAGTTTGACCTGCACCTCCCCCGCCTTGGGGTCGTCGATGTCGACGTCGACGATCTCCCAGGCGTCCTGCTTGGGTTCACGGATGATGGCTGCTCTGGTGCGCATGGCATTACCTCTCGGGTTGAACGCGGGCGATGTGGTGACGGTCACACATCAACGACATCGCATACGCTACGCGTCCGGCGTCGCCCAGGAGGGCGGTCGGCGCTCAAGAAATGCGGTCATCCCCTCAGCGACCTCGGCGGTGGTGAACAGGCGGGCGGTCACCCCGGCCAGGTCCTCTCCACGGGCGTCGAGATCGGCCAGCATCGGCGCCGCCAGCAGCGCCTTGTTCTCCGCCAGCCCCTGCGGTGAACAGGGCCGGAACGCGGCGACCAACTCGTCGACGGCGGCGTCGACGTCGTCGACCGCCTCCGAGAGCAGGCCGATCCGACTCGCGTGCGCCGCGTCGAACTTCTCACCGGTCAGCAGGGCGCGTGCGAGGTCCCGTGAGTTGATCCGCGCCGCCAGCGGCACCGAGATCATGGCCGCCGCCAGACCGAGGCGGACCTCGGTGAGCGCGAACGTCGACGTCGGCCCGGCGAGGGCGAGGTCGCAGGCGGCCACCAGTCCCATCCCGCCGGCGCGGACGTGGCCGTCCACGGCGGCGATCACGGGCTTGGGGTGCGAGATGATCGCCCGGAGCAGCCCGAGGAACACCCGGGTCCGCTCGGCGGCCTGCGCCTCCGGGCTGCTCTGGTCGGCCCCGGCCGCGGAGGCCTCGCTGAGGTCGGCACCGGCGCAGAAGGTCCCGCCGGCGTGACCGAGGACCACCACGCGGGCACCGTCGTCCGCGGCCGCCCGGTCGAGCGCCGCGTGGAGCTGCTCGACCAGGGCGCTCGAGATGGCGTTGCGGTTGTGCTGCGAGTCGAGGGTCACGCGGGCGGCGCCCCCGGAGACCTCGTAGCGCACCAGCACCGGAACACCCACGGTCTGATCGTCCGCCGCGGCCACCTCAGTAGCTCCTCGGCAGCCCGAGCGAGTGCTGGGCCACGTAGTTGAGGATCATCTCCCGGCTGACCGGGGCGATGCGGGGCAGGCGAGACGCGGCGAGCATGCCGGCGAGTCCGTACTCCACCGACAGCCCGTTGCCGCCGAGGGTCTGGATGGCCTGGTCGACGGTGCGGGCGGAGACCTCTCCGGAGGCGTACTTGGCCATGTTGGCGGCCTCGCCGGCGAGGTCGTCCAGGCCGGCGTCGACGAGCGCCGCGGCCTTGCGCATCATCAACCGGGCCAGCTCCAGCTCGATCTTGCACTGGGCGAGGGGGTGGGCGATCCCCTGGTGGGCGCCGATCGGGGTCTTCCACACGGTGCGCTCGTTCGCGTACTTCGTGGCCTTGTCCATCGCGTAGCGGGCGGAACCGATCGCCATCCCGGAGGCCATGATCCGCTCGGGGTTGAGGCCCGCGAAGAGCATGAGCAGCGCGGTGTCGCCGTCGCCGATGAGCGCGTCCGCGGGTAGCCGCACGTCGTCGAAGTACAGCTGGAACTGCCGCTCGGGCGTACGCACCTCGGTGGGGATGTGGGTGCGCTCGAGTCCGGGCGCGTCGGTGGGTACCATGAACAGGGCCGGCTGGAGCTTGCCGCTCGCGGCGCCCTCGAGTCGGGCCACCACGAGGATCGCGTCGGCCTGGTCGACCCCCGAGATGTAGGTCTTCTGCCCGCTGAGCAGGAAGTCCGAGCCGTCCCGGCGTGCGGTGGTGGTGATGGCGTGGGAGTTGGACCCGGCGTCCGGCTCGGTGATGGCGAACGAGGTGATGATCTCGCCCGAGGCCAGGCCGGGCAGCCAGCGCTTCTTCTGCTCCTCGGTCCCGAAGCGGGAGATGATCGTGCCGTTGATGGCGGGCGAGACCACCATCATGAGCAGCCCGGCGCCCGCGGCGGAGAGCTCCTCCTCGACCATCGCGAGCTCGGTCATGCCGGCCCCGCCGCCGCCGTACTCCTCGGGCAGGTTCACCCCCAGCAGTCCGAGCCTGCCCGCCTCGGTCCACAGCTCGTCGGTGGTCTCGCCGGCGTCGGACTTCTCGCGCATGTACTCCATGCCGTATCGCGAGCCCAGGTCGAAGGCGACCTTGCGGAGTTGCTTCTGCTCCTCGGTGTCGACGACGGGGTTGGGGATCTGAGAGATGTCGGTCATCGTGGTCACTCCTGGGGGGTGGTGGTGTCGGTGCTGTCGGCGTCGGTGCTGTCGGGTTCCGCGACGACGGCGAGGATGGTGCCGGTCTCGACCTGGGTGCCGACCTCGCCGGGCAGCTCGGTGACGATGCCGTCCACGGCGGCGGAGATGGTGTGTTCCATCTTCATGGCCTCCATCCACAGCAGCGGCTGGCCGGCGGTGACGGTGTCCCCGACGGAGACGGCCACCCGGATGACCGCACCCGGCATGGGGGCGAGCAGCGAACCCGCGGCGACCTCCGCGCCGGGATCGGAGTACCGGGGCGGTTCGATGAGCGGGACCGGTCCGAGTGGCGAGTCCACCTCCACGACGGTGTCGGAGCCCACCACCTCGTACCGGGCCACGGAGAAGGTGTGGCGCACTCCCCTGACCTCGAGGTCCACCGAGTCGGGGTGGACCTGTCCGACGCGGACGACCTCGGCGAGATCGCCGTCCGCGTGGGCGCCGGAGCGGTCGCGGATGTACGCCACCTCCAGCTCGTCCTCCCCGAACCGGTAGGTCCGCCTCTGGAGCGTGCGGCCGACGTTGCGGAAGCCCGCCTGCGCCAGCGCCACCGGCCCGGCGGCGTGGTCGGCGGTCCCGGACACGATCGCGGCGGCCAGCGCGGAGATCGCCACGGCCTCGTCGTCGGCGAGCGGGGCGGCGAGCGCCTGCGCACCGTGATCGTCGAGGAACGCGGTCGACAGGTTGCCGGCGATGAACTCCGGGTGGCGCAGGACCCGGACCAGCTGGGCGCGGTTGGTCGTCAGGCCGTGGATCTTCGCCCGCGTCAGCGCGCCGGCGAGCGAGGCGCAGGCCTCGGAACGGGTACGGCCGTAGGAGATGACCTTGGCCAGCATCGGGTCGTAGTGCACGCCGATCACCGCGCCGTCCGCCCCGGGTTCGACACCGCTGTCCACCCGGATGCCCGGGCGGTGCGGGCCCTCGAAGGTCGAGCAGACGCCGGGGACGTCGAGCGCCCACAGGGTTCCGGAACCCGGCGTGTAGTCGCTCGCCGGGTCCTCGGCGTAGAGGCGGGCCTCGAACGACCAGCCGTGGGCGGCCGGGGGTGTGGTGGACGGCAGGGGAAGACCCGCCGCCACGTCCAGCTGGAGCGCCACCAGGTCCAGTCCGGTCGTGGCCTCGGTGACCGGGTGCTCGACCTGGAGACGGGTGTTCATCTCGAGGAAGAAGAACTCGCCGTCGTCGGTGGCCAGGAACTCGACCGTGCCGGCGCCGGTGTACCCGATCGCGGACGCGGCGTCGCGGGCCGCCGAGTACAACTTCTCCCGCATCCCCGGGGTCCGCTCGACCAGCGGGCTCGGGGCCTCCTCGATCACCTTCTGGTGGCGGCGTTGGATGGAGCACTCGCGCTCGCCCACCGCCCAGACGGTGCCGTGCGAATCCGCCATGATCTGGACCTCGATGTGACGGCCACGCTCGAGGTACCGCTCACAGAACACGGCGTCGTCGCCGAAGGCGGACCTGGCCTCACGCCGGGCGCCCGCGATCTCGTCGTGCAACGAGTCGAGGGTGCGGACCACGCGCATACCGCGTCCGCCACCACCGGCGGAGGCCTTGACCAGCACCGGGAGCATGTCCTCGGTGACGTCGGCGGGCTCGAGGTCGGCGAGCATGGGCACTCCGGCCTCGCCCATCATCTTCTTGGCCTCGATCTTGGAGCCCATGGCCTCGATGGCGGCCACCGGCGGGCCGACCCAGGTGAGCCCCGCGTCGATCACCTCGCGGGCGAACCCGGCGTTCTCGGACAGGAACCCGTACCCGGGGTGGATCGCGTCGGCTCCGGCGGCCCTGGCCGCGGCGATGACCAGGTCACCTCGCAGGTAGGTCTCCCCGGGGGTGTTGCCGGGGAGACGGACCGCGGCGTCGGCCTCGCGGGTGTGCGGGGCGCCCGAGTCGGCGTCTGAGTAGACCGCCACCGTGGTCATGCCCAGGGCGCGGGCGGTGCGGTGGACACGGCGGGCGATCTCCCCGCGATTGGCGACCAGGACCGAGGTGATCGGGGCTGGGGTGGGTGAATTCTGCATGGGTGTGTTCCTCACATCCGGAAGACGCCGAAGCGGTCGGTTCCGGCGACTTCTCCGGAGTGGATCGCGGACAGGCTGAGACCCAGCACGGTCCGGGTGTCGCGGGGGTCGATGATGCCGTCGTCGTAGAGCATCCCGGACAGGAATGCCGGCAACGACTCCTTCTCGATCTGGTCGGCGATCATGGTCTTGAGACCGTCGATCGTCTCCTGGGTCATCTCCTCGCCCCGGGCGGACGAGGCGGCGGCGGCCACGGACGTGACCACGTCGGCGAGCTGCTGACCGCCCATGACGGCGGACTTGGCGCTCGGCCACGTGTAGAGGAACCGGGGGTCGAAGGCGCGGCCGCACATGCCGTAGTGGCCCGCGCCGTACGACGCGGCGGTGATGAGCGACAGGTGCGGGACCTCGGAGTTGGAGACCGCGTTGATCATCATCGCGCCGTGCTTGATGAGGCCGCCGCGCTCGTACTCCGAGCCCACCATGTATCCGGTGGTGTTGTGCATGAACACCAACGGGGTGTCGTAGCGGTTGGCCAGCTCGATGAACTGCGTGGCCTTCTGCGCCTCCGCACTGAACAGCACGCCGCGCGCGTTGGCGATGATGCCCACCGGGTAGCCGTGGATCTCGGCCCACCCGGTGACCAGGCTCGCCCCGTAGAGCGGTTTGAACTCGTCGAAGTCGGACCCGTCCACGATGCGTGCGATGATCTCGCGCGGGTCGAAGGGGATCTTGAGGTCCTCCGGGACGATGCCGAGGAGATCCTCGGCGCCGTAGAGCGGCTCGATGACCTCGGCGCGCGGGGCCCGACCGGACTTCGACCAGTTGAGCCGGCGGATGATGCCGCGCGTGATGCGTGCGGCATCGGCCTCGTCGAGGGCGTAGTGGTCGGCGAGGCCGGAGACGCGGGCGTGCATGTCCGCACCGCCGAGGGTCTCCTCGTCGGCGATCTCGCCGGTGGCGGCCTTGACCAGCGGGGGTCCGGCGAGGAACACCTTCGAGCGCTCCTCGATCATGACCACGTGGTCACTCATCCCCGGGACGTACGCTCCGCCGGCGGTGGAGTTGCCGTAGACCACGGCGATGGTGGGGATGCCGGCCTTGGACAGGCGCGTGAGGTCGCGGAACAGCGCGCCTCCGGGGATGAACACCTCCTTCTGCGTGGGCAGGTCGGCGCCACCGGACTCGACGAGGCTGATCACCGGGAGCCGGTTCTTCATGGCCACGTCGTTGAGGCGGAGGATCTTGCGCAGCGTCCACGGGTTGGACGTGCCGCCCTTGACCGTGGGGTCGTTCGCGATGACCAGGCACTCCACGCCCTCGACCACGCCGATCCCGGCCACCACGGAGGCGCCGGTCTGGAAGTCCGAGCCCCACGCGGCGAGAGCGCACAGCTCGAGGAAGGGCGACTCGCGGTCGAGAACCATGTCGATCCGTTCCCGGGCGGTGAACTTGCCGCGCTCGCGGTGGCGGGCGACCTTGCGCTCGCCGCCGCCGGCGAGCGCGGGTTCGAGATCGGCGGTGAGCTGGGTGAGTTTGTCCTTCATCGCGGCCTTGGCGGCACCGAACTCGGCGCTGGTGGTGTCGAGCGTGGAACGCAGGATGGTCATGCGGTGTACCCCAAACGTCGTCCGGCGAGGGTGGTGAGGATCTCGGTGGTGCCTCCGCCGATGCCCAGGAGGCGGACATCGCGGTACTGGCGGCTCACCTCGGACTCGGCCATGTAGCCGAGACCTCCGAAGAGCTGGAGTGCTTCGTTGGCGACCCACTCCGCGCACTCCACGGCGGTGTTCTTGGCAAAGCAGACCTCGGCGATCGCGTCGTGCCCCGCCGCGGCCAGGTCCACGCACCGGTGGGTGTAGGTGCGGGCGACGTCGATACGGCGGGCCATCTCGGTGACGGTGTTCTGCACGGCCTGCCGGGAGAGCAGGGGGCGGCCGAAGGTCTCACGCTCCCGCACCCAGTCCAGGGTGAGGTCGAGGCATCGCTGGGCGTGGGAGTACCCCTGGGCGGCCAGCGCCGCGCGTTCGCCCACGAAGCCGATGGCGATCTGGGCGAACCCGTCGTGCTCGGCGCCGACGAGGTTCTCCACCGGCACCCGGCAGTCGGTGAACGTCAACTCGGCGGTGTCCGAGGCACGCCAGCCCAGCTTCTCCAGCGGGGCGGAGCGGTGGAAACCGGGGGTGTCGGTGGGGATGACGAGCAGGCTGACGCCCGCCGCTCCCTTCAGGTCGTCACCGCCGGTGCGCACGGCGGTCACCACGAAGTCGGCGCGGGTACCGGAGGTGATGTACGTCTTGGCGCCGTTGACGACGTAGTGGTCGCCGTCCCGGCGGGCGGTGGTGGTGAGGCGTCCGACGTCGGAACCGCCGCCGGGCTCGGTGATGGCCAGGGAGCCGATCAACTCGCCGGCGAGCGTGGGCCTGACCCAGCGCTCGATCTGGTCGGGTCGGCCGGACTGGGCCAGGTGGGGGGTGGCGATCCCGCAGGTGAACAGCGAGGCGAACACGCCGCCGGCGACGCCGGCCTCGTGGAGTGCCTCGCAGACGATCAGGGAGTCACGCATGTCGCCACCCCCGCCCCCGACCTCCTCGGGGAACGAGACACCGAGCAGGCCCAGCCGGCCGGCCTTCGCGTGCAGCTCGCGGGGCAACGCGCCCGCGGCCTCCCACTCGTCCTGGTGGGGCAGGATCTCGCGCTCGGCGAAACGGGTCGTGGTCTCGCGCAGGGCGAGACTCTCCTCGGAATACCAGGGATCCCCCGGTACGTACGGCGGGATGGTCACGCGTTCTCCTCTGCGGGGGCCGGCTCGGCGGGTGCCGTGGCGGCGGGTACGGGGGCGGTGATGTCGTCGGGCACGTCGATGAGGCGGGAGCGGAGCCACTCGGCGAGTCCCTTGGCCTGGGGGTCCCAGCGGTAGCCGTGGGCGACGCCCTTGCCGAGCAGTCCGTCGATGACGAAGTTCACGGCATTGATGCGGGGAAGTTCGTATCTCTCGACCGGGAGGTCGGCGGTCTCCGGGAGCAGGCGACGCAGCTCGTCGACGGTGAGGGTCTCGCGCATCCAGCGGTAGGCCGCCGCGTCTCCGGCCCACAGACCGATGTTGGCGGTCCCGCCCTTGTCTCCCGAGCGGGCGCCGAGCACGTCCCCCAGGGGCCTGCGCGTGGTGGACGCCGTCGACCGGGAGGACGGGGACAGCGATGCACCCTCGGCGTCGAGGCCGTCGGAGGCGTGACCGTCGCCCATCTCCTCCGTGTGTTCCGGAGGCGCGATGTCCACCCGGGTTCCGTCGGGGAGCACCGCGACGTGCGGCACCTTCTCCTGGTCGAGGTAGGCGGGGACGTACACGCCGTACGGGCCGCCGCGACCGGGGGGCGCGCTCGGCGTGGCACCCGGGTAGCTCGCCAGGATCATGGCCACCGCGGCGTCGGAGAACGCCCGGCCCACCACGTCGGAGTCCGGGTCCCAGGCGACGACGGTCAGCAGTGCGGTCGCCGCGGCCTGGGTGTCGGCGTCCGCGTGGTCCGTGCGGCTGAGGCGGAAGTCGATCTCCGCCGGACGGGTGACGAGGCCGGCCAGGATCTGGCGCTCGACCAGTGCGGCCTTGTCCTCGATGTCCAGCCCGGTGAGCAGGAACGTGACCTCGTTGCGGAAGCCACCGAGGCACGTCACCGACACCTTGGTGGTGGTGGGGGCGGTCTCGCCGCGCACACCGGAGATGCGGACGCGGTCGGGGCCCTCCTGCTCGAGGCGAGCGGTGTCCAGGCGGGTGACGACGTCGGGCCCGCCGTAGCGCGCCCCGGTGACCTCGTAGAGGAGTTGGGAGGTGACGGTGCCGACCGTCACCGCTCCCCCGGTCCCGGCGTGCTTGGTGATGACGGAGGTGCCGTCGGAGGCGATCTCGGCGATGGGGAAACCGGGGGTGACGGGGTCGGCGATCTCACCGCGGTTGAAGAAGGCGTAGTTGCCGCCCGTGGCCTGGGTCCCGCACTCGATGACGTGCCCCGCGACGGTGGCGCCGGCGAGGGCGTCGAGGTCCGTCCGGGTCCACCCGAAGTGGCTGATCGCCGGACCGACGATGACCGAGGCGTCGGTGACGCGACCGGTGACGACGATGTCGGCACCGGCGTCCAGACAGCGGGCGATCCCGAAGCCCCCGAGGTAGGCGTTGGCGGTGACCGGGAAGCCGGCGTCGGCCGGGATGTCGAGTTCCGAGACCCGGTCGATCAGGTCGTCGCCCTCGACGTGCGCGACCCGCGGGGACAGCCCCAGCCGCGATCCGAGCTCGACGACCGCGCCGGCCAGGCCGGCGGGGTTGAGACCGCCCGCGTTCGCGACGATCCTGACGTTCTTCTCCAGCGCCAGCCCGAGACAGTCCTCGAGCTGCCGCAGGAAGGTCTTGGCGTACCCGAGCTCCGCGTTCTTCATCCGGTCGCGGCCCAGGATGAGCATGGTGAGTTCGGCGAGGTAGTCGCCGGTGAGGACGTCGAGTTCGCCCCCCTCGAGCATCTCGCGCATCGCGGAGATGCGGTCACCGTAGAAGCCGGACATGTTTCCCACGCGCAGCGGCGCGGCGAGGTTCCTCACGGTCATGCCCGCGCCCCCTCCTCGCGGCCGCCGCCGGGCAGGCCCGCGAAGGCCTGGGCGATCCGCAGCCACTCCTCCGCGTCCTCGTCGACCGCCTCGAGGGCGGTGTCGGCGCGGTGGACGCGCTGGGTGACCAGCAGGCAGAAGTCGAGCACCGGTCCGGTGACTCGCTGCTCGGCGTCGGCCGGGCCGAACTCGAGGACGGCGCCGTCGGGCAGGGTGAGCGCGAGGTGGACCTCCGAGGACGGGGCCTCGAGTCCGTTCATCAGATACGCGAAGCCGCGGGTCTTGAACCCCAGACGGGCCACGTGGGGCAGCGCCGCGATGAAGGCCGGGTCGGAGTCGAGCGGGATCCCGACGGCGTCGGCGACGTCGATGCCGTGTGCCCAGGTCTCCATGATCCGGGCGGTCGTCATGGACTTCGGCCGCATCGGCGGTCCGAACCACGGGACCTGGTCGCCCGGATCGGCGGCCTTGAGCGCGTCCGCGAGTTCTCCCCGGGCCAGGCGCCACCGGGCGAGCACCTCGTCGCGGCCGGTGGCGGCGATCTCGGCGGCACCGGCGTCCACGAAACCGGTCGGATCGGCCATGGCCGTCTCCACCACACCCTGGAAGGCGTCCGGATCGGTGATGGCGGTGACCGAGACCTCGTCAGTCCAGGCCAGGTGCGCGATCTGCATGCCCACGTCCCAGCCCACGGCCGGGGTGTCCAGATGCCAGACGTCGGGACCGGCGGTCTCGACGAGGTCGTCTAGTCGGGCGCTGAGCGCGGCCAGGACCGCGTGCGGGTCCTCCGTCGCCGAGGGCCGGATGTTCGTCTGCATGGCATCAGACTCCCACCGCGCCTCGAATAAAGCAAGCATGCTTGCTTGCTTTTTTGGCACGGCGTTCTCCCGGTGCGGACCGGGAGGATCACCTCACCCGCCGTCGCGCGGGGTCACACCGGGCACCCCAGGGTGTAGTTCCACTCGGTGCCGTTCCGGGGGGCGTCTACCTTCACCGTCATCGATGTCGACACACCGGGGGGCACGTCGATCCATACGTGCCAGTCTCCGTTGGTTCCCACGTAGCCCGGGGTGGTCCACAGCACGGTTCCGTCATAGGCCACCTCGACGAAGTCGGGCACGTAATAGGTCTCCAACCGCAGCAGTACCCGGCCGCCGCCGCTGCGGCCGATCTCATGCCTGTTGGTGAAGATGCCCTGCCGCCCGGAATTGGTGAAGGTGTTGCACGGCGTGACCGGAGCCAGGACCACCTGGGTCGCCGCGAGGACCCGATCCCACCCCACTTCACCGCGCGACGCCCTCTCCGCGAGGGTCATGATGTCCTGCGAACCCCCGGGGATCCCCTGCACCACCCGGAACACATCGAGGATCTCTCCACTGCGGATGTTCGCGATCAGTTCGTTGAGATTGGCCAGGGACCCGTTGTCCAGCGCTCCCCGGGCACCCGGGTTCATCCCCTCGATGATGGCCTCCAACTCCTGCACACTCCCGGCGGCGTCCCCGAGCTCGCTGCCGAGTTCGGCACTGGAGGGGGACCCTGTCTGGGTGGTGGCGACCGGCGCCCCGACCGCGACCACAGCCGCGGCCATCAGCGAGGTGGCGGCGACGACCGGGACTCTGGCGATGATCGAACGTGTCATGCGGACTCCTCGTAAGACGACCGCACGGGACGTGCGCCCGGCGGGCCCGGACGATGGACGGTCTCCACCGACGCTAGGCAGCCGAGGCGCAGGGGTCTGTCCTACGTTCGCTCCATGTCCGCCGGTCCGGGCCTCGCGACGAGCCTCACGGTCCGAACTCGAGGAGTTCGCCGGGGATCGACAGACGGACGGAGGCCAGGTCGGCCCCGAGCCCGCTGTCGAGCGGCACACCACGCGGGGGGCGCGCCACGAGGTTGACGGCGCGGAGGTTGGGCAGCAGGTAACGGCGGGTCTCCATGCCCTCCAGCGCGGGCAGGAGTTCGCGGAAGCGGTCGATCGTGAGCTCTCCGGCCAGCCACGCGAACGCGGAGTCGTCCCAGGTCCAGACCGCGATGTTCACCCCTCGGCCGACCACGCCTCGACGCACGCTCGCGACGGAACCCAGCACGGACGTCACCGGCTCACCACCGGGCACGGACCCCCGCGACCACGGGGTGGGCAGCTCGCCGGGCCCGATGTCCGCGGTCTCCACCGGGACGGGCACCGCGACGCCTTCACCGCCCGGGAGGACGACGGTGTGTCCGGCGTCCGCCTGCGCCAGCGGGCGGGCGACCCGGCGGGGCCTCCCGGGTCCCCTGGTCATGGCCACCACCGCCACCACCGGTGGTGCGGGCTCACCCCGTGCGCCGCTGATCCGGACGCGATCGGTTCCCTCCTGGGCGAGTCGGACGGAGTCCAGTCGCAGCACCACGTCGGGGGCGGCGTACCGCGCCCCGGCCACCCCGTCGAGGAGCTGGTCGGTGACGGTGCCGACGGTGACGGACCCGAACGCCGAGGGGTGGCGGGTGACGACGGCGGACCCGTCGGCGGCGATCTCCGCGATCGGGTAGCCACCGGACACCGGGTCGGTGGTCCGGGTGACGTCGGTCGACGAGTCCACGACGCCCGTGGCGCCCGGACCGCCGGAGAGCACGTGCCCCACCGCCACGGACCCGGCCAGCGCGTCCAGTGCCGACGGGGTCCACCCGTGATGTGCTGCCGCCGCGCCCGTGACCAACGCCTCGCGGCTGACGCGGCCGGTGACGACGACGTGGGCTCCCGCGGCGAGGGCCCGCGCGATCCCGAACGCGCCGTGCCTGACGGTGGCGACGTCGGCCTCTCCGAGCCCGAGTTCGACGGCGCGGTCGGTCACGTCACCGGAGTCGACCGATGCCACCGACAGCTCGACCCCCGCGTCGGCCGCCATGGCACGCAGGGCCTCGGCGAGCCCACCCGGATCGAGGGCGCCCGCGTTGGTGACGATCCGCACGCCCCCGGTTCCGACGAGGTCGAGGCACTCCCCCAATTGCACGAGGAGCGCGCGCTCGTGACCCGGATCGCCCTGCGCGCGTTGCTCGGCGAGCTCCAACATGGCCTCGTCCGAGAGCATGTCGAGCGCGAGTACGTCCAGCGACGCGGCCGAGAGGAACTCGGCGGTCGCGGTGGCGCGGTCCGTCCGCGAGGCGGAGACGTTGCCGATACGCAGAGGTCTCTGGGTGCTCGTCATCGGTCCTGCGGCTCCTTGTCGGTCGGGTCGTTCGACCACCCCAGCATGCTCTCGCCCGGGACGAGGCGGGGGTGGAACGCGAACGCCTCCCCGAGCATAGGCGGAGCGCTCCCGTGGTCCGGGCGGGCCACGTCGCGGTCGAGGGGATCCCGCGGCGCCGGCCGGCGGGGTACAGAGGCGCCGGCCGACGGGGTGCCGGGCGAGTCCGCCAGTCGTACCCGTGTCGCGGGGTCGCTACCGATAGACTCGCCTGATCAGACGCCCGACGTGTCCTCCAGGAGTGAGCCGTGCCCCCCAGGACCGCCCCGATTCCCGACCGCATCGACCAGGCCCGTGCCAACTGGGAACGTGAGGGATGGACCGATGCGGCCCAGGGCATGACCGTCGTGACGTCGGTCATGCGCGCGCACCAGATCCTGCTGGCCCGGGTGGAGGAGACGCTGCGGCCGTGGAACCTGTCGTTCCCCCGGTACGAACTCCTCCGGTTGCTGGCCTTCTCCCGGTCCGGCTCGCTGCCCATCACCAAGGCATCCGAGCGACTGCAGGTGCACGTCACCAGCGTCACCAGCGCCATGAAGCGTCTGCTGGACGCCGGGCTGGTCGAGCGACGCCCACACCCGACCGACGGCCGGACGACCCTCGTCGAGATCACCGCCGAGGGCAGGCGCGTGGTCTCCGAGGCCACCGCCGCGCTCAACGCCGGCGTGTTCTCCGATCCCGGGATGGACCCGTCCGAGCAGTCGGCGCTGATCGAGGCCATCTCGTCGCTCCGGCAGACCGCCGGCGACTTCTGACGACCGGGGGCCCGACGCCCTCACGGTTCAGCACCGCGACCTGCACCACGCCCCGCCCCGCGACCTGCACCACGCCCGGCCGCGGACAGCACCGCGCCCGGCCCCCTCTCGGGTGGGGCCGGGCGCGGCTGTTCTTGGGAGGATCCGTGTCGTGGGTCCTCGATGGGGGTCGTCAGACCAGGGTCACGGCATCTCGGTGGCGATGAGGCGGGAGTCGTCCGGCTCGGCATCGGCGTGGATGACGTTCTTGCTCGACTCGGTCATGAGGAAGATGCAGACCATCGACATGACGGACAGCGCCGAGAGCATCAGACCGACACCGAAGGTGTTGCCGGCCCCGATCATCGCGGCCGCGGCCAGCGGCGGCAGCGCGCCACCGAGGATGCCGGCGAGGTTGTAGCCGAGCCCGGCGCCGGTGTAGCGGTAGCGGGCCTGGAACAGCTCGGGCAGCAGTGCACCGGCCGGTCCGTAGGCGATACCGAAGATGATCAGCGTGACGAACAGGACCAGACCGAAGGCGAAGGT
>JAUSLV010000032.1 GCA_030645495.1 Actinomycetota bacterium
GCCCGTCACCTCGAACGTGAGCGTCTGCGCCGACTCGTTCGCCGCACCCGCACTCACCCCAGTCGCCCACCCGCTGACCGTCTGCGCACCCGCATCCTCCAGCACCGACTCGTCGGCGCCCTTGGTGAAGCTCGGCACATCGTTGACGCAGGCCACCGTCACCGACACCGTCGCCATGCTGCCACCAGGTGTCAGCGTGTACGTGAACGTGTCGAGCGTCGTGCCGGGCGGGTTGTTGCAGTAGTCCGGATCCGGCTGGTACGTCAGCTCGGTGCCACCACCCGTGATCACCACCGTGCCGTTCGCCGGCTGGGTGACCGAATCGATGCTGATCGGGCCACCATCGATGTCGGTGTCGTTGCCCACCACGTCGACCGTGGTCGCGCCGGCATCCTCAGCCACGGTTGCCGCATCGTTCACCGCTGTCGGGTTGTCGTCCACACAGGTCACCGTCATCGAGACCGTCGCTGTGTCACCACCGTTGAGGGTGTACGTGAACGTGTCGAGCGTCGTGCCGGGCGGGGTGTTGCAGTAGTTCGGATCCGGCTGGTACGTCAGCTCGGTGCCACCACCCGTGATCACCACTGTGCCGTTGGTCGGCTGGGTGACCGAATCGATGCTGATCGGGCCACCATCGATGTCGGTGTCGTTGGCCAACACGTCGACCGTGGTCGCGCCGGCATCCTCGGCCACCGTCGCCGAATCGGTCACAGCCACCGGCGCGTCGTCGACGCACGTCACGGTGATCTCGACATCGGCCGAGGCGGCGCCGTACACGGAATAGCTGAACGTGTCGGGCGTGGTGCCCGGGGGCGTGTTGCAGTAGTTCTCGGCGGGCTCGTACGTCAGGCCCGTGCCACCACCGGTGATCACCACGGTGCCGTTGGTGGGCTGCGTGACCGACTGGATCAGCACGGGTCCACCGTCGTGGTCGCTGTCGTTGCTGAGCACCGTGATCGCGGTCGCCGGGTCGTCCTCCGCCACGGTGGCCGTGTCGTCGGCCGCCTGCACGTTGGAGGGCAACCAGCCGACGATGTCGACGACCACGTCGATGGTGCCGGTGAGGTTGTAGATGTTGATCGCACCCGACGGCCCGACCTTGGCGATCACCAGGTTCGGGATCACGCTGCCCGGCGTGGGGTTGAGGTCGGAGGTGTTCGGCAGCGGGCTGCCATCGGGGAAGACCGTGAGGAACGTGTTGTGTGTGGCGTTCACCGCCGTGAGGTTCAGCACCACGGCACCCAGCCCGGCGGGCGGCAGGCCGATCCTGCCGGCGAGGTCGAGCGTGATCGTGCTGCCCGACCCGACCGGCGACGACTCGCGGGTATCGAGCGCGCGCACCGCAGGGATCGGGGTGTAGCCGGGCCCGTCGGAGAACCACCCGAGCACATCGACGACGACATGCACACTGCCGCTGAAGTTGAAGACGGTGACGCGGCCGTCGTCGCCCACCTCGGCGACCACCATGTTGGCGACATCGCGGCCCGGCACGATGTTGAGGTTCGAGGTGACAGGACGCGGCACGCCCTTCGGATAGACCGTGAGGTAGGTGGGGGTCGTTGCCTCGGTGGCGGTGACGTTGAGCGCGACAGCGCTCACATCAGCGCCGGAGAACCCGGGAACCGATCCGAGATCGATCTGGATGGCCGCGCCAGGACCGACGCGACGGCCGACATCTCGGGTGTCGAGCACTCGGTGGGGAACGATCGACTCGAACGTCGGCCCCGGCGGAATCCAGCCGACGACATCGACGATCAGGTCGGACGAGCCGGTGAAGTTGAAGATCGACACTTCACCCGACGGCCCGACACCGGAGATCGCGAGGTTGCTGGTGATCGCGCCCGCCAGCGGGTTGAAGCTCGATGTGGCGGGTCGGGAAACCCCTTGCGGCCACACCGTGACATACGTCTGGGCGGTAGGGGTGACGGCGGTGATGTGCAACACCACGGCCTCCACGCCGCTGGCCGGCACCCCACCACGACCTGTGACCTGCAGGGTGCGCGTGGTGCCGGGACCGAATGCTCCCCCACCACTGCCGAGCCCGTCGATCGTGTCGGCATCGGCGCGAGTGTCCATCAACCGCGCCGGGGTGAGGGGTGCGTACCCCTCGCCGTTCAGCGGGGCAACGGGGATCGCTGCCGGCACGTACGGCAGGGCGCGTGCCGAGGGTGCCGCACCGAGGAGGCTCGCCGCCACGGCGAACGTTCCGGCGCAAGTGAGGAGAAGCGGTGAAAAACGGCGCAGCACTCTGCAGGTTTAGCAGCCTTTGGAGCGCTATCCAGCACGGATGGTGCTCGGTAGTTCCAGGTCGAACGCCGGTCCGATAGAATTGCTGATCCCATGGCCGACACATTGCGCACCGCTGATCTGTTGTCCATCGGCCAGGTGGCGGCCCGCGGCGGCATCGCTGCCTCCGCCCTGCGCTTCTACGAGTCGCAGGGCCTGCTGCACGACTACCGCACCGACCGTGGCCAGCGGCGCTACCTGCGCGACACCCTGCGCCGGGTGGCGTTCATCAAGGCAGCGCAACAAGTGGGGCTCAGCCTCGACGAGATCCGCCAGACCCTCGAGGTGCTGCCGGTCGATCGCAACGCCACCGAGGCCGAGTGGCAGCAACTCGCCGAGCGCTGGCGGCCGCTGCTCGACGAGCGCATCCAGGTGTTGCAGCGCCTGCGCGACGACCGCGGGCAGTGCATCGGTTGCGGATGCCTCACGCTCGCCGATTGCCAGCGGCAGAACCCGAACGACATCGCCTACGAGATCGGCCACTCGGCCCAATACCTGCTCGGCCACACTCGCGCCGACGCAGTGGCTGCAGCGGCGAAGGCACACGCGAAGCATTCACGCTGACGCCCTTCAACACTGGCGGGAGTCAACACTGGCAGGGCCGGTATCGTGGCCCGGTCCGCAAGGACCCCCGCCCTCGTAGCTCAGGGGATAGAGCGTCGGCCTCCGGAGCCGGATGCGCAGGTTCGAATCCTGCCGAGGGCACTGATCCGAGGGGTTGAGTCGCTTACTCGAACCCGCTTTGCCGCCCATCGGTCCATCCCAGACCGGCAGGCCTCTTCACATTGCGTACTGGCCGCCGCGCTTGGCGTACTCGACCCGGTACTCGCGGGCGAGTTGCTTCTGTCGGGGCTTGGACAGGAGCTTCCCCGCGAGCTGGAAGGTCCCGTGCTCTTCTTCGTCCAAGTGGTCACGCACCTCCGCGGAGAGTTGCTTGGCGAGCTCACCGAACCGATCGGTAGCGGGATCTACCCCACGTAGCTGCTCGACGAGTTGCTCGGCCTTGTGGTGATCCGCCAATGCGTGGCGACTGACGGAGAGTCCGGCATCATCCATCAGCAGCGGTACGTAGAAGTGGCGCTCCTCGGCCGTAGCGTGCGCGTCGAGTTCGAGGGCAAGCGCGAGAAACGCGGCTCGGCGGTGGTCGGCGGAAGCCCGAGCGTTGGTCATCGTGCGAGCGAGCCCGCGCAGGATCTCGTGGCTCGCTCGCAAGTCGTCGAAGATCGTCATCCCGTTCGCTCATTTCTTTAATGTCGCGTCGTGTGCGCAGGCTCGGAGAGTGCGCTTGCGACAAGGCTGCCCGCTGATCTCACGCATGACAAGTCCGCACAGCGAACGGAGTGCGCTCGCGCCGATCCGACCTCCGCCGTACACGCCCACTCCGCGACCATCGCAGAACGCCGGATACGGGTAACGCTCCACGCTACTGCTGCTCCGAGGACCGCGAAGCGGCCAGGGTCACAGGAGTTGGAGGTTCGAATGCAGTCTCGTCAGGGGCCTCAGTCGAGGTGGTTGTTCTTGCGGTGGCTGCGGGCCGCAGCCAGCGAGTCGAGCGCACCGGCCACGTCGGCGCCCGTGTCACGAGCATGGGCCTTCACCGTTTCCCACTCGGCCAGCGAGTTGCGAGCGCCCGCTTCGTTCTGGCTCCACGTGGGGTCGACCGTGCAGGTGAGCTCGAGGCGCACACCGTCGGGGTCGAAGAAGTAGATGCTGTAGATGATCCCGTGGTCGACCGGCCCGATCACGTCGATGCCGTTCGAGCGGATCCACGCGGCCCACGCGTCGACCTCTGGCTGTGACCGCACGTCGAGCGCCAGATGACGGAACGTGTGGTACGCCGCCGTGGGTTCCACCACGGGCGCGGGCAGATCGGGCGCCTCGAAGAACGCCAGCGCTTCGCCGTCACCCAGGCGGAAGAACGAGTGGAAGTAGGGCACCGGTTCCTTCGTGGAAGGGATCTTCTCGTCGAGCACTGCGGCGCAGAACGACATGCCGAGGATGCGGTGATAGAAGTCGACCGTCCTGGAGGTGTCGCCGGTGACGTAGGCCACGTGGTGCAGGCGGAGTGGAGTCGTCGGAATCGTTGCCATGAGTCGGCATCGTGCGGCACCTCCCCCACCAACCCGTAGGGCCGTTGGTCCCCCCTCACTCGACCCGGCCGGGGCGAAATGGTGCAGAAATGGTGCTCGCCACCGCTGGGTGGCGAGGTGGCGTGGCAGTCTTTGCCTCGTGGCCTGGACCAACCTCGTTCCCGCGATCGGCCAGGCCCGCGCCTACCGCCGCGAATGGTTGACCAAAGACGTCGTCGCCGGGCTGGTGCTCACCGGCTTGCTGGCCCCGGCAGGCATGGCCTACGCGGCAGCAGCCGGCCTGCCGCCGGTCACCGGCCTGTACGCCACGATCGTGCCCCTATTCGTGTACGCGCTGTTCGGGCCGTCGCGAATCCTGGTGATGGGCCCCGACTCGTCGCTCACGCCGCTGATCGTCGCCGCCGTGTTGCCCCTCGCCGCCGTCGGCACCGACGAGGCGGTCGCCCTGGCCGGCGCGTTGGGCATCCTCGCCGGGGTGATCTGTGTCGCCGCCGGGCTGGCCCGCTTCGGCTTCATCTCCGAGCTGCTGTCGGCACCCGTCCGCTACGGCTACCTGCACGGCATCGCGATCACGATCATCGTCGCTCAGGCGGCCAAGCTGTGCGGCTTCTCGGTGAAGGGCGAGACGATCGGCGGGCAGCTGCGCCAGTTCGTCGACGGGTTGCACGAAGGTCACCTGAACGGTTGGGCGCTCAGCCTCGGCCTCGCCTCGGTAGCGACGATCGTGATCCTGCGCGAGCTCTCGCGCAAGGTGCCCGGAACGCTGATCGTGGTCGTGCTCGGCGTCGTGGTCGCGCTCGCACTCGACCTCCGAGGCAAGGGCGTGACGCTCGTCGGCGACCTGCCGCGAGGGCTCCCCTCACCGGCACTGCCCGACGTCGACTGGAGCACCACGCGCAGCCTGCTCGCAGCGTCGCTGGGTATCGCGTTCGTGGCCTTCGCCGACACCAGCGTGATGTCGCGTACCATGGCGCTGCGCCGGCACGAACAGGTCGACTCGAATCATGAACTCGTCGCGCTCGGGCTGGTGAACATCGCTTCGGGCATGTTCCACGGGTTTCCGATCAGTGCCAGCAATTCGCGCACGCCGGTCGCCGAGTCGGTCGGGTCGCGCACGCAGCTGACAGGGATCGTGGCCGGGGCAGCACTGTTGGTGATCGCCGTCGCCGCACCCGCCACGTTCCGTCACCTGCCCGATGCCTCGTTGGCGGCCATCGTGATCGCAGCAGCGATCTCGCTGATCGACATCCCGGCGATGGTGCGCTTGTGGCGGGTGCGGCGCAGCGAGTTCGTGTTGTCGATCGCCGCCTTCCTGGCGGTGGCGTTCCTCGGCCCGATCAACGGCGTCGTCGTTGCGGTCGCCCTTTCGGTGCTCAACTTCCTGCGCCGCGCCTGGAAGCCGCACACTGCCGAACTCGTGCGCGTCGACGGGTTGAAGGGCTACCACGACCGCGCCCGCCATCCTGAGGGCCGCGTCGTGCCCGGCCTCGTGCTCTACCGGTTCGACGGGCCGCTGTTCTTCGCCAATGCGCGCTTCTTCGTGGACGACGTGCAACGCGTCATCGACGCTCGGCCCGACCCGATCACGTGCCTCATCATCACGGCCGAACCGATCACCGACATCGACACGACGGCCGCCGACACCTTGCACGATCTCGTCGACCAATTGCAGGCTCGCGGAGTCGCCCTCCACTTCGCGGAGTTGAAGGGCACCGTGCGCGAGCGGCTGGAACGCTACGGCGTGTTCGACCACCACGACCGTCCAGCGCCGGCCAGAACGGTCGGCCAGGCCGTGAAGCAGTACCTCGCCGCGCAGCGGATCGACTGGGTGGACTGGGAAGAGCGTCGCACCGGCGATGGGGATGCACCCCCGACGGGCGGGTAGCGTGCGCCCGTGATGCGACGTCTCACCACGACCCTCGGCCTGCTGGGCACCCTCGCCGCAGTGGGCACACTCTCCTCATGCAGCACCTTCGACCGCAATGATGTCGCGGCCGAGGTCAACGGCACCTCACTCACGTTCGACGTGCTCGACGATCTCGCCGGGGGCAGCACCGACGCTGGTGTCATCCGTTCGGCACTCAACAACTGGGTGCAGCTGACGGCAGCGTCCGACGGTACGGCGGTCATCGTGTCGCCCGACGACATCGACACCCAGCGACAGGCGATCATCGAGGGGCTGCTCGCCGAGCACGGTGGCGAGGGCGAGAAGAACTACGAGCTGGGCCTCGATGGCGCCGACTTCTTCTGCTTGGCCGCCATCCCGCTGGCCGACGAGACCGACCCCGACGCCGTGATCCAGGAGATCGCCGACGGGTTGTCGATCGCCGACGCGGCCGAGCAGTATTCGTCGGTGCAGTCGCTCGCCGCTGCGGGCGGCGTGGTGGCCGACGATCAGGGCACCGAGTGCTTCGACCCTGACACGTTCAGCCAGTACTTCGCCGACATCGTGACTGCCCTCGTGGAGACCGAAGCCAAGGTGGGCACACCGGTCTCGGTGGATGACGGCGGCGGCCATCAGATCCTCCTCGTGCTGCGCCCGTTCGACGAGTTGTCGTCCGACAACCAGTTGCTGATCGAGCAGGCCGCGCTCGCGCCGGTGCTGTACGACCTGTTCGTCACCGCCGATGTCTGGGTGAACGGTCGCTTCGGCACGTGGAACGCGGAGACCGCCGAGATCCTGCCGCCGGGCCAGGGGTGACCACGGCTCGTGTCGTGATCGTCGGGCTGGGCCCGGCGGGTGATGATTTCGTCACCGAACACACCCTCAGCGAGATCGCCCGCGTGCCGCGCCGTTACCTGCGCACCGATCGCCACCCCAGCGCCCGGCTCGTGCCCGACGCCACGACGTTCGACGACGTGTACGAGGCGGCCGACACGTTCGCCGACGTGTACTCCGAGATCACCGATCGTCTGGTGGCCGCGGCGCAGCAGCACGGTGAGGTGCTGTACGCCGTTCCCGGCTCGCCGCTCGTGCTCGAGCGCACGGTGCGCGCGCTGCGCGCCGACCCACGCATCGAGTGCGTGATCCACCCAGCGATGTCGTTCCTCGACATCGTGTGGGCGCGGCTCGGCGTCGACCCCGTCGAAGCCGGTGTCACCCTGGTCGACGGGCACGAGTTCGCCACTGCCGCGGCCGGGCTGCCCGGCCCGCTGCTGGTGGCCCACACTCACGCCAACTGGGTGCTCTCCGACATCAAGCTCGCCGTGGAAGGCGCCACCGGCGACGAGCCAGTGATCATCCTCCAGCGCCTCGGTTCCCCCGACGAGTGCATCACGCACACCACCTGGGCAGAACTCGATCGCACGGTCCAGGCCGATCACCTCACCAGCATCTATGTGCCCAACCTGGGCTCGCCGGTCGCGGCCGAGAGCGTGCGGTTCCACCAACTGGCCCGCACCTTGCGCGAGGAATGCCCCTGGGACCAGGAGCAGACCCACCGCTCGCTGGTGAAGTACCTCATCGAGGAGACCTACGAGGTGGTCGACGCGCTGCAGGCACTCGACCCCGAGGATGCCGCCACCGACGACGCGCTCGTGGAGGAGCTGGGCGACCTGCTCTATCAGATCGAGTTCCACGCCACCATCGCCGAACAGGAGGGCAGGTTCACGATGGCCGACGTGGTGCGCGGCGTGCACGACAAGCTCGTCCGTCGGCATCCGCACGTGTTCGGCGACGTGGTAGCCGCCGACAGCGACACGGTGCTCACCAACTGGGATGCGATCAAGCGCGCCGAGAAGGGTCGCACCTCGGTGTTCGACGGAATTCCCACATCACAGCCGGCGCTGGGCTACGCGTACGCCGTGCAACGCAAGGCCGCCAAGGTGGGCTTCGACTGGCCCGATGTCGACGGCGCCCTGCCGAAGATCGCGGAGGAGGCCGCCGAGATCCGCGAGGTTGCCCACGGCGGCGACCCCGAGCGGGTCCACGACGAACTGGGCGATCTGTTGTTCGCGGTGGTCAACGTGGCCCGCCACTTGGGCGTCGAACCCGAGTCGGCACTCCGCCAGGCGACGCTGAAGTTCCGCCGCCGGTTCGAGCAGGTGGAGCACCTCGCGCGGGATCGCGGCATCGATCTGCACTCCGCCGGGCTGGTCGTGCTGGACGGCCTGTGGGACGAGGTCAAAGCGACCGAGGCGTAGTTCGCGGCGCGAGCGGCGCGAACATCCCACCCGCAGCGGGCGCAGGTGCCGGCGGCGGCTCTTCCACCTCGGTGGGGGCTGCCACGGTCGCCTCGGGCGCCGGGGTGACGACCTGCGGTGCCTGCACCTGCGGGCGCGGCGCCAACGCCTGGAAGCCCGGCATCACGGCAGGCGGAGCGGGAGCCTCGACCTGCGGAGCCGGGGCCTGCGTGACCGCGACCTGCGGAGCGGGGGCCAAGGGGGCCAGGGTCACGACCCGCTGAAGCGCCGCCAGCACCTCCGCCGACGGCTCGGCGAAGTGCGGCGCCGGCAGCAGGTGCGAGGCAGGCACGATCGGTGCCGCCGTCTGCGACAAGACGTTGGGGATCACCAGCGGCGGGGCATGCATCGGCACCAGGTTGCCGGCGGCGACCAACACGTTCTGACGTGTGCCCACCAGCTGGGTGGGCAGCGGGCGCGGGTTGTCACGCTCGGCGCTTGCCACCGCACGGAAGCGCCGCAGCGCTTCGTCGCGCCACGAACGATGGGTCTCCAGCCGCCGCTCGGTCGCCGACTCCATCGACTGCGACGCCTCGCCGGCCATGATCACCATCAGGCCCAACACCAGTGCACTGGCGATCATCAACGCCGCCGCCCGCCCGAGATCGTCGCTCGGCTTCTTGTCGGCGAGGTTGAACGAACCGGTGAACGCCTCGTGCACGATGAACGTCGAGGTGAGCGCGATGTACCACCGCACGAAGGGCATCGTGGTGCCGCCGACACGTCGGGAGGCAACCGCGATCGTGCCGAACGGCAGGTACATCACCGCCGCTTGGGCCACGAGCACCGACACCGACACGGTGCGCGGCGTCGCCTCGGAGCGGATGTCGGCGAGCACGAACACCAGCACGGGCACCAGCGCCCAGGACACCACCGCCGCGGCCCCGCTGCGCCCGTTACGGCACGCGGCGGAGGCGTTGCGCACGACCGTGAACGACCACAGCACCGTCGTGATCACCGCGCCCGCGGCCACCACCGCCTCGATGATGCGCAAGCGGCTGAACAGCTCGGCGAGCCGTTGCAGCTCGGCCTGATCGACCGACACGCGAGTGTTCTGCTCGTAGTACGCGAAGGCGACGACCACGCCTACGACGACCTCGATCGCCGCGAGCGCGGCGATGTAGGCCAGCATGCCCGCACGCAAGGGACGCACGGGCACGAGGCGCACGCTTGTTGGAACAGGCGCGGGTGTCATGATCAACTATCGGCAGCGAGCGACGAGTTCTTGAGGAAATCTGGGAGCGCGCCACCATCGGCGCTCGTCAGCCGATGGCCGTAGCACGCCTTGTCGAACTCAACCATCGCCTGCTGGAAGCTGACGGCGTACGCCAGGTACACCACTGCCCACGTGGTCCCTAGCACGCCGATGAACGCGCCATCCCCCAGCGTCTGCCCAAAGAATCCCAGCAGAACTGAGAGCACCAGCGCCCCTTGCGGCATGTAGATCAAGCGGGTCCACGGTGCCAGCCGGGCACCGATCCGCTCGGCCGTGCTGCGGTACGACTGCACCACACCGAAGTGGGCGACCACCACGACCAACCCGGCAGCCACCTGGACCAAGGTGTGGTACTCCGACTTCACCCGCTCCTCCACCTCCGGCAAGGCAGCGATGGCGCCCACCATCATCGCATAGCCGAACGGGGCCAGGAACGGCGAGATCGCCCAGCGGGCGCGGTTCGCCGCGTTGGCCGCGGCGGCGACCGCCCACCACAGCCACCCGACGGCGTAGGTCGCGAGGGCCGCGGCGAACAGCACTGCCATGACTCGCCTGCCCTGATCGTCGAACACCGTCCGACGATCGATGAGCGCGACATGGCCTCGGCGCTCCAGCAGCCACACCCACAACGGCGCGGACAGCCCCGCCAGGAACGAAGCGAGCACCAACAGGCGGGGCAACGTGGTGTGGTGGTGCCGATGGTCGGCGCCGCTCTCCGCCGACACCGTCGGCGGGGCAGCACTCGGCAACGGCACGCCGTGCAGCTGGTGCCAGCGCGCCCGACAGTCGCCGTCAAACACCGTCATCGCCTGCCCGAGCTCGACCAACAGCCACACTGCGAACCCTGTGGCCGTCGGCAGCGCGAAGACCGCGGCCTGGTGGAACACAGACGGCACCGCCGCGGCGGCAGCTCCGATCGGCAGCAGCGCGACGGCCGTGAAGTGTGAGTTGGGCTCGCCCAGCGTGGCCGACGTGCGCCGAAAGCCCGTCACGACGAGCGAGTGCACGGCCAGCACGAGCGCGACCCAGCCCACCCATGCCCAGCGACGCACGTCGCCCTCGACCAACCGGTCGAGCCCGAACCAAGCACCCACCGGCACGGCATAGGCCAGCGTCGTGGCCACGCCGACGACGCGCAGCGTGGTGAGGCGCCGGGCGTTGACGGCAGCGACCGCCGCCCACCAGACAGCGGCCACCAGCGTGAACGCGGCCAGCAGCGCCAGCCGCGGTTCGAGCACCGGCCACGGCTGCTCCCAGTCGGAGGCGCGCAGCGCCGCCACGGTGGCCTCGCCCAACACGGCGGTACTGGCCGTGGCCCCGGTGATCGTGAGCAGGCGGGGTGTCAGCGAGTGCGCCAAGCGCCGGCCCGCCGGCCCCTGTGGCTGATCGGCCCGCATCTCGCTGTTCATTGTGTGCGCCAATTCCTCCGGGGTATTACCGACACACGTCGTTGATCAGTACCGTTACGAGCATGAGCGACATCGTCAGTGTCATCGGCCGTGAAATCCTCGACTCGCGAGGCAACCCTACTGTGGAGGTCGAAGTCGTTCTCGACAGTGGTGCCAGCGGGCGCGCCGCCGTACCCTCCGGCGCCTCGACGGGTGAACACGAAGCAGTCGAACTGCGCGACGGCGGCAAGCGCTACCTCGGCAAGGGGGTCGCCACCGCGGTCGGCTTCGTCAACGGCGAGATCGCCGAGCTGCTGCACGGCGTGGAGGTGTTCGAGCAGCGGTTCATCGACAACGAGCTGATCGCCCTCGACGGCACCGACAACAAGGGCCGTCTCGGCGCCAACGCGATCCTCGGCACCAGCCTCGCGGTCGCCCGCGCCGCCGCCGACGACCTGGAGCTGCCGCTGTACCGCTACCTCGGTGGCCCCAACGCCCACGTACTGCCGGTGCCGATGATGAACGTCATCAACGGTGGCGTGCACGCCGACAACACGATCGACATGCAGGAGTTCATGATCATGCCGGTGGGCGCGCCCAGCTTCTCCGAGGCGCTGCGCTGGGGCACCGAGACGTACCACACGCTCAAGAAGGTGCTGCACGACCGCGGCCTGTCCACCTCGGTCGGCGACGAGGGTGGCTTCGCCCCCAACCTGGCCACGAACGAGGATGCGATCAAGATCCTCATCGAAACGATCGAGCGCGCCGGCTACAAGCCCGGCGAAGAGATCGCGATCGCGATGGACCCGGCGATGAGCGAGCTGTACAAGGACGGGGCCTACCACCTCGCCGGCGAGGGCAAGGTGCTCAGCCCGGCCGAGATGGTGGCCTACTGGACCCGCCTGGTCGACACGTATCCGATCGTCAGCATCGAGGACGGCATGCACGAGGACGACTGGGAGGGCTGGGGAGCGCTCAGCCGCGCCGTCGGCAACCGGGTGCAGCTGGTGGGCGACGACCTGTTCGTCACCAACGTCGCCCGTCTGCAGATGGGCATCGATCGCAAGGTCGCCAACAGCATCCTCGTGAAGGTGAACCAGATCGGCTCGCTGTCCGAGACGCTCGACACGGTCGAGCTGGCCACCCGCCACTCGTACAGCAGCGTGATGAGCCACCGCAGCGGCGAGACCGAGGATGTCACCATCGCCGACCTCGCCGTAGCCACCAACTGCGGCCAGATCAAGACCGGCGCCCCGGCGCGCAGCGACCGCGTCGCCAAGTACAACCAACTGCTGCGCATCGAGGAGCAGTTGGGCGAGTCCGCGGCGTACCGCGGGCGCGGCGCCCTCAGCCCGCGCTGAGCTGACGCCGTTCCGCGCCGCCCGGCTGCGAGAATGATCGGATGAGTTCGGCACGAGGAGGTACGAGGAACGCAGGTCACAAGACCTCGTCGATTCCGCGTCCCTCCGATGCCACACGCGCCGGCCAGCGCAACGGCGGCAAGGACAGCACTCGTGGTGGCGAGTTCACCCGGCCCATCGCTCGCGACAAGCAGCTCGTCAAGGGTCGCGGCAAGCGTGGTGTGATCTGGACCGCGGCGATGGTGATCACCGCGGCATTGGTGGCGGCACTGTTCGTGTTGCCGGTGAAGGCCTGGCTGCGCCAGCAGGACGACATCGAACGCAAGGAACAAGAGCTGGCCGCGCTCGATCTGGCCAACGCCGAACTCGCCGACGAGGTCGCCAAACTGCAGACGCCGGCCGGTATCGAGGAAGCAGCCCGAGAAGAGATCGGCTACGTGCGGCGCGGCGAGATCCGCCTCACGGTGCTGCCCGCCCCGCAGGCGCCGATCACCATGCCCGATGGCTGGCCGTACGACGCGGTGGCCCAGATCGTGAGCGTGCGCTCGCAAGGCACGATCAACCCATAGGGCCCCTGGCGAGCGAATCGCTCGTGATTACTTGCTCCCGCGATCGAATCGCTCGTGCTAGCCTCTCGTGCATGATCGACCGTGCACATCTCGCTGCCTACCATGCGCTGGAGGAACAGCGCTTCATCGACACCCACCCGCGTTCTGCCACGCTCGCCGCTGAAGCTCGCGGCAGCCTGTTGGGCGGCGTGCCGATGGCCTGGATGACGCGCTGGCCAGGGGCCTTCCCACTGTTCTTCGACCACGCCGAAGGGGCTCGGTTCACCGACGTCGACGGCCACGAGTACGTCGACTTCTGCCTCGGCGACACCGGCGCGATGACTGGCCACGCGTTGCCGCAGGTGGCAGACGCGCTCTTCCGCCAGGCCAGCCGCGGGATCACCACCATGCTGCCCAGCACCGACGCTGCCTGGGTGGGGCAAGAACTCGCTCGCCGCTTCGGCCTGCCCGTGTGGCAGATGGCGATGACGGCCACCGACGCCAACCGCTTCGTGCTGCGCTTCGCCCGCTTCCTCACCGGCCGCTCGAAGGTGCTGGTGTTCGACTGGTGCTACCACGGCAGCGTCGACGAGACGTTGGTGACGCTCGACGCCGACGGCCACCCGCAGCCGCGCGCGGGCAACATCGGCCCGCAGGTCGACCCGGCGCTCACCACCGTGGTCGTGCCGTTCAACGATGTTCCCGCGCTCGCGGCGGCGCTGGCCACCGGCGAGATCGCCTGCGTGCTGGCCGAGCCGGCACTCACCAACATCGGCATCGTGCTGCCCGACCCCGGGTTCCACGACGCGCTGCGCGCACTCACCCGACAGCACGGCACCTACCTCGTCATCGACGAGACACACACGATCTGCGTCGGCCCCGGCGGCGCCACGCAGGCGTGGGGGCTGCAACCCGACTTCTTCGTGATCGGCAAGACGATCGGCGGCGGCATGCCGGCTGCCGCCTACGGGTGCACGGCCGAGATCGCCGAGCGGCTGAACCTGCTGCTCGCCGACAAGAGCGTCGATACCAGCGGCGTGGGTGGCACGCTCACCGGCAACGCGCTCGCGCTGGCCGCAGTGCGCGCCACACTGTCCACCACGCTGAGCGAACCCGACTTCGCGCACATGGTGCCGCTGGCCACGCTGTGGACCGAGGGTGTGCAGCAGGTGATCGACAAGTACCACCTACCGTGGCACGTACAACAACTCGGTGGTCGCGCCGAGTACTGGTTCTGCCCGCCGCCCCGCGACGGCGCCGCCGCGGCAGCGGCGATCGACAGCGAACTCGACGCCTTCATGCACCTGTGGGCCGTGAACCGGGGCATCCTGCTCACCCCGTTCCACAACATGGCGCTGATGTCGCCGCACCACAGCGAGGCAGATGTCGACTTGCACAGCGAAGTCTTCGCCGACGCCGTGGCAACCTTGTTGGCATGAACACTGGGCTCACATGAACTACCGCACGCTCGCCGGCCAGGTTGCCCTCGTCACCGGCGCCGGTAGCCCGCTGGGCATCGGCCACGCCTGCGCGCGTGCGTTGTGCGCCGGCGGAGCGACGGTGGTGGTCACCTCCACCACCGACCGCATTCACGACCGGGTCGCCGAGTTGACGGCTCAGCGTTGGACTGCGATCGGCCTCGTGTGCGATCTGATGCGACCGGGAGCCGCCGACGGCCTGGTGGCCGATGCCGTCGCTGCCGCCGGACGGCTCGACATCGTGGTCAACAACGCGGGCATGGTCGCCGTCGGCGGTTCGCTGCCCGACGCCCCGCTCGACGACACCACCGACGCGATGTGGCAGGAGGGCCTCGACCGCAACCTCACCACCTGCTTCGCCGTCACCCGCGCGGCCGTGCGCTCGATGCGCCCACAGCAGTACGGCCGCGTGGTGAACATCGCCAGCACGTCGGGCGCGGTGCAGGCGTTCCACGGTGATGTTGCCTACCACGCGGCCAAGGCAGGAATGCTCGGGTTCACCCGGGCGGTGGCGCTGGAAACTGCCGGTGACGGCATCACGGTCAACGCCGTTGCACCGGGATGGATCGCCACCGCGTCGTCCTCGGCCGACGAGCAGGCGGCAGGCGCGCTCACACCCGTGGGCCGCAGCGGCACGCCGGCCGAGGTGGCCGCCGTGGTGCGCTTCCTCGCCGACCCGTCGGCATCGTTCGTCACCGGTCAACTGATCGTGGCCGACGGCGGCAACTCGCTGCCGGAGGATCGCACATGGCGCCCCTGATGCCCACCGACGCGACGGTGCTGGTCACCGGGGCCGCGGGCGGCATCGGCGGGGCAGTTGCCGCTCGCTTCCTCGACGGCGGATGGCGAGTGGCGGGGGTCGACATCCGGCCCACATCGCTCGCTCACGATCGCGTGCTGCCGATCTTGGCCGACATCGCCGATGTCGCCCAGTGCCGTGCGGCGGTGCAGCAGGCCGTGCAGTGGGCCGGGCGGCTCGATGCAGTGGTGAACTCCGCGGGTGTCTGGACCGAGGGTGCCAGCGCCGACACCACCGAGGCCGAGTTCGATCGTGTGCTGGGCGTCAACCTGAAGGGCCTGTACTTCATCACTTCCGCCGCGATCCCCCATCTCGCGGCCACCTCGGGCTGCGTGGTGAACCTGTCCAGCGACGCCGGCCTCCAAGGCAACGCCGGCGCCGCCGTCTATTGCGCCTCCAAGGGCGGCGTCTCGATCCTCACCAAGGCGCTGGCCCTCGAACTCGCACCGCACGGCGTGCGGGTGAACGCGGTGTGCCCGGGCGACGTGGATTCGCCGATGTTGCGCGGGCAAGCGGCGGTGTTCGGCGGCGACGATCGCCAGGCGTACCTCGACCGTCTGTTGGCCGGCTATCCGCAAGGTGCTCGCGCACGGTTCGTGCAGCCGGCCGAGGTGGCCGAACTGATCTGGTTCCTCTGTCAGCCGGCTGCAACACCGATCACAGGGGCCAACCTGGCGATCGACTTCGGTCTCTCCGCCGGAATCGTGTGACACTCGTGACGATGATCCCGCTCGACGACACCGACCGGCAACTGATCGACGCGCTGCAGCGCGACGGGCGGGCGAGCTACGCCGAGCTCGCCGAGTTGGTGGGCTTGTCGCCGGCGGCCACTCGCCTTCGCGTGCAACGCCTGCTGGATGCCGGGGTCGTGCAGGTCGTGGGCGTCACCAACCCGTTGGCGCTGGGGTACCCGGTGATGGCTGCCCTCGGGGTGCGCGTGGAACGCAACGTGCGCAGCGTGGCCGATCGCATCGCGGACATCGAGGGCGTCATCTACGTGGTGTTCACCTCTGGGTCGTTCGACCTGCTGGTGGAAGTGCTCTGCGAAGACTCCGCCCGCCTGCTGCAGGTGATCGACGACGAGGTGCGGGCGATCCCCGACGTACGCAGCGTGGAGAGCTTCACCTACTTCGGGATCCACACCCACCGCTTCGTCTGGGGTACCAGGTAGCAAGCACACGTGGCGCGTGACAACACCCTCGTGTCGGAAGTATCCACGACGTGAACGCAGCTTGAACGGTGGGTAGCGTGGGCCGCCATGTCGGCCTCGATCGACGATCTGTCCCCCACTCAACTCCCTGGCACTCGACTTCCTGACCGGTCGCCGCTGCGCGCCACGGTGCCCTACGACGTGTTCCGCCCCGTGCGGATCACGCTGATGTCCGCGTACCTGGCCGTCTACCTGTGGTGGCTGCGGTTCGAGGGCCTGCCGATCGACCGCATCTCGGTGGCCATCAGCGTGGGCCTGTTCCTGCTGTGCGCGTTCGTGGGCCGCTCGTGGCGCACCTGGGGCGTGCTGCTGCTCGACTCGCTCTTCTACTGCCTGATGTGGTTGTCGTACGAGAAGACTCGCGGCGTCGCCGATGAGGGCATCGACGTGTTCGGTCTGTTCCACCTGAAGTTCCCGCTGCAGGTGGAATCGATGCGCAACATCGACCGTGCGCTGTTCTTCGGTCACGACCCCAACGTCGTGCTGCAAGAGCACTTCTTCCGCAAGGGCGTGGTGCGCTGGTACGACGTGATCGCGTCCACCACGTACATGACCCACTTCGTGTTCCCGATCGTGGTGATGGCCGTGCTGTGGGTGGTGAGCCACCGGCAGTGGGCGCGGTTCATGAGGCGCTTCGCCACGCTGCTGGGCATGGGCTGCCTGCTGTTCGTGGTGCTGCCCACCGCACCACCGTGGATGGTGTCCAAGACGTACCACTTGATCGGTCCGATCCAGCGACCGATCACGCACTACGGCTTCTACCACCTCGGCTTCCACGGCTTCACCAACGACTACAAGGTGCAGCTCAGCAACGGCAACGCGGTGGCGGCGATGCCGTCGCTGCACGCGTCGTTCGCGCTCGTCGTGCCGCTGTTCTTCCTGCCATGGATCCGCCCCCGCTGGGTGAAGGCGCTCGTGCTCACGTTCCCGGTGATCATGCTCGCGTCACTGGTGTACTTCGGCGAGCACTGGGTGATCGACGGGCTGGCCGGCTGGGTGATCACGCTGCTCACGTTCTGGTTCTGGGGTCGCATCGAGCAGCGACAACGCACCATCCGGGCCGACCGGGCACGTGCCATCCTCGTTCCTCCCGAACCGGTGCCGGCATGAGCCTCGACCCGCCGCAGATCCTGCTCGAGCAGTCGTTCCTGGTGGCACTCACCGACGCGGCCCACGCCCGTCACAGCGACGCAGCCACGCTGTACCTCACGCTCGTCGACCAGTTCGAGCGCGACGAGCTGCTGCTCGTTGCCGTCAGCGATCACGTGCAGCCGTGGGCCGTTGGGCGTCGCAAGGGCGTGCTGGCACCACTCGACGTCTTGCACGTCGGTCACCAGCACCGTCGAGCCGCCGACCGCTCACCCGAACCCGACTTCGCCGTCGCGCTCACGCTGACGATGTGCGAACGCCACAAGGTGCGCCGCATGGCCACGTTCGACGATCGCTTTCGCACGTACGACCTCGTGATCTTCCCTGAGTAACCTGTCGCCGAACAGGTGGTGAGACCCATGTCGCTCTTCGAAGACGACGACAGTCCGTACAAGGCGTTCCATCTCGACGCCATTGCCGATGCAGATCCGTACCCGTACTGGTACGACGATGCCGACGAACCGGACAGCAACCCCACGCTCGTGCGCACCGAGAACTGCGACCTGTGCATCATCGGTGGCGGGTACAACGGCCTCTGGACGGCGATCATCGCCAAGGAGCGCGACCCCAACCGCGACGTGTTGCTGATCGAGGCCCACGAGATCGGTTCTGCCGCGAGTGGCCGCAACGGTGGCTTCATGGAGAGCAGCCTCACCCACGGCGTGGCCAACGGCCAGGAACGCTTCGGCAGTGAGCTACCGCTGCTGGAGGAGTTGGGGTTGAAGAACCTCAACGACATCGAGGCGGCGATCAACAAGTACCACATCGACTGCGACTACGAACGCACCGGTGTGATCGACATCGCCACCACGTTCCACGCGCCCTCCTACCTCGACGAACTGCGCGACGACTACACGCAGCTGCGCGCGCTCGGCCAGAAGGTGGAATGGCTCGACCAGGCAGCCATGCAGGCGCAGGTGAACTCACCCACCTACACCGGCGGGTTGTGGCGCAAGGACCGCGCCGCGATCGTCGACCCCGCACGCCTGGCGTGGGGGCTGAAGAGTGCGGCGATGTCACTGGGCGTGCGCATCTACGAGGACACCAAAGCCACGAAGATCGAGAAGGATGGCGTGGGCGTGCTGGTCACCACCCCGCTGGGCAGCATCCGCGCCGGCCGCGTGGCACTGGCCACCAACGCCGCCAAGCCGCTGCTGAAGCGAGTGGGCCATTTCATCGCCCCGGTGTACGACTACTGCATGGTCACCGAGCCGCTCACCAAGGCGCAGCTGGCCGAGATCGGGTGGGATGGCCGCCAGGGCCTCAGCGACATCAGCAACCAGTTCCACTACTACCGGCTCACACAGGACAACCGCATCCTCTGGGGTGGCTACGACGTCATCTACTACTGGGGCGGCAAGATGAGTAGCGAGTTCGAGAGCCGACCAGAGACCTGGGCCAAGCTCAGCAAGCACTTCTTCGACACGTTCCCGCAGCTCGAGGGTGTGAAGTTCACCCACACGTGGGGTGGCGTGATCGACACGTGCAGCCGGTTCTGCGTGTTCTGGGGCCGTGGCATGCAGGGCCGCGTGGCGTACTCGGTGGGCTACACCGGGCTCGGTGTGGCCAGCACCCGCTTCGGCGCCGAGGTGATGCTCGACATCCTCGACGGCAAGCGGTCGAAGGCCACCGAGACCGAGTTCGTGAAGAGCAAGCCGCTGCCGTTCCCGCCCGAGCCGTTCCGGTTCATCGGCATCCAGGCCACTCGCTACTCGCTGAACCGCGAAGACAAGACCGGCAAGCGCAACCTGTGGCTCCGCAGCCTCGACCGCTTCGGCCTGGGTTTCGACAGCTAGCCCGCCGCCGAGGCCCTCGCCAGCACGACGATCGAGCGGGGGGCGACGGTGACCGTGGTGCCGAAGCCGCCATCGCCGTCGGCTGTTGTCAGCACGACGCGCCAGTCGCCCGGTTGTTGCACCTCGAACGTCAGCGGTTCCCACCAGGCGTTCACCATCACGTACAGGTCGCCGGCACACCACGCGAGCGAGCGCGAGTCATGCGACTCGTCGAGCTCCGGCCCGACCCCGTGGAACACGAAGCCGGTGGGCGGATGCGCCCGTCGCAACCGGGCGAGCGCGCGCACGAACTCGGTGAGCTCGCTCCATTCGTGAGTGGTGGTCCACTCGACCCACGTGAGCGGACCATCCACGTCGTAGGGGTTGCCGTGGCCCTGCTGGCTGCGGCCGAACTCGTCGCCCATCACCCACATCGGCGTACCGGCCGACAGCAGCAGCACTGCAAAGAAGTTCTTCAGCTGTTGCCGGCGCAGTTCGGGGCCGCAGTCCCACGATCGGTGGTGATCGCTGGTGAAGGCCGTGAGGTCGTGCAGTGTGAGCCCATCGTGGGCGGTGACGAAGTTGAGGCTGGCGCCCGGGTGGCCGAACAGGTCGGGGCTACCTTGCACACGCTGGCGGATCGCGGGCACCAGCCCGGGTTCGCCGCGCAGGAAGCCACGCACATCGTCGCGGAAGCGGTCGTTCCACTGCAGCCAGTGGGCAGGCCACACGGGTGAGCCCACCTGGTACGAGCCCATGTCCCACGGCTCGGCAACGAGGGTGACCCCACGCCACGCGCCCCACTCGCTGATCATCCGCACCAACTCGCCACCATCGCGGGTGAGCAGCGACGCCAGGTCGAAGCGGAACCCGTCGATGCCCAGCCGGGCGAAACGGTCGAGCGCCTCCAGCACGAGGTGACGCACGTACGGGTTCGCAGGGTCGATGTCGTTGCCGCACCCACTGTCGTTGGTGTACCGGCCCAGTTCGTGGTGGCGGTACACGTGGGTGTCGTCGAGGCCGCGCAGACAGAGCGTGGGCATGCCGGCATCGCCCTCACCGGTGTGGTTGAACACCACGTCGAGCCACACGTGCATGCCGCGAGCGTGTGCGGCTTCCACCAGGTCGGCCAGCTCCTCGGCCGCACGCTCGGGCTCGTGGGCGTAGTCGCGATGCACGGCGCCCCACACCACCGGCATGTACCCCCAGTAGTTGCCACGGCTGTCGAACGGGTGCAGCGGCATCAGCTCGATCACGTTCGCGCCCGTGGATGCCACATGGTCGAGGTGCTCGATGCACCCGCGCAACGTGCGCCCGAACCCGCGCACGTGCAGCTCGTACACGACGGGTGGCGCGGCCAGCGCCGGCGCGGGCGGGAACACCGGCCAGGCCTCGCGAACCACGCTGCGCGGGCCTTCGGCGGTCCACTCGAGGTCGCGGCAGCTCGGGTCGAGCAGCGGAGGCCCACCATCGATCGAGAGCCAGTACTGATCGCCGCGCTCGGCCTGCACCTCAGCCAGCCACATCCCCGCTTCCTGTCGCGCCTGCACGCGCCGTTCTTCGTGGTGGGGGCCGCGACATGAACGCAGGATGAGGGTGACCGAGATGGCGTTCGGCGCGGGGACGGCAACGCGGATCGTCGTCAGGTGGGCAGACATCGGCTCCACTCTTTCATCCACAGGCCGACCTAGCCCCTACATTGGCGAGCGATGTCCGTCTCGCCCTCCACCCCCGCCGACGTCGCGCACGCGCTCAGCCTGCACGGCTACATCCCCGACGAGGGCCTGGCCACGTCGGTGTTCCTCGCGATGACGCTTCGGCGGCCGCTGCTGTTGGAAGGCGAGGCCGGTGTCGGCAAGACCGAGGTGGCGAAGGTGCTCAGCCGCTGGACCGGCGGCGAGCTGATCCGCCTGCAGTGCTACGAAGGCATCGACGTGTCGCAAGCCGTGTACGACTGGGACTACAGCCGCCAGCTGCTGCACCTACGCGCGGCCGAGGCCACGGGCGAGTCGCAGGGCCTCACCACCGACGCGCTCGAGCAGCAGCTCTACCAGGAGAAGTTCCTGCTGAAGCGAGCACTGTTGCAGGCCATCGACCACGCCGGCGAGATCCCTCCCGTGCTGCTGATCGACGAGATCGACCGCGCCGACGACGAGTTCGAGGCGTACCTGCTGGAGGTGCTCTCCGAGTTCCAGATCACGGTGCCCGAGATCGGCCGCTTCAGCGCCGTGCGCCCACCGCTGGTGGTGCTCACCTCCAACCGCACCCGCGACGTGCACGACGCGCTGAAGCGCCGCTGCCTGTACCACTGGGTCGAACACCCCGACTTCGAGCGCGAGGTGGCGATCGTGCGCCTGCGCGTGCCCCAGGCGCTCGACAGCCTGGCGCGCCAGGTGGCCGGCGCGGTCGAGGCGTTGCGTGAGCTGCACCTGTACAAGCCGCCGGGCGTCGCCGAGACGATCGACTGGGCGCAGGCACTCGCCGCGCTCGGCCGCAACGAACTCGACGAGTACGTGGTGCAAGCCACCCTGGGCACCGTGTTGAAGTACCGCGAGGATCAAGACCGCACACGCCAACACGGCATCCAGAACCTGGTTCAGCAAGCCCTCGCGCGGAGCCAAGCCAGCTCGTGACACCGGCCGAGCGGATGGCGGTGGCCTTTGCCCGCATCCTGCGCGGGGCCGGGCTGAAGGCACCCACTGGCAGCGTGATCGCGTTCGTCGACGCGCTCGGCAAGGTGGGCATGGAGGCCCGCTCGGCGGTGTACTGGGCAGGCCGGGCAACGCTGGTGCGCAACCCCGAGGACATTCCGGTGTACGACCAGGCGTTCGACACGTTCTGGACCGACATGCGCGTGTTGCTGCCCGCGGTCACGAAGGAAGAGCTGCAGATCACGCTCGCGATCGACGACGACAACGACGAGGGAGACGATGGCGGAGGCGACGGGGAGGCGAGCGACGAACCCACGCTCACCTTGCGCTTCTCCGCCACGGAGGTGCTGCGCCACAAGGACTTCGCCACCTACAGCGGCGACGAACTGCGCACTGCACAAGAGCTGATGACCCAGCTGCGCTTCATCGGCCCGCCGCGTCGATCGTTCCGCCACAGCCCACACCGCCACGGCCGGCGCCCCGACCTGCGGGCCACGATGCGCGCCTCACTGCGCGCCGGCGGCGAACCGATCACCCGCTGCTGGCGCGAGCCCGGCGACCGCCTGCGCCGGCTGGTGTTGCTGCTCGACATCTCCGGCTCGATGGAGCCGTACGCGCGAGCAATGTTGCGCTTCGTGCACGCCGCCGTGTCGGGCCGCCAACGGGTGGAGGCATTCGCGATCGGCACCCGCCTCACGCGCATGACCAAAGAGCTGCACAGCCGCGACCCCGACACCGCGCTGGCTCGTGCCGGCGAGCGGGTGCACGACTGGAGCGGCGGCACGCGCATCGGTGAGTGCCTGCGCACGTTCAACGACCAGTGGGGTGTACGCGGCATGGCCCGCGGGGCGATCGTGGTGATCCTCAGCGACGGCTGGGACCGCGGCGACCCGGCGCAGTTGGCCGAGCAGATGCAGCGCCTGCAGCGGGTGAGCTACCAAGTGGTGTGGGTGAACCCGCTGAAGGTGACCCCTGGGTACGCGCCACTGGCCCGTGGCATGGCGGCCGCCCTACCCTACGTGGACAGTTTCGTGGAGGGGCACAGCATCGCGGCGATGCAAGAACTGGCCCGAGTGATCGCCGGAACAGGAGCACGAACCCGATGAGAGAACTGCTCGACGACATCGACCGCTGGCGGGCCGCCGGCTCGCGAGTCGCGATCGCACGCGTGGTCGACATCGAGGGCTCGGGCCCGCGCCTGCCCGGTGCGGCGATGGCCGTCAATGAGCAGGGCGAGGTGGCCGGCAGCGTCAGCGGTGGTTGCGTGGAGGGTGCCGTGGTGGGCGAGGCATTGGCGATCCTGCGCGGCGAAGAGCCGTCGCGAGTGGTGTCGTTCGGCTTCAGCGACGACGACGCGTTCGCCGTGGGACTCACGTGTGGCGGCATCATCCGGCTGTTCATCGAGCCGTTGGACTGGTGACCATGTACCAAGACCTCGCCCGTCTCATCCGCGACGAGCAGCCCGTGGCGCTCGTCACCGTGATCGCCGGGCCGCACGTCGGCGGCAAGCTGCTCGTCACCGACAGCACCGTGCAGGGTTCGCTGGGCGAGCCAGAACTCGATCGCATCGCGGCACGCGATGCGCTGGCCGAGCTGGAAGCCGGTCGTAGTGGCGTGCGCCATTACGGCCCCCACGGCGAGACCACCCCGGAAGACCTGCTCGGGTCGCCGGTGGTGAGCGTGTTCATCGAGAGTTGGGCACCACCGCCGCAGATGTGGATCTTCGGCGCGGTCGACTTCACCGCCGCGTTGGCGAAGGTGGCCAAGGTGCTGGGCTATCGCGTCACCGTGTGCGACGCCCGCGAAGTGTTCGCCACCCGTCGCCGCTTCCCGATGGCCGACGAGGTGATGGTCACGTGGCCCACACCGGTGTTCGAGCAGCGCGGGCACACACTGCGCCAACGCGATGCGGTGTGCATCCTCACTCACGACCCCAAGTTCGACGTGCCGGCGGTGCAGGGCGCGTTGGCCACGAACGTGGGCTACATCGGGGTGATGGGCAGCCGCACGACCCACGCCACGCGGCTCGAGCGGCTGGCCGAAGTGGGCATCGATCGCCCCGAGCAACTCGCACGACTGATGTCGCCGATCGGCCTCGATCTCGGTGCGCGCACACCCGAAGAGACGGCGATCTCGATCTGTGCGGAGATCATCGCCCGCCGTACCGGCAAGGCCACCGCGTCGCTACGCGACGGCAGTGGGCCGATCCACTCGTAACGCTCCGACCATCGGCGCCGGGTTGCCGTATTTCACCCGCCCCACGCGGCGAGCGGGCAGCACGATCACCTCCACGGAACGCCCGGAGAACGGCGCGTGGATCATCGCCGGCCCCACGCCGAGGAACAGCATCACGTGGCCCGGGTAGTACACCAGGTCGCCCGCTTGCGCGGTGTCGGCCGACAGCGGCGCGGCCTCGCGGATCTGGGTTTTGCTCTGGTGGAACAGCGCCACACCTGCCTGCTGCCACGACCACGAGGTGAGGCCCGAGCAGTCGAACCCCTCGCCGGGCGTGCTGGCGTTCGTGCGGTACGGCGTGCCCAGTTGGGTGAATGCGGCCAGCAGCGCCACCTGGTGCGGGCGGTCGGCCTGGCGCCATGCGGCACGCATCGCTGCGGGGTCGGCCTCGGTGCGAGCAGCGGCTTCGGTGGCGACCTGGTCGCGGAGCCGGCCGAACTCGCCGCGAGCGCCGGCCGCCAGCGCATCGAGCGCCGCGACGGCCGTGGCGGCCAGCGGGTCGTCGCCCGTCACGATCGAGTTCGCCGGCGGCGTGGTGGGCGCGGCCACCACCATCTCGGGGAGCGCGAGGCAACCCACAGCGAGTGCGGCGGCTGCGAAGCCAACCCGGGCACCTCGGCGAGCGCTCATGCGGCGGCCACCCTACCGTCATCGAATTGCAACATTCAACGAGGGGTACGCTCAGTCGGTGCCGTCGCCCGCCCCTGCGCCCCGAGTGGCCGCCCTGCTCGCTGCTGGTGGAGGCAGCAGGTTCGCCGGGCCGCAGCACAAGCTGTTGGCCGACCTGAACGGTGCGCCCGTGTGGCAGCGGTCGCTGGCCAACGTGCTGGCGGCAGGCTTCCAGCACGTGCTCGTGGTCACCGGGGCCGTCGAGCTCGACCTGCCGCCGGCGGTGATCCGCTGCCACAACCCCGAGTGGGCATCGGGCCAGGCGAGCTCGGTGCAGCTGGCCGTGGCCGCCGCGGCTCAGCTGGGTGCGACGGCGCTCACCATCGGCCTCGCCGACCAGCCGTTCGTGCCCGCCGACGCGTGGCGGGCGGTGGCCGAGGCGCCCAGCGAGTGCCGCATCGTGGTGTCGGTATACGACGACGCACCCGGCCCCAATCCGGTTCGGCTGGCCGCCGATGTCTGGCCGCTGCTGCCCGTCACCGGCGACGCAGGTGCCCGCGACCTGATCCGCGACCACCCGGCTTGGGTCTGCCGTGTCCACTCCGTAGGCTCAGCAGCTGATATCGACACGCTGGAGGATCTCGCGCGATGGAGAAGTTGCTGAACGAGTTCGTCGTCAACCGCCCGATCGAGCAGGCCTGGGCGGTGCTCACCGATCTCGAGCGCATCGCGCCGTGCCTGCCCGGCGCACAACTGCAGGAGATCGAGGGCGAGTTCTACCGCGGCGTCGTGAAGGTGAAGCTGGGCCCGATCTCCACGGCATTCAAGGGCCAGGCGCAGTTCATGGAGCGCGATGATGCCGGCCACCGCGCCGTGCTGAAGGGCGAAGGTCGCGACACCGGCGGCAAGGGCAACGCCGATGCGCTGATCACCGCGGTGCTCGAAGCGCTCACCGACGACACCAGCAAGTGCACGGTCACCACCGACCTGCGGGTGACCGGCAAGGTGGCTCAGTTCGGTCGCGGCATCATGGGCGACGTCAGCGAGAAGCTGATGACCCAGTTCGCCAACAACCTCAACACGATGCTCGACAGCGACCAGCCCGCCGCCGCGCCCGCCGCCACCGAGCCGACTGCGGCCGACGTCGGCGATGCGCCCACGGTGCGCACGATCCAGGGCCCGGCCGCCGAGCCGATCGAGCTCAGCGAGTTCGCCGGCGGTGCGGTGCTCAAGCGCCTACTGCCCCTCTTCGGTGGCCTCGTCATCCTGCTGATGGTGCTGCGCCGCTCGCGCAAGTGACCATCCCGCCCACCGACGACACGGCGCGCGTCACGACGCTGCTGGGCCGCGCGCCGCAAGGCGAGTTCGAGGTGGTCGTTCGCGATGCCGCCGGTGATCCGGTGGTGCTGCGCAACCAGCCCCTGCTGCGCGACGGCACCCCGATGCCCACGCTGTACTGGCTGGCCGGCAAGGAGGCGCTACGCCGAGTCAGCACGCTCGAGGCACAGGGTGGCGTCCGCCGGGCCGAGGCCGAGATTCCGCCCGGCGAAGTGGCAGCAGCGCACGCTCGCTACGCCGCCGAACGCGATGCGCTGATCCCGCCCACGCACACTGGCCCGCGGCCGTTCGGCGGGGTGGCCGGCACCCGCGAGGGCATCAAGTGCCTGCACGCGCACTACGCGCACTTCCTGGCCGGCGGCGACGACGCGGTGGGCCGCTGGGTCGAGGCGCAGTTGGTGAACATCCCATGAGCGTGATCCTCACCATCCACCTGGGCGAGCGCGACAGCACGTACTCGGCCGAGGGGCAGCAGTACGTGGTACCCGTCGGTGCACACACGCTGACCGCGATGCTCACCACCGACCCGCCGCGGCCCGAAGACCTCACCAACGCCATCGGCCTGCTCGTCGACCACATCGCCGACGACGTCGCTCGCGAAGTGTCCGCCGCCATTCTGGCCGACGTGGTGCAGCTCAGTGGCCCCGGGGTGGCGACGGTGGTGGCCGTGGAGGTGGGCGGCGAGGCCGTCGTGCCATTCACGCTCAGCCGCGAGGCTGCCGAAGAGGTGTTCCGCACGCTCGTCACCGAGGCCCTTCCCGATCGTGTGCGCAACCCCGGTCTGCCTGCGAACGAAGCCACCAGCGTGCTGGGCGTGTGCTGTGCCGTCGTGGCCGTGTTGCGCGCCCTGCAGTTGCGCGAACTGACCGTGGTGCAGGAGCAGCACTGATGCGTGGTCGCGAGCATCCCTCCATGCCGTCCGGTGCGGCGATCCTGCTGTACGGCAAGCGGATCACGTTGCGCCCGCTCACCGGCAACGACTGGGAGCAGTGGGCCGAGGTGCGCGCGCGCAACGACGAGTGGCTGAAGCCGTGGGAGCCGATGCGCCCGGTCAACCTGCTCGACCCCACGCGCGACCGCGACGCGTTCGCCGCACGGTGTGCAGCGCGCGAGCGCGACCGGCAGATGGGCATCGGCTACGGATTCGGCCTGTTCGTCGGCGGGCACCTTGCCGGCGAGGTGAACCTCAACGGCATCGTGCGCGGCGCGCAGCAGGGCGGCACGATCGGCTATTGGATCGACCAGGCCGAGGCCGGTCACCGGTACGTCGCCGAAGGTGTCGCGGTGGTGCTGCGCTTCGCGTTCGAGCAGTTGCACCTGCACCGTGTGGAGATCTGCATCGTGCCGCGCAACCACAACAGCCGACGGGTGATGGAGGTGTTGAACATCCGCGAGGAGGGTGTCGCCCTGCGCTACCTGGAGATCAACGGCGCGTGGGAAGACCACGTGCGCTACGGCATCACCACCGAGGAGTGGTTGGCGCGACAGACGGAGCTGACCGCCACCTGGCTGGGGTGAGTCAGGCCTGTTCGGCAGTGAGGCGGATCGCCTCGGCCTTGGCCTTGCGCACGGTGGTGCGCCGCTTCCAGTCCTTCATCTTCCAGTGGCGCATGCTCTTGGGCGCATAGCTCTTGCGCGCCTTCTCGGCATTCTTGCGATGCGTGGTGACCCAGGCCGGGCCTGGCTCGTGCACTTCGTCGGGCTCCAGTCCAGAACTGACCTGCGCCGCAACGGAGTGCAACTCGCTGTTGATGCGGTGCCGCTCGTTGTGGGCGTGGGCTCGCGAGTCCATTTTCGGCGGCGGGGCCGCCTCTTGGCTGCGATGGCGCTGGCTCATTGGTACCTCCGTAGGTTCGGAACGTACTTGCTTGCTGCTTCGCACGGTAGATCAGTTCCCTCGCGGCCGGAAGGGACCTTGGGTAACAGTTCTGCGCGCTTTTGCTGCCCAACCTGCAAGACTCCCCCGGTCGACCAAGGAGCACCATCATCATGAACAAGCTCGTCCCGTCCATCGTCCTGGCAGCCGCGCTGTTCGCCTCGTGCTCCGACGACGAGCCGCAAGCCGCATCCTCCACCCTGGCCACCACCACCACCACTGCGGATCTCGGGCCGGCGGTCGATCCGGCGTCGGTGCCGGTGTACACGTCGGCGGAGGTGTGTGCGCTCGTGTCGCAGGAAACGGCCGCCACGACCCTCGGTGTGGAGATTTCCGAGGTGAGTGAGGTCGATATGTCCACTCCTCAGTGCTCGTACGAGTACACCGCGGCCGACGGGGTGCGCAGCAATCTCACGCTCGCCGTGCAGCGCCCGCTCGAAGACCTCGGTGGCGCCGCCGGTCCCGCCGGCTTCGAGAGGGCCACCTCGTTGGTGCTCTTCGACACGCCGTACGAACCGCTCGCCAACCTCGGCGATGCCGCAGCGGTCTCGGCCTCCGAGTCCCTCACGATCATCGCCGTGCTGGCCAACGATCAGGTGTTCACCGTCGTGACGTCGACCCCGATCGACCTCGCCAACCTTGTGGCCTTCGCCACCGAAGTGGCCGCCAACGTGTGAGTGCCGCCGGCTACTTCTTGCTGGTGATCTTGCTCTGGAGGGCTTTGACCTTCTCCAGGAACCACGGTTGCTGCGTGCTCCACACCTGTGGGGTCAGCTCGCGAGCGACTGCGTCGGCGTGCACCGAGATGTCGGCCATGTCCTTGATGCTCTGCTTGATCTCCAACACCAGCTGACGCGGCGCTGCGCCGGCGCGGGCAGCCATCGCCTGCGCAGTCGCCATCAGCTGGTCGTCGTCGACGCACTTGTGCACCAGGCCCACGCGCTCGGCCTCGGCGCCATCCATGATCTCGCCGAACACCACACCGGCGAACGTCGCCTGCGGGCCGACGATGCGGCGCAGCATCCAGGTGTGGCCACCACCGGGGTGGATGCCGATGCTGAGGAAGCGAGTGTCGAACTTGGCGCGGCGGGCGGCGATGCGCACGTCGCACCCCAGCGCGAGGTTCATGCCAGCGCCCACGGCCGCACCGTTGACCGCGGCGATCGTGGGCAGCGGGCTGTTGGCGATGCGCAAGAACCCCTCGTAGATGCCGCCGAGGCTCTCGGCCGTGGCGTTGATCAGGCTGTCGAGGTTGGCGCCGGCGCAGAACGCCGGGGCGGCGCCGGTGACCACCAACGCGGCCACCGACGGGTCGGCCTCGATGGCGTCCATCGCGGCCACGATCTCGGCCACCATCGGGGCGGTGAGCGTGTTGCGCTCGGCAGGGTTGTTGAGCGTGAGGGTGGCGACACCCTCGGAGATGGTTACTTCTACCAGTGACATGGACTGAACCGTAGCCAAGCCTGCCAACGGGGCGGCTACCGTCGGTGGCGCATGCTCGACCACGTGTTCACCGATGCGATCAGTGCACTGCGCGATGCGTTCGAGAACGCGTTCCTCGAGCGGCAACCGTTCGAAGAGCACTTCCAGGCCGACGTACTACTGGGCGACCTCACCTGGGAAACCAGTTACGGCCTGCCGGGCGAAGACCTGCCGCCGCGGGTGGTGGCGCACATCACGTTCGACTGGCCGTCGTGGAGCCAGACGTCGTATCGCCAGTGGTACGTGGACGAGGTGCTCGACCGCCTCCCCGCGATCGAGATCGAGATCGTGTTCCGGGTCCAGAGCCTCGCCGCGCCGGCCGACCATGCCACCGTCTACGCCAGCACTCCCGACACCAGCCCCCTGGTGGGCGACGGCCGCTTGGAGCGCGTGAGCGTCACGTTGGAAACAGCGTACGACGACGAGGGCGACACCCCCGAACACGCCGCCGAGGTGACCTACGAGGGTCTGTACGAGCTGGCCGAGAGCACGCTCGCCGATGGTGCCAGCACCCTGCTCGACGACCACTTCGGCGCCCTCGGGGGCTGGATCGCCGCCACCCTCGTGAAGCTCGCCGATCTCAAGTAGCGTCCGCGGCATGTCCGTCGTCCTGTACGCGGTGAGCGAGCGCATCGCCACCATCACGCTCAACCGGCCCGAAGCGCGCAACGCGCTGTCCAGCGAGGTGCTGCGCGCGCTGCCGCGCGCAATGCGCGAGGCAGATGCCGACGACGACGTCGACGTGATCATCCTCACGGGCGCCGACCCTGCCTTCTGCGCCGGCCTCGACCTGCGCGAACTCGGCTCCACCGCCGGCAACCTGGGTGCCACTGGCGCCGACGGCAAGCCCAACGCCGACGGTGTGCGCGGCCCGTTCCCCCGCGTGCGCAAGCCGCTGATCGGCGCCGTCAACGGCGTGGCCGTGACGGGCGGGTTCGAGTTGGCACTCAACTGCGACTTCCTGATCGCCAGCGACCGCGCCAAGTTCGGCGACACCCACGCCCGCGTCGGTGTGATGCCCGGGTGGGGCCTCACGGTGCTGCTGCCGCAGGCGATCGGCGTGCGCCGCGCCCGCGAGATGAGCTTCACCGGCAACTTCCTGCTCGCCGACGAAGCGCTCGCGGTGGGCCTGGTGAACCACGTGGTGCCCCACGACGAGCTGATCCCGTTCACCCGTCAGATCGCTCGCGACATCAGCGGCAACGACGCTGCCGGTGTGCGCGAGATCCGCGCCACCTATGCCGAGATCACCACCGACACGGCCGGCTGGCAGACCGAGGCCGGCAATGCCGCCCGCTGGCAGCGCGAGATGTTCGACCCCAGCAAGGTGGCCGCCCGCCGCGCCGCCATCCAGGAGCGCGGCAAGACGCAGTAGCCGCTAGAGGTCGGCGCCCCGCGCCCGCAGCTCGTCGAGCACCACCTGCTCGATCTTCCAGGCAAGAATCTCGCCGCCCACTTCGTTGAGGTGGAACCCGTCGCCACGCCGCACGTCCTTGCCCTCCCCATCGCGCGGGTCGACGATCGACTCGGCCCACCCGCCGTCCACCCCGCTGAACATCGCCCATGTGTCGATGTACACCACGCGCGGTCGCGCCGCCGCCTCCGCGCGGACGACTTCGTCCTGAACGCGCATGCGGTCGGTGTTGATCTCTTCGTCGTCGTTGGGGATGCCCACCCAGATGAGGGTGCGGTTGCCGGCGGAGAGATAGTCCATCACCTCGCCCACGCGGCGGCCGTATTCGGCCTTCCACGCCGTGTCGTCCTTACCTTGCCCCGGATTGCGCGTCACCACCCACACACCGTCGACGGTGCGCAGCCCTTGCGCGTCGTTGCCGCCGAACGTCGCCACCACGATGTCGGGATTGATCGCCGGTACCACCAGACGCATGTAGGCGGGCCAGTCGAAGAAGTCGGGGCGGGCCAAGCCGGACGACACGTGGTAGTCGATCGCCACCGCCACCACGCCCGTCGCCTCCAACGCCGACTCCAGGGGAGGGCCGAAGTTGCCGGCGTCGGAGTCGCCCAACACCAGCATCTCCGCCGGATCGTCGCGCGTGGGCACCGTGACTGGTTTCACGGTAGTGGTGGTGGCATCCGTCGTCGTGGTGGTGGCATCCGTCGTCGAGGTGCTCGACGACGACGAGGTGCTCGAGGATGCGACCACGCGGTCGCGCGCGTCGTCGTCGCCCACCACCAGGTTCACGATCGCCAGCACCGCAGCAACCAGGGCGAACACCACGCACATGGCCAGCAGGCGCCGCACGGCATAGACATGACGACCCGGCCCGCGCCGCCGCGGGCGGGCCGGTACCTGCGGCGTGGGCGGCTCACCGGGGGACTGCGACATCACCGTCAGGTTACGAGACTGCATGCGGCAGGGCGCGGCCTTCCAAGGCGGCTACGCTGATGGAGTGGATATTCCATCCACACAATTCATTGACTCCAAGGGGGAGACAACATGCGCAAGAGCAAGCGATTTGCTGCTATTGCTATGGTCGCCGCGTTCGGCCTGATGGCCGCAGCATGCGGCGACGACGACAAGACGGACACGACGTCCGCACCCGAGGCCAGCACGGGTGACACCACCGGTGACACCACTGGCGACACCACCGCTCCCGTCGACCTGAACGTCGGCCTGGCGTTCGATACTGGCGGCCGCGGCGACGGTACGTTCAACGACTCCGCCGCTCGCGGTGCCGATCAGGCCCAGACCGAGCTCGGCGCCACCGTGACCGAGCTCGAGGCCACCAACGCCGAGGATCGCCAGCCGAACCTCGAGACCCTCACCGACGCCGGCAACGGCCTCGTGGTGTCGGTCGGCTTCGCCTTCGGTGACGGCCTGGCCGTCGTGGCTGCCGCCAACCCCGACACGATGTACGCCAACGTCGACGGCTTCTACGCCGACGCCACCGAGAACGTCACCTTCCTCAGCTTCGCCGCCGAGCAGGGTTCGTTCCTCGTGGGTGCCGCCGCTGCGCTGAAGAGCGAGAGCGGTCACATCGGCTTCATCGGTGGCCAGGAGATCGACCTCATCAAGGCGTTCGAGGCCGGCTACACCGCTGGTGCGAAGTACATCAACCCCGACATCGTGGTCGAGGTCAAGTACCTCGGCGCCGCTGGTGACAACGCTGCGTGGGGCTCGCCCGACAAGGCCAAGGAAATCGCCCTCGCGTGGTACGCCGACGGCGCCGACGTGATCTACACCGCCGCCGGCGGTTCGGGTCAGGGCACCATCGAAGCGGCCGTCGAGGCCGACGCATGGGCCATCGGCGTGGACAGCGACCAGTACGGCACTGCCACCCCGGACCAGCAGGGACACATCCTCACCTCGGCGCTGAAGCGCGTCGACGTGGCCGTGTTCGAGACCATCAAGGCGTTCCAGGCCGGCACCCTCACGGGTGGCGTGCAGGTGTTCGACCTCAGCACCGATGGCGTGGGCTACTCCACGTCCGGTGGGTACCTCGACGACGTCGTGGACCAGCTGGAAGAGATCAAGGCAGCCATCATCGCGGGCGACATCGTCGTCCCGACGATGCCCTGATCACCTCTGATCGGCTGCGCTGAGCGCAGCCAACAGAATCCATGTCGAGTGCCCGGGGGTCCGCCCCCGGGCACTCTGCTATAACGGAACAAGCAGCGAGAAGGGGAACCATGGCGACTGACAGTCTGGCCGTCCAACTGACGGGAATCGAGAAACGGTTCCCCGGTGTGATCGCCAACCACGATGTGAACCTCAACGTGCGCGCAGGCACCATCCACGCCATCGTCGGCGAGAACGGCGCCGGCAAGTCGACGTTGATGAAGACGCTCTACGGCATGCATCAGCCCGAGGCGGGCACGATCTCCGTGTTCGGCGAGCACAAGGTGTTCCGTTCCCCCAGCGACGCGATCGACGCCGGCATCGGCATGGTGCACCAGCACTTCATGCTCGCCGACAACTTCACCGTGCTCGAGAACATCATCCTCGGCTACGAACCCATCAAGGGCGGCCGGGTGCAGTACGACCAGGCACGCCTGAAGCTGCAGGACATCATGGCCCAGTCGGGCACGCACGTCGATCTCGACGCCCCTGTCTCCGACCTCGGTGTCGGCCAGCGCCAGCGGGTGGAGATCCTGAAGGTGCTGTTCCGCGGCGCGCGCATCCTGATCCTCGACGAGCCCACCGCAGTGCTGGTACCGCAAGAGGTCGACGAGCTGTTCTCCAACCTGCACCGCCTGGTCGCCGACGGTGCCACGATCATCTTCATCTCGCACAAGCTCGACGAGGTGCTCACCGTCTCCGACGACATCACCGTCATCCGCGACGGCACCACGGTTGCCGAGGTGAAGCCCGACGGCGTCACCCGCTCGAAGCTGGCCGAGTTGATGGTGGGCAGCGAACTGCCCTCGCCGCACGGCCGCGCCAGCGAGGTGGGCAGCGCCGTGCGCTTGTCGGTCACCGGCATCACCGTCGCCGGCCTTGGCGAGAAGCACGCCCTCGAGGACGTCACCTTCGAGATCCACGAGGGTGAGGTGCTGGGCATCGCCGGCGTGGAGGGCAACGGCCAGTTCGAGCTGTGCGAGACGATCATCGGGCTCACCAAGCCGATCGAGGGATCGATCGTGATGAACGGCGACAACATCACCCACGCCAGCCCGCACCATCGCCTGATGAGCGGCCTGTCGTACATCCCGTTCGACCGCCACCGCGAGGGCCTGCTGCTCGACGCACCGCTGTGGGAGAACACCCTGCTGGGCCGCGACGGCGACCCGCAGTTCCTGAAGGGTCCGTTCATCAATGCCGCTGCCGCCAAGGCCGACAGCCGCGAGGTGATCGAGCGCTTCGACGTGCGCACCCCCAGCGAGCTGGTGCCCGCCTACGCCCTTTCCGGCGGCAACCAGCAGAAGCTGTTGGTGGGCCGCGAGCTGTCCAGCCACCCCAACGTGCTCATCGCCGCCCACCCCACACGCGGTGTCGACATCGGCGCCCAGGCGGCGATCTGGGAGAAGCTGCGTGCCGCCCGCGACGCGGGGTTGGCCGTGCTGCTGATCTCCGCCGACCTCGAAGAGGTCATCGGCCTGTCCGACCGCATCCTGGTGATGTTCGACGGCCACATCAATGCCCATCTCACCCCCGCCGAGGCCACACCGGAACTGCTCGGCACCTACATGACCGGTGGCGTCCAGGAGGTCGCATCGTGAGCGAGCCGATCGCAACAGAACCGAACGCACCCTCGGCGGAGGGCACGTCGGCCAACGCCGTGTCCAAGCTGGTGTCGCTGTTCACCGGCCGCAGCCAGCAGTCGGCGTTGGTCACCCTGGCCAGCTCGCTGGCCGCGGTGGCGATCGCCCTGGTGCTGGCCGGCATCCTGCTGTGGGCCACGGGCAAGAGCCCGTTCGACGCCTACTCGAAGATGCTCGACGCCGGGCTCACCAACGACAAGCTGCTGGAGACCACACAACGGGCCACCCCGCTGATCGTCGCCGCCGTCGCGGTGGCGATCGGGTTCAAGATGAACCTGTTCAACATCGGCGTGGAAGGCCAGTACCTGATGGGTGTGTTCTGGGCCGCGGTCGTGGGTGCCTACATCCACCTGCCCAGCGTGCTGCACATCGGGCTGATCTTCCTGGTGGCGATGGCCGCCGGTGCGCTCTGGGCGGCCGTCCCGGCGATCCTGAAGGTGAAGAAGGGCGTGAACGAGGTGATCGCCACGATCATGCTGAACACGATCACGCTCAGCATCATCGACTGGGCGTTCCAAGAGCAGTTCCGCTATGAAATCCCCGGTCAGCTCGACGTGAAGACCAAGGTGCTGCCCACCACCGCGTGGCTGCCCGACCTGGTGAAGAACCGGCTCAGCTCGTTCATCATCGTCGCGCTGGTCGTGGTGCTCGCGTTCTGGCTGATCGTGTACAAGAGCAAGTTCGGCTTCCGGCTGCGCGCCTCGGGCGCCAACGCGGTCGCCGCCCGCACGGCAGGCATCAGCTCGAACAGCATGATCGTCACCTCGATGGTGATGTCGGGCGCGATCGCCGGCCTGGCCGGCATGACCTACCTGCTCAGCACGTCGCACGCCTACGGCCCCACACGGCCCGAGGGCTACGGCTTCAACGGCATCGCCGTGGCACTGCTGGGGCGCAACCACCCGGCCGGCATCATCGTCGCCGGCCTGCTGTGGGGCTTCCTCGACTCGGTGGCCGGGCCGCTGCAGATCGCCGACATCCCGCAGTCGATCGTGCTCGTCATCAAGGCGATCATCCTGCTCACGGTCGTGATCGTGAACGAGGTGGTCGGTAGACGGGTCGCCAAACGAACCGCCGACCGCACGGCTGCCCAGCTCACCCTCCCGGTGGTGGCGGCATGAAACTGATTGCACTCATCAAGGGCAAGGCCACCCCGGCACGCACCTTGCTGTTCGCCGGCGTGCTGTTCCTGCTGCTGTCGCTGGCCCGTGTCATCTCCGACGGTGGCGACCTCACCTCGTCGCACACCATGGGCGCCACCCTGCGCGTCACCTGCCCGATCCTGCTGGCCGGCCTCGCCGGGCTGTGGGCCGAGCGGGCCGGCATCGTCAACATCGGTATCGAAGGCATGATGATCTTCGGCACCTGGTTCGGTGGCTGGGGCGCGTGGAAGTACGGCCCGTGGGTCGGCTTGCTGCTGGCGATCATCGCCGGCTCGATCGGTGGCCTGATCCACGCGTTCGCGGTCGTGCAGTTCAACGTGAACCACGTGATCTCCGGTGTGGCGATGAACCTGTTCGCCTTCGGTGCGATGCGCTACATGAGCGAGCTCGTGTACACCAAGGACGTCCCGGGAGCCGGCATCAGCCAGTCGCCGCAGCAGAAGTGGCCGATCCCACGTGTGAACCTCCCGTTCCTGGCCGGCGGCGACCTCTTTGGTTGGCGAACACCCGACTCGCTCGGGTGGCTCGAGCAACACAAGTGGTTCGCGATCGGCGACCTGGCCGGCATCCTGCGCGGCGTCGCCTACAACGTGTCGTGGGCTTCGCTGCTCGTGTTGCTGCTGGTGCCGGTGTCGGCATGGGTGCTCTGGCGCACACGCTTCGGCCTGCGGCTGCGGTCGTCGGGTGAGGCGCCCGCTGCTGCGGAGAGCCTCGGTGTCAAGGTCACCCCGCTGCGTTACGCAGCGATGGCGATCAGCGGCGGGTTCGCCGGCCTCGGTGGCGGCTTCCTGGCGATCATCTCGTCGTCGTACTACCGCCAGGGGCAAACGGCCAACCGCGGCTTCATCGGTCTCGCCACCAACATCGCCGGCAACTGGCGACCAGTGGGTGTGCTGGCCAGCGCAGCTCTGTTCGGCTTCGCCGAGGCACTGCAGCTGGTGGGCGCCGACAGCCTGCCGAAGCTGTTCCTGTTCCTCACGTTCGCCTGCGGCATGGGCCTGCTGGTGTCGCTGGTGCGCAAGAAGCTGGTGCCGGCGATCAACGCCGTCGTGGCGGGTGCCCTGTTCTTGTGGGTGTACCTCGCGGTCAACGAGGTGCCCGAGCCGCTCACCAAGGCGGCACCGTACATGCTGACGCTGATCGTGCTCACCACCGCCAGCCAGCGCCTGCGCCCGCCCGCCTACGCCGGCATGCCCTACCGCAGCGGGGAAAGCCACTAACCGATGAGCGGCCCCCTCGCAGATGTGAGGGTGCTCGACCTCACCTCCGTGGTGATGGGGCCGCTGGCCACCCAGATCCTGGGCGACCTCGGCGCCGACGTGATCACCGTCGAGGACGTGAAGGGCGACACCAACCGCACGATGGGCCTCGGCCCGCACCCGCAGTTCTCAGGTGTATCGCTGAACCTGCTGCGCAACAAGCGCAACATCTCGCTGGATCTCCGCCACCCCGACGGGCTGGAGGCGTGCCTGCGCCTGGCCGAACGCGCCGACATCCTGATCACCAACCTGCGACCCGGGTCGCTGACCCGCTTGGGGCTGGACTACGAGTCGGTGCGCGCCCGCTCGCCGCAAATCGTGTACTGCCAGGCGCAGGGCTGGCCGACCGACTCGCCCGAGGCCGACAAGCCGGCGTACGACGACGTGGTGCAGGCCGCTTCGGGCGTGGCGGCCGCCTTCCAACTGCGCGACGGCGACCCGGCGATCGCGCCGACGATCATGGCCGACAAGCTGTCGGGCCTGACGGTCGTGTACGGCGTGCTGGCGGCATTGCACCACCGCGACGCCACCGGTGAAGGTCAGCGGCTGGAGGTGCCGATGGTGGAAGCCACGCGAGCGTTCGTGCTCGCCGAGCACATGTCGGCCGCCACCACCGTGCCGCCGTTGGCGCCCGCGGGCCTGCCGCGCGTGCTGCTGCCCGGCCGCCATCCGCAACGCACCGCCGACGGCTGGATCCACGTGCTGCCCTACAGCGCGAAGAACTACAACGACCTGTTCGCCGCCGGCGGCCGCCACGACCTGGTCGACGACGAGCGGATGGCCACCCGCTGGTCGCGCCTCGAGTTCGCCGCCGAGCTGTACCGCGAGGTGGCCGAGCTGATGCTCACCCGCACCACCGCCGAGTGGCTGGCCTACTGCGACGAGCTCGACATTCCCGCCGGCCCGGTGCGCACGCTCGACGAGCTGGTCGCCGAGCTTCCGGTGGCCACGCACCCCGTGGCCGGCGACTACCGCGTGCTGCCCGGCGGCGTGCGCTTCGACACCACGCCCGCCACCCACACCACGGTGCGCCGCCACGCCCCCTTGGTCGGCCAGCACAGCGACGAGGTGCTCGCCGAACTGGGCTACACGCCCGCAGAGCTGGCCGCGCTGCGCGCAGAGGGCGTCCTGCGCTCCCTCACCGCCGACGAGCACCTGCCTTAGCCCCACCGCCACCGTCTTCGTTTTCCCCAACGACAATTGCCGTTTCCGCCGCGACAACGGCGGTAGTCGTTGCGGAAAGGAGAGACTTCCGGCGCGGCTAGCGCGCCAACTCGCTGACGGCTTGCACTTCGATGCCGCCACGCGGGCGCTGCGTCAGCGTCACCTTCACCGAGTGAGGCTGGGCCGTCGCCATCACTTCACCGGCGATCTCGGCGCACATCGCCTCGGCGAACACGGCCCGGTCGCGGAAGCCCCACAGGTACAGCTTCAGGCTCTTGGATTCGATGCACCACTGGCCGGGCACGTACTCGATCACCACGGTGGAGAGGTCGGGCTGCTGGGTGACGGGGCACATCGAGGCCAGCTCGTCGTTGGTGAACCGCACCAGCGTGACGTTGGCCGGCGCGGGGAACACTTCCACGTGTTCGACCGCGTGGCGCACCGTGTTGCCGAGGATCGTGAGCTGCGGGGTCTGCTCCATGACCATGCAGCCTACGCTGGCACCCATGGACATCCGATCGCTGCCCAAGGTGCTGCTGCACGACCATCTCGACGGCGGGTTGCGCCCGCAGACCGTGATCGACCTCGCCGACCAGTACGGCTACGCCGGCCTCCCGTCCCACGATGTGGACGAGTTGGCCGCCTGGTTCAACCGCGGTGCGAAGCGCAACGACCTGGTGCTGTACCTGGAGACGTTCGCCCACACGGTGGGCGTGATGCAACACCGCGACGCGATCGAGCGGGTGAGCTACGAGTGCGCGGTCGACCTCGCCGCCGACGGTGTGGTGTACGCCGAAGTGCGCATGGCCCCCGAGCTGTGCACCGAGCAGGGCCTGTCGCTGGACGACGTGGTCGAGGCGATCCTCGCCGGCTTCGAGCGGGGCAGCAACGGCACCGACCTCACGATCTACCTGATCTGCTCGGCGATGCGCACCGCCGCGCACAGCCGCCAGATCGCCGAACTCGCCGTGCGCTGGCGCGACAAGGGTTGCGTGGGCTTCGACATCGCCGGTGCCGAGGCCGGCTACCCGCCCACACGTCATCTTGACGCGTTCGAGTACGTGCGCCGCGAGAACTTCCACATCACGATCCACGCCGGCGAGGCGTTCGGCCTGCCCAGCATCTGGGAGGCCGTGCAGTTCTGCGGTGCCGAGCGCCTTGGTCATGGCGTGCGCATCGTCGACGACATCACCGGCCCGGCCGGCGAGGAACAGTTGGGCCGCCTGGCCACGTTCGTGCGCGACCGGCGCATCCCGCTGGAACTGTGCCCCACCAGCAACGTGGGCACCGGAGTGTGCGCCAGCATCGCCGAGCACCCGATCGGAATGCTGCGCCGGCTGCGCTTCCGCGTCACGCTGAGCACCGACAACCGGCTGATGAGCGCCACCTCGATGACCTACGAGATGGAGCAGCTGCGCGACGCGTTCGGCTGGGGCCTCGACGACTTCGAGTGGCTGACCATCAACGCAATGAAGAGCGCGTTCGCCCCGTTCCCCGAGCGGCTGCAGATCATCAACGGCATCATCAAGCCGCGCTACGCGCAGGCCCGTTCTGCAACACTCTGACCATGGCCGTTGCTCTCCACGTCGTAGACCACCCGCTGATCGCCGATTCGCTCACCCGAGTTCGCGACAAGGACACCCCGAATGCCCTGTTCCGCCAGGAACTCGAGCGCATCGGCACGCTGCTGATGGCCGAGGCCACTCGCGGCCTGCCCACCCACGCGGTGCGGGTGCACACCCCACTCACCGAAACGTTGGGGCGCCAGCTCGACAACCAGCCGGTGGTGGTGCCCGTGTTGCGCGCCGGCCTCGGCTTTCTGGGCGCGGCGCAGGATCTGCTGCCCAACGCCGACGTGGGCTTCATCGGCGTGGCTCGCGACGAGAACACGCACCTGCCCAAGCCGTACGTGAACAAGCTGCCCGAGCACCTCGCCGGCCGCCAGATCATCGTGCTCGACCCGATGCTCGCCACCGGCGGCTCGCTGGTGCACACGGTGGATCTGCTGCTCGAGCGCGGCGCCACTGGCACGATCATCGTCGTGTGCGTGCTCGCCGCGCCCGAGGGCATCGAACTGCTGCGCCAGAGCAAGGCCGACATCGCCGTCTACACCGCGTCGCTCGACGAGCGGCTCACCGAGACGGCCTTCATCTGGCCCGGCCTGGGCGATGCGGGCGACCGCCAATTCGGGTCGCCCGCATAGCCCTTTCCTAGACCAGCGTCATGTTGGGCTCGCCGTTGGCGTTCAGCCCGGTGCCGCGGTTGCACACGCCGCCGCGCACTGCGCCGCCGTTGTACGCCTGCCGCACGCAGTTGCGGATCGCCTTCTCACCCCACCAGTTGGGGTGCAGGCTCTCCTGCACGTAGTACGGGCCGAACACGGTGCTCAGCGTGCGGATCTGGGCGATCCACTCGGTGGCATCGCTGGCGCCGGCGACGGTCCAGTTCGCCTTGCCGCTGTTCTCCATCAGGTTCACGGTGTTCTCGCACAAGCGGCGGCCGTTGAAGGCTGCGGCCAGGTCGAGCACCACGATGTTGCCCGCGGTGTTGGTGCCGGTCACGGCGCTCTTCACCGAGTTGTTGATCTTCACCAGGGCCGTGTTGTTGGCCCAGTTGGCGTCAGCGTTCCAGAAGCCGCAGCCGCCGGTGCTCTGGCGGGTGTAACCCGACTCGCTGTAGCGGAACCCGGTGCTGGTGGGCACGGGCGACGGGTAGGTCTGCACCACGATCTTGTACTGCCCGGTCGTGTACCCGGCGTTGGCCATCGCGGTCTTGACGTTGTTGATCGCGCCCTTGATCGCATTCGTCTGGTTGGTGACGTTGGTGGTGGTGAAGTTGTTCGTGACCGCACTGTCGTCGTTGCAGTAGTTCTTCCACCACGACGGCGAGGTGAGGAAGTTGGTGACACACCGCTGGATGATGTCGGCGAAACCGAAGTTGTTGCCGCCGATCGAAAGCTGGATCATCTTCACGTTGTGCGTGGCCGCGAAGTTCTGCAGCGCCAATGCCTGGCCCTGGTTACCACCGCTGTTGTAGAAGTCGATGCCCGGCTTGAAGTAGCCGTCGCTGCTGGTGAACGTGCTGGTCTTGGCGCCCGAGCAGGCCAGGTTGGCGCTGTTGACGCCACCACCGATGTGGATCTCGGCAGCCGTGCTGCGGTGGCAACGGTTGATCGTTTCGGCAGTGTGCGTGGCATTGTCGAAGTACGCGGCCGACCCGCCGGCATCGACGCTGCCCGAACTGCTGTTGCTGTTGCCGGCCCAGCGGCCGCCCTCACCCGAGATGTACGAGTCGCCCAAACTGACGACCCATGGCGTCCCCACGCCCGGCCCATCGGCCGCCACCGTCTGTACTGTCGCCGCGACCGGAACGAATACCGTTCCGGCCACCAGTGCGAATGCCAACCCCACCTTGCGCATGTATACCCCCATTGAGTCGTGTGTGACCCGAGTCACAGCTCGCCACTCTAGTTACTAGCGAGTAACAACGCAAGCAATTCCAGATATTCGGCGGGTTCGCAGCCCACACCTTCGCCGTACAGCTTCACCTTCGGCTCGGTGCCACTGGGGCGCACCTGCAGGCGCAGGTCGTCGCCCATCTCCAGGCGCAGCAGGCCGGCCTCCTCGAACCACTCCACCGACTGCACGGTGCGATCGCCGACGCTCGTGGGCGGGTTGGCCCGTAACCGGGCGACTGTCGCCGCGCCGTCGACGGGCGGCATGCGCACCGACTTCTCGGCCATCACATGGCGGCCGTACGTGGCGGCGAGTGCATCGAGGCGCTGCTGCAGCGTGACACCCTCGGCTGCCGCCAGCGCGGCCACCTCGGCCAGCAGCACTGCGGCGGTGATGCCGTCCTTGTCGAGCGGCTGACCGCACACCAGGTAGCCCAGCGCCTGTTCGTAGCCGAACACGAAGCGCAGCTCGGGGTGCTGCAGCACGGTGTGGCCGATCCACTTGAAGCCGGTGAACGTCTCCACGCAGGTGACGCCATTGGCCTTGGCCATCGAGCCGAGCAGCGACGACGACACGAGCGTCGTGACCACCAGCCGGTCGGCACCACTCGTGTGGCGAAGGATGTGATCGGCCAGCAACCACCCGATCTCGTCGCCACCCAGCCGCCGCCAGCCGCCGGGCTGCTGCGACGTGGCTGGAGTGGGGATCGCCGCACCGAGGCGGTCGGCGTCGGGGTCGTTGGCCAGTGCCAGCAGCGCGCCGCACTCGGCCGCGCGGGCGAGCAGCAGATCCATCGCCCCCGGTTCTTCCGGGTTCGGGAACGAGACGGTGGGGAACGTGCCGTCGGGTTGCTGCTGCTGCGCCACCACGAACGGCGCGGGCAGACCCGCCCGTTCGAACGCGGCCAGCAGCGTGGCCCCGCCCACGCCGTGCATCGCGGTGTACGCCACCGGCACACCAGGCACCTGCGGGCACAGGCGAGCCGCGGGCACCGACGCGAGGTAGGCCTGCATCTCCGCGTCGCCCAAGCGCACGATCAGCGGGCTGTCCTCCGGTGCCAACTCCACGGCGGTGGCGTCGACCTGGTCGATGCACGCGGCGATGTCGGTGTCGGCCGGGGGCACGATCTGCGAACCGGTGCCCAAGTACACCTTGTAGCCGTTGTCGGCCGGCGGGTTGTGCGAGGCCGTCACCATCACACCCGCGGCCGCGCCGATGGCCGTGATGTTCCAGGCGAGCACCGGCGTGGGCACCACATCGGTGAACAACAGCGCCTTCACACCCCGGGCCGCGCACACGCGGGCGGTGTCGAGCGCGAACACATCGCTCTTGCGGCGCGCGTCGTAGCCGATGATCACGCCTGCCTCGGCGACGCCGGGCACCGTGTCGAGCAGGTAGTCCACCAACCCGGCCGCGGCCTGCTGCACCACCAGGCGGTTCATCCGCTGCGGGCCGGCGCCGACCGCGGCACGCAACCCGGCGGTGCCGAACTGCAAGCGACCGGTGAACCGCTCGCGCAGTTCCTGCTCGCTGCCGTGCAGCAATGCCCCCAGCTCTTCGCGCATGTCGCCGTCGGGTTCGGCCGCCAACCAGGCCTCTGCGAGCACCCGCACGTCCGTCATTTCACCAGGCTCCTGAGCTCGACCAATGGCCGCGGGCCGACGTGGGAGATCACCTCGGCCGCCCCGATCGCCCCCAGCTTCGCGCACTCGAGCAACGGCATGTCGCGGGTGTAGCCGTACAGGAACCCGGCCGCGAACAGGTCGCCGGCGCCCGTGGTGTCGAGCACCTGATCGACGTCTTCCGCGGGGGCGGTGAGCACGCCGTCGCGGGAAATGATGTAGCAGCCCGCCGCGCCCACCGTGATGACCGCCAACTGGCAGTCGCGCTGCACCAGCGCCACTGCCTCGTCGAACGACTGCACCTGGTACAGCGAGAGCAGTTCGTCGTGGTTGCCGAACAGGATGTCGACCTCGTCGGTGACAAGCGAGCGGAAGTCGTCGCGGTGGCGATCCACGCAGAACGAGTCGGACAGCGTGAGCGACACCTGGCGGCCGTGTGCGTGAGCCACCTCGGCGGCGAGGCGGAACGCCTCCTTCGCTTCCGGGCGGTCGTAGAGGTAGCCCTCCATGTACAGCACCTTGCCGGCGGCGACGGTGGCCTGATCGATGTCGGCCGCGCACAGCAGCGACGACACGCCGAGGTAGGTGTTCATCGTGCGCTCGGCATCGGGGGTGACCACGATGATGCACCGGCCGGTTGGCGTGTGCAGATCGGGCTGGCCGGGACGGAACTGCACGCCCACGGCGCGCAGGTCGTGCCCGAACACGTTGCCCAGTTCGTCGTTGCTGACCTTGCCGATGTACGCCGCCGAGCCGCCGAAGCTGGCCACACCGGTCATCGTGTTGGCCGCCGAGCCACCGCTCATCTCCACCGCCGACCCGAGCGCGCGGTACAGATAGAGCGCACGATCGGTGTCGATGAGGGTCATCGAACCCTTCACCAGTTCGTACTGGTGGATGAAGCCGTCGTCGGCGTGACTGATGACGTCGACGAGGGCATTGCCCACCCCGACCACGTCGTACACCGGAGGCTGGATCGAGGCCGCTGACACGGGCATTCACGCTATCCGCTGGCGACCGGCGACACCCCCTCTGTGCCGTTACGCTCCCTGCCGTGAATCCGTACCGCCTGCCCCGCAGCGTCGTTCCCCACCGCTACACCCTGGCGCTCGAGCCCGATCTCGCCGCGGCCACGTTCCTCGGCCACGTGATCATCGACGCCAACATCAACGAAACGGTCGAGCAGATCGTGCTCAACGCGATCGAACTCGACGTGCACGAGGTGAAGGTGGGCGGCGACGTCTGCGAGTTCAGCCTCGACGAAGCCACCGAACGGCTCACGATCAACGCCGTCCTCGAGGCGGGCACCACGTCGATCGAGATCACGTTCGTGGGCGTGCTCAACGACAAGCTGCGCGGCTGGTACCGCAGCACGTTCGTCGATGCCGACGGTAACCAGCAGGTGATCGCCACCAGCCAGATGCAGGCCACCGACTGCCGCCGCGCCTTCCCGTGTTTCGACGAGCCCGACTTCAAGGCGGTGTTCGACATCACGCTGATCATCGAGCCGCACCTGCTGGCCGTCAGCAACGGCCCCGAGGTCGAGCGGGCACCTGCCCCCAACGGCAAGCTCGCGGTGCGGTTCGCCGAGACGATGCCCATGAGCACCTACCTCGTCGCCGTCGTCGTCGGCCCGCTCGAGGCCACCGAGCCGGTGCTGGTGCCACGCGTCGACGACCCCGAGCACCCGATCGAGTTGCGCATCATCCACGTGCCGGGCAAGGGCCACCTCACCGCCTTCGGCCTCGACGTGGGTGCCTTCGCGCTCACGTGGTACCAGCAGTACTACGGCATCGCCTACCCCACCGAGAAGTGCGACATGCTGGCGCTGCCCGACTTCGCCGCCGGCGCGATGGAGAACCTGGGCTGCATCACGTATCGCGAGAACCTGCTGCTGGCCGACCCGGCCGCCTCCACCCAGATGGAGCTGCAGAACCTCGCCGACGTGATCACCCACGAACTGGCGCACATGTGGTTCGGCGACCTAGTGACGATGAAGTGGTGGAACGGCATCTGGCTGAACGAGGCGTTCGCGACGTTCATGGAGGTCGCCTGTTGCGACGTGTACCGCCCCGACTGGCAGCGCTGGGCGGCGTTCAGCCTGGAACGCAGCGCCGCGTTCGAGGTGGATTCGCTCACCAGCACCCGCACCGTCGAGTTCCCCGTGGAGAAGCCGGCCGACTGCGACGGCATGTTCGACGTGCTCACGTACCAGAAGGGTGGTTCGCTGCTGCGCATGCTCGAGCAGTACCTCACACCCGAGGTGTTCCGGCAAGGCGTCGGCCACTACCTGTCGGCCCACGAGTACGGCAACACCGAGACCAGCGACCTGTGGGACCGCATCGAGGAAGTGGTCAACGAAGGCGGCGGCCCCGCCACCCCGGTGCGCAGCCTGATGGACAGCTGGATCTGGCAGGCGGGCTACCCGCTCGTGTCGGCCCGCATCGACGGTGCCCACCTCGTGCTCGGGCAGCAGCGCTTCGCCTACGGCGACACCGACGACGACACCCTGTTCGTGGTGCCGGTGCACGTGCTCATCGACGGCGTGGAGGTCAAGGTGCTGCTCGACGGGGCATCTCTCCACGTGCCGCTGGCGTCGCCCGACAGCAGCGTCGTCGTCAACGCCGGCGGGCACGGCTACTTCCGCGTCGCCTACGACGCCACGCTGCGCAGCCGCCTGCTGGGCCCCGGCCTCGCCGACCTGACGGTGATCGACCGCTACAACCTCGTCGACGATGCATGGAACGAAGTGGTGGCCGGCCGCCTCGCCGCAGCCGAGTTCGTCACGTTCGTGGAGGGCTTCGCGAACGATCGCGACCTGGCTGTGTGGCAGGCGATCATGATCGGCCTGCGCGGCGTGGGTCGCCTCGTGGACGGCGCCCCCTACGCCGCGCTCCAGCAGCGCATCGCCGCGCTCGTGCGCCCTGCCCTCAACGATCTGGGCTGGACCCCTGCCGAGGGCGAGACCGACCTGCGCGCCAAGCTGCGCGGCCTGCTGGTGGGCGCACTCGCCGTGCTGGGTGGCGACACCGACGCACAGCAACGGTGCCGCGACCTGATGAGCACGAGCACCGAGCCCGAGCTGGTGGCCGCCGCCACCAATGCGATCGCGGCCAACGGCACCGACGCCGACTACGAGCAGTTCCTGCAGCAGTTCCGCACCGCGGCCACTCCGCAAGAGCAGCTGCGCTTCATGTACGCGCTCGCCGAGTTCCCCACCCGCGAGCAGATCGAGCGCACCATCCAGCTGTCGCTGTCGGGCGAGGTGCGCACACAGAACGCGCCGTTCCTGCTGAACCGTTGCATCGCCAACCGCTGGCACGGCGAGTACGCCTGGCAGCAGGTGCGCCAGCACTGGGCGGAGGCGAACGACAAATTCCCCAACAACACGATCGTGCGCATGATCGACACAGTGAAGCTGCTCACCGCACCGGCCGTCGTGGCCGACGTGCAGAGCTTCTTCTCCGAGCACCCCATCCCGCAGGCCGCCAAGACGCTCGACCAGGTGCTCGAGCGCCAGCGCACCAACGCCGCGCTGCTGGCCCGCGAGAACGAACGGCTCAGCTCGGCGTTGTCGGCACGAGGCTGAGCAACTCACCCAACCCGGGCGCCACTGCCACCCAGTCGAGTTCCTGCTCGATGCGGTCGTGCAACGCCTTCGCGGCCGACGGCTCGCCGTGCACCACGAACACACCGCTCGGCTCGCGCGTGGCGGTGCCCAGCCAGGCCACCAGTTCGTCGGCGTCGGCGTGCACCGAGAAACCGGTGAGGTCGCAGATCTCGGCGCGCACGCGCACGTACTGGCCATGGATCTTCAGGCTGGTGGCACCCTCCAACAGTTGCCGACCGCGGGTGCCCTCGGCCTGGAACCCCACCAGCGCCACGGTGTTACGCGCGTCGGGCAGGAACCTGGCGAGGTGGTGCACCACTCGCCCGCCGCTGGCCATCCCCGCACCGGCGATGATCACCGCGGAACCATGACGGCGGCTCACCGCCTTCGACCCTTCGGTGTCGCTCACTTCTTCCAGCGCCGGGAGGTCGATGATCTCCGGGTGCCCCTGGAACTCGCTGCGCACGTCGGCCGCTTCGTCGGCCAGCGCCGCGCGGTAGATCGTGAGCGCGGCCAGCGCCATCGGGCTGTCGAGGAAGATCGGGATCGCGGGCAGCCGCCCGGCCGTGTGCAGGCGGTGCAGATGGAACAGCAGCACCTCCGTGCGGTCGACGGCGAACGCGGGGATCACCACCACGCCGCCGCGATCGGCGGTGCGGGTGATCACCTCGGCCAGGCGATCCACCGTGTCGTCGCTGAGGTGCCGGCGGTCGCCATAGGTCGACTCGACCATCACCCAGTCGGCGTCACCGATCGGTACGGGTGGCCGCAGGAACGGGTGCTGCTGGCGGCCGAGGTCGCCGCTGCACACCATCGTGGCCGCGCCCACGCGTAGCCGGGTGACCGCCGCGCCGAGGATGTGCCCGGCCGGCTGGAACACGGCCTCGATGCCCGGGGCGGGTTGGAACGGCTGATCGAACGCCACGGGGTGCAGCAGGTCGAGCGCGGCCCACGCGTCGTCCTCGGTGTACAGCGGGAGAGCCGGGTGGTGCTTCGAGTAGCCCTTGCGGTTGGCGTAGCCCGCTTCCTCCTCCAGCAGGCGGCCGCTGTCGGGCAGCACCACCGACATCAACTTCCCCGTGTCGTAGGTGACGAACACCGGGCCGCCGAAGCCCTGCTTCATCAGCCGCGGCAGGTACCCGCAGTGGTCGAGGTGGGCGTGGGTGATCACGATCGCGTCGAGCGTCGACGGATCGAGCGGGAACGGCTGCCAGTTGCGCTCGCGGAACTCCTTGAGGCCTTGGAACAGGCCGCAGTCGAGCAGGATCCGCGAGGCACCCACCTCCAGCAGATGACGGCTTCCCGTCACGGTGCCCACGCCACCCAACGACGTCAGCGTCAGTGGTGCAATGGCTTCCATGGCTGCATTACGCACCCGATGTGGCCGAGTCGGCAAGAGCCGAAGGGCAGGTGGAGTACACGTAGCCCGGGTCGAGGGGCGTGGACAGGCCCAGGTCGCGCAGCACCACCGACGCGTTCGGCCCGAGAACGGCACACGCTGTGGCCAAGCCCTCAGCGGTGTACTCGATCGCCAACACCTGATCGCCGTAGGCCTGCTGGAACGCCGCGCACTCGTCGTACTCACCGCACTGCTCGACCACTGCGAAGTCGAAGCCGATCGGGGCGCCCAGTAGTTCCGCCGTGTTCTTCTGCCCGGCAGCCAGTCCGGTGTCGTGGGCCGCGTTCACCAGTGCGGTCGCGTAGCGCACCGTCTCCGCCTGGCCGAAGGGCAGGTCCTCGAACCGGCTGAACGTGTCGAGGTTGTCGAACTCGACGGCGTCGAAGCGCTTCGCCGCGCACGTCTCGATCATCTCCCGTGCCCGCTGCAGCGCACGGCCCCTGCTGGCCGCGGTGGACAGGTCGATCACGAACTCACCGGGCCACGCGGGGTCTTCGAACTCGGTGACCACCTCGGCCGGCCACTCGACCTCGGGCTGGCTCTGGAACGCGTTGACGTAGCAGATCGCGTAGACCCCGCCGCCAGGAGGTGTACCACCCTCCCAGTCGCGAGCCACCACCGTCACGCCCGCGGGCAATGGCGCGTCGCCACCGAGCTGGTAGTCGAACGCGGCGCCCGCGGGTGGTAGCCGCACCTCGCGCGCAACCTGCTCGACGCCGCCCGACGAGCAGGCGGCGACGAGCAGCAGCGCCGCGAACGGTGCCCGCGTCAGGCCAGTTGCTCCACGTCGAGGTCGCCGGCGGTGTTCTTGGCGCGCAGCACCTTCTTGTCGAACTTGCCGACGCTGGTCTTGGGCACCTCGCTGACGAACGACCAGCGCTCGGGCACCCAGAACTTGGCGGTGCGCTCGGTGAGCCACGCGCGCAACTCCTCGGCGGTGACCGCGGCGCCCGGCTTCAGCACCACGCAGGCCAGCGGGCGTTCGTCCCAGCGGTCGTCGGGCACGCCGATCACGGCAGCCTCCAACACCGCCGGGTGGCCCATGATCGTGTTCTCCAGATCCACCGAGCTGACCCACTCGCCGCCCGACTTGATCACGTCCTTGGCCCGGTCGCTGATCATCACGTAACCGTTGGGGGCCACGCTGGCCACGTCGCCCGTGCACAGCCAACCGTCGTGGAACTTGCTGGCGTCGTTCGACTTGCCGTCGGGGTCGTAGTACGAGCCGGTGATCCACGAGCCGCGCACCTCGATCTCACCCAGCGACTCGCCGTCCCACGGCTGCACGGCGCCCGTGTCGTCGGTGATCCGCAACTCGACCCCCGGCAGGATGCGGCCGGTCTTCACCCGCCAGTCGGTCTCGCTGAGCACACCCATCTCCTTGGGCGGGTGGCCGATCGCGCACACCGGGCTGGTCTCGGTCATCCCCCAGCCCTGCACCAGCGGCAGGTCCCACTGGGCGCGGAAGCCGTCGATCAGGCCACGAGGCACGGCCGAGCCGCCGCACATCACCAGCCGGAACGACGACATGTCGGTGTTCGGCGCGTTGTGCAGCAGGTCGTTCAGCACGGTGGGCACCGCGCCGGTGAGCGTGGGCCGCGTGTCGGTGATGATCCGCGAGATCGGCGCCGCCTGCAGGAACTGCTGGGGGAACACCAGATCCGCGCCCACCATCCACGCGGCGTACGGCGTGCCCCACGCGTTGGCGTGGAACATCGGCACGATCACCAGCATGCGGTCGCGCTCGGCGAGCGCGATGTTGGTGGTGGAGGTGACCATCAGCGAGTGCATGTACGTGCTGCGGTGGCTGTACATCACCCCCTTGGGGTTGCCCGTGGTGCCGCTGGTGTAACACATCGCCGCGCCGGTCTTCTCGGACAGCTCGGGGTACACGTAGCCGGGCACCTCGGCGGCCAGCAGCTCGTCGTAGTCGAGCAGGCCCTCGCCCAGGCTGCTGGCGTCGCCAGGCCCCTTCACGATGATGTGCTGCACATTGGGCAGCTGGTCGCGCACCCGCGCCAGCAGCGGCGCGATCGAGGCGTCGACGATGATCACCTTGTCGTCGGCGTGGTTGATCACGAACGCCAACTGCTCGGGGAACAGGCGGATGTTCAGCGTGTGCAGCACGGCACCCATGCACGGGATGGCCAGGTAGGCCTCCATGTGCGTCTGGTTGTTCCACAGGAACGTGCCCACCCGGTCGCCCTCCGCGATGCCCAGCCGAGTGAGGGCGGCAGCGAGTTGGTCGGCGCGATCGGCCACCTGCGAATAGGTGGATTCCACGTAGCCGTCGCCGGTGAACGTGATGATCTTGCTGTTCGCGTGCACCTGCCGCCCGTAACGGAAGATCGGCGCGATCGTGAGCTGGTAGTCGTCTTGCATGGTGCTGTGGAGCATGAACCGGCAGAATAGGCGACCGTGAACGTCCCCCTCGCCCCGCAGCAGACCATCGTCACCCTCGACCTCGAGGGTGTGATGGTGCCGGAGATCTGGATCGCGGTGGCCGAGCGCACCGGCATCGACGCCTTGCGGCGCACCACCCGCGACGAACCCGACTACGACGTGCTGATGCGCGGCCGGCTGGCGCTGCTGGAGCAGCACGGACTGACGATGAGCACGATCGCCGACGTGATCGCCGGGCTGCAGCCGATGGAGGGCGCCAAGGCGTTCCTCGACAACCTGCGCGCCCGCACCCAGGTGATCATCCTCAGCGACACGTTCGAACAGTTCGCGGCACCGCTGATGCGCCAGTTGGGCATGCCCGCGATCCTGTGCCACCAGCTGATCGTGCGCGACGACCGGATCGTCGACTACGCGCTGCGCATGCCCGACCAGAAGCGCCACGCGGTCGAGGCCTTCCGCGGCCTCAACTACCGGGTGGTGGCGGCGGGCGACTCGTACAACGACTCGGCGATGCTGGGCGCCGCGCACGCCGGCTTCTGGTTCCACGCGCCCGACTCGATCGCCACCCAGTTCCCGCAGTTCCCCGCCACACACACCTACGCCGAGCTCACCGACGCGATCCTCGGGGCACTGTGATCCGCGAACTGGTCGCCACCACCGCCCGCGACGAACGCTGCCCATCGATCGCCTGGGCAGTGGTGCGCGATGGCGCGATCGTGGACGGCGAGTCGCTCGACACGGTGTACCGCATCGCCTCGATGACCAAGAGCTTCACCAGCGCCGCCGTGCTGGCACTGCGCGACGAAGGGGTACTCGCCCTCGACGAGCCGGTGGCCGCCTATGCCCCCGAACTGGCGGCCGTGCGCGGCCCCGCCGGCTCGGCGCCGATCACGCTGCGCCGGTTGATGTCGATGGCGGCCGGCCTCGCCACCGACGACGCGTGGGCCGACCGCCACCTCGACATCACCGCCGGCGAGATCGACCAGCTCTACGCCGCCGGCCCGGCGTTCGCCTGCCGGCCCGACGAGCGCTTCGAGTACAGCAACCTCGGGTTCGGGATGATCGGCAGGGTGGTGCAGCGAGTCACCGGGCGCACGGTGCAGCAGCACGTCAGCGATCGCTTCCTGGTGCCGCTGGGTATGCACGACACCACCTGGCTGCAACCCGCGCACGACCGCTGGGCGCGCCCGCACCGCGTGGAGGACGGCACGATCGTGCCCGACCTGCCCGCACCGCTGGACGACGGCGAGATTGCCCCGATGGGTGGCCTGTGGAGCACGGTGGCCGACCTGACGAGATGGATCACCTGGCTCGACGCGGCCAACCACCCAGGCGCCGACGACGACCACCCGTTGCGCAGCGCGTCGCGCCGCGAGATGCAGCGGATCAACACCTACATCGGGATCGCCGAGTCGGCCGGGCACGCCAGCCCGGCCGGGTACGGCTTCGGCCTGAACCTGCGCGACGACGCCACGCTGGGCATGGTGGTTGCCCACAGCGGCGGCCTGCCCGGGTACGGCAGCAACATGCGCTGGATCGCCGGCCGTGGCGTCGGGGCGATCGCCCTCGCCAACACCACGTACGCGCCGATGTCGGAACTGACACTGAAGATGCTGCACGTGCTGCACGGCCAAGGATTGGTGCCTGCGGCGGCGGCACCAGCAGCCCCGTTGCTGCAGGCTGCGGCCGAGCGCCTGGTGGCACTGCTGAACGCGTGGGACGACGCTGCCGCGGCGGCGCTGTTCGCCGACAACGTGGGGCTCGACGAGTCGTTGGCCCGCAGGGCTGCTGCCGCGGCCCGGGTGCTGGACGTGCACGGCCCGCTCACGTTGCAGGCGGTGCGGCCCGATCAGGCCACCAGCGGCGTGTTGGCCGTGTGCGGCGCCACCAGCGGCACCACGTTGCACATCGAGGTGCAACTCAGCCCCGAACCCGCGGCAGGCGTGCAGTGGTACGAAGTGCAGCCCACCTGATCAGGCCAGCGTGAGCGCGCCCAGCGCGGTAGTGGGGTCGGCCAGATCGTCGACGATGTCGAAGTGGTGCCGCCCGCTGCACTCCAGTGGGCGAGCCCCGATCCGCTCCGCGTAGGCCAGGCCCTGGGCACGGAACGCATCCGTGTCGTTGTCGCCCCAGGCCACCACGATGTCGGCCACCGTGCCCGGCCGGGAGCGAATCGGCAGCAGCAGCGGGCTGAGGCCTGCGGCCGAGCGTTCGTCGAGGTCCAGCGGCTCGTTCACCGTGGTGTGCACCAACGGGCGCAGGTCGTACACCCCGCTCACCAGCACCAACCGGTCGATCGCCAGCGGCGCGGCCTGCACCAGCGACGCCATCGCCGCCAGGTGCGCGCCCGCCGAGTGACCGGCCAGCACCACTCGCCGCGCTCCCAGCGCGGCCAGGGCAGCCAAGCCGGCGGTGCACTCGGCCACCATCTGCTCGATACCTGCGTCGGGGGCCAGCGTGTACTCGAGCGCGGCGTACGACCAGCCGAGGCGAGCGAGCGGGGGAGCCAGGAACAGCGACTCGCCGGCGCTGAGCGCCTGCCAATAGCCCCCGTGCACGAACACCAGCAGCGGCGCACCCTCGGCAGCGGGCACCACCAGCCCCGACACACCCTCGCTGCCGAGTGGCCGGACCACGACCCCCAGTTGCACCCGCGCCTCGACGCTGCGTGCCTGGTAATCGGCCACGAACGGCTCGGCGCTGCCGCCGGCTCGAGAGCTGGGCGAGTACTCCCGTTCGAGGTTGTCCACAGGACCCGAGCGTAGGCCACGAACGACGTAGAGCAATTGGTCCCATCCGCCTGGGCCGTGCGCCCCTGCTACTTCACTGGACCTCTGGGAGTAACGTCTGGAGCGTGTTCGTGAATCGTGAGACCCCTCGTACCCGTTCCCTTCGTGCTGCCATCGCGGTCGTCGGGGTGTTCGCCATCACGGCGGCCGCCTGCTCCGACGACACGAACGATGCGGTCACCACCACCAGCGCCGCCACCAGCGGCGGGGGCACCAGTGGTGGAGTCACCTCCACCACCGAAACCCCGCAGCCGATGGGCGACATCGTCGCCACGGCGCTCACCAACCAGGTGTTCACCGAGTTGGCCGGCCTCGCAGTCGATGCGGGCCTGGTCGAGGCCCTGCGCGGTGGCCCGTTCACGGTGTTCGCCCCCACCGACGCGGCGTTCGCCAAGATTCCGCTCGACATGTTGCACGCCGTGCAGGATGCCGCCGATGGCGAGCTGCTCAAGACCGTGCTGCTGCACCACGTGATCGACGGGGCCATCACCCCCGACGCGATGGTCGAGGGTGAGCTCACCACGCTGGCCGGCACCACGCTCACCGTCACCAAGGTGGGCGACACGTTCTACGTCGACGGCAACCCCGTCGGCCCCGGCGTCGAGGCCACCAACGGCTACGTGTACGTGATGAGCGACGTGTTGGTGCCCGCCGTCGGCGACATCGTCGACGTCGCCGTTGCCTTCAAGGACTGCTGCTTCAACACGCTGGTCGAGCTGGTCACCAAGGCCGGCCTCGTCGACACGCTGAAGAGCGCCGGCCCGTTCACCGTGTTCGCCCCCGCCGACGCCGGCTTCGAGGCGCTGCCGGCGTCCACGGTCAATGCTGTGGTCAGCAACATGGACCTGCTCACCACGGTGCTCACCTACCACGTGGTGCCCGGCAAGATCACCACCGAGCAGCTCACCGACGGCCAGAAGCTCACCACGGTGGCGGGCGTCGACCTCACGGTCACGATTGTCGACGGTGTGGTCAACATCGACGGCAACCCGATCCTGGTGCAGAACGTGCAGGCCACCAACGGCGTCATCCACGTGATGGGTGCGGTGCTGGTTCCCGCCTGATCATCCCTTGTCGAACCGGCCGGGTCCTCTTTCGAGAGGCCCGGCCGTTTCGCCTTTTACTTCCTGTCACCTTTTCGGCGGCCGGTTCGTCTGAGTGACTGCCGCACTCCTGCGGCTCAAACACGGAGGAAATTCACGTGAAGATCAACATGGGTCGCACCGACCGCATCATCAGGGCATTCGTCGTCGCTCCGCTCGCGATCATCCTGGCGTTCGTCATCGGCGCCGGGTCGGTGGGCGGCATCGTGCTGTTCGTCGTCGCCGCCGTCATGCTCGCCACGTCGGCGATCAAGTCGTGCCCGCTGTACATCCCGCTGGGCATCGACACCGGAAGCAAGCAACCCTGAAGACTGCTGAGTACACCGCCACGGTCGGCGCCGAACTGGACGGTCTGTACCGGTTCGCGCGCCGATTGACGGCGGTGCCGCACGCAGCCGACGACCTAGTGCAGGACACCGTGCTGCGGGGCTTGCACCACTGCCTGGAGTTCCGCGGCGACTCCACGTTGGCCACATGGCTGCACCGGATCATGTGGCACCTCGCGGTCGACCAGAGCCGGCACAGCCGCCACGAACTGTTGGTGGACGAGGTGGAGGATCGCTGGCGCGACGACCACTACTCGCTCGATCCGCAGGCAGTGACGGAGCGCGCCACCGACGCCGAGTCGCTGCGCGAGGCACTCGTGCGGCTGCCGTTCATCTATCGCAGCGCACTCGTGCTGCACGATTCACTCGGATGGCCTCATCAGGAGATTGCCGATCGCTTGGAGATCACCGTCGCCAACTCGAAGCAGAGGGTGCACCGCGCGCGGATGCTGCTGGTCACCGCGCTGCACGACGCGCCCGCACGAGAGCGGGCGACGAAAGGAGTGGGCATGCGCTGTTGGGACGCGCGCGAGCAGGTGTCCGACTATCTCGACGGCGCGCTCGACGCGGCAGCGCGCCGCGGCCTGGAGGCGCACCTGGCGGAGTGCCCCACGTGCCCGTCGCTGTACTCCGCGCTCATCGGTTGCCGCGACGCCATGGGCGAACTGCGCGACGCGGACGACGTGGTGCCGCCCCACCTCGCCGAGCGGATCCGCACGACGATGTGACAGCACCCCCGTGCGCGGGGAAGAGTAGGGGCCGTGCAGCGCCGGTTCATCCTCCTCATCGCGGTGCTGACGGTGCTGGCCCCACCCGCCGCAGCGGCCGCCGATGCGCCAGGCCCCACCGACTACCAGAGCTCGATCATCGGCATCGACCCGCCCACGCCCACGATCCATCCGTCGGTGGTCGGTGGCGATTCGTTCCTGCTGCTCACCGTCGACCGGGGCACGACCGTCGAGGTGTCGGGCTACCAGGGAGAGGAGTTCCTGCGCTACGAGGCCGACGGTGACGTGTTCGAGAACCGGGCCTCGGCCACGTATGCGGCCAGCAAGTCGCGCTACGACGGCAGCCTGCCCGAGGGGTTCGATCTCGATGCACCCGCCGACTGGCAGCGGGTGTCCACCGACGGCAGCTACGCCTGGCACGACCACCGCATTCACTGGATGACCGACATCCGCCCGCCCGGCAAGCGCCCTGGCGACGTGGTGCTGCGCTCGAAACTGGCAATGGTGGTGGATGGCGCACCCGTCGAGATCACGGTCGAGTCGGTGTGGATGCCGTCGGCCTCCACCGCGCCCGGCTGGGTGGGCGCGGTGGTGGGCCTTGGCGCAGCGATGCTGGTGGGCCTTGGCACGCGGTGGCGGTGGGCCGGCTTGGCGCTGGTGGACGTGGCGGTGCTCGCCACCGTGGTGGGTTGGTGGCAGTACGACTCGTTCCCTCCATCAGCCTGGCCACGCCCGATCTGGTTCGCGCTGCCGCTCGTGGCCGCGCTCGCCGCAGTGGCCGCAGTGGCCGTGCGGTCCGTACTCACCCGCGCGGCATTGACGGCCGTGGCCGGTGTGAACCTGTTGTGGTGGGGCTACGACCGTCGCTCCGGGTTCTCCAGCGCGATCCTGCCCACGAATGCACCGGGCTGGCTCGACCGGTTCGCCTCGGGCGCGGCGCTGGCGTGCGGCCCGGTGGTGGCACTGTTCGCGCTGGCCGCCCTCGTGCGGGCCGTGGTGCGGCCTACTTCAGCGACTTGATGTAGTCGACGATCAGCAACACCTGCGCGTCGGTGAGCGTGTTCGGCGGCATCTGGGTGAAGCCCTTCACCTGCTGGGCCAGCGGGTCTTTGATCGAGCGGATGAGGTACTCGTCGTCGACCAGCACCCGTGTGTCGTCGGCGAGCATCACTTCGCTCATGTAGATACCGCGCCATGAGGGGGCCATGCCGCCCTCGCCGTTGGGGCCATGACACGCCGAGCAGCCGCTGTTACGCATCAGCACCTGACCCTCGCTCATCGGCTTGTCGGGCGCCCGTTCCTCGCCGCACGCGGCAAACACGAGCGCAGCGGCAGCAACCGATGCAATGGGCAGGAGGGCGGCCAACTTCGACGTCACGGCTTCGATTCTACGGGCGTGATCACTGGGTCGGGATGCCATGCTGGGCGGATGGAACGCCGCGCGGCCACGATCGAACAGTTGCGCGCCGCCGGACGGCTGGCGTGCCCGCCGGGGCTGCCGCTGGCCGACCGCCGCGACGACCTGCTGGCCGCGATCCGCGACAACCAGGTGGTGATCGTGGCCGGGGAGACCGGGTCGGGCAAGAGCACCCAGCTGCCAAAGCTGTGCCTCGACCTGGGCCGCGGTGTGGCCGGCCTGGTGGGCCACACACAGCCGCGGCGGGTGGCGGCGCGCACGATCGCCGAGCGTGTGGCAGAGGAGCTGGGCACCGAGTTGGGCACGGCCGTCGGGTACACCGTGCGCTTCACCGACACCGTCAGCGAGCAGACGCTGGTGAAGGTGATGACCGACGGCATCCTGCTGGCCGAGATTCAGCGCGACCGGATGCTGCGCCGCTACGACACGCTGATCATCGACGAGGCCCACGAGCGCAGCCTCAACATCGACTTCCTGCTCGGCTTCCTCAAGCAGCTGCTGCCGCGCCGGCCCGACCTGCGCGTCATCGTCAGCTCCGCCACGCTCGAGACCGAGCGGTTCTCCGCCTTCTTCGGCGCCGCGCCGGTGATCGAGGTCTCGGGCCGGACCTACCCGGTCGACGTGCTCTACCGCCCGCCGCGCGACGACGAGGCCGACCTCGCCGACGCGGTCGCCAACACCGTCAACGAGATCGCCGAGCTCGACCCGCGCAACGACGTGCTGGTGTTCCTGCCGGGCGAGCGGGAGATCCGCGAGGCC
>JAUSLV010000001.1 GCA_030645495.1 Actinomycetota bacterium
GTTGTCGTGCAGCACCACTTCGCCCGGCCCAGCACCGATGAGGGGCGCGAGCACGTCGCCGACCCGTTGCGGCATGTCGACCCAGTGGTCCCAGCTGCGGATGAGACCCGTCGCCCAGTCGTCGCGGTACACCTCGGTGAGTCGCTCGAGCGTGCGCTTGGGCGGCATGCCGAGCGAGTTGCCGTCGAGGTAGATCACCGACTGGTCGGGGATGTGGAAGCGGTCGCGGAACCCGGCCAGCGGGTCGGCCGCGTCGAGAGCGAGGGCATCGTCGCGCGTGATCACGCCGCCACTCTAGGGATCAGGCAGTCTCACACGAGGTCGACGAAGCTTGCATGACGGACATGGCCGTCGTTGGTGAACTCGGTGATCTCCACCTGGGCGCGCAGCTGGGGGTGCACCCAGGTGGCGTCGCCTGTCTGACTGCGCGGGGGCACACGCGGGAACGGGCAGTCGCTGGTGATCAGCGGCCGCATCAGCGACAACAGCGACTCGAGCCGCGCTTGGGTGAAGCCGGTGCCCACGCCACCGGCGAACGCGATCGTGCCGTCGGGCTGGGGCACGCCCACCAGCAGCGCGCCGAACGTGGTTGCCCGCGTGCCGGTGCCGGCGTTGAACCCGCAGATCGTCACCTCCACCTGCAGGCGGTTCTTCACCTTGCGCCAGCTGGGCGAGCGCTTACCGGGTTGGTACATCGACCCGAGGCGCTTGGCCATCACGCCCTCCAACCCACGCTCCGCGCTCGCCGCCAACAGCGCCGCGCCGTCGCCGACGCGGTGTGCCGGCACCAGCCAGTTGGCGCCCGGCTCGATCAGCGCGACCAGCAGCTCACGCCGCTGTTCATAGGGCAAGGCGATCGTGTCCGTGCCGGCGATCTGCAGCACGTCGAACGCGTAGAACGCCACTTGCGTCTCGTGGCGCTGCATCAGCTCGAAGCTCGGCCGTCCGTCGGCATCCAGCACCACCAACTCGCCGTCGATGATCGCCGCTCCCGCGTTCACCGCACCCGCGAACTCGCTCAGCTCTGGGTACTTCGTGGTCACGTCGGCGCCGCTGCTGCTCTGCCAGCGGGTGCCGGCGTCGGCCACGAACGCGAGCGTGCGGAAGCCGTCCCACTTGATCTCGTACGCCCACTGCTCGTCCTCCGTGGCCGGCGGCAACGAACCCATCGCGGCCTTCATCGGTTCCACCGGGAAGCGCAGGCTCATCGGGGCGGGCACCTCACCGGCGCGGCACCCGGCTGGTGATCACGCCGTCGGCCTCCAGCCGGTCGAGCGTGCCGTCGTCAAGCCCCAGCAGTTCGGTCAGCACCACGCGGTTGTCCTCGCCACGAAAGCGCGGCTCGCCGTGCAGGCTCACGTCGCTGCCGGCGAAGCGCCACGGTGAGTTGGGCACGCGGATCGCGCCCTCACCGCGGTCGCTCACCGGTACCACCGCGGCGCGGTCGTCGGCCCAGTCGGTGGCGCACACGTCGCGCACGGTGCGCAGTCGGCCGACGGCGAGGTTGTTGGCCGCCATCGCCGCTTCGATCGCCTCCGGGTCGGCCATGGTTCGCGCCCACTCGTGGATCAGCCGCTGGATCTCATCGATGTGTTCCAGCCGAGTGTGCACGGTGGCGAAGCGCGGCTCGCCGCACAGTTCGGGGCGGCCGATGCTGCGCATGTAGTAGTCGAACGTCGTGTTCTCCGCCGGGTGACCGCTGATCACCACTCGCTCGCCGTTGGCCGCGGCGACCACGGGGAACTCGTGGGTGCCGAAGCTGCGCACCGTGAACGGAGCCACCTCGTGATCCCACAGCGCGTCGTGGGCATGCTCGTTCACGTACAGCATCGTCTGCGCCATCGACACGTCGACGCGCTCGCCCACGCCCGTGCGCTCGCGCTGGTACAGCGCAGCCAGCACCGCACTGGCGCACTCGAGCGCGGTGTACACGTCGGCGTGGCTGTGGCGGTCGTTGCTGTAGTCGTCGGTGCCGCGGCCAGCGCCCTGAGAGTGGGTGATGCCCGTCTCGGCCTGCACTACGCTGGCGTACGCGCGCCGCTGCGCCCATGGCCCGTCCTGCCCGTAGCCGCTGATCGAGGCCACGATCAGCCGCGGGTTGCGGGTGCGCAGCACGTCGGCCCCCAGCCCAAGGCGCTCCATCACGCCGGGGCGGAAGTTCTCGACCAGCACGTCGCAGTGGCCGGCGAGTTGTGCCAGCAGGTCGCGCCCCTCAGGGCGGCCGAGGTCGATGCTGATGCAGCGCTTGCCCGCGTTCTGCTGTGCGAAGTAGCTGGCGATGCTGTTGATGCGCGGCGAGGTGGCGCGGGTGATGTCGCCCTCCGGCGGCTCCACCTTGATCACCTCCGCGCCCATGTCGCACAACATGCGCGTGCAGTGCGGCCCGGCGAGCACACGGGTGAGATCGAGCACGCGGATCCCGGTGAGCGGAGCTGCCATCGGGGCGACGCTACCCCTTGGTATGAGGGTTGGCGATGTGCGCGTGGGCGTCGGTGAGGTGCAACTCGACGAGGTCCCAGTCGATCGGGCCGGCGTCGAGGTAGATACCCACCCACCCACGGCCGCCGTAGTACGGCGGGCGGAAGTACTGGGTGGGCTGCGCGTCCACGAGTTGCTCCTGCGCGCCCGGCGGTGCGGCGAACACCACCGCGTTGCGATCATCGTGGTGGTGGTCCCAGGTGGTGGCGAACTGACGAGCCTTCGCTCCCTTGCCCACCGACCACGCGAGTTCGCCGTGGCTGGTCTTCTCGCTCACCTCGGGCAAGCCTGCGCAGATCGTCTGGAGGCGTGCCCACAGGTCGGGTGCACTTGGGCGCAGCACGTTCATCGAACCGACGGTAGCCGTCTGCAATAGCCTCACCGTATGCACGACGACTCGGTGTTGGTGGAGCGACGCATCCGGCGCGAGTTGGGCGAACGCGTGTTGCCGGCGATGTACCGCGCCAGCGTGCCGATGACCGTGACCGCGTGGGACGCGCCGGGTGAGCCGGTGCCGTACGCCGAGGCGATGGCCGCCATGGCGTCGGGTGCGCGGCCCTTCGCCGTCGGCGACAAGTGGAGCCGCCCGTGGGGCACCACCTGGTTCCGCTTCACTGGGCAGGTACCACCCGAGTGGCTGGGTACCTCGATCGAGGCGGTGATCGACCTCGGCTTCCACCCCGACTCGGCCGGGTTCCAATCCGAGGGGCTGGTGTGGGCGCCCGGTGCCGATGGCCGTGGCGAGCCGGTGCAGGGCATCCACCCGCGGCGCACCGCGGTGCCGCTGAATGTCACTGCCGCCGGCCCGCTGGAGTTGGTGGTGGAGGCCGCGGCCAATCCTGCCTTCCCGATGGTGGGCCGGCAGATGGGCCACCTCGGCTCGCTGAGCACCGCCGGCGACCAGCCGATCTACACGTTGCGCCAGGCCTCGCTGGCCGTGCGCGACGATGAGGTGTTCCACCTGCTGCTCGACGTGGAAGTGCTCTTGGGTGTGATGGCCGCGCTGCCTGCTACGAGCAAGCGTCGGCAGCGACTGTTGCGCGAGTTGGAAGCCGCGTTCGACGTGCTCGACCTGCACGACGTGCACAGCACCGCGGCCGCGGCGCGCAAGGTGCTGGCACCAGCGCTCGCGCAACCGGCCGTCGCCAGCGCGCACCAGGTGGTGGCCGTCGGCCACGCGCACATCGACACGGCCTGGCTGTGGCCGCTGCGCGAGACCGTGCGCAAGTGCGCCCGCACGTTCGCCTCGGCGACGCAGATGATGGACCTGTACCCCGAGTACCGGTTCGTGTGCTCGCAGGCCGCGCAGTACGACTGGATCGAGCGGCTGTACCCGCCGTTGTTCGAGCGCATCCGCGAGCGGGTGGCGCGTGGGCAGTGGCAGCCGGTGGGCGGCATGTGGGTGGAAGCCGATATGAACCTGCCCAGCGGCGAGAGCCTGGTGCGCCAGATGGTGCACGGCCAGCGCTACTTCGAGTCGCGCTTCGGCGTGCGGTGCAACGAGGTCTGGATCCCCGACGTGTTCGGCTACCCGGCGTCGCTGCCGCAGATCTTCCGCGCCGGCGGGTGCGAGCGGTTCGTCACCCAGAAGCTCAGCTGGAACAAGCAGAACCGCTTCCCGCACAGCACGTTCCAGTGGCAGGGCCTCGACGGCTCGCAGGTGCTCACCCACTTCCCGCCAGTCGACACCTACAACGCCACGATCGTCGGCGAGGAGTTGGTGCACAGCGAGCAGAACTTCAAGGAGCACGGTTGGAGCGACGTGTCGCTGATGCCGTTCGGTCACGGCAACGGTGGCGGCGGCCCCACGCGCGAGATGATCGAGCGCGCCCGCCGTGTCGCCGACCTCGATGGCGCACCGCGCGTGCGCCAGGGCACCACCGACGAGTTCTTCGCGCAGGTGGAGGCCGAGATCGCCGGCGGCGCGCCCGCGCCGGTGTGGAGCGGCGAGCTGTACTTCGAGATGCACCGCGGCACACTCACCAGCCAGGCAGCAACAAAGGTCGGCAACCGTCGCTGCGAAGGCCTGCTGCGCGAGGCCGAGCTGTGGTGGGCCGCCGCCGGCCCTGTGCCGGCCGAGGTGACGGCCGAGCTGGAGACGCTGTGGAAGGACGTGCTGCTGCAGCAGTTCCACGACATCATCCCCGGCTCGTCGATCACCTGGGTCTACGAGGACGCCGAAGCCGCGCACACGCGGGTGGCAGCACGGCTGCAGGAACTGATCGCGCAGGCGCTCGCGCGAGTCACGCCACCCACGCCATCGCTGGCCAACGCGGCGAGCACCGGTGAGCGCCGCGAGGTCGTTGCAACTGCAACAGCACCAGCGGGTGATGGCCTGGTACAGCTGCTGCACGACGGCACGCATGCGTTCCTCGCGTACGTACCTGCGCTCGGCACGGCCCCGATCGTGGCCCAGCCGCTCGACGATGTCGTCACCGTCACCGAGCACTCGTTCGCCAACGGCCACCTTGCGGTCAACTGGGACCTCGACGGCACGATCACCTCGATCATGGACGTACGCGCCGCGCGCGAGTTGCTGCCCGTCGGCAAGAAGCTGTCGCTGGAACTCGCGCCCGATCACCCGATCGAGTACGACGCGTGGGACGTGGAGGAGTGGACCCTCAGCCTCGGTGCCGAGGTGGGTGGGGTGCAGTCGGTGGCGATCATCGACGACGGCCCGCTGGTGGCCACGTTGCGCGTGCTGCGCGAGTTCGGGCGCAGCACGGTGCAACAGGACATCACCCTGCGCGCCGGTAGCCCGCGCCTCGACATCTCGTTCGACATCGACTGGTTCGAGGACGAGAAGCTGCTGTCGTTGATGGTGCCGCTCGACGTGCATGCGCGCGACGCGGCCTGCGACATCCAGTTCGGCCATGTCATGCGCCCCACGCACGCCAGCACGTCGTGGGATGCGGCCAAGTTCGAGGTGTGCGCGCACCGCTACGTCGACGTGAGCGAGCCTGGCTTCGGCGTCGCCGTGCTGAACGACGGCCGCTACGGCCACGGTGTGCAGGACGGCGGCATCCGCGTGTCGTTGCTGCGGGCAGCGAAGTTCCCCTCACCCGTGCAAGACCACGGCTCGCACCAGGTGCGCCTGGCGATCCTGCCCCATGGCCCTGGACTGCACGACGTGCTGCGCGAGGCTGAGGCCCTCAACGCGCCGCTGCGCGAGGTGCTGCCCGGCGAGGCCGACGTGGCTGCGCCGCCCGTGGTGCGTCTCGATCACCCTGGCGTGCAGGTGAGCGCGGTGAAGCGCGCCGACGACGGCAGCGGCGACCTGATCGTGCGCCTCTACGAAGCCTGCGGGGCGCGCACGTCGTGCACGGTCGCGATGCGCACCCGGATCAGCGAGGCCGCCAGCTGCAACCTGTTGGAAGAGCCGCAGCACGCATTCGAGGTGGGTGACGGCATCGTCGCGCTCACCCTGCGCCCCTTCGAGTTGGTCACCCTCCGGCTCAAGTAGCCGCGGTGCCGGCGAGGTGGCGCAGGGCCATCGCGCCGTAGACCGCGATGCCGTTCACCATCGCCCCTTCGTCGAACACCACGCGGTTCGAGTGGTTGGGCGCGGCGTTGGCCGGGTTGCGATCGGGGGCCGTGCCGCCGAGGAACAGCATCGCCCCGGGTACCCGGTTGAGCACGTAGCTGAAGTCTTCCGCGCCCATGATCGGGTGCGGCAGCTTCACCGTCGCGTGCTTGCCGACCACCTCACCGGCGACGTCGAGCGCGAAGTCGGCCGAGCCCGGGTGATTCACCGTGACCGGGTAGCCGTCGTGGAAGTCGATCGTGACGGCCGCGTCGTGCGCCGCGCTGACGCCCTCGGCCACGCGACGGATGCCGTCGCGCACCTTGGCCCGGGTGCGCTCGCTGATCGCGCGGATCGTGCCTTCGATCACGGCGGTCTCGGGGATCACGTTGTTGGTGGTGCCTGCGGTGATGCGCCCTACCGTCACCACCGTCGGGTCGAACACGTCGATCGTGCGCGTCACCATCGTCTGCAGCGCCTGCACGATCTCGCACGCGATGGGAATCGGGTCGAGCGCCTGGTGCGGCTGGCTGGCGTGCCCGCCGCGCCCGGTGACCGTGATCAGCATCTGGTCGGCGGAAGCCATGATCGAGCCGCCGCGGGTGGCGATCCAGCCGCTGGGCAGGTTGGAACTGATGTGCAGCGCATACGCACCGGTGATCGGCGAGTCGCTGCCATCGGGTCGCGCCGGAACGTCGAGCAGGCCCTCGTTGAGCATGAACTCGGCGCCGCCGAAGCCCTCCTCGCCGGGCTGGAACATGAACAGCACGCGGCCGGGAATGTCGGCGCGGCGGGCGCTGAGCAGCTTCGCCGCGCCCACCAGCATCGCGGTGTGCGTGTCGTGCCCGCACGCGTGCATCGCGCCCTCGATCGAGCTCTCGAACTCGAGGTCGGTGTCCTCGTGCAGCGGCAGCGCATCCATGTCGCCGCGCAAGAGCACCGTGGGGCCGGGCAGGCCACCCTCGAGCACTGCGGCGACACCGCTGGTGGTGCTGTGCTGTGTGACGGTGAGCGGCAGGCCCTCCAGCGCACCGAGCACGTGCTCGCGCGTGACCGGCAGGTCGTTGCCCAGCTCGGGCCAGCGGTGCAGTGCGCGCCGCAGCGCCACGGTCTCGCTGAACAGCCCGTGGGCTTCCTCGCGCAGTGTCGCCGTCAGTGCAGGGTCGAGGTCCATGCGCGCGATGCTAGGCACCGTGGCGAACGAACCCCCGACGGAGCTGGTGGACATCGTCGATGACGACGACCACGTGGTCGCCACGGTGCCGCGCGCCGAGATGCGCGCCGGCCGGCTGCAGCACCGCGCCGTGTCGATCGCCGTGCTCGGCAGCGACGGCAGGTTGCTGGTGCACCGCCGCGCCGACACGAAGGATGTGTGGCCCGGCATGTGGGACATCGCCGCCGGCGGCGTGGTGGCCGCGGGTGAGGGCTACGACGATGCCGCCCGCCGCGAGTTGGCCGAGGAGCTGGGCATCGTGGCGCACCAGCTGGTGCACCTGGGCACCGGTCGCTATGCCGACGAGGCCGTGGCGATGATCGGGCGCGGCTACCTCACCGTGCACGACGGCCCGTTCACGTTCACCGACGGCGAGATCGCCGAGGTGCGCTGGGTCGATCGTGCCGACCTTGCCGCGTTGATGGCCGCCGAGGTGTTCGTGCCCGACAACGTGACGCTGCTGCTGCCGCTGCTCGACCTGCCCTGAGCCGCCGAGGTCGCCGGAAGATTCTGCCGCTTTCGCTCGCTCGCCGTACCCAGTGAGGGTGTCGCACCGCATTCGGCGGCGCACGGAAGGAGACAGCAATGACCATGTACGGCGCGAACCCCGAGCAGCTGGCATCACTGGGCCGCACGCTCAAGCAGCAGATCACCACGATCGAGGGTGTGATGAGCACGGTCAGCTCGATGCTCTCGGGCACCACGTGGGTGGGCCCCGCCCGCGACCGGTTCGAGCAGGACTGGAACACCTCGTTCCGCACCGCCCTCGGCAAGCTGAACCAGGCGTTCGACGCGGCCGGCGGCGACTGCATCGCCCGCAGCAACGACCTGATGCGCGTGATGGGCGCGCGGTAACTCTGTACGTAACGGTACCACCATGCTGTACGTTGTCGACATGGACGTCGGGATCACTGCGTTGCGGGCCAACCTCGCCGACTGGTTGCAGAAGGTGCGCGAAGGTGAGGAGATCACGATCACCGACCACGGCGTGCCCGTGGCGCGGCTGGTGCCCGCGCAGTCCACCGACCTGATCGAACGGCTCACGCGCGAAGGGGTGCTGGGTCAGCCGACCTCTCGCACTCGGCGCAGTCTCAGAGATCGCAGTGACCTCCCGGTCGACCTCGGCGTGTCGCTGTCCGACATCATCATCCAACAGCGCGGGGGTGATGCGTGACGACGGTCTATTTCGACTCGTCGGCCTTCGTGAAGCTGCTCCTGCCCGAATCGGGACGCGACGTGGCGCTCGATCTCTGGGAACGTGCCGAGTGTGCCGTCTCCAGCCGGCTCGCGTCGCCTGAGGTGTTCGCCGCACTTGCTGCAGCCGCTCGAGGTGGGCGCGCCGTTCGTGAGGCCGCTTCGCGCCTGGGCGATGTGTGGTCGATCGACATCTGGGCGCAGGTGTGGCCGGTAGCGCTGACCGAGCGGGTCGAACGCCTGGCCGCCGCGTGCGCACAGCAGTTCCAGCTCAGCGGAGCCGATGCTGTCCACCTTGCCAGCGCGTTGGTGCTGGATGACTCGTCGGTCGTGATGGCCACCTGGGACCGACGGCTCAGCGACGCTGCTCGCGCCGCAGGCCTGCGGGTAGTGCCGGCGAACCCCTAGTGAGCGGCGGTCTGTAGGCCGGCGGCACCCAACCGGCCGTCGACGATCTCGACGGTGCGGTCGGCATACTCGGTCATTCGGCGGTCGTGGGTGACGATGATCGCCGCGGTGTCGCGGGCCTTCATCTCGCTGTGGATCAACTCCATCACCTGCGCGCCGATCTTGGTGTCGAGCGCGGACGTGGGCTCGTCGAACAGCACCAGCTTCGGGTTGTTGAACAGCGCGCGGCCGATGGCCACCCGCTGGCGCTCGCCGCCACTGAGCTGCGCAGGCATGTTCTTCGCCCGATGGCCGAGGCCCAGCTCGTCGAGCAACCCACGTGCCCTGGCCTTGGCCGCCTTGTCGCCCTTCCCGCCACCCAACTCGTCGACGACGAGCAGGTTCTCCTCCGCGTTGAGGAACGGCACGAGGTTCACCGACTGGAACACGAAGCCGATGTTCTCGCGGCGGAAGCCGGTGAGCTCTTTCGCGTCGTGATCGGTGATGTCGTTGCCGTTCACCACCACGGTGCCCTCGGTGGGGGTGAGCAGCCCGCCGGCGATCGACAGCAGCGTGGTCTTACCCGAGCCCGAGGGGCCCAGCAGGGCGACGATCTCGCCGTGCTCGACCTGCAACGTGGCATGGTCGAGGGCCACGATGTCGATGTCGCCGCTGCGGTACACCTTGCGGACGTCGGTCATCTCCAGCACGCTCATGCGGCACTCCCTGAAGGTTCGATGCGGTTCACGCGGTTCACGAGGTGGTTCCGATCGCCGAGGCAGGTTCCACCTTGGTGACTCGGCGCAGCGAGATCGCGCTGCCGAGAATGGCCGCCACCAGCAGGCCGCTGAAGGTGAACACGAACCGTGAAGGGATCAGCTGCAACGGCAGACTCGCCGGCAGTGCGGCCGCGGCGGCGATGGCCATGCCCGACCCGATCGCGAACGCGATCACCGCGACGATGATGGCCTGCACCAGCACGCCGAGGAACAACCGGCGGGTGGTGGCACCGATCGCCTTGAGCACGCCGTACAACCCGATGCGCTCGAGCGTGAGCAGGCTGAAGAACAGGCCAACCACGGCGAGCACCACGAACAACGTGGTGTAGATGATCTGGTTGAACGTGTCCTTCTGCTGCTTCACCCCGGGCAGCGCCAGCACTGCGTCGGCGACCGTCAGCGACTTCGTTGCGCCATCGGTGGCGGCATCGAGGCCGGCGGTGAACGAGAGTGACGAGCCGGCCGCCGGGGCGCCGCGCACCACGAGGGCCTGCACCACGCCATCGGCAACCGCACTGTCGGGGCGGTTCGCGTTCTGCACCGCACGCCACGTGGTGAGGTTCACCCACACGGAGCCCTGCAGCAGGTAGCCGGTGTCGTCGACCCAGCCGGTGATCGTGATCGGCGTCTCCGCCGGGCCCACCAGGATCGTGTCGCCCTTCGACACACCCTGGTCCTGCAGCCGGCTGTCGGCAACACCCAGGCCGTCGGCCGGCGGTGCGGGCACGCCCTTGGGTGCCAGTTCGTAACCCGCCACGGCGACATCGGCAAGGTCGGATTCGCCCGGCACCTGCGCACCGAGCAGCACGAACCCGATGCCACCCACCTCGCTGACGCCGTCGAGTGCTTCCACGTCAGCACGAATGTCAGGCGTGATGCGGCTGCGCAGGAACGAGTCGCGGGCGCTGGCGGAGTACACGATCGCGTCGGCCTTCTGCGCGCGGATCGCGCCGGTGGAGCCGAGGTACAGGCCGTCGAGCAGGCCACCGAGGAACAGCAACAGCGTGGTGAGGAACGCCAGCACGATGGTGGCCACGAGGAAGCGGTTGGGATTGCGGCGCAGTTCGCGCAGGGGCAGCGTGATGCTCACAGGTGCACCCCCGCGCCGGTGGTGGCGGCGATCGGGTCGATGCGCAGCACGCGGCGGATGGCCACCAGCGAGGTGACCAGCGCGAGCGCCAGCACGACCAGCGACGTGTACACGGAGGTGGCGACTTCCACGTGCACGCCCAGGTTCTTCACGCCCTGCAGCGCGGCCGCATACAGACCGAAGGCCACCAACGATCCGAGCGCAGTGACGATCACCACTTGCACGAGCAGACCGCGGACCAACAGTTTCGCCGGGGCGCCGATGGCCCGCAGCAAGGTGAGCGCCGATGCCTTCTGGAACGTGACGATCAGGAAGAACAGGCCGGTGACCAGCGGGACGACGAGGTAGAAGAGGGCCAAGATGACTCTGAAGCTGTCGCGCACGCTCTTGACCCCGGGAGCGCCGTCGACCGCTTGCTGGCGAGTGAGCGCCTGCACGCCCTCCACCTGGGCGTTGATCGCGTCGGCCACGGCCTCGGGGGAGGCGCCGTCGGCGACGTGGATGGCGATCGCCGAGGGCAGGATCGTGGTGGCGTCGGGGTTGCGGGTTCGCTTGGCGCTCTCGAACGTGGCGAAGTCGACGAACAGCACGGGGGCGACCGAGAAGTTGATGTCGCGAGCGATGCCGACGACGGTGATCTGCACGCCGTCGGGCAGCACCTGCACGACGTCGCCGATGTCGTAGCCGTCGGCGCGATCCTTTTCGCTGGCCACTGCTTCGTTGTCGGTGGCAGGCAAGCGGCCCTCGATCAGCGTGGTGGGCGCACCCGTGCGGCCAAGTTCGTAGCCGAAGATCACGGTGTCGCGCTCGTCGCCGCCGGCGGTGACGGTGAACGTGGCCTCACCCAGTGGCGCGGCATCAGCCACACCGTCGATGGCGGCGATCTCGGCCGCTTGCTGAGCAAGGATGATCGACCCCTCCAGGTTCTTGCGCGCCTGCCCGTTGTACACCAGCACTTCGCCCGACTGGTTCTTGAGGGCGCCGATGAACTGGTTCACCAGCCCGGTGAGCAGGGTTTGCTGGAACAGGATGAGGAACACCAGCAGGCCGACTGCGCCGGTGAGCAGACCGAAGCGCACCTTGGCGCGCCGCATCTCGTGGAAGGCCAGGAACATGGTGCCGCCAGTCAATCGGCGCTGGGTCGAAAACGACGACACCCGGCCCGGCGAGTGCCGGACCGGGTGGTCGTGGTGGTGTCGAGGTGCTCAGGTCGGGGGGTTGGTGACGGGGGTCGTCGTGGCAGCAGCGCTGCACTCGTCGGAGTCGTCGTCGGAATCCGAGTCGGAATCGGAACCGGAATCGTCAGGCGAGTCGGAATCCGAGTCAGAGTCAGAGTCAGAATCAGAATCCGAATCCGAATCCGAGTCGTCGTCGGAATCCGAGTCGGAGTCAGAATCGTCAGCCGAGTCGGAATCGGAATCGTCAGCCGAGTCGGAGTCGTCAGCCGAGTCGGAGTCGTCATCGGAGTCCGAGTCGTCGTCGCAGCTGGAGTCGTCATCGGAGTCGTCCGACTCGTCGGAGCTGTCGTCGCCGCCCAGGATGATCGGGGTGCTGTCCGCGTCGTCGGATTCGTCGGATTCGGCCTCGACGCTCGTGGTGGTGTCGTCGAGTTCGACGTCGGATTCGGTCTCGACGCTCGTGGTGGTGTCGTCGAGTTCGACGTCGGTCTCGGTCTCGGTCTCGGTGGTGCCGATCTCGATGGTCTTGAACGGGTTGAGGTCGGTTCCCCCTGCCGCGGCGGCGGCAGTGCCGGCGGCGAGGAAGGTGATGGCCACGATGGCGGTGGCCCGACGGGTGATGCGCGAGGCGAACATTGGCTTGCTCCTGTTGATCGGTACTGTGGCGTTGACCTCGGCGGTGAACTGCTGCACGTGTGCGGCCATTCCGCGCAGTTCCTCGGTGGTGGCCGGCTGGGCGGCGGCACGCAGCAGGTCGCTGACGCCGTTGCCCGAGGGCTGGTGGGGGAACTGCTGCTCTGTCACGACGAACAGATCGTGGGAGCGGTGGTCGGAATTACAGGATCTTGAAAAATCCTCTCCCGATCACCCTCGAACCGCTCCTCCAACCGCCGCAGCGCTCGGTGTTGCGTGACCCGCACCCAGTTGGCCGAACGCCCCATCACCTCGGCGACGCGAGCCACGTCGAGTTCGGCAACGATGCGCAGCACCAGCACCTCGGCCTGTTCGGCAGGCAGCGAGGCGGTGATCAGATCGACCGCCGCCTGGCCCGACATGCGGTCGAGCGCCTGGCCGGCGGTGTCGGCGCCGTCGCGACGGTCGGCCAGGCGCGAGTGGTCGACTGGGTCGGTGGCCCGGCGGGCGGCGGTGCGGCGGTGGTCGGCCAGGCGGCGGCGGGCGATGGAGAACACCCAGCCGCGAAAGTCGGGCAATTCGCCCACGAACGTGGCGATGCCGCGAGCGATCGCCAGCCACACCTCACCGGCGAGATCATCGGCGGCACGAGGCTCGGCGCTGCGCAAGAAGCGCAACAGGCGCGGCTGGAGGTCGATGAACAGCGCCTCGGCGGCCCAGGGCGCGCCATCGCGCGCGGCGGTCAGTACTGCGGAGAACGATGCCTCGTCGAGCGGGCCGACCGGTTCTTGCATGCTCAACCAGTATCCACGCGGACCTGTCCGAAGGGAATCCAAGGTTCGTCCAAGAATTGGCCTCGGGCGAGCGGTGGCACGCTCGGTGACATCGGGCCCTCGGCGCTGATCTAGCGTTCGCTCATGGACTACACCGTCACCCCGCTCGGCGAGATCGCACCCACTGTGGCCGCAGCCAGGGCTGCCTTCGTCACCGGTTCCACCCGTCCGCTGGCCTGGCGCCGCGCCGCACTCGAGCGGATGCGCGACCTCGTGCAGGATCGCGAGGCGCGGTTGCTCGACGCGCTGGCAGCTGACTTCGGCAAGCCCCGCTTCGAGGCCTGGACCACCGAACTGGGCTTCGTGGTCAACGACATCAACCACACGCTGGCTCACCTGCCGGCCTGGGTGCAGCCCGAGAAGGTGCCCACGCCGGTGTCGTTCAAGCCGGGTGCGTCGTACATCGTGCCCGAGCCGGTGGGCGTGGTGTGCGTGATCGCCCCGTGGAACTACCCGGTGCAGCTGCTGTTGGCGCCGATGGTCGCCGCGATCGCCGCCGGCAACGCGGTGGTGGCCAAGCCCAGCGAGCTGGCGCCCCAGGCCGCGGCCGAGCTGGTGTCACTGGTGCAGGCGATCAACGAGCCGGCGATCGTGGCCGTGCAGGGCGGCGTGGCCGAGACCACCGAGCTGCTCGCGCAGCGCTTCGACCACATCCTCTACACGGGCAACAGTCGCGTGGCACGCATCGTGATGCGCGCCGCGGTCGAGCACCTCACGCCGGTCACGCTCGAGTTGGGTGGCAAGAGCCCGGCGATCGTCAGCCGCAACGCCAACGTCGACATCGCCGCCCGCCGCATCGCGTGGGGCAAGTTCGTGAACGCCGGGCAGACCTGCATCGCACCCGACTACGTGCTGGTGGAACGCCCGGTGCACGACGAGTTCGTGGCCGCGCTCGGCGCGCAGATCAACGACTTCTACGGCGCCGACCCGCAGCAGAGTGCCGACTACACGCGCATCGTCAACTCGCCGCACTTCCACCGCCTCGAGAAGCTGCTCGACAGCGGCACCGTCGCGCATGGCGGAATCACCGACGCCGACTCGCGCTACATCTCGCCTACCGTCCTCACGGGCGTCAGCGCCGACGATCCGGTGATGGGCGAAGAGATCTTCGGCCCGATCCTGCCGGTCATCGCTGTCGACACGCTCGACGAGGCGATCGAGTTCGTCAGCTCGCGCTCGGCCGACGGCGACAAGCCGCTCGCGCTCTACACGTTCAGCGAGAACGACGCCGAGAACGATCGTGTGCTCGCCGGCGCCACCAGCGGCGGCGCGTGCGTGAACGGCACGTTGCTGCACATCGCCAACCCCAACCTGCCCTTCGGTGGCACGGGCGAGAGCGGCATGGGGGCGTACCACGGCAAGTTCGGCTTCGACACGTTCAGCCACCACCGGTCGGTGCACACACGCAGCACACGGCTCGACCCGGCGATGCTCTACCCGCCGTACACCGCCAAGAAGCAGAAGCTGGTGCGCAAGGGCATGACGATGGCCGACCCGCGCGACACGCTCAGCAAGCTGCGCAACAAACTGCGCCGCGGCTGACGCGCCGTCCGGCTGACCGCACGTCCGGCATGCAGCCGGACCACGGCCTCAGGGCCGCAACAGGTTCTCGATGTGCTGCTGCAGTTGTTCGATGCCCGTGCCCTTCGACGCGCTGACCCACATGATGTCGTCGATGTGCAGCTCGCAGCCCTTGGCCAGGTCGCGTTTGCGGGTGGCTCGCTTCGCCGACTTCACCTTGTCGATCTTGGTGGCCACGATCGTGTGCGGCACGTCGCTGGCGCGCAACCAGTCGAGCATCTGGATGTCGAGCTTGGTCGGCCCGATCTCGCCGTCCACCAACACGAACACCAACTCGAGGCCTTCGCGCTCGAGCAGGTAACCCTCGATCATCGCTTGCCACGTGGCTCGCTCGCGGGCAGGCACCTTGGCGTAGCCGTAGCCGGGCAGATCCACCAGCGTGCCGCCCTTGGGCATCACGAACAGGTTGATGAGCTGCGTGCGGCCGGGCGTGTTCGACACGCGAGCGAGCTGACGTTGGTTGGCGAGCGCGTTGATCAGCGACGACTTGCCCACGTTGCTGCGGCCCACGAAGGCCACTTCGCACGGCGTGGCCGGCAGGTCGGTGTATCGCTTGGCGGACGTGACGAAGGTGATCTGGAGGGGCATCGATCAGCCGGCGATGCTGGCCCAGAGACCGGTGATGGCGGTGACGAGTGCGTCGTGGGAAGTGCCCGCGGCGTAGAGGAAGTAGCTCGCGTCGCCGGTGGTCTGTGCGCCGAGGAACGAGGTGACACCTTCGGCGTTCGTCCAGGTGACCCCGGGGAACCCGTTGATCGTGTCGCCCGTGAGTTCGTTCCCGTCGGTGATCGTGGGGCCGATGTCGTCGAGGATCTCGAACGGCAGCGGGTCGGTGGGCAGGAACACGAAGATGCGGGCCATCAGGATGCCGCCCGAGACGACCTCCACGCCGGCCACATCACCGGGGGCAGCTTGTGCCGTGGGCGAGGAGTCGACCACCGAGATCCAGGTCTGCAGCAGGGCGTCGGTGACGTCGACGAAGGCGAGATCGCCCGTGGGCACCAACTGGGTGGCGAGCGGCTGGATGGTCTTGTTCGAGGTGCCGGTGGGGTCGGTGGGGGTGGTGACCGGCGGCTCGGTGACGGGCGTGGTGGTGACCGGCGGCGCGAGCTCGTCGAACAGCGGGTCGACACCGCAGCGGTCAGCGCCGATGGTGCCACCCAATTCGGCCACCTGCGCCCGCCCGCTCTCGAACTCGGCGGTCTTGGCGTCGACCGTGGCGGCGTCGCCGTCGCCGGCCGCGCTCGCCGCGTCGTCGAGCACGTCGATGAGGTGGTCGAGCTCGTCGACCAGATCCTTCGCGGCGGCGACCTCGGCGGAAGAGTCGGCGGGCAGCTGCACGCCCTTGAGGGCCGTGACGGCGTCGAGCACCAGTTGCGACGCGTCGTCGGCGACGCTCTCCACCTGGTCGACACCGGTGGGCTTGGCGAGCTCGGCGAGACCGTCGCTGAGTGTGGTGCAAATCCGGTCCACCGAGGTGACGAACTGCTCGGTACTGACGCCGCCATCGTCGCTGCAGCCGGCGAGCGCGGCCACCAGCGCCGAGGTGGCGACGAATGCCACTGCCTTACGAGTCGCTCTCATCCCGCTCCCTTTCGACGTTCGCTCCACCGTAGACCCGCGCGAGGGCGGATGGAACCCCCGCTCGCGCTCACGTCGCGACGTAGCGGTCGAAGTCGTCGGTGCTCAACACCTGCAGATCGTGCGTGATCAGGCAGCCGCTGTAGCCGGGGTGGCGGGCCAGCCACTGCAGGCCTTCCTCGCCCATCACGTACACCGTGGTGGCGAACGCATCGGCCTCGGCGAGATCGGGGCCCACCACGGTGGCACTGGCCAGCGCGGTGGCGGTGGTGCCGTCGCGCGGGTTGTAGAGGTGCGCGCCACGTTCGTAGCTGCCGCTGGTGGCGATGCCCAGGCGCCCGCTGACCTGCAGCACCAGCGCCAGCGCGGTGGGCTCGGCCGGATGGCGGATGCCGATGCGCCACATCGCTCCGCCCTGGTCGAACCCGTCGAGCACGACGTCGCCGCCGGCATTGATGCAGAAGTCGCGGACACCTCGCGAGCGCAGGAACTGTGCCGCGCGCTCCACCGACCAACCCTTCACGTAGCCGCACGGATCGAAGCGGGTGCCGTTCGGTGACGGCAGCGACCACACGTCGAACACGCCGCCGCTGTCCTCGCACAGTTCGCCGCAGCGTTGCAGCACTTCGCGCACGTCGTCGCTGACCTCGGGGTCGGTGGGGGCGAGGGCTCCGGTGCCGATGCGGGTGATCGTGCTGTCGGCTTTGTACGGGCTGAATTCTCCGTCGACGTGATGGAACCAGCGCACCAACTCGTCGATCAGGGTGCGATCGTGCGAGTCGACCACGTCGATGCTGATCGAGGTGCCCATGACCGCCTCGACGTGATGCAGGCTCATGGGGACAGTGTGCGTCAGCCGTTGATGCCCGAGGCAGCCTTGGCGGCATCGATCGCCGACTGCAACGAGGTGGTGTAGCTGTCCGAGGTGTAGGTGGCGCCCGAGACGGTGCTCACGTTCGCGCTCTGCGACGTGATCGAAGCGTTGATCAGGGTGGGCAGCGCCCGCTGGTTGATGCGCACGCTCTTGCCGTCGCCGTCGGGGTACTGCAGGATCTGCACGTCGACCAGCTGGCCGCTCGAGTACACCGCTTGCACCTGCACGGTGCCCCAGCGGTTCGAGTCGCCGGCGCCCACGTACGTGCCATCCAGCACCTGGCCGGTGGCGACCGGAGGCGCGGTGGTGGCGACGGTGGTGGCGGTGTTGCCCGGCACCGTGGCGGCTGGAGCGGTGGTGGTGGCGGTGGTGGCCGCGACCGTGCCGATCGTGCCTTGTGTCAGCACGATCGAGTCGGTCTGGCTGTTCTGGTCGGCGAACATGCCGGCCAGGCCGATCGTGGTGACGGCGCTGAGCGCCAGCGAGGCCACCTTGGCGGCACGGGCGGGCTTGGCCCGCTTGCCCACGGGCTTGCCGCCACGAGCGGAGGATGCCTTCCCCGGCCCACTCACCGTGCCGCGGGCAGCGGCAAGGGCAGCGATGCGGGCGCTCGCCTGAGCCGACGGCTTCACACCCGACGGGAGCAGGGTGGTGGCGGTCGGCGCCGACTGGCGAGGGGCCGGGGAAGAGGTGCGGCGCGCGTCGGCGGCCTGGCGAGTGGTCGTCGGCTGGCGAACGGTGCCGGCGGTGGGGGGCGGCAGCTGCTGCTGGCGGCTGCGGTCGAGCTGCTGCAAGCGCAGCAAGGGGTCGATCGGCGCCTGGTTGCGGGGGGTGCGGGGGGTGTTCATTCAGGGTTCCTTCGAGGCGATCAGGCGGCGAGGGGGCGGCGTCGCTGAGCGATGCCGATCAGGCGGATGGAGACGGGGTAGATGGCGATGCCGACGAGGATCGCCAGGCCCCTGGTGAAGTAGCTCTGCAGCGAGTCGCTGCCGGCCTGGTAGGCGTGCACCAGCGTGAGCACCGTGGCCGGGATGGACAACAGGTGCACCAGGTGCCACGCCTTGCGGGGCAGGCGGCGGCGGATGCGGGCCATCGAGGGGATCACCACGAGGGCGAACAACCAGAAGGCGACGACGCCCCAGCCGATCGCCCAGCCGACGGCGGAGCTGGGCACGAACAGGTCGACGATGCCGAGCCCGGTTTGCGTGTCGAGCACCGACAGCACCATGTGGATGCCGATGAAGGCGAAGGTGAGGCCGCCCAGCCAGTTGTGCAGGGCAAGCCACCAGTTCGGCTTGAGCCGGGTGCCGGTGTTGCGCGAGGAGAAGAACAGACCCCACACCAGTGCCGCCACCGCCAGCAGGGCGGCGACGATGCCGGTGCTGCGAGTGAGGTACCAGAGCCAGTCGTTCATGCGGCCAATGATGCCGGTGCTCTGTGAGGCCGAGGTCGCGCGGAGGTGAGAGTTGTGTAAGAACCGTTGGGCGGGGTGCGGCGCCTCAGTCGGCGGCCAGTAGCGCCTCGACCGCGGCCTCGATCTCGGCTTCGCTGAGCAGCATCAGCTTGGCGGCCTCGCCGAGCGGGATGAAGCTGTCCTTGCTGGTGACGCGCGCCATCCGGCCGGTGAACCCGGCGTCGATCAGCGTGGCGAGCACCCCTTCGGCCACACCGCCCGAGCGGCGAGTCTCGTCCACCACCAGCACCGTGCCGGTGGCCTTCGCCTCGCGCACCATGTCGTCGACGGGCAACGGCGCGATCCAGCGCAGGTCGACGACCCGAGTGTGAATCCCACGGGCCATCAGGCGGCGCTGCACGCGCAACGACATGAACAGCCCGTTGCCGAACGTGAGGATCGTCAGCCGGTCGCCGGACCCGCCGTTGCCGTTGCCGGGGTACGTGTGGGCGGCGCCGATCGGCACGTGCGCGCTGGGCTCGGGCGTGGCCAACCACAGCCGGTCGCCGGGTTCCAGCAGGTCGGCCGTGTGGTAGCGGGCGATCGGTTCCACCAGCACGCTGACGGTGCCGTCCACCTGCGCCGCGGCCACCATCGTACGTAGCATCGCCGCCGCGTCGTCGGGGCGGGCGGGCACACCCACCACCACGCCGGGCAGGTCGCGCAGCACGGTGAGCGAGTCGTCGTTGTGGAAGTGGCCGCCGAAACCCTCTTGGTAGCCGAGGCCGGCGATACGGATCACCATCCCGTTGCGGTACTGGCCGTTGGAGAAGAACTGCAGTGTGGCCGCCTCGCCGCGCAGTTGGTCTTCGGCGTTGTGCAGGTAGGCGAGGTACTGGATCTCGGCCACCGGCAGGAAGCCGCTGATCGCCGCGCCGTTGGCCAGGCCGAGGATGCTGGTCTCGTCGAGCAGCGTGTCGAATACGCGAGCGGCGCCGGCCTGCGCGAGTAGACCTTTGGTGACGCCGTACACGCCGCCCTTGGCGGCCACGTCCTCGCCGAACACCAGCAGGTCCGGGTGTTCGCGCAGCAGCGCGGCCAGCGTGGTGTTGAGCGCCTGAGCGACGGTGAGCGCGGTCTGCTCGCCGGGCATGTCGGCGGCGCGCACCACGGCTGCCACCGCCGCCGGGTCGCGCGGGGCGAGCGGGGCCAACACCTCCTCGGCGGTCGCCAGTTGCGGCCATTCCGCCACGGTGGCGGCCGTGGTGTACACCTGCTCGCGTAGCGCGTCGTGGCGTTCCACCAACGACGCAGTGGTGTGCCCGGCGGCCACCAGCCGGGCGGCGGTGGCCAGGATCGGGTCGCGCGCCAGGTCGGCGCGCAGCTCGGCCGGTGTGCGGTAGGCGGTTTCCACGTCGGTGCCGGCGTGCCCGCCGAAGCGCACGGTGCGCAGGTGCAAGAACGCCGGGCGGCGGTGAGTGCGCACCCAGTCGCCCAGCTCGGCGGTCACGGCCAGCACGCCCTCGGGGTCGGCGCCGTCCGCCTGCGCGTACCGCAGGTGGGGCCGGTTGCCGTACGCCGACTCGATCCACCCTTCGGGCGTGCGCACGCTGATGCCCAGCCCGTTGTCCTCGCACACGAACAGCAACGGCAGTGGCAGGCGCTGGTGGGCGCAGTGCAGCGCGGTGTTGACGGTGCCGGTGGTGACGCTGTGGTTGGCCGAGGCGTCACCGAACGAGCACACGGCCAGCGCGTCGGCCGGCCACGGCGAGGGCAGCCCGAGACGGGCGGCGCGGCCGATGGCGAACGCCACCCCGAGCGCGCGCGGAAGGTGGGAGGCGATCGTGGAGGTCTGCGGGATGATCGCCAGGTCGTGGCGGCCGATCACCTTGTGCCGGCCACCGGCGATCGGCTCGTCGGTGGAGGCCACTACCCCGGCGAGGATGTCGCGCACACCGGCCAGCCCGGCGCGGGCCAGATAGAAGCCGCCGCTGCGGTAGTGCAGCAGGGCCGGGTCGGTGGGTTGCAGCGCCATCGCCACGGCGGCGTTGCTCTCGTGGCCGCTCGAGCCGATCGTGTAGTAGCCCTTGCCCTGGCTGCGCAGCCAGCGCGCTGCCAGGTCGCAGTGGCGGCTGGCCACTTGCACGTCGAACAGCCGCTGCAGGGCGGTGAGGGTGGTGGCGGTGGGCGCGTTGGTGCGGTCGGGGGCCAAGCCGGCGAGCGCCTCGACGAGCGAGGTTTCGAGCACGCCGCGAGCGGGAGAGGTCACGCCTCCAGCTTGCCAGGTGGGCTCGCCGGGAGCCGGGAGCCGGGGCTGGGTCGGGCGAGCCGGGGCTGGGTCGGGCCGGGCCGGGCGAGCCGGGCTGGGTGCAAGTGGTGTCGCCCGTCTCGTCGTTCCGATTTCGAATTGGCTGCGTCCGCACCGCCGAGGGTGCCGAGGTGAGGGGGCGCGCTGGCGAGTGACAGCGCTGGCGAGTGACTGCGCTGGCGAGTGACTGCGCTGCCGAGTGATCCCCCAATTCGAAGTCGGAACGACGAGACGGGACGCACAGTGGAGGCTGCCGCACCTGCGCGGCCCCCGCCCACCGAACAAGCCCCCGGCGACCAGCGCTCTGTGCGTCAGAGGTCGATGCGGTAGCGCACGATGCGCGGGTCGCCGCTGGGCTGCACGACGGCTCGGTAGCGGTTGATCAGCGCGCGCATCGGCACGTTCTCGCGCAGCACGTCGGCGATCATCCGGCGCACGCCACGCTTGCGGCCGAGCACGAGCATCGCGTCCATCATGCGCGACCCCACGCCGCGGCCCTGGTACTCGTCGATCACGGTGACGCTCAGCTCGGGTGGGCCGTTGGCGCTGCCCATCCAGCGAGCCACGCCGACGGGTTTACCCTCGGGGTGCGTGTCGTCGTCGCGCAGCGCGGCGTCGAAGGCGATGATCGCGCCGTTGATCGTGCCGTCGATGTCGCGCAGGCGCTGCAGCACGGGTTCGGGCAGGTCGTGCACCGGTGTGAAGAAGCGCATGTGGCGCGACTCTTGCCCGAGCGCGGCGAAGCCCTCCTCGAAGTACCGGTCGAAGTCGGCTGGTAGGCCTTCGCGGGTGACGATCAGTGGTGTGTGCTCGATGCACACATGATGCCCGACCGGCCGGGGGTCATCGGTGCGACTGTCGGCACATGTGACCCCCGGCGCCGGCGGCAACTACTTCTTGTCGTCGCCGTCGAGGCCATCGACGAAGTCCTTGGCCTTGTCGGCGGCGGCTTCGACCTTCTTGTCCATGTCGTCGGAGGTCTTGCTCTCGACGACGTCGGCCACAGTGTGCCACGCCCGCCGCTGGCTACGGTGCAGAGTCGTGCGCGCCCGAGTGTGGAGATATGTGGCAGTGGGAATGCTCGTCGGCGCGAGTTGCAGCGATGCGGCCTCCACGCCTGGCAGCACCGCACCGGCCGCCACGACCGTGCCAGTGTCACCCGCGCCGACCGCGCCGGTATCCACCGCCGAACCCGACGCGTCGGTCGAGGCGTGCCGGCTGCCCAACGCCACCGACCCGAACATCGGCGTGGGCTTCCCGCTGTCGGCCCAGCGCCTGCCGTCGATGGGTGACGTGCGCTCGCTGGTGCTGTTCGTCGACTTCGCCGATGCCCCCGCCCAGCTGACCCCGCAGCAGATGTTCGCCAATGTGTCGCCGGAGGCCGAGCGGTTCCAGGAGACGGTGTCGTACGGCCGCATGCACTGGACGCTCGAGCCGCATTTCGTCTGGCTGCGGCTGAGCCAACCGTCCAGCGTGTACGGCGACGGGCTGGGCACGTACGAAGGGCACACGGGGTTCATCCAAGAGGCCGTCACGCTCGCCGACGCGGAGGTCGACTTCTCCTCGGTCGACTCGGTGGTGGTGCTCGCCAACCCGGCCAGCGACGTCGGCTACGGGCCGGCGATGGTGGCCGGCCCGGGGTTCGGCTACACGGCCGACGGCGTGACGTTCGCCAACGGGGTCACCTCTGGCGCCGATCTGACGTACTGGGGTTCCTTGTGGTTGAACCACGAGACGGGGCACACACTCGGCCTTCCCGACCTCTACGCCTTCGACGGGGCCGGCGACGAGATCCACCGCTTCGTCGGCGAGTTCGGGGTGATGGGCATGATCTCGGGTCGCGCCCCCGAGCACTTCGCGATCGAACGGTGGCAGCTGGGATGGCTGGACGACGGCCAGATGGTGTGCGTGCAGGAGGGCACCCGCGACGTCGAACTCACCGCGGTGGAGTCGGTGGGTGGCACGAAGGCGGTGATGGTGCCGGTCGGCCCCACCCGGCTGATCGTGGTGGAGTCGCGACGACCGATCGGGTACGACTCGGCTCTCGGCGAGCCGGGCGCGCTGGTGTACGTGGTGGACAGTGGTGTCGCCACCGGCACCGGCCCGATCGTCGTGCAGCCGGTCGCGGACGACCCGCTGCGCAGCGATTCCCCGCTGGCACCGGGCGAGTCGATCACGGTGGAGGGCGTCACCATCACGGTCGTGCAGGCGACCGACGGCGGCGACACCGTGCAGGTGACGGTGGGCGGCTAGGCCGTTGCGGCCGAACCCTGCGGCGAAAAACCAACAAGCCCCCGCAAGGGGGCTCGTTCGTGGTCGAGACCGGCGTCGATCCGGTGACCCTACGCTTTTCAGGCGTATGCTCTGCCGACTGAGCTACTCGACCGGGGTGCCGGCCACTCTCATGGCCTGCTGATTGGTAGCCACTTGCGTGGCTGCTGTTCGGGTGGGTAACCCGAGCGGTCCCGACGGGGTTCGAACCCGCGACCTCCGGCTTGACAGGCCGGCGTGAACTCCACTTCACCACGGGACCAGATGAAATCTGATCTGCATTGCCTTCTTGGTCGATTGCTCGACCCGCACCCCCAACGGGATTCGAACCCGTGCCGCCACCTTGAAAGGGTGGTGTCCTAGGCCACTAGACGATGGGGGCTAGGTCTGCTTCCGGTTGAGAGCGTCGAAACACTATCAGGGAGTAGCCGGTTTTCCCCCAGCCGAATTTCGCGCTCCGGCGCGGTACGGTGCCGTCCGTGCGTCTCGACCTGGAGCCCTCGCTCGATCCCCTGGCCTACCCGTATGCACATACGCTGCGCGTTCGGTTCGCCGAGACCGACGCGATGGGCATCGTGCACCACAGCCGCTACCTGCCGTACCTGGAGGAAGCCCGCGTCGAGTACCTGCGCCACCTGGGCCACCCGTACACCGCGCTGCGCGCCGAGGGCGCCGACTTCGCGGTGCTGGAGGCGTTCGTGCAGTACCGCCAGCCACTGCGGTTCGACGAAGTGGTCTCGGTGCACCTGCTGTTGGGTGCCGCCACGCGCACCACGTTCCAGATGGCGTACCTGCTGACCGTCGAGGGCCAGGTGCGGGCAACGGCGGTCACCGTGCACGGCTGTGTCAGCCAGGCCGGCCGGCCGTTGCGCCTGCCCGCGTGGTTGGTGGCCCTCGGCAACTGATCGCTCCGTCAGCGCCGGGCCCCTTACGCCGACGTACGACTACGGCAACTCCGCGGGGCAGTAGCGCCGGCCGCGTCAGGGAGCGGTCAAGATGTGGGGACTGACGCACGATTGAAACCTGCGATTCACACCCCCTCGTTAGGGTGCGGGGCATGGGCCGGTCAGCTGTTCTGGGCGCCGTGCTCGGCTATTCGATCGGTACCTTCCCCACCGCCGACCTCGTTGCGAAGCGGGTCTCGGGTGGCACGATCGATCTGCGCCGGGCAGGCAGCGGCAACCCGGGTGGCGCCAACGCGGCGAAGCTGCTGGGCCGCAAGGCGGGCTACACCGTGATGGCCGGCGACATCGCCAAGGGCGCGCTGGCCAGCGGGGTCGGTGCCCTCGTGGCCGGGCCCGCGGGCGCTCACGTGGCCGGCACCGCCTCCGTCGTGGGCCACTGCTTCCCGGTGTGGAACGGGTTCCGCGGCGGCAAGGGCGTGGCGGCCAGCGTCGGTCAGTGCCTGGCGACGTTCCCCGCGTACTTCCCTGTCGACATCGCCGTCGCCGGGCTGACGGCGGCCAGCCCGCGTTGGAAGCAGCGAACCTTCGCCGCCACGCTGGTCTCCTGCACCGCGTGGGTGCTGGGCAGCGTGCTGTGGTGGCGCAAGCGATGGCCCAACCTGTGGGGCCCACGGCCCACAGCCGGCCTGCCCGCGGCGGCCGCTGTCAGCTCCGCGATCATCGCCTACAAGTTCCTGTCCGCCACCCCGCCGGCCATCCCGACTGCCACCCCGCATGCCAGCGCGACTGCCACCCCGCATGCCAGCCGGCCCGCCGGCCCGGCCGCGCAGAGGCAGCCGGCATGATCGGCATCTGCACCGACTCGAGCTCGCAGCTGCCCGCTGAACTAGCCGTGGCCTACGGCATCGAGGTGGTGCCGCTGACGGTGACGGTCGACGACGTCGACTACCTGGAGGGGGTAGACCTCGACGCCGACGGGTTCTACGCGATGTACGCCGGTGGCCACGCCCCCACGGTCGACACCAGCCAGCCCAGCCCCGGCCAGTTCGCCGCCGCCTACGAAGACCTGATCGCCCGTGGGTGCACATCGATCCTCTCGGTGCACATCTCTGCGGCGTTCTCGGGCACGCTGAACGCGGCCCGGCTGGCGGCGCACAGCATGCCGGTACCGGTGCGGCTGGTGGATTCCGGCACGGCCAGCTTCGGCGTCAGCTGCTGCGTCTGGGCCGCCGCCGAGGCACTGGCCAACGGGGCCACGTTGGACGAAGCCGCACAGGTCGCCGAGCGGCTCGCACCGACCATCGGCAACGTATTCGTGGTGGGCGCGCTCGACCATCTGGCCGCCGGCGGCCGCGCGGCGGGGCTGGAGGACGGCGACCTGCCGGTGTTGGCGTTGCGCGACGGCAACGTGGAAGTGATCTCGCGACACACCAACGCGGTCGACGCGGTGAGCGCGATGGCCGTCTGCGCGATCGAGTGGGGCCAGCAGCTGTGGGTGGCAGTGGGGCACAGCGATGCAGCCACCGAGCCACTGGCCGATGCGCTGCACGCGGCGGTCAGCGAGTCGGCCAACGTGCTGCGGGTCGTGCGCTACCGCGTCGGGCCCAGCGTGGGCGCGCACACCGGGCCGGGCACCGCCGGGTGCTTCATGTTTCCGGGCCGCTGAGCGCAGTCACTGCGTCCTGCAGCAGGTAGCTGAGGAAGTGGTACAGGTGGTGCTCACCCAGCATCGGATGGTCGTCGGCCAACAGGCCGGGTTCGTCCTCCTCGCTCACGTCCAGCAGGGTGCCCAGCACCACCCGGATCGAGTTCAGCGCCTGCATCAGGCCATTCATCCCCGCCTCACTCAGCGGCGAACCGGCCACCAGCGCCCCCTGCACGTGGCTGATCGCCTCCAGGCGTGAGGCCACCAGTTCGTCGCGCATCAGCCGCTGGTACTCCGCCTCGGCCTCGGCGTCGTCGGCCAGGTGATACGCCGGCGGGAACAGGCGGCGCATGAGGTGCGCGGTGTTCGGGTCGTCGGCCATGATCAGGCTGCGCACCTCACCGAACAGGCGCAGCAGCAGGTTCACCTCGTCGCGGTCGAGGTTGACCGTGAAGCCCTCGGGCGTGGGCACGAACGTGCGCTGGCGCATGCCGCCGAACCCGTCGTCGCCGTCATCGTCATCGTCATCGTCATCGTCATCGTCATCGTCATCGTCATCGTCATCGTCGTCGTCGAGTCCGTCGTCGTCATCCTCGAACCCGTCGTTCTCCGGCTCCTCCGGGTCGTCGGTGCCGGGGCCGGCGAGCCGGTCGTCCAGCACCTCCCCGACCGCAGTGAGGGCGTCCAGCCGGGCCAGCGCGGCGGCCCACACCGCGGGCAGGGCCGGTTGCACGTGGGGGCCGTTGCGGTCGATCACGCGCTGACGGGTGATGAGGTGCTCGCGCCAGGTGCTGCCACCCTCGGCCAGGTTCAGCAGCATCGGGGCCATGCGGTCGACGGCCATCACGTAGCGGGCCTCGGGGGTGTCGCCGCGCTCGTACTCGTCCCACAGTTGGCGGAAGCGCGCGCCCATCGCGGGCGGCAGCATGCCGAACAGGCGGTCGGCGGCGGCTTGCTCGCGGGCCTCCTTGGTGTCGTTGTGCTCGCTCTGGTCGTAGGCGAAGGTGTCGCCGGCGTCGATCTCGACGATGTCGTGCACCAGCGCCATGCACACTGCGGTGCCCACGTCGATCGGTTCGGTCGCGAACGGGGTCATGATCATCGCGGCGATGCCCAGGTGCCACGAGTGCTCGGCGGTGTTCTCCCGGCGTGAGCCGTCGGCCAGCCAGTTGCGCCGCTCGACGCTCTTCAGCAGATCGACCTCCAGGAAGAACGCCAGCGTCGCCTGCACGTCGAGCGCCGTCGTATCGGGGGCCGGTTCGGGCGTCGGGGCGGTGGCGTCGTCCATGCCGTCGAACGTAGTCGGCTTGGATCAAGTTACCTGCGGGTAGCTAATCTGAGCCGCATGAGTGAGATCCAGAAGGTGGGCGTTCTCGGTTCGGGCATCATGGGTGCCGGTCTCGCGGAGGTGGCCGCGCGGGCCGGCTTCGACGTGGTCGTGCGCTCGCGGTCGCTGGCCGCCGCCAACGCGATGGTGGCCAGCATCGACAAGGGTTTCGCCAAAGCGATCGAGCGCGGCAAGGCCACCGAAGAAGAGCGCGCTTCCACGCTGGCCCGCATCACCGCCACCGATCACCTCGGGGCGCTGGCCGACTGCGATCTCGTCATCGAATCGGTGGTGGAAGACCTGGCGATCAAGAAGGCGCTGTTCGCCGAGCTGGAACAGATCGTCAAGCCGAGCGGCATCCTCGCCACCAACACCAGCACCCTGCCGGTGGTCGAGATGGCGATGGTCACCCAGCGCGCCGACAAGGTGTGCGGCATCCACTTCTTCAACCCGGCGACGGCGATGAAGTTGGTCGAGGTCGTTCGCCCGATCACGGCCTCCGACGAGACGATCTCCGCGGCCCTCGCCTTCGCCGCCACCTGCGGCAAGGACGGCGTGGAGGTGAAGGACCGCGCCGGCTTCATCGTCAACGCGCTGCTCTTCCCGTACCTGAACAACGCGGTGCGCATGCTGGAGCAGGGCACGGCCTCGATGGCCAGCATCGACACGGCGATGAAGGGCGGCTGCAACTTCCCGATGGGCCCCTTCGCGCTGCTGGATCTGGTGGGCCTCGACACGTCGCTGGCCATCCTCGACGCCCTGTACGCCGAGTTCCGCGACCCGAACTACGCGGCCATGCCCACCCTGCGCCGCATGGTGGCTGCCGGCCACCTGGGCCGCAAGAGCAAGCGCGGCTTCTACACCTACTGAGTCGGCTCGCCGGCCCGCGATGGCGCACCGCGGTTGCGTTGTCTCGTCACACTGTTCGCGCCGGAGTGGAAGACCCACGTCACGGCTGTCGTGACGTGGGTCTTCCGTTCGTGGGACAACGACCGGGTATCAGGGTTGGGCCGGGTGCGCCGAGTTGCTAGCGTGTGGATTCCACTCGGGCGAGTGGCGGAATGGCAGACGCGCTGGCTTCAGGTGCCAGTATTCGAAAGGATGTGGGGGTTCAAGTCCCCCCTCGCCCACAGGAAGACCCCAGCTGAGCTGGGGTCTTTTCAATCCAGCCCGGGGCCAGTTTGCGCCGGGCCGCGAAGCGCCGGGTCTGTGGAACGGAACAGAGGTACGTACGTCTGTGGGGTGCCCCAGACGCCGGACTCGGATCTACTCCGGCGACTGATCCCGTTCAGGGCACGCCCGCGGAGTCGGTCTTCGAACCCTTGTCAGGCGCTGCGGGCCACCAGGTTCTGCCGTCAGTACGACGTGAAGCGCACGTAGTTGGTGCTGCGCATCAGTGCCTGCAACTGCCCGAACCTCTCGTCGCCTGCCCAGTTCGCTACGAGGCCGCGGATCGGGTCGGCCGCCTCGAGGCCGGCGAGTTCGGCGAAGGGAGCGAGCCAGGCCGACGGCACGGTGTACCAGAACTCGTACTCGTCATGACCGAGCAGTTCCTGCACCAGCGGGCCGAGGTCTTGGGCCGAGAAGACGAGATCGCCACCTGCGTTGAACTCCACGGTCACGACACGTCCACGCGCCCGAACGAGCGTCGCTGCCTCCACGCGGCGTGACTTCATCATCGACCCGACAGTACCGCGCGCGCCACCATCGCCGATCGGGGTCGGCGACCCCTTGTCAGGCCCACTACGGACGACTAAGTTCGTTCGTTGAACCCACCATCACCGGAGGCACCGATGAGCGACACCGAACGCTGGCACCAGACCGCATGCATCCTGTGCAGCATCAACTGCGGGCTCGAGGTGCGCACCGACGGCCAGGCCATCACACGCGTGCGCGGCGACAAGGCCCATCCGGGTTCGCGCGGCTACACGTGCGAGAAGGGGCTGCGGGTGGGCCACTACCAGAGCGACCCGCACCGCCTCAGCGCTCCGCAACGGAGACGGCCCGACGGGACGTTCGAGGAGATCGACTGGGACACCGCGATCGCCGAGGTGGCCGCCCGCTTCCACGACGTGATCGCCGAGCACGGCGGCGACAAGATCCTGTTCTACGGCGGCGGCGGGCAGGGCAACCACCTGGGCGGCGGCTACGGCTCGGCCACCCGCGCGGCGTTGGGCATCACCTACATGTCGAACGCGCTGGCGCAGGAGAAGACCGGCGAGTTCTGGGTGGACGGCCAGCTGTTCGGCCGCTCCAGCTGCCACACCACCGGCGACTACGAGCGCGCCGAGGTGGCCGTGTTCTGGGGGAAGAACCCGTGGCAGTCGCACGGCTTCCCGCAGGCGCGGCGCATCCTGAAGGAGATCGCCAACGACCCCACCCGGGTGCTGATGGTGGTCGATCCGCGCCGCACCGAAACCGCCGACCTGGCCCTGGGCAGCGAGCGCGGCATCTGGCTGCGCCCGCGCCCGGGCGGCGACGCCCACCTGCTGGCCGCGATGTTGGCGACGCTCGCCCAGGAAGGCCTGCTGGCCGCCGCCTGGCTGGCCGAGCACGCCACCGGGCTCGACGACGTGCTCGCCCACGTGCGCGACATCGACGTCGCCGAGTACGCGGCGAAGGCCGGGGTGCCCGAGGCCGAGGTGCGCCACGCGGCGCGGGTGCTAGCCGGCGCTCGCGGCGGGGTGTCGATCTTCGAAGACCTCGGCATCCAGATGGCGCCGCACTCCACGCTGAACAGCTACCTGGAGAAGCTGCTGGTGCTGCTCACCGGCAACTTCGGCGTGCCCGGCGGCATGAACCTGCACACCCGCTTCGCGTCGCTGGGCGCCAGCGGGCCGAGCGGTGGTGGGGGCGGGCCGAGTGGCGGCGACGGCGGCCCGCGGGGCGAGCGCACGACGCCCGTCACCGGGCATCGCTTGGTCACCGGGCTGGTGCCGTGCAACATCATCCCCGACGAGATCCTCGGCGACCACACCGAACGCTTCCGGGCGATGCTGATCGAGAGCGGCAACCCGGTGCACAGCCTGGCCGACAGCCAGCGCATGCGCGACGCGATGCGCGCGCTCGACCTGCTGGTGGTGATCGACGTGGCGCTCACCGAGACCGCCCGCGAGGCCGACTACGTGCTGCCCGCGGCCTCGCAGTTCGAGAAGTGGGAGTGCACGTTCTTCAACCTCGAGTTCCCGCACAACTTCTTCCACCTCCGCCGGCCGGTGTTCGAGCCGCTGCCCGGCACCCTGCCCGAGGCCGAGATCCACGCCCGCCTGTGCCGGGCGCTGGGCGCCTACGGCGACGCCGAGATCCAACCGCTGCAGGCCGCAGCGGCCAGCGGGCGCGACGCGTTCGCGGGTGCCTTCTTCGAGCTGCTCGCCGGCACGCCACAACTCGGCCGGCTGGCACCGGTGCTGCTGTTCGAGGGCCTCGGCCCGACGCTGCGCACCGCCGACGGGGCCGATGCGGCGGGTGCCGCCGCCGTGTGGGGCCTGGCCCATCGCTGCGCTCTCGCCTTCGCCGACTCCATCCGCCGCGCCGGCATCGAAGGTGAGGGCCTCCAGTTGGGCGAGGCGCTGTTCGACGCCGTGCTGAACGGCCACTCGGGCGTCACGTTCACGGTGGACGAGTACGACGAGACGTGGCGGCGGGTGCAGACGGCGGACGGCAGGGTGAACCTGTCGGTCGACCTGCTGTGGCCCGAGTTCGACGCGCTGGCCGCCGAGCCCGGCGCCACCGCGGCCGACGCCGAGTACCCGTTCGTGCTGTCCGCCGGCGAGCGCCGCTCGTCGACGGCCAACACCATCCAGCGCGACCCGGCGTGGCGCAAGCACGATGCGCAGGGTGCGCTGCGCTTGGGCGTGGACGATGCAGCCCGCCTGGGCCTGGCCACCGGCGACCGGGCGCGCGTGGTCACCCGCCGCGGCGCCGCCGTGGCCGTGGTGGAGGTGACCGACACGATGCAGCGCGGCCACATCAGCCTGCCCAATGGCTTCGGCCTCGGGCCTGGCGGCACATCGGATGCACCAGGGGTCGCACCCAACGAGCTGACCTCCTCGGCCGACCGCGACTGGTTCGCGGGCACGCCGCACCACAAGCACGTCCCGGCGCGGCTGGAGCCGTTGCCCGCCGCCGCCGCCGCCGCTGCCGGGGCCGGGGCCGGGGCCGGGGCCGGGGCCGGGGCCGGGGCCGGATCATGATGCGCCGCACACGCTTCGACGACTGGCCGTGCCCCATCGCCCGCGCCACCGATCTGATCGGCGACTGGTGGACACCGCTGGTGATGCGCGAGCTCTTCTACGGCAGGCGCCGCTTCGACGAGATCGCGGAGTCGCTGCAGGTGCCACGAGCGGTGCTGACCGCCCGCCTCAACAGGCTGGTCGACGAAGGCATGATCACCAAGGTCGCCTACCAGGAACGCCCTGTGCGCCACGAGTACCGGCTGACCGAGAAGGGCCTTGCGTTCGGTGACGTGTTGCTGGCCATGTGGCGCTGGGCCGCCGACTGGCAGTGGCCCGAGGGCGACGGCCCGACGGTAGGCCTGAAGAGCAAGGCCACCGGCGAGTACGTGGACCCCGTGGTGGTCGACGAACACACCGGCGAGCGCACCACGATGCGAACCGTGCGCTTGGCCCGCGCCCGAGCAACGGCAGCAGAACCGACGCCGACGCCGACCCTGCGGCAAGCGGAGGTACCCAGCACTACAGAGTGAAGCACCACGAAGTTGTGTCGGTCATCGAACCACGCGGCGTCCCGGACGTCGCCGGCCGTGCGCGGCAACCAGCGCGACGAACGCGGCGCCGACGGGCGAGAGGCCGTCGGCGATGTGGATCAGGCCCACGTCGCGGTGCAGCGACGGCTTCAGCGGCCGCACTCTTGCCCCGCGCAGACCGGCGTCGCGGGCCAACGGTTCGGGCAGCAGCGTGGCGCCGGCGCCGGCCAGCACCAGCGGCACGATCGCCTCCCGTTGGCCGGTCTCCACTGCCACGAACGGGCTGACGCCGACGGCCGCATACGCATGGTCCAGCAGGTCGCGCGTGGAGGTGCCGCGGGGCGTCATGATCAGCGCCTGCTTGCCGAACTCGCGGAGATCGAGCCGTTCGGGCAGGTCGGCCTCCGGGCCGGGTGGCAGCACCGCCAGCATCCGCTGCCGTGAGAGCGGCACCTGAGTGAGGCCTTCGATCGGCTCGATCGACTCGGTCAGCCCCACCTCGCACCGACCGTCGCGAATCATCTCGGTCAGCACGCGTGCGGTGCCCGGCTCGGCCACCCGCACCATCACACGCGGGTGCAGCGAGCGGAACGCGCCGATGTGGCCGACCAGCGGGTCGGCCACCAGCGTGGGCAGGGCGACCAGGTCGAGCACGCCCGTCACCGCGCCCGTGTGCACCGACACCGACTCGCGGGCGGTGTTGGCATCGCGCAGAAGCCGACGCGCGGGACCGAGCAGCGAATGCCCGGCGGCGGTCAGCCGCACGCCGCGGCCGTGCCGCACGAACAGCGATGCACCGAGGTCGGCCTCCAACCGGCGAACGCTCTGCGACAACGACGGCTGCGCAACGTGCAGCGCATCGGCCGCCTTCGTGAAACCGCCGTGATCGACGATCGCGACGAAGTACTCCACCTGCCGCCAGTCCATAGGCACAGCCTATGCATCCATCGTCAACATGTCTTGGACAGATGATGTACGGCCGGTGTTGAGTGACGGGAGTGAAGCCCATCGCCGCGCCCCCCGGCAGCGCGGTCGCCCCAACATCGACCTCGGCGACGAGCGGTGCGCTTGGCCTCACGCACGACCTCGGAACGTTCGCCGCCGTGGTGGTGGTCGGCGTGGTCGCTGCGGTCGTCGCCCACGCCTTTCGCGAAACCGTCTTCGCAGTGGGCAGAGCCCTGACGGGCAACGACGGCTCGATCGCCGCCTCCGAGGCGCTCGGGCCGGCGGCCACGTTCCTGCTCGTCGCCGGGGGCGTCGGCGTCGCCGCCTGGATCGGCGCAGCCAGCCGCCGCCGGCACGGGCGTCGTGTCGGGCTGCGGGCCATCGCGGCCGCAGCGCGTGACGAGCGACCCGACCCCAGCGCGGCCGGCACGGCCATGCGGATGGGCGGCACCTGGGTCGCCACCTCGAGCCTGGCGTCGTTGGGGCGCGAGTCGGCGATCCTGGAAGCCGGCGGCACGTGCGGCAACCTCGTCGGCTCGGCCATGCGACGGCCCACGCACCGCCTGGCCGTCGCCGGCATCGCCTCCGCATTCGCCGTCGCGTATCACGCGCCGGTCGCCGCCGTGCTGTACGTGGAAGAGCACCTCGGTGTCCGCCACGACCGACGCACAGTCGCCCACGCAGTGGCAGGCTCGGCCATCGGCTTCTTCGTCGGGCAGCGGCTGCTCGGCAGCGGCCCGATCTTCCCGCGTGCAATCGACCCGTTGTCGCGCGACGCGATCGTCCTCGCAGCGGTTGGCGTCCTCCCTGCGTTCATCGCCAGCCGGGTGTTCGTCGAGGTGAGGGAGCGTATGGAGCACGGCCTGCACAGCACGCACCACGGGTGGATGCGTTCACTCGTTCTCGCCGCGGTGGCCGGGGCCGTCGTGGCACTGGTGCCGATGGCAGCGGGCAACGGCATGGAAGCGGTACGCGCCAGCGCGACCACAGCCACCGCCGGGGTGGCTGTGGCACTCGTGCTGTGGAAGCTGATCGCAACGTCTGCAGTGGTCGGCGCCGGCGCACCGGGTGGCGTGATGTCGCCGTCGCTGGCAGTCGCGGCCGGTGCTGCCCTGGCCACCTTCCTGGCGCTCGATGCCGCCGGGTGGCGCCTCGGCGGCTCGCGCTGGGATGGCATGCTGGTCGCGATGGCGATCGGCGTTGCTGTCAGCATCCGCTCGCCGTTGGTGGCAGTGGTCATGGTGGCCGAGATGACCGGCGATGTGCGGGTGCTGCCGATGTCCGCCTTCGTGGTGGCGGTGGCCGTGTTGCTGGACCGCGCCGTCGAGCGCCGCCTGCCTGCGGCCAGGCGCACCGCGCACGAACGGGTGCACGACGACGACGCCTGACCAGCGTCAGTTCGGAATCGCGCCGCCACGGGCCACAGGTCGAGCGGTCGCTCGGCACCGGCCGTCGGTCGCTTGCCGCCAACGGCTTTGCAGGGTCTACGTTGGGAAGTGCATGAGCAGCGATCGGCGCACGCGTCCGCCTGACCGCGGCGCACCACTCACTGGCGCGCGGTGGCTCTGTGCGGCAGCACTGCCGTTTCTGACGGCGGCGTGCTCGCTGGACACGTCCTCCACCACCACCACCACGCTCCCACCCTCGACACAGGTGGTGCTCGTTGGCGACTCGCTGGCCGAGCAGGCCGCGCAGTACCTGCCAGCGCTGCTGCCGGGCCGCGAGTTCGTGGGGCGCTACTTCGGTGGCACCGCGCCGTGCGACTGGCTGGAGAACGACCTGCAGCCGGCCGCCACGGCAACCGTCGTGCTCTCCTTCACCGGCAACTCGATGACGCCGTGCATGGCCGACGGCGCAGGCGGCTACCTCGCCGGCCAGGCGATGGTGCAGCGTTACCACGACGACCTGGTGCTGCTGATCGACCGCGCCCACGGTGCGGGCGCGCGCGTGCTGTTGGTCGGGCAGCCCACACGGCCCGACGACGCGGGCCGCACTGCGGTGGACGCACTGAACACGATGCTGCTCGCGCTCAGCAGCGAGCGATCTGCACAGTTCGTCGATGCCGGGGCCGCGGTCGAGCGTCCCGACGGCAGCTTCGCCACGACGCTGCCCTGCCTTCCCGACGAACCCGAGTGCCCGGCGTCGGGCGAGATCGCCGTGCGCAACGACGACGGGCTGCACTTCTGCCCTGGCTCGATGGGGGCAGGCCCGTGCGCCACCTACTCGTCCGGTGCGTTCCGCTTCGCAGCCACGATCGCCGCCGTCATCACCTGACGTCGAGCGACGGCGCGTCATCGGGTGACCGCACGGCGTCGAAAGGCGGGGGCGCGGCGTCGGGTGGCGACACCTCGCGCACCATCACCACCAGCCGGTCGATCAGCTCGGTGAGGTCGGTGCGCACGCGCTCCATGTCGGAGCGTGCCTCGGCCCGTGCGTTCTCCGTGTCGCCGCGGGCGATCTGGGCGTAGGCGGCGGAGGCGGTGTACAGACCTTGTACCTGCACCTCCAGCCTGGCCACGCGATCGACCAGGTCCTGCAGCGCGGTCGACGCCTCAGGCTGGGGGTTCGTCGGGTCTCGCTCGGCCGCCCAGAAGTCGCTGCCATCTATCATCAACTCCATCATCCACCGACATCACCACCACGGCAACGCGGGGCAACGTGACTCACGTCAGTGCGACGACGACACCCACACATCCACGGTCACCACACTGGGCACGACGGCGGGTGCTGCCGCAGCACCACCGCCGCCTGCGCCCATTCCCGCCCTCGCGGCAGCGCCCGCCTGCCACCTGATGGGGGTCATGTGGAACAGCTCCGCCAACGCTTCGGGCAACAGGTGCAGCTCGTACTCCACGTGCACCGACGTCGCTGCCTCGTCGGGCGGCACGGCGCGCCGCTGGAACCGTTCTTGCGCCTTGCGTTCCGAATCGCCCTGCAGTACGGGGCGCAGTTCGTGCAGGTGCCGTGGCCCGGGGGTGACGGTCACCCACTTGCCGCCCGGCTGCAGCACGCGCTGGAACTCCTCGAACGGGTGCGGCGCGAACACCGACATCACCACCGCCACCGAGCCGTCCAACACCGGCAACCGGTACGCCGAGCCGACGACGAACTGCGCATCTGGCAGCAGGCGCGCAGCCAACTGCACTGCGCTCTTCGACACGTCGAGCCCGTAGCGCCGCGCCACCGACAGCTGCGAGAGGTAGTACCCCTCGCCGCAGCCGACGTCGAGCACCGGCCCCTGCGGCCGGCCCACTGCGGCGGCGAGCGCCTGTGCGATGGGCGCGTAGTGGCCTCCGGCCAGGAACCGCCGGCGCGCCGCCAGCGCGTCGGGTGCGTCGCCGGGCGTGACCTTCGAGCCGATGCGCCCGCCGATGGCGAGGTTCAGATACCCGCCGCGGGCACGGTCGAACGAGTGGCCGTTGGCGCACGCGGCACCCGTGGGCGACAGCAGCAACGGCAGCAGGCAGTGCGGGCAGGCGAGCACCGGTGTGTCGTCGCTCATCCCCCGAAGCTAGGCCACGTCGATGCGCTGGTACGTGTTCTGGAACTCGTCCTGCACCACCACTGCGATGCCGTCGGTGTCCAGCACCCTCAGGTCGTCGGCCAGCACCCGGCTGGTGTAGGTCCACCCCTCGGGCAGCTGCAGCGTGGTGCCCAGTTCGGGCAGGCGCTCCATCGACATCGTCGAGTCGATCTTCTGAGAGTACGACTGCATCACGTAGACCTGCCCACCCGGATCGGTCAGCTCGTAGACCTCCGAGCCGGCCCGGAACAGGAACACCGTGTCGCGCACCACCACACGCTCGATGTACGGGGCCTGGTTCGGCAGCTCGCTGCCGAGGCGAGTGGTGGCCGCCAGGAACATGTCGATGTCGCCGAACGTGGTGGTGGCTGCGCCGTCGCGGATGTCACTGATGATCGTGTCCAGCATCCAGTACCGCGGGCCGTTCAGCACCGCCGCCAGCGCACCGCGGTCGGCCGCGATCTGCGCGGCGTCCAGCGCATCCCACTCCGCCTGCATGCACTCGTCGAGGCCGATCGTGTTCCACACCGCTGCCACGAACTCCTCGCCCTCCTGCGACAGCAGCAGCACCTCGCAGTAGCGCACGTTGCGCAACCCGCCCGGGAACGCGGCATCAGAGCCCAGCGGCACCGTGGTGGCAGGCGGGCTGGTCGCTGGCACGGTGGTCGCTGGCACGTTGGTCGCTGGCACGGTGGTCGCTGGCACGGTGCCGGCCGACGTCGCGGTCGCCCCGGGTGTCGCTGACGACGCGCCCTCGTCGCTGCCGCAAGCGGCCAGCAGCACGCCTGCGATGCCGAGGATCACGGCCACAATCTTCTGTCTGTTCATATGACAGAACCATACTGCGCCGCCGCCCGCCCGGTGACACGCCGGTGTCACGCCCGGCGACATGCGTTGCCGCTCGACCCAACGCCCCGCCCCACTGCCGAATACGGTCGCGCCATGGCCATGAACTGCAAGCCCGTGCCGACTCTGGACGACCGCATCAACGACATCCGCATGCGTACGGCAGAGATCATCAACGACGACGTCCTGCCCAACGAGAGCAAGCTGTGGGCGTCGCGCCGCGAGAACGAAACCGTGGCCGAGCGTGCCGAGGTGCTGGAGCTGCGCGCCGAGATCCAGCAGAAGGTGAAGCGAGCAGGCCTGTGGGCGCCGCACCTGCCCACCGAGTACGGCGGCATGGGGCTCGACTTCCTCGCCCACGCCTACATGAACGAGGTGCTCGCCTACGCGATCGGCGCGGCCAAACTGTTCGGCGTCGTGGCCCCGAACTCGGGCAACCAGAAGATCCTCGTCAAGTACGGCACGGAAGAGCAGAAGCGCAAGTGGCTGCTGCCCACCATCGAGGGCACGATGGAGAGCGGCTTCTCGATGACCGAGCCACAC
>JAUSLV010000004.1 GCA_030645495.1 Actinomycetota bacterium
GGATGGACTCGCGGCCTATCAGCTTGTTGGTGAGGTAATGGCTCACCAAGGCGACGACGGGTAGCCGGCCTGAGAGGGTGACCGGCCACACTGGGACTGAGACACGGCCCAGACTCCTACGGGAGGCAGCAGTGGGGAATATTGCACAATGGGCGAAAGCCTGATGCAGCGACGCCGCGTGAGGGATGACGGCCTTCGGGTTGTAAACCTCTTTCAGTAGGGAAGAAGCGAAAGTGACGGTACCTGCAGAAGAAGCGCCGGCTAACTACGTGCCAGCAGCCGCGGTAATACGTAGGGCGCAAGCGTTATCCGGAATTATTGGGCGTAAAGAGCTCGTAGGCGGTTTGTCGCGTCTGCCGTGAAAGTCCGGGGCTCAACTCCGGATCTGCGGTGGGTACGGGCAGACTAGAGTGATGTAGGGGAGACTGGAATTCCTGGTGTAGCGGTGAAATGCGCAGATATCAGGAGGAACACCGATGGCGAAGGCAGGTCTCTGGGCATTAACTGACGCTGAGGAGCGAAAGCATGGGGAGCGAACAGGATTAGATACCCTGGTAGTCCATGCCGTAAACGTTGGGCACTAGGTGTGGGGGACATTCCACGTTTTCCGCGCCGTAGCTAACGCATTAAGTGCCCCGCCTGGGGAGTACGGCCGCAAGGCTAAAACTCAAAGGAATTGACGGGGGCCCGCACAAGCGGCGGAGCATGCGGATTAATTCGATGCAACGCGAAGAACCTTACCAAGGCTTGACATATAGAGGAAACGTGCAGAAATGTACGCCCCGCAAGGTCTCTATACAGGTGGTGCATGGTTGTCGTCAGCTCGTGTCGTGAGATGTTGGGTTAAGTCCCGCAACGAGCGCAACCCCTGTCTCATGTTGCCAGCACGTTATGGTGGGGACTCGTGAGAGACTGCCGGGGTCAACTCGGAGGAAGGTGGGGACGACGTCAAGTCATCATGCCCCTTATGTCCAGGGCTGCAAACACGCTACAATGGCCGGTACAAAGGGCTGCAAACTCGTGAGGGTGAGCGAATCCCACAAAGCCGGTCTCAGTTCGGATTGGAGGCTGCAACTCGCCTCCATGAAGCTGGAGTTGCTAGTAATCCCGGATCAGCACGCCGGGGTGAATACGTTCCCGGGCCTTGTACACACCGCCCGTCACACCACGAAAGTCGGCAACACCCGAAGCCGGTGGCCTAACCGTAAGGAAGGAGCCGTCGAAGGTGGGGTCGGTGATTGGGGTGAAGTCGTAACAAGGTAGCCGTACCGGAAGGTGCGGCTGGATCACCTCCTTTCTAAGGAGCTACTGTTCAATCGTTGGCCGGCATTCGTCCGGTCCGGTTCGAACCAGTTCCCAGTTGGTGCACTGGTGGGTCAGTCGAAACTTGCTCAAGTGTCGTAGGATCCGTCCTCCACTCGATCTCGAATCGATTGACTTTGTCTTCTCTTCTGTTTTGAGGGAGCTGGCCTGCTTGCAGGCCGCTCGCCCTCATCACCTGGCACGAGCGAGACTCCTTACGGGGTCGCTCCGCTGCCGTGGCGTGTTCGGTGCTCGAGTTTCGACTCGTGCTCAGCGCCTGGTGAAGCCCTTTGAGAACTGCAGAGCAAGCACGAGCATCTTTGTTCTTCCAAGCTACAAAGAGCCAACGGTGGATGCCTTGGCGCCAAGAACCGATGAAGGACGTGAATGGCTGCGAAAAGCTGCGGGGAGCCGCCTATTTGGCTTTGATCCGCAGATGTCCGAATGGGGAAACCCAGCACTCGTCATGGAGTGTTACCCAGGTCTGAATACATAGGGCCTGTGGAGGGAACCGGGGGAATTGAAACATCTCAGTACCCCGAGGAAAGGAAAGCAACCGCGACTCCCTTAGTAGCGGCGAGCGAAACGGGAAGAGACCAAACCGTGTCAGTGTCAAGCCTGATGGCGTTGCTGACGCGGGGTTGAGGGACCATGAGATCGAGCATCAGATCGATCACGGAGTTACCAAGTTGCTGTGTAGAAGAACGGTTCTGGAAAGGCCGGCCGTAGTGGGTAACAGCCCCGTATTCGAAACACACGCAACCTCCGCATGTCATCCCAAGTAACGCGGGGACCGAGAAAACCCGCGTGAATCTGTGGGGACCACCCCATAAGTCTAAGTATTCCTTGGCGACCGATAGTGAACTAGTACCGTGAGGGAAAGGTGAAAAGCACCCCGGGAGGGGAGTGAAATAGTACCTGAAACCGTTGGTTTACAAACAGTCAGAGTGTCGTCTCCGCAAGGAGGCCACGATGGCGTGCCTTTTGAAGAATGAGCCTGCGAGTGACGGTATGTGGCAAGGTTAACCAGTGATGGGGAGCCGAAGCGAAAGCGAGTCTGAATAGGGCGAATGAGTCGCATGCTGTCGACCCGAAGCCAAGTGATCTATCCATGGTCAGGTTGAAGCGGGGGTAAGACCCCGTGGAGGACCGAACACACGTCAGTTGAAAATGGCGGTGATGAACTGTGGATAGGGGTGAAAGGCCAAACAAACTTGGTGATAGCTGGTTCTCCTCGAAATGTATTTAGGTACAGCGTCACGTGTTCAGTCCCGGAGGTAGAGCACTGGATGGGCTAGGGGGCCTACAAGCTTACCGAACCCAGCCAAACTCCGAATGCCGGGACTCCAGAACGTGGCAGTGAGACTACGGGGGATGAGCTTCGTTAGTCGAAAGGGAAACAGCCCAGACCATCAGCTAAGGCCCCAAATTCAGGACTAAGTGGAAAACGATGTGGGACTGCTTAGACAGCCAGGAGGTTGGCTTAGAAGCAGCCATCCTTGAAAGAGTGCGTAACAGCTCACTGGTCGAGTGGTCCTGCGCGGACAATTTAACGGGGCTCAAGTCCTGAGCCGAAGCTATGGATTCGTACGCAAGTACGAGTGGTAGAGGAGCGTCGATGGTGCAGCGAAGCGGCGGGATAACCCGACGTGGAGCGCCATCGAGTGAGAATGCAGGCATGAGTAGCGAGAGAGGGGTGAGAAACCCCTCCGCCGAAAGCCCAAGGGTTCCTGGGGAAGGCTAATCCTCCCAGGGTGAGTCGGGAGCTAAGGCGAGGCCGCGAGGCGTAGTCGATGCACAACTGGTTGATATTCCAGTACTGCCGTGCCCGCGCCAGGTCCAAGAGTGACAATGTCGGGGCTGCCTTCGGGCGAGCCGGCCGCGTTGCTGGCGGATAGCTGGAGGGGGACGCAGGAAGGTAGGTGAACCGGGGCGATGGTAGTCCCCGGGTAAACGTGTAGGAGGATCCCGATGAGAGTTGGGGTCATTAACTCTGAGACGTGATGCCGAGACGATTCAGTCGAAGTCACTGATCCTATGCTGCCAAGAAAAGCCCAACAGTGAGTTGGCACGGCACCCGTACCCCAAACCGACACAGGTGGGCGGGTAGAGAATACCAAGGCGATCGGGAGAACTATGGTTAAGGAACTCGGCAAATTGCATCCGTAACTTCGGGAGAAGGATGACCCTATTAGGGTGACGGGATTTACTCCCCGAGCTCGAGAGGGTGGCACAGACCAGGGGGTAGCGACTGTTTACCAAAAACACAGCAGCGTGCCAAGCCGCAAGGCGCTGTATACGCTGTGACGCCTGCCCAATGCTGGAAGGTCACGGGGAACGGTTAGTCGAAAGGCGAAGCTGTGAACCTAAGCCCCAGTGAATGGCGGCCGTAACTATAACGGTCCTAAGGTAGCGAAATTCCTTGTCGGGTAAGTTCCGACCTGCACGAATGGCGTAACGACTTCCCCACTGTCTCAACCATAGACCCGGCGAAATTGAAGTACGAGTAAAGATGCTCGTTAGCTGCGGAAGGACGGAAAGACCCCATGGACCTTCACTACAACTTGATATTGAGCTTTGTCCTGCATTGTGTAGGATAGGTGGGAGACTTGGAAGCGGTGGCGCTAGCTATCGTGGAGTCAACGTTGAAATACCACCCTGTGTATGACGGGGCTCTAACCTGGGTCCATTATCTGGATCAGGAACAGTGTCAGGCGGGTAGTTTGACTGGGGCGGTCGCCTCCTAAAATGTAACGGAGGCGCCCAAAGGTTCCCTCAGGCTGGTTGGCAATCAGCCGTCGAGTGCAATGACACAAGGGAGCTTGACTGCGAGACTGACAGGTCAAGCAGGTGCGAAAGCAGGGCATAGTGACCCGGCCATCACGTGTGGAAGTGTGGTCGCTCAACGGATAAAAGGTACCCTGGGGATAACAGGCTAATCTTTCCCAAGAGTCCATATCGACGGAAAGGTTTGGCACCTCGATGTCGGCTCATCGCATCCTGGGGCTGAAGCAGGTCCCAAGGGTTGGGCTGTTCGCCCATTAAAGCGGTACGCGAGCTGGGTTCAGAACGTCGTGAGACAGTTCGGTCCCTATCCTCCGCAGCCGAAGGTGTATTGAGGAAGGCTGTCCCTAGTACGAGAGGACCGGGACGGACGGAGCTCTGGTGTGTCAGTTGTCGTGCCAACGGCATTGCTGATTAGCCACCTCCGGAAGGGATAACTGCTGAAAGCATCTAAGTAGGAAACCCGTTCCAAGATGAGTACACCCATGCGGTTAACGCAGTAAGGCCCGTGACGAGACCATCACGTTGATAGGCCGGAGGTGTAAGCGTGGTAACACGTGTAGCCGACCGGTACTAATCGGCCGAGGGCTTGGATTACAATCGCTCGTGCTTGCTCTGGAGTCCTTGGAGGGCTGCCGTCTCTGTTCCCGTAGGGGAAGGAGATGGCGCATCCTTGACAATAGATTTCGGTGGCAATAGCGGCAGGGTCACACCCGTTCCCATCCCGAACACGGAAGTTAAGACTGCCAGCGCCGATGGTACTTGGGGGTAGACCCCCTGGGAGAGTAGGTCGCCGCCGGATTTCGCACTCGAAGCCCCATCCCTCGCGAGAGGAATGGGGCTTCGGGTATTTTTCGACCCTGTGGGCTGTTCGCCTGCAGGCCACCGTCGGTTAACACCGACTTCGCTCGTAGGATCGAATCCCTATGCCGTCAGACCAGCGACGCCCCTCATCCGACTCATCCGGCCGACCGCCCGCTGGCGGTCGCTCCGGCGGCCGGCCGACCGGTCGGGCGGGAACAGCACGCGGCGGCGGGGCGCAAGGTGGAGCGCGCTCCGGCGCTCCTCGCTCGGGTGCTCCTCGCTCGGGTGCTCCTCGCCGTCCCGACGCCGTTGGCGAGCGGCGCTCCGACGCACCCTCGTACAACCGCAGCGGTAGCAGCCGAACTGCGGGTCCTCGTCGCACCGATGGTCAGAGCGCCGGCAGGGGCGAGGGCCGCGGCGACAGCCGCGCCGAACCGCGTGGCTACGGCCGCCCGCGCCCCGAGCGCCGTGATCCTCGCGAGGATGCCGGCATCGAGCGTCCCGCACGTGCGGCCGGGGAGCGTTCGTACGGTGCGCGCCCGAGTGCACCTCGGTCGGGGCCCACTCGGTCCGCTGGGGCTGGTCGGCCCGCTGGCGACCGCCCGGATCGTGGCCAGTGGCAGGACCGCGGCGATCGCCCGTCGCGCGGCCCGCGCCCCGATGGCGCCCGCCCCAACGCGCGACCCTCCGGCGACCGCCCGGATCGTGGGCAGTGGCAGGACCGCAGCGATCGGCCGTCGCGTGGCTCCCGCCCCGATGGTGATCGGCCGTCGCGTGGCGCCCGCCCCGATGGCGGCCGAAGTGGCGGCTACGCGGGCGGCCGGTCTGGTGGGCGCAGCGACGGCCGCGTCGCGCCGCGTCGTGTCGAGCGTCCGTTCACCGAGGCCGAGCGCCGCTCGAAGGAGATCAAGGCCACGCGTGGGCCGAAGCCCGAGCGCGAGCCGGTGCAGCCACCGGCGTGGGAGCGCGAGCAGTGGATCGATGAAGGTTCGTTGCGCGACGAGGCCACTGCCGCCGCGCAGCGAGCAGCGGCGACGCCCGCTCGTCAACGAAAGGACCCCGAGCTGTCACCCGAGGTAGCCGAGGAACTGCAGCGAGTGGCGCCTGCGGGACGCACGATCCGTTACCAGGAACGGCTCACCTCTGCTGCCGATGCGCTGGATCGTGGCCGGTTTGCCGACGCCCGGCGGATGGTGCAGCCGGTGTTGCGCGATCTGCCCGACATGGCGTTCGGACACGAGATCGCCGGGCTAGCTCTGTACCGGCTGGGCCAATGGCGCAAGGCCGCAGCCGAGTTGGAGATCGCGCGTCAACTCGACCGCACGATGAACCACCACCCGGTGCTGGCCGACTGCTATCGGGCGCTGAAGCGTTACCACGACGTCGACAACCTGTGGGTCGAATTGCGCGATGCATCGCCGACGCCGGCGTTGCTGTCCGAGGGTCGGATCGTGGCTGCTGGAGCGCTGGCCGATCGAGGCGACCTCGCCGGTGCACTGAAGCTGATGGCGAAGGCGATGGAGGTGCCGAAGAAGGTGCGCGACCATCACCTGCGCCAGTGGTACGTGCTCGGCGATCTGTTCGACCGCTCGGGCGACGTGATCAAGGCCCGCCGCTACTTCTCGCTGGTCGCCGAGAACGACCACGAGTTCGCCGATGTGGCGGATCGGCTGCGTTCGCTGGGCCGCTGACCCCGGGGCCCACGCTCACCGTGTGAGACCCCCGGCGTAGTGTGCGGGTGCTTCCCCCAGACGAAGTACGGCTCGCTCGTCGCGAGCCGCGTCCACGTGGAGGGAAAGCATGAACGTCGTCGTCCTGCAGGGTGTGCTCAGCAGCGCACCGGTCTGTCGGCAGCTCGCGTCGGGGGCGGTGGTGGTCTCGCTCGAGCTCACCACTCCCACCGAGAGCGGCCAGGCCTCGGTGCCGATCGCCTGGTTCGACCCACCCACAGAGGTCACCTGGGCGCCCGGTGACGAGTTGGTGGTGGTCGGCACCGTGCGCCGCCGGTTCTTCCGTAGCGGTGGCATCACGCAGAGCCGCACCGAGGTGGTGGCGACAGCGGTGCTGCCGATAGCCAAGCGCCGTCTGGTGCGCGCCGCACTTGCTCGTGCTGGTTCCTCGCTGCAACCGGCCGGCGTGTGACCCGTGTGGGGAGTCAGCGGTTCGGTCAGCCGAGGGTGTTCAGGCACCCCAGCTCGGCGAATGCCTGCTCGAGCCGCGTCACGAACGCGCTTTCGCCGGCCCGCAACCACTGGCGCGGGTCGTAGTACTTCTTGTTCGGCGCATCGGCGCCCTTGGGGTTGCCCAGCTGGCCCTGCAGGTAGTCGTGGTGCTCCTGCTCGTACTGGCGAATGCCGTCCCACAGCGCCCACTGCAGATCGGTGTCGAGGTTCATCTTCACCACGCCGTACGAGATCGCCTCCGCGATCTCTGCCGGGCTGCTGCCCGACCCACCGTGGAACACGAAGCTCACCGGATTGGCGCTGGCGCCGTGCTTGGCCTGGATGAACTGCTGCGACGCCTGCAGGATGGCGGGCTTCAGCACCACGTTGCCGGGCTTGTACACGCCATGCACATTGCCGAACGCGGCGGCGATGGTGAACCTGTCGCTGACTGCGCTGAGGCGCTCGTAGGCGTAGTTCACTTCCTCGGGCTTGCTGTACAGGTCGCTCTGGTCGGCGTCGCTGTTGTCGACTCCGTCCTCCTCGCCACCGGTGATGCCCAGTTCGATCTCGAGGGTCATGCCCAGCTTCGACATGCGCTCCAAGTAGCGCACGCAGATGTCGAGGTTCTCCTCGATCGGCTCCTCGGAGAGGTCGAGCATGTGCGAGCTGTACAGCGGTGCACCGGTGCGGGCGAAGTGCTCTTCGCCGGCGTCGAGCAGGCCGTCGATCCACCCCAGCTTGTCCTTGGCGCAGTGGTCGGTGTGCAGGATGACTCGGGCGTTGTAGGCCTTGGCCAGGGCGTGCACATGGTGCGCGGCGGCGATCGAGCCGGCCACCGCGGCAGCATCGCCCTTCACCCCGATGCCTTTGCCACCCACGAAGGCGCCGCCGCCGTGCGAGAATTGCACGATCACCGGGCTGTTCACCTTGGCCGCGGTCTCCATGACCGCGTTCATGGTGTTGCTGCCGGTGCAGTTGGCGGCCGGCAACGCGAATTTGCGCTCCTTGGCCAACGCGAACACGGCGGAGACGGCGTCGCCGGTGAGGACGCCTGCGGGGAAGTCAGATGAAGCAGTCACGCCCCCGACTCTAACCCTCGTCAGTCCAGCGGTCGAAGTACGAGCCCGGTGCGCAGCTTCGGAGTGAAGAACGTGCTCTTCGGTGGCATCAGCAGGCGTTCGTCGGCGGTGCGCCGGATCTCGGTGATGCTGGTGGGGCGGATCAGCACGCCCACACCGGCTTCGCCGGCGGCCACTCGCTGCACCACGTGCTGCACACCGTGCTGGTAGGTGACGTCAGGGTCGTGATCGCGCAGCGCGTGTTCGAGGTAGGCGCCGTCGAGTGCACGCACGTCGGCGAACGCGGCCGGCTTCGGCGTCAGCCACACGCCGGTGCCGTCGGGGCGAACCATGCAGAGCGCACCTCGGCGCACGACCTCGGTGGCGAACGCCGGCATCACCGGGCCGGCCTCGGCCACCTCGAAGTAGGGGCTCAGCCATTGCAGCAGACCCTTGGGGGTCAGGCCGCTGTACAGCCGGTGGATCGCATCGATGCTGAGCTGCTCGTCCACGAGTTCGGCGACGTAGGTGAGGGTCAGTTCCGCTCCCGAGCCGGGACGGCCGGCGGCGCGCAGTTCGTCGCGGAACGTGCGGCTGATGGCGTAGCGGTGGTGGCCGTCGGCGATCAGCACGGGGTTGGCGCCGACGGCCGACGCGATGGCGGCGATGCGCGCCGGATCAGTGACCCGTTCGACCGTGTGCAGCACCCCCTGCTCGTCGTGGCACCTGCCGACCTCCTCGGCCGGATCGCGCAGCAGATCGGTGAGGCCGGCAGTGAGTGAGAGACCCCACACGGGGGAGAGGTTGGTGTTGGTGGAGCGGGTGAGGTCGAGACGGTCGCTCTTCGCCTTCGGGGTGGTGCGCTCGTGCGGCAGCACGCCATCGGCCCCCTCGTCCACGACTTCCAAGGCCCCCAGCACGCCCACCGTCTCGCGAGTGGCACCCGACTCGTCGGTGAAGCGCATGCGGTAGAGCGTGAACGTCGGGGCGGCATCGCGCACGAGCGCTCCCTCGGCAACCCACGCGGTCAGCCGGGCGGCGGCCAGTGTGTAGCGCTCGGGCCCATCGGTGTCGCGAGGAACGTCGACGGCGACGATGTTGCGCGGGTGGCGCGCGAGCAGCGCATCGACATCCGCAGCGGACAACACGTCGTAGGGCGGGGCAGCGACATCGTCGAGCGGGAGGGTGGGCGCGTAGCGCAGAGCGGCGAACGGTTCGAAGCGGGGCACCTGCACAGGTTGGCACTTCTCGTGCCAACATGGCCAGACCATGAGTGCCGATGCTGTTCCCACTGCTGTTCTCTGCGATCTCGACGGTGTGGTGTGGTTGTCGCACCAGCCGATCCCCGGCTCGGTCGAGGCGATTGCCCGCCTCCGCGCCGCGGGTCATCGGGTGCTGTTCGTCACCAACAACTCGGCGGCCAAGGTGGAGGACCAGGAGGCCGCGCTCGAGCGGATCGGCGTCCCTGCGATCGGCGACGTGTTGACCTCGGCGCGGGCCGCAGCGCTGCTCCTGCAGCCTGGCGAGCGGGCGTTGGTGTGCGGCGGCGCGGGTGTGGTGCAGGCGCTGGATCGCCGCGGCGTCAGCTGCATCAGCCACGACGACGTGGACAATGGTGAGCGCGTCGACGCGGTGGTGGTTGGCCTGCACCGCACGTTCGACTATCACGTGTTGGCTCGCGCGGCGAAGGCGATCCGCCTGGGCGCGCGGCTGATCGGCACCAACGACGATGCCACCTACCCGACGCCCGAGGGGCCGATCCCTGGCGGAGGGTCGATTCTTGCCGCGGTGCAGACGGCGGCCGGCGTGCAGCCACAGGTGGCCGGCAAGCCGCACCGCGCGATGGCCGAGTTGGTGCGCCACGAGCTCGGCGCCGCTGCTGCACGGAGCGCGTTGATGGTGGGCGATCGGCCGAGCACCGATGGTCTGTTCGCTCGCACGCTCGGCTGTCGGTACGCACATGTCTGGAGCGGGGTCACCCCGCTGGGCACCATCATCGACCCTGTGCCCGACATGGTCGGGCTCGACCTGGCAGCTGTGGCCGACGCCGTTGTTACCGGCGGGTAGCAGGAGGAGTAGACTGCACACATGACTGGATCACCTCTCCTCAAGCGGATGCTCGACGCCGGCGTGCAGTTCACCGAGACGTCGCAAGAGCAAGCCGAGAAGCTCGTCAAGGAATTCGTCAAGGCCGGCCAGGCCCGACGCAAGGACAGCGAAGAACTGGTGCGCACGGTGGTCGAGCGTGGTCGTACCGCCAGCGAGCACCTGGTCGCCACGGTGCAGGCCGAACTCAACAAGCAGCTCGGTCGCTTCGCCGGCCGTCTCGACGAGCTCGAGGCCCGCGTCGAGGACCTCGCCAAGCGTCTCGGCCTGCCCAGCAAGCCGGCCAAGAAGGCTTCGGCGAAGAAGGCTGCGCCCACCACGCAAACCCCGGTGAAGAAGGTGGCACTGGCCAAGAAGGCTCCCGCGAAGAAGGCTCCGGCCAAGAAGGCTCCGGCCAAGAAGGCTCCGGCCAAGAAGGCCGCTCCCTCCGCGTGAGTGCACCGCGTCGCCAGCGGCTCGACGCGGAAATGGTGCGTCGGCGGCTCGTGGACAGTCGCACAGAAGCCGCACGGGCGATCGACGCGGCGCGTGTTCTGGTGAACGGGGCGATCGCCGACAAGGCCTCGCGGCTGGTGCACGCCGGCGACGCCGTGGTGCTGACCGGCGCTCCCGCGCGCTTCGTCAGCCGCGGCGGCGAGAAGCTGGATGGCGCGCTGGCCACGCTGGGGTTGGATGTCAGTGGATGGCGCGTGCTCGACGCCGGTGCCAGTACTGGCGGGTTCACCGACTGCCTGCTGCAGCGCGGGGCTGCTCATGTGGTGGCCCTCGACGTGGGTCACGGCCAGCTGCACCCGCGGATCCGTGCGCACCCGCGTGTGACCGTGCTCGAACGGTGCCATGTCCGCACGGCGACTCCCGAGTCGATCGGCGGCTTGGTCGACATGGTGACCGCCGACCTGTCGTTCATCTCGATCACTCGTGTGCTCGACGCGCTCGTCGGTGCGTGCCGGCCGGGTGGCCATCTCGTGCTGCTGGTCAAGCCGCAGTTCGAGGCCGGCAAGGCCGAGGTGTCGCGCGGTCACGGTGTGATCACCGACCCACTGATCCACGAACGCGTCCGCGGCGAGGTGCACTCGGCGCTCGTGGAAAAAGGGTGCGACGTGGGTGGATGGGTGGATTCGCCGATCACCGGGGGTGACGGCAACCGTGAATTCCTTGTGCATGCCACCACGCCGCGGCAAGGATCACCCGAGTGAGTTCCGTACTGCTGGTCGCCCATCACGAACGCGCCGAGGCGGCGGGCCTTGCTCGTTCGGCGGCCGCGTGGTTGCGCCACCACGAGCACGACGTGTGGGTGACGGCGGCCGACGGCGCCGCGCTCGGTCTCCACGACCTGGTGGCTCAGCGCGACCCGGCAACAGCCGACCTGGTGATCAGCCTTGGCGGTGACGGCACGATGCTGCGGGCGGTGCAGCTGCTCCAGGGCGCTGCCGTGCCCGTGATCGGCGTGAACGTCGGGTTGCTCGGCTATCTCACCGAGGTCGAGCCCGAGGCGCTGTCGCAGTCGCTCGAGCGGTGGTTCGCCGGCCCGACCGCCGGGCACTGGCAGATCGATGAGCGCATGCTGCTCGACGTGATGCTGTTCCGCAGCGATGGCTCGCCGGCCGGCACCTGGACAGCACTCAACGAGGGCGTCGTCGAGAAGCTCGAATCGGGCCATACGGTGCGGTTGCAGGTCAGCATCGACGGCGCGCCGTTCACCTCGTACGCCGCCGACGGACTGATCCTGTCCACGCCCACCGGGTCGACGGCCTACTCGCTGTCCGCTCGTGGTCCAGTGCTCTCGCCGCGGATGCGCGCCGTGCTGCTGACCCCTGTGTCGCCGCACCAGCTGTTCGACCGCTCACTCGTGCTCGACCCGACCGAGGCCGTCGAGGTGGAGCTGCTCGGTCATCGCTCGGCAACGCTTTCGGTGGACGGCCAGCCGGCGGCGACAATGGCCGAAGGGGATAAGGTGACCGTCGCTCCGTCGGAGCAGGTGGCCCGGTTCGTCCGCTTCGGGGAGCGTCGGTTCCATCAGATTCTGAAGGCAAAGTTCGGGTTGACGGATCGCTGAATGCTGCAAGAGCTGCACATCGAATCGCTCGGGGTGATCGAGCAACTCGACCTTGTTCTTGGCGCGGGTCTGACGGTGCTCACCGGCGAGACGGGTGCCGGCAAGACGATGCTGGTGGAGGCGATCAGCCTGCTGGTGGGTGGCCGGGCCGACGCGACCATGGTTCGCCCTGGGGCGGCCGAGGCGCGAGTGGAAGGTCGCTTCGTCGTCGACGACGAGGAGTACATCGTCGCACGCGTGATTCCGGCCGATGGGCGCTCACGGGCGTACGTCAACGGCCGGCTGGCAACGGTGGGTAACCTCGCCGACCTCGGCCAGCGCTGCGTCGACATCCATGGTCAACACTCGCATCAGACCCTGCTGTCCGCTCCCGAGCAGCGCGACGCGCTCGACCGCTTCTGCCACACCGACCTGCAGCCGCTGCGTGCTGCTCGCGCAGCGCTCACCGAGATCGATGCGGCGCTCGCGGCGCTCGGCGGCGACAGCCGGTCGCGGGTCCGCGAACTCGATCTGTTGCGCTTCCAGTCACAGGAGTTGGAGTCGGCCGGAATCGCCGGGGCCGACGAAGACCGCCAGCTCGACGTCGAACTCGACGTGCTCGCCGGTGCGGTCGAGCACCGCGAGTCGGCGCTGGCGGCAGTAGAGGCCCTCACCGAGGACGATGGCTCGCTCGACGCGCTCGGGGTCGCCATCCGCGCCATCGGCGGGCGAGCGCCGTTCGTCGAGATCGAGGCCCGTCTGCACGCGATCACCGCCGAGGTGTCGGATGTCGCCGCCGAGTTGCGGGCCAGGGCCGACGAGATCGAGGAAGATCCCGCGCGGCTCGCTGTTGTGCGCGACCGCCTGCAGTTGCTGCGCGACCTGCGCCGCAAGTACGGCGAGACGTTGGCCGATGTGCTGGCGTTCCAACAGGTCGTCGATGCCCGTCTCGCCGAGTTGGAGGGCTACGAGCAGCGCGTCGAGCAGCTGGAACGTGATCGTGTGGTGGCGGCCGCGACCGAGCGTGAGGCTGCTGCCGCGGTGGCCGCGACCCGTCGAGCCGGCGCTGGCGCGCTAGCCGTGGCGGTACAAGAGCACCTGCGCGCGCTGGCGATGCCTCACGCCGCCGTCGCAGTCACCGTCGGCGACCACGACCCAGGCGATGAGGTGGCGTTCCTGCTCGCGGCAAACCCGGGTTCGCCGCTGCTGCCCCTCGCTCGCGTGGCAAGCGGCGGCGAGCTGGCGCGCTCGATGCTCGCACTGCGGTTGGTGCTCACCGAGGCACCCGACACGCTGGTGTTCGACGAGGTGGATGCGGGCATCGGTGGCGCGGCGGCGGTTGCGGTCGGCGCCAAGCTCGCGCAACTGGGTGCCCGTCATCAGGTGTTGGTGGTCACCCACCTGGCGCAGGTGGCAGCGCTCGCCGACCGGCACGTCGTCGTCAGCAAGCAGGTGGTGGAGGGCACCACCATCACGCAGATCGCGTTCGCCGCTGGCGAGCAGCGCATCGACGAAGTGGCGCGAATGCTGTCCGGCGATCTCGTCGGCGAATCGGCCCGTCGGCACGCCGCCGATCTGCTCGCGCAACGCCCGGATCGCTCACCAACGTGATCAAGGTCACCGAACAGGCGTCGTCCGCGCAAGGAACCGACGTCACCGCTGGGTTGAGCCGCGACACGGCGCTCGTGTCGTTGTGCACCCTGCTGTCGCGCATCACCGGTTTCGTGCGTGTGGTGACCGTGGCTGCTGTGTTGGGCAGCGGAGTGCTCGCCGACGTCTACCAGACCGCGAACATGATCCCGAACCTGTTGTTCGAACTGGTCGCCGGCGGCGTGCTGCAGGCGGTGCTCGTGCCGTCGTACGTCGCGGCTCGCCGCGAGGGTGGTCGGGCAGCACTCAGCGAGGCGACGCGAGCGACGTCGGGTGTGATCGTAGGTGGTCTCGCGCTCGTGGCGCTGGTGGGCCTGGTGCTGGCACCGGTGATCACGCACATCCTCTTGCTCACCGAGCAGTCGCCGACCCTGGCCCACGAGAAGACCAGGCTGATGGTGCCGATGGTGCTGATGTTCATTCCGCAGCTGGTGTGCTACGGCGTCGCCACGGCGACCGGCGCGGCCCTCAATGCACGTGGCCGCTACGTGGCGGCTGCGTTGTCGCCGGCCGTCAACAACTTGATCGTCGTCGCCGCGTGCATTGCGTTCCGGGCCTCACGTCATGGTGCGGTGGCCGACCTCGACCTCACGCCGCTGCAGTTCTTCCTGATCGCCGGTGGCACCACATTGGGGGTGGTGGCCTTCAGCCTCACGCCGGCGATCGCTCTCACGCGCGCCGGTGTCAAGTGGTGGCCGACATGGAATCCGCAGCATCCGGCTGTCCGCACGATGCGCGCCTCGTTCGGCTGGGCCACGTTGTCGATCGTGGGCACACTCGTGCCCACCGCTGCGGCGTTGGTGTTGGGCAATGGTGCCGAAGGTGGTGTCGCTGTCTTCGTGTATGCCTTCGCGTTCTTCGTGTTGCCGCACGCGCTGATCGCGGTCACGATCGCCACCACGCTTGCGCCGCGTGTGGCCGAGGGGTGGCAGTCGGGGCAGACCCGCGGGGTGCGGGCCGCGATCGATGGGGCGATGAAGGTGTCGGTGCCGTTGTTGGCGCTCGCTGGCGCCGGGATGGTCGCACTCGCCTGGCCACTCACGCGCATGGTCGCGTCGGTGGGACAGACGGCCAGCCAGGGCCTCGCACCGATCGCACACACGTTGGCGGCGTTCGGTCCGGGGCTGCTGGGGTACGGCGTGGCGTTCGTGATGATCCGGGTGCTGTTCGCCCTGGGTGATGTTCGCGAGGCCTCGCTGATGACGATCGTCGGTGCCGTGGTCGGCGTCGTGGTGATGACGGTTGCCTCGTTGTCGATGGCCGACGAGCAGCGCGCCGCGGCGCTGGCCCTCGGCTACGGCGCCTCACAGATCGTTGCTGCAGTGCTGCTCAGCAGCCGGGTCTATCGCCTCACGCGCGCCATGAGTGGCAGTCGTTCGACGGGGCTGCTGCTCGAGTCGGCGGTCGCCGCCACTGCGTCGTGGGCCACGATGTGGCAGGTGCAGGGGCTGTTCGGTACGAGCCGGGCTCAGGCGCCACTGGCGTTCATCGCCGCGGGTGTCGCCGGAGTGACGGTCTTCAGCGTGATGATGACGTTGCTGCGGGGTCGCGACATGTGGCCACGGCGTCGATCTCTTCGCTGACGTCGGCAACGCTTTGGCGGGAGCGCATGCGCAGATCGGCGGCCCGCAGCAGGCCCACTGCTCCGAGCAGGATGATGACACCGCCGAGCGCATCGAGGAAGTAGTGGTTTGCGGTGACCACGATGGCGAACAGCGTGAGCGCGGGGTAGGCGAGACCCATCCACTTGGTGCCACGGTGAGACGCGAAGCGCCACAGCACGATGCCGCACCACAACGACCACCCGAAGTGCAGACTGGGCATCGCGGCGTACTGGTTGGCGATCGCCTTCGCCGCGGCTGTCTTGTAGCTCCAGAGACCGCCGAACTTGTCGAGTGTGTCGACGAAACATGCGGGGCGAACCAGCCCACCTTCGGGACCCATCACCGGAATGTTGCCGTCGCACTCGAGGTACAGGCGCGGCGGAGCCAGCGGGAACGACCAGTACCCGATGATCGCCAGTGCGGTGGTGAGCCCCAGGAGGTTGCGGATCGCCCGATAGGCAGCGTGGCGCTTCAGGTACATCCACACCAGTAGGCCGATGGTGATGATGAAGTGCAGCGTGCCGTAGTAGATGTTCATCACCTTGATGAACCAATGAGCGCCGATGAACGCCTGCTGGATGGTCTGCTCGTGGAAGAGGTAGATGCTCTTCTCCCAGTCGACCAGCCAACCGGCATTGCGGTAGGCGCGGCTGCGAACGTTGCCGTGGTCGGCCAAGCTGCGGATCGTTTGGTACACGTAGTAGAAGCCGAAGACGAGGGCAGCTTCGCGCAGCCATCCGTGCCGTGGCGGACGGATCGCCTCAGGACTGCTGGTCGTGGCCTCGGGCGCCTCGTCGGACACCGGGAGCGCCTGTGTGTCTCCCGAGGCATTCATCCCGTCAATGTTAGCCGTTGTCATGGCGCCGAGGCAGCGGGGTTCTCGGCACAGGGTGAGCCTGCTGCCCACCAGAGCGTGAACCCGTCATCGGCGCTCACCGGCGTGTAGCCGCGGTCCTCGACGAACATCGCGAGATCGTCGTTCGACGACATCGGGAATGCGGCGTAGCCCAGCGCACGGTTGCCGGAGGTGTCGACCAACACGATCGGGGGGTGCGACGTGAGGTTGCGCATCATCAGTTGCTGCGCGCCGGGCGTGACCGAGTCGGTGGACGCCTCGCGCCCTCCCGAACGGCCGGTGACGAAGTCGCTGTGCACCATCCCACCTGCGGTCGGACGGTCGACGGCCATCAGCAACTCGGGATACGAGCCCCACACGAACACCCGGTCGGAGGGCTCGCTGCAGGCTCGGATCGTGGCGGCGAGCGGGCCGGGGCGGCGGCGCTCGCGGAATGTGGTGGGAATGCACTGCGACACCACCACGAGGCACGCTGTAGCGCCGAGGGTCGCCGCCGCCAGCCGCCTGGCAGGCCGGACGGCCTCGGCGACCGCCGGACCGGCGAGGAGCACCAGTGGGGGAACGATCTGCATCCAGTAGTGGCCGAAGAAGCGGAACCCGGCGCTGGCGGCCGCGATGCCAGTGGCAACCCACACCCACAGGTCGAAGTGGGTGCGCCACGTGGATCGCAACCGAGCGGTAGCTCCGGCGACGACGGCCACGTGGTAGGCGACGAACAGTGCGACCGACGCCAAGCCGGCGGTGAGCGCCGCCCTGATGTCGATCGACGCGAACACGAACCCTGGGCTGCTCTCGAAGTTCCAGAACCAGTAGTCGCTCCACGGTGCCAGCAACCCGGCAGTCGCGATGCCGGTGGCCAGCCCGCTCAAGAAGCGCAGCGCGCCCGGCGTTCGCGCCGACATCCAGCACGACACGGCTCCGGCCGGCACAGCGAAGATCCAGCTCTGGCGAGACAGGATCGCCAGGCCAAGCAGCACGCCCCCGAGCAGCGTGTGCCACCCGCCGCGGCGGCAGGCGAGGATGGCCAGCGTGGCCAGCGGGACGGCGAAGTGGGTGTAGTTGGCGGCTGCGCCATCATGAGGGGTGAACGCGAAGCACGACACGACGTAGAGCGCTCCCGTCCAGAGAGCGACACGACGACCGTGGGTGCGGCACACCTCACGGGTGAGGACGATCGCGGCGAGTGCGAGCAGCAGCGACGCCACGAGGCGAGGCCCACGCGGGTCGGTGGAGCCGGACAGTTCGAACCACGCGGCGTAGATGAATGGTGGAATCGGTGGCTTGCGGTCGGCCATGTCCACGTACAGGCGGCCGCCGTCGACGAGCGTGCGGGCCTGCACCGCGATGGCTGCCTCATCGGGATCGAACCAGGCCGCGCTGAGCAGCGCAGGGAGTCGCAGCAGCACGCATGCGGCGGCGAGCGCTCCCAGGTCGCGACGGGTGCAGGCCTGGGGCATGCGTGCCAAGCTAGCAATGCACACCCCGCCGCCGGCAGGACGGCCACACTGGTGTCGTGACCGTGCGCGCTGTCCTGTTCGATTTCGGCAACACCTTGTTCGCCCACGCCCCGCTGCCGGAGACGATCCGCACCGAGGCAGCCGCGCTCGGCCGGCCGGTGACGACGGAGTGGGCACGGCTGCTCGCCGACCGGATCCAGCACGAGGCACACACCGCCGAGGAGCTGACGCACCCGCGCGATCTCGACGCTGCGGTGTGGGCCGCACGCTGGCCGGTGTTGTACGCCGTCGCCGACGACGAGGTGCCCGGCCTCGGTGCTGCGCTGTACCGATCGATGCATGCGGCCCACGAGTGGGTGCCGTACGCCGCAGCTGCACACACGCTGGCCGCGCTGCAGCGCGCTGGGGTACCGGTGGGAATCGTGTCGAACACGGGGTGGGACGTGAGGTCGGTCTTCGCCCACCACGGGATGGATGAGGGTGTCCGCTCGTTCGTGCTGTCGTTCGAGGCCGGGGCTGTGAAGCCGGCCGTCGAGATCTTCGAACTGGCCTGTCAACGGGTGGGCTCAGCACCGGGGGAGACACTGATGGTGGGCGACGATCCGGTGGCCGATGCCGGCGCCGTGCGCGCTGGATTGACCACACTGCTGCTTCCGGCGCTGCCGCCAGGAGCAGCGAACGGTGTCGATGCCGTGCTCTCGCTGGTGACGAGTTCGTGAGCATCCGCGCGCGTGGCGTTCTACGCGGTACGATGCAATCCCGTTATCAGTTCACCTGAAGCGGAGGGTTCCACGCCATGCCGAAGCACATTTTCGTGACCGGAGGCGTTGCCAGCTCTCTTGGCAAAGGTCTCACCGCGTCGTCGCTGGGCCGCCTGCTCAAGTTACGTGGCCTCAGGGTCACGATGCAGAAGCTCGACCCGTACATCAACGTCGATCCGGGCACGATGAACCCGTTCGAGCACGGCGAAGTGTTCGTCACCGACGACGGCGGCGAGACGGATCTCGACCTCGGCCACTACGAGCGGTTCATCGACGAGCCGCTCACGCGCAACTCCAATGCCACCACTGGCAGCATCTACCAGGCCGTGCTGGCCGCCGAGCGCCGCGGCGACTACTTGGGCAAGACCGTGCAGGTCATCCCGCACATCACCGACGAGATCAAGCGTCGCATTCAGCGCCTGGCCACTGACGATGTCGATGTGGTGATCACCGAGGTCGGGGGCACGGTCGGCGACATCGAGATCCTCCCGTTCCTCGAGGCGTTGCGCCAGACCCGCAAGGACGTCGGCCGCGACAACATCTGCTACATCCACGTCACGCTGGTGCCCTTCATCGGCCCGTCGGGCGAGCAGAAGACGAAGCCCACGCAGCACTCGGTCACCGAACTGCGTAGCCGTGGCATCCAGCCCGACATCATCGTGTGCCGCAGCGAGGCGCCGCTCAGCGCGAACCTGAAGCACAAGATCTCCAACTTGTGCAACGTCGACGACGACGCCGTGGTCAACGCGGCCGACGCGCGCAACATCTACGAACTGCCGCTGATCCTGCACGAGGAGGGGCTCGACACGGTGGTGTGCGAGCGCCTACGCATCGACGCTCCGATCGATCTCACGGCGTGGCAGGAAGTCGTCACCATGGTCGAGGCAGCTACCAAGCCGGTGAAGATCGGCCTGATCGGCAAGTACGTCGACTACCAGGACGCCTACTTGTCGGTGGCCGAGAGCCTGCGCCACGCCGGGTTCCATCACGGCGCCAAGGTCGAGGTCGAATGGATCCAGGCCGAAGAGGTGGAGGGCTTGCTCGTCGCCGAACGCCTGGCCGACCTCGACGGCATTGTGATCCCCGGCGGTTTCGGCGATCGTGGGTTCGAGGGCAAGGTGGCTGCGGCCGGCTATGCCCGCGAGCACGACATCCCGTGCCTGGGCATCTGCTTGGGCCTGCAGGCGATGACCATCGACTTCGCCCGCAACGTGATGGGGCTCAGCGCTGCGAACAGCACCGAGATGGACCCCGCCACGCCGTACCCGATCATCGATCTGATGCACGACCAGCGCGACATCGCCGACAAGGGCGGCACCCAGCGCCTCGGGGCGTACTACGCGATCCTCGAACCCGGCAGTCGCATTCACAATGCCTATGGCGAGCCGGTGGTCAGCGAACGCCACCGTCACCGCTACGAGCTGAACGCTCAGTGGAAGCCGCGGCTCGAGGCTGCCGGTCTGCGGTGCAGCGGCCTGTCGCCCGACCGACGCCTCGTCGAGTTCATCGAGCTCGACGACCACCCGTTCTGGGTGGCCACCCAGGCCCATCCCGAGTTCAAGAGCCGCCCCGACCGGCCCCACCCGTTGTTCCGCGAGCTCGCCGCTGCGGCGTTGGCCCGCCGCGAGGCCCGCCAACCGCTGCTGCGCATCGTCGACGACGCGTCGGCTGCGCCGTCGGTGGCCTGAACCGTTCCATGACCGAGCCTGGTGCATTCCGTCACCTCGGCGAACAGCTGGTCCACCAGGGCTATGTCTGGCACGTCGCGGTCGCTCGGTTCCGGGCGCCCGACGGCGTGGAGTTCGAGCGCGACATCGTGCGCTCGCCGGGGGCTGTCGCCGCGGTGCCCCTGCACCACGATGCCGACGGCACACCGCGGGTGATCCTGGTGCGCCAGTACCGGCCGCCGTACGACGCGATGATCGTCGAGATACCGGCCGGCATGCGCGATGTGCCCGGCGAGTCCACCGAGATCACCGCTGCTCGCGAGCTGGTGGAAGAGATCGGGATGCAGCCTGGGAAGCTGCAGCACCTGGTCGACATGTACCCCTCGGCCGGCATGACCGACTCGGTGCTGACGCTGTACGTGGCCACCGAGCTCACCCACGTGGGCCGCCAGACGCATGGCCCGGAAGAAGACCACATGGAGGTGCTCGACGTTCCGCTCGCCGAAGCGGTGGCGATGGTGCTGCGTGGCGAGATTTGCGACGCGAAGACGATCATCGGCCTGCTCATGGTGGAACGACAGCTCGGTCAGGCTCGACCGTGATCGCCGAACTCCTCCCGCTGGAATCGGAGGAGTTCCTGTCCTGGATGGCCACCGAGCGCGGGCGCTCGCTGAACACGCTCGCCGCGTACCGTCGCGACCTCACGGGGTATCAGGCCTGGCTACAGTCCAGCAATCTTCAGCTCCAGTCGGCCACGCGTGCCGACCTCGACGCATTCGTCGGTGCTCGGCGGGCGAGCGGCGCGGCTCCGTCGAGCGTGGCCCGCCAACTGGCGGCGATCCGCATGCTGCACCGCTTCATGGTGGAAGAAGGGCTTCGCGCCGATGATCCCACCGCCGACGTCGCCGGGGTGCGCGTGCCCGCGGGTATTCCGCACCCGCTGAGCGAGGCGGAAGTGGGGCAATTGCTGAACGCGGTGGTCGGCACAGACCCAGTGTCGCTGCGCGACCTCGCACTGTTGGAGTTCCTCTACGCCACCGGGGCTCGGATCAGCGAGGCCTGCGGGCTGTCGCTCGGCGATCTCGATCGCAGCGAACGGTTGGTGCGCCTGTTCGGCAAGGGCGCCAAGGAGCGCGTCGTGCCGTTCGGGCGGTCGGCAGCGGCGGCGATGGACACGTGGCTGGGCGACGGTCGCCAGTGCCTCGAGCCGCTGCGCTGGGCGCGCCGCGGCGACCAGGAGGCGGTGTTCCTCAACACACGCGGAGCGAGGCTGTCGCGGCAGGCGGCGTGGGCGGTGGTGAAGAAGTACGGCGACAGGGTCGGTCTCTTCGATCGGCTCTCGCCGCACGTGCTGCGCCACTCGTGCGCGACGCACCTGCTGGATCACGGGGCGGATCTGCGGATCGTGCAGGAAATGCTGGGCCACGCCTCCATCTCGACGACCCAGGTGTACACGAAGGTCAGCCAAGAGCGGCTCTGGCAGGTGTATCTGCAAGCGCACCCGCGAGCGGAACAGCGATGAAGGTCGTCCACCTCGCGCGAAGGTTCGTCACCTCGTGGTCCCGACGCGAGCCATCGACTGACGACGTGGTGTGGGTGCAGACGCAGCTCCTGCCTGCAGAGCTGGCGCTGTGGCAGCGCCTGGCAGTGCAGGACCGGCGGCACTCGCTGCTCGTCGCCCGGCGCTTTTGCACCCTGGCCCCGGAAGCCGGCCGTGAGGAGGTTGCCGGTGCGCTGCTGCACGACGTGGGCAAGCGGGACTGCGGCATGGGCACGTGGGTGCGGGTGGTGGCCACGGTCGTGGGGCCGCGCACGGCGCGGTTCCGTCGCTACCACGACCACGAACGGCTGGGCGCCGAACTGCTGCGCGCCGCCGGCTCTGCACCGCTGACGATCGAGCTGGTACTCGGCCGTGGCCCGGCGGCTCCGCTGCTCCTCGCTGCCGACGATGTCTGAGCCGTTGGCCATCAGCATCCATCACACTTTGCTCACATCCTCCCCAGTTGGGCCACAGCCGTCACCCGTACGTTCCTCATGGCGGGCGGCCGAGGTGGTCGCCCCCATGGGAGGAGCATCAATGTCCGGCACATCCATTCGGTCCGCGATGAGTCGTCGCTCGCTCATCGGCGGCGCGCTCGCTGTGGCCGGCGCAGGAGCCGCCGCTGTCGCGGCACCGTCGAAGGTGCGGGCAGCGGGGCACCCTGCGGCCACTCCGGCACCGATGGGAACGACACCCGATCCGCCGGCGGAGACCTACTTCCACGTGCTGTCGGCGCCGGTGCGTGCCTACGACAGCCGCAGCGGTGAGACCCCCGACGGCACCGACCCCACGACGCACGCCAACGACACAGCCCTCGTGGGCGGAAGTTCGCGGATGATCGACATCAGCTATGCGCTCGGTTCGTCGGCGGCACCGACGGGCGTGCCCACGGATGCCACCGGTGTGATGTTCAACCTGACGATCACCCGCACGGTCGCGTCCGGGTGGTTGCGCGTGTGGGGCAAGGATGCCACCGAGCCGAACACGTCGAACATCAACTGGGGCGAGTCGGGCGTCACCAGCGCCAACATGGGGGTGTCGGCATGTGCCGACGGCTACATCAACGTGCGCTGCGGGCCGTCGTCCACCGCCATCTCGACGCATTTCATCATCGATGTGCTCGGTTACTACACGGCGGTGTTCACCGGCCCGCCGTGATCGCTCAGGCGGGCAGCATCCCGACGGCGGTCGTGGCCCGCGCGAGTGTGGCCGCAGCCACCGTCCGGGCCTTGCCGGCGCCCTTGCGCAGCAACGACTGCAGCTCGCCGCGGTCGGTCATCAGCTCGTGGTAGCGGGCCTGGATCGGCCGCAACAGTTCGATCACGGCTTCGCCGGTGTCGGTCTTCAGCGGCCCGTACTGGGTGTACGTGCCCGCCAGCGCCTCGGGTGCCTCGCCGGTGCATGCGGACAGGATCTCCAGCAAGTTGCTGATGCCGGGCTTCTGTTCGCGATCGAAAAGCACCTCGGTGTCGCTGTCGGTGACGGCGCGCTTGAACTTCTTCAGGATCACGCTCGGTTCGTCGAGCATGTTGATCAGGCCTGCGTCGCTGCCCGAGCTCTTGCTCATTTTCGACGTGGGGTCCTGCAGGTCCATCACGCGAGCACCGGCCTTGGGCATGACGGCCTTGGGCAGCACGAACACGTCGCCGAAGCGGTGGTTGAAGCGCAGCGCGATGTCGCGGGTGATCTCCACGTGCTGTCGCTGGTCTTCACCCACGGGCACCTCGTCGGTGTCGTACAGCAGGATGTCGGCAGCCTGCAGTGCCGGGTAGGTGAACAGCCCGGCGGACACGAAATCGTGTTCGCGCTTGGCCGACTTGTCCTTGAACTGGGTCATCCGGCTGAGCTCGCCGAAGCTGACGGTGCACTCCATCATCCAACCCAGCACGCTGTGCTCGGTGACGTGGCTCTGCACGAACACCGTGGCGACGTCGGGGTCGAGCCCGACGGCGAACAGCATCGCCGCCAGCTCGAGCGACGATCGGCCCACCACGCCCGGCGTGTCGGTGATCGTGAGCGCATGGAGGTCGACGATGCCGTGGAACGCGTCCTTCTCGTGCTGGCCGATCACCCAGTTGCGCAGGGCACCGAGGTAGTTACCGAGATGTACGTCGCCGGTGGGCTGGATGCAGGAAAGCACGCGAGTCACGGCGGCAGGCTACCGGTGGGTACGGCCGGGGCCGAAGCGCATTCCAGCAGATACCATCGCGGGCCATGGCCGTCGACGTCACCACCTCCGTCTACGAGGGCCCGTTCGACCTGCTGTTGCACCTGATCCTGAAAGAACAGGTCGACATCTACGAGGTGTCGCTCAGCCGCATCGTGGACGCCTACCTCGAAGAGATCGAGCGGCTGCAGTCGATCGACCTCGATCTGGCCACCGAGTTCTTGCTGATCGCCTCAACGCTGGTCGAGCTGAAGGCGCGCCGGCTGTTGCCCGGTCGCGACGACATCGATCTCGACGACGAACTGGCGTTGTGGGAGGAGCGCGATCTGCTGCTCGCCCGGTTGCTCGAGTGCAAGACGTTCAAGGACGTTGCCGGCGTGTTCAGCCGCCTTGCCGACGAGGCCGACCACTCGTTCCCACGTGCCGCCGGTGCCGACGAACGCTTCGCCGAGCTGATGCCCGACCTGATGGAAGGCGTCACGCCGCAGCGCCTGCACCGGGCGTTCATGAAGGCCACCACGCCGAAGCCCACGCCGCGGATCGACTTGTTCCACGTGGCGCCGGTGCGGATCAGCGTTGCCGACGCGGTCGCCGAACTGGTCGACGAGCTGCCGCGCGTGGGGCGCATCTCGTTCCGCCGCCTCACCAGCGGGCTGGTCGAGCGGCTCGAGGTGATCGTGCGCTTCCTCGCGCTGCTCGAGATGTTCAAGCAGGGTGTGATCGACCTCGACCAGGCCGAGCGCTTCGGCGATATCGACATCGTCTGGATCGGTGGCGACGGCACCACCAGCTTCGACGACCTCCCGATCGACGACTACGAAGGATGAGTTCCGTGTCCGCTCCACTCCCCGGCCAGCCCAACCCGCTCGATGCCGAGACCGTGCGCGCCATCGAGGCGATCATCTTGGTGGCGGTCGAGCCGGTGCCCAGCGAGACGTTGGCCCAGCTGCTTGAGCAGCCGGTGGTGCTCATCGAGCGCCTGTGCGCCGAGCTGGCCGACGCGTATGCCGAGGCCGGCCACGGTTTCCAGCTGATGAAGGTGGCCGGCGGCTGGCGCTACCAGACGCACCCCGAATTGTCGCCGTATGTCGAGCGGTTCCTGCTCGACGGCCAGCGAGCCCGCATGAGTGGCGCCGCGCTCGAGACGTTGGCGATCATCGCCTACAAGCAGCCGCTGTCACGGGCACAGATCGGCAGCATCCGTGGCGTCGACCCCGATGGCGTGTTGCGCACGCTGCAGGCGCGCGGGTACGTCACCGAAGTGGGCCGCGACAGCGGCCCCGGCCAAGCGGTCCTGTTCGGCACGACGCCTTCGTTCCTGGAGAAGCTGGGTGTCAACAGCCTCGCCGACCTGCCGCCGATCGCCGAGTTCGTGCCCTCCGCCGACGTGGTCGAGGCGCTCGAGCAGGGGCTGCGGATCGATCCGCCGGCCGAGCAGCGTGCCTGACACCCCCGGCGGGCCCAGCCGCCGCCGCGGGGTCGAACCACCGCTGTGGGAGCAATGGGCCGCTCAGTCCGCGGAGTTGCCACAGGGCGAGCGGCTGCAGAAGGTGCTGGCCGTGCGCGGCTGGGGCAGCCGGCGTGTGTGCGAGGACATGATCAGCGAGGGCCGCGTCACCGTGAACGGCGAAGTGGCGGTGCTGGGGCGGCGCGTCGACACCGAGCGCGACACGGTGGAGGTGGATGGCGTGCCCATCGGCCTGAAGCCGGGCCTGGTCTACTACCTGCTCAACAAGCCGACGGGTGTGGTCACGACGGCGCACGACCCGCAAGGGCGGCCGACGGTCGTGGAACTGGTGCCCGACGAACCGCGGGTGTATCCGGTGGGCCGCCTCGACCAGGGCACCGAGGGGCTGTTGCTGCTCACCAACGACGGTGATCTTGCGCATCGCCTGGCTCATCCCAGCCACGGTGTGGAGAAGGAGTATCTCGCCGAGGTGGAAGGCCACCCGGGTGGGGGAGCGGTGCGGCGCCTCCGCGAGGGGATCGAGCTGGAAGACGGCCTCACCGCCCCGGCGAAGGTGTCGCAGCCCAGTCCAGGGGTGCTGCGGATCACGATCCACGAGGGTCGTAACCGTCAGGTGCGGCGGATGTGCGAGGCCGTCGGGCACCCGGTGCAGCGCCTCATCCGAGTGCGCATCGGGCCGCTGCGCGACGCTCAGCTGGCACCCGGCCAGTGGCGCGAACTCACACAGGCGGAGGTTCGCGCGCTGGTGGAATCTGCCTCTGGCGACACCCGACCGGTACGCTGATCCGCCGTGTCCACGGCGCGTCGAGCGAACATCTCAGGCCTTGGCCTCATCGGCGGTTCCATCGCTCGCGCCCTCACCGATAGGGGCTGGCACGTCAGCGGCGACGACCAGCTCGCCGATCGCATGGACCGCGCTGTGGCGATGGGCCTGATCTGCCAGACCGGCCTCGATCCGGACGCCGAGATCACGTTCGTCGCCACGCCGGTGCTCACCCTCGTCGGCCAGGTGCAGCGAGCGTTGTCGGCCACGAAGGGCGTGGTCACCGATGTCGGCAGCGTGAAGGGCCCGCTGGCGGCAGCCATCGACGATCCCCGGTTCATCGGTGGCCACCCGATGGCGGGTAGTGAGCTGGAAGGTCTCGACGGCGCCGACGGCAGCATGTTCGAGGGTGCCGTGTGGGTGCTCACGCCCAGCAGCAGCACCGCCGACAGCACGTTCTCCGAGGTCGCCTCGATCGTGGCCGACCTGGGGGCCGACGTCGTCGCGCTTCCCGCGGACCGCCACGATCAGGTGGTGGCGGTCATCAGCCATGTGCCGCACCTCACGGCGGCAACGCTGATGGGGTTGGCCTCCGATCGGGCCGAAGAGCACGCAGCACTGCTACGCCTCGCGGCCGGCGGGTTTCGCGACATGACCCGTATCGCCAGCGGCCATCCTGCGATCTGGCTCGACATCTGTGCCGAGAACCGCACGGCCATCCTGTCCGCACTCGACGGGCTGATCGATGGTTTGGGTGCGATGCGGCGTGTCGTCGACACCGACGACCGGGCCGAGCTGCAGCGGCGCCTGGCCAAGGCGCGCGATGCGCGATCGAACCTGCCCAGCCGCGTCAACCAGCCGAGCGACCTCGCCGAGGTGCGCATCCCCATTCCCGACCGCCCGGGTGCGGCCGCCGAGGTGTTTACGCTCGCGGCCGAGTTGGGGGTCAACATCGACAGCTTCGAGGTGGTGCACAGCGCCGAGGGCAACCGTGGTGTCGCGGTCGTGCTCGTGGATGCCGCGATGGCCGACATGTATCGAGGCGGCCTGCTGGCTCGCGGGTACCGCCCTGCCGTGCAGCGGTTGAGCTGACCATGCACGTGTATCGCGTCGCTCCGTTGGGCGCCCCCCTCGACGCCGTCGTCGAGGTGCCTGGGTCGAAGAGCATCGCCAACCGTGCACTGGTCTGTGCCGCGCTGGCCGATGGCGAATCTACGCTGCGCGGCGTGCCGGGCGGCGACGACACCGAGGCGCTGCTCGATTGCCTGCAGGTGCTCGGGCTGCACGTCGAGCGTGGCGAGGCGGAGGCCGGCAACAGCGTCGTGCGTCTCGTCGGCGGTGTCGCTTCGTTCCGTCGCGGGCCGCTGACGCTGCCATGTCGTCTTGCCGGCACCACCTCGCGGTTCGTCACCGCGCTCGCCGCGCTCGGCCCGGGGCCCTACGTGATCGACGGTCATCCGCCGCTGCGGTCGCGTCCGATGGCCCCGCTGCACGACGCGCTCGGTGCGCTGGGCGTGCGGGTGCACGCAGGCGAGGGGTGGGGCCACCTCCCGGTCAGCGTCCAGGGGCCGATCGACGCATCGGTGGAGGAGGTGTCGCTGCGGGGCGACGTCAGCAGCCAGTACCTCACGGCGCTGATGCTCATCGCCCCGTACTGCCCGCGAGGACTGCGGCTGGTGCTCACCACGCCGCTGGTGTCGCGGCCCTATGTGCTGATCACCGCCGCGGTGATGGCGTCCTTCGGCGTGCCTGACGTCGAAGTCGGAGATCAGGTGATCACCGTGCCCTCTGGTCGCTACACCCCGTGTGACTACACCGTCGAACCCGACGCGAGCTCAGCGAGTTACCCACTGGCCGCGGCGGCGATCTGCGGCGGTCGCGTGCATGTTCCCGGCCTGACGAACACCTCGCTGCAGGGTGACGCAGCGTTCTGCCACGTGCTGGCGCAGATGGGCTGCGTCGTCGAGCAAGACGGCTCGGGCACCACTGTCTCGCGTCACGGAGAAGTACGCGGCATCGAGATCGAGATGGCCGATCTCTCCGACCTGGTGCCCACGCTCGCCGCGGTTGGGGTGTTCGCACAGGACCCGGTGATCATCCGTGGCGTGGGGTTCATCCGCAGCAAGGAGAGCGATCGGCTGTCCGACCTGTGCGCCGAGTTGCGCAAGGCAGGCGTGGCTGCCACCGACAACTCCGACGGGCTGATGGTCATCCCCAGCACACCCCATACGGCTACCCTTGGCACCCATCACGATCATCGGTTGGCAATGGCCTTCGCACTCGTCGGGCTGGGTGCGAGCGGCATCGTCATCGAGGATCCCGATGTCGTCAGCAAGAGTTGGCCCGAGTTCTGGGGCATGATCGAGGGATTGCGATGACGCAGCACGAGATGATCGGTGAGCACGAGGTGGTCGCGGCATTCGATGTCGACGGAACGCTCACCGTCCGCGACTGCGTGCGCCCCTTCCTGCTGCGCGTCGGTGGCTGGCGCGGCGTGATCACCGCGCTGCTGCGCAAGCCGCGGGCGTCGATGGTGGCTGCGGCCCATCGCGATCGCGACCGGTTCAAGGAACTGATCGTCGGTGGCGTGCTCCGTGGTCGCAAGGTGCAGCAGGTGGAAGACCTCGGCGAAGAGTTCGCCGCGCAGGTGGCCGAAGGGTGGTTGCGGGCCGACACGATCGAGCGCCTGCGCTGGCACCAGCGCGCTGGCCATCGAATCGTGCTTGTGTCCGCGTCGCTGGGGCCGTACCTGCGACCGCTTGGCCGCCGGCTGGGTGTCGACGACGTGTTGTGCGCCGAGCCGCTCACCAAGGGCGACGAGTTCGGCGATGGCCTCGACGGAGTGAACTGTCGCCGCGCGGAAAAGGTGCGTCGGCTCGATGCCTGGCTGAAGTCGCGGCGCATCGAGAATGCCACGGTGTGGGCCTACGGAGACAGTGATGGCGACATCGAGCTGTTGGCCCGCGCCGATCACCCGCTGCTGGTGAAAGACACCGTCGTGTCGGCAGTGCCCGTCGGGTTCGATTCGTGATCAAAGCACTGCTGAACGAAGCGCGGCCGAAGCAGTGGGCCAAGAACGTCCTGGTGTTCGCCGCCCCCGGTGCCGCCGGTGCGCTCGACAACTGGCACTTCCTGTGGCGCTGCCTTGCCACGTTCGTGGCGTTCTGCCTCGTCAGCAGCGGCACGTACTACTGGAACGACATCCACGATGTTGAAGCCGACCGGAACCATCCCAAGAAGTCGCAGCGTCCGATCGCCGCCGGCATCATCTCGTTGCGCGTCGCCAAGGCCGTCGCCACCGTGCTGCTCGCGGCCGGAATCGCGCTGGCGTTCGTACTCGGCTGGAAGCTCGGCCTGGTGGTGATCGGGTACGTGACGCTCACCACGCTGTACAGCATCGCGCTGAAGCATGTGGCGGTGATCGATTTGGTGGTGGTGGCCAGCGGGTTCGTGCTGCGGGCCATCGCCGGCGCCGTGGTCGACGACGTGCCGATGAGCATGTGGTTCGTGCTGTGCACTTCGTTCGGCTCGCTGTTCATCGTCACCGGCAAGCGCTATGCGGAGCTGCGCGAGATGGAAGGCCAGACATCCACTCGCCTCACGCTCGAGGACTACACGCCCAGGTTCTTGCAGATGGTGTTGTCGGTGAGCATCGGCGCAACGTTGGTCACCTACTGCCAGTGGGCCTTCGAGGGCCGTGAGGTGTCGGGAAGCTCGTGGCCGTTCTACGAGTTGTCGATCATCCCGATGGCCACCGCATTGTTGCGTTACGCCCTGATCATCGAGCAGGGACATGGTGCCGCACCGGAGGAAGTGTTCTTGGCGGATCGTTGGTTGCAGGTCCTCGGCGTCGTGTGGGTCGTCGTGTTCGGATTAGGGGTGTACATCGCATGAGTGAAATTCGTTCGTTCGACCAGCTGCTGGCTGCCGTGGAAGGCGTCGACGGCTGGATGAGCCCCGACCAGGCCGAACGCCTGTACCGGGCCGCGCAGGGGGCCAGGGAGGGTGACACGATCGTGGAGATCGGCAGCTTCCGCGGGCGCAGCACGGTGATCCTGGCCGGTGCCGCTCGCGCGGGGGTGAACGTGATCGCGATCGATCCGCATGCGGGCAATGACCGCGGCCCGCAGGAGTTCGAGGGCTACGTGCAGGAGGCCAGCGAGGACAACCAGGTGTTCAACGCCAACCTCGCCGCCGCCGGAGTGGCGGACAAGGTGCGTCATGTGCGGGCCTTCAGCGATGCGGCGCACTCCGACGTGCAGGGAGAGATCTCGGTGCTCTACATCGACGGTGCCCACCGCTACCGGCCGGCCCGCACCGACATCCGCGACTGGGGAGCGCGCGTTCAGTCGGGCGGCACGATGCTGATCCACGACTCGTTCTCGTCGTTGGGTGTCACCGGCGCGATCCTGCGCGAGCTGGCCTTCGGCACGCGCTTCCGTTACGTGGGCCGCGCGCGCTCGATGACCGAATACCGCGCCGACCTCGACGGCAGCCTGGGTTCGCGTGCGGCCAACACCGGCAAGCAGTTGCTGCAGCTGCCGTGGTTCGTGAAGAACCTGCTGGTGAAGGTGATGATCTCCGCCAAGCTGGGTGGGCTGATGAAGAAGGTCACCGGCCGCGACCCCGAGTGGCCGTACTGACCTTGCCGTTCTCGCGCACGCGTTCCACCGTGGCACCTGAGGCGCGTGAGGGGGCATGGGTACACTGGCGCTGCTGTGAAGAACCTACGTGCACTGACCGGGTGGGGGCGCAATAACGCCAGCGTGGCCGAGGTGCGACCCGTCCCCAACCACGAGGTGGCGGCGGCATTGCACGACGTGGGAACCCGCGGTGCGCTGGCCCGTGGCCTCGGCCGCTGCTACGGCGATGCCGCCCAGAACGGCGGTGGTGTGGTGGTGCGCCTGCTCGGCGCCGGTCACGAAGCCATGCTGCACCCCGAGGCCGGCACGGTCACCGTGCCCGGTGGGGTGAGCATCGACGACCTGTTGCGCGTGATCGTGCCCCGCGGGTGGTTCGTGCCCGTCACCGCGGGCACCCGCTATGTCACCGTCGGTGGCGCCATCGCCAGCGACATCCACGGCAAGAACCATCATGTCGAGGGCTCGTTCGGCAATCATGTGGTGTCGCTCGACCTGCTGCTGGCCGATGGCAGCGTGGTCACGGTCGGCCCGGAGGTGCAGCCCGATCTCTACTGGGCGACGGTCGGCGGGCAAGGCCTGACGGGCATCATCCTGGCGGCCACGTTCCGGCTGCTGCCCATCGGCTCCAGCCGGATGGTCGTCGACACGAACCGAATCGCCAACCTCGACGCGTTGTTCGCGGCGATGGACGAGGGCGACGATCGCTACCGCTATAGCGTCGCCTGGATCGACCTGATGGCCCGCGGTGGCAGCCTGGGGCGCAGTGTGCTCACCCGTGGCGACCACGCCACGGTCGCGCAACTCGAAGGCCGCGCAGCCGCCGACCCGCTTACCTACGACCCGTCGGTGATCGCCTCGGTGCCACCCGTGATCCCGCCGCAAGGCGTGCTCAACAAGCTCACCGTTGCGGCGTTCAACGAACTGTGGTTCCGCAAGGCACCGCGCGAGCGTGTCGACGAGTTGCAGACGATCGCCTCGTTCTTCCACCCGCTCGACATGCTCTCCCACTGGAACCGGCTGTACGGCGTACACGGCTTGGTGCAATACCAGTTCGTCGTGCCCTTCGGCGCAGAAGACACCATGCGCGCCGTCATCGAGCGCATCTCGTCGGCCGGGGTCACGAGCTTCCTCGCGGTGCTGAAGCGCTTCGGCGCCGCCAACCCCGCGCCGCTCAGTTTCCCCAGACCTGGCTGGACGCTCGCGCTCGACGTGCCCGGTGCCGTGCACAGGCTGGGCCCGCTGCTGCACGAGCTGGATCGCCTGGTGCTGGATGCCGGCGGCCGGCACTATCTGGCCAAGGACGGGGTCACCACGCCGGAGATGATCAGCCGCGGCTACCCGCGGCTTGCCGAGTGGCAGGCCGTGCAGCACCGCCTCGACCCCACCGGCCGTTGGCAGAGCGACCTCTCCCGGCGCCTGCGACTGACCGCACCAGGAGGAACCTCGTGAACAATGCAGTGGGCGAAGCCCAGACGATCGTGCTGCTCGGCGGCAACAGCGACATCGGCGTGGCGGTGGTGAAGGCCGCGATCACGTCGTTCACCCGCACGGTGGTGCTCGCCAGCCGCACGTACGACAAGGGTGAGCAGGTGGCCGCCACGATCCGTCGAGACGGCCTCGATGTGCAGGTTGTCGCGTTCGACGGCGCCGACACGGCCAGCCATGAGGGGTTCGTCGACGCGCTGGCCACGCGCTTCGGCGATCTCGATCTCGTCGTGGTCGCGTTCGCCGCGCTCGGCGATCCCGAGGCGACGCGCACCAGTCCGATGGCGGCCGCCGAGTTGGCTCACGTCAACTTCACCGGGGCCGTCAGCTCGATCATCGCCGTCGGCAACCGCCTGCGGGCGCAGGGCCATGGCGCGCTGGTGGTGCTCAGCAGCGTGGCCGGCGAACGGGTGCGCCAGGCGAATCCGGTGTACGGCGGCACCAAGGCGGGCCTCGATGGGTTCTGCCAGGGCTACGGCGACTGGTTGGCCGGGCAGGGCGTGCGCATGCTGGTGGTTCGCCCCGGTTTCGTACACAGCGCGATGACCGCCGGCATGAAGGCTGCGCCACTGTCCACCACCCCCGAGAAGGTGGCGGAGGTCACCGTCAAGGCGTTGCGCGGCCGTCGCCGCACTGTGTGGGCGCCGCCGCTGCTGCAGGTGCTGTTCTCCGTCCTGCGGCACCTGCCCGGCCCGGTGTGGCGCCGGCTACCCCTGGGGTGAGCCCGACGGTCACGAGCGGGCCCGTCGGGTGGCCTCCATCCTGGCGATCTCCTCAGGGCCTCGACCGATCGTGACCGGGTCGATGCCGTCACCCTGCCCACAGCGGCGATACAAGAGGATCAGCGCGTCCTCGTAGTTGCCGACGAGGCAGAAGTCGTCGGCCACCACCTGGTTCGGCCGTGACGAGCCGTACTCCGCCGAGTCGTTGGGTTCGTACCAACCGGTCCAGAAGTTGCTGAGGATCAGCCAGTCGGCGGAGCGCACGTCGTCGGCCAGGCTCGAGTCGTCGGAGTTGGCGATACCGGGGTCCATCTCGATGAAGTACGTGCCCGGGGTGAGGTCGGGGAACAGGTAGTAGAAGAACACCTCGCCGAACACCGTGCGCCGCATGTCGACGGGGGCGACCACCAGTCGGTCGCCGGGCTGCGCCAACGCGTCCAGTCGGTCGACGGCACCTTGCGCGGCAGTCCTCTGTTCCTGGTTGGTGAGGTTGAAGTGTCGATCGCCGCGCTGCACGGGGAACCCGGCCGAGAGGCTGCCCACCGTGATCCGGGCATCGACCAGATAGCTGCGATACGTCGAATACGGGCACACCACGAGGAGGATGCCGGCCATCGCCAACGCCGGTGCTGCCGCCACCAGCCGCGGTCGGCGAGCGACCGAGGCATCGCCACGCGAGCGTCGGTGCTGCAGCGTGTAGGCGATCAGCCCCGGAAGGAGCGCGAAGCTGACGGCGCCACCCCACGCCAAGTGGGTGCTGTCGGGTCGTTGTAGTGCTTGACCGACCAGCCCCAAGCCGAACAGTGCGCCGGCAGCGAGCACGACCAACGAGGGCGACATGCCGCGTCGGCGAATCCACCACCAAACGACGAGCGGTACACCGAGGTCGACGATGAGGACGAGCCAGAACCAGAAGAACATCTGTTGCGGCGCCGACAGCGCCGGCAGCTGCCACCACGATGAGGGATACGGGTGCTCGCCCAGTGATTGCAGCGCGCCGTCGACCCAGTGCCATGACGGCGGCCGGGGCAGGTTCCGACCCGGTCGCAGCGCGAAGATCGGCTCGGTCACGATGCCTCGCCACGCAGCGGGCAAGCCCACCAGGATCAGGTGCACCCACATCGACGTCAGCCCGACGAGCATTGCCACCGCCGGCCTCCAGTTCCACTTGTGCAGGCGCCAGAGCAACATCCAGGCGAGGCCGAGCGCCACCACCAGATCGGGCCGGTAGCTGAGCGCCACGCCGACCAGCAGCCCGGCGACGACGAGCGCCCGTGTGTGTGCAGTCCCGGTGAGGTGCAGGGCACGGATGCCGAACACGAGGCTCCACAGGCTCATGCCGATCGCCCCCGGCCACGCGATGGCAGCAAGTCCCGTGCTGGTGAGCATGAGCAGCATGAGCGTCGTGGCGGCGGTGACCGCTGCCACCCGCCCGAACGGTCGCAGGAGTGCATGGCCGGCGGTGACCACCGCCCACAGCTGCAGTGCCCCTACGAACCGCTCGGCCGTGAGCGACGACCCGACCAGTTGGTACCAGCCCGCAAGTACGTGGATCGCACCAGGCCCGTACAGCGACAAGAAGTCCTCGTTCGGGAGGTCGCCCTTCAGCAGCCGCCCGGGGAACACGAGCATCATGCTCTCGTCCTGCACATTGCCGGCACCGCGGAACAAGCCCGGCAGCGGGAGCGCGAATCCGACGATGATGACCGCCCATGAGAGGATCGCCGCACGACTCGGTGGCCTCCGCCACGCGCCACCGAGGACGAATGGCAAGGTCGCCTCGTCGGCTGTCGCGGCCTCGTGGGAAGACGGCTGGATCACGTCCTCTGGGTCGTCGCCGCCGCCGTGAGCACTGAGTACGGGCGGGGGGCTCGGGGCGTCGGGCACGGTCGGTGACTGTAGTGCTGTCGGCCCAAAGGTTGCTTACACTGCCGGGCGTGTCTGATCTCGCGGCGTCCATGGCCGCTCATGCCACCCAACTGCAGCAGGCGGGCATCCGCAAGATCCATGTGCTCGCCTGGCGCGATCTGGCAGACCCCGATGCGGGCGGCAGCGAGTTGCACGCCGACGAGTTCAGCCGTCGTTGGGCCGACCTCGGCTTCGAGATCACCCATCGCACATCAGCGTTGGCGGGGGTGGCAGCGGTGCAGGATCGCAATGGCTATCGCGTCGTCAGTCGCGGGGGCCGGATCACGGTCTTTCCCCGGGTCGTCGGCTCGGAACTGCTGCGACGCGAGGGCTCGTTCGACGCGGTCGTGGAGGTGTGGAATGGCGTGCCGTGGTTCTCGCCGGTCTGGACTCGGCGCCCTCGCCTGACGTTCTTGCATCACGTGCACGGGCCCATGTGGGACCAGTTGCTGCCGAAGCCGTTCGCATCGCTCGGCCGGCTGCTTGAGGCCCGTCTGGCACCGCCGTTCTACCGTCGAGGCCTGATGCTCACGCCGAGCGATGCGACGCGTGACGAACTGATCGAACTGGGTCTGCGTCCCGACAGGGTGCGCGCGATCCCGAACGGCGTCGATCCGAGCTTCTCACCCGCTGGCGACAAGTCGCCGCACCCATCGGTGCTCGCCGTGGGGAGGTTGGCGCCGGTGAAGCGTTTCGAAGCGCTGATCGATGCCGCGGTGGTTGCCCGTCGGCGGGTGCCGGCGTTGCAGCTGCACATCGTGGGTGCAGGGCCGCTGGACGACGCGCTGCGCCATCAGGTGCGGGCCCTCGGTGCCGGTGACTACGTGCACTTCCTGGGCCATGTCGAGCACAGCCGCCTGGTCGAGCTGTATCGCTCTGCATGGGTCGTCTCGAGCGCCTCACTCGCCGAGGGGTGGGGGCTCAGTCTCACCGAAGGGGCCGCATGCGGCACCCCGGCCGTGGCGACGGACATTCGTGGTCACCGCAGCAGTGTCATCGCCGGCCATACCGGTGTGTTGTCCCCGGTCGACCAACTGGGTGATGCGTTGGCGGATCTGCTGCTCGATGACGAGCGGCGATTGCTGCTCGGGCGGCAGGCTCATGCGCGCGCGGCGAAGTTGACATGGGAGCGCGTTGCGCACGACATGCTGGTCGCCCTTGCCGACGAGTCGGTGCCCGGCAGGGCGCAACCGCTAACCTAACGAGCCGTGCGCACTGCTGTCGTTTCCCCCACGTACGACGAGCGCGACAACATCGAGTGGTTCCTGCACGCCGTCCGCGAGCGACTTCCCGATGCTCACATCTTCGTGATCGACGACAACAGCCCTGACGGCACCGGTGTCATTGCCGACCGACTGGCGGCCGAACTCGGAGGCGTCACGGTCGTCCACCGCAACGGCAAGGAGGGTCTTGGAAGCGCGTATCGCCACGGCTTCGAGGTCGCGCTGGATCATGACTTCGAACTGGTCATCTCGATGGACGTCGATCGGTCGCACGATCCCACGGTGCTGCCGGCGCTGGTCGCAGCGATCGAGGCAGGTGCCGACGTGGTGGTGGGGTCGCGCTACGTCCCTGGCGGCGGTACTGCCAACTGGCCGCTCCACCGGCGCGTGCTGTCGGCTTGGGGAAACCGCTACACGGGTCTGGCACTCGGCCTGAAGGTCCGCGATTGCACGTCAGCATTCCGTGGCTATCGGGCCGCGGCACTGGTGAAGATCGATCCGTCGTCCACGCGTGCCGACGGGTATGCCTTCCTCACGGAGCTGATCCGGCGGGCGGCGCGCAACGGGATGCAGATCGATGAAGTTCCGATCGTGTTCGTCGACCGGCAGTTCGGGACGTCGAAGATGAGCGGTCGGATCATCGTCGAATCGATGGCGCTGGTGACCATGTGGGGCTGTCGCGATGCGCTGCGCACACTGCAGCGTTCGATCACACGCCGTCGGGGCTGACGGGCGAGCACGATAGTATTTCGCTGCGGTCCGTGACGGCCCGTCCCACTGTCATGGAAATTGCCACCCACCACGCACTCGACCGGCCAACGGCAACCTTGTCCTCCGGTCGTCCCCGACTGCCCGCTGCTGATGGGCTGCGTGGCGTTGCCGCGCTGTTGATCGTCGTGTACCACACGAGCTTCACCGCCGGTACCACGGTGGGTCCTGGCCTGATCCCAGCGGTGATCGCCCGCCTCGACGTGTGCGTGCCGGTCTTCTTCGGGTTGTCGGGGTTCTTGCTGTTCGAGCCGTACGTCGCGCGCATCGTGCACGACCGTCCACTCGCGTCGGCGACCACGTTCTGGCGTCGGCGTGCCGTGCGCATCTTCCCGGCGTACTGGACTGCGCTGGCGATCCAGCTCGCGCTGGGGGCGATTGCCGTGTCGGGGGCGGTCGGTCTGCTGCTCAGCGTGACGCTCACACACGCCTACGCAGGCATCTACGTGCTGTCGGGCATCAGCCAGGCCTGGAGCGTCAGCACCGAGATCGGCTACTACTTGCTGCTACCGCTGTTCGCGCTGCTCTGCGCCCGGATGGCGCGCGGCTGGGCACCTGTGCAACGCGTGATGTTGATCGCGGCGATGTGCGGCAGTTGGATCGTGATCAGCACGGTGAGCCGGGCACTGATCCATGGGTCGAGCCTGCCCTACGCCGGCAACTTCCGCTTCACGGTGATCGCCAACGCCGACTACTTCGCGATCGGCATGATCCTCGCCTGTCTCGTCGTCGGTACTGAGGTGTCGCCCCGGATCGCTGCCTTACGTCTGGCGCTGTTCCAGCGCCCGTCCTTGTGGTACGCCGCGTCGCTCGTGGTGCTCGTGCTCGTCTCCACACAACTCGGGCTGCCGAGAGGGCTCGAGGAGGGCTCCACCACGCAGGAACTGGCCCGCCAGGCTGGCTACTCCCTCGTGGCGCTGTTGGCCGTGGCACCGGCGTGTTGCTCACTCACGGGCGGCCGCTTCTTCGGGTCCAAGCCGCTCGTGTGGCTCGGCGTGGTGTCGTACGGCGTGTACCTGTGGCACGAAGTATTCATCACGGCACCTCACGGTCGCGAGAGCTTCCTGCTCCGCTGGTTCGGGTGGCACGTGTTCGACGCCCCGGTGGTGCCGTTGATGGCAATGACCATCGCCGGGTCGCTCGCCCTCGGAGCAGCGTCCTGGTACCTGCTCGAACGTCCGCTGTTGGAGCGTTTCCGATGAACAAAGTTCTCGTCTGTCCCGCGTGGAACGAAGAAGGTGCTGTCGGCGACGTCGTCCGCTCGGCCGTCGCCAACGGGTACCGGATCGTGGTGGTGGACGATGGTTCGCTCGACGCAACGGCCGCCATCGCCCGCCGTTGCGGCGCGATCGTGGTGCAGCACCCGATGAACCTCGGGGTCGGAGCGGCGATCCAAACAGGGTTCCGCGTGGCGCTGCGTGCCGGTGCCGACGCCGTCGTGCAAGTCGATGCCGACGGGCAGCACCCGGTGGAACAGGCGCAGTACCTCTTCGACGCGCTCAGCGACTCGGTGCACATGGCGATCGGATCGCGCTTCGCCGAGAACGAAGCACTGCGCCCAAAGGGCATGCGCGGCGTGGCCATGCGGCGGCTGGCCAGCCACGCCTCGAACGTCGCCGGCGTGCGGATCACCGACGCGTCCAGCGGGTTCCGGGCGATTTCGCGACCGTTGCTGCTGCAGTTCGCCCGCCGGTTCCCCAGCAGCTATCTGGGCGATACGTTCGGAGCGTTGTTGCTGGCGTCGCGGCTGGGGTTCGGCGTGATCCAGGTGCCGGTGGAGATGCGTGAGCGCCAAGCCGGCGAACCGAGCACGGGTGCCGGGAGATCGGCCTTGCTGGTGGTGCGGGCGATCGCATCATCCGTGACCGACGAGACCAGAGGAGGGCGAGGATGGCAGAAGAAGTAGTGCATGCCTTGCTGCTCGTGGGGTGGGCGATCCTGCTCGCAGTGGCCACTACCGCTCTGTTCAGGCGCTCGATCCTGTCGTTCCGCTACTGGCTCGGGTGGCTGGCGCTCGCCGTTTTGCAATTGGTGGCCGCCCTGGCGGCCGTCGTCGCGCCGCGTAGCACTCGGCTGGCCGGGCTCAATCCGGTCGAGTGGGTCGGCGTCGGGTTCGTGGGCGTCAGCCTGCTCGTTGCTGTGCAGCTCTCGATCTCCATCTCCGGCCACCAGCGCGCGCTCGTCGCGCTCAGCCAGGAGTGCGCCGAGCTGCGGTTGCGCATCGAGGAACTCGAGTCGGGTGAGTCGTCCGCGGTGCCCGGCGCAGCCGACGACTGAGCGCCCGCGTTGCCCTTACGGGCGGCTGATCACTCGGGCTGGATGTTCTCCATGTAGTACCAGTCGCCGAGCCGCTTGATGACGGCGTTCTTCCGGTAGCCGAACGCGCTGTGCAACGACCACTCGTAGGGGAAGAACTGGGTGTGCAGGCTGAACGTGTAGCGGTACGGACGCTGCCGGGGCACGACGATGATCAACTGGCGCTTGGCCACCCTGCGCAGCTCGGCGACAGCGGTGGACAGGTTCTGCACGTGCTCGAGGGTGTGCGTGGTGACGACCACATCGAACGAGCCGTCGGGGAACGGAAGCGACTCGATGTTCCCGGTGAGGAACTGAACCGCGGCGTGCCTGCTGCGCACGTCGTCGGCGATCGCGATGTCGAAACCGGTGACGTCGCGGCCTTGGCCCGCCATCAGACCGGCGAGGTAGCCGCGGCCGCAGCCGACCTCCAGGATCCGGCCGGGTGCGAGCGAGCGCAGGATCTCGTCGGTGCACCGCTGATTGAGGTCGGTCTCACCTTGCAGCTGCTGCACGTGGGCCGTGCGCTCGTAGAGCGCCGAGAACGACTCGTCATCCATCCCGAACACTGAATCCTTGAACGTCATGAAGTCGTTGGTGGCATCGCGCATCACGAACCGCATGGGCAGCCCCATGAACCACCGGCTGTCGCGCACGACCGGTGGCACCCACTCGTCGAGGATGTACTGAACGGCGAGTGAGAACCTTCGAGAAACCCTCATGCGACGTCCTCCGTGAGCGGTGAGTGCGGAGCACGCTGCGGTTGTTCACGCCACGTGTCGCGGAGCCAACACCACAGCGCGGCCACGCCGATGGTACCCAGAACCGCCATCGTGGGCTCGGCGATCGCACGGTAGCGGGTGTTTCCGAATGTCGACGCGATCACGAACAGGGCGCTGCACACCGGCGCCAGCAGCAACAGCAGATCGCGCCCGCTGCGGCGCTTGAGGAGCCACGCGCCGACCAGGACGAACGGAGCAAGGGCGTAGTAGCCCAGCCAGGCGCCCACGGCGACGAGCTTCTTGCGGTTCTCGATGTAGATGTCGAGGCGCACCTGCTGGATCGGGCGATAGATGCCGAGCACGCGGCCGAGGCGAGCAGGCACCGAGCGGACGAGGAACCCGGGGTGTTCCTTCATCCAGTCGATGGTGAGCGCAGTCATCGCCGCATCCACCTCCGACTCGTCGAACTCCGGGTACTGGAAATCGCCCCTCGCGAGGTACTCGGCTCCGGTGTTGTCACCAGTGAGTGGATTGATCGTGCCCGCCACGTCGATCGGGATGAACTCGGCGTCGGGGTGCTCGGCCGCCCACTGGCGGGTGACCTCCTCTGCCGCAGCGCCGGAGCACCGCAGCGACCAGTACCCCAACCAAGCCCCGGTGAGCTCGTCGCAGTTCGTAGCGGCCAAGGTGACGCCGAAGCCGTTGGAGAGTGGCACGAACTTGTCGAACCGCCGGGCGTTGTGGATCGACCATGGCGCCACGATCGCGATCGCGAGCAGGCCGACGCCGACCGTTGCGGCGAGCGCGCGGCGGCTGCGGTGCGCGATGAGGATGACGAGCAGGCAGATCGCGAGCGTAGAGATCAGCTCGGCGCGGGTGAGCGGAGCGAAACCGGCGGCGACACCACCGAGGAGCACGGACTTCACATCGAGGTGGCCGATCAGCCGCAACATGGCCAGAAGGAGCAGGCTGGTGGCGAGGATCGCCATCGGCTCCTGCAGCAGCATCCCCTCCCAACTCCAGAACGAAGGGTGCACCGCGGCCACGAGGGCGGCGGCGATGCCGACCTTCGGGCTCCAGACGCGACGCCCGATGTTGCCGACGACCGCAATGGTGGCGAGGCCGAGGGGGATGGTGATGAGCTGGTGAGCGAACTCTGACGTCAGACCGATCCACGACCACAACGCCAGCCACAGGGAGTAGGCGGGTGGGTGCATCGCCAGCTCGCGACGAATGCCGTACAGCTCCATCAGCGCGGGGTTGATCCAGCCGTCACCTCTGGCGAGCTGCAGACCCTCGCGGTGATAGATGTACGAGTCGCCGATGCCGTAGTTGCCGACGCGGTGCAGCCACACGATGTACGCGAGGCGGATCACCGCGCCGAGCAGGATCGCGAGCGAGACGCCGCGCACGAACGTTCTCGGCCCCACGGTGTGTTGGTGGTCGGTGGGCAACGCTGTTTCCTTCGTGCTCATCGACACGAACCCGGTGGTGTGTCGTACAACGAGTCAGTGGTCCACGGCTCGCTGGCCCACCCGGCGGGATCTGCTGGCACGATGCCATCGAAACGGGCCGCGAGCTCGTGGACCAGCCAATTCGCCAAGAGTGCACTGCCCTGTGGGCACATGTGTGCGCCGTCCTTCATGCGTTCGTTGACACCGTCACCGTTGACATCGTAGGCGAAGGGCCCCCACAGCTGGTCGGCGTCGAGCAGAATCACGTCGTTGGGTCGCTCGGCGGCAAGTTCGGTGGCCAGCCGCCGCATCACGGTGGTGTCGAGCTTGGTCTTGGTGGTGTCGACCGGTGGATGGGTGACGAACACGAGGGCAGCCCCTGTGTCGAGGATCGTCTGAGTGTAGGTCTGGAACCAGGCAGTCTGCTTCTCTTCGCTGTAGGTCGAATCCCACCCGGAGAACAGGTACACGACCACGTCAGGATGGGTGTCGAGCACCGGCTGGAGGTACAGCTTGAACGTGTCGGCGCCGGGTCGGGGGACGAAGCCGGTACCGGGATAGCCACGATAGATGACGTCGACGCCGGCAGCGCCGAAGGCGGCGACGATACCCGGCCACGACGTGTGGGCAACGGAGTCGCCCTCCCAGATGAGCGAATGCACCACTCTGCGGGGCTGCGTGGAGGCGGGAGGCGTCGACCCGTCCGCCGTTGCCGTGGGCTGTGTGGAAGGTGAGGTGCTGGGCCGGCCGATGCTCGTGGGATCGAAGGCCTTCGGGCTGGTGTTCGGGAGGCTGATCACCACCGAGAGCGTCGCCACGATGGCCAGGCTGGTGATGAAGGCCATCGCCCCCGAGAAGCGCTGTGTGAGCATCGTGCGCCGACGGATCGGCATTTCCACGATGAAATAGGACGCGACTGCGATGGCGAGCGACACGAGCCAGCGAAGCAGCGACAGTTGCCAACGCCCGAGCCCCCAGCCGTCGGCGCGTTCGGAACTGAGGATCAGGTAGACGGGCCAGTGCCAGAGGTACCAGCCGTAGGAGACGAGACCGGCGAGTCGGAGCGGGCGCAGGCCGAGGAGGCGCTGCAGGATCGTCGGGCGGGCCAGCCCGAGCGATGCTGCCAGGACGGCGCAGGCGCACGAGTGCAGCAGGTACCCGCCGCGCGGCAGGAGCGTGCTGGTGGCCCCGTCGACGGTGCCCCAGGCGATGGCGAGCCCGCCCACCATCGCCAACTGGGCTGAGGTGATCGTGCGGCGGAAGCGTTCGGCGAGGCGGGCGATCATGGCCGGCAGGCCGACGATCGCGACCAGCGCACCCGCGAGCAGTGATGCGGCGCGGGTGTCGCTGCCCACATAGCTGCGGGTGGGGGAGCGCGGGTCGAACAGCTGCCACATCAGGATCGCCGACCCGATCGCCAGCACCGCGGTGGTGACACCGAGCACGGGCCGCCAGCGTGGCAGGCGTGCGATGAGGATGAACAGCGCCGGCCATGCCAGGTAGAACTGGGCCTCGACCGCCAAGCTCCAGAGATGGGTGAGCGGTGACGGGTCGGTGAACAACGCCCAGTAGTCGTTGGAGTGTGAGATCTGCTGCCAGTTCGACAGGTAGAACAGACCGGGCACCACGCCGTCCTTGGCGGCCTGGATCTGTGCCGGGCTGCCCCACAGGCGCATCATTGGCACGATCGCCATCAGCATGATCGTCAACGCCGGCAGCAGACGGCGGAACCGTCGCGACCAGAAGCGGCGCAGGTCGATCCGCGACGTGCGGTTCCATTCCTCGATGAGGAGTCCGGTGATCAACATGCCCGACAGGGCGAAGAACAGATCGACGCCGAGGAACCCGCCCTGGAGGCGGCCGTCGTGGAACAGCAGCACGCCGATCACCGCGAGCCCGCGCAAGCCGTCCAGCGCTGGGATGGTGGCGGCGCGGGCGGGGGCGTGCCCGGCGGGTTGATCCTGGTGGCTCACGGTCGGCCGAAGGTGCGGGACGTGCCTGCGCTCGGGCACGGGCCAAGGGCCATCTGGCTCATACACGCCATTCTACGGGCCGGTATCCGTCTCGTCGTGGTCAGCCATCGTGCTGGCGAGCAACATCATGAGGAACAGCCCCGACTGGTGGATCGGCTCGAGTTGCCCCACCCATGCTGAGCCGGCGGGTGTGTCACGCACTACGACCACCCCGAGCACCAGGAGTCCCAGCCCGCCCATACCGAGCACGGCGGTCAGTCCGGCGAGGCGTGGCTGCCGAAGACGCACGAGCACGGCGCCCACGACGGCGGCAGCGACGGCCCACGAGACGTCGATGAACAACCCGCTGGCGACCACCAGGATCATCGCGGAGCGAACCGCCACGCGCGTCGATCCAGGTCTCCATGGCGCCACCAGTTCGGGTTCGCTGTACCGCCCGACATCAGTGGCACCAAGGGCAGGCGCCGCGGGTACCGCCCGCCGGCGACGCAGGCGGGTGATCCATGGCCAGCTCACGAGGACGAAGCACACGACGACGGCCCCGGCCGACAGCAGGATCGCCCACTCGAGCGTTCGCTGTGGCGCGAACTCGATCGACACGTGGGTCGGCTGGTCGGAGGGGGTGAGCATCCACCCGTTCGAGCCGCCGCTGACGGGAACCGGCGCCGCCAGCTGACGGCCGTTGACGCTCGCTTCCCACCCGCTGCTGTAGCCCTCGCCGAAGATCAGCCAACACTCGGCCGAACACGGTGCCACCGTGAGCTGCGCCGATGTGTCGTCGAGCGAGTCGATGGTGACACCAGGTGTCGGCAACGTGGAGGGTGCCTGTGCGGGGGTGATGGTCAGTAGATCGACGTCGATGCCCGTATGCACGCCGGGCGAACTGAGGATCTCGTGGTGACCCGCCTCCAGCGAGATCGTCGAGCCGGCGCACGTTTCGGCGGTGACGTAGCCGCCGGCCAGCAGGGCGTCACTGTCCACGGAGATCGCCACGGGCCGGCCATCGATGGTGAGGAGATCACTGCGGCAGCTCGCAGCGGCTTGGGTGCGCATCGCGATGGGCAATCCCTCGATCTCGGCGATGGCTGCAGGGACGTCGGCATCGACGCCGAATCGTCGGTCGGCCACCGTTCGGGAAGCGACCTGGGTGATTTCGATCGCCAGGGAGTCGGCAGTTCCTTCGGGAAAGGTCACCGTGCTGTAGCCGTCTGAGTCGGGCGGTGGAACGGTGACCGCGGTGGACGAATCAGCGAGGTTGATGCGCACCTCGCTGATCGGAGCGAGGTTCTCGTCGATGGGCTGCAGGAGGCGGAACGACGACACCGTCGAATCGGGCTGTAGCGGCACCGTGATGATGGTGCCGACCGCCAAGTTGAACGGGGTGACGTATCGCGTGGAGGGATCGCCGTCGAACGCGGCGGATGCGCGTGCGCCGGCGATGCCGGTGAGCCTGCGGTTGGCGGTTGGTGCGTCGATGGTTCCGGCGATGGTGTCGAGCGAGCTGTCATCGGCTCTCTGGGAGAGCCGCAACTGCACCGTGAGCTGGCCATCGACGTCGTGTGCGAGGTCGAATGCCCGCGCGAGCACGGGCTCGGGGTCTCGCCGCCACCGGTCGGTGGCTCGCGCGGTCTCGCGGCGGAAGACGAAGGCCAGGTGTGCATCTGCCGTGGCCGCGGTGAGTGCACGTGTGGGCGGGCGGACCCACTCCTGCGCGACGGGACCGATCTCCGCGAAGCCGATCCAGTGTTCTCCATGTACCGGTGCCCCCGGGCGCTCGGAGATGCTGACGACCGATATCTCGATGCGTTCCCCCGAGGGGATCGGCACGATCTGCCCATCGCCGCTCAACGACGACTCGTCGAGCTGCACACGGGTGCTGACACCATCCACGCTGATGTCGATCGCGCTGATCATCTTCGTGAGCTGAGCGCCCTGGGACTGCAGCAGGTGCAAGGCGTCGGTGTGAGCGCCCTCGATGGTGAGTCGCTCACCAATGGGCTGGCTGACGCGCCAGTCCGTGTTCGGGTCGCCGTCGACGGCCATCGCCGGCCGATACTCGGGAAGGTAGGCGAACGGGTCGCCATACGTGGTCGCCTGCACCGTCAGGCCACCGTCGAGCGTCGCCACGGTCTGTCCCGCAGCATCGTCGGCGGTGAACACCGGCAGGCGTACCGCAGCGTTGTCCGCCCGCCGGCCGTCGCGTCCGGGTCCGCCGGTCTCGGTCATGCCCAGCGTGTCCTGCGAGCCGCGCCATTGCATGTCGCGGTCGCGGTTCGAATCGGTGACGATGAAGAACGTGCCGCGTGGCAACGCCGCCCAGTCGCTCGTCGTGAGGTCGTTGGCGTACCTCACCAGTTCATCGCCATGCAGCACTCCGGCCGCGGCGGCGTCGACGATGCCGTCACCACTGCCGTCGAGCACGACGACTCTGTTGCCGATGCGGGCGAGCGTGACGGGTTGTTCGACAGGTACGAGGAGAACCGGCGCAATGGCCGACCCGATTCGCGCGTCGCCGAGTGATTGTTCATCGACCATCTGGACGTCGGGCTCGTTGACGAAGGGCTCGCCGTATGGGACGGCGTCGCCGAGGCCAGTCGGAGTGGTGACGAACAGATCGGCGGCAACTTCGGGCCGGGTGGTGCGGAAGCGATCGAAGGCGCCGTCGCCGGAGACCCAGATCGTGTCGGCGGACAGCAAGCGTGCCACCGGGGCGAGGGCCGCCGAGTTGAGCGCATCGTTCTGCAGCCGATTGTCGAGTGCGTAGAGCAGATCCATGATCTGCGCGGTGCCCAATGGCAGCAGGTCGCGGGTGAGGAGCGGCTTGTCGGTGATCCCTGCCAACGGAGGGTCGACCGTATAGCCCCAGCGGAAGGCGCCGAACTCCGCTCCTGGAATCTGCAGCACCCTGGTTGTCGTGTCACCTTCGTCGAGCGTCGATGCGGCGTCGAGCCACGACTGCGGGGGCTGTTGGTCGCGTGCAAGGGCTGGGTCCACGAAGTCGGCCGTCCACAGCGATGGCAAGTTCGCCGCGACGAGCACCACCACGACCACGGCGAGCCGGAGGCCATGCTGGCGGTGGCGACGCCGAACGGCGCTCACCAGCGCGCCGGCACCGATACCGAGGCCGAGCGACACGAGTGGCAATGCCCTAGTGCTGCTGCGCAGCGCGAGCGCGAGGCCGTTGTCGCGGAAGGCTGTTGCCAGCGGGGAGGGGTCGTCGTACGGATGCACGCCCACCGACAGGAGCAGGCCGACGATGACCATCGCGATGGCGAACCGTCGTTGTGCGAAGCGGGTGATCACCAGGCCGAGGAGGCACGCCATGAGCAGGAAGAAGCCGATCGCGATCAGCGGCAGCGACTCTTGGTACGGGATCGAGGCGGTGGTGGCTGCGGCGTACGGGTCGCGCACGTAGAACAGCCAATAGCCGAGGCTGCGCATGATTTCGACGCTGTTGGCGGTGTAGGTGACTGCATCGAGTGCCTCGCTGTAGGACAGCACATCAGCCCCGTACCTGCTCTGCAGCGAGAGCATGACCACCCACCACAGTGAGACCGCGACGGACAGCACACCGATGCGGCCGGACGCGGTCAGTACTTGCCGGGTGGTGACCCGCTTGGCCCGCCACTCGAACAGCACCCACAGGATCGGGCCGGGCATCACGACGGCGAACGCTGTCGCGTTCACGCCCGCCACGGTGCACACAACGAGAGCGAGCAGCGCCGGCCACCGCCATCCGCCCCCACGTACCGCCTTCATCGTGATCAGCAGCAGCCAACCGAGCGACGCCCAGGGCAGCAGCATCACCGAGGTGCGGCTGATGTAGGGCAACACGTAGGGCGACAGCTGGTAGACGAGCGCGGCGATGAGTGCCCCGTTGCGGGGTAGCCCGAGGGCGCGGACCGCAAGCAGCACCCCGAGGCCACCGAGGAACAGAATGGTGGCGATCCACAATCTGTGGGCCACCCAATCGGGCACACCCAGGTGCTCGCAGGTCCAATACCATGGGCCGGCCGGCCAGAGGTATTGGATCATCTGGTGGGGTACCCACCCGCCGAACTGGCTGGGGTCCCATGCCTTCGGGGCTCGCGAAATGATGCCGTCGGGATCGAGATAGAGGTACAGCTTCGTGTCAGCCGGCATGCGGCCCGGCGACGAGAGCAGCGCCGGCAGGTAGGCGAGTGCCGCCAGCACTGCCACGGCCGCCCGCTGCACCCCGTGGCGGCGATATTCCACGGTGGTAGCCATACGGGGTGCGAGCTTAGCGACGCTGCTGGTCAGGGAACCGCCCCGAACACGCCGTACAGGGCAGTGAGTGTGGTGAGGCCGACGGCACAGCTGGCGAGCACCCACGGCCACCAGTCGCGACGTACACGCTCGAACCACACCGCCGCCGGGATCAGCAACGGGAACGCCGTGTACACGAACCGGGGGCGAGCAGTGACCGTCTCGGGCAACACCATCAGCACCACGATCGCGATGCTGAACGCCACCATCGCCGGGGGCAGTTGGTACCGCCGTAGCAACCAGAACAGGAAGATGACGGTGACGAGGCACACGGCCGTGATCGAGTTGGTGGGCGACGTGAGCGGGCTGAAGGTCGCGCTCCAGGTGCGTCGCAGCGCGGTGAACCCGTAGCTCGTGCCTTCGCCCCACGCTTCGGTCTGCACACGGAACCAGACCCACCGCTCACCTGTGTGGTGGCCGAGCCACAGCTGGAACCCGATGAACCCCAGCGGGGCCAGCAGCGGCGCGGCGAGCGATCGCCACTCGCGCCTGGCGCGTATCGCGACGAACGACGCCGCGGCACAACCGACGACGATGGCGATGCCGTTCGGACGGGTGGCGGTGGCCATCGCTGCGACCAGGCCGGCGGCCACCCAGCGGTGATCCATCAGCAACCAGAACGTGGCGGCCACGAGCACGAGCAGCAGTGCTTCCGTGTAGGCGAACGAAAGGACGAAGCTGCCGGGGAAGATGGCCATCAGCACCATCGCCCGCTCGGCGACCTGCACGTCGAACAGGCGGCGCGCGAGCACACCGACGAGCAGCACGGCGAGTGCGCCCAACAGGAAGTTCACGAGCAACGCGGCGAACGCCGGGCCGCCGGGCAGCAACCAGTCGATCGCCCGCACGAGATTGGGGTAGGTGGGGAAGAACGCCACGCGAGCGTCGGACATGTCGTAGTTGACGTGCTCCGCGACATGGCGCGGATAGCCGTTGCGGATGATGCGTAAGTACCACACACCGTCCCATCCGGTGAGCACGTCCTTCACCAGGCTCACCGTGTCGGCGGGGATCTCTTTGCCGGCATAGTGCGGGTCGGCCCACCGGGCCCACGGCAGGTCGCGCAGCCGTGCATCCTCGTCGTGGCGCAGTTCCGCGGCGACGATCGCCCCGCCGGCCGCCACGCACACGCGCGAGAACAGGTACACCAGGCCCGTCTTCACCAGGGCACGGCGCCACACGGGATCCACGGAGGTTCGGGAAGGGGCGAGATCGGTCATGGGCGAAGCATCCGCCGCTGATGCGCGGCCCCGATGCGGGCCGAAAACTAACACCGTCCAGCGGCTCACCATCGGTTCATGGGCAGGATTCGTTGCCGTGGGCCGAACGCCGGCGCATGGTGGCCATCGGCGAGCAGCCACTGCACGACACGGCCGCGCTGGCCGGCGTAGGGCTGCAGCACATCGAGCATCTCCTCGTCGGTGCCGCGCGGGCGTCCGGTGAGTGCGTGCACCACTGTGTTCTTGAGGTGGAAGTCGCCGACGGCAACCGCGTCGGGGTCGCCCATCGCCGCGCCCACGGCACACGCCGCGGTCCACGCGCCGATCCCCGGCAGCAGCTGCACCATCTGCGTCGCGTCTGCGGCCGGCAACGCGCTCCACTCGACGAGCTTCTGCGGGTGGCGCGCCACCTCGCGCAACGCGTCGGCGCGGCGACCCTCGATCCCGAGTCGGTGGTACCACCACGCCGGTCGGCCGAGCAGCACGGCCGGCGCTGGCGGCAGCAGCAACTCGGTGTTCGGCCCGGGCGCCGCGACACCCAGCTCGCGTACCAGGCGGTTCCACTGCTGGTATGCCTCGCCAGCAGTGATCCGCTGCCCGAGGATGACGGGCAGCAGCTCGTGATAGAGCGTTCCGCTGGCTCCGATGCGCAGGTGGCCGTGGCGGCGCTGGGCAGCCAACACCACCGGGTGGGCCTCGCGGAACTCGTGCCCGGGGTCGAGTTGGCCGGTCATCGCCGGCACCCGCTCCAACAGCCACGCCGCACCGTCGCCCCATGCCTCGGCCGTCAGCGATCCATCGGTCCAGCGCAGGTGCACCGTGCCGGCACCGACGGGTGTGAAGGTCGCCCGCCAGAACTCGCCGGAGGCGATGCGGGTCGTTGGATCGTGAAGGCCGTACCGGAACGCTGCGACCGTGCTGTCGTAGCGCCGCATGGCTGCAGCGTAGTTGGCTAGCGGCGCACCGCGACTGGTGCCTCGCCCCCGATGAGGGGGTGATGGCAGGCCACGAAGTGGCCGGAGCCCACCTTGCGCAGCTGCGGCTCTTCCTCGCGGCAGCGATCGTCGGCTGCCGGGCAACGCGGGTTGAAACGGCATCCCGACGGTGGGGCGACGGGGGAGGGCGGCTCGCCCTCGATCGCCACCTGGTGGATCGCGACATCAGGGTCGGGCACCGGGATCGAGTCGATCAGCACCTTCGTGTAATGGTGCGCAGGCTCGGTGTACAGCGAGTTCGACGGTGCCACTTCGCAGATCTTGCCGAGGTACATCACCTGGATGCGGTCGCTGATGTTCTTCACCACGGCGAGGTCGTGAGCGATGAACACCAGCGTGAGCCCGTGCTTGGCCTTGAGATCCTCGAGCAGGTTCAGCACCTGGGCCTGCACGCTGACATCGAGCGCGCTCACCGGCTCGTCGCAGATGATCATCGAAGGGTCGAGCACGAGCGAGCGGGCGATCGAGATGCGCTGGCACTGGCCGCCGGAGAACTGGTGGGCCTGGCTCTCCGCCGCACGCTGAGGATCGATGCCCACCTCTTCGAGCAGCGCATCCACCTTCTCCAGTTGCTCGGCAGCCGTGCCGCGCTTCCAGATCAGTAGCGGCTCGCGCACGATGTCGCGCACCTTGCGCCGCGGGTTCAGCGAGGAGATCGGATCCTGGAAGATCATCTGCATACGGGTGCGTGCCGCCCGCATGTCGTCGGGGCTGAGCGAGGTGAGCTCGGTGCCTTCGAACATCACCGAGCCGCTGGTGGGCTTGGGCAGCATCATCAGCGCCTTGCCGGTGGTGCTCTTGCCGCAGCCGCTCTCGCCCACCACGCCGAGCGTCTCGCCGCGCCGCACGTCGAAGCTGATCCCGCTGACGGCGTGCACTTTCAGACCGGTGTGGCCCACCGGGAACTCCATCACCAGGTCTTCGACGCGCAGGATGACGTCGTCGTTGTTGCGCAGATGGGCCTTGCCCGTGCCGGCCATCAGCGCGCTCCTGCGTTCGCCGCCAGCTCGGCGGAGCGGGCGCGGTGGGAGGGTGAACCGACGGGGTACCAACACGCATACACGTGCTCGGGGTGTTCGGCGGTCATCAGCGGCGGTTCCTCCGTAATGCAACGATCTTGTGCAAACGAGCAGCGCGGAGCAAATCGGCAGCCCTTCGGCGGGTTGACGAGATCCGGCGGACGGCCGGGGATCACGTTCAGCCGGGTGTGGCTGGGATCCTCGATCTTGGGGATGCTGTTCAGCAAGGCCTCGGTGTAGGGCATCTTCATGTTCGCGAACAGCACCCGCGTCGGGGCCTTCTCGACCATGCGGCCGCCGTACATCACCATGATCTCGTCGGTGTGACCGGCGACCACACCGAGGTCGTGCGTGACCAGGATCAGCGACATGTTGCGCTCGCGGCGCTGCACGTTGATCAGGTCGAGGATCTGCGCCTGAACGGTGACGTCGAGCGCGGTGGTGGGCTCGTCGGCGAACAGCAGCGTCGGCCCGCAGGCCATCGCCAGTGCGATCATCACGCGTTGGCGCATGCCACCGCTGAGCTCGAAGGCGTACTGGTCGAGGCGCTTCTCGGGTTCGGGAATGCGCACGTCGCGCAGCAGGTGCAACGCAGTGGCGCGGGCGTCTTCCTTGCTCATGCCGAGGTGCAGCCGCAGACCTTCGCCGATCTGCTTGCCGATCCGCATCACCGGGTTCAGCGATGTCATCGGATCCTGGAAGATCATCGACATCTCCCGGCCCCAGATCCGGCGCCGCTCGGCCATCGGCAGGTCGATGATCTCACGACCTTCGAAGTACACCGACCCCGACCGCTCGGTGTTGCGCTTGGGCAGCAGGCCCATGATCGAGCGGGACAGCACGGTCTTGCCCGAACCCGACTCGCCGACGATGCCCAACGAGCGACCACGCTGCAGGCTGAAACTGACCCCGTCGACGGCGCGCACCAGCCCACGGTCGGTGCGGAAGTGGGTGTGGAGGTCGGTGACCTCCAACAGTGGACCCTCGATCTGGCGGCTGGACGCCTGAACGAGGTCTCGTGCGGAAGCAGCCTGCTGCGGGCTCATCCGATTGCCTCACGGGTGTTGAAGCGCTGTGCGAGCACGTCGCCCAGCAGGTTGATTGCCAGCAAGGTGAGGAACATCACCAACGCGGGCATCAATGAGATCCACCACACTCCGGCGCGTAGGCGTTGCGAGCCCTCCGCGATCATCTTGCCCCAGGTCGGGATCGGCACCTCCACCGAGAGGCCCAAGAACGCGAGCGCGCCCTCCGCCACGATCAGCAGGGCCATGCCGGTGAGGGCGAACGACAGCAACGTGGGCACGATGTTGGGCAGGATCTCTTTGAACAGGATGCGACTTCCCTTGGCCCCGAGGCTGCGCGCGGCGACGACGAAATCGCGCTGGGCGTAGGCGATGGTGTTGGCTCGCACCAATCGGGTGAGCGGTGGGATCGAGAGGATCACCAACGCGAGGATGATCGGCCAGAGTGGTCGTGGCTCCGCAGATTCGGCGGTGTTCGGCGTGTTGAAGAACGTCACCAGGAAGATCGCCAGTAGGAGCGCTGGGAACGCGAGCAGCACGTTGGTGAGGTTCTCGATGAGTGTGTCGACCCAGCCGCGGAAGTAACCGGCGACCATCCCGAGGAACGTGCCGATCGCCAGACCGAACGTGATCGCCAGCCCGGCGATCAGCAGCGAATTCCGGGCTCCGAGCATCGAGCGGGCGAAGATGTCGCGACCATTGCTGTCGGTGCCGAGCAGACCAGCGTGCGTGGGTTGGTCGGCCAGTACCTTGCGTTCCGGGTCGGCGAAGAATGCCCAGCTGGGCGGCAGTTCGCGCTTGTTGAGCAGGTCGCCGATGAGCGCCGTGCTGCAGCCGGCGTTGGTTTCGCCGGGGCAGTCGTGCGGCACGTACGGCAGCGAGTTGGCACCGAGCGCGCTGAACGTGATGAACACCAACCACGCGATGGAGAGCCACTTCGCGACTTGGCCGCGCTTGCGCAGCCGCACCTGCTTGGGGGCGGAGGCGGCCACGAGTGGAATCTCCGGCGCTTGGTCGTGGGTGATCACTTCGATGTCGGTCATGAGGTCACCCCAGCGTCCGACTGGCGCGGACTCGCGGGTCGATCCAGGCGTACGCCAGGTCGACGAAGAAGTTGGTGAAGACGTAGATGAGAGCGAGGATCACGACGCAGTACTGCACCGTGGGGTACTCGTGGGCGAAAATGCTCTCGACGGTGAGCATGCCCATGCCGTTGAGCGAGAAGAATCCCTCGACGATGACGACGCCTCCCATCAGGGCGCCGATCTGCACGGCCGCCGAGGTGACGATCGAGAACAGCGATGGTCGCAGCGCGTGCTTGAACAGCAGCGCCGGTGTGCCCACCCCCTTCGCACGTGCGGTGGTGATGAAGTCGCTCTGCAGCGTGTTGATCATGTCGGCGCGCAGCACTCGCATGTAGCCCGCGTACAGAGGGATGGCGATGGTGAAGGTGGGCAGGATGAACGCCTTGAAGTGTTCGACGGGGCTGTCCCAGAGGCTGCGGTACGTGGACGGGAACGGAATCCACTTGCGTTGCACACTGAACAACAGCACGAGGACGGGGGCCACGATGAAGTTGGGCACCGACAGCATTCCGAACGCCGAGGTGGTGGCCAGGCGGTCGAAGCGTGAGTTCTGCTTGTAGGCCGACCACACGGCCGTGGGTACGGCCAGCGCCAACGCGAAGACCTGGGCGTACACCATCAGGTAGGCCGACACGGGGACGGCCCGCTTCACCGCGTCGGCAACGCGCTCGTTGGTGTGGAACGTGAGGCCCCAGTCGCCGGAGATGAAGTTCTTCACCCAGGTGAAGTACTGCGAGGGGATCGACTTGTCGAGGCCGAGTTCCTTGATGACGGCGTTGGCCTGCTCGGGCGTCGCGCCAGGCCCTGCCTTGAGGCCGACGATGACGTCGTTGCCCCCCGGCAGGAACCGCAGCGCGACCGCTGTGATGAAGGTGACCACCACCACGACGAACATGGTCTGCGCAAGTCTGCGAATCACATATCGCATCGGTGGTGGTGGTCCCTTCTCATTGGTGTGTGTGGTTGGTTGTACTGACGAAGCGTCAGTGGATCACTGGTCGACCCAAACGTTCATCGCGTAGAACGTGCCGGAGAAACCGGCGCCGAACTGGCTCTCCTTGCCATCCGGGAGTTCGAACGCCACCGGGCCGTGAACGCTCGGCTTCGACATGATTCCCCAGATGGTCCAGCTACCCCAAATGTTGTAGCACTGCTCGCCGAACAGGCGGTTGACCTCTTCGGCGATTTCCTTCTTGCGCGCAGGGTCGTCGCTGGCCCGGTTCTCCTCCAGCAGTGCATCGAGGGTGTCGTCCTTGATGCGGCCGAAGTTCAGGCCGAGGCTACCCACCGGCGAGGACGACGACGAGTGCCACCAGTAGTACTGCTGGTCGAGGTCGAAGCCGCCGTGGTTGCGCCACTGGAACACCTGGAACTTGCCGAGTGCCGCGGTGAGGATGTACTGCGCCTGGTCGATCTGGTCGATGGTGACCTCGTCGAAGCCGGCTTCCTGCCACCAGGCCTGCTGCTGCTGAGCAGTCACCAGGTTCGTGTTGTCCTGCGTGGTGGCCAGCGACAGGGTGAGGTTGCCGGGGTGATCAGCCTTGTAGGCAGCGATCAGTTCCTGGGCCTTGGCCATGTCCTGCGTCATCGGGAAGCCGGTGTCTTCCAGGTAACCCACCTGAGTGGGGGAGAACGGGCCGGTGGCCTGCTGGCCAACGCCCGCGCCGATGGCGTCGATGAGTGCCTGCTCGTCGGTTGCCCAGGCCAGCGCACAACGCACGTTCTGATCCTGCAGCGGCGAGCCCTCCTGCGTGACGTGCAGCAGCGTGTAGGCGGTCTCGCCGTTCTGCGCGATCTCGGTCAGCTTGTTGTCGGTGTCCTCGCGGGCATCGACGATGGTCTGGCCGTTCGACGAGTGCAGGATGTCGACCGTGCCGCTGAGCAGCGCGTCGCGACGGCTGAGCGCATCGGGGATCGCACGGAACTCGATCGCGTCGAGGTACGGGTACGGCTGGTTCCAGTAGTCGGCGTTCTTGGTCATCGAGAACGTCGCGGCGATCCCCGGCACGTAGTCTTCGTACACGAACGGGCCGGTGCCGACGGGCTTGGACTTCAGCGTCGGGTCCGCGTCGCTGGCGGTCAGCCAGGTGGGCGAGGCCTGATAGCCGGCCTGGCCCATCATCGCGAACGGGAACGCTGCCCAGGGCAGCTGCACCTTGACGATCGCGCTCATCGGATCCGACGGGTCGACCGTGGCCGAGGTGAGGGAACGCAGGATGGCACCGGTGGTGATGCCGTCCTTGGCGCGGGTGATGTTGTCGGCGATGGCTGCGCCGTCGAACGGGGTGCCGTCGTGGAACGTGACGCCGGCCCGCGCGGTGATCGTCCACTCGGTGAAATCGGCGTTGGGCGTGAGCGACTCGGCCAGGTACGGGCTCCACGAGCCGTCTGCGTTCGGCATCGTGAGCGTGTCGTAGATGTTGCGGATGATCTGGTGGCACGCCACCGCGCAGAGCATCTCGGCCGGGCGCCAGGGGCTGGAGGTGTCGGCCTCGACGGCCATGACCAGCTTGCCGCCGGGCACGGGCTCTTCCGCTGCGGCGCTGGTGGGCGGCGCGGTGGTGTCGCCCGAGACCGTGGTCTCGGGCGCGCCCGTCGTGTCGGATGACTTGCCGTTGTCGTCGCCGCCGCATGCAGCAGCCGTCACGCTGATGCTGATGACCAGTGCGGCCAGCAGCCTGCCCTTGCGGCGCCGTGTCGGCGCTATCGAATGACCCATTCCACTTCCCCCAATTCGTGTGTGGTTACTGCCGCCCGAGATGCCTCGTCGCTGTCGGTGTGACCTCGATCACATCTGGGTGGCCGCACCTTAGCCACATCGCGCCGGCCGTGGGCGACACGGAGGTACCGTCGCGGCGTGCCCGACCTTCGCCACGATTTCATCGCCGTGCCGTTGCCCGAGCGCTTCTCGCCCAAGCATCGGCGCTTCGCCGAGGTCATGGGCAGGCACCAGCGTGCTGTCGATGCCGACGTCCCTGCATACCTCGACCCGACCTCGGGGCTGGCGGTGTTCACGGCGAAGTTCCTGGCAGACCGAGGCTATTGCTGCGACAGCGGCTGTCGTCATTGCCCGTACGTTCGGCACTAGCGTCGGTCGCATGGCGAGCAATCCGGTGATGGCGTTGAGAGTGGCCCCAGGCTCGAACGTGAAACTGCACAGGTTCGACACCGACGACACGCTCGGGTGGCACAAGGAGTCGGCGAAGCGCGAACTCGAGAAGGTGAAGCTGCGGCTGGATGTGCTGCAGCAGCGACTCTTCGCCGAAGAGCGGCGCAGTGTGCTGCTGGTGCTGCAGGCCATGGACGCGGCGGGCAAGGACGGCACGATCCGCTCGATCTTGTCGGGGCTGAACCCGGCGGGGGTCACCGTCAGCAGCTTCGGCGTGCCGGGCGGGCCAGAGGTGGAACACGACTACTTGTGGCGTGTGCACGCACAAGCACCCGCAAAGGGGCACATCGGCGTCTTCAACCGCAGCCACTACGAAGACGTGCTGGTGGTGCGCGTGAAGGGCTTCCAGCCCAAGGCGGTGTGGTCGAAGCGCTACGACCACATCCGGTCGTTCGAGCAGATGCTGTCCGACGAGGGCACGACCGTGTTGAAGTGCTTCCTCAACGTGTCGCCCGATGTACAACGCAAGCGGCTGCAGGAACGGATCGACGACCCGGAGAAGCGGTGGAAGTTCCGTCAGGGCGACCTCGAGGATCGTGCGTTGTGGCCGCAGTACGTGGCCGCGTTCGAGGACGCGCTGTCGCGTACGTCCACGGCGTCGGCGCCATGGTACGTGGTGCCCGCGGATCGCAACTGGGTGCGCAATCTCGCCGTCGCCAAGATCCTGCTGCATCACCTCGAGCGGATGAAGCCACGGCTGCCTGATCCCGAGGACGGCCTGGACGGACTGATCGTCGAGTGACGGCACGACCCGCTGCCGCGTGAACGGAGTGAGAACGATGCGAGCGATCCCGCCGCCGAACCTTTACGAATTGTAAAGTCGTAGCACCATGTCAGTGATTGTCGCCACCTCCTTGGCCGAGGCCTTCGCCGCGCTCTCCGCGCATCCCGAGGCCACCCTTGTCGCCGGTGGTACCGACGTGATGGTGGAGGTCAACGCCGGCCATCGCCACGTCGCCGACGTCGTCATGGTGAACCGCGTCGGCGAGTTGTGCACGTGGCGCCACGACGGCGCCATGTTGCACCTCGGCGCTGGTGTCACGTGGTCGCAGATCGAGGCTGCTCCGATCGCCGAGTGGGTGCCGGTGCTCGCACAGGCCGCGCGCACCGTCGGCTCGCCGCAGATCCGCCACGTCGGCACGATCGGCGGAAACCTCGGTACGTGCTCGCCGGCCGGCGACGGCTTGCCCGGGCTGGCGGCCCTCGATGCCGTGGTGCACCTGGCATCCCCGGCAGGTGAACGCTCGCTGCCGTTCGCCGAGTTCATGGTGGGTCCCAAGCGAACTGCCCGCGTTGCCGGTGAGCTGATCATCGGTGTCACGGTGCCTGTGTTGCGTGGATGGCAGGGGTACAGCAAGGTGGGCGTGCGCAACGCGATGGTGATCGCCACTGCCAGCGTCGCGCTGGTCACCGACCTCGACGGCCGCACGGTGCGTCTCGCGCTGGGCTCGGTCGGGCCAACGATCCTGCGCTGCACCGAAGCCGAAGCGTTCGCCGCGGCCAACGTCGACTTCGCCAACGGGGCGGCGAGCGCGGCGGTCGTGAGCGAGTTCGCCGCGCTGGCCCGCGCTGCTGCGCGGCCGATCGACGACCACCGATCCACCGCCGAGTACCGCCGTCATGCCGTGGGTGTGCTCGCCGGTCGACTGCTGCGAAGGGCGTTCCCCAATGAGTGAGTTCTACGTCCTGCACGTGAACGGCGCGGCGCGCGAAGTGCGCGATGCCGCAGCCGGTGAGAGCCTGCTGTTCGTCCTCCGCGAGCGCCTGGGGCTGATGGGCAGCAAGGGGGCCTGCGAGCAGGGTGAGTGCGGGTCGTGCAGTGTGTTACTCGACGACCAGCTCGTGTGCGGGTGTCTGGTGCTCGCAGCCGGCGCCGTCGGCCAGCGGATCGTCACGATCGAGGGTGTCGCGCCGCTGGGCGCTCCCAGCGACGTGCAACAGGCGTTCGTCGACGCCGGCGCGGTGCAGTGCGGGTTCTGCACTCCGGGTCTGATCATGGCCACCCACTCGCTGCTCGAGCGGTCGCCCGCACCCAGCGAGATGGAGATTCGCGAAGAGCTGTCCGGCAACGTCTGCCGCTGCACCGGATACGGCCGCATCATCGATGCCGTGCAGCGCGTCGCTGTCGCCCGCCGAGGTGCGCAATGACCGTGACCCAGACTGGCACCGACACCGGCACGTTCGCCGGCACTCACTCCGGCCTCGCCGGTCGTTTGGGCGACAGCGTGGCACGGCCCGATGGTGTGCCCAAGGCGCAGGGCTCGTTCCAGTTCGCCGGCGACCTCACGGCCGATGGGTTCCTGTGGGGCGCAACGCTGCGTTCACCCCACCCGTACGCGCGCATCGTCCGCATCGACGTCTCGGGCGCCTGGAGGATCAACGGCGTCGAGGCGGTGCTCACCGCCGCCGACGTGCCCGGCAAGGCCACCTACGGCCTCATCAGCCACGACCAGCCGGTGTTCGCCAGCGACTACGTGCGGTTCCAGGGCGAGGCAATGGCGGCCGTCGCTGCAGATCATCCCGACACGTGCCGTCGCGCACTCGCGGCGATCGTGGTGGAGTACGAGGTGTTGGCCCCGCTCACCGACCCGGAGCGAGCGATCGATGGTTCATTCCCACCGATCCACCCCGATGGCAACGTCGTACGGCATCAACGCATCGTGCGTGGCGACCAATCGATCCACGGCCCGGTCGTGGTGGAGGGCACGTACGAGCTGGGTCGCCAGGATCAAGCGTTCCTCGGTCTCGAAGCGGCCCTGGCGTTGCCCGCGCCCGGCGGCGATGGCGTCGAACTGCACGTGGCCACGCAGTGGTTGCACGAGGATCGCAAGCAGATCGCGGCCTGCTTGGGCATGCCCGACGAGAAGGTGCGCATCGTGCTGGGCGGCGTGGGCGGTGCCTTCGGCGCGCGCGAAGACATCAGCCTGCAGGTGCACGCATGCCTGCTGGCCTTGCGCACCGGGCGCCCGGTGAAGATCCAGTACGACCGCGAGGAGAGCTTCCACGGTCACGTGCACCGCCACCCGTGCACGATCTGGATGCGTCACCACGCCGGCACTGATGGCACCATCCGGCGCATCGAGGCCCGCTTCGTGATGGACGGCGGGGCGTACGCCAGCACGTCGTCGGCGGTGTTGATCAACGCAGTCACGCACACGCAGGGGCCCTACCGTTGCGACCATGCCACGGTCGACGGTTGGGCGGTGCGTACCAACAACCTGCCCTCGGGCGCGATGCGCGGCTTCGGTGTGGTGCAGGCCGCGTTCGCCCACGAAGGCCAGATGGACAAGCTCGCCGCGGCGGTGGGCCTCGATCCGGTGGAGGTGCGGCTGCGCAACGCGATGCGTACCGGCGACCACCTGATCACCGGCCAGGAGATCGTCAACGTCGCCCCTGTGGCGCGGCTGATCCAGGAGACCGCGGCGCTTGCGCTGCCCACCGAGCCCGTGGGCGGCCACGACCACGATCCCATGCGGCTGCCCGGCGGTGCCGGCCGCACCGCCGACGAGCGGCACATCGTGCGCGGCATCGGCTGGGGCGTTGGCATCAAGAACCTGATGTACAGCGAGGCCTTCGACGACTACTCCACGGCGCGAGTGCGGGTGGCCGATGGTGTTGCCACGGTGAAGTTCGCCACCGTCGAGGTGGGCCAGGGGTTCGTCACGATCGTCGGCCAGATCGCACGCACCGTGTTGGGCGTGGAAGAAGTGGTGATCGATTCGATCGACACCGAGATCGGCTCGGCCGGCTCCACGTCGGCCTCGCGGCAGACATGGATGAGCGGCGGCGCCGTGGAGGGTGCCTGCCGGCTGGTGCGCGAGCGACTGTTCGAGCACGTGGCCGAACTCCACGACCTGGAGGCCGTGCAGCTCGAGATCGATGGAACCGATGTGGTCGACACGCTCGGTTCGCTGCGCATGTCGGTCGCCGCGGCCACCGCCGGCATCGTGATCGACGAGACGTTCGAGCACCATCACCCGGCCACGGAAGAGCTCGACGAGCTCGGCCAAGGCAACTGCCACACAGCATTCGCGTTCGTCGCCCACCGTGCCGTCGTCGATGTCGATCCCGAGCTTGGCCTGGTGAAGGTGGTGCAGATCGCCACCGCGCAAGACGTCGGCCGTGCGCTCAACCCGCTCAGCGTGGTGGGGCAGATCGAGGGCGGCATCGCCCAGGGTGTGGGCCTGGCGGTGATGGAGGAGCTGCTGCAGGTGGATGGCATCGTGAAGAACGCGACCTTCACCGACTACCTCGTGCCCACCTTCCTCGACATGCCCGATGTGGTGATCTCGTTGGTGGAAGAGCCCGACCCGCACGCCCCGATGGGTGCCAAGGGCGTGGGCGAGCCGCCCACTGTGTCGTCGACCCCGGCAGTGGTGGCTGCCATTCGCGATGCGATCGGCAAAGACCTGCACCGGGTGCCGGTGCGGCCCAGCGACATCTGCTCCTGAGGGTCGTTTCCGAGGTCGTGGGGTGGATCGGTTAGGTTGGCCGACGTGTCGAACGATCGTGAAATTCTGACCTGGGAAACCTTCGGCGTGGCCTCTCGTGAGCTGGCCCAGATGGTGGCCGACGATTACGAGCCGGACATGATCCTGTCGATCGCTCGCGGTGGTCTGTTGATCGGTGGTGCCCTCGGCTACGCGCTCAGTGTGAAGAACGTCTACACGATGAACGTCGAGTTCTACACCGGTGTCGACGAACGTCTGGAGGTGCCGCGCATCCTGCCGCCGGCCCCCGACTTCATCGATGCCAGCCACTTCAAGATCCTCATCGCCGACGACGTCGCCGACACCGGTCACACGCTGCGCAGCGTGCAGGGCTTCTGCGAGGGCAAGGTGGCCGAGGTTCGTACCGCAGTCATCTACGAGAAGAGCCACTCGGTGGTGAAGTGCGACTACGTCTGGAAGCGCACCGACCAGTGGATCAACTTCCCGTGGAGCGACAAGGACCCCGTCGCCCGGCGCGACTGGTCGGTGAAGGACGCCTGAGCCGCGCTGTGGCCGCCAGGCGGTCCGCCTCCGAACTGCTCCCCGAGATCGAGGGGTTGCGCGGACTTGCCGTGGTCAGCGTGCTGCTGTACCACGCCGGCTTCGGGTTCTCCGGTGGCTACGTCGGCGTCGACGTGTTCTTCGTGTTGTCGGGGTTCCTCATCACCCGCCTGCTCGTTCGCGAGCGCAACGCCACGGGCCGCATCTCGCTCGCCGCGTTCTATGCGCGGCGAGCGAGACGACTGTTGCCGGCGGCGACGTTGGTGCTGTTGTTCACGGTCGTCGCGTCGTACGCGCTACTGAACCCACTTCGCGCTCATGACACGGCGGTCGATGCACGGTGGGCGGCGCTGTTCGCCGCGAACGTGCACTTCGCCAGGTTGGGCACCGACTATCTGGCCTCTTCGGCAGCACCCTCGCTGCTGCAGCACTGGTGGTCGCTGGCGATCGAGGAGCAGTTCTATCTCGTGTGGCCGGGCCTGCTTGCCGCGGCCTGGGCGGTGTGGCGACGGGTGACCGCCGCCGTGATGACAGTGTGCGTGGCGGTGGTGGTGGGATCGTTCGTCGTGGGCATTGCGCTCACCGGCTCGAACCCCGTCTGGGCGTACTTCGCGCCATGGTCGCGAGCGTGGGAGCTGGCGTTGGGTGGTCTGTGCGCGCTGGTGTGGCCCTGGCGCGAGCGGATCGTCGGTGCGGCCGGGCTGGGCTGGGCGGGCCTGTTTGCCGTCGGCGCGAGCGCGCTGGTCTACGACAGCTCCACCGCGTTTCCTGGTTCGGCCGCGCTGGTGCCGGTGGTGGGAACCAGCGCCGTGATCCTGTCGATCGGGGCAACGGGCGCACCGGGGCGAGTGCTGTCGACGGCGCCGCTGCAGTGGATCGGTGGCCGCTCGTACGGCATCTACCTGTGGCACTGGCCGTTGTTGGTGCTGCTGGCCGAACGCTACGAGCGGACCACGCCGGGGTGGCGAGCCGGTGCCCTTGCGCTGTCGGTGGTGCTGGCCGCGTTCACCTATGTGCTGCTGGAGAACCCGCTGCGGCACCACCCTTCGCTGATCCGGTCGACGTCGCGCTCGCTCGCTGTCGGTTCGCTGATGCTCGGGCTGGTGATCGTGCCGGCCTGGTGGGCAGAGACGACCACCAGCGACGTGCGGTTGAGCACCGGGTACGTCGCTGCGACGATCGCCCCCACGTTCCCGATGAGCTCACTGCCCGTGACTGGCGACCCTGCGGGTTCCACCACCACGACGGTGGCACCCGATCCGCTCGCGCTGCTCGAGCAGAAGGTTGCGGCAGAGCTGCAACCGCTGATCGCTGCTTCGGCGCAGCAAGATTTGGTGCCCGACAACATCACGCCCTCGATCAGCCAGCAGGCCAAGGACAGCCCGCGAGTGTGGGGCGACGGCTGCCTCGTCGAGTTCTTCGACGACACCAGCCCAGTGTGCGAATACGGCGATCTCACCTCCGACACCACGGTGGCGCTGTTCGGCGACAGCCACGTCGACCAGTGGTTCCCCGCCGCCGAGGAAGCGGCCATCCGCAACCATTGGAAGCTGTTGGTGATCTCCAAGTCGAAGTGCGCGATCGTCGACATCGACATCGTCTACGAGGGCACCCGGCCATATCCGCAGTGCACCGAGTGGAGACCCGACGCGATGGCACGTGTGCTGGCCCCCGAGGTGAAGGTGGTGATCATCACGCACTGGCGGCAGCACTACCACGTGGTCGACGGTGGCGAGGCGCGCAACGTGTATGACCGCGAGTGGCGCGACGCGTTGGGCGAGGCGGTGAGCACGTTGCAGAACGCCGGCAAGAAGGTGCTGCTGCTCGGCGACACTCCGTTCGCACGCGGGCCGATGGATCAGTGCATCGTCAGCCATCCGCGCACGCTCACCAGCTGCAATCTCGATCGACCGAACCACGTGGTGGCCAACGCGATGGAACTCGAGCGCGACCTGGCTGCAACGCTCGGCGCCGACTACTACGACACCAACCAGTGGTTCTGCGCCGGCGACGTGTGCCCAGTGGTGATCGGCAACATGGCGGTGTACCTCGACAGCCACCACATCAACGCCACCTACGGCCTGTTCCTCACCCCGTACCTGGAGCTGTTGATCCAGCACCTGCTCACCTCGTAACCCCCGCCCAGCCTTCCCGCCCAATGCCGGTCAGGTGTGGCTCAGGACTTTGAGGGCTGCGTTGCGGCCGCTGGCGCCCCACACACCGGCACCCGGGAACGTGGCTGCACCGGTGATGTACAGGCCCTTCACGGGTGTCTCATAACGGGTGAGCTCGGGGTTCTTGTTGCGCAGCGCGGCCAGCGGACCACCGGCGAAGGACGTGGCGTGTCCGTGCGGAAGGTGGAACTCGCGCTCGTAGCGATCAGGGGTCATCGCCCGCCAGTCGACGACCGACTCGCGAAACCCCGGTTCGGCGAGTGAGCCGAACAGGTCGAGCCAGCGCGACGGCTCGTCGCTGGCCGCCCATCCACCTGGCAGACCGTAGGGGGTGAACAGGGCCTCCAGCGACAGCACATGGCGACCTTCGGGTTCGAGGCCGGGGTCGATCACGGTGGGCACGTTGGCCAACAGACCCGGCCGCTCGAGCACCTCACCGCGGGCCATCAGTTGGTAACCGCGGTGCATCTCGGCCAGCGACGGGGCGATCGCGTACGTGGCACCCAAATCGTCGGGAACACCAGCCTCGGCAGCGGCGCGCAGGTGGGGCACGCGGGTGAGGATCGCGTCGATCTTCGATTCGTACCCGTCGTCGTGGGGGATCGCCTTCCACCGCTGCACGAGGTCGCGAGCCTGCGGCGGGGGATCGCGCAGCCAGTTGAGGAACGTGTCGTGCGGGTTGCACGCCGACACGACCACCTTGGCGGTGATCTCGGTGCCGTCGGCCAGCATGACGCCGCGCACCGCCTTGCCCTCGCACGTGATCGCGGCGACCTTCGTGCTGGTGCGCAGATGGCCGCCGTACGACTCGAACGCCTTGAGGATGCTGATCGGCACTTGGCCGGCGCCACCGACCGGACGGCCGACCTGACCCACGTGGCGCACCGCGTAGGTGAGCGCGCCAAGGCCGCTGCCCGGCAACTCGGGGGAGATGCCCCACACCATCGGCCCCACGAGCAGGCCGGGTGCCTGCAGTGCGTCGGTGGTGAAGTACTCGCGCATCACGTCGGCCGCGCTGCGGCGGCTCCAGCGCAACAGTGTGGTCACCCCTGCGCCGCGCCGGTCGAGCACTTTGCGCGTCAGCCCGCCGAACGATGGCGGGTCGTTGGCGGCATCGAACACCAGCTGCACCGCGGGCATCGCCGCCTTCACGTAGCGCCGGTAGCCGTTCGCCTCGGCCGGGTAGTTGCGGGCGATCGACTCGATGGTGGCCTCCACCGAGTGGTGGCTGAACCACGCCGGACCACCGCTCCATGTCATGTTCACCTGCGCCGGTTCGATCTCGAGGTAGCGCAGGCCGTGGGTGGCGAGGGAGAGCTCTTCGGTCACGGGCGTGGTGCGGAACGTGAGGTGATCGCAGTTGCAGATGTTGACCATCGCGCCTGCCCAACGCTCGCTGGCCGCGGTACCGCCGACGGCGTGGCGGGCCTCGACGAGCAGGGTCTTGAGACCTGCCTGGGCGAGGTAGGCAGCGGACACCAGACCGTTGTGCCCACCGCCGATCACGAGTGCATCGAAGTCGGGCGCCGTCATGCCGTTCATTCTGCCTGGCCGTTCGCGAACCGCAGGTAACGTTCCTGTGTGACCGCACCCATTCGCCGTTTCGCCGACCTCACGGGCCCGCAGGTGGCCGAGTTGCTCACCGAGCGCACGATCTTGGTGCAGCCCTTGGGCGCCATCGAGCAGCACGGCCCGCACCTGCCGCTGTGCACCGACAGCCTGATCGCCACCGCCGTTGCCGAAGCAGCCGTGGCCGAGGTGGGCGACGAGCTCGACGTGTGGCTGTTGCCCACGCTCGACTACACCAAGAGCAACGAACACGCCTGGTCGCCCGGCACGGTGTGGTTGTCGGCCACCACGCTGTTGTCAGTGCTCGACGACCTTGGCCGCTGTATCGCCACCACCCCCGCGAAGCGGCTGGTGTTCCTCAACGGCCACGGCGGCAACAGCGCGCTGTTGAACGTCGCCAACCGCGAACTCCGCCTGGCGCACGGGTTGATGACGTTCCTCGCCCACCCTGGCGTGCCACCTGATCAGGGTGGTGCGTCGCCCGCCGACGAGCTGGGTATGGGTGTGCACGGTGGCACCGACGAGACCTCGATCATGTTGCACCTCGCGCCGCACCTCGTCGACATGACCAAGGCCGAGCGGCGTGTGCCCGAGGTGATCGCGCTCAACCAGTACGTGCGCTTCGGCGGGCGGGTCAGCTTCGGCTGGATGAGCAACGACTTCTTCCCCGACGGGTACATCGGCGACCCCACGCCGGCCACCGCCGAGCTGGGCAAGACCCTGTTCGACGGCGCGGTGCGCGCCTTCTGTGAGGCGCTGCGCGAAATCAAGACCTTCAACTTCGGGCGGCCCGCGTGAGCTGGCACGAGCTGCGCGTCGATGGCGCGCGTCTGTGGGCCAGGCTGGAGGCGTTGGGCGAGGTGGGCGAGGTGCTCGGCCCCAACGGCGAACGCGGCAACGCCCGCCTCGCGCTCACCGACGCCGACCGCGATGGTCGCGATCTCGTGGTCGGTTGGATGCGCGACCTCGGCCTCGATGTCGTCATCGACGCCGTCGGCAATGTGGTCGGCACCCGCGCCGGCACCGACCCCACCGCTGCGCCGGTGATGGTCGGCTCGCACATCGACACCGTGCGCACCGGAGGCCGGTTCGACGGCAACCTCGGCGTGCTCGGAGGGCTGGAGGTTGTCGAGACGCTGGCGCAGCACGGCGTCGCCACCACCCACCCGGTGAGCGTGGCGTTCTTCACCGGCGAGGAAGGTGCCCGTTTCCAGCCCGACATGTTGGGCAGCTTGGTGTACGTGGGCGGCATGGCGCTGGAGGATGCACTCGACGTGCACGCTGCCGACGACGGCGCCCGGCTCGGCGATGAGCTGGCGCGCATCGGCTTCGCCGGCCCCACGCCGTGTCCGGTCGCCTCCGCGCCCCACGCGTACTTCGAGCTGCACATCGAGCAGGGCCCGGTGCTGGAAGACGAAGGTGTCACGATCGGGGTGGTCACGGGCGTGCAGGGCATCTCCTGGACCGAGCTGTCGATCACTGGCCAATCGGCCCACGCCGGCACCACACCCATGCGCCTGCGCCGCGATCCCGGGTATGTGGCCGCGGCGATCAACACCGGGGTGCGTGCGCTCGCCACCGAGATGGCCGGTAGCCAGGTGGCCACCGTCGGCCGCTGCGAGTTCACGCCGAACCTGGTGAACGTGGTGCCCGCCAAGGTGACCCTCACGGTGGATCTGCGCAACACCGACGAGGCGCTGCTGCAACAGGCCGAGTCGGTGTTCACCGCCTACACCGACGCGCTGGCGCAGGAGGAAGGCGTGCTCGTCGAGCGGCGCACGTTGGCCCGCTTCGAGCCGGTGGAGTTCCACCCGGGCATGGTCGATCTCGTGGAGGCCACCGCGCGGCGCCTGGGCCACAGCACGCGGCGGATGCCCAGCGGAGCCGGGCACGACGCACAGATGCTGGCTCGCGTGTGCCCGACGGCGATGGTGTTCGTGCCCAGCGTGAACGGCCTGTCGCACAACATCGCCGAGCACACCGAGCCCGCCGACGTCACCGCCGGCGCGAACGTGCTGCTGCACGTGGTGCTCGCCACGGCCGGCGTGCGGGCCTGATGCCGGCAGCGTTCGACCTGTGTGCCGATCGGCAGCAGACGGCACACGACCAGCACTGATAGAAACGCCTCATGGGCGTTCTGATCGACAACCCGCTGTTGCTGCTGTTCGTGGTGGTGGGCGCTGGTGCGGCGCTGGGCAGCATCCGCGTGCGTGGCATCTCGCTGGGTCCGGCGGCGGCACTGTTCGTGGGGCTCGCCGCGTCCGCGTACGACGAGCGGCTGGCGAACACGCCCGCGATCGTCACTCAGATCGGTCTCGCGCTGTTCATCTACACGGTCGGTCTCGCCTCAGGGCCATCGTTCCTGGCCGAGTTGCGGCGTGGTGGTGTGCGCGTGCTGGTGGGCGTCACGGTGCTGCTGTCAGCAGTGGCCGCCGCAGTGGCCGGGCTGGGGGTGGTGTTCGACCTCGACGCGGGCGCACGCTCGGGGCTGTTCGCCGGGTCGCTCACCAACACGCCGGCGTTGTCGGCGGCGATCGAGGGGCTGGGCACGAAGGTGGCCGATGGCACGGTCACCGACCCGGTGGTGGGCTACTCGCTGGCCTACCCGCTCGGTGTGTTGACGATGTTGCTGGCCGCCCACTGGTCGTTGCACCGCGCCCGCCACGTTACCGACCAGCCGTCGCCCGACGTGCCGACGCAGCAGGCGGTGGCCGCCACGAGCGCGACGGTGCTCGTGCACCGCGACGACTTGCCGCCGCTCGGTGAGCTGCGGCACTGGTTGGGGCTGAACCTTGCCTTCTCACGCGTCGAGCACGAGGGCCGTGTGCGCATCGCCACCACCGACACGCAACTCGTGCCGGGCGACCGGTGCACGCTGATCGGAGCCCCCGACGACGTCGACCACTTCATCTCGTGGGCCGGCGCCCGCAGCAACCGGCACCTGGCGCTCGATCGCACGCAGATCGACTTCCGACGCATCTCGGTGTCGAACCGGGCGCTCGCCGGTCGTCACCTGGCGTCGTTGGAGCTGGAGGCGCACTTCGGTGCAACCGTCACGCGTGTGCGGCGTGGCGATGCCGACGTGCTGGCCGACGGAGCGATGGTGCTGCGCCTCGGCGATCGGCTGCGCGTGGTGGGCCCGCCCGAGGGTCTCGCCAAGGTGGCCAGCCTGCTGGGCGACAGCGATCGCAGCCTCGGCGAGGTGGATGCGATGGGGTTCGCGATGGGCCTGTCGTTCGGCCTGCTCATCGGTCTGATCGCTGTTCCGCTCCCGGGCGGGGGCACGATCGAGCTGGGTGTCGGCGGCGGCCCACTGATCGCCGGCCTCGTGCTGGGCACGCTGTCGCGCACCGGCCCCGTCACCTGGCAAGTGCCGCACGCCGCCAACCTCACGTTGCGGCAGTTGGGCATTCTCGTGTTCCTCGGGGCCGTCGGCATCCGCTCCGGCGGCACGTTCGCCGACGCGGCAGGCACGGCGGTCGGTGCGCGGGTGGCGCTCGCTGCGCTCTGCGTCACCGTGGCGCTGGCGCTCGCCTCGCTGCTGGTCACGCGGCTGTTGCAGTCCGACCCGGTGAGCGCGGCCGGCCAGATCGCGGGCATCGAAACGCAACCGGCGGTGCACGCCTATGCCGCGGAGGCGACGAAGGGCGACCCGCGAGTCGACGCCGGCTATGCGCTGGTGCTGCCGCTGGCGATGATCGTGAAGCTGATCCTGGTGCAGGTGTTGATCTGAAGGCCGACAACGTGCCGACACCACGCGAAGAGGGCGCCGGCCGCAGCCGACGCCCTCTCCTGTTGTAGTGCTACTGAAGGATCAGTCGATCAGAGCTTGATCGTGGGATCGAGGAACTCGTTGGTGACGATGTCCTCGGCCTTCAGGCCGTCCTTCGGCGGGCTGTCCTGAGCGGTGTAGACCGGGATGGCCTTCTCGATGAGACCGTTCACGCGGTCCATGTCGAAGCTGCCCATCACGCCGTCGGTGCCGTTGGCCACGAGGCCGTCGGCCTTGATCGTGGCCACGCCGAAGTCGGCGGCACCCTGGGTGTACGTCCAACCGAACGCCTCACCGAACGTGCCCGCCGCGTCGAGGATGATCGCGTTGGTACGGGCCGGCTCGTTGACATAGTCGACGCTGGCCTGCTGGATGATCGGCACGAGTGCCTTGAAGCAATCCGAGTACTTGGTGATGTTCTCCGGCTTGGTGGCGATCGACTCGGCGTAGTTCTCCCAGCCGATGTCGTTGATGTACTCGTACGCGACGGGCTTCATCCAGCTGTCGAGATCCTTCTCGTAGAGGTACGGCTCGGCCGAGCCGAAGCCCTGCTGAGCGGCCTTGCCCTCGTCGGTGACGAACAGGCTGGCGCTGCCGTCGTAGGAACCGTCGACCTGGTCCTTCGACAAGACGCCGGTGCTGGTGAGGAAGTCCATGTAGGCCGCGCCACCGAAGTAGCGGATCTTCACGCCTTCCGTACCGAGGTCGGCGATGCCCTTCACGTCGGGGTAGGTGGCCGGATCCCACATGATCATCTGCGGGTTCTTCTCGAAGCCGGACTCGATGGCGACCGTGGGGAACGTGGCCGAGTTCTGGATGGCCTCGTCGGTGTACACGTAGCCGAGCAGGATGTCGTCGTCCTGGTACATGATCGAGGTGACGCTCTGGTAGCCCTGGGCGCTGCCACCGGAGCGGATCTGGATGTCGACACCGGTGTCGGTGCCGGCACCGTCGATCAGCGGGCCGGTCACGTACGCCTTGTCGGCGTCGATGGTGTACCCCTCGCCGACCATCTGGTACAGGAAGCCGTGCTCGGCCTCAGGCATCCAGTCGGTCTGGATGGTCACGGTCTCGGGGCAGATGGTGGCCAGCGCGCCGGCCTCGCCGCCCGGGGCGGTGGTGGGATCGCTCTTCTTGTCGTCGTCGCCACAGGCGGCGAGGACGAGCGAGGCGAGGATGGGTACTACGAGCAGCTGCTTGCTGCGACGGGGATTCATGTTCGGTGGCTCCTTGATTGGTTGTTCACGCTGGGCTAGGGAGATTGGTGGCAATCTCGGGTGGGTGGGGGATCTGGGTCAGCGGGTGGACTCGTGCCAGTGGCCGACGACGACCTTGGTGAGCCAACCGAAGAGGAGGAACACGGCGATGCCGAGTGCGGCGACGAGCACGAGGCCGCCATAGATCTGCGGGAAGCGGATCTTCTGGCGGTACTCCTCGATGACGATGCCGATACCGGGCTTGCTGCCTTGGCGGAAGAACTGTTCGCCGACGACTGCGCCGATCACCGACAGGCCGGCCGAAATGCGGAACCCGGTGAAGATCGCCGGCATCGCTGATGGAAACTGCAGTTTGAACAGTCGCGTGAGCCGAGAGGCGCCGCTGAGGGTGAACAGGTCGTGCTGTCCCTTGTCGACCGACAGCAGGCCGAACAGCGTGTTGCTCGCAACGGGGAAGATCGAGATCATTACGCACACGAAGATGCGCGGCCCGAGCCCGTACCCGAACACAGCGGCGATCACCGGCACGATGGCCAGCACCGGCATTGCCTGCAGCGCCACGAGATAGGGGTACACCGCCCGTTCGGCCCACTTCGCACGGGCCATGATGGTGGCCAGCGCCATGCCGACCACGATCGTGATGGCGAGCCCGATGAAGGCGACGAAGGCGGTCCACTGCAGGCCAGTGAGCAGCTTCCCTCTCGGGCGCGAGCGCATGAACGACTCGTTGATCACCGTGACGGGTGACGGAACGAGGAAACCGGGCTTGTCGAAGAACGTGCGCAAGCCCGACTCGTGCATGTACTGCCAGAGGCCCATGAACACGATGAACAGCGCCAGTGGGCCGAAGACTGTGCTCCACTCGAACTTCGCCTTCGGCGTGGGCGGTGCGGCGTCGAGAATGTGGTGCTCGACCTCGCCGGCATCTTCACCGGGCACGATGTACGGGTTGTGCAGATCGCTCATGTGTGTGCTCCGCGAAGGGCGTGCGAGATCTCGCCGCAGATGTGGGCGAACTCGGGTTCGAAGCGCAGGTCGGGCACCCGCGGGTAGTCGAACGGAATGTCGTACTCGGCGACGATGCGGCCGGGCCGGGCGCTCATCACCATCACTTTCGTGGAGAGGAACACCGCTTCGCTGATCGAGTGGGTGATGAACAGGGCTGCGAATCGCTGGCGGTCGAACAGACTGATCACCTCGTCGTTGAGGCGCTCGCGGGTGATCTCGTCGACCGCGCCGAACGGCTCGTCGAACAGGAACACGCTGGGGCCGAGCACGAGCGTGCGGGCCAGCGAGGCGCGCATCTTCATGCCGCCCGACAGTTGCTTCGGGTACTTACGCTCGAATCCACCGAGACCGACCATCTGGATCGCGTCGGTGGCCCGCTGTGCGCGCTCGGCCTTGGGCACGCCGGCCAGTTCGGCGAGCAGCTCGACGTTGCGCTGCACGTTGCGCCACTGCAGCAGCGTGGCGTCCTGGAACACGTAGCCGACCTTCTTGCGGTCGACGGTGACGCTGCCGGTGGTGGGGTCGTGCAGGCCAGAGGCGATCTTCAGCAGGGTGCTCTTGCCGCAGCCGGATGGGCCGACGACCGTCACGAACTCGCCTGGGCGAACATCGAATGTGGTTTCACTCAAGGCATGGGTTCCGTCGGGGTACACCATGGAGACCCCGTTGAAACTCAGTGCCGGGGCGGACACAGAGTCGTTCATCCGGGGAACCCTAGTGGGTGCGTCGTCGTGGGCCTGCGTCGTTGCTTCCATCAGTGCATCACCATCCCGCCGCTCACGTTCATCGCCTGCCCGGTGCAGTAACGCCCCTGGTCAGAGGCCAGAAACAGGGCCATTTCGGCCACCTCCTCAGGTTCGGCGCAGCGGCCCAGCGGCGAATGCGACGACCACTCGGCGACCATCTCCGTTGTTCGCGTGGCGGCGCCCATCTCCGTGAGCACGTAGCCCGGGCAGATGCAGTTGACACGGATGCCGTGCGGGCCGAGTTCCATCGCCGAGACCCGCGTGAGGCTGATCACGGCGGCCTTCGACGCGGCGTAGTGCGCCTGGCGAGGCGAGCCGACCTTGCCGCCCATGCTGGCCATGTTGACGATGGCGCCTTTCGTGCCGGAGGCGATCATCGCTCGGGCGACGACCTGGGTGGTGAGCAGCATCGAGCGCACGTTGACATCGAACGTGCGGTCCCAGTCGTGGACGGTGATCTCGAGCAGGGGGGCGAACAGCAGGATGCCGGCGTTGTTCACCAGCACGTCGATGCCGCCCAGCGCATCGATCGCGGCGGTGGTGACGGACGTCGCGCTGGCGGGGTCGCCGAGGTCGACGGCGAACGAGTGCGCACCGAGTAGGGCGGCGGTCTCGGCACAGCGTTCGCTCTCCCTGTCGAGCAGCGCGAGGTGCGCGCCCTGCTCGGCGAACGTGGTGGCGATGGCTGCGCCGATGCCTCGCGCCGCGCCGGTGACGATGACGCGCCGGCCGGCGAGTTGGCCGGTGGCGGGGCTGGAGGCGGACGCGGTAACCATCTGGGCCGCAGCGTACGACAGCTGTTCGTTGCCGCTGCGCGCCGTGGTGTGAACGCTCTGTTTCGTGTCAGGGGTGAACGACGGAGCCTGCCCGGATGACCGTGCGACCTGGAGGCGCGAACGCGATGGCTTCGCGTACGGACGAGGCCGGCAGCAGCACCAGATCGGCCACCGCCCCCACTTCCGTGCCCGCCGCGTGCAGGCCCATCAGCGTGCGAACTGCGTCGCTGACGGCGTGGTACGCCTGCTCGGGCAGCTGGTGGCCGGCCGTCACCATCAGCGATGCGGTTTCCAGGCAATCGCCGCGACCCACAGGGTTGAACGGATCCTGCAGGTTGTCGGCGCCGGCCGCGACGTTGACGCCGGTATCGCGCAGCGCCCGCAGTGCGGTGAGTGCTCGTGGCATGGCCTGCTGCTGGTCGCGGCCCTGCAGGAACAAATTGCTGCTGGGCAGCGCGATCACGCTGATACCGGCGGCGGCCACTTTCTCGGCCACCCGGTGTTGCACCGACGACAGCTGGACTCCGAGGCTGATGCAATGGCTTGCGGCCACGCGGTGGGGGAATCCGCTGGCGAGCACGCGATCGGCGAGATCTTCCAAGGCGAACCGCTCGGGCACGAGCGTCTCGTCGGTGTGGAGATCGACCGGCAGACCTGCCTCCGCCGCCATGGCGAGGAACAGCTCGTTGGCCTCGGCGGGGTCGCCCTCCAGGTGCGGGCAGCCGCCCACGCCGTCGATACCCATCGCGATCGCCTCTCGCAACAGCGCGCGCTGGTCGGCTCCTGCGGATCCGATCGAGGGCCAGCCGCACAACGCGAACACCTCGATGGTCACCAGCTCGCGCAGCCGGTCGCGTACGGCCAGCAGCGCGTGCACCGACATGAGTCCGTTCGTGGTGGTGAGATCGGCGTGCGTGCGGATCGCTGTGGCACCGTTGGCTGCAATGAGGCGGGCGGCGCGCTCGGCGCGAACTTCTGTGTCGGCCTGCGTGATGCGGTCGCGGTGGGCCTCCATCGCGAGGATCGCGCCCATCAGGTCGCCGGTCGGGTTCGGCACGGTCTCGGAGAGGAACGCCTTGTCGAGATGCGCGTGAGCCTCGGCCATTGCGGGCAGCAGCAACCCGCCGCGCGCATCGAGTACGCGGTCGCCCGGCTGTGCCGGCATCGCCACGGAGTGCACGCGGCCATCCGCCAGGCGCAGCGACGTCGTTCGGCCGTCGGCCAGCAGCGCGTGGTCGATGAAGAGTGGAGAGACCATTGCCAGCGAGGGTAGATCAGCCGCCGGCGGCCGACCCGATCCGCGCTCGCGGGTCTGCCGCTCCGGCCCAGAACCCGGAAGGATCGCGCACGATGACATGAGCATGCCCGAACCCGCTGTCGTGCTCGGGTCGGACGACGACGTGGTGCCCCCGGGCGCGAAGGCCCTCGGCCCATTCGGTTGGAGCGTTGCCCTCCACCTGCACCGTGGGTGCCTGTGGCGACGTCCAGGTGTCGAAGCCGGTGGTGGGCCCGGCCAGCGCCCACCGACCGGCGTGCACCGCCGCGGCGGGCGACTGCTGGTGGTGAAACAACCGGGCAGCGAGTTGCAGCAGGATCTGCGGCTGTGCGTCGCCGCCCATCGTGCCGAACACCGCGGCGAGGTCGCCGCCTCGCGTCGCGAGTGCGGGCGACAACGTGTGCGGGGGCCGTGCACCCGGGCGCAACTCGGCGGGGTGCCCGGGCTGCAGGCTGAAGCCGAGGCCGCGGTTGTGGACGTTGATGCCCGTGGTGGGCTCGACGAGCCATGAGCCGAACCCCGATGCGTTGGACTGGATCAATGACACGCCCATGCCCTCCGCGTCGGTGGTGCACAGGTAGGTCGTGTCGCCGTCGTGCCCGGCCATCGGCCACGGTGCCGCGTGGTGGCGATCGAATTGCGGAAGCCGCGCCGAGATGGCCGCGAGCAGCGCCTCGCCGTCGGCACCCTCGTGCAGCACCTTGGGCCGGTCGTGGCCGGCCAGCTTGGCCACCTCGATCAGCAGGTGCGCCCAGTGCTCGTGGTCGGGGTCGGCGGGCAGGCCCGCAGCGTGGGCCAGCGCTGCGGCGCCGAGCGTGAGGTACCCCTGTGAGTTCGGCGGCACGGTCCACAAGCGCACGCCGAACGCATCTGCGCCGAGTGCGGGCACCCACTGCGCCTGGCTGCGGGCGAGATCGTCGGCGTTGAACCAGCCCTGGCCCAGCGCCTGCAACCCTTCGCCGAACGCGCCGCCGTAGTACGCGTCGCGCCCGCCCTCGGCAACTGCGCGCAATGCGGTCGCGACGCCCGGGCGGCGCACACGGTCGCCCGGCCGGCGCGCCTGGCTGCTCAGTTCGTGCAGGGCGGCTCGTGCACGCTCGTCGAGCATCGCGACCGAACCCACCAGCAGCGGACTCGCCGGAAAGCCGTCGTCGGCGAGTGCGATCGCGGGCGCCAGCAGCGTGCGCAGCGGCAGCGACCCGAACCGCTCGTGCAACGCGACCCAGCCGTCGACACAGCCGGGCACGGTCACCGAACGGATGTCGTGACGGAACGGCATCGTGGAGAATCCGTCGGCGCGCAGCGCTGCTGCGTCGGCGCCGCTGCCGGCGCGCCCGCTGGCGTTGAGGCAGTGCACCTCGCCTCCGTGATGCACGAGGGCGAACAGGTCGCCGCCCATGCCGCACAGGTGGGGCCCCGTCACGGCGATTGCTGCGTTCGTCGCGATCGCCGCGTCGATGGCATTGCCGCCCAGGGCGAGGATGGCCGCGCCGGCCTGCGTGGCCAGGTGATCGGCGCTCACCACCATGTGGCGCGGTGCGCGGAGGGTGACCGGGTTCACCGCCAGACCCCGCGTGCTTCGAACACCTCGCGCAGCACGTACGGCTTGTCGGTCATCAACCCGTCGACGCCGAGATCGAGCAGGCGGTTCATCTCCGCGGGGTCGTCGATCGTCCATACGTGCACGCTGATGCCCAGCGCGTGCGCCCGCTGCACGAACGCAGGGGTGACCACGGTGAGTGGACCCTGCCGTACGGGCACCTGGGCAGCGAGCCCTGCGGCACGGCGCGGGCGGGCGTAACGCAGCCTGGCGACCTCGGTGGGCCCGAGCGCCGAGCACAGCTGATCACCCAGCACCGCACGCAGGCGGGCGATGCGCCGGTCGCTGAAGGCGCCGACGCACACTCGGTCGAGCGCATCGACGCGGCGCAGCGAGCTCACCAAGGCATCGACGGCTTGATTCGACTTGCAGTCGATGTTCACCCTCAGCTCGGGCCAGGTGCCGAGCAGCTCTTCCAGCAGCGGAATCGGGGCCTTCCCACCGACGAGCGCGGTACGCACCTCGCTGTACGGCAGGTCGCTGATCCGGCCCGTGCGCCCGCAGGTACGGCTGAGGTCGTTGTCGTGGAACGCCAGCAGTACGCCGTCGGCGGTGACCTGCACGTCGGTCTCGACGTAGCGGTAACCGGCGTCGACTGCGTACTGGAAGGCCGGCATCGTGTTCTCGGATACGTCGCTGGCTCCGCCGCGGTGGGCGAACGGGATCGGGCCGTCCCAATCGAGGTAGGGGTGGATCGGGGTCGTCATCGCTCCCAGTATCGTCGGTTCCATGCCCGACGTGATCACTGTCCGCTCGCCCTACGACGACTCCGTCATCGGCGAGATACCTGCGCAGACACCGGCGGATGTTGATCGTGCGGTGGCGATCGCGAAAAAGGCGCTGCACGACCACCCGTTGCCGCTGTGGAAGCGTGCCGAGATCCTCGACAAGGCCGCCGCCCGCCTCACCGAGCGGCGCGAGGAGTTCGCCCGGATCATCGCTCGCGAAGCCGCCAAGCCGATCCGCACGGCCCGAGCCGAGGCCGAACGCGCCGCCGGCACGTTCCAGTTCGCTGCCGCCGAGGCCCGCAAGCTCACGGGCGAGACGATCCCGCTCGACGCGATCGCTGCCGGCGAGGGCAAGTTGGGCTTCACGCTGCGGGTGCCGATCGGGGTGGTGGGCGCCATCGCTCCGTTCAACTTCCCGCTGAACCTGGTGGTGCACAAGGTGGGGCCGGCCATCGCTGCCGGGTGCCCGGTGGTGCTGAAGCCCGCCAGCCAGACGCCGTTCAGCAGCATTGCCCTGGCGCAGATGCTGGTGGAGGAGTGCGGGCTGCCGGCCGAGTATCTCCAGGTCGTCACCGGCGGCGGGGGCACCGTGGGCAACGCGATCGTCGACCACCCGGATGTCGCCCTGATCACGTTCACGGGCTCACCCGAGGTCGGTTGGGGTATTCGCGCCCGGGCACCGCGCAAGCGTGTCGGACTGGAGCTGGGCAACAACGCTCCGTGCATCATCGAACCCGACGGCGACTGGCAGACCGCGGCGGCGAAGATCAAGGTGGCCGGTTTCAGTCACGCCGGCCAGAGCTGCATCTCCACGCAGCGGGTGTTGGTGCACCGCTCGATAGCGGATGAGTTCACCGCCGCGCTGGCAGCTCACGTGAACACGCTCGTAGTGGGTGATCCGATGGAAGAGGCAACCGACGTCTCGGCGCTGATCTCGACGGGCGAGCGCGATCGCGTTGCCGCTTGGATCGAAGAGGCGCGTGCCGCGGGGGCCGTCATCGCTGCCGGTGGCACGGTGCAGGCCGACGGCGTGCTGCGGCCGACGGTGATCGCCAACGCCACCCCCGACCTGAAGGTGTGCTCGCAGGAGGTGTTCGGCCCCGTGGTGGCCGTCACCGCCTACGACACGCTCGACGAGGCGATCGGGTTGGCGAACGATACGAAGTTCGGCCTGCAGGCCTCGATCTTCACCAGCGACATCACGAAGGCGCTCAAGGCCGTACGTGCGCTCGACTTCGGTGGGGTACTCGTGAACGAGGTGCCCACGTGGCGTGCCGACCAGCAGCCGTACGGCGGGTTGCGCGACAGCGGCAACACGCGCGAGGGGCCCGCCTACAGCGTGCGCGAGATGACCGAGATCAAGATGGTGGTGCTGTCCTGACGACGTTGCGGCCGTCGGCCTTCGCTCTGTAGAGCGCCCGGTCGGCGGCGGCGAGCGCGTCGTCGAAGGCGGTGGGTGCCCCGAACTCGGCGACGCCGAACGAGGCAGTGACGTGCAGCTCGTCGGGCCAGAGGGGCGACGCAACAGTGGCGATTGACGCGCGGTAGCGCTCGGCGGAGGCGACGGCCTCGGCAGCCGACGTGCTGGGCAGCAACGCGATGAACTCCTCGCCACCCCAGCGGGCGAACACGTCGCTGCTGCGCATCTCCGCCCGCAGCGCGGCGGACGCCCGCTCGAGCACCGCGTCGCCGATGGCGTGGCCGTACGTGTCGTTGACCGCCTTGAACCCGTCGAGGTCGATGAGCACGAGCGCCGCACCGCGGCCGTGTTGGGTCATCGAGCTGCTCTCGTGGAACACGCGATCGAGGAACGCTCGTCGGTTGAGCACGCCGGTGAGTGGGTCGTAGGACGCGAGTTCGGTGGTGTGCACCAGGGCATCGGCCAGCTGGCGGTTCACCGCCTCCAGCTCGTCTCGGTGGTGACGCACGCTCGAATGCAGCTGCGTCACGCGATCGAGCAACATCCGGTTGACGATCTCGGACCGGACGCTGCGCACCGTCTGGCGCTGAAGGTTGAACGCATGCAGGGTGAGGACCGCGTGGTACAGCGCGATGCAGATGATGAACGCCAGGCGGGCATCGCCGTTGTCGAAGGAAGCCCGGATCGTGAGGCACGACCAGAACGCGACGACGACGAAAATGATCGTGCGCTTGCTGACGGAAGCGACGAGCACCGTCACGCCCTCGACCGCAATCACCGCGATCACGGCCAGTACGGACAGCGGTTCGGTGAGCAGCGGCGACGGCGCGAGGAAGATGACGCACGACCAGGTGAGCGCCACGAACGCGAACCACAGTTCCATGCCGAGGAGGTATCCCTCGCGGACAGCCTTCTCCGCGCCGATCCGTAGAACCTTTTGGGCGAGGAAGTGGCTTCCCCAGGCGGCGGCCGCACGTGCCGCGACGAAGACCATCACCTGCCAGATCGGCGCGATCTGGGTGAAGACGCCGGCGATCACGAGCGTGCCGGCGATGCCGGTGATGACGATGTCGCGGTCGCTGTAAGCGAGGCGCAGCAGCATGCCCGCGCGGATGTCGTCGTCGGTGACCCTGATCAACTCGCCGGTGAGATCGGCCACCGGGGCGCGCTCGTGCGCTCCGGGTTCGCCGGCGGCCCCTCCCTCAGCGTCTCGCTCGGTCATTCCCGATCCTCCGCCTTCTGACGTTAGCCGTCGCACGAGGTCCGGATGGCCGAACCGAAGGTTCCTGTCAGCTTCTCGTCAGATCGCGCGGCCTGCCGCTGACCAGTACTCGTCCTTGAGCAGCCGCTTGTAGAGCTTGCCGGTGGGGTGCCGGGGGAGCTCGGGACGGAAGTCGATCGACCGCGGGCATTTCACATCGGCCAGCTGCGAACGGCAGAAGGCGATCAGTTCGCGAGCCAGCGCGGCTGCCTCGTCGGGGCTGCCCGGCATCGTGGCCGGATGAACGACGGCCTTCACTTCCTCACCGAACTCGTCGTTGGGCACGCCGAACACGGCCACGTCGAGCACCTTCGGGTGGGTGACCAGTACGTTTTCTGCCTCTTGCGGGTACACGTTCACACCGCCGGTGATGATCATGTAGGCCTTGCGGTCGGTGAGGTACAGGAAGTTGTCGGCGTCGAGATAGCCCACGTCGCCCAACGTGCTCCACGGCTGGGTGGGGTGGCGTGAGCTCTTCGTCTTCTCCGGATCGTTGTGATACTCGAACTCGGCGCCACCCTCGAAGTAGACGGTGCCCGACTCGCCGGTGGGCATTTCTTCGCCTTCGTCACCGCAGATGTGCAGCACGCAGTTGATCGGCGTGCCCACCGTGCCCTTGTGGGCCAGCCACATGTCGCTGTTGCAGTACACGAACCCGTTGCCCTCGGTGCCCGCGTAGTACTCGTGGATCACCGGGCCGAACCACTCGATCATCTGCTGTTTGACGGGCACCGGGCAGGGTGCCGCGGCGTGGATCACGTACTGCAGCGACGACACGTCGTACTTCTGGCGCACTTCCGCGGGCAGCTTCAGCATGCGCACGAACATCGTGGGCACCACTTGGCTGTGGGTGGCGCCGTACTGCTCGATGGCGGCCAGGTACTGCTCGGGATCGAAGTGCTCCATCGCGATCACCGTGGCGCCCACCTGGTGAGCGGCGATGCAGAAACGCAGTGGGGCCGCGTGATACAGGGGCGCAGGCGAGAGGTAGATGGTGTCGCTGTTGCCGTTGAACAGCAGCGAGAACAACCCGCCGACGCCGGTGAGTGTGGTCTCGAGCGGCTTCTCGACGAACGCTTGTGCCACACCCTTGGGCTTTCCGGTCGTGCCGGAGGAGTACAGCATGTCGTTGCCGGCGAGTCGCTGTTCGGGCAGGGGAGTCTCGGGCTGTGTGGCCACCGCTGCCTCGTAGCTCTCGTAGCCGGGCACAGTGCCGTCGAGCATCAACCGCAACTGCACGTTCGGTGTCTCGGCCAGGATCTCGGTGGCCTGCTCGGCCTTGTACTTCGACGTGAAGAACACTTTCGCGTCGGAGTCGTTGAGGATGTAGGCGAGCTCGCCGTGGGTGAGCCGACTACTGCAGTTCGTGTACACCGCACCGGCGTAGTAACAGCCCCACGTGATCTCGAAGTAGCGATCGTGGTTCTCCATGCAGATCGCCACGTGGTCGCCGGGCCGTACGCCTGCCGCGCGCAGCAGATGGCTGACGCGGTTGGCCGCAGCGTCGAGCTGGGCGAAGGTCTGGGTGAAGCCGCTGCCGGCCATGATCACCGCTGGCTTGTCGGGTTGAGTTGCTACGAACGCGCCGGGATACATGCTGAGGAAACGTACTCGGCGATACGTTGCCCACATGGAATCGGCCGACCGATTCATTGAGCTGGTCAATCGCCCGGCTTCCGAGGCGCATCTCGACCTCATGGCTGCACTCATCGGCGCGTCGTTCGACCCGGCTGCCGATCCGGGCTCGGTGATCCTCGACCTCGACCGGCTGGCCGACGACTGTGCCCCCTCGTTCGAGTCGGTGATGACCACGCTGTTCGCCTCGGGTCGCCTGCGCGGCAATCGTGGCGACTACGGCGATCCCCGCAACTCGTACCTGCACCATGTGTTGCAGAGCGGGTTGGGTATCCCGATCACGCTGTCGGTGTGTGCGATCGAGGTCGGCCGTCGGCTCGGCATCGACATTCGCGGCGTCGGCCTTCCGGGCCACTTCCTGGTGGTGTGTGGCGATGGCTACGGCGATCCGTTCCACGCCGGGCGGATCTACGAGGCCGACGAGGTGGAAGCTGCTTGGCGGCGCACCACGGGGCTGCAACAGCCGTTCGACCCGCGCCTGTTGCACCCCACCCACTCGCGATCGATCCTGCTGCGAATGCTGAACAATCTGAAGGCAACGCTGGTGGCGATGGACGACCCCGCGCCGCTGCGGGTGTTGTCGCGGTTGCGGGGGGCCTTTCCCGAACTGGCTGACGAAACGAAGGAGCACGCTCGATGGGTGAGGCATTGGAACTGACCGCAGGGCACCCGCTGGAGACACCGCTGTACCCCATCGGGCGCCGCAGCACGATGGTGGTCGACCCCGCTCGCGCCGGCCGTCTGCTGGGCGTCGAGATCTGGTATCCGGCGGCCGTCGAGGGTGCCCCGCTCACGAGCTACGAGCTGATGCCGGGGGCGACGTTCCGCTCCGCCGGCGCACAGCACGACGTGCCGGCCCGTCCGGGGAAGTACCCGCTGATCCTGTTCTCCCACGGCCGCACCGGCATGCGCTTCGCCTACGCCATGATCTGCGAGGCATTGGCGGCGCGCGGTTCGATCGTCGTGTCGGCCGACCACCCAGGCGACGCACTGTTCGACTGGCTGCTGGGCACTCACACCGACGACCGCACCAACGAGGTGAACCGTGTGGCCGACGCGCACCTGGTGCTCGACACGTTCCTGCAAGGGCGCGCCGAGGTGCCGATCGACGTGGCGAACGCGATCGATCACGAGCAGGTCGTGCTCGCCGGGCATTCGTACGGCGCGTACACCGCGTTCGCCACGGCCGCCGGAAGCCGAGGCGTGGCCGCGCACCCGAAGGTGCAGGCGATCATCGGGCTGCAGCCGTACACCAGCACCATGAGCGACAGCTTGTTGGCCCGCATCGACGTGCCCACGCTGCTGGTGGTCAGCGGTGCCGACACATCCGCGCCCCCTGAGGCCAACGCCGACCGCCCGTGGGCGTTGCTCGCCGGGCGGCCCGTGTGGCGGCTCGACATCGAGGGGGCCGCTCACCAGGCATCCAGCGACGTGCCGTTGTACGCCGAGTTGGTGCACCGAATCGCCGGTGTCCCGCAGATCGCCCGCGACTATCTCGAGTCGTCGGCCAGCGGTACAGCGATCGTGGGCGACAGGTCGTGGCGGCAGGTGATGCAAGTGCATGTCGAGGTGATGTGGGCATTCCTGCAGGTCGTGCTGAGGCTGGAACCCGAGGAGGGCGTCGCCACCGCCGAGCGGCTCGACGACCAACCCGGACTCGTGCTGCGCCGCAGGTGAGCCGGTAGCGTCCGTCACCATGAGCGCTATGAGTGACGAGCAGAGGGTCAACGCACTGGTCGACGACCTGTTGGAGCAGTTCCCGCCGAAGAAGGTCAGCGCCGTCGAGTTCCTCGGTGCCCAGTTCGATCGTGGTCTCGCGTGGGTGCACTTCGACGAAGGCCTCGGCGGCCTCGGGCTGAACCCGAAGTTGCAGAATCTGATCAACCAGCGGATCTACGCCGAGGGTGCTCCCAACCCCGTCTACCGCAATCCGATCGGCCACGGCATGTGTGGGCCCACGGTACACACGTGGGGCAGCGTCGAGCAGAAGCAGCGCTACCTGCGTCCGCTGTTCACCGGCGAAGAAATCTGGTGCCAGCTGTTCAGCGAACCCGGCAGCGGCAGCGACTTCGCCGGTCTGTCGGCGCGGGGCGTCAAGGACGGCGACGAGTGGATCGTCAACGGCCAGAAGGTGTGGACCACGCTGGCTCACCTGTCGCGTTGGGGTCTGCTGGTGGTGCGCACCAACGCCGAAGCGGTGAAGCATGCCGGTCTCACTGCCTTCGTGGTCGACATGCAGGCACCCGGTGTCGAGGTGCTGCCGCTGCGGCAGATGACCGGTGAAGCCGAGTTCAACGAGGTGTTCTTCACCGACACCCGTGTCCCCGAGAAGGAGATGCTGGGCAAGCCCGGCGATGGCTGGCGAGTGTCGCTCACCACGTTGATGAACGAGCGCGTGTCCATCGGCGGCGCCATCCCGCAGCGCGGTTCGGGCACGATCGCGCCGCTGGTGAAGGCGTGGACCGAGGCGCCCGAGTGGCGCAAGGACGCATCCACTCGCGACGAGATCATGAAGCTGTGGAGCCGCGCCGAGGTGCTGCGCCTCACGAACATCCGTGCCAGTCAGAACCGCAAGATGGGCGACCCGGGCCCCGAGGGGTCGATCGGCAAGCTGGCCTCGGCCAACCTCAACAAGGACATCTACGCCGAGTTGATGAACCTGTTGGGCGCCGACGCAATGCTGTACGGCGAGTACTCGATGGTGCGCCCCGAGAGCGCGATGGAGTACCACTACCCGCAGAAGGCGTTCCTTCGTGCTCGCGCCAACTCGATCGAGGGCGGCACCACCGAGGTGATGCTGAACATCCTCGGCGAGCGGGTGCTCGGCCTTCCCGGCGACGTGCGCGTGGACCGTGAGGTGCCCTGGAGCCAAGTGCCGCGCAACTGAGGTCGCCTGACGTCGGGCTACTGCGTGCTCGGCGTGGTTCGCCTCGCCGACAACTCCTCGATCAACACGTCGAGCTCGCGTGACGGATCGCCACCGAAACCCGATCGCATGTCGAACGCTTCGCGGTGCACGGAGCGGGCGCCGGCCCGGTGAGCAGCTGCCGACATCGTGCGGACCAGCGGCGTCGGCCCGCACATCGCCACGTACGCGCCCTTCAGGCCACCAGCGCCGAACTGGTCGATCAATGTCGACTCCGTCATCCGTGTGCCGTCGGCACTGGAGTGGAAATGGAGCTTCACCCTGCCGGCTTGCTCGGCGGAGCGAAGCAGTTCCATCGCGGAGGCATCGGATTCGGAGCGGATCGCGTAGAACAGGTGTGGCACCGGGCCATCGTGAGGATCTCGGGTGCACGCCGCGGCGAGGAACGGCGTGATGCCAACTCCACCAGCCACCCACACGGTGGGCCGCCGGGTGCGGGTGAGCGGTACGAATCGCCCGTACGGGCCTTCCACCAGCACCTCGGTGCCTGGCGCGAGTGCGATGCGCATGCGCCGTGTCCAGTCGCCGAGGTCGCGGATGAAGAAGCGGAGAGTGCTCTCGTCGGGGCCGGAGGCGATGGTGAACGGGTGCGGCTCGCTGAGGCCGGGTGCTTGCACCTTGAGGTAGGCGAACTGCCCGATCCGCTGGTGGAGACGGCGGCGGCCGACGGGCTCGAGTGCGAGCTCAGTGGTACTGGGTGTGTGGACGATCGTGGCGACGCGATAGCGCACACCACGGAGCACCATGTCGCGAACCACGAGGCGAGCGAGGCCGGCCGCCAGGCCGACGGCCATCACGACACCGAACCACCACCCCCACCCCGACCCGTTCGCGTAAGGCTTCTCGGCGGTGAAGAAGTGGAAGCAGGCGAACACGTACGGCACCACCAGCAGCTTGTGCGTGAGGCGCCAGTAGCGGGTGGGGATGAAACGCAGGATGCTGAGCCCGACGAGCACGTAGAGCAGCACCTCGGCGACGCCGGCCAACTCCTGACCAGAATCCGCCAGGTCGCGAACCCCTGGAATGCCGTTGCGCAGACTGTCGATGGTCTCGATGTGCAGGAACATCGCCACGACTGCCGTTGCTCCCAACCAGCGGTGCAACCGGTACATGCGGTCGAGACCACCGAACCAACGTTCCAACCAGCGCAGGCGCAGGGCCAGGACGAAACTCCACGCCATCGTCGCGATGGACACCGAGCCGAGGTACAACGCCAGCGCGGCGTTGCCTTCCTCGCCCTGTGCTCCGGCGAATGCGGACCACGTGCCCAAGACCGAGGCCAGCACCACGAGCGGACCCACCCAGTGCAGGCCGGGGTGCGGCAGTCGTGGCGACGGCGGGCGCACGAGGTGCCAGTCCGCTGGCCGTCCGAGCGCTGCACGGCCGATCGAGGACAGTCGGTCGCCGGTGGTGGTGGTCGCGGTAGTAGGGCGTTGTCGATCGGTGAGCACGCGGCCAGTGTCTCAGCCGCCGTTGGCGCGCAGCAAGACGCCGAGGAACAGCGCCGCCACCGAGCTGAGCGCACCCAGGGCTCCACCGACGGCCATCGCCACCTTGCTCTTGCCCGCGGCGTGGATCGCGGCAGCGATCCCGGCCACGACCGCGAAGCCGATCTTCAGCAGCATGGTGGCCTGGTAGGCCGACGACGTGTTCTGGATCTCGATCTCCATCAGGCTCCACATGCCGGTGATCACCACCACGCCGAACGCCGGCCAGGCGACGCGGCCGAATCCCTGTGCCATCGTCTTCAACGCCTCGGGGTGAGTGCGTCGCATGCCGGGCACGATGCCGGCCACCACGAACTGGCCGCCGACCCAGATGGAAGCGGCAATCACGTGCAGGAACAGGCGGACGGTGTCGGCAGTGGGTGAGAGCATGAACGCCAGACTACGGAGATCGGCTTACGACGACACGAGCGTCGCCAGCACATCGCTGGCCGCGAGGGCTCGGTCGTCGAACACCAACGACCCGTCAGCCGGGCCGCCGCACATGGCCGCGGCAGCGAACCCGATGGCCGACTGGAGGTCGCGAATGTTGCGCGGCGGAGGGAAATACTCGTCCTCCTCGGTGACCCGTAGATGCTCGACGCCCTCGCGCGGAGCCAGGTGGGCGATGATCGCCTCCACCAACTCCTCGGGTGCCGAGGCCCCTGCCGTCACGCCCACCGTGCCGGTGAGGCCGTCGGGAAGTTCTTCGGCACCGTTCACGCGGAACACCTTGGGGCAACCGCCGGCGATCGCCAGCTTCTCGAGCGCACGCGTGTTGGACGAGTTGGCCGAGCCGATCACCACGATGGCATCGCACCGTGGGGCCATCGCCATCAGGGCCGACTGGCGGTTGGTGGTGGCGAAGCACAGGTCGCTGCGGCCGGGAGACCACACCGAGGGGTACCGCTCGCGCACGGCGACGGCGACACCCTCCCAGTCGCGGTGCGACAGGGTGGTCTGCGCCAGCAGCGCGACGGGCTCGTCGAACTGGGGGAGTGCGAGCACCTCGCCCACACTCTCCACGCGGCTGATCGAGGCGGGCGCCACAGCCATGGTGCCCACGGCCTCCTCGTGGCCCTCGTGGCCCACGTACACGATGCGGAAGCCCTTGCCGGCGCGCACCTTCACCTCGTGGTGCACCTTGGTGACCAGCGGGCACACCGAGTCGACGACATAGCTGCCGCGGGCGCGAGCGGCCGCCACCACCTCGGGGGCCGAACCGTGGGCGGAGAGCATGATCGGCCGCCCCTGCGGCACCTCGGAGATCTCGTCGACGAACACCACGCCTTGCGCCTCGAAGCGCTGCACGACGATCTTGTTGTGCACGATCTCGTGGTAGCAGTACACCGGGGGCTCGAAGGTGCGCACCATCCAAGCGAGCGCTTTGATCGCCATCTCGACGCCGGCGCAGAACCCTCTCGGTTCGGCGAGCAGCACACGGTCGACAGCCATGAGCGGCAGGCTAGCGGGGGCGCGCGGCGCCTCGCAGGGGCATGCCCTACCCGCCGGTAGCCTGGATGCCCATGTCCTCACCCGTCGTCGTCGCCGTTGCGCCAGGGTCCGCCGCCGAGCGCGCCGGCCTCGTCGTCGGCGACGTCGTCACCACGGTGAATGGCATCGTGCCACGCGACGTGATCGAGTGGCGGATGGCCGTCGACGACGCCGAGGTGTCGCTGGAGGTGCAACGGGCGGGTCTGGAAGTGACCTTGGAGATCGTCAAGCGCCCCGACGAGCCGTTCGGTGCCGAGGTGTCGAGCGCAGTGTTCGATCGAGTGCGCACGTGCGACAACCACTGCGAGTTCTGCTTCATCTACCAGCTGCCCACGGGCATGCGCCGCAGCCTGTACCTGAAGGACGACGACTACCGACTGTCGTTCCTGTACGGCAACTTCACCACGCTCACCCGCTTCACCGAGGCCGACCTCGAGCGGGTGATCACCGAGCGGCTGTCGCCATTGCACGTCAGCATTCACGCCACCGATCCCGAGGTGCGCAGCCGCATGCTGAAGAACCCCCGCGGGGGCATGAGCCTGCGCTGGCTGCGCGCGCTGCTGGATCACGGCATCGCCGTTCGCGGCCAGGTGGTGCTGTGCCCCGGCGTGAACGACGGCCTGGTGTTCGAACGCACGATGGCCGGGGTGCTCGATCAGTACCCCGAGCTCGAATCCGTGGCGGTGGTGCCGTTGGGCCTCAGCCGGTTCAACACCGAGTCGGCGATGCGCGAGCATTCCACGGCCGAGGCACAGGCGATGGTGGAGAGCATTCACGGCTGGCAGGAGATCTTCCTGCGGGTGCTGGGCAAGCGGATGGTGTTCGCCGCCGACGAGTACTACCTGATGGCGAATCTGCCATTCCCAGCGGCCGACGCCTACGAGGGCTTCCCGATGCACGAGGACGGCATCGGCATGGCGCGCACGTTCGAGCTGGAGTTCAACGGTGCCACCGAGCGACCCACCGGCCCGCAGAGCGGTTTCTTCGCCTGGGTGGATGGTGCGCCCGCCGAGGGGTATCGCGCACCGCGCAACCCCGCCGGCGACACTGGCCTGCGTGGCACGCACCACACCGCGGTCACGCCGCTGCGGCTGTCGCCGCGCCCCACCGCCCCTGTTGGCATCCTCACCGGCGAGTTCGGGGCGCGAGTGCTGGCCCCGCTGCTGGCCGGCCTCGGTCGCGCCGACGTGCGGGTACTGCCCGTACCCAACGAGTTCTTCGGTGGCAACACCGGTGTCACCGGCCTGATGGTCGGCGTCGACATCGCCCGCGTGCTGGCCGAACAACCGTCCGGTCACCGTTACCTGCTGCCCGATGTGTGCCTCAGCGAGGGACGCTTCCTCGATGGCACCACCCCCGCCGACCTGCCACACCCCGTGGAGGTCGTGCCCACCGACGGGATCGCGCTGCGTCGCGCGCTCGATCAACGAGTTCTGGAGACCGTGTCATGAGTTTGCCCACTGTCGTGATCGTCGGCCGCCCCAACGTTGGCAAGAGCACGCTGTTCAACCGCATCGTCGGCGAGCAGATGGCCATCGTCGAGAACCGCCCCGGCGTCACTCGCGACCGCAAGGAAGTCGAGGCCGAGTGGCTCGGCAACCACTTCAACCTGGTCGACACCGGCGGCTGGCTGCCCGGCGGCAACGAACTCGACGAGAAGGTCAGCCGTCAGGTGGAAGCTGCGGTCGAGCAGGCCGACGTCGTGCTGTTCGTCGTCGACGCCTCGGTCGGCCTCACCGAGGACGACGAGTCGGTGGCGCACTGGCTGCGTCGGCTCTCATCGCCCGTGCTGCTGGTCACCAACAAGGCCGACAACGACCGCCGTGAGAACGACCGGTGGGAGTTCCTCGCGCTCGGGCTCGGCGAGCCGCTGCCCGTCAGCGCGTTGCACGGCCGCCGCGCCGGCGATCTGCTCGACGAGGTGGTGGCGAAGTTCCCCGAAGGCAGCGGTCAGCCCGACGATGCAGCCGACGACATCCCGGTGGGTGACGATGGCGAGCGCCTCTGGAATCCCAACGACATCGCTCCGCCGCGGGTGGCCATCGTCGGGCGCCCCAACGTGGGCAAGAGCACGCTGTTCAACCGGCTCGTGGGCGAAGACCGCTCGGTGGTGCACGACATGGCGGGCACCACACGCGACGCCATCGACACCGTGGTGGAAACCCCCGACGGCCCGATCGTGTTCGTCGACACCGCCGGTATGCGCCGCCGCAGCCGCATCGACGACTCGGCCGAGTACTACTCGATGGTTCGTGCGCTGCGGGCCATCGATGCCGCCGACATCGCGCTGCTGGTGATCGACGCCACCGAAGGTGTCACCAGCCAGGATCAGCGCCTCGCCGAGCGGGTGGATGCGTCGGGGTGCCCGATCGTGGTGATGCTCAACAAGTGGGAGCTGATCGAAGATCCCGAGCGTCGGCTGGAGGTCACTGCCGAGGTGACGCGCAAGCTGTACTTCGTGGGTGACGCTCCGATCCTGAAGATCTCGGCACTCACCGGCAAGGGCGTGCACAAGCTGCGTCCGGTGCTGCAAGACGCGATCGAGCAGTACCACCGCAGAGTGCCCACCCGCGACGTGAACCGGGTGATCGCCGATGCCCAGCAACGCCAGCCCGCGGGCCACGGCGTGAAGGTGATGTACGCGCTGCAGGGCGCCACCGACCCGCCCACGTTCACCCTGTTCGTGAACCGCGAGCTGCCGCACACGTACTTGCGCTACCTCGAGCGCAGCATTCGCGAGGCGTTCGAGTTCGGTTCCACCCCGATCAAGTTGCGCGTGCGCAAGCGCAGCGAATAGGAACCTGTCGTGCCCTGGTGTGAGGACTGCGCCAAATACTTGACCCCGTCGGCGATGAACGCTGACGGCACCTGCCCCACATGCGGGCGAGCGGTGGCCGCCCAACAGCCGATCACGGCCAAGAACCTGAACCTGCACCGGCTTGCGGCGGGGGAGTCCGGCGAACCGGCCTCAGCGAACGCCCCGTGGCACTTCAAGCTGTTGATGGTGATGTTGGCCGCGTATCTCGGCTGGCGAGTGGTGCAGTTGTTCGTCTGACAGATAGAGTCGACCGTCGACATACGGGCTGTGGCGCAGCTTGGTTAGCGCGCTTGTCTGGGGGACAAGAGGTCGTGGGTTCGAATCCCGCCAGCCCGACGAAGAAAGAGCAGGTGAGGGCCATCCGAGAGGGTGGCCCCTGCCGCTTCCGTACCCCAATCGAGATCGGTGAGCAATCTGGCATGCCGAAACGCAGCCCATTCGAACCCGCTGTGGCACACGACGTCGATCTCGCCGAGTTGGCCGAGATCGCTTCCCTCCGTGGTGCGGAGCGCCGAAGTCTCGAGACGGCGGTCAGCGGTTTGCCCGCGGCCGTGCGGCGCATTCGACCCATCACGCTCGCCAAGATGCTTGATGCGAACGGCGCGCCAGAGGCTGCAGCACGCTTGTTCGGCCTGGTGGCTGCGGATCGACTCGTTCGCCTTGTCGTGCCCGGCGAGCCGGGTGCTGGTGTGCCGGACGATGTGGTGCTGATCGCTGGCACGCCGCGCACTGGTAACTCGATCTTCCGTCGGCTCGTGGCTCATCTCGGCTACACCGACTGCGCAGTCCATGCCGTGGGCGACCTCGACTGGTCGAGGTTGCCGTCACGCTCGGTCGTTCAAGTTCACGCAACGCCGTCGGTCCTCGCCGAGCCGTCGCTGGTCGCAGTGCGGCCACGGGTCGTGTCGCTGTCTCGGCATCCGCTCGACGTCCTGCAGTCGATCAGGGCTTTTGCCTCGGTGGAACCGGAGTCGCTCTACTGGCTGGAGGGCAACGCGATCGATGACCCAGCTGGGCTTGCCGACCTCGACAGATGGACCGAGTGGGCTGTGTCGCCGGGTGCAGCACGGCTGCTTGCGCTCACGGTCGAGTGGGCCGCCCTCGCCTCGTCCGACGATCGCGTCGAGATGGTTCAGTATCGAGATCTCGTCGACCAGCCAGCGGCCGTGCTGAACAGGGTCGCAGCGTTCTTGGGTGTGTCGCCGCTCGCCGACGTGCCGGGTGTGATGCAGCGCGAGACCGAGATGCTGCCTCGTCACCACATCACCTGGGGAGGGCCGGGGGCTCACCGTCAGCTCGACCGCCGGCGGGCATCGCGTCTCCGGCGGGCGCATCGCGACGTGTTCAAGCGGCTCGGCTACTCGTAAACGGCCGAACCAGGAGGGCGCCGCCGTGCTGGTGAGCTGCATGTGTGTCAATCGTCAAGATCCTTCACACAGTGGTCGCGTCGGCGCATACTGCAAGTGAGGCCACGATGGTCGCGAAGGAGCGTTGGCGTGACTGAGAACTCCACCATCGACATCACCAGTTCGGCGTTCGCGTTGCGGCTCGGCAACCTGCTGGTCAGCACCCGAGGCCAGACGCACCTCAGCCGGTTCGCCTTGGCCCGCGAGAGCCAAGGTCGCTTCCGGTTCAGGGACCTGCGCGATCTCGAGCGAGGCACGCGCCGGCTCGACGAGCAGACGATCGACGACGTGGCGCAGCTGTACCGCTGCGACCTCGGCGTGATCCTGCCGCACCGGCTGCCGGTCATGGTCACCGGCTACGAGGTGAGCGCGGGCGGCGTGCACCAGAGCTTCGTGCCCGACGAGCCCGACGCCTTGCTGCTGGCATATCTGCGCTTGGTGCGGTCGCTGCGGCACCAGCGACGGATGCCGGTGGTCGATCTGCGCCGCGACGACCTTGAGGCGCTCTCCTCGTACTTGCACGAGCCCCGCGAAACCGTGTTGCACCAGGTGGCGACGTTGATGAACGCCACTCAGCGCAAGCGGGCGGCAATGGTGGGTGTCCTCGCCAGCGGCGCGGCAGTGGTCGGCCTGGCCAGCCTGGCAACCGCAGTGAACGGTCCGTCCGCGTCGACGGTCGACGACACCGTGCCCCCGTCGGTCAGTGTCGCCCCCACGCTCAGCACTGTCGCCGACACCGTGGTCACCACGAACACCGTCGCGGTCACCACCACCGCCGCCACCGTGGCCCCCACGGTGGTCGCCACGCGGCCTCCGGTGGTCGTTCGCCCCGGTGGTGCCAAGCCCACCGACACCACCGCGTTCATCGACGAGACGAACTTCACGTTCCCCACCGAGACGCCGCCGGTGGTGGTCGTCGAGGATCCGCCCGTGCCGTCGACCAACCCCTGAGCTGGGGCTTCTTCGCCGGTGTACTCGCCCGGTGTACTCGCCCGGGGCCAACGGTCGGGCGGCTACGGTCGGTGCTGTGTGCGGCCGCTTCGTCTCCTCCAGCAGCCCAGACGCGATCTCCCAGTTCTTCGGGGCGTCGTTCGACACCGAGGAACTCCCCGTCAATCACAACGTGGCACCCACGAACGACGTGTACGCGGTCGTCGCCGATCACCAGGGGCAGCGCCACCTGCAGACGTTCCGTTGGGGTCTGGTGCCCTCGTGGGCGAAGGACGTGAAGATCGGCTCGAAGATGATCAACGCACGTTCCGAGACGCTGGCCGAGAAGCCGGCGTTCAAGGGGCTGTTCAAGAAGCATCGCCTGATCGTGCCGATGGACGGGTTCTATGAGTGGCGGGCGGGCGATGGTGCCACGCTTACCGCGCGCGGCACACCCGCCAAGACACCGATGTTCATCCATCGCGCCGATGGTTCACCGCTGGCGGTCGCTGGTCTGTGGGCGACGTGGCGCGAGCCAGGGGCCGGACCCGACGACCCGTGGATGCACTCGTGCACGGTGATCACCACGGCGGCGAACGCGACGATGGCCCCTGTTCACGACCGCATGCCGGTGCTGCTGGCCGAGAGCGACTGGGCCGAGTGGCTCGACAACTCGTCCCACGACCCGGCCGCGCTGCAGCGGCTGCTGGTGCCGGCCGCGGACGACGTGTTGGTGATGCATGCGGTGAGCACAGCGGTCAACAGCGTGCGCAACAAGGGCCCCGAGCTGATCGAGCCGGCTGGTTCCTAGCCGATTGCGGCGAGAGCGTTGCGGATCGCGTCGGCGGCCGATGCCAGTGCGTCGCGGTCGGCAGATGCTGCAGCGTTGGCGAAATCGAGGTGACCCATGTGCTGAGTGGGAATCAGGTGCAGGTGCGTGTGGGGCACCTCATAGCCGGCGATGATCAATCCCACGCGCTCACAGCCGAACGCCTGCAGCTGGGCCTTGCCGACGCGGTGGGCAACGGCGAAAAGGTGGGCGGCGAGGTCGGGCGACAGGTCGACCCAGTGATCCACCTCCTCGATCGGCACCACGAGCGTGTGCCCGTAGGCAAGTGGGTTGATCGAGAGGAACGCAACGCAGCGATCGTCGCGGTGCACGAACGTGCCCGGGATCTCGCCGGCGATGATGCGCGTGAAGATCGTGGGCATCAGGCAACCCCACCCGATGAGGCGAACACGTCGCCATTGCAGTAGCTGCTCTCGGGGCCGGCCAGGAACCGCACGAGTTCGGCGAGCTCTTCAGGCTGCGCCATCCGGCCACGCGGGATCTGCGACACGATCGCTCCCATCACGACCGGATCCATCTGGTGCAGCAGTGGCGTGTCGACCCAGCCGGGGCAGACGGCGTTGACTCGCACCCCGAACGCTGCCACCTCCTGGCCGACCGACTTCGTCAAGGCGATGATGCCCGCCTTGGCCGCGGCGTAGTGCAACGGCCCGGCCATCGGGCGCAGGCCGAGCACCGAGGCGATGTTCACGATCGAGCCCGATCTGGCCGCCGTCATGTGCCGCGCCGCAGCGCGAATGCCGTAGAACGTGCCGTAGAGGTGCACCTTGATCATCCGGTCGAAATCCTCGTCGCTGAGTTCGATCGTGGTGTTGGCGGGCACGAGGTCGTCGATGCGGCCCTCCATCCGTGCGATCTGATTCAGCACCATCTGCTCCACCTTCGTGGAGTCGGTGGGGGGTGCGATGCCGGCGTTGTTGATGAGGATGTCGATCCGGCCGTGGCGGGCGACCGTGTCGTCGACGGCCGCATCGAAGGCGCGCGAGTCGGCCACGTCGAGTTGCATGGGGGTTCCACCGACCTCGGTGGCGACGGCGGTGGCGCCGTCGGCGTTGATGTCGGTGACCACGACGTGCGCGCCGTCGGCGGCGAGACGGCGGGCGAAGGCCGCACCCATACCCGAGCCGGCGCCGGTGATGAATGCGATCGTGCCCGTGAGTGTTCCGGAGTTCGTCATGGTCGGCATCGTACGCACGCCGTGCGCGCCCACTTGTACGCTCCGTGCGTGGCTGATCCGGATTCCCAACTCTCGACGCACAAGTTCCTCACCGCGCCCAACCTCTTCACGCTCCTGCGCTTGTGCTGCATCCCGCTGTTCGTGTGGATGCTGTTCTCTCGCGACAACCGCGCCGGCGCTGCCTTCCTGCTGGGTGGCCTGGGCGCCACTGACTGGGTGGACGGGTGGCTCGCCCGGCGGTTCAACCAGGTCAGCGAGTTCGGCAAGATGTTCGACCCCACCGCCGATCGCCTGCTGTTCATCGTCGGCATCACCGGCATCATCATCGACGGGTCGGCCCCGCTCTGGTTCTGTTGGCTGGCGATCGCGCGTGAGGTGGTGGTGGGCGGCACCATCGCGATCGCCACCGTGCTGTTCAAGATGGAGCGCTTCGACGTCACCTGGTGGGGCAAGACCGCCACGTTCCTGCTGATGTTCGCGTTCCCTGGGTTCATGCTCGGCGCCAGCGACTTCTGGGGCAACGGCGGCTTTCAGGTAGCCGCGTGGCTCGTCGGGATCCCTGGTCTGGCGCTCAGCTACTACACCGCGGTCACCTATCTGCCCACCATTCGGGCGAGTCTGAGGTCGGGGCGCGCGCAACGCGGCTAACCTCGCTTCCATGCAGGTTCCGCAGCATCTCCGTTACAGTCGCGACCACGAGTGGGTTGCCATCGAAGGCACTCGGGTGAAGGTCGGGATCACCGACTACGCCCAGGATGCGCTCGGCGATGTCGTGTACGTGCAGGTGCCCACGCAGGGTGCCACGGTGAAGGCCGGCGACAGCTTCGGCGAGGTGGAGAGCACCAAGTCGGTCAGCGACGTGTACGCCCCGGTGTCCGGAACCGTGGTCGCCGTCAACGCTGCGCTGGCTGAAACGCCCGAGGTACTGAACAGTGATCCGTACGGCGCCGGGTGGTTGTGCGAGATCGAATGTTCCGATCCCGTGGAGATCGAGGCGTTGCTCGATGCCGAGGCCTATCAGGCTCTGATCGACGGTTAGTGTTGGCCGCAATGGCGTACGTGTTTTGCAATCAGTGCGGGCACCGCAATCCGCCCACGTCGAGCTTCTGTTCCGCGTGTGGTGCCGTGCTGGACAGCATCGACGACCACACCGTCACGATTGCCCGCTCCGACCCGCTGCAGGATGCGACGGGCACCCAGGACGACATCGTGGTGAACCTCAACGAACTGCCGTCGACGGCGTCGCTGGTGGTGCGCAACGGTCCGCAGGCCGGCGTGGCGCTCGCGCTCGACGCAGCGGTCACGTCGTTGGGCCGCCACGAGGACTGCGAGATCAGCCTCGACGACATCACCGTGTCGCGCCACCACGCCGACATCGTCCGTATCGGCACCACGTTCATGGTTCGCGACGGCGGCTCGCTGAACGGCACCTATGTCAACAATGTGCGTATCGACGAAGCGCCCCTCCGGCAGGGCGACGAGCTGCAGGTCGGCAAGTTCCGGCTGGTCTTCTTCGAAAAGGCCAACGGTTAGTCTCGTGTCGGATCGGCCATATCTGTCGATCGGCGAGGTACTCGGGTTGCTCCTGGAGGAGTTTCCCGATGTCACCATCTCGAAGATCCGGTTCCTGGAGAGCCAGGGGTTGATCGATCCCGAGCGCACCGCGTCCGGGTATCGCAAGTTCTACGACCCCGACGTCGACCGTTTGCGGGTGATCCTGCGCGAGCAGCGCGAGAACTTCCTGCCGCTGCGCATCATCCGCGACCGTCTCGAGAGCGGCGAGATCGACGACTCCGGCGCGATCACGCCTCCGCGGGGTCTCCGCAACGTGGCGGCCATCGACCCCGGGTTCGACGAGACGGGCGAGCTGATCATCCCGGAGGGCACTCCGGTGCCCACCTCGCACCATCCTGCCGCGCGCATGCAGCCTGTCGCTGCGCCGCTGCCTCCCGTGGCGCCGCCGCTTCCACCCGAGGCGCCACCGTCGGTGCCGTCGTCGAACCCGGCGGCTGCGTTCTTCGTCGGCGACGGTGGCGTCGCCCCATCGGTGGTCGAGGTGGCCCCCGACACGTACAGCGCTCACGACCTGTGCATCCATGCCAACATCACCGGCCGGCAGCTCGCCGAGCTCGAGTCGTTCGGCTTGGTCTCGGCGCGTGGCACCGGAACGTCGGCGATGTACACCAACGCCGATCTGGCCATCGCTCGCGCCTGCAAGGGATTCCTCGAGCGTGGCGTCGAGGCGCGTCACTTGCGGGCCTGGCGGCAGTCCGCTGATCGCGAGGCGTCGCTGTTCGAGCAGCTCGTGCTGCCGCTCATCCGCCAGCGGAACCCGCAGAGCCGCCAACAGGCCGTGCAGACGCTCGGCGACCTGTCGCGCCTCGGGGCCGACCTGCGCCAGGCGATGCTGAACTCCGCGCTGCAACACCACCTCGAGAGCTGATCGCCTGGGGCATCCGCTCGCGTGAACGCCGGGATACCATCAGCACCGTGGTACGAATGGAGTTGCTCGGAGTGCGGGTGGAGTTGCCGGCCAATACGCCGGTGGTGATGCTGCGCGAGGAGGACGGTGAGCGCAATCGCGTGTTGCCGATCCTGATCGGTGGTCCGGAGGCCTCGGCGATCCACAGCGCGATGGAGGGCATCGTGCCGCCGCGCCCGCTCACCCACGATCTCATGGTCAACGTGCTGCAGACGCTGGCGGCCACGCTCGACAAGGTCGTGATCACCGAAGTGCGCGAGCACACGTTCTACGCCGAACTGCATTTGGCCACGCCGGCGGGCGCGCTGGTGGTCAGCAGTCGGCCCAGCGATGCCATTGCGTTGGCAGTTCGCACCGAGTCGCCGATCTTCGCAGCCGAGTCGCTGCTCGACGAAGCAGCGGTCGAGGTGCCCGACGACGAGGGTGACGGCAACGAGGAGGCGATCCTCGACGAGTTCCGCGACTTCCTCGACGACGTGAAGCCCGAGGATTTCGCCGGCTGAATCGCGCGGAGCGCGCGAGTTATTCGCGCGATGAGTGCTTGACGACGCGTGCGGGCTCCCATACAGTGGCCTTCCGGTGACAGGCCTGTAGTTACTCGCGTGTCACCCCTGGAAAGGGAGGGTCGAGATGACCGAAGTCGCGGAGATCGGTTTCAGCGGCACGAAAGCCGCCAGCGTCGTGGGCATTTCCTACCGGCAGCTCGACTACTGGGCGCGCACCGACCTGGTGCGACCGTCGCTGTGCGACGCAGCCGGTAGCGGCAGCCGTCGGTTGTACAGCTATCGCGACCTGCTCGAGCTGCGCGTCATCAAGAGCCTGCTCGATGCCGGCATCAAGCTCGAGTCGGTGCGCAAGGCCTTCGGGTACCTCCGCGAACACGTGGAGGCCGACATCGCTGCCGCCACGCTCGTGATCAGCGGCAACGACGTGCTGCTGTGCGACGGCGACACGCTGATCGACATCGTGCGTCGTGGCGGGCAGGGTGTGCTCAACGTGCTGGCGATCGGCAGCGTGAAGACCGATCTCGACGCTTCGTTGGTGCAGCTGGCCGAGCTGGGGGTGCCGGCGATTCCCGCTGCCTCTGCCGCCGACGCGCCGCTTGCCATTGCTCAGGCAGTCTGATGGCCGGCCACGAGTACAGCCCGCTCGACGCGTTCCACCGCCAGCTGGGCGCCAAGATGGTGCCCTTCGGAGGTTGGGAGATGCCCGTCGCCTACCAGGCGGGCACGCTCGACGAACACCTCGCCTGTCGCCGCGATGCCGTCGTGTTCGATGTCTCGCACTTGGGAACGGTGCGCGTCGAGGGCGCCGACGCACTCGATCGCCTGCAGCGGGCGTTCACCAACGATCTGCACAAAGTGGCCCCCGGTCGAGCGCAGTACACCCATCTGCTCGACGAGACCGATGCCTCTGTGCTCGACGACATCATCGTGTGGTGGGTTCGCGACGACGTGTTCGACGTGATGCCCAACGCATCCAACACCGATCGGGTGGTGGCCGCGATCGGTGGCACCGAGACGACACATGACCGTGCTGTGCTCGCCGTCCAGGGCCCACGAGCCAAGGAGCGGCTGGCCGCGGTGTTCGCCGCGGCGGCCGAGGTGGGCCGATTCCGTGTGCAGGAACTCGATTGGCACGGTGCACCGTGCGTGGTGGCCGGAACCGGCTACACCGGCGAGGCGGGCGTGGAGATCGCCATCCCGAATGCAGCTGCCGGCGACCTGTGGGCGGCGCTGATGTCGGCAGGCATCATGCCTGCCGGCCTCGGGGCGCGCGACACCTTGCGGCTGGAGGCCGGCCTGCCGTTGCACGGGCACGAGCTCGGTGCCGGCATCACCTCGCTACAAGCGGGTCTCGGATGGGTGGTGGCGTGGGGCAAGGACGAGTTCCGTGGCCGCGCGCCGCTCGCCGCCGAGCGCGAACGTGGCGTGGCGCGACTGCTGCGTGGTATCGCCACCGAAGGCCGCCGCCCGCCACGGGCCGACTGTGCGGTGCTGGCCGATGGGCAATCGATCGGTACCACCACCAGCGGCAACTTCTCGCCCGTCCTCGAACACGGCATCGCGCTGGCGTTCCTGCCTCCCGGCACGGCCGACGGCACGGCGGTGGCGATCGACGTGCGCGGCTCGCATCTCGCCGGCACGGTCGTGCCGCTGCCGTTCGTGGCCAAGCACTAGCAGCGGTCAGCGCGCGGGGCGCTTCGCCGCGCCCTTCTTCGCGCCGGGCTGTTTGGCCAGCGCAACCCTCTTCGCCGGCGCGGCCTTCTTCGCCGCCGCAGCCTTCTTCGCCGCCGCGGGCGCAGTGCCCGCCGCGGGTTGTGCGGCGCTGGGCGTCGGCGGCAGCGGGCGGGTGCCACCGCCGCGCAGGGCAGCCAGCGGGCGCAGCCCGAACCAGCCGCCGGCGGTCTCGGCCAGCTGGCCCAATGGCTGCAGTCGTTGCGCCAGGTCGCCGAGCGTCTGCATCACGGCGCCGAGGTCGTTGGGCATCGAGAGCAGGACGGGGCTGGACAACGTCTCGGCCAACCTGGTGAGTGTCGGCCCGATCTTCTCTACCGGGCCCGACAGTTGCTCGACCAACGCGTCGGCCGTACGGATCGTGCGCGTCACCTGGGGCACGAACGCCCTTACCGGTTCTTCGACGGTGTCGAGCAGACCATTGATCCGTGTTGCCACGCCGTTGAGCTGGTCCATCGTGTCGTTGAACTTCTCGACGCTCTCCAGGAACTGCGACACGCCGCGCTGGAACTGCGTGATCGACTTGCTGATTCCCGCCAAAGGGTTGCTGCCGCTGAGCAAGCCCAGGAGGTCGCCGATGCCCGGACCGGCCTGAGCGGAGCTGGTGCTGTCTGCCATGTCGTGACGGTAGCGCAGGCGCCGCGAGTGGCCGATAAGGTGCCCGGAATGGCCTCCAGCGATCGTGTGCTGCGCGTCGGCATGGTGTGCCCGTACAGCTTGTCGGTACCCGGTGGGGTGCAGGCGCAAGTGCTCGGCCTCGGGCGTGAACTGCGGCGGATGGGCATGGAGGTGCGGGTGCTCGGCCCTTGCGACGGTCCGCCGCCGGCCACATTCGTCACGCCGTTGGGCAACAGCCTGCCGACCGCGTCCAACGGATCGATCGCCCCGGTGGCCCCCGACCCGGCGTGCGTGTTCCGCACGATGCGGGTGCTGTTCGACGAGCAGTTCGACGTGCTGCACCTCCACGAGCCGTTCGCTCCCGGCCCCACGATGACCGCGATGCTGTTGCACCCATCGCCGGTGGTGGCCACGTTCCACGCCGCCGGCGAGAGTGCCAGTTACAAGTACGGCAACGCCCCGATGCGCGCTGCGGCCAAGAACATCGGCCATCGGGTGGTGGTGTCGAAGGACGCGCTCGCGCTCGTGCAACCGGCGGTGCCGGGGGAGTACGAGACACTGTTCAACGGTGTCGAACTCGACGTCTACCGCACATCCGCCGAGTACCCCACGACCGGGCCGACGATCTTCTTCTGCGGGCGGCACGAAGAGCGCAAGGGCCTCGACGTGCTGCTGGAGGCGATGCAGTTGATGGGCCCCGAGGTCACGTTGTGGATCGCCAGTTCGGGCCCTGACACAGAACGTCTGCGAGCGCGTACATCTGCCGACCCACGGATCGTGTGGCTGGGACGCATCAGCGACGAGGAGAAGGTCGCGCGGCTGAAGGGTGCGCACGTGTTCTGTGCGCCATCGCTGCACGGCGAATCGTTCGGCGTGGTGCTGATCGAGGCGATGGCCGCGGGCACGTGCATCGTCGCCAGTTCGCTCGACGGCTACCGCAATGTCGCCACCGACGACGTCGATGCGCTGCTGGTGCCGCCCGGAGATCCGGTCGTGCTGGCCGATTCGCTGCAGCGGGCCCTCAGCCAGCCGCAGCTGGTGGCCCGGCTGACCATCGCGGGTAGCCGCCGGGCCGACGACTTCTCGATGTCGAGCCTGGCGCAGCGATATGTGGAGATCTACCACGCGTTGTCGCCCGAGCGGGTGCACCGCCGCCGACCGTTGTCGCCCTGGCTGTTGTCGCCGCGGCGAACCCGCCACACCCGTATGATGATGCAATAGCGCGCCACCCGGCGTCGCCCGACCTTCCGGAGTCACTCACATGGCATGGATCATCGTCATCGCGGTGGTGGTACTGCTCGCGCTGTACCTCGTCGTCGCCTACAACGGCCTCATCCGTCGCCGCAACCAGGTGGAGAACGCCTGGTCGCAGATCGACGTGCAGCTCAAGCGGCGCATCGACCTCATCCCCAACCTCGTCGAGACCGTGAAGGCGTATGCCGCTCACGAGAAGTCGACGCTCGAAGCCGTCATCAACGCGCGCAACGCGGCGATCGCTGCCCCTGGCACCCCGCACGATCAGGCAGCTGCCGACAACATGATGACCGGCGCGTTGCGCCAGGTGTTCGCGCTCGGCGAGGCGTACCCCGACCTCAAGGCCAACCAGAACTTCCTCGCGCTGCAAGAAGAGCTGAGCGCCACCGAGGGTCGCGTCGCCTATGCGCGGCAGTTCTACAACGACAGCGTGCTCAGCTACAACAACAAGCTGCAGGCGTTCCCCACGGTGATCATCGCCAACATGCTGAAGTTCGAGCGCCGCGAGTACTTCGAGACCGACGAGGCCAGCCGCGAGGTGCCCAAGGTTCAGTTCTGAACCCGTCATGTTCGAACTGATTCGTTCCAACAAGCGGCGTAGCGTCGCGCTGGTCGCCGCGTTCGTCGGGGTGCTGTGCTTGGTCGGTGCTGCCTTCGGGCTGTGGCTGGGCAACGGCCTCGTCGGCACGCTCGTCGCGCTGGTGGTGTCCGGCGCGGTGGCGTTCGCCTCGTACTGGAAGGCCGACGCGATTGCCTTGGCGGTCAGTCGCGCCAAGCCTGCCGACGCGCAGGAGTACCAGCGACTGCACAACCTCGTGGAGGGGCTGTGCATCGCCAGTGGCCTGCCCAAGCCGCGGGTGTACATCGTGGAGGATCCCGCACCCAACGCATTCGCCACGGGGCGCGACCCGAAGCACGCGGCGATCGCAGTCACCACGGGTCTGCTCGAGAAGCTGAACCGGGTGGAGCTCGAGGGTGTCGTCGCGCACGAGCTGTCACACATCCGCAACTACGACATCCTCATCAGCACGCTGGCGGTCACGCTGGTGGGTGCGGTGGCACTGCTCACCAACGTCGGCATCCGCATGATGTGGTGGAACGGTGGCCGCGAACGCCGCTCGGGCGATCGTGCGGACAGCCGCAACATCCTCGCCGTGTTCGGCTTCGCCCTGCTGATCTTCGCCCCGATCATCGCCAAGGCGATGCAGGCTGCGATCAGCCGCAAACGCGAGACGCTCGCCGATGTGTCGGCGTGCCAGATGACCCGCTATCCGCCTGGCCTGATCTCGGCGCTCGAGAAGCTGCGCGACGACACGACGGTGACGCACTCGGCCACCACGGCCACCGCTCATCTCTGGATCGAGCAACCGCTGTCGGGTGTCGGCGACCACGGCAGGCTGGCCCGCTTCAACCGGATGTTCGACACCCACCCGCCGCTCGACGAGCGGATCGCGCTGCTGCGCGAACTCTGATCCCGACTGGCCCGATCGGAAATCGCTGAGTGGCCGAAGGGCGCGTCGCGGTACGCTGAATCCATGAGTTCGCAGCCTTCCTCTTCGCGCGCCACGGGCACCATGCAGGTCAAGCGAGGCCTCGCTGAGATGTTGAAGGGTGGCGTCATCATGGATGTCGTCACCCCCGAGCAGGCGAAGATCGCCGAAGACGCCGGCGCCTGCGCCGTCATGGCGCTCGAGCGGGTGCCGGCCGACATTCGCCGCGACGGCGGCGTGTCGCGCATGAGCGACCCCGAGATGATCGAGGGCATCAAGGCCGTCACCACCATCCCGGTGATGGCCAAGGCGCGCATCGGCCACTTCGTCGAGGCGCAGATCCTGCAGGCCCTCGGCGTCGACTACGTCGACGAGAGCGAGGTGCTCACCCCCGCCGACGAGACCCACCACATCGACAAGTACGCGTTCACCGTGCCGTTCGTGTGCGGGGCCACCAACCTCGGCGAGGCGCTGCGTCGCATCAGCGAGGGTGCGTGCCTGATCCGCAGCAAGGGCGAGGCCGGAACCGGCAACATCGTCGAAGCAGTGCGGCACCTGCGCAGCATCCTCGGCGACATCCGCAAGATCACCCAGGCCGATTCTGCAGAGCTGTTCCAGTGGGCCAAGGTGCTGCAGGCCCCGCTGCCCCTGGTGCAAGAGATCGCCGAGACCGGCGCGCTGCAAGTGCCGCTGTTCTGCGCCGGCGGCATCGCTACCCCGGCCGACGCCGCGCTCGCCATGCAGTTGGGTGCCGAGGCCGTCTTCGTGGGTTCGGGCATCTTCAAGAGCGACGATCCGGCCCCGCGGGCCAAGGCGATCGTCGAGGCCACTACCCACTTCCGCGACGCCGACATCCTGGCCAAGGTCAGCCGTGGGCTCGGCGCCCCGATGACGGGCATCGGCATGGACGCGATCAACACCAAGTTCGCCGAGCGGGGTTGGTGAGCCACTGATGCCGCGTAGTCCGGAGCCCCCAGGGTGTCGGTACCGGTTGTCGGTGTGCTCGCACTGCAAGGCGCCTTTGTCGCGCACGAGCGCGCGCTCCGTTCGTTAGGCGTCAGCACTCGCCAGATCCGCACCCCGGCCGACCTGGCGAACGTGCGGGGGCTGGTGATGCCCGGCGGCGAGAGCACCACGATGTCGAAGCTGCTCGACAGCTCGGGCATCTTCGACGAGATGGATCGGCTGCTGGCCGACGGGTTCCCCGTGTTCGGCACCTGCGCCGGGATGATCCTGTTGGCCCGCGAGGTGCTCGACGGTCGTGCCGATCAGCGCAGCTTCGGCGTCATCGACATCGGCGTGCGCCGCAATGGCTACGGCCGACAGGTCGACAGCTTCGAGACCGACATTCCCGTGCAGGGTCTGTCGGCTCCGTTCCACGCCGTGTTCATCCGCGCCCCCAAGGTGGAGCGTGTGGGCGACGGGGTGCAAGTGCTGGCACAGTACGAGGGTGTACCGGTGCTGGCCCGCCAGGGCAACGTCACCGTGGCATCGTTCCATCCCGAACTCACCGCCGACGCACGACTGCACGAGCAGTTCTTGCGTCACCACGATCTCATCTGACACATCGACCAAGGAGCATCCGATGTCCGGCCATTCCAAATGGGCAACGATCAAGCACAAGAAGGGCGCCGCCGACAAGGCCCGCGCCAAGGTGTTCAACAAGATTGCGCGACTGCTCGAGGTTGCTGCGCGTGAAGGCGGCGCCGACCCGTCATCCAACGCTCCACTGCGCACAGTGATCCAGAAGGCCAAAGCCGCGCAGATGACGAACGACGCCATCGACCGCGCCGTCAAGCGTGGCGCTGGTCTCACTGACGGCGGCAACTACGAGGCGATCATGTACGAGGGCTACGCGCCCGGCGGCGTGGCCATGCTGGTCGACGTGCTCACCGACAACCGCAACCGCAGCGGTGGCGACGTGCGCAACATCTTCTCCAAGCTCGGCGGCTCGCTGGCCGAGCCGGGCGCTGTGGGGTGGCAGTTCAGTCGCCGCGGCGTGTTGGTGGTGAATGGTGGCGACGAGGATGCGGTGATGATGTCGGCGCTCGAGGCCGGGGCCGACGACGTGGCCGATGACGGCGACGGGGCGTGGCGCATCACGTGCGACCCGCACCTGGTGTTCGACGTACGCGATGCGTTGCAGGCCGTCGGCATGGAGGTGATCTCCGCAGAGAGCACGATGGTGTCGAGCATCACGGTCGAGGTCACCGATGCAGCCGATGCACGCAAGATCCTGCGGATCATCGATGCACTCGAGGACAATGACGACGTGCAGGATGTGTACAGCAACTTCGACATCAGCGAAGAACTGATGGAAGCAGTCGGCGAGTGAGCACCTCGATCGGTGACGCAGCGCCGTCGTTCACCCTCTCGTCGGCTTCCGGCGAGCAGGTGTCGTTGGCGCAGTTCGCCGGGCGCCCGGTGGTGCTGGTGTTCTACCCGGGCGACGACACGCCGGTGTGCACCCGTCAGCTGAACACGTACAACGACGACCTGTCGCAGTTCGAGGCACTCAACGCGCAGGTGCTGGCGATCTCCGCGCAGAGCGTGGAGAGCCACCAGAAGTTCAGCACGAAGCACGGGTTCCGCTTCCCCCTGCTCGCCGACACCGACAAGGCGGTGGCGGGCGCGTACGGCACGCTGGGGCCGCTGGGCTTCCCGCGGCGCACCGTGTTCATCATCGACGGGCAGGGTGTGGTGCGCTATGCCCACCGTGCGATCGCAGGGCTGACGTTCCGGCCCGTCAGCGAACTCGTCGACGTGCTGGCCTCGCTCAGCCGCTGAGCACCGCGCTGGTGCAGGCCAGCGCCTCGCACACATCGAGGAACTGACCGGTCAGCAAGAACACGAGCGCTTGCTGCAGCACGCGCGGTTCGAGCGACCCGGCGCCGTGCGGGTCGTCGCCGTACTCGGGCGAGCTGGGTGGCAGATTCACCGTGGGCGGATGGGGTGTGCCGTAGTCCCACACCGCCAGCACGGCGTGCGCCGGCGTGTCCGCGGCCTGCGGGGTGATGCCCCAGAACGGCTCGACGTCGGCGCTGCGGCCGGCACTCAGCCCAGGCGGGTCGATCAGCGCGTCGATCGTGCGGGCCAGTACTTCGGTGGAGACGTTCGCAACTTGGTGGTCGCCGAACGCTTCGATCAGCAACACTTGCTTCGCCTCGATGCCTGGGTACGGGTCGGTAGTGAGGTGCTGTGCGTACCCGGCGTTCTCGCCGCGGTCCCACAGCATCTGCGCGAGCTGCAGGGCGACCAGGCGCTCTGCCGGGTCGGTGTAGGCGCTGTCGAACGCCGCCTGGAACTGCGGCCAGTCGCTGGAGCGGGGGAGCAGCAGCGAGTAGCCGATGCCCGGCACGCCCAGCACCGCGCGCGACCACTCGGTGGAGATGGCGCTGGCGGCACCGCCGAGGATGCCGCCCTGGCTGTTGCCCACGAACTGCGTGTCGCCGATGGCGATGATCGGCTCGTCGTCCGCGGTGCGGAACTCGGGTGCCGCGACGAAGCCGTCGGCGGCATTCAACAGCCGGCCGAGGAACTGCTGGTTCAGCAGGCCCTGCTGCATGCGGTCGGCCTGATCGGGGAACAGCGACAGGTCGGCGAGCACCTCGGCGAGGTGCGGCACGTCGGCAGCGCTCATGCCGATCTCGTCGGTGGCACACGCCGCGGCGAGTCCCTGCGCCGCAGCGAACGACAACGCGCCCACCTCCGCCTGGCTGCCCATCAGCCCGTGGCCATAAACGATCGCCGGCACCGGCGCCGACGGGTCAGTGGGCACGACGCACGTGAACGGCACCTGCAGCGACGGCGTGGTGGCGTTGCGAACGGGGAGGCCGTCTGGCCCGAGCTGGAAGCGGCTGCCCGGCCCGCCGTCGCCAGACAGATAGTTGGGCACCTCGTAGGTGCCGTTGAGCGTGCGCACCGGGCCATGGTCGGAGCTGCTCGCGATCGTGAACGCCGGTGCGCCATCACCGAGCGAGAGGTACGCGTCGTCACGGATGTGGAGCAGGCGGCCGCTCAGCGACTCGGCGCTGGCGACGGTGAAGTCCCACGCGAGGTACAGCTCGTCGGCCGAAATGTCGATGGCGGCAAGATCGGCGAACATCAGCTCGAAGGCAGGTATCCGATCCAGCGGTTCCGGGTCGCCGTCGAGCGCAGCTTGGAACGCGGTGGTGCGGTCGATCGCCTGCCCCTGCGCGTCGAACATGTTGCGCAGCGCCACCACGAAGCGGTGCCCTTCGGCCAGGCTGCTCGCCGGGTGCACGATCAGCACTTGGTCACCGACCGGCGCGGCAGCATCGAGTTCGGCCCAGTAGGCCACCCGTTCACCCGTGTTCGCGTCGAGCAGCACGAGCGGGGCGTTGTCGGCCAGGGAGGCACCGATGTCGGTGCTCGGTGCGATGCCGGTGCGCCCGACGTCGAGGCCCGGCACATCGACGAGGATCGACGACATGGGTGAGAAGCCGTCGGCCCGGTTCTGATCGGTGACGTCGATCGCCGTGCCCGCGGCGTTGCGTGGTGTTGCCTCGGGCAGCATCATCACTCGCCGGCCGGTGGGTGACGTCGGGTCGGCGATCGTGAACCCGTTGTTCGGCCATGGCAGCAGGCACGAGCGCTCGTCGAGCGGATCGCAGAAGAGCGGTTCGTTCATCACCGCGTCGTCGGGGGCCAGCGTGCCCATCGTGGTCGACGCCTGGCTGGCTGCCGTCGTGTCGGCGCTGTCGTCGCCCGCGGAGCCGGAGGAACCCGAGCAGGCTGCGGCGAGCAGACACCACGCAGTGACGACGGTGGCGAGAACAGTGCGGCGCATCCCCCTACGCTGCCACACGCCGGGTGGGCAGGCCCGCGGACCGTGAAGAACTGCTGGGGTGGGTCCACGCACGGAGCGGGTCGAGGCGCTACGCTCGTACGCGTGTTCGCTCCACGTTCCACAGACCGTCAGGGGGTCGTCGTGCTCGGCATCGACCCGGGGCTCACCCGCTGCGGGTATGCGGTGTTGCAGTCGGTGGGTCACGAGGTGCGCTCGCTCAGCCTGGGCGTCATCCGCACGCCGGCAACGAATGCGCTCCCACAGCGGCTGGCCGAGCTGAAGGCCGAGCTGGTGGCGTTGCTGCACGAGTTCCGCCCGCACGCCGTTGCCGTCGAGCAGGTGTTCTTCCAGAACAACGTGCGCACCGCGATGAGCGTAGGCCAGGCCAGCGGTTTGGCGCTCGCCGAGGCGGCCACGTTCGGCTGCGACGTGATGCAGTTCACCCCCAACCAGGTGAAGGACTCTGTGGCCGGCTGGGGTGGGGCCGACAAGGCGCAGGTGCAGAAGATGGTGCAGGCGCGCCTTGGCCTGTCCACCCCGCCGAAACCCGCCGACGCTGCCGACGCTGCGGCGTTGGCGCTGTGTTACCTGGCGGTGGCGCCGATGCGCCGGCGGCTCAGCGAGGTGGTGGGTCGATGATCGGGTCGCTGCGCGGCACCGTGCTGGAACGCACCGAGGATGCCTGCGCACTGCTGGAGGTGGGCGGTGTCGGCTACCTCGTGTCGGTCACTCCGCGCACCTTGGCCGAGCTCGAGCCGGGCGCCACCGTGTTCCTGCACGTGCACCATCACATTCGCGAAGACGCACAGACGCTGTTCGGGTTCTTGCACCGCGACGAGCGCACCACCTTCCAGGTGCTCATCGCCACTCACGGAATCGGCCCCGCGCTGGCGCTCGCCATCCTGGGCACGCACACCCCGTCCGCGCTCGTCGACATCATCGCCTCCAGCGACATCGGCGCGCTCACGCTCGTGCCCGGGGTGGGCAAGAAGACCGCCGAGCGCCTGTTGGTCGAACTGCGCAACAAGCTGTCGCTGCCGATGCTCGACCCGCTGCCGGTTGGAGGGGGCCACCAGCACTCAACCGTCGGCGACGTGCGCGAGGCGTTGGCCGGGCTGGGGTACGGCCCGGAAGAGATCCGCGAGGCGCTGCGCGAGGTGCCTGCCGATGGCGATGCCGGCTCGATGTTGCGCGACGCCCTGAAGCTGTTGGGGGCCAAGCGTGCGTGACGAGTTCCTCGATCCAGCCCCGGTGGGCAGCCAGGAGGAGGTCGACGAGGTCGGCCTGCGACCGCGTCGGCTCAGCGAGTTCGTGGGTCAGCGCGAGCTGAAAGAGCACCTCACCATCGTGCTCGAGGCCGCCAAGCGGCGTGGTCAGGCCGCCGATCACCTGCTGCTGGCCGGGCCGCCAGGGCTGGGCAAGACCAGCATGGCCGGCATCGTCGCCGCCGAGATGGGCGTGCACCTGCACATCACCTCCGGCCCTGCGCTCGAGCGGGCCGGCGATCTGGCGGCGATCCTCACCAAGCTGGAAGACGGCGACGTGCTGTTCATCGACGAGATCCATCGTCTCTCGCGGGCCGTGGAGGAAATCCTCTATCCGGCGATGGAAGACTTCATGCTCGACATCGTGGTGGGCAAGGGCCCCTCGGCCAGCAGCATCCGGCTCACCCTGCCACGCTTTACGCTCGTGGGTGCCACCACGCGTACGGGCATGATCACCGGGCCACTGCGCGATCGGTTCGGCCTCGTGGCTCGGCTCGACTACTACGCCGACGACGAACTCGAAACGATCGTGCGCCGTACGGCCGGCATCCTGCACGTGCAGATCTCACCCGAGGGTGCGTGGGAGATCGCTCGCCGGTCGCGTGGCACGCCGCGCATCGCCAACCGCCTGTTGCGGCGAGTGCGCGACTTCGCCGAGGTGCGCGGCGACGGCACCATCAGCGAGCACACCGCCCGCGAGGGCCTGCGCGTGTTCGGCGTCGACGAACTGGGGCTCGACAAGGTCGATCGGGCGATCCTGAATTCCATCTGTCAGCAGTTCGCCGGTGGGCCTGTCGGTCTCAGCACCGTCGCGATCAGCGTGGGCGAACAGCCAGAAACGGTGGAAGACATGTACGAGCCGTTCCTCATCCAGCAAGGGTTGATCGCTCGCACCCCACGCGGCCGCATCGCGATGCCGGCGGCGTACGCCCACATCGGGCTCGCCACGCCGGTGGTCGAGCGTGCCCCCGGTCTGTTTGACTGACGCCATGCGAACGTGGTCGTTGGCCAAGGGCGCGGTGGTCGCGGCGGCTGTGTGCACTCTTGTCACGCAGTTCCTCCTGTACTTCCGGTGGCTCGCCCATTACGCCAACGAGGATCAGACGCTGCTGTGGGCGGCCGCACGCGACTGGGGCCATGTGCGCCCCCGCCAGCCCAACTTCTGGGGGCAGGACTACAGCACGACATTCGAGGCGATCCCTGCAGCGCTGTTCCACGGGCTGGGGCTGTCGTACGGCTCCGCGCTCACCCTCGCTGTGCTGCTGCTGAACCTGGCAGCGTGGTTCGCTCTCGGCTTCGCCGCCTGGCGCCTCGGTCGGCCGATGCTGGCGGTGCTTGCGTTCGGAGCGATCGCGGCGATGTCGGTGGATCACGCCGTGCTCACCATCGGTTACAACACGGCGGCGCCGCGGGCGCTGCTGGCGGTGGCAGCAGCCACGCTGCTGCTCGTCGGCCGACACCGGTGGTTGGTGGTCGGCGCGCTCTCGCTGGCGCTGCTGACCCTGTGCTGGGACGCGTCGGGCCTGCTGCTGTTCGCGCCGATGGTGTTCTACGCCGTTGCCCGCCACCGGCCGCGGCCGGCGCAATGGCGGTTCCTGCTCGCTGCGCTGGTGGCGATCGGTGCGCCCACTGTCGCCTGGCTGCAGTTCACCAGCGCGTGGTACGACCGGCATCCCGAAGACGCGATGCACGCGCCCCCGACGCTCGAACCCGGCTGGTCGCGGTTGGTGCACAATCTGTCGACGCCGAACAAGTTCTTCGGCGCGTTCGGCTCGGCGCTGTGGGTCAGTTGGCTGGTGCCTGCGGCGGTGGTGGTGCTGCTGTTGGTGGTGGCACTGCGGCGCAACGATCGGCTCGCGCTGGTCAGCGTGCTGTCCGTGGTGGGTGTCACATTCCTGATCCTGTCGGTGCCGCGTGCTGCCGAGGCGCTCGACACGCCGTACCTCCCCAACGCGCGCACGCTGCTGCCGCTGCCGATGGCGCTCGTGTTCTGCGCGGCGATCCTGCGGCCCGCGATACGACCTGCCGAGGCGACTGGGTCGGCCAGCTCGGAGCGATCGGTACGTGGCGGCCAGCTACGCGTCGCGGTGGCGGTGGCTGCACCGCTGATCGGGCTGCTCGGCTTGGTCGTCGCCTGGCAGCAGCAGGCAGGCGAGCTGAAGGACAAGGCGATCGCCTACTCGGTCTACCCGCAGCGGCGCAACGAGGTGCTCGACGATCTGTGCGGCCGGGTGCAGACGGCCGCCGATGCGCACCACGTCGACACGGTGGTGTTCGACCTGAAGGTCTCGACGTATGCGTGTGCGGCGCTCGGCACGCACTTGGTGACGGTGTATCCGCAGTACGAGCGCCGTAGCTGGGTGCTGCGCACGTTCCTCGATCATCCCGACGAGCCGTTCATCTTCGTCAGCGAGCTCGACGACCAGGTGGCCGTCGACTTCTCGCAGCCGTGGTGTCAGGTGATCGCGACCGGGCAGGGCTTCGAGAACTTCTTGCTGTGCACCCCCGACGAGCTGGTGTGGCGGATCGACTTGTTGAACTACTTGAACCAGCCGGTGCGCACCACGTTCTGAGCGGGCAGGGAGTTCCCGGTGGTTGGGCATTAACCTGATCGACGCATGAGTGACGCCTCCCACGCCAACGCCGACGACGACCTTCGCGACGAACTGCCCGACGATCTCAACGCCGTCGAGCACACGCTGCTGTACGAGTTCCCCGACAACAGTCGCCGGCGCAAGCCAGGCCTGTTGTACCTCGTCGTGGCGGCTATTTGCCTGGTGCTGTGGCTGGCCAAGAACGACGACTCGGCGCTGGTGAACGACGGCTTCTTGTGGGCCGCGATCCTGCTGGGCGTGGTGGGGTTGTTCTCGATCACGTCTGGGTGGCGGATGAAGATCGACGAGCAGCAGGCGCTGGTGGCTGCGCAAGGCGCGGTGGAGTTCGCCGTCGGTCATGCCTCGGCGCAGCAGGTGTGGCGCGGGCTGCGCAGCCGGCCGACGTGGCGCGTGCTGTGCTACTCGGCAGAAGACCCGCCGCGGCGCCGCGGCCTGGTGTTGGTCGACGCGGTCGATGGCCATGTCGTCGAGCATCTGGTGCAGGAGAACCCGATCGAGGACTGGGACGTCTGACCGCACTCCGTGCGCGACCACTGCGAGTGGCACGGTAACCTGTCTGCAATGTTCGACGGAAAGTTCCGCGCCCCGGTCGACAAGGCCGTGAAGCCGCTCGGCAACGGCTTGCGCAAGACCGGCCTCACCCCCGATCACCTCACCGTGATGGGGCTGGTGGTTGCCGTCGGCGCAGCGGTGGCCGTGGGCTACGGCGAACTGCGCCTGGGCCTGTTGCTGGTGGTGCTGGCGGCGCTGCCCGATCTGCTCGACGGCGCGTTGGCCAAGGCTTCCGGGTCGTCCAGCCAACGTGGTGCGTTCTTCGATTCCACGATCGATCGGCTCGCCGATGCGTTGTTGTTCGGTGGTGTGGCCTGGCACTTCGCGATCACGGAAGATCCGCGACTGGCCGTGCTGCCGTTCGCGGTGATGGCACTCAGCTCGGTGATCAGCTACATGCGCGCCAAGGCCGAATCGCTGGGCCTCGATGCCAAGGGCGGGCTGATGGAGCGCGCCGAGCGGATCATCGCCTTGTGCTTGGGTCTGCTGTTCCCGGTGCTGCTCATCCCGATCCTGTGGATCACGCTCGGCCTGACGGCGGTCACTGCCGTGCAGCGGTTCGTGAAGGTGTGGAAGCAGGCTGCGGTCGCCCCCGTCACCGCTGAACGGATCGAGCTGCGCCGTAGCCGGCGGCAGAGCCGGCGGGTGGTGCGCACCGAACGGCGGCGCACGCGTATCGCCCGCTCCACGGGCCGCCAGTCGTTCCGCCGTGACTGACGCCGACAAGAGCGCCGACTCCTCTCGCAATCGCTTCACCGATGCTGCGACGGTGGGGTCGTACAAGTTGGGCGCGCTCGCGGCGAAGCTGATGCCCGGTCCGCTCGCCTCGGTCACCGCTACCAGCCTCGGCTTCGGGGCCAGCTTCACCAGCCCGGCCAAGCGGGCGATGATCGAGCGTCACCTGCAGCGGGTGAACCCCAACCTGCGCGGGGCATCACTGCGCGTGGCAGCACAGCAGGCCTTCGACAGCTACGCCAAGTACTACGTGGAGAGCTTCCGGTTGCCGTCGCTCAGCAAGAAGACCGTCGCTCGGTCGATGTCGGTGGAGAGCTTCCACCACGTCACCGATGCGCTGAAGCAGGGCAACGGTTGCATCTTCGCGCTGCCGCACCTGGGCGGGTGGGAGTGGGCCGGCCGGTGGATGACCGACCAGGGCTTCCCGATGACCGTGGTGGTCGAGGCGCTCGAACCGCCCGAGCTGTTCAAGTGGTTCGCCGACCTGCGCAAGGAACTGGGGATGACCGTCATCCCCACTGGGCAGGGTGCCGGCGCAGCGGTGATGGCCGCGCTGAAGCGGAACGAGATCGTGTGCCTCCTGTCGGACCGCGACATCGACCGCAGCGGCGTGGAGGTGGAGTTCTTCGGCGAACGCACCACGCTGCCCGCCGGCCCGGCCACCTTGGGCATTCGCCTGGGCACACCGGTGCTGCCGGTGGGGTGCTACTTCACGCCGCAGTACAACGGCCACCACGCGATCGTGCGGCCCCCGCTGTCGCTGGCCCGCCGCGGCGGCCTGCGCGACGACGTGAAGCGGATCACCCAGAACCTGGCCCACGAGCTGGAGTTCCTGATCCGCCGTGCCCCCGAGCAGTGGCACATGTTCCAGCCCAATTGGCCCAGCGACCCGGGCTACTGAGTCTGAGCAGGTGTAACGCCGCTCACCCATGAGCCTCAGTCCTCAGTACGTCCTCAGCAGCCCGAGCTCCGAGCGCCCGATCGAGCACACCCCCGAGCGCGGTCCTCGTCGGCCGGCATCATGTGCGAGTACGTGTTCAGCCGTCCCGTGAGATCGCCCACGGTGTTGGGAGGCGCTTTGCCGCGTCAGCGCTGCACCCGCCGAACCTCGTCACACCCGCGGCGTAGCGTTTCGCGCATGACCGACGCAGCCTTGCCACCTCCACCGACCTCCACCGCTGGCGACAAGACGATCGGGATCGCGCTCGCGGCGCTGAGCGAGTTCCCCGGCGGAGGCACCGTCGTTGCGCTCCTCGACCAGATCTTCGGTACGCCCTATGCGAGACGCCACGACGCCTGGCTCCGGAAGATGCACGAGCTCCTCCTCGATCTCGACGCCCGAGGGATCGACCTCAACACGCTCGGTGACCGACCCGACTTCGTCACCGCCGTGCACGAGGCGACCCGAATCGCTCTCGGCGAGCACCTCGAAGCGAAGCTCGATCAGTTGAAGGCCGTGCTGCTCAACGCCGCGACGCACGAGGCCGATTCGATCACCGACCTGTGGACCCTTCGATACCTTTCGGTGGATCGACGAGCTCGAACCTGCACACGTTGAGATCCTCGCCTTCGGAGTGGACCCGCGCTCGTGGCTCGAAGCGCACGGCAAGGAGACCCCGGACTTCAGGGGCGGCGGCAGACGCCACGTTTTCGACCTCGCGCGATGGTCCTACGCGCCCGACGTGATTGACCTCATTCTCGACGACCTTCGCCGCTTGCAGTTGGGCGAGCCAGGCTCCGGCATGGTCAGCGGACGCTCCATGTACGACCCGTGGATCAGCCAGCGCGGCCTGCGGTTCCTCGACTGGCTCACCATCGTCTGAGTGAGGCCACGTCGGGCCCGCCGCAGTACCCGTCCCCGCCGAGGCCGTCGACACTCATCGTCGCCTGACGTGGCCGAGCTCGACACCATGACCCAGGCGAGCTCAGCGTCGCTCTTTCGGCGAATCTGGGTGGCCGACTACGGGATCGACGCCGACCGGTACCCCCGCGGGCTACGTTGCTTCCGGATGCTTGCACTATCGACGACGGTCTGGACCTGGCTTCTCGGCCTCATCGCTCTGGTCGTAGGCGCCGTCCTCGGCCACCTCTCTGGCCTCGCGGCTGACTCGCGCCGGCTATCTGCGGACGATGCTCGGCGCTGGGTGCACGACCGCCGCCAGCTGTACGCCCGGTATCTCGGCTTGATCGAGTCCCTGCACCGGCAAGCCGACTCTCTCGCTTGCTTTCTACCGGATCTGCCAGGCGCACCGTGGCGCGAACCGGACGACGAAGCGTTCCTGTTCGAGGAGTCGTTCGAGTGGATTGCGCGGTGGGACGATGATGTTCAGCCCTTGCTCGGCGAGGTCGAGTTGATGGCGAGCCAACCTGTCGCCGACCTCGCGGCTCGTGCGGCTCATGGCATCCTCGCCGCCGTTCCTCAGTGCCAGTACCTCGCACTCGACGAGCGCCGCATCGTGCCGGAGAGCTTCGAGAATGCGTGGCCGCTCTTGAAAGGATCGCGAGCGCTGATCGACGCGCTCCGGAACGCGATGCGCGAGGAACTTGGCATCGGGCCCATCACGAATACAGCGCCGGGTGATCCCGACTGGCCCTGGCTGCCAACGGACAACCCCTCGCAAGGGTCGAGCGTTCGGCACGCGTCAGAGCTCTAGAGCGGCCGGATTCTGTCGAGAGCCGCCCGCGTCTCGTCGAGATCGGCGAGAGGGTCGTCGTCGAAGGGGGTGAGAACGTCCCGGTTCGCTGCGAATGTGGAGAAGGTGCGCGTCTCCCACCCGGCGAGCTCGCGCGGACCCGACGGTCTCGAAGGTCGGCGGAGCGTGTAGAGGGGCACCGTCTCGCGTGCGTCGTCGAGCACGAGGACCTCGTCGTAGAACTCACTGCCGGCGAACGGTCGTGCGGAGCTCTGTTTGGTCATGATCGCGGTCGTCGCTGAGTCCTCAGCAGGTCCTCAGAAGGTCGAGAATCGGTGTTGACAGATGGGACCACCAGGGGACACTTTCCGCAGGTCATCGTACCTCCCGGGTGAATCGCTGCAGGTGGGAGCGCCCCGGGGACGTGTTCCAGCCCAACTGGCCCAGCGACCCGGGCTATTGGGCCGGCGCGAAAATCGCTCCTGGCCGCTGCTCAGCAGGCGCCGGCCTGACTAGCCCCGTACATGGCCTGATCACCGGTGTAGTGCTCATACACGAGCTGATCGATGAGACCCTGACACGAGAAGCTCGAGTATTCGAGGTACGACTGAGCGGATCGGACAGCTTGTGCATTCCAGTCAGCGTGCTGAGCATCTACGCCGAACGTCGCCTGCTCGGCGGTGAAGTGCTCGTACACGAGCTGATCGATCAGGCTCTGTCGTGAGAAGCCCGAGTACTTCAGGTACGACTCAGCGGACCTGATTGCTTGCGCGCTCCAGTCCACGTTCAGACTGTCCACTGCAAACGTCGCATCGCCGACCGAGAACTGCTCGTACACGAGCTGATCGATCAGGCTCTGTCGTGAGAAGCCCGAGTACTTCAGGTAGGACTGCGCGGACCTCACGGCGTTCTGTTGGGATGGTGTCTGATTCGTTGCCGGAGCGGGCCGCGTGGTGACCGGAGCGGGCCGCGTGGTGACCGGAGCGGGCCGCGTGGTGACCGGAGCCGGGTTCGTGGTCGTTGGAGCGGGCCGCGTGGTGACCGGAGCCGGGTCCGTGGTCGTCGGGTCCGTGGTCGTCGGGTCCGTGGTGTCCGTGTCCTCCCGCTCCTGCACTCGTGCGGTGCTGCTTGTCGCGGCTTCGTCGTCATCATTCGGTGGTGCTGCCATCACGCTCGCGGCACCTGCGACCACCAACGCTGCCGGGACGATGAAGCGCCAACGCCGGTAGAAGTGCGTGGACTGCTTCGCAGGCTTCGGATTCGCACTCGACGCGGCCAACGCCTGGGTCGGGGGCTGCCGCGCAGCGATCGGTGGCAGCGACGGAACGACCGGCGGCGGGAACACTGAACCCCCTGCCCGGTAGTCCGGATGCAGCTCCGGCTCGTACCACATGCCGTCCGCAGCCTGCCACCAACCAGGTCCCCGCTGAGTGTCGCTCATCATGCACCCTTCCTGAGGAGGCACATCTGAGTGACTGACTCGAAACTAACCCTCATCGCGGATACCGGTGGTTGATAGAGCAGAAGGGCCCACCCCAAGATGTCTGACACGCGGGCTCCCTGTCAGGACTCGGGGTCGTACATGATCTCGCGCACGTCTTGGGCGCAGCGGCAGGCCTTGGCGAGCTTGGCAGCCCAGGCCAGCGCTTCGACGTGCGAGGACACCTCGATGATCGAGAACCCGCCCACGACGGCCTTCGTCTCGGGGTAGGGGCCGTCGACCACCGTGCCGTCGGTGGCGACGATGCTGGCCTGTTGCGCCTGGAGCCCGCCGCCGAACACCCACACGCCGGCCGCTTTGGCCTGCGCCACCACGGCGCGCGACGCCTCGCCGACGGCCGGGAGGTCTTCTTCGGGGAAGACCATCGCCCCGTCGTCGAAGGAGATCAGGTATCGGGTCATCGCATCGCTCCTGGTGGTGAGGCCACGGTTCGCAGCCCTGCAGAACGAGGATAGGCTCTGTGGCCATGCCGATCGAGGAGCGAGACGGATACCGCCTGTGGGTGGGTGGCCCGGTGCCCAAGGGTGCCGAGGGCATCACGCTCGGCTCGCTGGTGATCGTGCGCGAGGGCAAGGACACGCCGTACCTGCTGCGCCACGAACTGGTGCACGTGCGCCAGTGGCGGCGCTACGGCCTGATCGGCTTCTCGTTGCGCTATGTGGGCCACTACCTGCTGTGGCGTCTGCGCGGCAAGGACCACAAGGGCGCGTACCGCCGCATCCCGATGGAGATCGAGGCCGATTGGGTGGCACGCCGCCAGGTGGCCACCGCCGTGCGCGACGAGCTTTCCGAGACCTTCGCGTCGTAGTCGGCCGCTGGGCCGATATGTTCGCCCTCGGCTTCCCCCAGTCGTAGATCGGGCCTCGTGCCCGTGGCCTCCTGGGAGGCGCCGTGTCGGAGTTTCCGGATCGTCCTGCACCGCCGCGTACGGTGCGCGAACGTGTCGAGCAGTGGGTGCAGTGGATCGGCCCGGGCCGCCTGGTGGGCTCGGCCGTCGTGGTGCTGACGGTGCTGGCCGGTGCCTACTGGTTGGTGCGGCCACCCATCGCCACCACCGAGTCGAAGCTGCCGCTGGCCGTGTCGGCAGCACAGCAGTCCACCACGCTGCCACCTACCTCCACGACGGCTGCGGCTTCTGCCTCGATCGTCGTGCACGTCGCCGGTGGCGTGGTGGCCCCCGGGGTGTACGCCGTGGCCGAGGGGGCGCGAGTGATCGATGCAGTGCAGGCGGCGGGTGGCTTCGCCGCCGATGCGAACCCCGACGCGGTGAACCTCGCCGCGCTGCTGGCCGATGCCCAGCGGGTGTACGTGCCGCGCCAGGGCGAAGCGGTGGTGGTCGACTCGGGGGCCGGTGCCGTCGGCCTGGCCGCGGGGCCAATCAACCTCAACTCGGCCACTGCCGCGCAGCTCGACGAACTGCCAGGCGTGGGGCCATCCACGGCGGCAGCGATCCTTGCGCACCGGCAGCAACACGGCCCGTTCGCCACGGTCGAGCAGCTGGGCGATGTACGCGGCATCGGCCCCGCCAAGCTCGACGCGATCCGAGGCCTGGTGACGGTGTGAGCGCTACACGAACGGTCGGCCCAACACCAGGTTCACTGCCACCAGGGCAACCACCACGCCCAGCCACACACCCGCGGCCAGCCACAGGTACTCGCGCCAGTAGTCGCGCCAATCGGCGGCGGGTGAGCGCGTGGCCCGACGGGCAGCCACCTGCCCGATGGTCAGCCACAGCACCGCGCTGGCGCCAATCGCGCCGGCGAACATGGCCGCGCCGGTTGTCAGCGGTGCACCGGCCACCAACAGGCCCGGTGCGGCCAACACGGCGCACAGAAACCCCAGGGCTCCGCGTGCCGGCGAGGTGTTGTCAAACAGCGCCGCCACGGCCACCGAACCGAGCACCAGCTGCGGCAGCAGGCCGGCCACGGCACCGCGGCTGCGCAGCTGCCGGCGATAGGCCAGCGGCCCGCCGGGCACCGGTGCGCGGTAGGCCGGGAGCGACTGCATGAGCCGATCGTACGGGTTCCGGCAGCGGGTCAGCAGGCACCATGTGCACGACGGCTGGATGGTGGCGTTGGCGGCCACGCTCGTGGTGGGCGTGTGGCTGGGGCCGCACCTCCACATAGTCCTCGTGCTCGCGGCCGTCGTTGGCGTGGGGCTGGTGGTGCGCATGCAGGTGGCCGTGTTCGGCATCGCAGCCGTGCTGCTGCTGGTGGGCGCCGTGCTCGGCGAGCGGGCGTGGGCCCAAGCGCACCCACGACAACTGGGCGACTACACGGGGTGGGCGCAGGTGGTGGCCGACCCTGCGCCGTTCGGTCGCGGGTTGCGGCTGACGGTGGAGGTGCAGCACGAGCGGTTCGACGCGTGGCTGTACGGCGCTCGTCGCAACCTGCCGGCTCAGTACCAAGTCGGCGAGTTCGTGTGGGTGCAGGGGCGGCGCACACCGGTGCGCGGCAACTGGCGCCGCGCCGCATTACGCCATGTGGTGGGCGGGTTCGACGTCGACGTACTGGCCGACCGCGACCGCGGCTCGGCCGTCACCCGCGCCTCGAACCGCGTGCGCGCCCGCCTCCGCCAGGCGGCCGAAGCGACGATGCCCTCGGCAGAGGCGGCGCTGTTCGCCGGCTTGGTGATCGGCGACGACGCGCGCGAGCCACCCTGGTTGGTGCAGGCGTTCCGCCGCTCGGGGTTGTCGCACCTCACCGCCGTGTCGGGGCAGAACGTGGGGTACACGTTGATCGCGGCGATGCCACTGCTGCGGCGGTTGCGGCCGTGGCCGAGGTGGGCGACGACGGTGGCGCTGATCGTGTGGTTCATGGCGCTCACCCGCTTCGAGCCGTCGGTGCTGCGCGCCGGTTTCATGGCGGTGCTCGCCGCCACGGCCCACGTGCGTGGCCAGCAGGCCTCGCCGATCCGCTTGTTGGCGTTGGCGGTGGTGCTGTTGGTGGCGCTCGATCCGTTGCTCGTGTGGTCGGTTGGCTTCTGGTTGTCGGTGTCGGCCACCGCCGGCGTGTGCCAGGTCGCACCGTGGTTCGTGCCAAGGCTTCCCGGCCCACTCTGGCTGCGGTTGCCGCTGGCCGTCACCCTCGGGGCGCAGGTCGGCGTGGCGCTGCCCAGCCTGTTGGTGTTCCACCGCGTGCCGCTCGTGTCGGTGCCGGCCAACCTGGCGGCGGTTCCCGTGGCCGGGGCGGTGATGCTGTACGGCATTCCCTCCGGCCTCGTGGCACCGGCGCTGCCGGGGGTGCTGCAGCACGTGTTGATGCTGCCGAACTCGCTGGGCACCCGCTGGGTGGCCACTGTGGCTCGCGTGGCAGCCGCGGTGGAACCGTCGCCGGGTTGGGGCATCGCCGGATGGGGGCTGATCGTCGGTGGAATCGCCGGGCACCGGTGGGTCCACGTGCGCACGCGCTCGCGCCTGGTGCCGCCAGGTGTGCCATCCTGAATGCACCATGGCCAGCTACCTGATCACCGGCGACGACGAGTCGCTCATGCTCACCGCGATCGGCGATCTGGTGAAGAAGCTGGTTGGCGATGGCGACCGCACGATGATGGTCGACGACTTCGACGGCGAAGATTTCGAGCTCCGCAGCGTGGTCGATTCTGCGCAGACGCCGCCGTTCCTCACCGACAAGCGGGTCGTGGTGGCTCGCGGCGTCGGCCGCTTCAATGCCGACGACGTCGCACCACTGGTGGCGTACCTCGGCGACCCGCTACCCAGCACCGAACTCGTGTTGGTGGCCGGCGGCGGGCGGTTGCCCAAGGCGCTCACCGATGCGATCAAGAAGGCGGGCGGCACCACGATCGACAGCGCGCCGCCCAGCCGTGGCCGCGAGCGGTCGGGATGGTTCGACGAGCAGATCCGTGGGGTGGGCCTGAAGCTGGATGCGCAGGCGGTGCAGTTGCTCACCACCTGGCTCGGCGAGGACGCCGGGCGGCTGCAGGGCATCCTCGAGACGCTGCTGGCCACGTACGGGGCCGACACCACGTTGCGCAGCGCCGAGGTGGCACCGTTCCTCGGCGACGCCGGGGGAGTACCGCCGTGGGATCTCACCGACGCGATCGATCGTGGCGACACCACGGTGGCGCTGCAATTGCTACAGCGGATGATGCGCGCCGGCGAGCGCCACCCGCTGCAGGTGATGTCGATCCTGCACGGCCACTACTCGAAGCTGCTGGCGCTCGATGGGGTGAACGCGCGGGATGAGGCATCGGCGGCGGCGGCGATGGGCATCAAGCCCGGCTTCCCGGCCCGTAAGGCGCTCGACCAGTACCGCAAGATCGGCGGGGGAGCAGTGGCCCGCGCGATCGCCCTGCTGGCGCAGGCCGACCTCGACCTGCGTGGCGCCAAGGAGTGGCCCGAAGACCTGGTGATGGAAGTGCTGGTGGCCCGCTTGTCGCGCCTGGGCGGCGCCGTGGTGCGCCGCTGACCTGATTGGGTGGGGCTGGCTGGGCACGCGAAAAGGCCCGGGCGTTCGGCCCGGGCCCTTCCAAGATCTGGTGAGAGGATCTCAGCCGGCGGCGTTGATCTTCTTCATCAGGCGGCTCTTGCGGCGAGCGGCCTGGTTCTTGTGGATGACGCCCTTGGCGGCAGCCATGTCGAGGCGCTTGACCGCGAGACGCAGCGAGTCTTCGTTGGTCTCGGTGCCGGCAGCCGACACGGCGTTCTTCACGCGGGTCTTCAGCTCGCTCTTCACGGCCTTGTTGCGCTCGGCGCGCTTGGCGTTCGTGAGGATGCGCTTCTTCTGACTCTTGATGTTGGCCACGTGATGAACCCTTTGACACTGAGGGCGCCGAACGCGCCCGATTACGGCTTCACAAGGCTAACAGCGACGGCCATGGGTACCCAACCTCGCCGACGCCATCTCGCCGGTAGGATCGGGCGACTGGCCATGGATCTCGCACGCATTCGCAACTTCTCGATCATCGCTCACATCGATCACGGTAAGAGCACCCTCAGCGACCGCATCCTGGAGATGACTGGTGCTGTCGACGCACGCGACATGCGCAGCCAGTACCTCGACTCGATGGACCTCGAGCGCGAGCGCGGCATCACGATCAAGGCCCAGAACGTGCGCGTCGACTGGAAGGGCTACACCCTCCACCTCATCGACACGCCCGGCCACGTCGACTTCGGCTACGAGGTCAGCCGCAGCCTCGCCGCGTGCGAAGGCGTGGTGCTGGTGGTCGATGCCGCCCAGGGCATCGAGGCGCAGACGCTGGCCAACTGCTACCTGGCGCTCGAACACGATCTCGAGATCGTGGCCGCGCTCAACAAGATCGACCTGCCTGCCGCCGACCCCGATCGCTACGCGCAGGAGATCGAGACCGTGCTCGGCATTCCCGCCGAGCAGATCCTGCGCATCTCGGCCAAGAGCGGCGCCGGCGTCGACGGCCTGCTCGACGCGATCTGCGAGCGCATCCCGGCCCCGAAGGGCGACATCGACGCGCCCCTGCAGGCGCTGATCTTCGACAGCCAGTACGACCAGTACCGCGGCGTGGTGTCCAGCGTTCGGGTGATGAACGGCCGGCTCAACAACAAGTCGAAGCTGCTGTTCATGCAGGCCAACACCCAGCAAGAGCCGATCGAGGTCGGTGTGCGCCGCCCAGTGCCCACCCCCGTCGACGAGCTCGGCCCCGGCGAGGTGGGCTACCTGATCGCCGGCATCAAGGAAGTTGCCGGCGCACGCTCGGGTGAAACGGTCACCACCTTCCACCATGGCGCCACCGAGCCGTTGCACGGCTACAGCGACCCCAAGCCGATGGTGTTCTGCGGGCTGTTCCCGATCGACGGCGACGACTTCGAACTGATGCGCGAAAGCCTCGAGAAGCTGAAGCTCAACGACGCCAGCATCACCTACACGCCCGAATCGTCGGGTGCGCTCGGGTTTGGGTTCCGCTGCGGCTTCCTCGGCCTGCTGCACATGGAAATCGTGAAAGAGCGCCTCGAGCGCGAGTTCAACCTGTCGCTGATCGCCACGGCGCCCAGCGTGGAGTACCGGGTGCACCGCACCAACGGCGAGGTCGAGACGGTCGACAACCCGGCCGACCTGCCGATGCCGCAGAGCATCGACTACATCGAAGAGCCGTACTTCCGGGTGAGCATCATCACGCCCAAGGAGTACACCGGCACCCTCATGGATCTGTGCCAGACGCGCCGCGGCGACATGACCAAACTCGAGTACCTGTCGCCCGAGCGAGTCGAGCTGCACTACAAGATCCCGCTGGCCGAGGTGGTGGTCGACTTCTTCGACCAGATGAAGAGCCGCACGCAGGGCTACGCCAGCCTCGACTACGAGCTCAGCGGCTACGAGCGCAGCAACCTGGTGAAGGTCGATCTGCTGCTGAACGGCATCGCCGCCGACGCGTTCAGCACCATCGTGCACCGCGACAAGGCGTTCGCCTACGGCAACCGGATGTGCGAGAAACTGAAGGAACTGATCCCGCGCCAGATGTTCGACGTGCCGATCCAGGCGGCCATCGGCGGCAAGATCATCGCCCGCGAGACCGTGAAGGCGAAGCGGAAAGACGTGCTGGCGAAGTGCTACGGCGGCGACATCACTCGCAAGCGCAAGCTGCTGGAGAAGCAGAAAGAGGGCAAGAAGAAGATGAAGTCGATCGGGCGTGTGGAGGTGCCCGGCGACGTGTTCATCAGCGCCCTCAAACTCGACGACTGAGATTTCTCGCGCTCTCTGCAGCGCGACGCACTGGTCATGCGTGTGTCGTGGTGATGGATGCAACACTTGCACTCAACCCACACACCACCGACATGACCGACCACACGCCCGCGCTCGCCGTCCTCGTCGCGTTCGACGACTTCTACCGGGTCGAATACCCCGCCCTGGTGGCTGTCGCCACCGCGCTCCTCGGCTCGTTCGAGGCTGCGGAAGACCTGACGCAGGACACGATGATCAAGTCGCTGATGCACTGGGGAAAGGTGCAGCGGCTGGAACGTCCGGGGGGCTGGGCCCACCGGGTGCTGCTGAACGGCTGCACGAGCTGGTGGCGCCGCCGCCGCACCGAGGCAGCGTTCCTCGCGCGGCAACGACGTGGCGCGCCCGCCACTGCGGGCCCATCACCCGACGCGATGGCCTTCTGGGGTGCGGTTCGCCGGCTCCCCGAGCGTCATCAGCGGGTGATGGTGCTGCACTACGCCGGCGACCTCTCGGTTGCCGAGGTGGCATCCATCCTCTCCGTCCCCGAAGGGACGGTGCGATCGGATCTCACGCGAGCGCGTGCAGCGCTCGCCGACCACCTGGAGGATTGACATGAACAGCCGCGACCAAGGAAACGACCACGGACCGGACAATCCCGACGACGGCCGCATCGACGACTTGGCCCGTGCTGCAGGCCGCGAGCTGCGCCGCCCGGCGCCGCCGGAAGGCCTGGCGCGGGTGCAGACCAGCACCCGCCGCCGGCGGGTGGTGCGCGCCGCAGCGGCCGGAGGCGGTGCAGTGGTGCTGCTCGCTGCCGGAGTCCTCGCGTTCACCCGGGGCGATGACGATCATCGCGTCGTGCCGGCCGAGACCACAGTTCCCACCACAGTTCCCACCACAGATCCCACCACAGTTCCCACCACAGTCGTCACCCCGACAGCCCCGGACGTGGTGTACGCCACGACGGGCTCCATTGCATCGCCCGACTACCTGCAGCACGTCATCGACCCCAAGACCGGGGCAGAGCTGCGCACGGAGACTCCCGACTCCGACGCCTCACGCGCGGCCCAGGAGGCGCAGACGGACGCCCGAGTCCTCAACGGCTGGCGCGATGCCCCAGAGCAGGCGGGCGGGTTCGGCTACCGCTTCGAGGTGGGCGACATCGTCTACGGCTATGTGGTGCGCTTCGCCGACGCGCCCGACCTCCCGGAGGAGGACCCTGACGTCCTGGCGCTGTACGACCGCTGCGGCCAGGCCGAGCTGACCATCGCGGGGGCGACGGGCATCGCCCTGCCGCCGCGTGTCCACCGCGCCGCCGTCAGCCTCGACAGGCACTGGATCGTCACCGTCAGCAGCGAGTGCCCGACCTACGGGACGCTCGTGGGGCAGCAGTCCATCCTCGGCGCAACCGCGACCGTCAAGGTCTTCGATGCCGCCCATCCCGAGGCACCTGGCACCGTGCTGATGACCGCCCAGGCCGACGGCATCGGTTCGCTGTTCTTCAGCCCTGACGCCCGCTACCTCGCCGTCGAGGGTGGCCGCGGGTACCGGGTGTTCGACCTCTCCGACAACTCGGAGGTCGAGTTTGCTCCCGGCGAGTGCGGCGTCAACGGTGGTCGCTACGCCCGCTTCGCCGGGCCGTGGGTCGGCGACTCGACGTTGGTGCTTGCGCTCGACTGCCCGACTCTGGGCGTGTCGCTGCTCGTCGTCGACGTGGCCACCGGCGACTCGCTGGAGGTGCAGGTGCCCGTTGTGGGCGACGTACCGACCACCGACGCCGGCCTGAGCCCGTACCTGGTCGTGGAGGTCGACGGCGAGCACTTCAGCACGCCGGCGAACGCCTGGTACACGATGTGCGAGCTCGCGGTGCAGCAACGCTGCTGGTACGGCCAGGGGAGCGCAGGGTCGGTGCTCATCCCCGATGCACGAGAGGCGTCGTTCCTCCCGCTCGGCTTCACATATGGTGGCTGAGCCGGCGCGTGCGTGGCGGGCCTCGACGTCGAGGTGAGCGATCAGCCCTTGGCGTCGGCCCAGCTGCGTACCACGCTGACGTCGGCCACGAACCGCACGTTCGCCTCGCGAGGCTGCCACCGGAAAGCGGCCTCGCCGAGGCAGTCGTGCAGCAACTGCACCGCTGCCTCCGCATGCTCGATGGGCACGTGCAGCAGCAGTTCGTCGTGCAGGCACAGCACGATGCGGGCGTCGATGGCTGCCCCACGGGCGCGCACTGTGACGGCCCACACCTTGAACAGCTCGGCCGCCGCACCCTGCACCATCGCGTTGCGCGCATACCGCCCGCGTGCGGCGGCTACCGCCTGCTGGTCGCGGTCGTCGCCGATCGGCCACATGCGGATGAGACGGCCGCCGTACGTACGGAGGTCGCGGCCCTCGACGCCCGAACGGGCGGCATCGGCGAGGTACTTCATCGCCACCGGGTAGCCGGCTTCCAGCCCGCGCAGGGCCTGGCCGGCTGTGCCGCTGGTCTGCCCGTACATCGCCGCCAGCACCGCCACCTTGGCCACCGAGCGCTCGACACCCAGGCGCTTGGCCACCGGTGCGTACAGGTCGTCGTCCTGCGTGGCCCGGCGCAGCCCGCTGTCGCCCGACACCGCGGCCAGCACGCGCGGCTCGATCTGCCCGAGGTCGGCGCGCACGAACACGTGACCGGGCTCGGCCAGCACCACCGGCCGCAGCTCTCCCGGCAGGTTGTGCAGGCCGGCCTGCGCAGTCATCCGCCCGGCGGCGCCGTCGCTGCCGCCCCACGCGCCGCGCAACCGGCCTCCGGCCACGTTCGCGTCCAGCCAGCCGTAGCCGTACGTGGTGGCGACGCGCTCGGCCTTGCGCCAGTGCAGCAGGGCGTCGATCACGGGGTGCACATCGCGCATCTGCTCCAGCCGCCAGGCCCGCGTGTCGGGCACGTCGATGCCCAGGCGGCGCAGCAGGTTCTTCACGTCGGCAGGGCTGCGCAGGTCGATGCCGCTGCCGGGCGGCAGGTGCTGCAGCACCGCTGCGTCGCGGGCTGCACGAGTTGCTGCGGCCTCCTGCTCGTTGCGCGGCCGGGGCCCGACGAGCGAGGCGATCAAGGCCTCTGCCGCGGCCACGTCGACCGGCAGGCCATCGGTCTCCAGCTCGGTGC
>JAUSLV010000012.1 GCA_030645495.1 Actinomycetota bacterium
CAACCCCGTTCAGAACCCCTGGCGCGACCCGCGCTGCACGTGCTGGCAGCCCGGGCTTGAGTTCGCGAGGTCCAAGGACGGCCCGGGGGTCATCCGCCAAGGCTCCCTGCCGGTGCGGCTGTTCGAGGAGCGCGGCTGGATATGGCAGAACATCGACGTGCTGGACTACATGCACTTCGACACCGGCTACCCGTCGCGCCCCCGAGCGGACGGACCGGCTCGGTCCTAGGCGTGCTGGTCTGCGACCGGCCCTGGCTGGACGGACCAGTCGGCGGGCTCGTCGTCCTTGTCGGTATCGGCGATCGCCTTCGTCTGGTGCACCTTGCCCGGCTTGTGGTGCTGCGGTGCGTAGATGGTGTAGACCTGCATGGGTTCGTCGCCGATGTTGGTGATGTTGTGCCAACTGCCGGCTGGAACGATGACGCACCAGCCGTCGGTGACCTCTTGGTCGAAGGTCAGTTCATCCTTGCCGGGTCCCATCTGGGCGCGGCCGCGGCCGCGGTCGAGCCGAATGAGCTGGTCGGTGTCACCGTGCATCTCGAGGCCGATGTCGCCGTCGACCGGGATCGACATGAGGGTGACCTGCAGGTACTTGCCGCTCCAGGCCACGGTGCGGTAGTTCGGGTTCTCCAGCGTCTCGGTCTCCAGGTCGAACGCCTGGGGGCGGGGACCGATGTCAGCGATGCTCATGCTGTGACCCTAGCCGCGCCCGGACCGGGAAGGGCTGGTCGGCTTCGAGGCCTATGGCCGAATCACCACCTCGGTCACATCATCTGGTGATGTGCGGTCACCACGTGGATACCTACCGTCGCTGACATGCCGGACACCCTGCCCGGCCACTAGGGACCAGGAGTCCGCTATGACGATCACCACCACCGGCCTCACCCGGGCTGCCGGCCTCAGCGCCGCCGCCGCGGGCCTCATCTTCATCGCAGTTCAGATCAACCACCCGCCCATGGACGTGACCTCGGTAGCCACCACCGAGTGGCTGGTGCGCAACGCGGCGAAGGTGCTCATGGGGGCGCTGGCGCTCGTCGGCATCACCGGCATGTACCTGCGTCAAGTACGGCAGGTCGGCGTGCCTGGCCTCATCGGCTACCTGCTCTTCGGCGTCGGCTACCTCCTCATGTTTGCCACCGAGGTCATCTCGGCCTATGTCCTGCCGGGCCTGGTGAACCTCGCGCCGGGCTACGTCAACGACCTCCTCGGTGCGGCTGCTGGAGGCAGCACCACCGGAGACATCGGCTCGATGAAGACCGTCCTCGCAGTCACCGGCGTCGGCTACATGGTCGGCGGGCTCATCTTCGGTATCACCCTGTTCCGGGCGCGCATTCTGGCTCGGTGGGCGGCGGCACTCCTGGCTGTGGGCACCATTGCGACAGCCTCGCTGGCAGTCCTGCCCGAGGCGTTCAACCGGCCGATGGCCGTCCCGGTCGGCGTCGCCCTCATCGGGCTGGGCCTCTCCCTATGGCGCAACCCGCGCTCCGACTCCGCCGATACCGCCACGAAGTCCACCCGCTTCGAGCACGCGACCGTCTGATGGCCACTCGTCGGACTTCAGAACTGCCGGGGCAATCGCCCCGGCAGTCCCGGCGGCGGAGCTGGCCAGTGCCGGTCGCCCTGCTGATGCTCAGCGCCATCCCGCTTCTGGCCGGCGCGTTCCGGGTGGTCCAGCTGATGGGCGGCCCCGAGCTGATCCCGGCCGACGACCGGTTCGCCGGTTTCCCACTTCCCCTCTTGGTCCACGTCGTGGGCGCCTGCCTGTTCCTCGTGGTCGGTGCCTTCCAGTTCGTGCCGCGATTCCGCCGTCACCACCCTGGCTGGCACCGCCGTGCCGGTCGGGTGCTGGCCGTTGCGGGCCTGCTCGTCGCCGGATCGGCGCTCTGGATGACGCTTCTCTACGCGGCGAAGCCCGGAACCGGCTCCCTGCTCTACGTACTGCGCCTGGTGTTCGCTTCCGCGATGGCCATGTGCCTGGTGCTCGGCATCACCGCCATTCGGCGCCGTGACGTCGTGGGGCACCGCGCGTGGATGATCCGCGCCTACGCCATCGGACTGGCCGCCGGGACGCAGGCGTTCACCGGCGGCTTTGGCGAGGCGTTGTTCGGCAAGGGCGCCCTGGAAGGCGACCTGGCCATGGGATCCGCGTGGTTCATCAACCTGGCCGTGGCGGAGTGGCTCATCCGCCGCCAGGACGGTCACGGACGGCGCAGTCGGTCGGTCCGCGCCAGCCATAATGCCGTACCCGCGGGAGCGTCGTCGTGACCTCCGTCGACCGCCGGACCTACCAGATGCGCGTGGTCGGGCACCTTGACGAGCGCTGGTCGAGCTGGTTCGAGGAGCTCACCATCGCTCGCCACGAAGACGGAACGTGCACCCTCACGGGCCCGGTCAGCGACCAGGCACAGCTGCACGGCATCCTCGCCCGGCTGCGCGACCTTGGGGTCACCATCGTCTCGGTTCGCGCGATGGAGAGCGATGGCGAGTGGGTCTCAGGGGCCCGTCGCAAGTCCTAGCTCGCGGCCTCGGCGCACAGCGGCGTGCCTGTTGTTCACACCGAGCTTGGAGTAGATGCTCTTGGTGTGCGTGCGAAGCGTGTTGATCGACACGAACATGCGCTGGGCGATCTCGGGGCCGTCGAGCTCGGTGTCGAGTAGGTGCAGGACCTCGAGCTCGCGGGCACTCAATTGCTCGGCGAGGCCGCTCGACCCGGCCGGCTGTTGTGGCGTAACACCACGATCGGTGCGCGTGCCGGCCACCCGATGGATGCAGGCTGCAACCAAGACGTGGGTGTACGGAACGCCAGCGGGGCTGTCGGCAAGTGACTCCATGAGTGGCAAGACAAGCGGGCCTTGCCGGGCAAAGGCATATACCTGCCCTTCCGGTTCAGCCAGTCGCACGGCCCGGTCAAGATGCGCCAGAGCCGTGGGCGCGTCGTCGCGGGCGTAGGACGCCAGCGCCTGGAGGAGGAGAACCTCGATCACCGTGGCGTCCCGGCACCCCGCCGTCGCGGCGTCAAGCAGCCGCAGCAGGAGTCGGTCGGCCTCGGCGAGGGTGGACTCGTCGGCTAGGTGCCTGCCGCGGGCGATCGTGGCCTCGGCGAGGGTCACGTGCTCGTACTCACGCAGGTACGAAAGGTCCTGTGACGCGTTCACGTCGTGGTTGCGGGCCCATCGCTCAGCCGAGTCAAGGTCGCCAAGCTGGATGTGGAGACGGGCGGCCGCGGCGTGCAGCGGCCGTACATTCGGCGAGAAGTCACCGAGGTAGACCTGCTGTGCTTGCAGCACGAGCTCGAGGGCACCGGGGACGTCCCCCTCGACCTCCGCGAGCATCGCTGCGACCGCACGCGACCGGTACGCGTACGACGGAAGGCCGCGATCCTCGCCCAGGCCTCGGGCTGCTGCCAGTTGATCCCGTGCCCTCTTGAGGTCGCCGCGTTCCAGGGCCACCCGTCCGTAGGCGACGTGAATGTCCGCCGTACCGCGCGGCGACTCGCCCGTCGTGGAGGTGGCGACGGCCATGGCCTCGCCGTACGTCGCGTCAGCTTCGCGCAGTCGACCTTGGGCCACTTGGATGTCAGCCACGGTGAGGTAGCACCCGAGTGCGTCGGAGACATGGTGGGCGCGGCGAAGCCCGCCGATGCACGTCACGTAGGAGCTGCGTGCCGCGTCGAGTTCCCCGCAGGCCCAGTGTGCGAGGCCGGACAGGCCGGCCGCCCCTGCCGGGACGACGTCGTCTTCGGCGGTGGCGGTGTCGATCGCCAGTTGGGCGTGGCGGTGCGTCGCGGGGAAATCCCCGGATACCAGGGACAGGCCGGCCCAGTACATCTCGATGGCAGCAGGAACCCTGGCCAGCTCGCTCATGTCGATCGCGTCGACCTGGCTGCCCGGTCCTTCTGGTGAGTCTCCGCCCCTTGCCAGGCGCGCGTGGATGGCAGGCAGGTGGCGCTCGATCTCGCGCAGCCGCCTTCCGACGTCGCCGAACTCGTTGCCGGACATCAAGGCTCCGACGAAGGCGAGGGCGAGGACCGGGCGCCGCTGGACGACCTCGTCCGGCACGTCATCGAGCCAGCGTCGGAGGGTGGCCTCCTGCCGAGAGCGCCGCATGGCGGGGGTGGCCGCCTCGACGAGGTCGGCAGCCCTGTCCACATCTCCTGCGGCAAGCGCGTGCCGCACGGCAGGGACAGGCTCTCCGGCGACGTCGTACCAGCGGCTGGCGCGCAGATGCAGCCCGGGAACGAGCTCGGCGCGCTCACTGAGAAGGTGCGATCGAAGGACGTCGGCGAACAGATGGTGGTAGCGGAACCACGTGCGCTGATCGTCCAATGGCACAAGGAACAGGTTCGCGCGCTCCAGCCTCTCGAGCATCGCCCGGCTCCCCGTCCGATCGAGGACGGCGTCACACAGGTCGCCGCCGAGCAGCTCGAGGATGGACGTCCGCTCCAGGAAGTCGCGGACCTCGTCGGACTGTCGGGAAAGGACCTCGTCCGCGAGGTAGTCGACGACGTGGCGATCGGTCCCGGCGAAACCGGCGATGAAGCCACCGACGTCGTCGCGGCCCTGCATCGACAGGGATGCCAGCTGCAACGCTGCCGCCCACCCCTCGGTCCGGGACTCGAGGACCGACACCCCGGCCGGCGCGACGACCAGGCCGCCGACGTCAGCGAGGTAGGAAGCAGTCTCGTCGACGGTGAAGCGCAGGTCGCGGGCGCGAATCTCGACGAGCTCGCCCCGAGCACGCAACCGCGCGAGCGGGAGGTTGGGGTCTGCGCGCGTGCTGAGCACGACGTGCAGGTTCATTGGCCGGCGCTCGAGCAGGAACGTCATCCCCTCCGCCACCTCAGGGCTGTCGGCGAGGTGGTAGTCATCGAGGATCAGGTCCACCTCGTTGGGCAGGTCACCGACCTCGTTGAGAACCGCGGTCAGCATCGCGCGGGTCGCGGGCTGGCCTGCTGCAAGCAGCTGGAGGGCACCGGCTCCCAGGCCCGGCGCGACGGAGTTCAGCGCCGTCACTGCGTACAGCCAGAACGATGCAGCGTGGCTGTCGGACTCGTCGAGCGAGACGAACACCGCCCTGCGCGGTTCGGTCGACGAGCGCGTCAGCCAGGCGGCGAGGACGGTGGTCTTGCCGAACCCGGCGGGAGCCGAGACGAGGGTGAGGGTCGCCTCAGCGCCAGCGTCCATGAGTGCCGTCAACCTTGGGCGGGGGACAAGGGCGCCGCGCACGTGCGGCGCGGCGAGCTTGGTCGTGACGAGAGCGCTCGACATGCACGCTCCCCTCACACGGTCGCGGGCGATGCTCGGACTCTAGCCACCCGCCGACCCACGGTGCCGCGCTGGCTGAGGGAGGTTGTGCCGCCAGCACAGCGAGTGTACGCTGACCGCACGCTTGGTCGCTATGCGAACATCTGAGTCTGGAGCACGAATGCGCATCTCATGGTGAACGAGGCCTTCCTCATCGGGGGCGTACGCACCCCTGTCGGCAAGTACGGCGGTGCACTCGCCGAGGTTCGCGGTGACGACCTCGCCGCGCTCGTCGTGGGTGAGGTGGTCAGGCGCACGGGCATCCCCGCTGATCGCATCGACGATGTCGTCATGGGGGCCGCCAACCAGGCCGGCGAGGACAACCGCAACGTCGCCCGGATGGCCGTTCTCCTCTCCGGATTGCCCGACTCCGTCCCGGGATACACCGTGAACAGGCTCTGCGCCTCGGGCCTCCAGGCGATCGCCAGCGCTGCGCAGTCGATCCGCGCCGGCGACACGGCACTCTCCGTGGCCGGGGGCGCTGAATCGATGACTCGTGCGCCCTGGGTCACGGCCAAGCCCGCTCGTGCGTGGGCGAAGCCTGGCGAGGTCTTCGACACGGCACTGGGATGGCGCCTGGTCAACCCCCGGATGAAGGAACTCGACGGAGGCGATGCGACTCTCGGGCTCGGCGAGTGCACCGAGAAGCTCGCTGCTCTGTATGGCATCACGCGTGACGCGGCCGACGAGTATGCCGTCCGGTCTCAGGCTTTGACGGCCGCAGCGTGGGATCGCGGGGATTTCGACAACGACATCGTTTCCGTCCCGACCAAGTCCGGTGATTTCACGCGCGACGAGACTGTCCGCCCGGGAACAACGATCGAGTCGCTGGCGAAGCTCAAGCCGGCGTTCACTCGCGAGGGTGTCTCCACTGCCGGCAACTCCTCGCCGCTCTCGGACGGCGCGTCCGCGATCGTCGTGGCTGGACAGCGAGCGGTAGACGCGCACGGACTCGCGCCGCGGGCGCGCATCGTGAGCTACGCCGTGGCCGGCGTTGCACCGAGCCTGTTTGGAATCGGTCCTGTCCCTGCGATCCGCAAGGCACTGGATGCCGCAGGGCTCTCCCTTGCCGACATGGATGCAGTCGACATCAACGAGGCGTTTGCGGCGCAGGTCCTCTCGTGCGAGAAGGAGCTTGGGGTCGACCGAGAGCGACTCAACCCAAGTGGAGGAGCCATCGCGCTCGGCCATCCGCTCGGTTCCAGTGGTTCACGCATCGTCATCTCGCTGCTCGGGCATCTCGAGCGGACGGGCGGGCGCTACGGCGTCGCCTCACTGTGCATCGGCGTCGGGCAGGGTGCCGCGATGGTGATCGAACGGCTCTAGAGGCCCGTCTCGCTAGTACTGACGGCCAGCAAGATCGAGGTCAATCTGCACGGCACACCCCTGGAGCCGGGGGAGGACCTCCTCGCGCAACGTCTCGATGGTCACCCGCGTTGCATGGGCAGACGCATTGATCGCCGCCACGACCCGACCGCTCGCGTCCCGGACGGGAATCGCCACTGACCGCACCCCGTCCTCGAGTTCCTGGTCGAGCAGGCACCACCCTTGCTCACGCACGCGAATGAGCTCGGCACGCAACTCGTCGCGGTCCGTGATGGTGCGATCCGTGCGGGCGGCAAGGTTCGCCGTCGCGAAGTAGGAGGCAATGGCCGCCTCGTCCAGCTCAGCGAGGAGAACACGTCCCATCGATGTGCAGTAGGCGGGGAGCCGTGCGCCCACGGACAGGCCGATGGTCATGATCCGATTGGTCGATGCGCGCGCGACGTAGACGATGTCCTCGCCGTCAAGAACGGAAGCGGAGCAGGACTCGTGGAGAGCCTCGGCGAGCTTCTCAAGGTGGTCCTGGGCGATCTCGGCGAGGGAGAAGGAGGAAAGGTAGGCGTATCCGAGCTGCAGGACACTGGGTCGCAGCGAGAACAGGCGGCCATCCGACGACACGTAGCCCAGCGACTCCAGCGTGATCAGGAAGCGACGAGCGGCGGCACGAGTCATCCCCGTCTCGCGGGCGACATCTGACAGGGTCAGCCGGGGCCGGTCACGGGAGAAGGCCCGGATGACGGCGAGGCCCCGTTCGAGGGACTGGACGAATTCCGCAGGCCGGTCAGGCGCGGAATTGTCGGTCATCCGGAGATGCTAGCCCAGTCGTGCGTATGCCGAACACACGATCGTCATGCGCACACCATGGCGCTCGTCTGCACCCGCGAAACCGTGCTGGCGAGATCGCGCCGGGGAGGGAGGATGGACGGATGGCCCACCCACGCACGTACGACGACGCGGATCCGCTGCTGGCCCGCGTCCGGGCGTGCTGCACTGCCTTGCCCGCGGTGGTGGAGTTCGAGTCGCACGGCCGACCCAACTTCCGGGCCGGATCCAGGCAAGTGTTCGCGGTCTATGGGGCGGGTCCTTCTCATCCGCATTCGATCATCTTCCGCGTCGATCCCGATGATGACGATGGGCTCAGGGCTGATGGACGCTTCTTCATCCCTCCCTACTATCCCGACCGGCTCGCGTGCGACCTCGATGTGCCCGATGTCGACTGGGTGGAGGTGGCCGAGCTGATCGAGTCCGCATACCGCACGGTGGCCTCGGCACGCATGGTCCGCGCCCTCGAAGCGGGGAGGTGACCGTGCGCGGAGATTCGAGCAGCCTGCAGGCGTGGTTGGCCGATGCCGCCGGCAATTGGCGCGGCGCCGGAGGACGACTTCGAGATCGGATCGATCGCCGTCTCGGAGCTGGCCATCCACTGCTCGGGATTGCCCCGACTCCCCAAGGGCATCAGCGCATCACGACGCACGTGGGACCTGTGGAGGCATGGGACGAACCCCTACGGTGACACCCTTTCGGAACTCCTTGTGCAGGCGAGTGCCACCGGAGTCGCCCGGCATGGATGGGACATACGCGCCGTACGCCGTGCAGGACCTCGGTGCGGGAGCGTTGCCCGGATACTCCCGCAGGGGACGAGTTCGCGATCCGTGGACCAGCGAGCATCGGCGCCGCATGGATGACGGTCCCCCGCAAGAACGGCACTCTCACCTGGCACAACGGCCGCACGGGTGGGTTCTCGTCGTGGATAGGCCTCGATCGCGAACGCGGTTCGGGCGCTGTCGTGCTGTCCGCCACCGGCCGGTCCGTGGATCGGTTGGGCACCACGCTGCTGGACGGACTCGCCGCCTCTTAGGGTGCTGTGCGCACTCAGGTGATCACGACAGGCCCGTCACGATCAGCGCCGCCCTCACTCTCGTAGTTCTGGACGGTCTCCGGATCGGGTGGCGGCACTGCCTGGCCGGGGCCGTCGCCGTCGCCCGCGGATTGTGGGGCAGCGCATCTGTGCTGCTCGCGGGCCCGGTCGAGGTTCGTGTTCCTGTTGGTGTCGGAGATGGGCGCAATGCCCATCTCGCCGCCCCCGGGACTCGTTGACGCCGCGTTGCCGGCTTGCCGCGACCCGTCGGGGACCGCGTGACGTTCCGGTCCGGCGTTCGGCCCAGCCTCCTGGGGAGGGGCCGATATGTCCGCTATGCCTGCTGGGATCTGCGCCATTGGTGCCTCCAGGTTCGTGGCTACGGCCACCGTCCTGCACTAGGTACCCGCTCCGGTCCGTGGCCAACCCAGTTCCCGACCAAGCCGGCTACCCCGGACAGCAGCGCGACGTGATCGCCTGGTGCACCCGCCGCTCGGGAGGGCCTTCTGTTGGAGATTTGTCCGGTCAATGACCGGTCATGACCGTTCGTGACACACTGCGAGCACAAGGAGTTCGCAATGTGGTCAGCGGTACGCACGGTGGGGACCGTGGCATTCGCAGCTGTCTTGGCTGCCGTCGGAGTCGTAGGGCTGCAAGCCCCTTCGACCAGCCACCCGGATGTCGTGTTGGCGGCGGTCCTCGACCGTCACGGTGCTGAGCCTTCGGGCGGCGTGTCCATATTCGCCGACGAGCCGGCTCTCAATAACAGCGGTTGGGCGTCCTGTCCTGACCCAATCGCGTGGAACGTTGACACGAGCGGCCTCAGCAAGGCAGCGGCGGCCCGACAACTGGCGAATCTGCGGTGGGCCCTGGCCCAGTGGAATCGCGCTTCGGGTCTTGAATTCAGGTACGCCGGCGAGGCAGCACTTGTCTATGACGAGAGCACCTTTTCGCTCACGAGGGCGGACGGATACGTCCCGCCCGAGCGACACATCTATCTGTCGTTCATTGCCGACGGTAGTTCGCGGTTGCTGGGCGGCGCAACGGTGGGCCAAGGCGGCCCGTCAGCGGTGATCGCCGCTGCCAGGGAGATCGTCACGGCGAACGCTGTCTTCCGCATCGACCATGTCGTGCGGGCGAGCACCCGCGCGGTGCGCAGTCTGTACCTGCACGAACTGGGGCATGCGCTCGGACTGGCGCATCTGCGCAGCTCGAGAAGCGTCATGTACCCGACCGTTACAGACCAGGTCAGGCTGGGAGCCGGCGACATCAAGGGCGTGCGAAGCCTGACGAAACCGTGCCCCTAGGCGCGCTAAGGCGCGATCTCAAATCCCGGAGCCGATGACGCCGGTTCCACCATCCCGTCTGACGTTCGTCGCCGGGGTTGCCATCGCCGTCTGATCCCCCGTCACGCCCAGCATCCCGCGCTTGCGGGCTTGCCACACCGCCGCCTCGCGTCCCGAGACTCCGAAGTAGCGATAGATGACCATGGTCTCCTGACGCACCGTGGACTCACTGAACTTCACACGCTTGGCGATCTGCACGTTGGTCAGGCCGTCGGCCAGCAACTCAACGATCCACAGTTGCCGGCGAGTGAGAACCAAGGGCACGTTGCGGCGGCCTCCCGGGTGTTCAGCGTCTGGACGGCCATCCGCATCGGTTCGCACAACTGGGCCCGAGGCTGCCGCGCGGTCCTGAGGATCCACATCAGGCGCCTCCATCAGTGACACGTAGAGGGCCAGGATCGCAGCGATCGCGGAAACGTCGGTATACAGGGCATTCGGATCAGGTGGCCGCGCAAACGAGATCTGAACCGCTCCAACACGTTGCACCGGCAAGGACAGCGGCCAGGCAGCGAACGTTTCGGTCGGCTCATTCGCGGATAAGTGGTCGGGGTATGCATGAAGGACCGCGTCAGCCGTGGCGAGAATGACGGGTCCGCCAGTGCGGAAGGCATCGCTCATCGGCGAACTGGTCCAGAGCGATAGTCGCCTGTATGGGTCGAGACTGCGACCCTCCAGGCCAAAGGAACCCACTGCACGGAGTGTCCCTGCACCGCTCACCCGAGAAATGACCGCGGCGCGAGGGGCGTGCGCGGTCAGGACCTTGAACACGAGGTGCTGGGCGATCTGGTCGCCGCTGGGCCGCGTCATGATGAAGCGAACCATGTCGAGCATCATGCGGGACGCCCGGACATCTCCGGAACGGCGTCCTTGCCCAAGCCTCCGTTCGACGAACGCGTCATCATTCATGAGTCACCAATCAGATCAATGTCAGACCGGCGATCCCCATGGAGTCGGTCACGGTGGCCTGAGCCACCGTGCTCAGTCCCAGATTGTGCCTGCGGCAGTAGTTGCGAAGGACCACGAAGGCTTCATCGATGCTGCAGCCGCGACTCTGTGCGATCGCACCCTTGGCCTGCTCGATGATCGTGCGAGTGGTCAACGCTCCTTGCAGCTGCTCGGTGAGGTCTTCGCTGCGACGGATAGCGCGTTCCTGCAGCAGTCCGATCGTGGCGACGTCGGCGAGCGACTGCACGATCCGGACCTCACCGGGGGTCATCGCGCCGACATCGGTGCCGAACAGGTTCAAGGCCCCTATCACCTCGTGGCGCAGGCGCAGGGGAAAGGCATGCACCGAACGGAACCCCGCAGCCACGGCCCGAGGGGCGAATTGTGGCCAGCGATCCGTCGCCTCCAGAAGGTCGGCGTTGATCACCGGGGTGCCTATCCGGAAGCAGTCCTGGCACGGGCCCTCCTGGGACTGCACCTGGAACAGCTCCAGCAATTCGGCTCGCTCGTCGGAGGCTGCCATGAACTGCAGGCGCCCCGTCGGATCCGCGAGCAGGAGTCCGGCATCGGCTGTCCCCACGAGTTCCGAGGCCCGGCTGGTGAGCATGTGGAGGAAGTCGATCAGGTCGAAGTCCTCGACCAATGTGTCCGCGAATTCGACGAACACCTCTGCGACGCGTTCAGCCATCAAGTCGGTCATCGTTGAACCCCTACAACGTCCACGACTGCTCCCTCCGGCTGGGGGAGCGCACCCGACGTCGGCGAACCTCCCAGAACGCGAAGACCCCGGCTCCCATGAGCATCGAGATCAACGACGCGCTACCGGGTCCGGGGTACGCTTCAAAGGTATCCGGTGGCCGAGGGCAGCGCAACACGACGGCCTCGAGAAGCCTTTGTGCCAAGGGGCTGGGATCTCGCCAAGCTTCGGTCTGGTGGTGGCGCTGGGTCCGGTCCATACTGGGCAACTCGGCTCCCGTGTCCGTACGCTGGAGTCAGCATTCGTTAATGCGCCTGCTCCGGTCCTCGGCAGTGCCTCACCCGTGGGAGAGTGCGCGATGAAGGACGACTTTCGCCAGGACGACTTTCGCCAGGACGACTTCCTAGGCCCGCCCGATCAGGTCCGGGCCTTGATCGAACTCGAGCCGACTCGGAGCGACGATCCGGCCGGGACGGCACTCGCGCTCAAGCAAGTCTGCCGGGTGGCTGCGCGGATCCTGCCCGCACAGGCTGTCGCGGTAAGCCTGATGACAGCGCAGGGTCCCTCGGGGATCGTGGCCGCTCTCGACAGGGCGAGTGGCGTGGTCGAGGAACTGCAATTTCTCCTCGGCGAGGGACCGGGTTGGGACGCTTTCGAGACGCGCGCGCCCGTCCTCGTGACCGACTTGCAGGCTGGGGGGGCGCAGAGATGGCCCGGCTACTGCGCTGCGGTCGGGGCGCACGGCATGCGAGCCGCGTTCGCCTTCCCCCTGTTCGTCGGATCAGCCCGATTGGGTGTGCTGGGCATCTACCGGGCGGAGCCCGGCCGAATTTCGGATGAGACGCTCGCCGTGGCGCTGAGCCTGGCCGATCTCGCGACCGAGACGTTGCTGGACGGCCAGGAGGTAGCCGGCGCTTCGGGCATCCCGCCGGGAGTGGATGCCGTACTGGAATCGCGGTTCGCGGTGTACCAGGCGCAGGGGATGGTGATGGTCCAGCTGGGGGTACCCCTGACGGAGGCCCTTGCCCGGCTGCGGGCCCATGCCTATTCCGAAGACCGTACACTGGGAGCGGTAAGCCGGGACGTCGTTGCCCGTACGCTCAGCCTTGAGGCGGACCGGCGGTGATCCGGGCGTGGGTGAGGGGAGTGGGACGATGAGCACAGTGACCGCGGAGCGCGTTGCGGAGATGTTCGTGGAGTTCGCTGACACCCTCGTCGAGGAGTTCGACCTTGTCGA
>JAUSLV010000013.1 GCA_030645495.1 Actinomycetota bacterium
ACTCATCCGGCTCAATCTCCTCGAGCACGAACCTCACCGCCTGGTCCTTGAACTCGACCGTGTACTCCCTCTTTCTGGGCATCTCCGAATCCTCTCAGCATTCTCAGAGGACTTGATGCAAAACCCCGGCCGGTTCATACCGCCGTGCGGCCCGGCACCGGCCCGGGCCATGCACACCCGAAAAGCGCAAACGACCCCGGGGCTCGCGCCACCGGGGTCGTTCGACGAACTCGTCTCAGCGAGACGCTCGGGCAAACAGGGTCACATCATGCCCATGCCGGGCATGCCGCCACCCATGCCGCCGGGCATCCCGCCGCCGCCGCCCGCGTTCTTCTCGGGCTTGTCGGCGACCAGGCACTCGGTGGTGAGCACGAGGGCCGCGATCGACGCTGCGTTCTGCAGCGCCGCACGGGTGACCTTGGCCGGGTCGATGATGCCGGCCTTGACCAGATCGACCATCTCGCCGGTTGCCGCGTTGAGGCCGATGTTGCCCTTGGCCGCCTCCACCTGCTGGGTGGTGACGGCGCCTTCGAGGCCGGCGTTCTCGGCGATCAGCTTGGCCGGAGCGGTCAGCGATTCCCAGACGGTGCGGGCACCGGTCTGCTCGTCGCCTTCCAGCGCGTCGACCACGGCCTTCACCGCGGCGCGAGCACGAACGAGAGCGGTGCCGCCACCGGCGACCACGCCTTCCTCGATCGCCGCACGTGTTGCCGAGACGGCGTCCTCGATGCGGTGCTTCTTCTCCTTGAGCTCGACCTCGGTGGCAGCGCCGACCTTGATGACTGCAACGCCGCCGGCCAGCTTGGCCAGACGCTCTTGCAGCTTCTCACGGTCCCAGTCGCTGTCGGTGTTGTCGATCTCGGCCTTGATCTGGTTGACGCGGCCGGTGACATCATCGTGCGAACCCGCACCATCGACGATGGTGGTGTTGTCCTTGGTGATGATGATCCGCTTGGCCTTGCCGAGCAGATCGAGCGTGAGGTTCTCGAGCTTGAGGCCGACTTCCTCGCTGATGACCTGACCGCCGGTGAGGACGGCCATGTCTTGCAGCATCGCCTTGCGGCGATCGCCGAAGCCGGGGGCCTTGACGGCCGAGCTGTTGAACGTGCCACGGATCTTGTTGACGACCAGCGTGGCCAGGGCCTCGCCGTCGATGTCTTCGGCGATGATCAGCAGCGGCTTGCCGGTCTTCATGACCGTCTCGAGCGCCGGCAACATGGCCTGCACCGTGGAGATCTTGCCGCTGTTGAACAGGATGTACGCGTCCTCGAGGATCGCTTCCTGGCGCTCGGGGTCGGTGACGAAGTACGGCGAGAGGTAGCCCTTGTCGAACTGCATGCCCTCGGTGAACTCGAGCTCGGTGCCGAAGGTGTTGCTCTCCTCCACCGTGACCACGCCGTCCTTGCCGACCTTGTCGATCGCGGTGGCGATGACCTCGCCGATGCTGGCATCGGCGGCCGAGATCGTGGCGACCGCGGCGATCTGATCCTTCTCGGTGACCTTCTTGGCCTGACTCTTGATGCTTTCGACGGCAGCGGCGACAGCCTTCTCGATGCCCTTCTTCAGGCCCATCGGGTTGGCGCCGGCGGTGACGTTGCGCATGCCGTGATTCACCATCGCCTGTGCGAGCACGGTGGCGGTGGTGGTGCCGTCGCCGGCCACGTCGTTGGTCTTGGTGGCGTCTTCCTTCACCAGCTGCGCGCCCATGTTCTCGAACGGATCGTCGAGCTCGACGTCCTTCGCGATGGACACACCGTCGTTGGTGATGGTGGGTGCGCCGAACTTCTTGTCGAGCACGACGTTGCGGCCCTTCGGCCCGAGGGTGACCTTGACCGTGTCGGCCAACTTGTTCACCCCGGCCTCGAGCGCGCGACGCGCCTCGTCGTGGAACTTGAGTTGCTTAGCCATGTGGTGTCAGCTCACTTCGCCACGATGGCGAGGACGTCACGGCTGGTGAGGATCAGCAGATCCTTGCCGTCGACAGTGACTTCGGTGCCGCCGTACTTGCTGTACAGCACGGTGTCGCCGACCTTGATGTCGAGCGCGGCGTGAGTGCCCTTGTCGTCGCTCCAGCGGCCGGGGCCGACAGCGAGGACTTCGCCCTGCTGCGGCTTCTCCTTGGCGGTGTCGGGGATCACGAGACCCGACGCAGTGGTCTTCTCGGCCTCATTGGGCAGAACGACGATGCGGTCATCGAGGGGCTTGAGATTCATGGGTGCGGCCTCCGTTGGCAAGAGCACTCGTTGGTGGATCGGTGAACCGGCGGGTGGGTTAGCACTCGACCGGGGTGAGTGCCAGGTTACGCGCACCGCAGGCCCGTTAGCAACCGCGACATGAGAGTGCTAACGGAGAAGTTCGTGGCACACTGCCCGAGTGAGCGACGCCGGCCGCCCCGCGTTCGAGGTGATCGAGTTGATCGACGCCGACCCCACCGCGTTCGGCGGGCCGGCGGCGGAAGGTCTCGCCGCTCCGATCGATCAGCCCCACACCCCTCACCGCTCGGCCGTACCGAGCGTGACGATGGGGGTGCTGGCGCTGTTGCTGGCGGCCGTGCTGGTGGCGGTGGCCCTGCCTCCGCTGCGGGCCGTCGAGCGCCCGGGTCGAGTGCTCTCGTTTCCGCCCCTGCGGCGGCAGTTGTCCACTCTCGACGGTCACCTCGTGTTCGCCGAGCCCCCCGGCACGGTGTCGTCGGCCGGGTTGGGTGCGGTGAGTGCCGATGGCGGGGCCACACCGTCGCCGTTGCGCAACCTCACCGGGTACGTGTTCGCCGCGCCGAACGCCCACTTCACGCTCAGCGGCGAGGAATCGGGCCGCTGGGCCGGTTTCTGGTCGGCACCGCGCGGCAGCATCGACGAACCGGGGCCGATCGGCACCCCCGACGCGCAGGTGCAAGGCACCCCGGCCTCCATCGACACCTACGGCAACGAGACGGTCATCGTGTTCGGGCCGGTCGATGGCCGCACGTTTTCGGTGCGCACGTACGACCTGGGTCGCGACGCCAGCCTGCGCTTCGCCGAGACCGTGGCCATCCGTGATGGGGTACCCACGATCACCGACGACCGGGCGCTGGCCGACATGCGCCCGGTGGGCAGCATCGCCGAGTACGGCGCCGCACTGGATGCGGTGCTCACCCCCGGCGAGTCGGCGATCCCGTCCACCAACCTGGTGTTCGTTCAGTACGCGGCCGCCGCGGGTCGCTACACGCTGGCCTCGGTGCCAGCCGCGCACGAGACGATGTTGCCGATGCTGCACTTCCTGATGCCGCAGGGGCACGAGCGCACGGTGCGCGGCACCACCGGGTGGGTGGTGGGCGACGGCGTGACGCCCGACCTGCTGGGCTCGGGCACGGGCACGCTGCTGGCCTGGGTGGAGGGCGGCCGGCTGATCCTCGTGATCGGCCCCGACGACGAGTTGGCCACGCTCGCCCTCGCCGACTCCATCCGACCGGCCACCGACGACGAGTGGGACGAGGTCGCGACTGCCGCCACGAACACGCCGAACCCGCTCGACAGCTCGATCGACGCGGACGTGGTACTGGACGTCGGCACCACCGCCGAGGGCGACGCCTACTCGCTGACCGCCACCTGGCGAGATCCGTTCGCGCTTGAGCTCTGCGCCGAGACCGCCATCGGCAGGGGCTGCAGTTATCTGATGGAGGTGCCGCTGCCCGTGCTGGTGCCGCTGCAATGGGGTAGCAGCACGTTCCTGGCCGCGTTGGTCGATGACGCGACGGTCGGCCAGGCGTTCCTCGTGCTCACGTTCGCCGACCCGGCGATCGCGCCGCAGGCGTACCCGCTCGTCAACCAGTTGATCGGGTACGGAAGAAGCCTGCCCGGCCCGGCGGTGGGCCTGCTGCTGCCCGACGGCGTGGCAACGGCGGAACTGCGCGTGGACGGCGTGGTCGTGGCGACGTGGCCGTTCAGCCCACCAGGGTGACGCCGAGCTCGCTCGCCAGGCGCACCACCGCGTGCAACGGCAGGCCCACCACGTTGCTCACGCTGCCACGCACCCGCTGCACGAACACTCCCCCGGCGCCTTGCACCGCGTAGGCGCCCGCCTTGTCGATCGGCTCGCCGGTGGCGACGTACCACTCGATCATCGCCGGGGTCAGCGAGGTGAACGTGACCAGGCTGGTGACCACCTCTGCCGCGTGCGTATCGCCGAGGCGCACCGCCACGCCGGTGTGCACGCGGTGGGTGCGGGCCGACAGGCGGCGCAGCATCTCCGTGGCGTGGGCCGCGTCGTCGGGCTTGGCGAGGATCTCGCCGTCGAGGTCGACCGTGGTGTCGGCGGCGATCACCAGCGCGTCGGCGGGGGCGTCGACCGCGAACGCCTTGGCGATCGCGAGCCGGCGCACATAGGCGACGGGGTCTTCCGCGTCGTGCGGTGTCTCGTCGACGTCGGGCAAGATGATCGTGAGCGACAGGCCCAGCTGTTCGAGGAGTTCGCGCCGGCGCGGCGAACCGCTGGCGAGGATGATCGTGGGGCGCGGTTGCTCAGCCACCGCTGACCGCCATCTCGGCTGCGTCGTCGGGCACGGTGAGGTCGTCGAGGTGCTGTAGGTAGCCGTCCGGCAGGGCCACGCGGATCGGGCCGTTCGTGTGGCCGCGGCGGATGCGTTCGCCACCCTCCACGAGCATCGTGGTGGGGTCGAGCGTGGCGATCAGGTCGTCGAGTTCCATCAACGTGCTGACGTTGCTGAACCGGCGGCGCACCTCGCCACCCACCGGGTACCCGGTGAAGTACCACGACGTGTGCTTTCGGAAGTCGCGCATCGCCAGGTTCTCGCCGTGGTGCGCCACCAGCAGGCGAGCGTGCTCGGCCATCACCGTGCACGCCTCGCCCAACGCCGGCGCGGGTTGCACCGGGCGGCCGCTCATTGCATCCACCAGGTCGCGGAACAGCCACGGCCGGCCCAGGCAGCCGCGCCCCACCACTACGCCGTCGCAGCCGGTTTCGCGCATCATCCGCACCGCGTCGGCGGCTTCCCAGATGTCGCCGTTGCCCAGCACTGGGATCTCGGGCACGGCCTGCTTCAGCTCGGCGATCGCATGCCAATCAGCGGTACCTGCATAGTGCTGCTCGGCGGTGCGCGCGTGCAGCGCGATCGCGGCGATGCCCTCCTCGGCGGCGATGCGGCCGGTCTGCACGTGGGTGAGCAGGCTGTCGTACAGGCCCTTGCGGAACTTGATCGTGATCGGCACGCCGTACGGCTGGGCGGCGGCGACCGCGCTGCGCAGGATGGCACGCAGCAGGTTCGGCTTGGCGGGCACGGCCGCTCCCCCGCCCTTGCGCGTCACCTTCGCCGCCGGGCAGCCGAAGTTCATGTCGATGTGGTCGACGCTGCCCGCCGCACACAGCTTCCTGATCGCCTCGCCCAACATCACCGGGTCGCTGCCGTACACCTGCAGGCTGCGCGGCTGCTCGTCGGGCGCGAACGTCATCATCTGCTTCGTCTTGGGGTTACCGTGCACGACGGCCGTGGCCATGACCATCTCGTTCACGTAGAGCAGGCCGGGAGCGAACTGGCGGCACATCGTGCGAAAGGGCGCGTTGGTGACACCGGCCATCGGCGCCAGAACCACCGGCGCGATTGGGGCGAAGCTGCCAATGCGGAACGTGCTCACGGCTCGCCACGGTACCGGACGATGTAGCGGCTGTAGGGGCCACGCTTGGCGGCGATGTGCTGCCAGTGCAGGCAGCGCCAGCGGGTGCTCTCGCTGAACGCAGCGATGTCGAGCAGGTACACGCCCCGGCCGATGGCCTTCGCTCGCTGGTACCGGGCCTGGTGGCGCAGGATGTCGCTGACCCGCTGTTCGGGCTGCACGCCCGGCAGCGTCGCGAGGTCGAGGCCCGAGTCGTGCTTCGTGCGGCGTACGATCTCGGCGATGTGCAGCGGCCCGCGGCGCGCCCGGATCAGCACGGCGAGCACGGCGCGGCGGACGTCGAGCGGGAGGGGTGTGGGGCGGGTGCTGATCGGCATACCCACACTGGGTACGGCGAGCCGCCCGACCCGGCAGTATTCGCCGCCGTCGCGTCGTTCCGATTTCGAATTGGCGGGCGGCGGGGGCAGGCGGCGGGGGCAGGCGGGGCGGGGCGGGGCGGGGGCAGGCGGGGCGGGGCGGGGCGGGGCGGGGCATTGTGCCTCTCGTCTCGTAGTTCCGATTTCGAATTAGCCGGGTGGTGGCACCGCCGCTCGTCTCGTAGTTCCGATTTCGAATTGGAGCCGCAGGGGGGCCGCGCCGCTGACGGAGTGCACCGACGCTCATCGCCTCGGCGATCCTCCACCTCGAATTCGAAATCGGAACTACGAGACGAGCCCAAAGGTGGCGCTCTGCCGGCCCGCCCAGCCGGCACGCTCCCGACGCCAGCCAGCCAATTCGAAATCGGAACGACGAGACGAGCGGCGCGAACTCAGCCTGCTGAGCCCACTGAGGCCGGGGCCGCCAGCGCGGGCACCACGCCGGTGTGCAGCGCCACCTCGATGCCGCCGTTCAGGGTGGACAGCGCCGGGCGCAGCGGCAGGTGCAGCCGGGCCACGGGGGTGTCGCTGGAGCCCAACACGGCCACGTGCCAGCCGACGGCACGATCACGCAGCACGGCGCCGAAGCGGTCGTACAAATTCCGAATGTCGCCGCCGCCGACACGCTGACCATACGGAGGGTTCGTGACGATCCAGCCCGCACGAGCGGGCAGCGCCAGGTCGCTGACGGCGCGCTGCACGACCTCGATGTTGTCGCCCACGCCGGCACGAGCAGCGTTCTCCAGCGTCGCCGCCACGGCACCCGCGTCACGATCGGAGGCGATGATCGGCGGGCACTTCTCGACGATGTCGCCGTCGGCGCCACGCACCACGCGCTCCCACGCGGAAGCGTCGAACGTGGGCCACTGCTGGAACGCGAACGAACGCGACCGCCCGGGCGCCATCCGCCGCGCGATCAACGCGGCCTCGATCGCGATCGTGCCCGAGCCGCAGAACGGATCGACCAACGGCTTCTTCGGGTCCCACTCGGCAGTGGTGACGATCGCCGCGCCCAACGACTCGCGCAGCGGTGCCTTCGCCGCCGGGCCGCGATAACCACGATGATGCAGCGGCGCGCCCGAGGCGTCGAGACTGACCGTCACCACGTCGTTGAGGATGCGGATCAAGACACCCTGCTCGCCCAACGGGCGGCCCAGCGTCTCCAGCGCCCGCTCCTCCACCGCGCCCGTGTGGTACAGCTTCGACTCCTTGTCGGCCGTCACCGACACCTGCACGCCGACGCCATCGTCCAGCCACTCTCCCCACTCGATCGCGCCCAGCTTCTGCTGGAACGAGTGGAACCCGTCGGACTTGAAGCGGGCCACACGCACCACCACGCGGGTGGCGTAGCGCGACCGCAGGTTGATCGCCCACAACTGCGGCCAGGTGACCGTGCACTCCACGCCACCGCGCACGGGCCGAGCCGGGCGCACGCCCAGCTTCTGCACCTCGCCCAGCACCAGTTGCTCGAGGCCGGGCACGGCCACGACGAACGCATCGATACGAGTACTCATGACAGGAACGCCAATCGCAGATTGGGGTAGGCGCCGGCGTCGAGCCCGGTGGGCCCGTCGGACTTCAAGCGATGCCACCCGGCAGCGGCGATCATCGCTGCGTTGTCGGTGCACATCGCTCGGCTGGGCAGGAACCCGCGGATGCCCGACTGCGTGCACGCCGACAGGAACTGCTCGCGCAGCAGCGAGTTGGCCGCGACGCCGCCACCCAACACCAGCCCACACGCGCCCACCTGCAGCGCGGCGCGCTGTGCCTTCTGCACCAGCACGTCGACCACGGCCGCCTGGAACGACGCGGCCACATCGGCGGCCGACACGTCGGGGTGCTTGCGCACGTGGTTCATCACCGAGGTCTTCAGCCCACTGAAGCTGAAGTCGAGGCCGTCGTGCAGCATCGCCCGCGGGAAGCGGATCGCCTCCGGGTCGCCGTCCTCGGCCTCGCGGTCGATCGCCGGCCCGCCCGGATAGCCCAGGCCGAGGAAGCGGGCCACCTTGTCGAACGCCTCGCCGGCGGCATCGTCGATCGTCTGGCCCAGCAGCCGGTACTGGCCGTGGCCCTGCATCTCGATCAGCATCGTGTGCCCGCCCGACACCAGCAGCACCACGAGCGGGAACTCGAGCGTGGGGTCTTCGAGGAACGCTGCGTAGAGGTGCGCCTCCATGTGGTTCACGCCGATGAACGGCACGTTCCATGTGAGCGCCAGCGCCTTCGCCGCCGACACGCCCACCAGCAGCGCGCCGATAAGGCCCGGGCCAACGGTGCACGCGACGGCATCGATGCGATCCTCGGTGACCCCGGCCTCCACGATCGCGCGAGCGATCATCGGGTTCAGCAAGTCGAGGTGCGCGCGGCCGGCGATCTCGGGCACCACGCCACCGAACTGCGCGTGCAGATCGACCTGCGTGCTGACCGCACTCGACACGACGTCGTAGCCGCCCATCACCAGCGCGGCGGCGGTCTCGTCGCAGCTGGTCTCGATGCCCAGCACCAGTGTGGAATCGTCGACGATCATCGGACCGCCTCGGGGCACAGCCCGGTGAGGTGCTCGCGGTAGTCGGGAAGCGACAGATCGTTGTTCCACATGACGATCGCGTCCTCCACGTTCTCGTAGTACTTCTTGCGCACCCCGGCCGGGGCGAAGCCGAACTCGCGGTACAACGCCTGCGCGCCGACATTGCTGACACGAACTTCCAGCGTGAGCGCCTGGCAGTTGCGGGCGATGGCCTCCCACGCCAGCTCGGCCAGCAGGCGGGTGGCGATGCCCTGGCGCTGGCGCGACGCCGCGACTGCGATGTTGGTGACGTGCGCGTCGTCGATCACGAACATCAGCCCGGCGTAGCCCACCACCTCGTTGCCGTCGCGGGCCACCAGGTAATGGCGCTCGCCACCGCGGGCGAGATCCATCTCGCTGGCGAACACTCCCGGTGTCCACGGCCGCGGGTACGACGCCTGCTCGATCGGCATGATCGCCGCGAGGTGTTTGCGGCGCATTGGCTCGATCGTGATCCGCTCGAACGACTGGCGGCCCAGCAGCTTGGCCAGCACGCTCATGACGCACTCTCGCGCGTGGTCCAGTTGATCTGCGCGTCGGGCGCGCGCAGATACATCGGCTGGATCTCCCACGGGTTCACCCAGTCCTCGCGCAGCGCACGCGCGTGGGCAAGTTGCACCAGCGGCGCGGCCGAGGGGAACGACACGAACTGCTCGGCGAAGTCGCAGTGCAGGTCGCCCTCGATCTCGTCGCGGTAGCGCAGCGCGCCATCGCCCACGCACACCACGTTCTGGCCGCGAGCGATGAGGTCGGCGACCAAGTCGTCGACCGGGCCGACACACGGCTCGGTGACCCGCTGCACACCACCGGGCACGGGCCGGTAGAACGCGTAGAACACCTCGCCCTTGCGCGCGTCGATGACCGCGGCGATCGTGCGATCGGCGTGACGTAGCGGGAACGCCAGCAGGTCGAGCGAGCTGATACCGATCATCGGCACGCGCAACGCCTGCGCGATCGCCTTGCCCGCTGCCAGGCCCACGCGCATGCCGGTGAACAGGCCGGGACCGATGTCGACCGCGATCGCGCCGAATTCGGCGATCTCGATGTCGGCCTGGCGGCACACGAACTCGATCGCGGGCACGAGCGTTTCCGCATGGCGACGCCCGCGCGACACCTCGAACATGCCCAACACGCCCTCGTGACCGCCGATGGCCACGCTGACCTGCTGCGTCGCGGTCTCGATACCGAGGATCAACATGCGAACCCCGCCAACACGGCCTCCACTTGCTCCCACCGTGGCGCCCACGTGCGGCCGGTGGCGCTGATGGTGATCTGCCGTGCGTCGTCGAGATCCGGGTCGGCCACGAGGTGCACCGCCAGGTGGTCGCCCAACGACCGAGCCACCACGTCGCCCCACTCGATCAGCACGATGCCGTCGTACTCGAGCAGCTCGTTCAGCGCCAGATCGGCCACCTCGTTCGTGCTGGTGAGGCGGTAGATGTCGGCATGGTGCAGCGTGATGCGGCCCGCCTCGTAGCTGTGCACCAGCGTGTACGTGGGCGAGGTGATCGGCTCGGTGACACCCAGGGCAGCACCGAACGCCTTGGCGAATGCTGTCTTGCCCGCACCCATCTCGCCGGCCAGCACGATCAGGTCGCCGGCGCGCGCCAGATTCGCCAGCGCCGCCGCAATGGCGTTGGTGTCGGCGAGCGACGAGGCGCGGAGATGCAACATGACCAGGTGAACTCTAGAGCCAGCGGCCGACGGCGGGCGCGTTCACACGGGTCGGCGTTCCACCCTGGCGGAGATGCCGCACACGATCTCGTAGGCGATCGTGTCGAGGCGCTCGGCCCAGTCGGCGGCCGTGATCGTGTGCCCGCCCTGGCTGCCGATCAGCACCGCCTCGTCGCCCACCGCCACCTCGTCGTCGCCGCAGTCCACCATCAGTTGGTCCATCGTCACCACGCCCACGATCGGGCGCGGCTGGCCGCCCACCAGCACGGCCCCGCCCACTGCGTGCAGGCGCCGCGGCACGCCGTCGGCGTATCCCAGTGGCAGCGTGGCCACCGTGGTGTCGCGGTCGAAGCCGTGGCGCAACCCGTAGGAGATGCGCTCACCGGCCGTCACCCGCTTCACGTGTGCCACCCGAGCGTGCAACGACAGCGCCGGCCGCAACTCGGTGCACAGGTGGTCGACCCCCGGCCCGGGTGAAATGCCGTAGATCGCGATACCGGCGCGCACCATGTCGTAGCGGGCTCGCGGGTGGGCCAGCGCGCCAGAGGAGTTGGCCGCGTGTACCAGCGGCGGATGGTGGCCGGCCGCGTGCAGCGTGGCGAGCACGTCGTCGAATCGATCCAGCTGGTGCTCGGTGTACGGGTTGTCGGGCTCGTCGGCCACGGCCAGATGGGTGAACACCCCGGCCAGCGCGGTGGCCGGCGAGGCCTCGATCTCGGCCGCCACCGCGACCGCGGCGTTCGTGTGCGCACCCACCCGGCGCATGCCGGTGTCGATCTTCAGGTGCACCGGGTGGCCCATGCCGCCGGCATCGGCGATCGCGGTGACGCCCTCGCGGCCGTACACCGTGAGCTGCAGGTCGGCATCGAGTGCGGCCCTGGTTTGCGCCGCCGGCTGCTCGCTGAGCACCAGGATCGGGCCCTCGACACCCGCGGCCCGCAGCGCCACGCCCTCTTGCACGAGCGCCACGCACAGGCCCTGCGCCCCGCCGGCCAGCGCCGCGCGGGCGGCCAACTCCGCGCCGTGGCCGTAGCCGTCGGCCTTCACCACCGCCCACACCTGTGCCGGCCCGGCCACGCCAGCGATCTCGCGCACGTTGTGCTGGATCGCCGCGGCCGATACCCCCGCCCACGCCCAACGAGTCATGCGCCCACGCTCACGTCAGCTGCTCCAACACCGCCGGCAGGTGCCCGGCGATGTCGCCGGCGACCATTCCTCGTGCCGGGGCCAGCGCGGCTGCAGCACCGTGCAACCAGGCTCCCGCAGCCGCGGCCTCGAACGCCGGCACCTTGGCGGCCAGCAACGCGCCGATGATCCCCGCCAGCACATCGCCCGTTCCGGCCGTGGCCAAGCGGGCGTCACCCGTGGTGACCACCAGCGCGTCGCCAGCCGGGTCGGCCACCACGGTGGCAGCGCCCTTCAACAGCACGACGCAATGCGTGGCGTCGGCCAGCCGCCTGGCAGCCATCACGCGGTCGGCGATCGGGGCCGAACCGTGCAGCAGCGTGTACTCGCCGTCGTGTGGGGTCAGCACGGTCGGTGCCGTGCGCCGGCGCAGCAGGGCACCGGCACCGTCGGCGTTCCAGGCCATCGCGAACAGGCCGTCGCCGTCGATCACCGTCGGGATGGGGGCATCCACCGCCACCCACCGCACCTGGGTGGCGAGGTCGTCGTCGCGGCCCAGGCCCGGGCCGAGCACGAGCGCATGGAAGCGGTCGAGCGAATCGAGCGCGGCCTGCGCCCACTCCTTGCCCACCAGCGGCGTCTGCACGATCTCCGCTGCCGCGGCGGGGGCCATCGTGCCCGGACAGGACAGCTGCACCATGCCGGCCCCGGCGCGCATCGCGGCGCCGGCCACCAGGCACGCGGCACCGGTCATCCCCGGGCTGCCGGCGATCACCCGCAGGGCAGAGCGCCACTTGTGCGCGGTCATCTCCCGTTGCGGCACCCACGAGGCCACGTCGGAGGGCTCGACGAGCCACGCCCGGCAGTGCTCGTCGACCCGGTCGTCGAGGCCGATGTCGGCCAACTCCACCTCGCCGGCCAACTCGCTGCCGGGCGGCAGCAGCAAGCCGGGCTTCAGCGCGGCGAACGTGACCGTGCGCGTGGCCGCCAGCACTGCCCCCGACGTCTCGCCGGTGAGCGCGTTCACGCCGCTGGGCACATCCACGGCCAGCACGGGGGTGGCCCCCACGTCGGGCGGGGTCCAGACACCACGAAAGCCGGTGCCGTAGGCCGCGTCGATCACCAAGTGAGCCGAGGGCAGCACGGCCGGGCAGGCCACAGCATCGTGCACGTGCACCTTCACGCCGCGTGCCGCGAGCAGGCGGGCCGCCACACGGCCGTCCGCGCCGTTGTTGCCCTTGCCCACGATCACGTGCACGACACGCCCATACGTGCCACCCATCATCCGCACCGCGACACGGGCCACCGCTGCACCGGCACGGCCGATCAGCACCTCTTGCGGCTGCGAGGCCGACACGTCGACGGCACGCATTTCGTCGGGAGTCACGATCGGGATCACGACCCGAGCCTACGCCCCTCCCCTGTGCGGGTGGGTGAGCCGTGCTACTCGGCGATGACGTACGCGAGCGCGATGAGATCGGAGTGCGTGATGCTGAGATGCCACGTGGTGATGCCCCGGTCGACCGCCAGTTCCAGCGCGCGGCCGGTGATCTGCAGCGAAGGCACACCCGAATCGGCGCGCTCCACCCACACCTCGTGGAACCCGAACGCCCCGAGGCCAAGCCCCATCGCCTTCATCACCGCTTCACGCGCAGCAAAACGCGCGGCCAATGACGGCACCGGATCCAGCTTCGGGGCCACGTAGGCGAGTTCGCTCGCGGTGAACAACCGCTCGCGCATCGTCGGCGTGCGGGTGAGCGACGTGCGGAACCGCTCGATGTCGACCGCATCGACACCGATTCCTCTGATGGTCATGACCGCCTCCTCTCCTGAGGAACCGTAGGTCAGTGACGCCAGTGATCCGCGGAATCGGAGATGGGCAGGATCAGCAGGTCGGCCACCGACAGATCTGCCAGCAGGTCGTCGCGGAACGCGCCCTCGGTTTCCGACACCCAGTCGACCAGGCGGTCGTAGCGCCGGTCGTAGCCCTGCAGCACGCCGCGCATCGTGGCCACCGGCAGGCGATCGTGGAAGCGCACGTGCAGCAGCGTGATGCCGGTGCACACGCCACCCTTCACCTCGGGCACCATGATCACGGTGCGGCCGTCGCTGCGGCCACGGGCCACCAGCACTTCCTTCTCGCTGGCGACGCGCCGCTTGGTGCCACGCAGATGCGAGTTGGTCTCCACCCGGCTGGGCACGTCGCGCGACATGCCGCCGCGATCGACGATCGCGATCGTGGCGCCGTGTGCCGGGTCGCCCTCGATCGCGTAGCGGGTGTAGCCCACCACCGACTCGACGGCGGGGTCGAGGTCGGCCAACACCTTCAGCGTCTTGTAGCTGAGGCGGTCGCGCCCGGCACCGGCGGTGAGGATCGACTGCACCAACGCCCGATCCAGCACGCCCTCGTCGTTGCGGCTGATGCCCACGGTGACGGTCTTGGCCTGGTGCTTGATCGCGTCGATCGGGCGGGTGAGTTCTTCGATGGCGCGCGTGAGCGCGGCGGTGAGGTCGTCGATCACACTGCCCGGTGTGGCGATCTTGCCCGTGGCCCGCTGGTAGGCCTCGAGCGGCGAGTCGCTGGCCAGGTCGCGCAGCATGCTCACCAGCCGCACTGCCGTCGAGGCTTCGAGGTGGCCGTCGTAGGTGCCGACGCGCAAGCCGTCGAAGAACTTCTCGGTGTGCACGGGAATGCCGGCGCGCACCACGCGCAGCACATCGTCGCCCACGTCGTGCGCGGCGAGCGCATGCTCGATCACCTCACGTGCCTCGCGCAGCGGGCGCGCCGACGCGTCGATCGCGAGCGCGGCTTCGTAGCCGAACAGGTGGCCCACCATCGCCGACAGCACGAACGCCAGCGCCGGGTCGACCGTTGGCACCGTCAGCACGGCTGCCGCTGCGGCGAACCGGCTGTCGCCCTCGGTGGCCACCACGATCGGGGTGGCCTTGTGCGCCTTGTAGATCGCCACTTCCTTGGCCACGTCGTCGGCGGTGCCGCCCATCAGGCCGGCCGCGCACACCAGGATCAACGGCTCGCTGGAGAGGTCGATGTGCTTCTTGTCCTCGGTGACGTCGCAGGCGATGCTCTTGTAACACAACTCGCTGAGCTTGATCCGCACTTCTTCGGCGGCCACCACGTTGGGGCCGTTGCCCACGATCGCCCAGTAGCGCTTCGAGGGGGCGAAGCGGCGTGCGGCCTCGCCGATCGCGGGGCGAGTGGCGATCACCTCGCCCATCGCGTCGGGCAACTCGCGCAGCGAACGCAGGATGTCGGTGCGCCGCTGGGCGCTGCCCTTGCCCGTCGCCTCGGCGATCGCGCAGGCCAGCAGCACACCGGCGGCCACCTGCGCGTAGAACGCCTTCGTGCTGGCCACGCTCATCTCCACGTCGCGGCCGTCGCTGGTGTACATCACGCCGTCGGCCTTGTCGGTGAGGTCGCTGTTGCGACGGTTCACTATCGCCAGCACCGCGGCGCCGCGCCCACGGGCGAGGTCGACCGTGCGGTTGGTGTCGGTGGTAGTGCCGCTCTGGCTGACGGCCACGATCAGCGTGTCGGTCATGTCGAGGCGCAGGTGGAAGCCCGACAGTTCGGTGGCAGTGATGTCGTCGACGTCGAGCGTGCCATCGGTGAGCGTGTCGAGCACCTCGGCCATGCTGCGGCCGGCCACCGCTGCAGTGCCCTGGCCGATCACGCGCACCTTCGTGATGCTGCCGTCGGCCAAGCGAGCGGCGATGGCGGACGGCAGGCTGCGTTCGCCCACCTCGGCACGCAGGCCGTGGCCAGCCGTGACGGCGGAGTCGACGATCTTGCCGCGCAGCGTCTTGCGGAAGCTGTTGGGCGCCTCGCCGATCTCCTTCAGCAAGAAGTGGGGGCTCTCGCCTCGGTCGATGTCGCGGGTGGTGACCTGGGCCGTGACGATCTCGCGCTCGCCGAGCGGCAGCTCGCTGCCGTCGTAAGCCATCCGGCGGATACCCGCGAGCGAGCCGGCCTTCGCGCCGTCGAGCACGAACACCTGGCCGCGGCTGCCGCTGTCGGACAGTGTCTCGCCGTCCACGCGCACGAACCGCATCGTCTCTTCGACCACGCCGTAGGGCTCGCTGGCGACAATGAACATGTCGTCGCCCAGGCCCACGTACAGCGCCTGGCCGCTGCCACGCAGCGCGAGGTACACCCGCTCGGGGGCATCGGCCGCCGCGGCGGCGATCGCCACGCTGCCCTCGAACTCGGCCACAGTGCGACGGAACGCCTCGGACAGGTCGGCGCCCTGCAACGCGTGCCCCTCTCGAATGTACTGGGCCATCACCGCCGGGATCACCTTCGCGTCGGTGGTGATCGGGCCGGCGATGCGCAACGAGTGGTTCACCTTGATGTCGGCGTGGTTGTCGACGTCGCCGTTCAGCACGGCCACCGTGTAGCACTGGTCGGCGTGCTCGTGGCCGGCCAGCTCGGTCTCCTCGCCGTTCACCGGGTGGCAGTTGGGCTCGCTGATGATGCCCACGCTGGCCCAGCGGGTGTGCCCCAGCACCGACACGCGGGCCTCGGGGTTGGCGAGGGCCAGACGCAGCAGCGCGTCGCCCTTCACCCCGGCGCGCAGGGCCTTCACGTTGTCGCCCAGCTCGCCGATCTCGGCCGCGGCCTTGTACACGAAGCCGAGGCGATCGCCGGCCACGCGTACCGAGCCGTTCTGGAACAGCGGGTCGTGGTTGCGCTGCGCCACCAAAGCGGCCAGCGACGGGTCGTTGAGGTCGAGGCCGTGGCCCCACACCAGCACGTGGATGCCGGCGCTGTCGCGGCCGCGCACTTCCATCCGGTCGATCGCCGACAGCGCCTGCTGGATCGCGAGGTACCCCGCAACGGCTGCCTGGGCGGCGTCGCGGCCGGCCAGATCGGCCACCGCGTCGGCCGTGCGCAGACGGTCCTTGCGGACGGCCCACACCGCATCGCGGGCGGCCAGCAGCTCGGCGTTGATGCCCTCGATCTCGTCGGGCGACAGTGTGGTGGATTCCAGCGCCAGTTCGCGCTCGGCGATGCGGGCAGCGAGTTGGTCGAGCCGGGCGCCGATGCCGACGATCAGCTCGCTGCGGCCCACCAGGGCCGACACGCCCGGTACGCCGTGCAGCAAGAGATCCACCTCGTCGACCAGCGGGGCTGCGGCCGACAGCGTGGGGGCCGCCACGGCGCGGTCGAGGAGAGCCAGGAGGTCGCCCGCGAGAGGGGCGGGACGAGCCGCCGGCCGGGAGACGATTGCCACGATGCCGCACATGACGAACAGGTTACCGATGCTGCGGGTGGGGTTTCGCTCGGCACCTGATCAGGGTTCGTCAACCCGGGTCGACCCGGCTCATCTCAGCCGAAGCGGGCCAGCACCACGGCGGCCAGGTCGTCGGCCACGGTGCGGGCCAGCACGTCGGTGGCGGCTTCCACCATCACTCGGATGAGGGGTTCGGTGCCACTGGCGCGCACCAGGATGCGGCCGTCGCCCTGCAGGCCATCCTCGGCAGCGGCGATCTCGTCGGCCAGTTCGGCGGCCACGTGCGGGTGCCGCTGCGCCACCTTCACGTTCACCAGCACCTGCGGGTAGCTGGTCATCACTTCGGCAGCCAAGTGGGCCAGCGAGTCGTGGTGGCCGTGCACGAACTGGGCCAGGCGCAAGCCGGCCAGCAGCCCGTCGCCGGTGGTGGCCAGGTCGCGGTAGATGATGTGGCCGCTCTGCTCGCCGCCCACGCTGAACCCGCCGGCGTCGAGCGCCTCGAGCACGTAGCGATCGCCCACGGCAGTGGTGACCACGTCGATGCCCGCCGCGGCCATGGCCTTGTGGAACCCGAGGTTGCTCATCACCGTCACCACCACCGTGTCGTGGCGCAGGCGGCCCTCCTCGCGCAGCAGCAGCGCCGCAAGGGCGATCAGCCGGTCGCCGTCCACCGTGCGGCCGAGGTGGTCGACGGCGATCACCCGGTCGCCGTCGCCGTCGAAGGCGAGGCCCATCGAGGCACCCGCGGCGACGACGGCCGCGGAGAGCGACTCGGTGTGCGTGGCGCCGCAGTGGTCGTTGATGTTGCGGCCGTCGGGCTGGTCGTGGATCACCGTCACGTGGGCGCCGAGCGCCCGGAACGCCGCCGGCGCCACCTCGCTCATCGCCCCGTTGGCGCAGTCGAGCACCACCGTCAGCCCGTCGAGCCGATCCGTGAGGCCGACGAGGTGTTTCACGTAGGCGTCGCCGGCGGCTTCGTGCGCGGCCTGCACCTCGTGCCCCACGAACGCGCCGATGTGCGCCGGGTCGAGCACTGCTTCGATCGCCCGCTCGACCGCATCGGGCAGCTTGCTGCCACCGGGGGCGAAGATCTTCACCCCGTTGTCGCGCCACGGGTTGTGCGAGGCGGTGATCATCGCTGCCGGGCAGCCCTGCTGCTGGGCCATCCAGGCCAACGCGGGCGTGGGCACCACGCCCAGCGACACCGGTTCGGCGCCGCCGGCGGCCAGGCCCGCCACCACTGCTGCCTCCAGCGCGGCGCCCGACTCGCGGGTGTCGCGCCCGATCAGCCAGCGACCGCCGCCCAACACCTGCGCCGCAGCGCGGCCGAGCGCGGCCACATAGTCGGTGGTGAGCACGGTGAGGGCCTCGGCGCGAACCCCGTCGGTTCCGAACTTCAGTGACATGCTCGCGCCCTCCCGGTCGAAAACGGCGACGGCGCCCCGGGCCGGTGGCCGCGGGGCGCCGTACGCAACAGCATCAGCGCTTGGTGTACTGCTTGGCCTTACGGGCCTTGACGAGACCGTACTTCTTGCTCTCCTTGCGACGCGGGTCGCGAGTGAGCAGGCCGGCCTTCTTGAGGGCCGGGCGGGCCTCGGGGTCGAGTTCGATCAGCGAGCGGGCGATCGCCATGCGCAGTGCGCCGGCCTGACCGCTGATGCCGCCGCCGTGCATGGTGGCGTCGACGTCGTACGTCTCCTCGATGCCGAGCACGCGCAGCGCCTCGGTGACCGTCATGCGCTGCATGGCGGTGGGGAAGTACTGATCGAAGGCCTTGCCGTTGATCGTGTGCACGCCGGTGCCGGGGCGGAGGCGGGCGCGAGCCACAGCTTCCTTACGACGGCCGGTGGTCTGGGTGAGCGGCTTGGTGGCCATGGTGTGCTTCTACCTTCCAGCGCTTCAGCGGGCCTTGGCCGCGGCGAGATCGAGAACGACGGGGTTCTGAGCGGCATGCGGGTGCTGGGCACCGGCGTACACCTTCAGCTTCTTGATCTGCTGACGGCCGAGCGGGCCGTGCGGCAGCATGCCGCGGATGCTGCGGCGGACGGCCTCGGCAGCATCGCGATCGAGCAGGTTGGCGTAGGTCTCGCTCTTGATACCACCGGGGTAGCCGGTGTGGCGGTAGACGCCCTTGAGCGCAGCCTTGTTCTTGGTGAGCACGACCTTGGAGGCGTTGATGATGACCACGTGGTCGCCCGTGTCGATGTGCGGGGCGAACGTGGGCTTGTGCTTGCCACGGAGCACGCGAGCAGCCTCGGTGCACATCCGGCCGAGCACGAGACCTTCGGCGTCGATCACATGCCAGGCACGATTGATCTCGCTGGCCTTCGGGCTGTAGGTAGTCATCTCATTCGTCCTTCACACGCGAATACGCCCAGCGACACACCGACCACTTCTGTGGCGCGGCATTTGCCGCCAGGGAACCGTGAAATGATACGGGCATCGCGCCGAATCCGGCAACGAGCCTCGTGAAACTCGCGAAAGTTGTGGCTTCCAGGCTCACTGCTCGCGGTAGCCCACTTCCCACAACACCAGCCCGTGCGGGGGTGCCACCTGCCCGGCGAGCGAACGCTGCCGGCGCACCAGCACGCCACGCATGTCGCCGGCGACGCGCTTGCCCAGGCCCACCTCCACCAGTGTGCCCACGATCGAGCGCACCATCTGGTGGCAGAACGCGGTGGCTCGGATCTCGAAGCGCAGCAGGCCCGGCACGTCGCCCGGCACCTCGTGCCACTCGGCGCTGATCACGCGGCGGATCATCGACGGCGCCTGGGCATCGTCGGAGATCCTCGGCTTGCGGCAGAACGTCGAGAAGTCGTGCTCGCCGATCAGCGGATCGCAGGCCAGTTGCATCGCCCACACCTGCAACGGCTCGGACACGTGCCATGCCGTGCGGGCCATGAACGGGTTCGGCGCCGGCGAGTTGACGACGTGGTAGCGGTAGTGCCGGTAGATCGCGTCGAAGCGAGCGTTGAACGTCGGGTCGTCGCACCACCGCAGGTCGCGCACGACGATCGCCGGGCCGCACATCTTGTTCACCCGCCGCTCCAGCGACGCGAGATCCATGCGCTCGGGCAGGTCGAGGCTGACCACCTGACCCCAGCCGTGCACACCTGTGTCGGTGCGGCCGGCCCCCACGGGATCCACCGGGTGGCGAACCACCTTCTCCAGTGTCTCGCGCAGCTCGGCCATCACGGTGTGGGCATTCACCTGCTCGGCGAAGCCGTGGAAGTCGGTGCCGTCATAGGCGACCGTGAGTCGTGCGCGGCGGAACACGCCGTCAGCCTACGGGCGCCACCGGGGCCAATCGGTCGGCATTGGGGCTCGCCGCGGCGGCCAGCAGCGTCGAGCTGAGCTGCTCCCACACCCCGGTGAACGAAACTGCCGACGAGCCGTTGAGGATGACCACGAACTGCACCTCGTCGGTGCCGGCCACGAAGTAGCCGCCGAGCGACTTGACCTGGCTCAGCGAGCCGGTCTTGGCCTGGATCACACCGGCCAGGCCGTCCTTGGCGAAGTAGTCGGCGAGCGTCGAGCCGGGCTGGGCACCACGGGCCAGACCTGCCCCCACGGGGTCGGTGGCCGTACCGCGCATCAGCACCGCCATCAGCGTGCTGCACGTCAGCCGGTTGTCGCGGCTGAGCCCCGAGCCGTCGGTGAGCTGGATGCCGGTGGTGGGCACCCCCCACGTGCCCAACCGCTGCACGATCGCCGCCAGCCCGGCGGTGCGCGTACCAGAGGCCGACACCGCCCGCCCGATCTCCTTCACCATCATCTCGGCAGTGAGGTTGTCGCTGGTGGCCAGCATCTCGTGCAGCAGTTCGCTGAGCGGTGCCGACTGGGCCGAAGCCAGCACGGCCAGCCCCTGAGCGGCGGTGCCAGTACCCGTGCCGCCACCGATGCTCACACCTCGGGCCTGCAGCAGCGACGCCATCGTGGAGGCGGCCGCGGCGACCGGGTCGGCGCTGATCGCCCCGGCGGTGCTCGTCGAGTCGTCGATCACCAGGGCACCCACCGGCACACCATCGGTGTCGGCACGAATGTCGGCACTCCACCCGGGCGGGTAGGTCTCGGCGTCGTAACGGCTGCCATCACCGATCAACCGACCGGTGATCGACGTGACGCCGGCAGCCACCAGCGCGTCGGCCAGCGCCTCGGCACTGGTGACGTTGAACGGCGGACGCTTGCGCGTGGGCGACACCTGCGTGTACCACTGCTGGCTGAGCACCGGGTCGCCACCGCCCACCAGGTACACGTCGCCGGTGACCACGCCCCCCACCGGGGCCGCGCCGACGAACTGCGTGGTGAACGTGGCCGTCGGGCCGAGCACATCGAGGGCCACCGCGGCCACGATCAGCTTCAGGTTGCTGGCCGGGATGACGGTGAGCTCGGGGTTCACCGTGGTCAGTAGCTGGTCGGCCACCCCGATGGCCGCACACGACGAGCCGTCGATCGCACCCATCAGCGGCCCGGCCGCGGCCAACACCGTGTCGGCCCGCTCATCGGTGGCCAGCACCGTCGGGGTGCGGCGCACCGACAGCAGCGGCGTGGCCATCGTCTGCGGCAGCAGCACCGTCCCTGTGGTGGGGGCGGTGGTCACCGGATCGGCCTCGGCCTTCGAATCCGCCACCACGAACAGGGCGCCGAGCCCGATCGCGGGTACCGAGGCCATGGCCCACAGCAGTGCGAACGAAGGGCCGATGCGACGGGACATGGTCGACGAGCCTACGGGACGAGCAGCGACGTCAGTCGTCAGTCGCCCACGGGAACTGGCCATCGCGAGCTGATCCAGCAGCCACGCGAAAACGGAGAACGGGCGCCGCCCGTAGGACGACACCCGATCAGCGCAGGTGTGATGTGGCCGCAGCCACCGAACTCAGACGAGTTCGATGCGAGCCATCTGGGCGTTGTCGCCCTGACGCGGGCCCAGCTTGAGGATGCGCAGGTAGCCACCGTTGCGCTCGGCGTAGCGCGGGGCCACGTCGGCGACGAGCTTGTGCGTCATCTCCTTGTCGCCCAGGTAGCCCTGGATCTGGCGGATGCGGTGCACGCGCAGCGGGCTGTCGTCCTGAGCCTTCTTGGCCTTGGTGATCAGCTTCTCGGCGATCGGGCGCAGGGCCTTGGCCTTGGCTTCGGTGGTGACGATCGCCTCGGCGGCGATCAGCGATGCGGCCAAGTTGGCCATCATCAGCTTCTGGTGCTGCGAGCTGCCGCCGAAGTTGGGGCCTCTGCGGGGTGTTGCGGGCATGGTGGTGTTCTCCTCTTGCGGCGTTCTGTGTGCTCAGCCGCGCAGCGTCAGGCCGCGCTCGTCGAGCTTCTGCTTCACTTCGTCAAGGCTCTTCTGCCCGAAGTTGGTGATGTTCAGCAGGTCGTCTTCGTTCTTCGTGAGCAGTTCGCCCACGGTGTTGATCTGCGCACGCTTGAGGCAGTTGCGCGGGCGCTCGGACAGGTCGAGATCCTCGATCGGGAGGTCGAGGTCGGGCGACGTGCTGGCCGTGCTGGCAACCTCGCCCAGCTCGAGGCCCTGCGGCTCGTCGCTGAGGTTGGCAACCAGGTCGACCAGCGAGCGCAGCGTGGCGCCGGCCGAGGCCAGGGCCTCGCGAGGCGAGATGCTGCCATCGGTTTCGATGTCGATGACGAGGCGCTCGAAGTTGGTGCTCTGCTCGACGCGAGTGGGCTCGATCTCGAACATCACGCGACGCACGGGCGAGAAGATCGCATCGATCGGCACGACGCCGATGGTGCGGGTCTGCGTGTCGCGGTCGCTGCTGAGGTAGCCGCGGCCGCGGCCGACCGTGAGGTCGACAGCCAGGCGGGCCTTGCTGTTCAGCGTGGCGAGGACGAGGTCCTTGTTGAGGATCTCGATCTCGGTGGGGCACTTGATGTCGCCGGCCGTGATCGTGGCGGGGCCACGCACGTCGAGACGCAGCGTGATCTCTTCCTCGGAGGTGCTGACGACCACGACATCCTTGATGTTCAGGATGATGTCGGTGACATCCTCGCTGACACCCTGGATGGTGTCGAACTCGTGCAGCGCGTCATCGAAGCGGACGGCCGTGATGGCCGCACCGGGGATGCTGGAGAGCAGGCAACGGCGCAGCGAGTTGCCGATGGTGTGGCCGAAACCAGGCTCGAGCGGGCCGACGGCGAACCGCTGGCGCGTGGAGTGGTCGTCGCCGATTGCTTCGACGGTGGGGCGCTGAATGACGAGCATGAAGGGTGCCTCTGAACAGGGAAGGGGGCCGGATTACTTCGAGTAGAGCTCGACGATGAGGGACTCGCGAACGGGCACGTCGATGTGCTCACGCTGCGGCAGATCGCGAACGGTGACCTGCTTGCCACCGTCGCCGACCTCGAGCCAGCCGACCACCGAGCGGTCGAGCACGTCGAGGTTGTGCTGGATGACGATCATCGCCTGCGCCTTGGCCGACAGGGCGACCACGTCGCCCTTCTTGACGCGGTAGCTGCGGATGTCGACCCGCTTGCCGTTGACCAGGATGAGACCGTGGCTCACGAACTGGCCGGCCTGCGGACGGGTGCTGGCGAAACCGGCGCGGAACACCACGTTGTCGAGACGCTGCTCGAGCAGACGCAGCAGGTTCTCGCCCGTGGGGCCCTGCAGCCGCACGGCCTCTTCGTAGGTGTTGTGGAACTGACGCTCGAGGACGCAGTAGATGTACTTCGCCTTCTGCTTCTCCTGCAGCTGGGCGAGGTACTCGCTGCCGGCGTTGCGGCGACGGGTACGGCCGTGCTGGCCCGGGGGGAAGGGACGACGCTCGAGCGCCTTGCGCCCCTTGTCGTTCTCATAGATGTTGGTGCCGAGGCGACGCGAGATGCGCACCTTCGGGCCGGTGTAACGAGCCATGTGAGATCAGGTCCTGCGACGCTTCGGCTGGCGGCAGCCGTTGTGGGGTACGGGGGTGACGTCCTTGATCGAGGTGACCTCGATGCCGGTGTTCTGGATGCTGCGCACTGCGGTGTCGCGACCCGAACCCGGGCCCTTCACCTGCACTTCGACGCGACGCAGGCCATGTTCCATCGCTGCGCGAGCGGCCTTCTCGGCTGCCATCTGCGCAGCGAACGGGGTGCTCTTGCGGGAACCCTTGAAGCCCACACCACCGGACGACGCCCACGAGATGACGTTGCCCTCGGTGTCGGTGATCGAGACGATCGTGTTGTTGAACGAGCTCTTGATGTGGACGACACCGTTGGTGACGTTCTTGCGCTCGCGCTTGCGGGGGCGACGACCGCCCGGCTTCGGCTTGGCCATTACTTCCTCACAGCCTTCTTCTTGTTTGCCACGGTCTTCTTCGGGCCCTTACGGGTACGAGCGTTGGTGTGGGTGCGCTGGCCGCGCACGGGCAGGCCCTTGCGGTGGCGCACGCCCTGGTAGCACCCGATCTCGATCTTGCGCTTGATGTCTTGCGCAACGTCGCGGCGCAGGTCGCCCTCGACGGTGAGGTTGGACTCGACCCAGTGACGGATCTTGTTGATCTCGTCCTCGGTGAGGTTGCGGACGCGCTGATTGGGGTCGAGACCCGTTTCGGCGCAGATGCGCTGAGCAGTGGGCTTGCCAATGCCGAAGATGTAAGTGAGCGAAATCTCCAACCGCTTCTCGCGGGGGATGTCGACGCCGGAAATACGTGCCATCAGTGCATCTTCTCTTTCAGCCCTGGCGCTGCTTGTGTCGGGGGTTCTCGCAAATCACGCGCACGCTGCCATGGCGGCGGATGACCTTGCACTTCTCGCAAATTTTCTTGACGCTCGGTCGAACCTTCATGGGTGGTACGTGCTTTCTCGTGACCGGATTACTTGTAGCGATACGTGATACGACCACGGGTGAGGTCGTAGGGAGTGAGTTCTACCTGCACCTTGTCGCCGGGGAGGATACGGATGTAGTGCATCCGCATCTTGCCGGAGATGTGCGCCAGGACCTTGTGACCATTCTCGAGTTCGACCCTGAACATTGCGTTCGGGAGCGACTCGGAAATCGTGCCTTCGAGCACGATGGCGTCGTCTTTGGGCTTGGGCAGAACCGCCTCCTCGATCGTTGGGACTCGTTACCTGACAGTTGCCTGAGCAGGCTCCCGGTGAGATTGGACGTGACAGGGCACGCCAAGGCTCACAGGGCCGAGGGGCAATGCTACCGCCCGCGCGTGACAACGCCAAGTGCCAGTTCGCGCGATTCCTGTGGGAAACCCTGATCCTGAACCTAGCCGCGGCGCCACCCGCCGCCCGCGCATTTCGCGGCCCTCCCCCGTCTTCCACGTCCACCGCTGCGGTCATGGCCGCGACATGAAGGGAAAATGGGGGGTGGGAGAGGGCGTTGGTCGGGGAAACTGAGCGGATGCCGACCCGCACCTCACGGTGGCGCGCCCTCGCGACGCTCTTGCGACCCGACGCCGGGCGATGGGCCGCGCTCGGCGTGGTGGTGGGTACCGCCTCGGGGTTGACGCTGGCCGGCCCGCTCGTGGTGCGCCGGATCATCGACCTGGCCAGCAGCGGCAGCGCGACCGGGTCGGGGTTGGTGGCCCTGGCAGGGCTGTTCCTGGGCCTGGCCGTCGCCGCGCAACTGCTGACCGTCGCCGTCGCCTGGTTCGCCACCGTCACGGCGTGGCGCACCACCAACCAGATCCGACTGTCGCTGGCCGGCCATGTGCTGGGCCTCGACCACGGCTTCCACCGCTCGCACACCCCTGGCGAGCTGATCCAACGGGTCGACGGCGACGTCACCTCGGTCAGCGACTTCCTCGGCAGAGTCGTGCCTCGCGCGGTCGGCGCCCTCACGATGGTGACCGGCATGGTGGTGGTGCTGGCCGTGGTGGATTGGCGTCTCGCGCTGGGCGCGTTGGCCTACGCGCTTGTGGCGCTGAGCATGATCGTGCGCGGCAGGCACCGAGCCGTCGGCGAGTCGAGCGACGAGATGGGCGCCTACGCCCACCTCTACGGCGGCATCGAGGAGCGGCTGACCGCCGGCGAGGACCTACGCGCCAACGGCGCCGGGGCGCACGCGATCTGGCGCTTCGTGGAGGAGAGCGCCGCAGTGATGCGTAGTGCGCTGCGTCGCGAGCGTGCGTTCCTGCGCCTGTGGTGGACCGTGCAAGGCGCCGTGGCCGTCGGCGCCTCGATGTCACTCGTGGCCGGCGCGGTACTGGTGGGCAACGGGGCGATCAGCCTCGGTACCGCGTTCTTGCTGTTCCAGTACGTGCTGCTGCTGGAGCGGCCGCTGGAGGATGTGGTGCAACAGCTCGAGACCGTGCAGAAGGCCAACGGGGCGATGACGCGTGTGATCGACCTGTTCGCCGTGCGCTCCACGATCATCGACGACGGCACGACGCTGCCGGCCCCCGGCCCGCTGAGCATCCAGTTCGACGAGGTGTGCTTCGAGTACGGCGATGGCGAACCGGTGTTGCACGACGTGAACGTGGCGATCGCCGCCGGCCGGTCGGTGGGTGTGGTGGGCCGCACCGGCAGCGGCAAGACCACGCTGTCGCGCCTGCTGTTGCGCCTGGTGGAGCCAACGGGCGGTGTGGTGCGCCTCGGCGGTGTGCCCATCGCCGCTGTTCCCCTCACCGAGCTGCGCCGGCGAGTGGCCCTCGTGCCACAAGAGGTCGAGCTGTTCAGCGGTTCGGTGCGCGACAACGTCACGCTGTTCGACCCCGACCCCTCCGACACCCAGGTGGCAGAGGCATTGCGACGCGTCGGCCTCGACGCGCTCGCCGACGGCGACGTGCACCGCCCGCTCGGCGCCGGCGGAAGCGGACTGTCGGCCGGCGAGGCGCAACTGTTGGCGCTCGCTCGCGTGTGGCTGCGCAACCCCGATCTGGTGGTGCTCGACGAGGCGACAGCACGAGTCGATCCGGCCACCGAGGCGCGGCTGGAGGCTGCCGTCGCCGAACTGATCCGTGGGCGGACGACGGTGGTGATCGCCCACCGGTTGAGCACGTTGCGTCACCTGGACGAGATCGTCGTGCTCGACCACGGTCGCGTCGTCGAGCACGGCGACCGTGAGGCGCTGGCCTCCGCCGACGCCAGCCACTTTCGCCACCTCCTGCAACTGGCGCACGACGAGGACGAGCACGAGGTCGTGCCATGAGCAGCACCGTGACGATCCGGCCGGTAGGAGTGTGGCGTGTGGCGTGGCGGGTCAGCCGACACCGACCCGGGCCGTTCTGGCTGGGTTTCGTGCTGTTCCTGCTGTTCTTCACCTTCCCCGTGCTCAACGGATGGCTGCTCGGTCGCGCATTCCACGCGCTCGAAGCCGGGCAACAGACGCACGTCTACTGGTTCGCGTTGGGTGCCCTCGGCTGCGAGACGGCGCGGATGGCCAGCATTCACTGGGGTGCGCTGGTGTGGACCCGCGTGATCGTGCACATGCAGACGTTCCTGCGCGCGAACTTGCTGGCCGCCCAACTCGCCAGCGGTGGGCCGGAAGCCGGACGCCCGGTCGGGTCCGCGGGTGAAGCGATCACCCACTTCCGCGACGATGTGGAGGACGTGACGATGTTCGTCGACGGCCTTGTTGATGTGAGTGCCGGCACCGTGTTCACCGTGCTCGCCGCGTTCGTGCTGGGCAGCATCGACGCCGGAGCCGCGGCGATCCTGATCGTGCCGCTGGCCGGTGTTGCGCTCGCCACTCGTGCGCTCGACACGCGCATCAAGCGCTACCGCGCCGCCGATCGTGCTGCGGCCACCGCCGTGAGCGGGTTCCTCGGCGACGTGATGGCGGCCACCACCACCATCAAGGTGAACGGTGCCGCGCCGGCCGCGCTGCACCGGCTGCGCACGCTCGTGGATGCTCGACGACACACGGCGGTGCGCGACCGGGTGCTGGAAGAGGGCGTGCAGGCGTTCGCCCAGGGCTCGGCCGATGTGGGGCTGGGGTTCGTGCTGCTGGTGACCGCGGGTGCGATGGCCAGCGGGTCGTTCGATGTCGGCAAGCTGGCCGTGTTCACCGCCTACCTCGGCTGGCTCAGCTTCCTACCCCGCATGGTGGGCCGCGTGCTCGCCCGCCGCAAGCAGGCCGGGGTGGCGCTCGATCGCATGGCGGCGACGGTGGCGGATGGCGCGCTGGCCAACTTGGTGCGGCCACGGGATCTGCCCATCGAGCACCACGAGGCTCGGCCCCGGCCGGCGGCCGCACGGCCGATGAGGGAGCCCCTCGAACTGCTGCACGTGCGCGACCTGCAGGCCCGCTTCGCTACTGGTGGCGGCGTGAGTGAGGTGTCGTTCACGATTCCCCGCGGCAGCTTCACGGTGCTCACCGGCCCGATCGGCTGCGGCAAGACCACCCTGCTGCGCGCCCTGCTCGGCTTGGCCCACGAGGCCACGGCCACCGGCGAGGTGCGCTGGAACGGCCGGCCGGTACTCGACCGAGGAGCGTTCTTCGTGCCCCCGAACGCGGCCTACCTGCCCCAGGTGCCGCAGCTGATCAGCGACTCGGTGGCCGAGAACGTGGCCCTCGGTGACGTTCCGGACGGCGCCGTGCGGCGGGCGCTGGAACTGGCCGCGGTGAGCGCCGATATTGACGAGATGCCCGACGGCGACGACACGCTCATCGGACCTCGCGGGTTGCGGTTGTCGGGCGGCCAGCGCCAACGCGTCGCCACCGCCCGGGCGCTGGTGCACGGCCCCGAGCTGGTGGTGCTCGACGACCTGTCGAGCGCGCTCGACGTGGAGACCGAGTTGGCGCTGTGGAGCAACCTGGCTGCGGCCGGCATCACCGTGCTGGCGGTCTCGCATCGCCAGGTGGCGTTCGATCGTGCCGATCAGGTGCTGCGACTCGATTCCGGACGGCTACTCCCCGGCTAGCATTCCTGGCGAACGTGGGGTGACGAAAACGCCGAGAACCATGTTCGCGCCGCGCCACGTTGCCGTGTTTGTGGCAACACTTTGCGAGGTGGAGGTCGTAGACGTACCCTGCGCCGAGGACAGCGGCGACCCAGACTCCTTCTGCTGGTCGATGAGCCGGGGTTGCGTCGCTCTGACAGCCCCCGAGCTCATAGACGTCAACGGGCGCAACGGCCGGCGCGTCGTAGACGTGCGCGAGCGCAGCTCCGGGCGAGGGCAGTGTTACGCGACAAAGATCGTAACGACGGCCAACACAATCCGTCGGAACCAGTTCATCGCTAGTCGTCCTCTTCGAGCGGTCGGTCAGCGTCGCTTCCTTCGTCCAGGATCGCCTGCAGCTCAAGTTCTCGACGCCGGCGCACCTCGGCGTCATGGGCCTCGGGCCATTCGGGGTTCGCGGCGAAAAGTGCATCGGTGATCGCTGTCGAATGGCAACCGCGAGCCGACAGCTCTTCAAGCACCTCTGTGGCAGTTAGCCAGGCAGACGTCCACTGCGCCCCGTGTGGTGGACTCAGCTCCACGCAGTACCGGCCACCTTCGTAGGTCACGTCAACGGACATGCGAGACCATCCAATTGGACTCGCCGGGAAGGACCGTCGGCTGGTAGCCGGGATAGCCGCGAACGATGTTGTGTTCCATCCCGTAGTTCGGACTCGTCTCCATCGGGTAGTAGGCGCGCCCAGGTTCGGGGCCGATGTCGATGATCGTCCGACCTTCGCCCGTCCAAGTCTCGATCTGGGCTCGGTTGTGAGCGAGCAACTCGTCGTACGTGTAGCTGGCCGGGTTCTCGACGCCGGGATATGTCACGTAGCCGTTCTGTTCAGCGTACGGAACCACCCTGTTGGGCATGCCCTCGCCGATGACCGCGGGGCGGAGCTCCCCGGCCGCTTCTGTGGCAACACTTCGCGATTGTGGGGTCGTAGACGTACCTCGAGCCCCAACGGGCAGCGAGGCAGACCCCTCGCGCGCAGCGCTGAGCTGGGCCTCCTCGGCATCGAAGCCGTTGAGCTGGTGAACGTCAGCGCGCGAGACGGTCGGCGCGTCGTACGTGCACCCCTCCGCGACGGCCGTCGTCGTACGTGTTCCATCGATCGCAAACACAACCGCCAGCAACGCGATCAGGAATCGGCGCATCCCTCGTCCTTCGGCGATTGACGGTCAGCGAGGATGCCGTTCAGGATGCCCCACGGTGCGCCGTCGATGTCGTGCCACTCCTGCTCCCGCAGGCGTTCCAACCGATCCGAAGTCATCCACGCGGGTGGCTCGTCGACAACGACGAGTTCTGGGTAGATCGACGCGATCTCCTCCTTGCTGCGAGCGTTCATGATGCCCCAGACGCCACCCATGCCGTACTCGTACCCGACGAGGAACTCCTGTTTCTCCGGCATGTCCTTACCTCGGTCCAAAGCGAATGAACGGAAGGCCGGTGATATCGATCGGTGAGGTCGTAGTGATCTCAATCCCGCCACCCGGTTGCCCGTTGTACGGCTGCACAACGGATGGCGACGAGGGGCACTGAACGCGACACATTGGGATCTCGAAGTACCCGTCCGGCGTCTTGTTGAGCGCGAGCTTCGACTGAGCGGACACTCCGTCGAGATACTCGTCGGGTGTCAACCACGTCTTTCCGGACGACACGCCAGGTGTGATCTCACCTCCCTTGGAGATGGATTCACCGAACTCAGCCGTTGTGTAGTGGCGCACCGTCGCGGGCATCCCCGCTTCTGTGGCTCCGCCGAGTCGGTAGGCCCCAGGATTCCCTGTGGGCCCGATGGCGGCGAGTGGGCGTGGTCCCGGTTCGAGTGCACCCAGCACCTTGATGTCGTGTACCGCATCTGACCCGCGTTCAAGGTCGTGGCCGATATCGGCAACCTCACCTGCTTCACGAGCAAGGCGGACAATCTCAACCATCTCGTCGGAGCTGCGTTCAACGTCTCGGACAAGATCGACAACTCCGTCCGCCTCGTTCACGAGGTGGCGCGCTCGGTTGAAATCCCCGAGATCGTCTAGATGCTTTAGTCCTTTCGCCCAGACCGCCCCGCCAGCGGACAAAGCGGCGAAGCCACACGAAACGGCGTCGCCTTGCGAGCAGTCATATGCATCGATCACCGCCCCGATTACCGGTACACCGCCAAGAGCGAGCCTGAGGCCCATCTCCATACCCTCGTCCAAGGTTTCAAATCTCAGTTTGGAGCAGTTCGCGTCCTCGTACTCGAGCAGCTCATCCCCATTCATCGCGTGGAAGCCATCGCATGGCCCCTTCTGAGCGCGTTCACAGTCGTAGGCCAACTTGGTGCCATACATCGAGCAGTCGTCGCCGGTGAAGTCGGGCGATCGACCGTCGGGGTCCCACATCCCCAGGGGATCGTTCTGGGCGTAGGTGTACCGGTTCAGCGAGATCGGGTTGTCGATCGTGCCGAACACGGTGTCGCGGCTCGAGAATCCGCCGGTCGCTGGGTCGTACCAGCGGGCACCCATCCACACGTCGCCCGAGGTGGGGTCGGTGACATCACCCTGGAACCCGATCGGGGAGTCGGTGCCGGCTGATGCGACGACTGCTCCGAATGGGTCGAACACCGTTGACGACACCAGGGCGCCGTCCGACTCGAACCGATAGCCGATGTCCTCATGACGGTCACGCCCGGCGAAGACTGCCACACCATTCTCGGGCTGCTCCACCAGCGGCAGCCCCGCCGGTGAACGGGCGATGCGCACGCCCGACACGTGCACAGGGTCGATCTCGAATCCTGCGTATGCGAGTACGTCCGGACCGGACTCCACCAATCGATCGAGGCTGTCGTACTGATACACAGCCTTGCCGGACGACACCCTGCGACCTAGTGCGTCGAACGACGAGGTGACCGTCACCCCATCGGTCGTCACCGAGTCGAGCGTGCCCCGAGCCGACCAGGAATACGAAGTCGGCCCTACGGTCAGCAGCTGGTTGCGAGCGTCGTAGGTGGATGTGACCCCGTCGCGGTTGACGAGGTTCCCGGCTGGATCCCAGCCGAACGTGGCGGTCACGCTGTTCGGTTTGGTCCAGCCGGTAAGGCGGCCTGCAGCGTCGTAGGTGTAGCTGTTTGCCCCAGCTCCGCTGTTTCCGGGAAGCGTGGCCGTCTGTGACACGACGTTGCCGTCTTCGTCGTAGCCGTAGGCGTAACTCGCAACGGGCGCATCGAGCGCGTCGCGGAGTTGGTCGGAGGTCAAGCGACCGAGAGCGTCGTAGGCCAGGTGCCGCCGGCTTTGCCCGTCGTATCCGATGGTCAGCACCTGCCCGGCTGCGTCGTATGTGAGCGTCTGGGTGGTTCCCGACAGCCCGTCTGACGCGGCCACGAGGTTCCCGCGGCTGTTCCAGCTGAACGTCGTGGTGCCGGCCGCATCCGTGCGTGATGTCATCCGGCCGTCGGCGTCGTACTCGAACTGTGATTGGTATTGGGTGGGGCCGGCGGTCGCCAGCAGGAGCCCGGAGTCGTCCCAAGTGAGCGTCACATCGCCGGCCGGAGTACCAAAGGACGTGATCCGGCCAACGGCGTCATACCCGAACGTCCGTGTGGCGGCATCAAGGCCGATGCCCGAGCCGGCCTCGACGGTGACACGACCCAACTCGTCGAGAGTGCGCGTCGTGATCACGTTGCCTGGTGCGATGTCCTTCACGGAATGGCCGCCCGCGTCGTAGTCGGTCAACCAGGTGCGTTCTGCCAGCGTCGGGTGGGTGGCAGTTGCCGGTTCGGTGGTCGATGTCGCGAGGTTCCAAGCGTTGTAGCCGTACCAGGTCTCGTTGCCCCGACCGTCGGTCACGCGGGCCAGGTTCCCCGCAGCGTCGTAGCCGTACTCGGTGACGATCGATTCCACGGCGGTCGTCGGCTGAACAACTGCGGTGAGGCGGCCCAGCGCGTCGTATTGGTACGAGGTCGTGAAGAGCGCGGAATCAGCACCGTACGCATTCCCTCGCGGTGAAGTGGACGCCAGCAGGAGGCCAGTCGCGTCGTAGGTGCGCGTGGAGATGGCGAGCGGCGCCCCGCCCGGGGCCAACTGGGTCGTCGCCGTAGATCGGCCGGCCTGATCGAACGTCTCCTGGGTCGCTCGGCCGAGTGGATCGGTGGTGAGCACCACCCTGTCGGCGACATCGTAGGCGTAGGTGGTGACTGCCAACGTCGGGTCGACGACAGCAACACGCCGCCCCAGCTGGTCGTACTGGAATGTAGTGACCTCGGCCAGCGGTGACCGTTCCGACACCAGATCGCCGGCGTCGTCGTAGGTGTACGCCGTCGTGTACTCGTCCGGGGTTGTCGTGTCGTTGCGCACGACGGCTGTGTGGGCTCGAAGTCGTCCACGATCGTCGTACGACTGAACGACTCGCGCACCGGAGGCGTCAACCTGTGTTGCGACTTGGCCGGCATCGTCGTACCAGTACGAGGTGACGCCACGTGGGGCGGAACCAGCCGCCGGTGCCGTGGATCGGATCAGCCGTCCGAGGCCGTCGTAGGTGAAGTCTGTCGTGTGGCCGCGGCCATCGGTGCGGCTCGTCACGTTGCCATTGGCGTCGTAGGTCGTCGACTCCGCTGAGTGGATCGTCGTGCCCGTGCTGTCGAGAATGTCCGGATACACAGTCTGGGTCAGTCGACCAAGAGCATCGAAGACCCGGTTGACGACGTGCCCGCGCTCGTTGCGTTGCGCCACTATCTCGCCGAACGTGTTGTACTCGCTTGCCACACTGGGTCGAGCCACCGTGGTGTTGCCCGGTTCAGTGATGGCGACCGGTGGCGAAGTCACCTCGACCGTGCGCCCGAGGGCATCAAGGGTGTAGTTCGTGGTGTGGTCCGCTGGCGTGCCTCCCTGAACGTTGCCGTTCGGAGTGACCTCGCTGAGCCTGTTCCCTCGGTTGTCGTATGTGTAGGTCGTGGTCAGATCAACGGCGCCGTTCTCCGTCGTGTCGATGAGCACGCGACCACCCGCGTCCAGCACAAACCGTCGTTCAACACTGCCCGTGCTATCCGAGGCCACCTGCCGTACGAGGTTCCCTGCGTTGTCGTGGAACAGATCGGTGACCCGATGGATACCAGCGGGGTCCTGAACTGTCTGCACGAGGAAGCCTGCCGGGTCATACGTTCGTTGCTCGACTCGGGTTCCACCACCTGTTGCGACAGATGTCGCATGTCCTGCGGCGTCGTACACGGTCTCTTCCAGCACGATGTCGCGCTCACTGCCATCAGGGTCCCGGTAGGCGAGCAGCACCCGCTTGACGAGCTGGCCGGCAGCGTCATAGTCGAACCTGGTCGTGACCCCGACGGGGTCTGTCGACAGCACCTTCTGGCCAGCGGCGTCATAGACGTTGGTCTCCAATACGACGTCACGGTCAGCGCTCGCTCCTTCGTCGCGAACAGCACCCACAGCCACCCGACGGGTCAGCCGGTTGAGCGCGTCATACTCATACTGCACCACCTGACCACGAGCATCCGCCCGCGAGGTCACGTTGTCCGCAGCGTCGTAGCCGGTCGTTGACACCCCACCAAGTGGGTCCGTCACCGAGACCAACCGATCAGCGGCGTCATACGCCAACAGCGACACCCGCTGCGGATCAGGAGCAGCAGAACCCCCGATATCGGCCTCCGTCACGGACACCAGATTCCCGACCGCGTCGAACACCGAGGCAACTTGCCTTTGGTGAACGATGCCCGTGATCGCACCCACTTGGGCTGCGTCATCCTGGCGCACCACTCGTCCGCCAGCATCGAGCACATAGGCAATGACGACCCCACCCGGGAAGCCGGAGGGATACTGCGTCCGGGACACGAGGCGCCCCAACTCGTCGTAGCCATACTCGGTCACGAGTCCGGACGAGTCCGTGGTCTCCCGAAGATTGCCCTTCGCGTCGTAGCCATACGCCGTCACCCCACCATTGGGATCGACCTCGGCCTTCAGCAATCGCGCCGGGGTCACGCCACCACCGATCGCCGACTCGCTGCCAGTGGTGTACGTCCACGTTCTCGTGGACCCCGCCGGGTGTTGCGAAGTCGGCGGGGTCGCCTCGGTCAGCTTGTTGCGATAGATCCCATCCCAAGAAGACGTGACTGCGTAGGTATCGTCCGCGGACCCCGACGAACGCGCGTCACGAACACTCGTCTGATTGTTGAAGCCGTCGTAGCCGAACCAGGTCGTGTGGCCCAGCGCGTCGGTGGCCGAGAGCTGGTTTCCAGCGCCATCAAAGGTGAAGGACGTCGTTCGTCCGAGCGGATCGGTGACGCTGTCGCGCATTCCCGACGAGTCGTAGTGGTAGGTGGTGACGTCGCCCAGCGCATCGGTCGTCTTGACGAGACGGTAGTAGCCGTCGAACTCCGAGGTGGTCGAGTGCCCATTCGGATCGGTGACGACGGTCTTGTTGCTGTTCACGTAGTCGAACGTCGTCCGATTGCCGGCGCCGTCCTCCGTCCACGCAACCTTCCCGCCTAAGTAGCCGATCTCCTTGTCGACGTGCCCGTTGGCGTCGGTCACGCGACGGATCACCCCACCCTGGACGTAGTACCAGGTGCACCAGCCGGTTGCCGGGTCATTGTTCCGCGCGTCACACGCCAGAGCGAGGTTGCTGCCGCTGTACTGGTAGCGCCATTCCAGAGGCGCTGTGACACCATCCGACGTGACCGGATTGGTCGACACAGACGTGACGCGCGAGCCCGTGTATCCGAAGTTCAAGTACCGACCCGACACCACATCGGACACCTGGGTCAACCGACTCGATGCATCGTATGTGAGGCTCAGCGCCTGTGCGTCAGCGTCAGCAATTGCCGTCAGCCGGCCGTCGGCACGGAACGTCATCACCGAGCCGTCAGTGTCGCTCAGCGTCCAGCCGGTCGTGCCGGTCTTCGTGAGGTGAGTCGTGTAGCCCGGCGGGGTGATGTAACCGCCAGCACCGTTGGAGTAATGCGTCTCGCGACGCCCGTCGCCGAACAGCACCGTGACATCGCCATTGACGCAATTCTCGAAGACTCGGGTCTCGTAGGTCGAAGTCCATCCCTTGCCGAACAGGCCGACTCGCCGATCGCTCGAGTTGTAGGTACGCGTGAGTTCAAGCGCCGGCCCGACACCGGCAACAGACACGTCCGTCCAGGATTCCGAGTAGGCGCCGATCGACGCATTCACCCCTTGTACCGAGTAGCTGTAGCCATCGTGACCGAACACAGCTTCCGGTGACGTCAACTCACCGGTCACCTCCACCATGCTCCATGTCGCCGTACCTGAGTCAACGACCCACACATCGACGTTCCAGCCGGCGGGATAGGGCGGCGGGGAAGGGGCAGCGGCATAGACGCCAGCCGTCTTCGTCTCGTCAAGGTACAACGGCGTTGGGTCCGTGGACATGGTGCCCGTGGCGATGTCGTAGACCGCGCCATACACGAGATTCGATGTCGGGCAGCTGGCGACTGAGTAGAAGCGGATCTTGTCGTCAGCCGTTGGCTGCATCACACGCGACGTCATGCCTCGGGGCAGAAGCTCTTGATCCTGCAACACCAACTCCGGGCCAGGGTTCCACCGAAAGAGGTTGAAGACCGTGTCCGCCGACGCCATGTACGAGACAGCAGGATCAGATGCATCCACGAACGACTCCCGTGCGACCCCTGGGAATGTCGTGAGTCCGATGTCGAACGAGCGACTAGCGATATCCCAGCGGGTGAATTGATTCACCGTCGAGGAATTCCCCTTGTACCAGGCGTACACCTTGCCGCCGGCGATCTTCAGAGCCTCGCCGGACCCCCCAACAGCGCTTTGCCACGTAGCTCCATCGTCTGCCGAGTAGCGGATGCCGTCGCCCAACAACGTGGTGATCCACATCGATCCGTCGGTGACCAAACCCCGGGGTGGGTAGTCCGCGAGTTTGTCAATGCGGACCGTTACCTTCTTGAACCAGTGGCCGTCCTTGTACGTGCGGGAGTACGTACCTCCGTTGTCGTGGAGCAGCATCAAGAGATCGCCGTCATCCCTCACCGACAGAGACCAGGGATTCTCCGGCAGGACGATTGTCTCCCACGTCGCTCCGTCGTGCGACCGCAAGACAGTCGTCGTGACCGAGTTCTGGGCGATGAGCCACTGGCCCGACGGCGAGGCCGTCACAGCTCCATTTACCGGCAACCCCGAGACGACGGTGCCCACCTCGAACGTCTGGTACGCGATCGGTTCTGTAACAGGTGAACCCGTTTCGCGATACAGCGCGGTCGGCGTTGCGAGCCACCAGCCGCTCGCCACAGATTGCCCATCGACGAGCTGTCCGGAATACCGCACCAAGCTAGCGCTCGCCAACGTCGTGACCAGGCTTGCAGGGGCTGCCCAACTGTTTGTCACCGGGTTGAGCACCTGGTCGCGCAGCACGACAGAACCCTGCTCAATGGACGAGCTGCGGTAGTGCAACAGCCCATCTGACTCCCAAACGAAGAAGCCCGTGAACGACGGAGTGAGGCTGGTTGGTAGCCGCGTCCAAGAGTCACCCCCGTCTGTTGAATGCCAACCTGGCGTCCACAGCTCCGCGGTCGTGGCACCCGCTGATATTGGCCCACTCGCCGGCGCCGTTGCCGATCCCAACGTCGTCTCCAGCCCAGCGACGATGTCGACGCGGGCATACCCACCCGAGTTGGTGGCATGGATCTTCGTACCGATGACGAAAAGCCCCGCAGGCGCGAAATAGCTCAACCGGGAGAAGGACTGCCCACCATCACTCGAGACGAAGACACCGCCGTAGGACCCACCGATGGTACCCACCACCCAGGTGGAGCCACCATACGCGACTGCGGGCGTAACGTAGCCCGACGAGTAGTTCCGGAAGTACATCACCTGCGACTGCTGCCAAGAGCTGGCCGAGTATCGAAAGAACGTCGCCACATAGGTGCTCGTCTTCGCGGTGAACGCCACCGTTCCGTCGTCGTTGATTGCGATGGTGCTCGACGTGCGCGGCAGCACGATCCGCTCCCATGTCTGGCCGCCACCAGCGCGCCACACCGCGCTGTTCCCCTCCAGTACCGCCATCCAACTCCCGTTCGGAGACCAAACAATCGACGTGGCCCCAGCGGACATCTGCGGGATGACTGTCTCCAACGTGGAGGTTGCCTCAACCGGAGAACGAGGGTTCGAGCTCCCAAGCACCCCAACGAAGAGGAAGAGGAAAAGGAACAGGCCAAGGATGATTTTGAGGTGCCGCCGCATTGCGAAATCCTGCCACAACCTGTGCTCGCTCGACAACGGTAAGCGAGGTTGCTCGAGGCGATGACGGCTACTCCCCGGCTAGCATTCCTGGCGAACGTGAAATGGGTCCTGTGAGGCCCATACGTGAAGGGAGTACCGCCATGCCGCACAGCGAGCAGGCCCGAACCGTCCTCAGTGCCGACGACGTGCGGCGTGCCCTCACTCGTATCGCCCACGAGGTGGTGGAACGCAACCACGGCCTCGATGGGGTGGTGATCGTGGGCCTGCAACGTGGCGGCGTGTGGGTGGCCGAAACCCTCGCCTCGATCCTCGCCGGCATCGACCCCGCACACCCCGTACCCGTCGGCTCGCTGGATGTCAGCTTCCATCGCGACGACGTGGGCCTGCGCCCGATCGTGCCCGGCAGCGTCACCGACATTCCGGTCGAGCTGGCCGGCCGCACCGTGATCCTGTGCGACGACGTGCTGTACACCGGCCGCACCGTGCGGGCCGCGCTGGAGGCACTCAACGAATACGGCCGGCCCCGCGCCGTGCAACTGGCGGTGGTGGTGGATCGCGGCCATCGCGAACTGCCCATCCGCCCCGACTTCGTGGGCAAGAACCTGCCCACCAGCAGCAGCGAACAAGTGGCGGCAACGGCGGCTGGGGTGACGATCCGATGAGCGCCTGGCCGAAGAAGCACCTGCTCTCGATCGAAGACCTCACCGCCGACGACATCCACCGCCTGCTGGAACTCACCGACCACATGGTGGAGATCAACCACCGCCCGATCCCGAAGGTGCCGGCGCTGCGCGGCAAGAACGTGGTGAGCCTGTTCTTCGAGGACAGCACCCGCACCCGCACCAGCTTCGACACGGCCGCCAAGCGGCTGAGTGCCGACACGATGAACTTCACCGTGTCCGCCAGCAGCGTCAACAAGGGCGAGAGCCTGCGCGACACGATCGAGACGATCAGTTCGATGGGGGTCGATGCATTCGTGGTGCGCCACAAGAGCAGCGGCGCACCGGTGGCGATCACCAAGTGGACCAACGCCAGCATCGTCAACGCCGGCGACGGATGGCACCAGCACCCCACGCAGGCACTGCTGGACTGCTACACGATCCGCACCCGGCTGAACCGGCGCGACAGCTTCGAGGGCCTGCGCATCGCGATCGTCGGCGACATCAAGCACAGCCGGGTGGCGCGTAGCGACGTGCAGGCGTTCGCCGCGCTCGGGGCGCACATCACGCTCGTCGCCCCACCCACGCTGCTGCCGCCGTCGGTGGCCGACTGGCCCGTCGACGTCAGCCACGATCTCGACGCGCTGCTGCCCCACCTGGATGTGCTGTACCTGCTGCGCGTGCAGCGCGAGCGGATGGACGACGCGCTGCTGCCGTCGCTGGAGGAATACTCGGCGCTCTACGGCCTCACCACTGCCCGCGCCGCCCGGTTGGCGCCGCACGCGCTGATCATGCACCCCGGCCCGATGAACCGTGGCGTGGAGATGGTCGTCGACCCCTCCGAACTGCCCGGTTCGGCCATCCTCGACCAGGTCACCAACGGCGTCGCCGTGCGGATGGCCGTGTTGTTCACGCTGCTCGGTGCGAGCGGCGACCTGCGATCGGAGAACGTGTCATGAGCCGGCTGGTCATCACTGGCGGAACCCTGCTCGATCAAACCGGCCAGCGCGCCGGCGATCTGGCGATCGAGGACGGCCGGATCGTCGAGGTGGGCAGCGGGCTCGCCGGCGACGCCGTTCGAGGTGACATGGTGCTCGACGCCGGCGGTTGCATCGTCTCCCCTGGCTTCGTCGACCTGCACGTGCACCTGCGCGAGCCAGGCAAGGAGGAGGCCGAGACGATCGAGACCGGCAGCCGCGCTGCTGCGCTGGGCGGATTCACCGCCGTCGTGGCGATGCCGAACACCGACCCGGCGCAGGACAGCGTGGCTGTGGTGGAGTTCGTGCGTGCCCAGGGCGAGCGCGCCGGGTTGTGCGAGGTGCTGCCCTCGGGCTGCATCACCGTCGGGCGCGCCGGCGAACGGCTGGCGCCGTTCGGCGAGTTGGCCGCGGCCGGGGTGAAGATCTTCACCGACGACGGCAACGGCGTGCAGGACGCACAACTCATGCGGCGGGCGCTCGAGTACGCGGGCCCATTGGGCATCACGCTCGCGCAGCACTGCGAAACCGCCTCGCTCACCAAGGGCGCCGTGATGCACGAGGGGTCGTGCTGCAGCCGCCTGGGCCTCCCCGGCTGGCCGGCGTTGGCGGAGGAGCTGATGGTGTTCCGCGACATCGAACTCGTGCGCCTCACCGGTGTGCCGATGCATTTCCTGCACCTGTCCACGGCGCGCAGCGTCGCGCTGGTACGTGCTGCGAAGGCGGAAGGTCTGCCGATCACCGCCGAGGCCACGCCGCACCACTTCTCGCTCACCGACGAAGAGCTCAGCGGCTATGACTCGGTGTTCAAGGTGAACCCGCCGCTGCGCACGCCCACCGACATCGCTGCGATCAAGGCCGGCCTGGCCGACGGCACGATCGACGCCATCGCCACCGACCACGCGCCCCACGCCCCGCATGCCAAGGAAGCCCCGCTCGATCAGGCGCCCCCCGGCATGCTCGGCCTGGAGACGGCGCTCGGGGTGTGCCTGGCGGAGCTTGACATGGATCTCGTCGACATCGTCGCAGCCCTCAGCTGGAAGCCCGCCGCGATCGCCGGCGTCGGCGACCGCCACGGCCGCCCGCTGGTGGTGGGCGAGCCGGCCAACATCACCGTGTTCGACCGCAACCTCGAGTGGACCGTGGTGCCCGCCAAGCTGGCCAGCAAGAGCCGCAACACCCCCTTCGTGGGCAAACGCCTGCGCGGCAAGGTGCGCCACACACTGTTCGCCGGCACGGCGGTCGTGGTCGACGGCGTCGCCACCCGCTAGCCCACCCCCCTCCGGTTTGTGTCATACGTCGGCCACGAGCACTCGTGGCCGACGTATGACACAAACTGCTCTAGAGGCAGGTGAGGATCTCGGGGCCGTGGTCGCCCACGAGCACGGTGTGCTCCACGTGCGCGGCCAGCGAGCCGTCGTGGGTGACGATCGTCCAGCCGTCGTCGAGCTCTTTCACCCGGTCGTCGCCTCCGCCCAGCAGCATCGGCTCGATCGCCAGCACCATGCCGGGGGCCAACTCCAACCCGCGGCCGGGGCGCCCTCGGTTCTCCACGTCGGGGTCTTCGTGCATCGCCCGACCGATCCCGTGGCCGCAGTAGTGCTGCGGGTTGCCGTAGCCGCCGGCCGACACGATCGCCTCGATGGCGGCCCCGATGTCGCCGAGGTGCCGCCCAGGTCGCATCTGCTTGATCGCCGCGGCGAGCGCCGCTTCAGCGGTGTCGATCAGGCGTTGCGCCTCGGGCGTGATGGTGCCGATACCCATCGAGAAGGCTGCGTCGCCGTGCCAGCCATTGACGATCGCCCCGCAGTCCACCGACAGCAGGTCGCCGTCCAGCAACACGCGCGACCCGGGGATCCCGTGGATCACCTGCTCGTTCACCGACGCGCAGATCACACCGGGGAAGCCGTGGTAGCCGAAGAAGTTCGACTGCGCCCCGCGGCGTTCGATCACGTCGCGAGCGAGACGATCGAGGTGCGCCGTGGTGACACCGGGGCGTGCCGCCTGCCGCAGCGCAGCGTGCATCTCGGCCACGACGCGCCCTGCAGCGCGCAGGTGACGCAACTCCTCGGGTGCCCGGCGCGGAATCCCTTGCCGACGACCGCGCGCCATCAGCTGGGTCGCCGGGCGCCCTCGACGACCGCAGTGAGTCGTCGGAACACCTCGTCCGCGCTGGCCACACCGTCGATCACCGTCAGGCGGCCTTGCCGCTGGTAGTACTCGATCAACGGCGAGGTCTGCTCCTCGTAGAGGTCGAGGCGATGGGCAATGGCCTCGGTGGTGTCGTCGTCGCGTTGCATCACGTCGCCACCGCACACATCGCAGATCCAGGGCGACTTCTCGGCTCCGCTGGCCACGTAGTTCGTGCCACAGTCGCGGCACACGCGGCGAGCCGAGATGCGGCGCAGCACCAGCTCGCGCGGTACGTCGAGATCGAGCACGGCATCGATCGGACGCTGTGCCGTGATCTCGTCGAGCGCCTCGGCCTGGCCCACCGTGCGCGGGAATCCGTCGAGGATGTACCCACGCCCGACGGTGTCGGGCTGCGACAACCGCTCGCGAACGAGGCCCACCATGATCTCGTCACCCACCAAGCTGCCGGCGTCCATGACCCGCTTGGCCATGACACCGAGCTCGGTACCTTCCCGGACGGCGGCTCGCAGCATGTCGCCGGTGCTGATGTGCGGAACGACGAAGTGACGCGAGAGCCTCACACATTGTGTGCCCTTGCCAGCGCCTTGGCGCCCGAGCAGGATCAGCCGGGCGCCCGGAATCACTTCAGGAAGCCCTCGTAGTTCCGCAACATGAGCTGGCTGTCGATCTGGCGCATCAACTCCATCGCCACACCGACGGCGATCAGCACGGTGGTACCGGCGAACGGGAAGTTGCGCACGTCGAACGCCCACAGCAGCAGGTAGGGCATGATCGCGATGACAGCGACGAACACGGCACCCGGCAGCGTGATGCGGTTGACGGCCTTGCCCAAGTAGCGCTCGGTCTGCGGACCGGGGCGCACGCCGGGGATGAAACCGCCCTGGCGGCGGATCTGATCGGCCTGACGGATCGGGTCGAAGGCGATCGAGTTGTAGAAGTAGGCGAACGCGATGATCATCAGCGAGAACAGCGAGATGTACACGAGGTTCTGGCTGTTCACCAGGTTCTCATCCACCCAGTTCTGCACGGTGTAGCGCCACGAATCCTTGTCGGAGCTGCCGAGCAGGTTGGTGACCAACACCGGCAGCAACAGCACCGAACTGGCGAAGATGATCGGCACCACGCCGCTCTGGTTGACCTTGAGCGGGATGTACGTGCTCTGACCGCCGTACATCCGACGACCGACGACGCGCTTGGCGAACTGCACTGGAATACGCCGTTGCGCCAACTCGACACGCACGACGGCGATCACGATGCCACCGCACAGCAGCACCAGCAGGGTGAACACGAACCAGTTCTTCTCCGCCCACACCGAGTAGAAGCCGCTGGGCAGGCTGGACACCACCGAGGCGAAGATCACCATCGACATACCGTTGCCGATGCCGCGCTGGCTGATCAGCTCGCCGATCCACATCAGCACGGCCGTTCCACCTACCAGCGTGGCGATCACCAGGTAGCCACGCGGCCACATACCGTCGGGCAGCAGCCGCAGGTTCTGCGGGAAATTCTGCGCCGCGCCGAAGAACGCGTTGCCGTTGCCGTTGCCGAAGATGAACGTGAGGGCCGTGGCCTGCAGCGTGGAGATACCGATCGCGAGGTAACGGGTGTACTGCGTGATCTTGCGCTGGCCGACTGCGCCCTCCTGCTGCAGCTTCTCGAGCTTCGGGATCACGACACCGAGCACCTGCATGATGATGCTGGCCGTGATGTACGGCATGATGCCGAGCGCGAAGATGCTGAAGCTGGCGAACGCGCCGCCGCTGAACAGGTTGAAGAAGCCCAGCGCGCCCTGCGTGTTGGCCGCGGCCTTGAACTGCCGAACAGCGTCGGCATCGATACCGGGGACGCGGATCGCGACACCGATGCGGTACAACAGCACCATCGCCAGGAGGAACAGGATCTTGTTCCGCAGGTCGGGCACCTTGAAGACGTTCTTCAAGTTGGAGAACACGTGCGAGCTCCCAGAGAGGTGAGAAGTGCGGACGGCCGAGTCGGAGACGCCGGCTGGATCAGCGGTTGGTGAACTGGTTGCCCTTGACCGGCGGGCGACCCTGCTTGAACGGCAAGCCGAGCAGCGTGACGCTACCGCCCGCAGCGGTGATGGCCGCGTCGGCCGACTTGGAGACGGCGTGCGCGGTGAGGTTGATGGCAGTGGTGATCTCGCCGCGGCCGAGCACCTTCACGAAGGTGTCCTTGCGAACGAGGCCGGCGGCCACGAGCACCTCGGGGGTGACAGTGGCTTCGCCGAGCGCAGCCAGCTGGTCGAGGTTGACCGGGCTGTACTCCACGCGGAACGGGTTGTTGAAGCCCTTCAGCTTGGGAACACGCTGCTTGAGGGGCATCTGGCCACCTTCGAAGCCGCGAGCGACCTTGCCACGGCCGCGGGCCTTCTGGCCCTTGGTGCCCTGGCCGGCGGTCTTGCCGCCCTTGCCGCCGACACCACGGCCGACACGCTTCTTGGCCTTGTTCGACCCGGGTGCGGGGGAGAGTTCGTCGACGCGCATTACTTCACACTGCCCTTATTGGAGGATTCTTCTGCGTTCTCCGTGACCTCGATGAGGTGGGGAACGCGGGCCAGCATGCCGCGGATCTCGGGGCGGTCGGGCAACACATTCGTGTCGCCGATCTTGCGCAGGCCGAGGGCACGCAGCGTGCCACGGTTCTTGGGCTTGTTGCCGATCGCCGAGCGCACCTGGCGCACGGTGAGGGTGGGGCCGTCGTAGTTGGTGTCGGTACGCATCAGTGGGTCTCCCCTGCAGCAATCTGCTTCTTGCGTTCGTTGTACGCACGCAGCACGCCCTTGGGCACGAACTCGGACGCATCGAGACCACGGCGGGCCGCGACTTCGTCGGGGCGCTGCAGCGACTGCAGGCCGTTGATCGTGGCGCGAGCGACGTTGATCGAGTTCGACGAGCCGAGCGACTTGCAGAGCACGTCGTGGATGCCGGCCTCTTCGAGGATGATGCGAGCTGCACCACCGGCGATCACACCGGTACCGGGGGCGGCAGGCTTCATCAGCACGCGACCGGCGGAGTTGATACCGATGATCGGGTGCGTGATGGTGCTGCCGGCCAGCGGCACGTCGAACAGGTTCTTCTTGGCCTCTTCGGTGCCCTTCTGGATCGCCAGCGGCACTTCCTTGGCCTTGCCGTAGCCGAGCCCGACGCGACCGTTGCCGTCACCGACGACCACGAGCGCGGTGAAGCTGAAGCGACGACCACCCTTCACGACCTTGGCGACGCGGTTGATGGCGATCACCCGCGACTCGCGCAGACCACTGGGGTCGGGGGCGCGCTCTTCGTTGCGGTTGCCGTAATTCGTAGGGGCGGCCATCAGAACTCCAAACCTGCTGCACGGGCCGCAGCAGCAACTGCGGCAATACGACCGTGGTAGTGGAACCCACCGCGATCGAAGACGACCTGAGTGATGCCGACGGCCTTCGCCCGCTCGGCGACGACGGTACCCAGACGGGTGGCGGCATCGACCGTGGCGCCACTGCCCTCGGTCTTCAGGCTCGGCTCGGTGGTGCTGGCCGACACGAGAGTGCGGCCGTCCACGTCGTCGATGATCTGCAGCGCGAGGTGCTTGTTGGAACGGAACACGGCCAGACGCGGACGTGCGGCGGTGCCGTGGATCTTCTTGCGCACCCGGCGGTGGCGGGTGATGCGACCGTTGCGGCGCTTCTGTGCGACTTTGCTCATGATTCGTTTCCTCGGGTCACTTCTTGCCGGTCTTGCCGGCCTTGCGCAGGACCTTCTCGCCGAGGTACCGCACACCCTTGCCCTTGTAGGGCTCGGGCTTGCGGACGGCGCGGATGTTGGCGGCCACCTGGCCGACGACTTCCTTGTCGATACCACGGACGATGATGCGGGTCTGCGTGGGCACTTCGAAGGTGATGCCCTCGGGGGCATCCATCAGCACGGGGTGGCTGAAGCCGAGCGCCAGACGCAGCTGGGTGGGGCTGAGGGCCTCGGCGCGGTAACCCACGCCGATGATCTCGAGTTCCTTGGAGAAGCCGTCGGTAACACCGACGACCATGTTGCTCACCAGGGTGCGGGTGAGGCCGTGCAGCGAGCGGTTCTCACGCTCGTCGTTCGGGCGCTCGACCACCAGCAGGGCCTCTTCACGACGCACGGAGATGGCGCCGGGAACAGTGCGGGTGAGCTGGCCCTTGGGGCCCTTCACGGTGACCACGGGGCCATCGATGGTGACATCGACGGTGCCGGGGACGGTGATGGGAGACTTACCGATGCGGGACATGTTGGAGCCTCTTTCTCACCACACGTAGCAGAGGACTTCGCCGCCCACTTGACGCTTGCGCGCCTCGCGGTCGGTCATGAGCCCCTGGCTGGTGGACAGGACGGCCACACCCAGGCCACCGAGGACGCGCGGAACGGCGTCGCTCTTGCGGTAGATCCGCAGGCCGGGGGTGGAGATACGGCGAAGGCCCGAGATCGTGCGATGACGATCGGCGGAGTACTTCATCGAGATGGTGAGCACGTCGCCAGGGCCTGCGGTGGCCGGAGCCACGCTGAAACCGGTGATGTACCCCTCCTTCTGGAGGATGGTGGCGAGCGCCACCTTCTGCTTGGAAGCGGGCATGCGCACCTCGTCGTGCATCGCCGTGTTGGCGTTGCGGATACGAGTGAGCATGTCGGCGATGGGATCAGTGAGCATCTTCTCTCCTCACCAGCTCGCCTTGGTGACGCCCGGGATCTCGCCCGCATGGGCCATCTCACGGAGGCACACCCGGCAGAGGCCGAACTTGCGGTACACCGAACGTGCACGGCCGCAACGGCGGCAGCGCGTATAACCCCGCACCTTGAACTTGGGGGTGGCATTTGCCTTGTTGATGAGCGACTTCTTTGCCATGGTCGGTGCCCCTACTTCTTCTTCGCAGCCGGCTTGGCTGCGCCCTTGCCGCCGCGCACAGGGCCGCGACGCTTCGTCTTGGTGGTGGTGGTACCTGCCTCGTCGCCCCGCTTGAACGGGAAGCCGAAGGCATCGAGCAGCGCCTTGCCCTGCTCGTTGGTGACTGCGGACGTCACGATGGTGATGTCCATGCCACGGGGAGCATCGATCTTGTCGTAGTCGATCTCGGGGAACACCGTCTGGTCGCTGAGACCGAACGTGTAGTTGCCCCGGCCGTCCCAGCTGTTGGCCGGCAGGCCACGGAAGTCGCGGATACGGGGAATGGCCACTGCGATCAGACGATCGAGGAACTCCCACATCCGGTCGCCGCGGAGCGTGACCTTGCAGCCGATGGACTGGCCTTCACGCAGCTTGAAGCCGGCGATCGAGGTGCCGGCCTTGGTGACGACCGGCTTCTGACCGCTCAACTTGGTGAGGTCGGCGACAGCACCTTCCAGCAGCGATGGCTGCTGGGTGGCCTTGCCGACACCCATGTTGATCACGATCTTCTCGAGCTTGGGCACCTGCATCACGTTGGGCAGACCGAGGTCGGCCTTGAGCGCGCCCTTCACCTCGTCGTGGTACTTCAGCTTGAGGCGAGGAGCACTCGTGGTTGCGGCGGTCATGAGATCACCTCACCGGTTCGCTTGGCGACGCGCACCTTGGTGCCGTCGGGCTGGGTCTGGTAGCCGACGCGCGTGGGCTTGCCCTTGTGCACCAGCATCACGTTGCTGGCATCGATGGGCATGTCGCGGTCGATGATGCCGCCCTGCTGGTTGGACTTGCGCGGCTTGCTGTGCTTCTTGGCCGTATTCACGCCGTTGACGATGACCTTGTTGGCGGTGGGCATGACCTGCACCACTTCGCCCTCAGTGCCCTTGTCCTTACCGGCGATGACGACGACAGTGTCGCCCTTCTTGAGCTTCATGGTCACAGCACCTCCGGGGCCAGCGACACGATGCGCATGAACTTCTTGTCACGCAGCTCACGACCGACGGGCCCGAAGATACGGGTGCCACGCGGCGTGAGATCGTCCTTGATGATGACGGCGGCGTTCTCGTCGAAGCGGATGTAGCTGCCGTCGGGACGGCGGCGCTCCTTCTTCGTGCGCACGACGACGCACTTGACGACGTCGCCCTTCTTGACGGCCGCACCGGGGATCGCATCCTTGACAGTGGCGACGAAGATGTCGCCGATGCCTGCGTAGCGACGACGGGTACCGCCGAGCACCTTGATGCAGAGCACTTCCTTGGCGCCGCTGTTGTCGGCAACGCGGAGGCGGGATTCCTGCTGAATCACTGTGATACCTCGGTCTTCTCGCTGCGCTCGATCACTTCGCACGCTCCAGGATCTCCACGACGCGCCAGCGCTTGTTCTTGCTGAGCGGGCGGGTCTCCATCACGCGGACCTTGTCGCCGATGTTCACGTCGTTGGTCTCGTCGTGCACATACAGCTTCTTGGTACGCATCATGAACTTGCCGTACTTGGGGTGACGAACGCGCTCGATGACGGCGACCACTGCGGTCTTGTCCATCTTGTTCGACACAACCGTGCCCTCACGGGTCTTGCGGTTGTTGCGCTCTTCGGCGGTGTTGAGTTCTTCGGACATCACTTGCTTCCCTCCGCCAGCACGATCTCACGAGCGCGGATGTGGGTGTTGATACGGGCGATCTGACGACGCACCTTGCCGATTTCGGCGTTGTTGTCGAGCTGACCGGTGGCGTTGCGGAAGCGCAGGTTCAGCGCCTCCTGCTTGGTGGCCCGCAGCTCTTCCACGAGGGCGGCGAGATCCATCTCCTTGAGCTCGGTGTTGGAACGAGCCATCAGTAGACCTCCTCACGGGTGATGATGCGTGCCTTGATCGGCAGCTTCTGGATCGCCTTGGCCATGGCGGCGCGGGCGGTCTCTTCGTTGGGGAACGACAGCTCGAACAGCACCCGGCCCGGGCGCACGACGGCCACCCAGAACTCGGGGTTGCCCTTGCCGGAACCCATGCGGGTCTCGGCCGGCTTCTTCGTGACGGGCTTGTCGGGGAAGATGTTGATCCAGACCTTGCCACCACGCTTGATGGCACGGGTCATGGCGATTCGAGCGGCCTCGATCTGGCGGGCGGTGAGCCAGCCGGGTTCGAGCGCCTGGATGCCGTACTCGCCGAAAGCGAGCTCGGTGCCACCCTTGGCGTTGCCGAACGTACGACCGCGGTGGTGCTTGCGGTGTGCGACTTTACGGGGCATCAACATGTTGGATCAGTCCTCCCCACGGAAATGCGGGGCTTCGTGAGCGCCACCGTGAGTACGGCGAGCGATCTCTTCTTCCTCGTCGAGCAACTTCTCGAGCTCGGGATCGGCTTCCTTGACCAGCGGCGCGGCCTCGACCTCGGGCTCGTCCTTGCGGCGGGCACCCGACGACACGACCTTGCGCGGCGCACCGGCCAGGCCGGCTGCCTCGCCGACGGCCATCGCGGCCTCGCGAGCGATCTTGTCCTCGCCCTGCGCCTTGTAGGGCACGATGTCGCCCTTGTAGATCCACACCTTCACGCCGACGCGGCCGCTGGAGGTGCGAGCCTCACGCATGCCGTAATCGATGTCGGCGCGCAGCGTGTGCAGCGGCACCCGGCCTTCGCGGTACCACTCGGTGCGGCTCATCTCGGCGCCGCCGAGACGACCCGAGCACTGCACGCGGATGCCGAGGGCACCAGCCTTCTGTGCGTTCTGCACCGCACGCTTCATCGCCCGGCGGAAAGCGATGCGGTTGACCAGCTGGTCGGCGACACCCTGAGCGATCAGCGCCGCATCGAGCTCGGGGCTCTTGATCTCGACGATGTTGAGCTGCACCTTCGGGTTGCCCGTGATCTGCGTGAGCAGCGCACGAAGCTCGTCGGCCTGCGCACCACGACGACCGATGACGATGCCCGGACGAGCGGTGTGGATGTCGACCCGCACCTTGTCGCGGGTGCGCTCGATCTCGATCCGGCTGACTGCGGCGGACTCGAGCTTGGTCATCAGCGCACGGCGGATCTTCCAGTCCTCGGTGAGGTAGTCCTTGTACTCGCGCTCGCTGAACCAGCGGCTCTTCCAGTCGGTGGTGACGCCCAGACGGAAGCCGTACGGGTTGATCTTCTGACCCATCAGTTGTTCTCCGTTTCCGGCGTATCAGTGCTGTCGACCGTCTCGACCGCGTCGGCCACGGCCTCACCGTGGTCGTGGTCGTGATCGTGGTCGTGATCGTGATCGTGGTCCTGGCCGCCACCCTTGAGCGAGGCGGCACGCTGACGGCTGCGCTCGACGCGGGCCTTGCGGCTGGCAGTGCTGCCACCCACGGCGGCACCACGACGGCGACCGCCGGCGGTGCGCTTGGCCTCGCGAGCCTGCACGACTTCGATGCGATCGTCGGACAGACGGGCAACCACGATGGTGATGTGGCACGTGCGCTTCTTGATCCGACCGGCGCGGCCACGCGCCCGCGGGGTGAACCGCTTCAGCGTGGGACCCTCGTCGGCGAAGCACGCCTTGACGTACAGCTCCTCGGGGTCTTGCTCGTCGTTGTGCTGAGCGTTGGCCACAGCACTGGCGAGCACCTTGCGGATGGTCGTGGCGATCTCGCGATCGGTGAACTGCAGCACCTCGTCGGCGTTGCGCACCGGCAGGTCGCGGATCAGGTTGAGCACCACGCGGGCCTTGGAGGCCGACGAGCGGATGTAGAGCGCGCTCGCCTTGGTACCACTGCGCTCGCCGGCGACGAACGACTTCTCGTTGAGCTTCGGACCGGTCATCAGCGGCGACCCTTCGTGTTCTTTTCCTGGCCGGCGTGGTACTTGAAGGTACGAGTGGGGCTGAACTCGCCCAACTTGTGACCGACCATGCTCTCGGTGACGTACACCGGCACGTGCTTACGGCCGTCGTGGACGGCGATGGTGTGACCCACCATGTCGGGGATGATGGTGCTGCGACGGCTCCAGGTCTTGATGACCTTGTGCTCGCCGGCCGTGTTCTGGTCGTCGACCTTCTTCAACAGGTGGTCGTCGACGAACGGGCCCTTCTTCAGGCTGCGGGACATGGGCGATTACCTCCGGCCCTTCGACGTGCGGCGACGGCGCACGATGAGCTTCTGCGACGGCTTGTTGGTGTTACGGGTACGCACACCCTCGGGCTTGCCCCAGGGCGACACCGGCGGGCGACCACCGGACGTGCGGCCCTCGCCACCACCCAGCGGGTGGTCGACGGGGTTCATGGCCACACCACGGGTCTGGGGGCGAACGCCCTTCCAGCGGTTGCGGCCGGCCTTGCCGATGGTGACGAGCTCGTGCTCGCTGTTGCCGACCTCGCCGACCGTGGCGCGGCAGTCGATGAGCACGCGACGCATTTCGGTGCTGGGCAGACGCAAGGTGGCGAACTCGCCTTCCTTGGCCACCAGCTGCACCGCCACACCGGCCGAGCGGCCGATCGAGCCGCCGCCACCGGGGCGCAGCTCGACGTTGTGCACCGTGGTACCCACGGGGATGTAGCGCAGCGGCAAAGCGTTGCCCGGCTTGATGTCGGCGTGGTGGCCGCTGCTGACGTGATCGCCGACCTTCAGGCCCTTGGGGGCCAGGATGTAGGCCTTCTCGCCGTCTGCGTAGTGCAGCAGTGCGATGCGACAAGTGCGGTTCGGGTCGTACTCGATGGCTGCGACCTTGGCGGTGATGTCGTCCTTGACTCGCTTGAAGTCGATGACGCGGTACGCACGCTTGTGGCCACCACCGCGGTGACGCGAGGTCTTGCGACCGTGCACGTTGCGACCGCCGCTCTTGTGGAGCGGCATGATGAGCGACTTCTCGGGCGAGGACTTGCTGACCTCGGAGAAGTCGGAGCTGGTCTGGAAACGACGACCGGCGCTGGTGGGCTTACGGGAACGAATGGCCATGATGCTGCGCCTCAGTGCTCGAACAGGGGGATTTCATCGCCCGCTGCCAATGTGACGATCGCCCGCTTGCTGTCGGGCTTGGAACCGGCCTTGCCAGTGCGACGTGCGCGCGTGGCCTTGCCCTTGCGGTTGAGGGTGTTCACCTTCATGACCGTGACGCCCCAGATGCTCTCGATCGCATCGCTGATCTCGGGCTTGCTGGCGGCGGGGTGCACCTTGAAGGTGTACACACCCCGCTCGATGAGGCCGTAGCTCTTCTCCGACACCACGGGTGCCAGGATGATGTCGCGGGGGTCTTTCATCACTCGCCGTCCTTCGTGGCCGCAGCCTTCTTGGCCGGGGCCTTCTTGGCCGCAGCCTTCTTGGCCGGGGCCGCCTCGGCCGGAGCCTTCTTGGCGGCGGCCTTCTTGGCCGGCGCATCGGCGATCATCGAGGTGCCGGGCAGCGTGGCCTGGGTGAACACGACGTAGTCGTTGCACAGGATGTCGTACGCGTTCAGCTCGTTGACTTCGATGAGCTGCACTTCCGGCAGGTTGAGGAAGCTGCGGATGGTGTTGGTGTCGGTGACATCCACCACCACGAGCACCTTGCCCTCGAGGCCGAGGGCGCCGAGCGCAGCCTTGGCCGACTTGGTCTTCGGGGCCTCGAATCCCCAGCTGTCGATGACCACGACCTTGCCTTCTGCGGCGCGGTCGCTGAGGGCCGAGCGCAGGGCGAGCTTGATCATCTTCTTGGGAGTCTTCTGGTCGTACTTGCGGGGCTTGGGCCCGAGGGCCACGCCACCACCGCTGAAGTGCGGGGCACGGGTGGAGCCCTGACGGGCGTTACCGGTGCCCTTCTGCTTGAACGGCTTCTTGCCGCCACCACTGACCTCGGCACGGGTCTTGGTGCTCTGCGTGCCTGAACGGCGCGCGGCGAGCTGGGCGGTGACCACCTGGTGCATGACGGGCACGTTCGGCTGGATGCCGAAGACGTCGGCGTCGAGCGTGAGCGAGCCGGCATCCGTCCCGGCGGTGGTCTTGAGAGCGATGGAAGTCATGAGCTCACTTCCCCTTCACTGCGTTGCGAACGATGACGACACCGCCGTTGGGGCCGGGCACGGAGCCCTTCACCAGCAGCAGATTGCGCTCGACGTCGGCCTCGACCACTTCGAGGTTGAGCGTCGTGACCTGCTCGTGGCCCATGTGACCCGACATCTTCAGGCCCTTGAACACGCGGCCGGGGAAGCTGCACTGGCCGATGGAGCCCGGAGCACGGTGGTGCTTGTGGTTACCGTGGCTGGCGCCCTGGCCGGCGAAGTTGTGACGCTTCATCGTGCCGGCGAAGCCCTTACCACGGCTGACGGCCGTGACATCGACGCGCTCACCCTGGATCAGGGTGTCGACCTTGATCTCCTGGCCGACCTCGAACCCGTCGACGGAGTCGAGGCGCAGCTCGACCACCCGACGGCCCGGATCGACACCCGCGGCGGCGAAGTGACCCGCCTCGGGCTTGGTGAGCTTCTTGGCGTCACGGTGGCCGTAGGTGACCTGCAGCGCCGTGTAACCATCGCGCTCGGTGGTCTTCACCTGCACGATGCGTGCCGGCTCGACGCGGAGCACGGTGACGGGAACGACCTTGTCGTTCACCCACACCTGGCTCATGGCGACCTTTTCGCCCACAATCGCTTTGAGTGCCATTTCGGCAGCCTTTTCGGTCGGACCCGGACGAGCCGGGCATTTGGTTGACACACACAAATGCTCCGGCGGCCATACGGCCGGCGGAGCACCGGATTCAAGTTGTTGCCGGGCAGTTCACCTGCTTGAGCGGCAGGGGCTTTCCCGGACATCGATTGACGTACGCCGGGGGGCGCACACGAGGAGTTGACTCTATCGGCCGGTTTCCGCCGCTTCCAACCTGTCCGCGAGTGCTTCGCGGCGCCGTTGGGGCGTCACTCGGTGGGTCGCGTGCCCAGCGTGACCGTCAGCGTGAAGTCGTCGCCGTCGCGGCGAACGCTGAGCGTGATGTGATCCTGCGGTACATGCCCACGGATCGTGGCGATGAGTGCCGCCCGGCCAGACACGTCCTCTTCATCGACGGCGAGCACGATGTCGCCCACCTGCAGCCCCGCGTCGGCCGCCGCGCTGCCGGCCACCACCTCTTGCACGAGTGCACCGGTGCCGCCGTCGATCCGATCGGCGAGCGACACGCCGAGGAATGCCTCAGCCGGCGGCACCGCCTGTGTGGCGGCGGCACGCAGCTGCTCGATCTGGGGCAGGGCCTCGGCGTTGGAGATCGCGAACCCGACACCGTTGGCGCTGACGCCCGGCTGGTCGAGGGCGATGAAGGTGGTGATCCCCACCACTTGCCCGAGGGCGTTCACGAGCGGGCCGCCCGAGTTGCCCGAGGAGATCGCCGCATCGGTCTGGATCAGCCCCTTCAGCGCCTTCGTGGCGTCGGAACTCGCTCGGTGCAGCGCCGAAACGATGCCGACCGCAACGGTGGGATCGCCGTCGAGGTCGAGCGCGTAGCCCACCGACACGACCGCATCGCCCACGTGGATGTCGGCCGGATCGGCGAACGTGGCCGGGCGCAAGCCATCGGCCTCGATGCGCAACAGGGCCAGGTCGTGCACCTCGTCGATCGCCAGCAGGACGGCCGGGCGCGGCTCGGTCTCGCCGGGCACGAGCACCGTGACCGTGGTGGCATCGGCCACCACATGGGCGTTGGTGAGGATCTCGCCGTCGGCGGTGAGCACCACACCGCTCCCGCTGCCGGCGCCCAGCACGCCATCGCGCGACACCTGGGCATGGATGCTGACGACGGAGGGAGCGATGGTGGCAGCGACCGCATACACGTCGAGGGTGGGCAGCTGCTGCTCGCGAGGGGCGGCGGCGACGATGCCGAGCGTGGAGGGGGTACGCGCGGGGGTGATGTCGTCCTCGGCCAGTTCGGCGCCGATCCACGAACCGAACAGCCCGGCGACCCACGCCACGACGCCGATCGTCAGCACCAGTCGCACGTTGCGGCGGCGCGGCAGCACGGCGGGCGCGGCTGCGACGGCGGGCGCGGCCTCGTCGTGCGGGGCCTGGGCGGCATCGGACTCGACGGGGAGTACGGGTGGTTCGGTGGGGAGAGCGAGTTCGTCGTCGATGCCAACTGTCTAGCGCTCGCAGCAACCACGTGGGGCGCGGCCGGCGGTGATGACGCGCAACGGCCCCACTCGGATCATCCGGGTGGGGCCGCTGTACGAGTCGCCCCGAAGGGCAGTTCAGTACGGGATCAGGTGTTCTGGATCTTGATCTCGATGTCGACGCCGGCAGGCAGCTCGATGCGCTGCAGGCTGTCGATGGTCTTCGCGTTCGGGTCGACGATGTCGATCAGACGCTTGTGCACGCGCATCTCGAAGTGCTCGCGGGAGTCCTTGTCGATGTGCGGGCCACGGATGACCGTGTAGCGGTGCTTGTCGGTGGGCAGCGGAATGGGGCCGCGCACCGTGGCATTCGTGCGAGTGACCGTTTCGACGATCTTGCGGGTCGACTGGTCGATGATCTCATGGTCGAACGCCTTCAGGCGGATGCGGATGCTCTGGGCCATGGTGCGTCAGCTCACTTCGTGATCTTGGTGACGCGGCCGGCGCCCACGGTACGGCCACCCTCACGGATGGCGAAGCGCAAGCCCTCGTCCATCGCGATCGGCTTGCCCAGTTCGACGGTGATCGTCACGTTGTCGC
>JAUSLV010000015.1 GCA_030645495.1 Actinomycetota bacterium
GCGACAACGTGACGATCACCGTCGAACTGGGCAAGCCGATCGCGATGGACGAGGGCTTGCGCTTCGCCATCCGTGAGGGTGGCCGTACCGTGGGCGCCGGCCGCGTCACCAAGATCACGAAGTGAGCTGACGCACCATGGCAAAGAACGACAAGAGGGTGAAGATCACCCTCGAGTGCACCGAGTGCAAGCACCGCAACTACATCACCATGAAGTCCAAGATCAACGATCGCGAACGCCTGGAGATGAAGAAGTACTGCAACCACGACCGTAAGCACACGGTCCACAAGGAGACCCGCTAAACCTGTGGGTAGTACCTCACTGGGTGGCTGGTAGCGTGATCCACCGCCCACAGAGGGCAGTAGCTCAGCTGGTAGAGCATCGGTCTCCAAAACCGACGGTCGGGGGTTCGAATCCCTCCTGCCCTGCTCAATTTCGATAGAACCGAGTCGAACGTAGATGTCACTGGATGACCTGAACCGAGAGCAGAAGCGCTCCCTCAAGAGAATGGGTGCCCTCAACGAGAAGGGCCAGCCCACTCGCGCGCCTGCTCCCGCGCGCCGGCCCAAGGAAGACCGGGTCACGCCGTTGCAGTACCTGCGTGAGGTCCGCGACGAGATGCGCAAGGTCGCGTGGCCGAAGTGGCCCGAGATCCGCCGCTTCTCACTCATCGTGCTCGTCACGGTGGTGCTGTACACCGCCTACATCTTCGGTCTCGACTCGCTGTTCGGCGTGCTCTCCGGATGGTTGTACGACTGATGAGCGACGAACTGATCACCGAGGAACCGATCACCGAAGAACTGGCCGACGCAGTCGACACCGACAGCACTGTCGATGTCAGCTTCGACCTGTCCTCCGAGGCCGAAGCCACCGAGGGCGATGCCGAGGCCGAGGTCGAGGAAGAGATCGTCGACGACCCCTGGACCCGTCCGGGCGCTTGGTACGTCGTGCACACGCAGTCGGGGTACGAGAAGAAGGTCACCGCCAACCTCACTGCTCGTATCCAGAGCATGAACATGGAGGAGAAGATCTACGAGATCGTCATCCCCATGGAAGAGGTCGACGAGTTCAAGAACGGTCGCAAGCAGACCGTGCAGAAGAAGGTCTTCCCCGGCTACCTGCTCGTTCGTTGCCAGATGGACGACGACAGCTGGTACTGCATCCGCAACACTCCCGGTGTCACCGGGTTCGTGGGGCAGAACAAGCACGGCCAGAAGCCCACCCCCCTGTCGCGGCGTGAGGTGCAGACCTTCCTCGCCGCCAAGGGTGATGGCACGGGTGGCATGCCCACTCGCAAGAAGCCCAAGCTCGATTACGAGGTGGGCGAGAGCGTGCGGGTCAAGGAAGGCCCGTTCGCCGATTTCGCCGGCACGGTCGCAGAGATCAACGCCGATCACATGAAGCTCAAGGTGCTGGTGAACATCTTCGGACGAGAGACCCTCGTCGAGATGGACTTCAGCCAGGTCAGCAAGCTCTAAGAGGAAGTAGTCAGTCATGGCAAAGAAGAAGGTTGCTGCGATCATCAAGATCCAGATCCCCGCAGGCAAGGCCACCCCGGCCCCGCCCGTGGGTACCGCGCTCGGGCCGCACGGCGTGGCGATCATGGACTTCGTGAAGCAGTACAACGCTGCCACCGAGTCGCAGGTCGGCACGATCATCCCGGTCGAGATCACGGTGTTCGAGGATCGTACGTTCACGTTCATCCTCAAGACCCCGCCGGCCCCGGTGCTGCTGCGCCAGAAGGCCGGCCTCGCCAAGGGTTCCAGCACCCCGGGCAAGGCGGTCGCCGGCTCGGTCACCGAGGCCGACATCGAAGAGGTCGCGAAGATCAAGATGCCCGACCTCAACGCCTACGACATGGAAGCTGCCAAGCAGCAGATCCGTGGCACGGCCCGCTCCATGGGCCTCAAGGTCAACTCGTAATCCACCCACACGCTCGTCCGGGATCACCTCGCCCGGCGGCGTTCACCCCGAGGGAGACACACAATGTCCGGTAAGAAGTTCGCCGACGCGACGAAGAAGTTCGATCGCGATCAGCTGTTCACCCCCACCGAAGCGCTCGCGCTGGTCAAGGCCGTCGCCCCGGCGAAGTTCGACGAGACCGTCGACATCGCCGTGCGCCTCGGTGTCGACCCGCGTAAGGCCGACCAGATGGTGCGCGGCACCGTGGCCCTGCCCAGCGGCACCGGCAAGGACGTTCGCGTCGCCGTGTTCGCTGCCGGTGAGGCTGCTCAGGAAGCCCGCGACGCGGGTGCCGACATCGTCGGTGCCGACGATCTCGCTGCCGAGATCGAGAAGGGCATCTTCAACTTCGACATCGCCATCGCCACGCCCGACATGATGCCCCTCGTCGGTCGCCTCGGCCGCACGCTCGGCCCGCGTGGCCTGATGCCCAACCCCAAGACCGGCACCGTCACCAACGACGTCGGCCGCGCCGTCACCGAGTTCAAGGGCGGCAAGGTCGAGTACCGCACCGACCGCTACGGCAACGTGCACGTGCAGCTCGGCAAGGTGAGCTTCGAGCCCGACGCGCTCGAGGCCAACTTCCGTGCGGTGATCGACGAGCTGCAGCGTGCCAAGCCGGCCTCGGCCAAGGGTCGCTACCTGCGCAAGATCTCGGTGTCCAGCACCATGGGCCCCGGCGTGAAGGTCGACACCGCCCGTCTCCGTCCCGAGGTCTGATCCGGCTCTACGCTGTGGGGCGATGACATCGCCCCGCGAACTCTGGCAGCAGGCCTTCGACGCGTCGCCTTCCCGCGGCGCCGACTTCGCCACGATGTCCGGTGTGCCGCTGGCACCCGTATACGGCCCCGCAGAGGGGGAACACCCTGGTGTGTACCCCTTCACGCGTGGCCCGTACGCGTCGATGTACCGCTCGAAGCTGTGGACGATGCGGATGTTCGCCGGCTTCGGCACGGCCGACGACACGAACCGGCGGTTCAAGGAGATCATCCGCTCTGGCGGTGACGGCCTGTCCACCGCGTTCGACATGCCCACGCTGCTGGGCCTCGACAGCGACGACCCGATGTCGTTGGGCGAGGTGGGGCGCTGCGGCGTGGCGATCGACACGCTGGCCGACATGGAAGATCTCTACGCGGGCATCGACCTGGGTGCGATCACCACGAGCATGACGATCAACTCGCCGGCCGCACCGATCCTGGCGATGTTCGTGGCCCAGGCGGAGAAGGCGGGCACGCCGCGGGCGCGCCTGGGCGGCACGCTGCAGAACGACATCCTCAAGGAGTACCAGGCGCAGAAGGAGTTCGTCTTCCCGCCACGGCAGTCGATGCGCTTGGTGCGCGACACGATCCGCTTCACGGCCGCGGAGATGCCGCGCTGGCACAGCATCTCGATCTCCGGCTACCACATCCGCGAGGCGGGCAGCACCGCTGCAGAGGAACTGGCGTTCACGCTGGCCAACGGGTTCGCCTACGTCGAACTCGCGATCGCGGCGGGCCTGCCGATCGACACGTTCGCGCCGCGGCTGTCGTTCTTCTTCAACGCGCACATCGACTTCTTCGAAGAGATCGCCAAGTACCGCGCTGCTCGCCGCATCTGGGCGCGCTGGTTGCGCGAGCGCTACGGCGCGGTCGCCGAACGGTCGTTGCAGTTGCGCTTCCACACGCAGACCGCCGGCGTGTCGCTGACCGCGCAGCAGCCCGAGGTGAACATCGTGCGCACCGCGATCGAGGCGCTGGCCGGGGTGCTGGGCGGCACGCAGAGCCTGCACACCAACTCGATGGACGAGGCGATGGCGCTGCCTACCGAGGCCTCGGCCCGACTGGCGCTGCGCACGCAGCAGGTGATCGCCTACGAGACGAATGTGGTCCACGTGGCCGACCCGTTGGGTGGCAGTTGGTTCGTCGAGTCGCTGACCGACGAGATGGAGCGCCAGGCCGAGGAGCTCTTCGCCCACCTCGAAGAGCTCGGTGGCGGCTCGCTGCTGGAGGGTTGCATCAAGGGCATCGAGGACAACTGGTTCCAGGGGCGTATCGCTGATTCCGCATTCGAGCTGGAACGCAAGATGAACCGTGGCGAGCGGATCGTGGTGGGCGTGAATCGCTTCACCGAGGGTGGGTCGGCGGCGATGGACCTGTTGGAGATCACCCACGAGGACGAGCAGCGCCAGTTGCAGCGGCTTGGCGCGGTGAGGGCCGACCGCTCGCAGCCCGACGTCGACGCCGTGCTCGCCCGTTTGGCCGCCGAGGCCGCGGACCCAGAGGTGAACCTGATGCCCTGCCTGGTGGACGCCGCCAACGCCTACGCCTCGCTGGGCGAGATCATGGGCACGCTCGGGGGAGTGTTCGGTCGCTATGTGGAAGTACCGGTGATCTGATGCCTGAACGCAGCAACACTGGGGAACGTGTGCTGGTGGGCAAGGTGGGCCTCGACGGCCACGACCGTGGTGTGAAGGTGGTGGCCCGCATCCTGCGCGACGCCGGCTACGAGGTGATCTACACCGGCCTGTTCCAGACCCCGGCCACCATCGCCTCCGCCGCCCTCGACGAAGACGTCGATCTCGTCGGCCTCTCGATGCTGTCCGGTGCGCACCTCACCCTCGCCCCGCTGGTGGTGCAAGAGCTCCGCGCCCGTGGCTGCACCGCCCCCGTCGTGGTGGGCGGCATCATCCCCGAACCCCACAAAGAGCGCCTGCTGGCAGCCGGCGTGGCCGCGGTCTTGACCCCCGGCGCGCCGGCCGACGAAGTGGAGCGCGTAATCCGCGAAGTGCTGGACGCCGCGGCCGAAAGCTGAATTCGATGGAACCTCAGGGGTCCGGCGGGTGTCCTCAAGAGGTGACAGTGGACATGACGACCGAAGACCGTGCGTTTGCCGCGTTGTACGTCGCGCAGTTCGACCCGATGGTGCGCTTGGCGGTGCTGCTGGTCGACTCGACGGCCGCCGCCGAGGACCTCGTCCAGGATGTGTTCGCGAAGCTGTTGGAACGGTTCTCGACGGTCGACGATCCACCCGCGTGGCTGAGGGTCGCGGTGACGAACGCCTGCAAGAACGAGCGTCGGCGCCTCGGCACCTTTCGCCGCCACGCACCCCGCCTGGCCGACCCAACCGTTGATACCGATCGGCCGGTCGACGAACTGATCGCGTCCTTGCGTCGTCTTCCGTACCGCCAACGAGCGGTCGTGGTGCTGCGCTTCTACCTCGGTCTGTCGGAGGCACAGATCGCGGCGACGCTCGACGTGCGCCCCGGCACGGTGAAGTCGTCATTGAGCAGGGCATTGGCCCGTCTACGTGTGGAGGTTGCACCATGAATGTGCTCACCGAGGCGCTGGTGCGCCACGCCGACATGGCGCACCCGTCCGCCGATCTTCCGGATGTCTACCGACGGATGCACCGACGTCGACGGCGCGCCCGTGGTCGGCGCATCGCGATGGCGTCGGCGGTCCTCGTCGGCGTGATCGGCATGTTGACGGCCATCGCGATGGTGCGCTCGAAGGACGCTGCGCCGGCGACGGCACCGGTCGTTCCTCCGCGGGAGCTGACACTCAGCGACCTCGGTGGACTCGGGATCAGCATCGCCGGCCCTGACCAGTCGTACCAATACTCCACGCTGGAGCGCGCGGACCCTGACGCCGCGACCGGGGCCTACTCCGTGGTGGTGCGGTTGAACGGCGGGACGTTGGTGGACGGCAACGCCATCGTGACGTATCCCGATCCGAACTCGGTGATCGCCGAGGGTGAAGTGCACGCGCGCGAACAGGGTGGCGTGCTGACGCTGATCGACCTGCGCCCGGGTGGCCGGGTCGCAGTGCGCGGCATCGGACTCACTGCTGAGCAAGTGCAGGCGATCGCGGACGCCACGGTCATCGTCGACGGCCGTCCGGTGGTCAATCCGACCGCCGCCATCGCGTCGTTCACCGTGGTCGCGATCGGCACCAGTCGTCCGCCCGTGATCCGTGAATCGCGCCTGGGCTGCGACGCGCTCGGCGAGGACCTCGTGCTGGGTGCCATGTGCTACACCGGCCTCACGACCAGCCCCGGATTCGAAGGTGCGGTCTACGCGGCCGGGTTCCAGCCCGGCCCACTCGTGCACGGCGAACCAAGTGTCGTCTCCACCATCGGCGGCGGGAACGGCACGCTGGCCTGGGAGTTGATGCCCGGCGTCATCGCGTACATCGGCTACTCCGGAACGAATATGGGCGACGATCAGATCGCGGCACTGGGCCGACTGGCGAACCGCGCGAGCCTGCTCTCACCCGCCGAATGGTCGGCCACCGACCCGCAGGTCGTGGAGCAGTCGAACGAGTGGTGAGCCCCTATCGTGTGGCGATGAGCGACTCCGTCCTGGTCACCGGTGCCACCGGCTACATCGCCCGCCATGTCGTGGCACAGCTGCTCGATGCCGGGTACACGGTGCGTGGCACTGCGCGGCGCGCCGAGGCCGAGCAGGCGTTGCGGGCCGATCTCACCCCGTTCCTCGTCGACCCGAGTGCCATTGATCGCTTCAGCCTCGTCGTGGCCGACCTGGGCAGCGACGACGGGTGGGCGGCCGCAGTGGCCGGCTGCAGCCACGTGTGCCATGTCGCCAGCCCGTTGCCGGCCGGCGAGCCGAAGAATCCCGAAGAGGTGGTCGGCCCCGCCCGCGACGGCACCCTGCGCGTGCTGCGCGCGGCGGCGTCGGCCGGTGTGCAGCGGGTGGTGCTGACGTCGTCGATCGCCGCCGTGCTCTACGGCGTCGACCGCCGCGGCAAGGTGTTCACCGAGGCCGACTGGTCGAACCCCGACGCCAAGCGGATCGGCACCTACGAACGCTCGAAGACGCTCGCCGAGCGTGCTGCCTGGGAGTTCATCGCCGGCCCCGAGGCCGGCGCGCTCGAGCTGGCCACGATCAACCCCGGGCTGGTGCTGGGGCCGATGATCGGCAGCGAGGCCAGCACGTCGAACGAGTCGGTGCGCAAACTGATGGCGCGCGAACTGCCCGCGTGCCCCGACCTCACCTACGCCTTCGTCGACGTACGCGACGTCGCCGCCGCGCATGTTGCCGCGCTCACCGCACCCAGCGCGGCGGGGCACCGCCACATTTGCGCGATCGACAGCCACTCCCTACGCGACGTGGCCGCGATCCTCGCCCGCGAGTACGGCCCCAAGGGCTACAACGTGCCCACCGGCAAGCTGCCCGGCTGGGGGCTGAAGGTGGCGGCGGTGTTCGACAAGACGGCAGCGATGGCCCTCAACGACCTAGGCAACCCCCAGCGCGTCGACAACACCCGCGTTGTGCAGCTGCTCGGGCGGCCGCTTCGCGACCTGGAGGAGATGACCCTGGCAATGGCCGCCTCCCTCGAGCACCACGGCCACGTGAAGCCGAAGGCCAAGCGCAAGGGCTCGGCGCCGCGTGGGCGGGTCTGAGCTGTGAGACCGTGTTCGTGCGACGGATGAACGCCAAGGATGAGGTCATAGTCCGACGTGTCACCCTCGGACTGTGCGTCGCCACCGCAATCGGGAGCGTGCTGACACGGGATTGGGGGTACCTCGTCGCCTCCCTTGTCATGGGGACATCGTCGATTGTGTTCCTGGTCGGGTTGCATCGGGAGCAGAAGCAGGCTCAGCCCTCCGACCAAGGTGCTGTACCGAGAGATCACCTGTAACGGGCGCACGATCGGGCGCAGCTGACCGCTACAGGTCGAACGTGGTGAGGGTGACGCCGGCGCCGAAGCCCGCAACAGTGACCGAGGACCCATGCACCGTCATCGGGACCGCCATCGTGAAGGCCACGTTCCACGTGGTGGGGTCGAAGTCGAACGGCACGAGGGTCGCCTCGTCGCCCTCAATGACGAGCAGCGAGTAGGTGGTGGGGCCGGAGCCGTCCGAAGTGGCGATGACGCTGACGAGTCGACCATCGTCCAGCGTCGCCTGACTCACGACCCCTACCCACACGTGTTGCCCCAGGTCGATGTTCATCTGAGCACCATTGGCAAGTGGGTGAACGGCCAACTGGTTCATGCTTTCGTTCGTCACCAACGCAGCAGCGAGGTGTGCTGTGTCGGATGGGGCGGACGTCTCGCCGTCGACGAACTGGGTCACCGGGTACCACTTCGCATTGCCATACCGCACGTACAGCACGAGGTCGTCATCGAGCGCGAAGGTCTGGCCGCCGGTGCTCGCGGACATGATCCCGCCGATGGGGTAGGTCGTTCCATTCAGGATGTCGACGCCCTGGCCGATGGACGTCTCGAGTGCCAGCACCGTCTGTCCGTCGGGCGAGGCGACCAGACCCTCATAGTGCCCGGCGGGAAGCTCGATCAGCTTGGAAAGCCCGCCGTCTGCATCGACGGTGTAGACGGTCGTGGCTCCCTGGGAGAGTATGGCGATCTGTCCGTCAGCGAGCGCGACGATCCCTCCACTCCCGTCGTGCTCTGAGACGCAGTCACAGCCCGTCGGCTGAGCCGGTGTCGTGCCCTCGTTGAGACTCGCCCTGGGGATGACGATCGTGTGTTGCGGTACGCCGTTGTCGACCGTCGGCGTGACGACCACTGGCCCGGGCGTCGTCGTTGAGGCGGACGTGGCGGCAGAGGTCGTCGTCGATTCGTCGACGCTGCCGGGGGGCACCGACTCGGCGGCCTGGCGCGTGCTGTCGTCGCCGCAGCCCACGGTGGCAACTGCCATCAGCAAGAGTGCCGCCCCACACGCACGCAACGTCCGGCTCATCAGCCTCCGCCTCTCACCCGACATCAACGTGCCGGGCGCTCTTACTCTACGTTGGCCAGAGCCCGCGGTAGCTCACGCCCCGGCGACGGGCATGGCGGCGCGCCAGCCGACTTCGGTGCCGTCGGGGCGGTCGTGGTGCCAGTGGCCGTGTTGGTCGCGGATGGTGGTGTAGCCGTGTCTGGCGCGCCATCGGTTGTGGTGGCCGCAGGCGGGGCCGCCGTTCCATGCGGCGGTGGGCCCGGCGTGGGAGTAGGGAAGGACGTGATCGACCTGGCGTGGTGGGTGGTGGCAGCCGGGACCGAAGCAGTGCCGTGCGAGGGCGAGCAGGATCTCGCGGAGTGGGCCGGTGAACAGCCGTTGCGTGCGGCCCAGATCGATCACCACGCCGGCCGAATCGAGCACGACCCGGCGTACATGGCCGACCGCGGCGGCGACGAGCACGTCGAACGGATCGAGTTGCACACCGTCGGCGGTTTCGCAACGGTGTGGCACACTCGGGTCGAGCGGTTCGGTTGTACCGCCCAACGCCTTCACCAACGCCTGCTCGAAGGTGGCCTGGTCGACCAGGATGTTGACGGTGGGTTCGAAGTTGGCGAGCGCACCCGACCCGGCGGCGGCGGCGAACACGGCCATCATCGCATCGAACCTGCGTTGCCGTTCGGTACGCGCCATCAAGGCGACCGACATCGCCTCGCCATGGACGGCGACACCGGCCTCCCAATCGGCCAAGAACACGGCGTGCACGACCGCCTCGAACACTTCTTTCACCTGCGCACCAGCGACCGCGCCGCCCTGCGCGTTGAGGAACGCCTTCGCACCGACCTGCGAGAGCGTGGCCTCGCGTTCGCGATGGGCGCGTTCGTGGTCCAAGTGGGCGCCATCCGGGTCGGCGGCGGCTTCCCACGCCCGCAACAGGCACGCATAGTCCGAGAAGTCCAACAACCCGGCCTGGCCGACCAGCAGCGCTTCACCCGCGTCCAAATGAGGTGACACACGCGGGTTCGCTGCCACCGCGGCCAACGCGTGCAGCTGGGCGACACCCATCCCTGTAGCCGAGGGGAAGCGGGCCAGCAGGTGGCCGGCCTTCACGAACCGGGCCGCTTCGGGCAACGACCAGTTGCATGCCGCCATGCCCCACGCGCGCACACCTCGATGACCATCACGCCGGAACGCACCCGACTCTTCCACCCGCGCGACCAACGTCGCCAACGCCGACTCGGCCGCCCGGCGCACACCATCGAGCTCGCGGGCGAGTGCCTCCAGCTGCGCAGGCGACATCGCCCGCACCGCCTCGACATCCGGAACATGGAACGAACTCATGTACGTAGTGTCGCACGAGGGTGTGACAAGGTATCGGAGGACCTCACCCCTCGGGCGGCACGGGAAACTGCACCGCCAAAGCCGCCTGGATCTCGATGTGGCGGAGCAGGAAGGCGCGCTCGTCGAGCCGCTTGCGGCGCAGCCAGCTGGTGACCTCGTCGTTGCACTTGCTGGCGTTGCACGAGGCGCAGGCCGGAGCGATGTTGTCGAGCGTGTAGCGCCCGCCGCGGGAGATCGCTTGCACGCAGTCGCGCTGCAGCGGCTTGTCGGTCGCGCCGCAGTATGCACAGCCACCCCAGGCAGCCTTGAGCGCGGTCCATTGCTCGTTGCTGAGGTCGTGCTCGACGCGATCCATGCGGCGTTTGCGCCGACGGGCGACCCGAGCCTTGCGACGTCGATCCACCGCCATCGCTGCAGCATAGGGAAGGGGTGGACCGCTTAGGTAGCCAACCCCGCCCTACGCCGTTAGCCTTGACACGACAAACAAACCGGTCGCTCGCCGTAGACCGCTGGCCCGTTCCATGGGGAACGAGTAATGGGAAGCATCCCACCAGCCGAGGTGAATACTTCGCCGGAACGTTCACAGGTCTGTCCTGCTGTTCGCTCCTCGCGGTGTTCGCTGCAAAGCGAGCACCCCGAGTAGAAGCGAGAGGAGGAATACATGACTTCAGAGAAGCCCCGTGCAGAAAAGGTGGCGGTCGTCGACGAGGTGGCCGCCAAGCTGGCTGCTGCCGATGCCGTGATCATCACCGAGTACCGCGGTCTGCGGGTCGGCCAGTTGGCCGGTCTGCGTCGCAACCTTCGTGGCGTCGGCGGTGAGTACAAGGTGTACAAGAACACCCTGGCCAGCCTCGGCGCGAAGAAGGCCGGTATCGAAGGTCTCGACGAGCTGCTCGTCGGCCCGTCGGGTATGACGTTCGTCAGCGGCGATATCGCAGCAGTTGCCAAGGCGCTGCGTGACGCAGCCAAGGCCACTCCGTTGCTCGTCATCAAGGGCGGCGCAATGGGCGGCAAGGTGCTGTCCGCCAAGGACGTCGAGGTGCTCGCCGATCTGCCCAGCCGCGACACGCTGCTGGCGATGTTCGCCGGTGCACTGCAGGCCCCGCTGGTCAAGACCGCCGGTCTGCTGCAGGCACTGCCCCGCAACTTCGCCTACGGCCTCAAGGCCCTCATCGATCAGAAGGAAGCTGCGTAAGCGGCTTCACCCACAACCCCACGAATCAACAAGAACTCACTAGGAGCAACACAGCAATGTCGAAGGAAAGCATCCTCGAAGAAATCTCCAACCTCACCGTCATCGAGCTGAAGGAACTGCTCGACGCGTTCGAGGAGAAGTTCGGCGTGACCGCCGCTGCCCCCGTGGCCGTGGCTGCCGCCGGTGGCGGCGCTGCCGCTGCCCCGGCCGAAGAGGAGAAGGACGAGTTCGACGTCATCCTCAAGGACGCCGGCGCCCAGAAGATCCAGGTCATCAAGGTCGTGCGCGAGCTCACCAGCCTGGGCCTGAAGGAAGCCAAGGACCTCGTTGACGCAGCCCCGAAGCCCGTGCTCGAGAAGGCCACCAAGGACGCCGCGGCGTCGGCGAAGGCCAAGCTCGAAGAGGCCGGCGCGGTCGTCGAAGTCAAGTAATCACTGCGGCTCCGGCCGCTTGATGTGGAGAAGCCCGGGGTTCGCCCCGGGCTTTTGCGCGCCCGGGTGAGGGTGGCAGGGTCGGAAAGCCTTGACATGCACCGGTCCGCAGGCTTACCGTTCCGCCACGGAAACGTCCGCCAGGCTTCTGCCTGTGCCGGTTGACGAAGTAACGGCTTACGGATAGGCTCGTCCGTTGCCGTGCGTTCCGTGTCCCGCTACTCCTATGTATTGGTGACCCTGCGCGCCCCCATGCCGACTGAGACTGAGGAGTAACACGTGGCCTCTCGTTCCGTGTCCCGCGAGCGCTATTCGTTCGCCAACCTGACCGAGCCCCTGGAGCTCCCCGACCTCATCGCGATCCAGCGGGAGAGCTTCGAGTGGTTCCTCAACGAGGGCCTCGCCGAGACCTTCCGCGACATCTCGCCGATCAAGGACTTCAGCGAGGCGCTGCAGCTCGAACTCGAGTTCGACCCGAACGACGAAGACCTGCGCCCGCCGCCGAAGTTCACGGTCGACGAGTGCAAGGAAAAGGACATGACCTACAGCGCGCCGATCTTCGTGCGCGCTCGGTTCATGAACCGCAACACCGGTGAGATCAAGGAGCAGACGGTGTTCATGGGCGACTTCCCCATGATGACCGAGAAGGGCACCTTCATCATCAACGGCACCGAGCGCGTCGTGGTGTCGCAGCTCGTGCGTTCCCCCGGCGTGATCTTCGAGCCGGGCGAGCGTTTCCGCCTGCGTAACCTCAGCAAGCACCAGCTGGTGAAGGGCACGATCCACCCCTACCGCGGCGAGTGGCTCGAGTTCGACGTCGAGCAGAAGCCCGGCAAGGACGTCACCGCCGGCACCCGCGTGGCCCGCAAGCGCCGCATGGGCGTGTTCACCCTGCTGCGCGCGCTCGGCTACGACGAAGAACACGCGCCCGGCTTCATCGAGCGCTTCGTCGCTCACTTCGACTTCCTCGAAGGCCAGTGGGAGAAGGAGCGTCACATCGCTCCCACCCAGAACGAGGCACTCGTCGAGATCTACAAGCGCGCCCGCCCGGGCGAGCCGCCCACGGTGGAATCCGCCAAGGCCTACTTCCGCAACGCGTTCTTCGAGAACCGTCGCTACGACCTGTCGCGCGTCGGTCGCTACAAGCTCGATCGCAAGCTCGGCGGCGAGATCTCCAAGCTCGACCAGCTGTTCGGCAAGGGCACCATCGAGCTCGGTTCGTTCTTCAGCACCGACCAGGACGACCCGAACCGCAAGGGCATCTTCTCCGACCCCGACGACGACCACGTGCTGCGCCCCAACGAGGTGCTCGCGGTCATCAGCTACATGCTGCACCTCGTCAAGCAGGAGCCGGGCTACCGCCTCGACGACCAAGATCACTTCGCCAACCGCCGCATCCGCAGCGTGGGCGAGCTGATCCAGAACCAGGTGCGCATCGGCCTCAGCCGCATGGAGCGCGTGGTGCGCGAACGGATGACCACCCAGGACGTGGAAGCGATCACGCCCACCACCCTGGTGAACATCCGCCCGGTGGTTGCGGCCATCAAGGAGTTCTTCGGCACCAGCCAGCTGTCGCAGTTCATGGACCAGGTGAACCCGCTGTCGGGCCTCACCCACCGTCGCCGTCTGTCTGCCCTCGGGCCCGGCGGCCTCAGCCGTGAGCGCGCCGGCTTCGAAGTGCGCGACGTGCACTTCAGCCACTACGGCCGGATGTGCCCGATCGAGACGCCGGAAGGCCCGAACATCGGCCTGATCGGTGCGCTCAGCACGTTCGCTCGCGTGAACCCCTACGGCTTCATCGAGACGCCGTACCGCGTGGTGAAGAACGGCAAGGTCACCAGCGACATCCGCTACATGGCCGCCGACGAGGAAGAGAACTACGTCGTCGCCCAGGCCAACACCCCGATCAAGGCCGACGGCTCGTTCGTCGACGAGCGCGTGCTCGTGCGCCGCAGCCCGCAGGCCGCCAGCTTGGAAGACCTGCGCAAGATGCTGGAGGCGGAGAGCTTCTTCGGCGCCACCACCGACATCGCCAGCGTGCCCCCCAGCGAAGTGCAGCTGATGGACGTCAGCCCGAAGCAGATCGTGTCGGTCGCCACGGCGCTGATTCCGTTCCTCGAGCACGACGACGCCAACCGCGCCCTGATGGGTGCCAACATGCAGCGTCAGGCCGTGCCCCTGGTGCGCGCCGAGGCGCCGTACATCGGCACCGGCATCGAAGACCGTGCGGCCCGCGACGCGGCCGACCTCATCCAGGCCACCGGCGACGGTGAAGTCACCGAGGTCAGCGGCAACAACATCACGGTCAACTACAAGGAGGGCGGCAAGCGGGTGTACCCGCTGTCCAAGTTCCGTCGTTCCAACCAGGACACCTGCATCAACCACCGCGTGCGCGTGGTGGACGGGCAGAAGGTGCAGAAGGGCACGATCCTGGCCGATGGCCCCAGTACCGACCACGGTGAGCTGGCCCTCGGCAAGAACCTGCTCGTGGCGCTGATGCCGTGGGAGGGTTACAACTTCGAGGACGCGATCATCCTTTCCGAGCGCCTGGTGAAGGACGACGTGCTCACGTCGATCCACATCCACGAGCACGAGGTCGATGCTCGCGACACGAAGCTCGGGCCGGAAGAGATCAGCCGCGACATCCCCAACCTCAGCGACGACATCCTGCGCGACCTCGACGACCGCGGCATCATCCGCATCGGCGCCGAAGTTGGCCCCGGCGACGTGCTGGTGGGCAAGGTCACCCCCAAGGGTGAAACCGAGCTGACGCCGGAAGAGCGCCTGCTGCGCGCGATCTTCGGTGAGAAGGCTCGCGAAGTGCGCGACACCAGCCTCAAGGTGCCCCACGGCGAGAGTGGCAAGGTCATCGACGTGAAGGTGTTCACTCGGGAAGACGGCCACGAGCTGCCCCCCGGCGTGAACCAGTTGGTGCGTGTCTACGTGGCCCAGAAGCGCAAGATCAGCGTGGGCGACAAGCTCGCCGGCCGTCACGGCAACAAGGGCGTCATCTCCAAGATCCTGCCCCTGGAAGACATGCCGTACATGGCCGACGGCACCCCCGTCGACATCATCCTCAACCCGCTGGGCGTGCCCAGCCGGATGAACGTGGGCCAGGTGCTCGAAGCGCACCTCGGCTACGCGGCCCGGTGGGGTTGGCACGACCCGAAGAACAACAAGCAGGTCGGCGACGCCCCCATCCGTGGCACCGAGACCAAGACCCGCGCGATCACCAAGCCCAGCACGTTCATCGCCACCCCTGTGTTCGACGGCGCCCACTGGGACGAAGACGCGGCCTCGGGCAAGCACCCCACGATCCAGACGATCTTCCGCAACCTGAACCCCGAGTCGGTGGATGGCGTGCGCATGATCCAGGACGACGGCAAGACCCTGCTGCGCAACGGTCGCACCGGCGTGGTCTACGACAACCCGGTCACGGTTGGGTACATGTACATCCTGAAGCTGGCCCACTTGGTCGACGACAAGATCCACGCTCGCTCCACCGGCCCGTACAGCATGATCACCCAGCAGCCGCTCGGTGGTAAGGCGCAGTTCGGTGGTCAGCGCTTCGGCGAGATGGAAGTGTGGGCCCTCGAGGCCTACGGCGCGGCGTACTGCTTGCAGGAGCTGCTCACCATCAAGTCCGACGACGTGCTCGGCCGCGTGAAGGTGTACGAGGCGATCGTCAAGGGTGAGAACATCCCCGAGCCGGGCATTCCCGAGAGCTTCAAGGTGCTCATGAAGGAAATGCAGGCGCTGTGCCTCAACGTCGAGGTCCTTGCCAGCGATGGCAGCGAGATCGAGATGCGCGAGATGGACGAAGACGTGTTCCGCACCGCCGAGGAGCTGGGCATCGACATCAGCCGCAACGAACGCGGTACGGACGAAGACGACCGCGAGCGTGAAGCTCGCCGGGCCAGCCGCACCAGCGGCTACTGAGGAAGGCAACCAACATGCTCGACGTCAACATGTTCGACCAGCTCAAGATCGGGCTGGCCACCGCCGATCAGATCCGCCTGTGGTCGCACGGTGAAGTGAAGAAGCCGGAAACGATCAACTACCGCACGCTGCGCCCTGAGAAGGACGGCCTGTTCTGCGAGAAGATCTTCGGGCCCACCCGCGACTGGGAGTGCTACTGCGGCAAGTACAAGCGCGTGCGTTTCAAGGGCATCGTGTGCGAGCGCTGTGGTGTGGAAGTCACCCGCAGCAAGGTTCGCCGCGAGCGCATGGGCCACATCGAGCTCAGCGCGCCCGTCGTGCACATCTGGTACCTCCGCGGCACCCGTAGCTGGCTGGCCTACCTGCTGGCCGGCCTCGAGCCGAAGGAAGAGCTGAAGGCCAAGCAGCTCGAGAAGGTCATCTACTTCGCGGCCAACCTGGTCACGTGGGTGGATGAGGACAAGCGCCACGGCGAACTCTCGAACCTCGAAGCCGAGTACATCGAAGAGCGCGACGCGATCCGCAAGGAACTCGAGCTGGCGATCGACCGCCGGTACAAGGAGCTCGAGGAAGACGCCGCCAAGAGCGAGTCGGACGGCGCCGGCGCTGCCGACGCGCGCAAGATCAAGACCGCTGCGGAGAAGGAAATCGGCAACATCCGCGAGCGCTACGAGATGGAGCTCGATCTCCTCGCCCGCACGTGGGACGAGTTCAAGAGCCTGCACTCGCGTCTGATCATCGACGACGAGCTGCTGTGGCGCGAGCTGCGCGACCGCTACGGCGATTACTTCGAGGGTGGCACGGGCGCCGACGCGATCAAGTCGCTCATCGACCGCATCGACTTCGACGTGGAAGAAGAGAAGCTGCGCGGCGCGATCGACCACAACTCCAGTGGCCGCAAGCCCCTGTCCGCCCAGCGCCGCCAGAAGGCGATCAAGCGCCTCAAGATCGTCGCCTCGTTCAACCAGCGCGACGAGCACGGCCGTCGTCTCAACGACCCGAAGGCGATGATCCTCGACGTGGTGCCGGTGATCCCCCCGGAACTGCGCCCGATGGTGCAGCTCGACGGTGGTCGTTTCGCCACCTCCGACCTCAACGACCTGTATCGCCGCGTGATCAACCGCAACAACCGCCTCAAGCGGCTGCTCGATCTCGGCGCCCCGGAGATCATCGTCAACAACGAGAAGCGCATGCTGCAGGAGGCCGTCGACGCACTGTTCGACAACGGTCGCCGTGGCCGCCCGGTCACCGGGCCGGGCAACCGCCCGCTGAAGTCGCTCTCCGACATGCTGAAGGGCAAGCAGGGTCGCTTCCGTCAGAACCTGCTCGGTAAGCGCGTCGACTATTCCGGTCGTTCGGTCATCGTCTGCGGTCCCACGCTGAAGCTGCACCAGTGCGGTCTTCCCAAGCTGATGGCCCTCGAACTGTTCAAGCCGTTCGTGATGAAGCGCCTCGTCGACCTCGAGCTGGCGCAGAACATCAAGAGCGCCAAGCGCATGGTCGAGCGCCGTCGTGCCCAGGTGTGGGACGTCCTCGAAGACGTCATCAAGGAACACCCGGTCATGCTGAACCGTGCACCAACCCTGCACCGCCTCGGCATCCAGGCCTTCGAGCCGGTGCTGGTGGAGGGCAAGGCCCTGCAGATCCACCCGCTGGTCTGCACCGCGTTCAACGCCGACTTCGACGGCGACCAGATGGCCATCCACGTGCCGCTGTCCGCCGAAGCGCAGGCCGAGGCCCGCGTGCTGATGCTCAGCGCCAACAACATCCTGTCGCCGGCCTCGGGTCGCCCGATCGTGACCCCCAGCCAAGACCTGATCATCGGTGGCTACTGGCTCACCGAGTCGATGTCCGGTGCCGCCGGCGAGGGCCGCGTGTTCCGTCGCATGTGGGAGGTGCTGCGTGCGCTCGACGAGGGCACCGTGCACCTGCACGCCCCGATCACGATGCGCCGTCAGGCCACCGCCACGCTGCCCGCAGAAACGTTCGGCACCACGGCCGGCCGGCTGCTGTTCGAGGAAGCACTTCCCGAGGACTACACGCTCCGCTTCGGTCACATGGATTCCGTGATCAAGAAGAAGGAGATGGGCGTCATCGTGGAGCGCCTCTCGGATCACTACCCCAAGGGTGTGGTCGCCAGCTCACTCGACGCGATCAAGAACCTCTGCTACCGCTACGCGGCGCAGAGCGGTCTCACCGTCAGCATCGACGACGTGAAGACGCCGAAGCTGAAGGCCGAGATCCTCGAGAAGCACGAGACGCAGGCCGAGAAGGTCGAGAACCAGTTCCGTCGCGGCATCATCACCGACGGCGAGCGCCGTCAGCAGGAAGTGCGCATCTGGACCGACGCCACGGCAGAAGTGCAGAGGGCGATGGAGGCCGAGTTCAAGGCCGCCAAGTTCAACCCGATCGACATGATGGTGGGCTCGGGTGCCCGAGGCAACATGACGCAGATGCGTCAGATCGCCGGCATGCGTGGCCTCGTGGCCAACCCTCGCGGCGACATGATCCCCCGTCCGATCAAGAAGAACTTCCGTGAGGGCCTCGAAACCCTCGAGTACTTCATCGCCACGCCGGGTGCTCGTAAGGGCCTCGTCGACACGGCACTGCGTACCGCCGACTCGGGCTACCTCACCCGTCGCCTCGTCGACGTGGCGCAGGAACTGATCGTGCGCGATCTCGACTGCGGCACCAACCTCGGTCTGTGGATCGAGAACGTCGAGCCCGACACCGCCAACCGTCGTAGCCACCTCGAGACCAAGCTGTTCGGGCGTGCGCTGTCACAGGAGGTCACCCTCTCCAACGGCACCGTGTACCCGCGCAACATGCTCGTGGGCGACAAGGAGATGGAGGCGCTGCGCGACGATCCGAAGGTGAACCGCGTGCGCATCCGTTCGGTGCTCACGTGCGACGCCGACCTCGGCGTGTGCGCGCTGTGCTACGGCCGTTCGCTGGCCACCGGCAAGAGCATCGAGCTCGGCGAGGCCGTCGGCGTCATCGCCGCTCAGTCGATCGGCGAACCCGGTACCCAGCTGACGATGCGTACCTTCCACACCGGTGGTGTGGCCGGCAAAGACATCGCCGGCGGTCTGCCCCGCGTGGTCGAGCTGTTCGAGAGCCGCACCCCGCGTGGTTCGGCCCGTCTGGCCCGTGCCACCGGCATCGTGCACATCGGCGACGACGAGGGCAAGGGCATTCCTGTCACCGTGGTCGACGACCAGGGCGAAGAGCACCAGCTGGTGCTGCCCACCGGTAGCCGCCCGATCGTCACCGACGGTCAGGACGTGAAGGCCGGCGACCCGATCACCGACGGTCCCTTCGATCCGAAGGAACTGATGGAGATCAAGGGCATCCGCGAGACCCAGATGTACCTCGTGGAAGAGGTGCAGAAGGTGTACCGCGACCAGGGTGTGAGCATCTCCGACAAGCACATCGAGCTGATCGTGCGCCAGATGACCCGCCGCATCGGCGTGCAAGAGCCCGGCGACACCGGCTTCCTGCCCGGCGAGCGTGCCGACGCCAAGGTGTTCCGCGACACCAACCGCCACATGGTCGAGGAGGGCAAGAAGCCCGCCGAGGGTCGCCCCGAGATCATGGGTATCACCAAGGCGTCGCTGGCCACCGAGAGCTGGCTGTCGGCGGCCTCCTTCCAGGAGACCACCCGCGTGCTCACCGAAGCGGCCATCGACGGCAAGGGCGACAGCCTGCTGGGCCTCAAGGAGAACATCATCATCGGCAAGCTCATCCCGGCCGGTACCGGCATGATGCGCTACCGCGAGTTCGACATCGAAGCTCCGGATTACAAGCCGATGGCGTACTTCACCTCCGATGCCGAGGAAGACCCGGCCGCCTGGCTGAGCAACATCCACGGCACGTACAGCAGCGACGAGCCCGAGCCGGCCGTCGAGGGCTGACCAACCACATTCGAGTCGGTTGACGGCCCGGAGCTTCGGCTCCGGGCCGTTGCGCGTGTTGCGTGCGTTGTGTAGCTACCGGTCACCTCTTCACGGCGGAGAGGTGCCAAAGGCAGAGGTGCGGTAATGAAGAAGTGCCTGTGGGGGCGGCGGCGCTGATCGCCCTCCCGATTGGTCTCGTCGCTCCGATCGCCGACGGCCGCGACTTCGTCGTGCCCGCTGGGTTGGGGATCTCGTGGACGATCGCCCGCGCCGCGCGCTCGGAGGTGGTGGTGCCCTGGGCGCTCTCGGGCGCGCTGTTGGTGGCGGTGCCGCTGGTGATCGGCGTCGGCGCCTGGTCGTGCAGCGCGATCGCGCAACGCATCCGGCCGGTGCGGATGAGCACGCTCACGGCCGACTGACGTCCCACGCACAGCCGCCAGACGGGTACCTGTCGTCGTAGTTATCTATGAGTCGGAATTCGGCTACTGTCTGCGTCGGCGCTTGCGCCCATGCGACGCCGACACAGACCTGGGGGGTCTCATGGAGACGGATGAACTCGCCTCGCGATTGCAGTCGTTCTTGCGGCTGCGCGGCCTCGTCGACGCTGTCGTTGGCGATCTCGCGCCGCTGACGGGCGGCTACAGCCTCGTCACCACGAAGTTCGACGTCACGACCGATGGCGCCACTCGCACCTACGTGCTGCGCACCGACCAGCCGGCCGACGCGACGCTGGTCGGCACCGACCGCGCACGCGAGTGGGCCGTGCTCGACACGCTCTCGCGTAGCGGCTCGGTCCCGATGCCGGCCGCGAAGTGGGCCGACGTCACGGGCGAGCATCTCGGCCGGCCATCGATCATCAGCGAGTTCGTCGACGGGCCGCAGCTCCTCGGGCACCTGCACGCGACCGACCCGTCCGAGCACCCGGGGTTGGCGCTGCAGTTGGCCGAGACCATCGGCGTGGTGCACAAGCTCGGCGGAGAGCTGATTGGCGAGACCCTCACGCGCCCGCCGACCTGGGACCACTACGTCGACGAGTACGTCGCCGGTTGGCGCGGTGTGGAGCAGGGGCACGTCGAGCGCGACCCCTTCATCCGCTGGGTGGCCAACTGGCTCGACAAGAACCGTCCCGCCGCGGCGCCGCTCACCTTGGTGCACGGTGAGTTCCAGACCGGCAACGTGATGCTCGACTCCAGCGGCGCGATGCGCGTGATCGACTGGGAGTACGCCCACATCGGTGACCCCCGTGCCGACCTGGGCTGGGTCCAGACCTGCGCGGCGTTCGCTCCGCCCGACCCGATCGCGCTCGACCCGGTCGGCTTCTGCCGAAGGTACTGCGAGATCACCGGGCTGACCGAGGACATCATCAACCCGATCAGCATCGGCTGGTTCGCGATCCTCGCCGGCTACAAGTCGCTGGGCGGGCTGATCAACGGCATCGGTGCGATGGCCAAGGGCACCAACCATCTCCTCACCTCGGCCTACCTCGTGTCGGCCATTCCCCTGTCGCACAAGATCTGGCGCGAGAACGTCGCCGCCATGCAGGCCGCCATGACCCAGATGATGGAGCAGCTCTGATGATCACCCAGCCCAAGACCAGCCGCCTGATAGAGGTCGTCCAGCGTGAGCTGATGAGCTCGATCGCACCACTCCTCACCGATCCGTCGGCGATCGCCAACGTGCACATGATCCACCAGATCCTCGGCACCATCGGCATCCGTGCCGAGCATGAGATCGCCTGGCTCATCGAGGAGATCGGCCAACTCGAAGCGCTCGGCCAACAGGTCGTGGACGCGATGCCTACCGCCACCACCGTTGCTTCGGCATTGGCCGCATCCCGAGCAGCCGCTTCGCCGTCGCTGCACCTCGACGACGTCTGCGCCCGCTACTCGGTCGCCAGCGAGATCCTGTCCTGCTGCGCCGAGGCGGTGCCCGAGGACTGCCCGCTGAACGCGGCCGTGCAGCAGGTACTTGATGCCCGCCTGGCCAACGAGGCCACCGTCATCGGTGACTTCACGTTGGTCGGTCGCACCTGAGGTACCGCGCGGCACGGGCGACCGTGGCATCATCGGTGACCATGAGCACGGCACCAGATCGACCGCAGAAGGTGGCGGTGACAGTCGCGGGCGCCCTGCGTCGTCGGATCCTGTCCGGTGAACTGGAGGTCGGCAGCTCGATCACCGAGGCCGGTCTGATGGAGGAGTTCAGCCTCTCCCGGCCGACGCTGCGCGAGGCGCTGCGCATCCTCGAGATGGAGCAGTTGTTGTCGGTGCAGCGTGGCTCGCACCGTGGCTCGGTGGTCCGCCTTCCCGATGCGTCCATCACGGTGCGCAGCATCACCAGTCTGCTGCACTGGCGCGGCGCCACGATGCTCGACATCTACGACGCGCGACTCGCGTTCGAGCCACCTGCCGTGCACATGGCGGCGCAACGCTGTACCGCCGAAGACGTGGCCGGACTGCGCAACCTTCTGGACGAAGGCCTGCAGGCCATGCGCGCCCAGCAGTTGCTCTATCCCACGGTGGGTTGGCGGTTCCACACCGCGCTTGTGGCCGTGTCGGGCAACGCCACGCTCGCGCTGATGGCGCAGTCGTTCGAGCGGATCAGTGCCGAACACTCGGTGGCGGTGACCACGGCCTGGACCGAGCAGTGCGGTCGGCTCGTGAGTCGTGCCGAGCAGGCGCATCGCAAGGTCATCGATCTCGTGGAGGCCCACGACAGCGATCGCGCCGAAGCCTTCTGGCGCGCGCACATGCTCGTGGTTCGTGGCCTTCTGTTCGGCTCCGGCCGCGACGTCGGGCGCGTTGCGCTGCTGGACTGAGGTGCGGGGGGAGGGCCTCAGCCCTCCGCGTCCCACCCGGGGCGGCGCTGGACACTCGCGTTGATCTGGTCGATGAACTCGTCCTCGAAGGTGTTTGCGAACATCTCGTACATCATCGCCGCAGCTGGGTGCGGCAGCACGACCTTCGTGCCGGCGAGAATGCCCTCGACGCAGGCGTCGCCGACCTCGCGGATCACTTGGTCGCCGTTGTCGGACTGCCCCACCACCTCGAGGTCGCGGGCCAGGCGCGTGTCGAGTGACGGCGGGAAGATCTCCACCACGCCGACCTGTGTGCCGGCCAGTTGACGGCGCAGCGCCTCCGTGAACAAGTGCAGCCCGGCTTTGGTGGCGCAGTACAGCAGGTTTGCCTCGAGCGGGAACAGCGCACCGGGGGTGTTGACGTTGACGATGGTGGCCGGGGCGCCCTCGATGCCGGCCGTCCGCCGGTGCTGCAGGAACAGGCGGATCAGTTCGAGCGGGGCGGCGAAATTGATTTCCAGCTCGTCGCGGGCCCGGTCGTTGTCGAGCGTGAAGGACGAGCGGTAGTCGTGGGCACGCACGATCGCCGCGTTGTTGATCCACACGTCGGCGCCGAACTCACCTGCGGCCGCCACCAACGCTCGCCGGTCGGTATCGAGGCTGACGTCCGCGCGCAGCACCTTCGTGCCCGGCAGTTCGGCAGCCAGCGCGTCGAGCTCGCGCTGCGTGCGCGAGCACACCAGTACCTGGTGGCCGAGCGCGTGGAAGCGCTGTGCCATCGCCCTGCCCAGGCCCACCGCGCCACCGGTGATGACCACCGAACGCGTCGTCGCCGTGTCACCCAAGTCGTTGTCACCCATGTCGTTCCCCCTCGAAACAGGTTCATAGTTTACCATGAGCTGCGAGGGGCTCAGACCAGCCGAGGCCGCAGGTGGGTGGTGAACGGCGGGCCGCCTCGCCGTACGGGCCGGTGATCGACAGGTCGCCGCCGGCGGCCAGCGCTGCCTCGGTCGGCGCTTGGTAACGGTGCTGGGTGGGTGTTGCGGAGGATGCCTCGAGCGCTCACCATTGCACGGCGCGAGAAATTAGGTCAATATTCGGGTCGTCTTCGTCACTTGGGGGGAAAGCATGCCGGACAGCAACCAGATCATCGACAACCCGACCGGGTGTCCGATCACCGACCACACCGAGCTGAACGTCCCGATGGCGCCGGTCGGTTGGCACTTCGACAGCTTCGATGCCAAGCGCGAGATGGCGCCGGTCCACACGGGTGAGGCGGGTGGCCACCAGTACTACCTCGTCACCCGCATGGCAGACATCCGCAAGACGTACCAGACCGCCGAGGTGTTCTCGAACAGCGCGGTGTCCGTCGGTGAGCCGAACCCCGCCTACAAGTGGATTCCGGAGATGCTCGACGGGCACATCCACACCGCGTGGCGACAGCTGCTCACGCCGCTGTGGTCGCCCGCTGCCGTGGAGAAGTTGAAGCCGAAACTGCGCCAGCGGTTCAACGAGGTGATCGACCGTGTGATCGCCCGGGGCGAGTGCGACATCGTTGCTGACGTCGCACTGCTGTTCCCCAACGTCATCTTCATGGAGCTCATGGGCCTCCCCATCGATGACGCCGACCAGTTCCAGAAGTGGGAGGTGGACATCCTCCACGGCGACTCGCGTTCCGGCGACAACCAGGCAGTGCGGATGGGTGCGATGGGCGAGGTGGTGGGCTACTTCGACAAGCTCATCACCCAGCGCCAGGCCGAACCGAAGGACGACATGCTGAGCTATGTGCTCGCGCAGCGGATCGACGGCGAACCGATCCCTCGCGAGGACGTGCTTGCCTTCTGCCTGCTGATGTTCATGGCCGGCCTCGACACCGTGGCCGCGCAGCTGACGTACAACTTCCACCACCTGGCCACGCACCCGGAGGATCGCGCCCGCCTGCTGGCCGAGCCGCAGCTGTGGCCGTCGGCGATCGAGGAGTTCCTGCGCTTCTATGCATTCGTCACCCCGTCGCGAAAGGCAATGCAGGACACCGAGATCGCCGGCTGCCCGGTGAAGGCCGGGCACATGGTGCATCTGCCGCTGGTGTCGGCCAACCGCGACCCCCGCGAGTTCGCCGACGCCGACAAGGTCGTCATCGACCGCGAGGTGAACCGTCACCTCGCCTTCGGCGCCGGTCCGCACCGCTGTCTCGGGTCGCACCTCGCCCGCGAGGAGTTGTTCGCGGCTATGACGCTGTGGCACGAACGCATCCCGAACTACCGCGTGGCGCCTGGCGTCCAGGTGATGGAGCACGGCGGGCAGATCGGCATCGAGAGTCTGCCGATCGTCTGGGACGTCTGAGCCGACGCGAGGCCTGCCGGGTTCACCACACGATGGTGGCGTCGCCTTGGCCGCGGGCGTACTCGGCCAGCAGCGGGTCTTTCGACACCAGTGGCAGGCTGTTCTGTACCGCGGTGGCGTAGATCATGCGGTCGGTCTGGTCGCCCTGGAAGTCGTCGAGCAGGGCGGCGGCCACGGCGATGGTGGGGGTCAGCTCGGCCAGAGTGACGATGCCGGCGGTCAACAGATCGTGCACCCAGATCTGGGTGGGCCGGTCGAGCGCGGCGCGGCCTTGGCCCACCAGCGCGGCCAGTTCATAGACCGACGCGGTGCTGAGGAACAGGCGCGGCGCAGCATCGATCGCGCGGCGGGCGCGGGCGGACAACCGGTCGGAGCCGGCCTGCCACCACAGCAGGGCGTGGGTGTCGAGCAGCAGTGAGTCGGCGCCAGGCACGTCAGGCGTCCGGGTCGGCGGAGAAGTAGGCCTCGTCGTCGTCGGCCAGCAGCGTGACGGAGCCGCGACCGACGGCGAGGTTGTCGATCGGCACCACGCGAGCCACGGGAACGCCGTGCTTGGTGATCACCAGCGAGCGGTGGGTGGTGGCCACTTCGTCGAGCATGGCCAGGCAGCGGGCCTTGAACACACTGGCCGGGACGGCGGGGTCGGACATCCGGTCAGGCTAGTCCGAGATAACCATGGTCATCGCACTATGGTCACACATTCCGGCCGTTGTGATGGGCGAATTGATGGGCGGAGGTTGCCGCGTTCGAACGCGCGCCTTTAACATTGCAGGGTCCTTTCAAGACGTCCTGAGGTAGAACGTGCCCACAATTCAGCAGTTGGTCCGCCAGGGCCGCAGCACCAAGTTCTCGAAGACGAAGACGCCGGCCCTCAAGGGTTCGCCGCAGCGTCGTGGCGTGTGCACCCGCGTGTACACCAACACCCCGAAGAAGCCGAACTCGGCACTTCGCAAGGTGGCCCGCGTGCGCCTCACCAGTGGCGTCGAAGTCACCGCCTACATCCCCGGCGAGGGCCACAACCTGCAAGAGCACAGCATCGTGCTGGTGCGCGGTGGCCGCGTGCGCGACCTTCCCGGTGTGCGCTACAAGATCATCCGCGGCGCGCTCGATGCCGCCGGCGTGAAGAACCGCAAGCAAGCCCGCAGCCGCTACGGCGCCAAGATGGCCAAGTAAGCCCGGAAACGTTTAAGGACACCGAATCATGCCCCGTAAAGGACCTGCCCAGCGTCGCGAGCTCATGCCCGACCCGATCTACCGTTCGCTCCTCGTCACCCAGCTGGTCAACAAGGTCATGCTGCACGGCAAGCG
>JAUSLV010000019.1 GCA_030645495.1 Actinomycetota bacterium
GACTTCTTGTAGCCGCCGTGGGGCATCTCGGCCACCAGCGGGATGTGGGTGTTGATCCAGACGCACCCGAAGTCGAGCCGCTTGGCCATGCGCATCGCTCGGCCGAAGTCTTTCGTCCAGACGCTGCTGGCCAGGCCGTACTCCACACCGTTGGCCCAGCGCACGGCTTCGTCTTCGTCGCTGAACCGTTGCACGGTGATCACCGGCCCGAAGATCTCGGTCTGGATCATCTCGTCGTTCTGCTGCAGATCGGCGATGACGGTGGGCTGGAAGAAGTAGCCGTCGCCACCCACCGGGCTGCCGCCGGCCACCACGTTGGCGTGGCTGGGCACCCGGTTCACCATGCCGCTGACATGGGCCAGCTGGTTGGGGTTGTTGACCGGCCCGAACAGCACGTCTTCGTCGTCGGGAGCGCCGGTCTTGATGCCCCTGGCCTGCTCGGCCAGCGCCGCCACGAAGTCGTCGTAGGCGCCGGGGGCGACGATGACGCGGGTGGCAGCGGTGCAGTCCTGCCCGGCGTTGAAATAGCCGGCGATGGCGATGCCCTCGGCCGCAGCGGCGATGTCGGCGTCGTCGAACACCACCACCGGTGCCTTGCCGCCCAGCTCCAGGTGCACACGCTTCAGGCTGTGCGACGCGGCCTCGGCCACCTGCATGCCGGCGCGCACCGAGCCGGTGATGCTGACCATCGAAGGGGTGTCGTGCAGCACCATCTGGCGGCCGGTGTCGCGGTCGCCGCAGATCACGTTGAACACGCCCGGCGGCAGGAACTCGGCAGCGATCTCGGCAAGCAGCCCGGTGGTGGCCGGCGTGGTGTCGCTGGGCTTCAGCACGACGGTGTTGCCCGCGGCGATGGCCGGGCCGAACTTACAGACTGCCTTCATCATCGGGTAGTTCCACGGCGCCACCTGGGCGCACACGCCGATGGACTCGCGGCGAATGATGCTGGTCATGTTGCGCATGTACTCGCCGGCGCTCTTGCCCTCGAGATGACGTGCGGCGGTGGCGAAGAAGCGGATCTGATCGACCATCGGCGGTATCTCTTCGCTGCGGGTGAGGTGCGCCGGCTTGCCGCAGTTCTCCACCTCGCGCGCGATCAGTTCGTCGGCACGGGCCTCGACCGCGTCGGCGATGCGGAACAGCGCCAGCGAGCGCTCGCTCGGCGTGGTGTCGCGCCACGTCTCGTAGGCGGTCGCCGCCGCCACCATCGCGGCATCGACATCGGCCTGCGCCGACAGCGCTGCTGTCGCGTACACCTGGCCCGTGACGGGGTTGACGACGTCGGTGGTGCGACCGTCGGCGGCATCGACGTACTGGCCATTGACGAAGTTCTTGAAGCTCTTCATGCGGCCGATGGTAGCCAATCAGCCGCTGACGGGGCGCAGGACGAACTTGCTCTCGGTGCGAGCGACGCCGGCGTCGGCCTTCAGCCAGCGGATGAACGCGTCGAGCCCTTCTGCGCCGCCGCAGTCGACGATGATCGTGTAGTCGGCGGGGCCGGTGACGTACAGCGCCAGGGCCACCTCGTCGCGCTCCGCCAGCGTCGCCTCGAACGCGGCCGGGTCGGTTCCCGGCGGCAGAGCGACGTCGACCACCGCGCGCACGTCGCGCCCCAGGGCCCGCGGGTCGATGCGCGCCTCGTAGCCGCGGATCACCCCGCTGCTCTCCAGGCGGCGCACCCGATCGGCCACCGAACTGGGCGCCAGATGCACGCGATCCGACAACTCCTTCCAGCTGATCCTGCCTTCGGCGCGGAGGATCTCGATGATTCGAAGGTCGATGCGGTCTAGTGCCGATGATTCCACGGTCATCTGCAGAGAGTGCCAGAGATCCTGCTGTTGATCAACGGCCGTCCGCGGCGCACGATGCGCACATGATCACGAGCGTCGGCGTTCCCAAGGAAATCAAGGTGCAGGAGTACCGCGTGGCGATGACGCCCGACGGCGTGCGCGAGTTCGAACGTCACGGCATCGACGTCTTCGTGCAGACCGGGGCCGGCGAGGGCGCCAGCTTCCGCGACGACGACTACCGGGCGGCCGGCGCCACGATCGTGCCCACCGCCGCCGATGCCTGGGCGCAGCAGATGGTGGTGAAGGTGAAGGAACCCAAGGCCGAGGAGTTCGGCTTCCTGCGCCCCGACCTGACCCTGTTCACCTACCTCCACCTGGCCGCCTACCCGGAGGTGGCCACAGCGCTGCTGGCTGCGGGAACCACGTCGCTGGCCTACGAGACGGTGCAGCTGACGAACGGCGCACTGCCGTTGCTGGCGCCGATGAGCGAGGTTGCCGGCCGCCTGGCCCCTCAGATGGGCGCCCACTACCTCGAGCGCCACAACGGCGGCCGGGGGGTGCTGATGGGCGGCGCTCCCGGTGTGCAGCCGGCCAAGGTGGTCGTGCTCGGCGCCGGCAACGTGGGCTGGAACTCGGCGTGGATCGCGGCGGGCATGGAGGCCGAAGTGGTGCTGTTCGACAAGAACCTCGACCGCCTCCGCTGGGTGGACCAGATCAACAAGGGCCGCATCGTCACGCTTGCGTCGAACCGTGGTGCTCTGGAGCGCAACATCGCCGACGCCGACCTCGTCATCGGTGCTGTGCTGGTGGCCGGCGGTCGCGCCCCCGTAGTGGTCAGCGAGGACATGGTGCGTTCGATGAAGAAGGGTGCGGTCATCGTCGACGTGGCGGTCGACCAGGGCGGCTGCATCGAGACCATCCACGAGACCACCCACGCCGAGCCGGTGTACGAGCTGCACGGTGTGCTGCACTACGCCGTCGGCAACATGCCCGGTGCCGTGCCGCACACCAGCACCTACGCCCTCACCAACGCAACCCTCCCCTACCAGCTGGAGCTGGCAACACGCGGGGTCGCTCAGGCGTGCGCTCGCGATCATGCTCTGGCCCTGGGCCTGAACACGCACGCCGGCCACATCACCAATGCCCCGGTGGCCGCGTTCCTGGGCTGCGAGTTCGTGGAACCCGGGCTCGCTCTGGCCTGACACGCCGGCCTGACGCTCGCGCTCGCCACTTCCGCCTGACACGTCGCCCGTCGCAAATGGGGCATATCGTTCGCGCATGGCTACGCCGGCACAGGAGCTCGACATCCCCACGCTGACGCTGGAGGACGGTTCGTTCGCCCGCCGACTGGAACGCACGATGCAGCTGCCCGCCGACACCTGGCTGGCGCGCACCCTGTTCGGCTACTCCGTGTGGCGCTACGACGATGTCACCGCGGTGCTGCGCGACAAGCGCTGGCACAGCGCCGCCGGGCGGATCCCCGAGCTGATGGGCATCACCGACGAACGGTTCCTCAGCCGCCAGCGGGTCAGCATCCTCTCCGCCGAGGGCGACATGCACCTGCGCCTGCGCCGTCTCGTCGCCCCTGCGTTCTCCCCCCGTTCGGCCGACCGCCTGCGCCCGTTCATGCGCGACGTCGTCAACGGCCTGGTCGACAAGGTGGCCGCCGCCGGCCGCGCCGATGTCGCGGTCGACATCTGCGAGCCGTACCCCATCCCCATCATCTGCGAGCTGCTGGGCGCACCGAAGAGCGACTGGCAGCTGTTCAGCCGCTGGGCCAACGACATCCTCGAGGTGTTCTCGATCGACATGGCCGACAAGCTCGACCTGATCGTGCGCAGCCAGGACGAGCTCGACGAGTACACCCGCCAGCTGATCGCCGAGCGACGCAGCAAGCCGGCCGACGACCTGCTGACCGACCTGATCGCCGCCGAAGAGGCGGGCGACCGGCTGGACACCGACGAGCTGGTGATGATGGTGAACGCGGTGATCATCGGCGGCACCGACACCACGCGCAACCAGCTGGGCTGCGCGCTGGGCCTGTTCGCCGAGCACCCCCAGCAGTGGGCGCTGCTCGCCGAACGCCCCGAGTTGGCGCAACGCGCGGTGGAGGAGACGATGCGCTACTTCGGGGCGGTACGCGGCACGATCCGCTTCGCCAGCGACGACATCGAGTACCGCGACGTGCTGTTCCCCAAGGGCACCTTCATCTCGGTCAGCACGGCCGCGGCGAACCGCGACGCCACCGCGTTCAGCGAGCCGGACGTGTTCGACATCACGGCACACCACGGCGACCAGCCGCACCTGACGTTCGGATCTGGCATCCACTACTGCCTCGGCCAGGCGCTCGCCCGCGCCGAGCTGCAGGAGGCGTTGCCGCTGCTGGCCCGGCGCGTTCCGAACCTGCAGCTCGATGGCCCCACGACGTGGAAGCCCGACGGCGTGGGCATCTTCGGGCCGGCCAGCATGCCGGTCAGCTTCGACGCCGGGCACTGACCCCCCACACGACCCGGGCGACTGGCGGGGCCGGCCGGGCCGGAGCGAGCAGCTACCGCGGGTCGCGCCACATCAGCCACATGCGCGGGCCGTTGCGGCGATGCTGCATCTCCTGACGCACCTGGAAGCCGTAACGGCCGTAGAACGCGAGATTCTTCTCCTTCGAGTTCTCCAGGTACATGCCGACCCCCTCCGTGTCGGCGCGCTCGATCATCGGCTCCATCAACGCACGGCCGAAGCCCTTGCCCTGGTGCGCGGGGTCGGTGCCGATGAACTCGAGGTAGTAGTGCGGCTCGGTCGCGTGCAGCTTCTCCAGGTCGGTCAGCACCACCAGGTTGGGCAACATGCGCCAGCGGTACATGCGCAGGAAGCGCGGCGAGTAGCGCATGATCTGCGACACGCCGATCTTCCAGTGCCCCGGTGGCGCCCAGATCGACACCGCCTCGTGGCCGGGTGCGGTGTGCACCTCGCCGTGGGGCAGCATGATGCGCAGGAACGCATCGAAGAACGGCGTCGTGCGTTCCAGCGGCATCGACCGGCCGCCGCACAGGTAGTGCTTGATCGGGTCGTCGTGGAACGCCTTCGCGAGCGTGAGCGCCATCGGCGCCAGGTCGGCCTGCGTGGCGTGGCACGTGTCGGGCGGCATACGGTCGCACCCTATGGCACGCCAACTGCAGCTCGGGTACATGAACGGCTACTGGGGCCGCGGCGTGCCGCCGGGCGCGCTGGAGGGCGTGCTCGCCGCCGAACGGCTGGGCTACGCGTCCACGTGGACGTCGGAGGCGTACGGCAGCGATGCGTTCACTCCCCTGGCGTGGTGGGGTGCGAGCACGTCCACGATCCAGCTGGGCACGTCGGTGGTGCAGATGAGCGCGCGTACTCCCGCCGCAACGGCGATGGCGGCGATGACGCTGGACCATCTGTCCGGTGGCCGGTTCATCCTCGGCCTCGGGGTCAGCGGGCCACAAGTGGTGGAGGGCTGGTACGGCCAGCCGTACCCCAAGCCGCTCGCCCGCACCCGCGAGTACGTGCAGATCGTGCGCGACATCGTGCGCCGCGAGGCACCGATCGACTTCCACGGCCAGTTCTACGACATGCCGCGCACCGGCGATGGCAGCACCGGCCTGGGCAAGCCGTTGAAGAGCACCATCCACCCGAAGCGCAAGGAGATCCCGATCTTCCTCGGCGCCGAGGGCCCGAAGAACGTGGCGCTGGCCGGCGAGGTCTGCGACGGTTGGCTGCCGCTGTTCTTCAGCCCGAAGGACGACGCGCATTACCGCGCATGCCTGGCCGAGGGTTTTGCCGCCGCGGGCGACCCCACCAAGGCCGACCGCTTCGAGGTGGCCAGCACCGTGTACATCATCCCCGGCGACGACCCCGAGGCCTGCGCCGACTGGGTGCGCCCGTTCCTCGCGCTCTACGCGGGCGGCATGGGTGCCCGCGGCGCGAACTTCCACTTCGAGGTGTTTGCCCGCATGGGCTGGGAGGACGTCGCCCTGAAGGTGCAAGACCTGTACCTCGCCGGCAAGAAGCAGGAGGCCGCGGCGGCCATCCCGCTAGCGATGGTGGAAGACGTCGCGCTGGTCGGCCCGCCCGACAAGATCAAGGCCGAGCTGGAGCAGTGGAAGGAGACGTGCATCACCACGTTCCTCGTCGGCGGCCCCAAGGAAGTGCTGCAGGGCTACGCCGAGCTGATCCTCGGCTGAGGACGCACTCCTGCCATTCCCGAGGGTTTCCGCGTGACCCGCCCACGCCGAAACCCTCGGGAATGATCACCCGCGACCCGCTCTCACTTCTTGAACAGGCGCTCCACGTAGGCGAGGGCGCTGGCCCGGCCCTCGGCGTCGCGCAGGCCGGCGAACAGGCCATCGGCATCGGCCCACGAACGGCCGGTGCCCACCATCGACTCGGTGACCGCGTTCACGTGCGCCTTCGTCTCCAACAGTGCCAGCTTCGGCTTGGCCAGCAGCACCTGCACCAGCGACTCCACCTCGTCGTCGAGCGTCGCCTCGGGCACCACGCGGTTCAGGAAGCCGGCCGCCTTCGCCTCCGCCGCGTCGAAGGGGCGGCAGGTCATCACCAGTTCCTTCGTGAGCGCGGGCCCCAACTCGCGCACCAGGCGCGGGATGCCACCCCACGCCAGCGGGATGCCCAGGTCGACCTCGGGGATCGAGAAGCGGGCCGTGTCGGCGGCGATGCGCAGGTCGCACCCCGAGGCGACGACGAGCCCGCCGCCCACGCACCAGCCCTGGATGCGGGCGACGGTGACAGCCCGCATCTCGTCGAGCGCCCGTGCCATCCGCCACCCCACCTGACGATCCTCCATCGGCGCGGCTTCATTGAACGCCGTGATGTCGGCGCCGGCGGAGAACGAGCGCCCGGCCCCACTGACGACCACCACCTTGAGATCGTGGTGCTCGTCGAACCAGCGCGCGGCCAACTCGATCTCGTGCAACGTGTGCATGCTGAGCGGGTTCAGCTTGTCGGGTCGGTTCAGCTGCAGTGAGCCGCGGTTGCCATCGGCGGTGGCCACGAGCGTGTCGAAGGGTGCGGTCTCGATCATGTGCCAAGTGTGACAGCCTCCGACCGTGGCGCCCGTAGACGAGCGCCCTAGTCTCGACCGAACACGTCAGATGTCGGCCACCCCAACCCCCGAGGGCCGGACCCAGGTGCAGCACCCGCACCGTCCAGGCAGCGCCCGCGCTGCTCTCGCCTACCCCGACTTACGTCGCATGTGGATGGCATCGCTGGGATCGAACGTCGGCACCTGGATGCAGAACGTGCTGCTCCCCGTGTACATCCTCAATCGCACGGGCAGCACTTCGCTCGTCGGCGTGATGGTGTTCGCCCAACTCGGGCCGCTGCTGTTCTTGTCGATCCCCGCCGGCGTGATCGCCGACCGATTCGACCGGCGCAAGTGGTTGATCGCGATGCAGCTCGTGCAGCTGACATTCTCAGCGGCGCTCGCCCCGCTCGCCTCGGCCAACGCTCCCGTGTGGTCGATCTTCCTCGTCGCGCTCGGCGTCGGTGTGGGCAACGCGCTCAACGCTCCGGCGTGGTCGGCGATGCTGCCGTCGCTCGTCAGCAAGGCCGACCTGCCGGGCTCGGTGTCGCTGAACTCGCTCACCATCAACGGGTCGCGCGTCATCGGCCCGATCATCGTCGCCGTGCTGCGCAGCTCTGGCGTGTCGATCGCGCAAATCTTCCTGATCAACGCCGCCACCTATCTGATCGTGGTGTTCACGCTGCTGGCCACCACGATCCCCAAGCCCACGGCGCGCCACGAGGTGGGGTGGCGCGCCCTGTCATCGGGCATCCGCATCGCCCGCGAACGCAAACCCGTCGGCCGGATGCTGCTGTCGATCTTCTCGTTCTCGCTCATCTCGCTGCCCTACGTGGGTCTCTTCCCGTCGGTCGCGCGGATGAACTACGGGATGACGAAAGAGTCCACGACGTACGAATGGTTGTACGCGACGTGGGGCCTCGGCGCGGCGTTCGGCGGCCTGGCGATCGGCACGGTGTTCGTGGAAGCCGACAAGCGCACCATCGTGCGGCGTGGGTTCTTTGCGTTCGCGATCTTCCTCGCGCTGTTCGCCATCGGCACCTCCACGATCTGGGCGTTCGTGGTGGGCGCGATGCTGGGCTTCTCCTACTTCGCCACCACCACGTCGCTCAACACGATCTTCCAGAGCCGCCTCGCCGACCACGAGCGCGGTCGCGTGATGGCGCTGTGGTTCATGTCGTTCGGCGGCACCGTGTCCATCGGCAACCTGATCTTCGGGCCGCTGATGGATGCCGTCGGGGCACGATGGGTGCTGGGTGGCGGCGCCGTGTGGGCGCTATTCCTGGCGTGGTGGTGCAACATCGAACTCATCGACCTGCGAGTCGCACAGCAGGGCGGCGGCGACCCGCTCGAGCCCGACCACACGGCTTCCTTTGACGAGCACGGCATCTCCTCGGGCCAATGACCCGAGTGCCGCCACCGGGTCGGCCACCGGGGTGATGCCGTACAACTCCGTGCCGTAGGCCAACACGTCGATGTGGTGGCCACGGGCGTACTCGACGATCGTCCGGTGCTCGTGCTCGGGGTCGGCGATCTCGGCCATCAGGCCGAGCACGGCCACCCGCCGCGACGCCGGCAGGTCGGCCAAGGCGTCGAGCGCGGCACGCATGCTGGTGGGGTTGGCGTTGTAGCTGTCGTTGAGGATGGTCGCGCCGCTGGGCGCGCGCCGGACCTCCATCCGCATCGCGGTGAGGCCCACGTCGGCAAGAGCGGCCGCGCCCGCTGCAAGATCGCCACCGACAGCGCCGACGCACGCCAGCGCCGCTGCCGCGTTGTGCACCATGTGCCGACCACTGACCCCGAGGTGCACCTCGGCCGAGCCCCACGGTGTGTGCAGGTGGAACGTGGGCCGGGCGATGTCGTCGAGGCGCACGTCGCTGATCCGCACCTGCAGGTCGGGGTGCGTCCCCTCGCCGTAGAACACCACCGTTGCTGCCGACCGCTGCGCCATCGTTCGCACACGGATGTCGTCGTGGTTGAGGATCGCCACACCGGTCGCGGGCAGGCTCTCGATCAGCTCGCCCTTGGCCCGCGCCACCCCGTCGATCCCGCCCACACGGTCGCTGTGCGCCTCGGCCACACGAGTGACCACACCGATCGTGGGCCGGCCCACGCGGCACAGCTCGGCGATCTCACCGTGGCCGCGCATGCCCATCTCCAGCACCAGCACCTCGGTGCCCTCGGGGGTGTTCAGCACCGTGGTGGGCAGCCCTTGCTCGTTGTTGAAGCTGCGCTCGTTGGCCCACGTGCTGCGGCTGGCGGCGAGCGCGGCCCAGGCGAGATCCTTGGTACTGGTCTTGCCCACCGAACCGGTGATGCCGATCACCGGTCCTTCGAACCGCAGGCGCTGCGCCGCAGCGAGCGCCATCAGCGCGCGCAGCGTGTCGGGCACCTCGATCGCCGTTCCCGATGTCGGTTCGCCTGCAGCCGGGCGCGACGTGAGGTACGCCGCCGCGCCTCTGGCCAGCGCCCCACCGATGAACTCGTGCCCGTCGCGTTCGGCCATCAACGGCACGAACAACTGGCCGGGTTGGGTGGAACGTGAATCGAACGACGCTCCATCGATCAACACGTCGGGGCCGGTCAGTCGCCCGCCTGTGGCAGCGGCCACGTCGCTTGCTCGGAAACGCATCGTGCAACACGGTACCGTCGGGGTCGCATGACGGCCGCCACCCAACACCCCCAGCACGGCGATCCGGCCGTCCACCACGATCCCTCTGGGCGGATCCACCTCATCGTGCTGTTCGGCGGCCAGTCGGCCGAGCACGACGTCAGCTGCACCACTGCTGCGCACGTGCTGCGCGCCGCCGACCCAGCGAAGTACGACATCACCCCGATCGGCATCGGCCGCGACGGCCGCTGGTCGTTGGCCACCGCGGCGTTGGCCGCGCTCACCGAGGGCGCACACGCGTTGCCCAGCCGCCTCGACGCCACCGGCGATTCCATCGAGCCGACCGTGGCGATCACGCCCAGCACCACTGGCCGCACGGTGGTGGTGCCGTTGTTGCACGGCCCGCTCGGCGAGGACGGCACCGTGCAGGGCATGCTCGAGCTGGCCGACCTTGCGTACGTGGGCTCGGGTGTGTTGGGTTCGGCGGTGGCGATGGACAAGGCGATGGCCAAAGAGGTCACCGCGGCCCACGGCATTCCCCAAGCCCGCCACCTCGCCGTGCGCGCCGACCAGTGCGGCCCGGGCACCCCGGCGCACCTGGCGAACTCGCTCGGCCTTCCCGTGTTCGTGAAGCCGGCCAACATGGGTTCGTCGGTGGGCGTCACCAAGGCCAAGACGATCGAGGCGGTCCGCGACGCGCTGGAGGTCGCCTTCAGCTACGACGAGTGGGCCGTCATCGAGGAAGCCATCGACGGGCGCGAGATCGAGGTGGCCGTGCTGGGCAACCTGCAGCCGAGGGCCAGCGTGCCCGGCGAGATCGTGCCCGGCGCCGAGTTCTACGACTACGCCGACAAGTACCTCGACGACGGCTCGCAGGCGCTCGTGCCCGCCCCACTCACCGCTGAGCAGGTCGACGAGGTACGGGCCCTCGCTCTGCGAGCGTTCACCGCCTTGCGCTGCGAAGGCCTGTCGCGAGTCGACTTCTTCTTCGAGGAAGGTGGCCGAGGCTTCCTGCTCAACGAGGTGAACACGATGCCCGGCTTCACCCCGATCTCGATGTACCCCAAGCTGTGGATCGCCAGCGGCCTCAGCTACGCCGACCTGATCGACGAACTGGTGCGGCTGGCGATCGAACGCCACACCCGTCGCCGCCGCAACACGACCCACTGACGCAAAGGCCCCGCCGATGACCACCCCGTTCCTCTCACGCCGCCGCAGCAACCGCCGGCTGCTGCTCGGGCTCACCATCGCCGCCGCCGTCGCGGCCACAGTGGTGCTGGTGTGGAGCGGCGACGACACCGCCACGCCGCCGGTGTCCACGGTCGCGGTGGTCAACACGCCGGTCGACATCGGCTGCCTCGACGACCCCGGCGCGGAAGCCGCCGAGGCCAGGCACTGGTACTCGTACGACGCGAAGGGCGGCCTGAACCTCGACGGCGAGATCGTGCCCAGCCTGCGGATCGGCGACTACGCCGCGCTGGCGTTCGACGAGATCCATGCGCACGTCGGGTCGTACGCAACGTCCGCGATCCGCGACGTGGCCCCCGACCCGTCGTTCTGCACGACCGACCGGTTCGTGGGCGTCGAGTTCGCCGACGGGAGTGAGTTGAACCTCCTCGCCTGGCGTTCGGTCGCCGCGGCCTCACCCCAATGGGTACCCAGCGAGGTGCCGTTCGTGCAGGTCGACGACTCCACGTTCGTGTCCGAGGGCCCCCACCTGGTGGCGGTGATGAAGGTCGCCCCCGACGGAACGACGGTGGCCGCCATCGCCTATGGCATCAACGCTCGCGAGCGGTTCGCGCGCGCCAGCGGCCCGATTCCCGTGTCGACACTGGCGGTGGATCTGGGGTCGGCAACCATCACTGTGGCGCAACTCACGCCGATCGCCGAGGCGATGCTCGCGTTCTCCGTCGCGCGCTAGCGTCCGCGGGGTGAGCACCACCCCGACCCACACCTCCACCCCCAATAGCTTCGACGCCCAGCGCGCCATCCGCGACCTTCGCGAGCTGGCCGGCCGCACTGGTGGGCCCGCCGGTTCGCGCCGGCTGTGCTGGACGCCCGAGTGGGCCGAGGCCCGCGCCATGCTGCGCGAGGAACTGTCCACGCTGCCGATCACAATCGAGCAGGACGAAGCGGGCAACCTGTGGGCCTACCTGAAGGGGCAGTCGCCCGACACGGTGGTGGTGGGTTCACACCTCGATTCGGTTCCTGCCGGCGGATGGCTCGACGGGGCGCTGGGCGTGATGGGTGGGCTGGAGGTGCTGCGCTCGTTGGCGTCGGCACCCCAGCCACCCAAGCGTTCGTTCGCCCTGGTCGATTGGGCGGACGAAGAGGGTGCCCGCTTCAGTCGCAGCCTGTTCGGCAGCGGCGCCGTCGTGGGCACGCTCGATCTCGACATCCTGCGCGAGCTGAAGGACAAGCAGGGCAACGCGTTGCCCGAGGTGGTGGCGCAACACGGTGTCGTGCTCGATGCGATGGATGGTGCCCGCACCCGGCTGGAGCACGTGGTGGCCTATCTCGAGCTGCACATCGAGCAAGGCCCGGTGCTCGAACAGCACGGCCTTGGCGTGGGTGTGGTCACCGGCACGGTGGGCATCGAGCGCGAGCGGTTGGTGTTCAACGGGCAGGCTGCGCACGCCGGCACGATGCCGATGCCGATGCGTCGCGACTCGCTGAGGGCGATGAGCCGTTTCGCGCTCGAACTGGCCGAGATCGGCCTGCGCCACAACGGCGTCACCACCGTCGGCAGCGTCACCTGCTGGCCGGGCGTCGTCACCGCCGTGCCCGGCCAGACCGTGTGCACGATGGACATGCGCCACATCGACGCCGACGCGCTGGCGGCGATGTTCGCCGAGGCCAAGGATGCGGCCGCCCGCGCGGCTGCGGCGGAGGACTGCTCGGTGGAGTTCGAGCACATCTTCCGTATCCCGCCGATGATCTTCGACCCGGTGCTCGTGGAATCGGTGCGCAACGCGGTCGAGGCCGTGGAGGGCCACCGCTTCGAGCTGCCCAGCGGTGCGCTGCACGATGCCTCGGAGATGGCCCGCGTGGTGCCCACGGCGATGGTGTTCACGTCGTCGATCGCCGGCCTGTCGCACACGAAGGAAGAAGACACGCCCGACGACCACCTGGCCAAGGGCATCACCGCCTTCCACCAGGCCGTGCTCGAAGCCATCAACCGGTGAGCGCGCCGACGTACGAGTTCAGCGCCCCGCTGTGGCTGTGGGGCGGCAACGCATCGTGGTACTTCCTCACCCTCCCGTTCGACGTCACCGATGAGATCGACGAGATCACCACCGGCAAGCAGGCCGGGTTCGGTTCGGTGCCGGTGAAGGTGACCGTCGGGCGCACCACCTGGACGACGTCGGTGTTCCCTTCCAAGGACCAGCAATCGTTCATCCTCCCGGTGAAGGCCCCCGTGCGCAGGGCCGAAGGCTTGGTGGAAGGATCGCCCGTGAGCGTTCGCCTGGAGCTGGCCGCCTACGAATGATCAGGCCGGGCGCAGCGCCGACCGCGGCAACACGGTGATGCTGTCGTCGTACGAGTTCGTGAGCCAGAGTTCGGTGGCGGTGATCGCCATCGCCGTAGGGCGCAGCTGCAGGTGGAACGAGCCGAGCACAGCACCCGTCTGCGGATCGAGTTGGTACACGTCCTGGCTCGGCTGGTCGAGCAGCCACAGCGAATCGTCGGGACCGACGAACAGCGAGCCAGCTGCGTCGAGGATCGTCTCGCCCACGGGCAGTTCCACCGCGACGTCGAGGCGTTCGCCCGTAGCCGCGTCGACCACCACGTACTCGCCGTACCGGTCGGCCAGCCAGATCACATCGCCCACCAACACCGCTGACTCGTACGACTCGTCGAGGCGCACCGTCGTGGCGAACTCTCGCGTCTGCGGATCGAAGGCCGAGAAGGAGAAATCGCTGTCGGCCACCGTCACCCAGACGGTGTTGCCGACCGTGATCAGCGGCACCCCGACCACTTCGTACTCAGACCCGTTCGAGTTCAGCGGCAGCGCCACCTGACCGAGGTCCTCCGCCGTGACCGGATCGATCTCATAGAGATCGCCGTCGCTGAAGCCGAACAGCCGCCCGCCGACGGTGGCCAACGACCTGTAGGCACGGTCGTTCGACGCCACGCTGCCCGTCGCCGTGTCGAGCCTGGCGACACCGAACATGCCCATCACCCACACGACCCCGTCCTCGACCTCGATGGCGTTCGAGCCACCCCCACCGAGATCGATCTCGCTCCGCCGTTCATGCGTGGCTGCGTCGAACTCGATCGCCACATCGCCCACCAGCACCCACACGCTGCCGTCGGCCTCGACGATGGGGCTCGACACGTCGGCCACCCGCACCCGCTGCTCGGGCGACGTCGATGCATCGTCGCCACACGCGATGAGCCCGCCCAGCAGACCCGCCAACAACCACCCCGATGCTCGCCTCATCCGGAAATCTTGTCAGGCCGGGGCGAGCGCCGCACGCAGGAAGGCCAGCAGCTCGCCGCGCAGACGGCGCAGCTCCACCGTGTCGGCCTGCCAGCCCACGGCGCGCAGCACCTCCGGCTCGGTAGCGATACCGGTGACCGTGGCGTAACAGAGCGCGGCGATGAGGCGCGGGTCGGCGCGGCGGATGCGGCCGCGATCCATCTCCGACTGCAGATACACGACCGCGCGGTCCACCAACGGCTTCAGCTCGGCGCTGAACCGCTCGCCGAGCGCCGGCGACAAACGGCTGACCTCACGAATCAGGCCCAGCAGCGACGGGCGCCGAACTGCCGGTCGGAACACCGCCTTCACCACCGCTTCGATGCGGTCGAGTGGGTCGTCGGTGGCGCTGCGGATCGCGGCCTGGATCACGACACCCAACTGCAGCGCGGTGTGCACCAGCACCGCCTGCACCAGGTCGTCCTTGCTGGGGAACCAGTACAGCAACGTCTGCTTGGCCACCCCCACCTCGGCGGCGATCACGTCGAGCGACACGGCCTCGACCCCGCGCAGGCCGAACAGGTCGGTGGCAGCTTCCAGGATGCGGGCGCGAGTGTCGGTGCGAGCCATCGCGTCAGGCCCCGAGCAGCTCGAACCGTACGCCGCACCGACGGTAGGTGTCGGCGGCCCGCCGATCGAGCGAGACCAGCGTGGCACCGTGCGCTGCAGCCGTCAGAGCGATGAGACCGTCGAAGGTGGCACCCCCAGCAACGCCGCACTCGTGCAGCCGGCCGGGAAGTTCCTTGGCGGCAGCCACATCGAGCTGCAACGGATCGCCCTTGATCGCCGCGATCAAGAAGTCGCGTGCCATCGCAGGCGCGGCGCGGTGCGGCTCGGGCAGACGAGTCAACACGGAGTACGTCTCGACCAGTACGTGCGCCACGGCACTCACGCCCGCGCCGACGGCCCGGCGAGCGACGTCGTGCTGCTCGTGCCACGTGGCGAAGGCCGCCACGAGCACGCTGCTGTCGGCCGCACGCTTCACCGCCGCACCGAGTCGAGCACCTCGCGCACGTCGAGCGCCGTGAGAGGCGGCACGGGGTCGCTGGCGACACACACCAGCACGCCATCGCGCTCGACCAGCTGCTTGGCCACGGCGCGCGGCGAAATGATGATCCGCCCGTCCTCTTCGGCCAGTTCGACCTCGCCACCTTCCAGCAAACCGAGTGCCTCGCGCATCGGCTTGGGGATCACGACCCGCCCGGCCTTGTCGATGGTGGTGTTCATACCATCAGAATACCATTCACCTACCAGACGAGCGCCAGGGCAACAGTATCCGCACGAAGTTCTCTCTACCACATGGTAGAGAGATGCGCTACGCTGACGGGCGCATGATCGCCGAACAACTCGCGGGGAAACGCATCGCCATCACCGGCAGCACCGGGTTCGTGGGCACCGCCCTCGTCGAACGCCTGCTGCGCAGCGCCCCCGGGTGCTCGCTGGTGCTGCTCGTTCGCCCCAGCAAACGCCACGACGCAACCGAGCGCGTGCGCCGCGAAATCTTCAAGAACAACTGCTTCGACCGGCTGAAGGGCGAACTCGCCGCGGCCGGCGTGGAGACCTTCGAGGAGATGGTGGCCCGCCGCGTCGTGGCCATCGGCGGCGACGTCAGCACCGACGGCCTGGGCCTCACCGATGCCGAACGTCCGCTGTTCGCCGGCTGCGACATCATCATCCACTCCGCCGCGGCCGTGTCGTTCGACAGCCCGCTCGACAGCGCGGTGGAGATCAACCTGCTCGGCCCGGTGCGAATCGCCGAGGCCTGCCACGCGATGAACATCACGCCTCACCTGGTGGGCGTCAGCACGTGCTACGTCGCCGGCAACCGCCGCGGCCACGCGCCCGAAGCGCTGGTGAGCGAAGGCCACTGGGACATCGGCCTCAACTGGCGCAAGGAGGTCGCCGCCAGCCGGCGCCTGCGCGGCGACATCGAGGCCAAGAGCCGCACCACCGAGCAGCTCACCTTCTTCCGCAGCGAGGCCCGCAAGGAGTTGGGCGCGGCAGGCGGCCCGGCGCTGGCCTCCAAGACCGAGAACCTGCGCGAATCCTGGGTGAAGGCGCAGCTGGTGGAAGCCGGCCGCAGCCGCGCCGCCAGCGTCGGCTGGCCCGACGCGTACGCCTACACCAAGGCGCTCGGCGAACAGGCGCTCACCGAGGTGAAGGGCAACCTGCCCGTCAACATCGTGCGCCCCAGCATCATCGAATCCGCGCTCGCCGAGCCGTTCCCCGGCTGGATCCGCGGCTTCCGCATGGCCGAGCCGGTGATCCTCAGCTACGCCCGCGGCCTGCTCAGCGAGTTCCCCGGCGTGCCAGAGGGCATCGTCGACGTGATCCCGGTCGACATCGTGGTCGCCGCGATCATCACGGTGGCCGCCACCGGCCCTTCGGCCCCGTACATCACGCAGGTGGCCAGCGGCAGCACCAACCCGCTGCGCTACAAGTCGATGGTCGACGACATCCGCGCCTGGTTCACCGAACACCCGCTGTACGACAGCGAGGGCCAGCCGATCGTGGTGCCCGAGTGGAAGTTCCCCGCCCGCGGCCGCGTGAAGGAGCAGCTCGCCCGGGCCAAGAGTGTGGCCGCCAAGACCGAGCGGGTGCTGCAGGCCCTCCCCCTGCGCGGCAAGCAGGCCAGCTGGGCCGCCTCGCTGGAGGAGAAGAAGAACGACATCGACCGCGCGTACGAGTACGTGCAGTTGTACGGCCTCTACACCGAGTGCGAGGCCGTGTACTCGGTGGAGAAGCTGCTCACCGTGTGGGACACGCTGGATGCCACCGACCAGGCGGCGTTCAACTTCGACCCGCGCAGTGTCGACTGGACGAAGTACATCAGCGGCATCCACCTGCCCTCGATCGTGCACCACTCGCGCGCCAAGGTCACCCCGGGCAAGAGCAAGATCGACCGCACGGCCCGCCTGCGCAAGAGCGTGCTGTCCCCCGACCGCCACGTGGCCGCGTTCGACCTCGAGAACACACTGATCTCCAGCAACGTGGTGGAGAGCTACTCGTGGCTGGCCACCCGCCGCCTCAACACTCCCGAGCGCATTCGCTACGTGCTGCGCACGCTGGCCGAGGCGCCCACGCTGCAGAAGGTGGACCGCAAGGACCGCAGCGACTTCCTGCGCTTCTTCTACCGCCGCTACGAAGATGCGCCGGTCAGCCAGATCGAGGAGGACTCGCAGGAGCTGCTGTCCAACCTGATCCTCGCCAAGAGCTTCCCCGCCGGCCTGCGCCGAGTGCGCGAACACCGTGCACTGGGCCACAAGACGATCCTCATCACCGGTGCCCTCGACTTCGCGGTGGAGGGCCTGCGCCCACTGTTCGACGAGATCGTGGCCGCCAAGCTGAGCGTGCGCCCCGACGGCACCTACAGCGGCAACATGGCCGTGGTGCCGCCCACCGGCGAGACCCGCGCCGAAATCCTGGCCGACTACTGCTCGTCGGAGAACCTCCGCCTGGAGGACAGCATCGCCTACGCGGACAGCACCAGCGACCTGCCGATGCTGGAGGCCGTCGGCTTCCCTGTGGCGGTGAACCCCGAGACCCGCCTGGCAGCGATCGCCCGCAAGCGTGGCTGGCTGGTCGAGCATTGGGACAAGGCCTCGGGCGCGCCGAAGATGTTCCTGCCACTCGGCCCGATGATGGCTGAGCGCGAGCGCAAGCGGGTGTTCCGATGAGCCGGTTGGTGTTCTCCCGCAAGCCAGCGAAGTTCGCGATGGCGCGCATCGCCGGGGCGATCATGCCCGGCGCGGGTGCGCACGTCGGCCCGCTGGCACTGCAGTCCGACGAATCGCTCCCCCTGCCCACCCCCGACTGGGTTCGGCTGCGCCCGCGCCTGTCGGGCATCTGCGGCAGCGACCTGTCACTGATCGACGGCAGCGCGTCGGCGTACTTCGACCCGCTGGTGAGCTACCCGTTCACCCCTGGCCACGAGGTGGTGGCCAACGTGCTGGGCGCCGACGGCAAGCCGGGCAAGCGGGTCGTGGTGGTGCCCGTGCTGTCGTGCGTCACCCGTGGCGTCTCGCCCGTGTGCCCGGCGTGCGCCACCGGCCAGATCAACCTGTGCGAGCGGGTGGCGTTCGGCCACTTCGAACCCGGCCTGCAGACCGGCTTCTGCGCCGACACCGGCGGCGGGTGGAGCAACGAGATGCTCGCCCACCCCAGCCAGTTGGTGCACGTGCCCGACGACCTCACCGACGAGGCGGCGGTGCTCATCGAGCCCACCGCCTGCGCCGTGCACGCGGCCGCCCGCTACACCGGCGAGCAGACCGTGATCATCGGCGCCGGCACATTGGGCCTGCTGACGCTGGCCTCGATCACCGCCACCCGTGATGCGCAGCGCAAGGCCCCGATCATCGTCACTGCTCGCTACGCAGAGCAGAAGCGCCTGGCCAAGGAGTTGGGCGCCGACATCGTGTGCACCACCGACGAGCTGCCCCGCCATGTGCGCTCGGCCAGCAAGTCGCTGGTGTTCGGCGAGCAGCTCACCTGCGGCGCACCGCACGTGATCGACTGCGTGGGTAGCAGCGACTCGCTGCAGCAGGCGCTGCAGGTCGTGGCCCCTGGCGGCGAGGTGCAGGTGGTGGGCATGCCCTCCAACGTGTCGCTGGAACTCACGTCGCTGTGGCACCGCGAAACCGCCATCCGCGGTTGCTACGCCTACACCCACGCCGACTTCACCACCGCCATCGATGTCGTGCGCAGGCACGACCTCGGCCGGCTGGTGTCGGCCACCTATTCGCTCAAGGACTACACCGACGCGATCGCCCACGCAGCCGCCAGCGGTCGCCGCGGTGCCGTGAAGATTGCGTTCGACATGAGAGGTAACTGAAATGCCCCGTCCCGGATTCGTGCTCGAGGTCGATCGTTCCACGCCGTCGATCCTGTTCTGGCGCGGTGAGAACTTCAGCCTCGAGAAGCTGCCCGCGGGTCGCAGCCGCGTCATCTATCCGCCCGAGCCGCTGGACGCGATCAAGGACATCGACGGTGCGATCCGTCATGCCCTGCTGAACCCGATCGACCAGGATCCGCTGCCCGCGCTGCTGTTCCCGGGCATGAAGCTGACGATCGCGTTCGACGACGTCAGCCTGCCCCTGCCGAAGATGGAGCGCCCCGACAACCGCCAGCGCGTGATCGAGGCCGTGCTCGACCTCGTGGCCGAGGCGGGCGTCGACGACGTGCACCTGATCGCCGCGCTCGGCCTGCACAGGCGGATGCACGAGTACGAACTGCGTCACGCCCTCGGCGACCGCATCTACGACGCGTTCCACAGCCGCGGCATGCTCTACCAGCACGACGCGGAGGATCACGACAACCTCGCGGTCATCGGCACCACCGACCACGGTGAGGTGTTGGAGATCAACAAGCGGGCCGCAGAGAGCGACCTCGTCATCTACGTCAACATCAACTCCGTCTCGATGGACGGTGGGTGGAAGAGCATCACCACGGGCCTCGCCTCGTATCGCTGCCTCAGCTTCCACCACAACCCCGAGACGCTGGAGAACACCCGCAGCCTGATGGGCCATCGCCATCACAGCGCGTTGCACACCAGCGTGTGGCGCCTGGGCAAGGTGCTGAAGGATCACGGGCCGAAGATCTTCCAGATCGAGACCACCCTCAACACCGACATGTTCCCGAAGCCGTTCGAGTTCATCAACAAGCGTGAGTGGGAGTGGACGGCGAAGGATCGGGCCACGTTCCTGGGCACCACCAAGGCGCTGAACCGTACGCCGATCAAGCTCGCGCGGAAGATCTTCCACGGCATGGAGGGCCCGCACCAGATGACCAGCGTGCAGGCCGGCGAGACCGAAGCCGTGCACAAGCTGACGCTGGAACACGTGTACAAGCAGCAGTTGGTGGAAGTGCAGGGCCAGACCGACATCCTCACCATGGGCATCCCGTTCGTGTCGCCCTACAACCCCGACGGCGTGATGAACCCGGTGCTGGTGATGTGCATGGGCCTTGGGTACCTGTTCAACATGTACCGCAACAAGCCGCTGGTGCGTGAGGGCGGCGTGATCATCATGACCCACCCCACCTACCGCGACTTCAACCCCGTGCACCACCCCAGCTACATCGACTTCTTCGAGCAGGTGCTCACCGACACCACCAGCCCGGCCGAGATGTCGCGCAAGTGGGAGAAGCAGTACGCCGAGGACGAGTGGTACAAGCACCTGTACCGCACGGGCAACGCCTACCACGGCGTGCACCCGTTCTACGCCTGGTACTGGGGTGCACACGGCCTGCAGCACGCCGGCAAGGTGATCATCGTCGGCGGCGACGCCCCCACCGTGCGCCGCCTGGGCTTCACCCCGGCCAGCACGATGGACGACGCGTTCGAGATCGCCAGCGACGTGGTGGGCCGCAACGCCACCATCACCCACCTGCACGTGCCTGCCCTGCTGGTGGCGGACGTGCAATGAAGCTGAACAACACCCCCAGCAAGCTGAGCTCGGTGCCGCAGCTGCGCAAGGTGGCCAAGCTCGGCGACGCTGCGGGGGCTGCGGTGCAGGCCGTGCTGAAGCCGGCCAAGGCGTTGGGCTTCCCGTACCGCAAGCCATCGGTGCCCAAGGGGCAGACGGTGCCCGAGACACCCAGCAAGTTGGGCGCCGACTTCGAGACCGATTGGGCGCGCAAGGCGCCTGCCAAGGCGGTGCGCGCGATCGTCACCAACGGGCCGGTGCGGGCCGTGATCAAGCTGCTCGCCAACCCCGAGATCAATGGCCTCGACCGCCTGGCCGACCTCGAGCGGCTCGACAAGACGCCGGCGCTGATCTTCGCGCCCAACCACCACAGCCACCTCGACACGGGCGTGATGATCGTCGCCGTGCCCGAGCCATGGCGCTCGAAGCTCGTCGTCGCCGCGGCAGCCGACTACTTCTTCGACACGAAGGTGAAGGGCACGCTCGCCGCGCTCACGCTGAACGCCTTCCCGATCGACCGCGAGGTCACCGGCCGCAAGAGCAGCGACGAGCTGCGCCGGCTGCTCGACACCGGCTGGAGCCTGGTGATCTATCCCGAAGGCGGCCGCTCGCCCGACGGGTGGGGCCAAGACTTCAAGGGCGGCGCGGCCTACCTCGCCAACCGCACCGGCGCCCCCGTGGTGCCCGTGTTCATCGACGGCACCGGCAGCATCTACGGCAAGGGTATGAAGAAGCCCAAGCCGGGCAAGAGCAAGGTCGTGTTCGGCTCGCCGCTGTACCCGATCGAGGGCGAGAGCACCCGCCGGTTCAACGCCCGCATCGAGGCAGCCGTGACGGCACTCGGCGACGAGGCCCTCACCGACTACTGGACCTCGAAGCAGCGCGCCGCGGCCGGCACCAACCCCAAGCTCACCGGCCCCGAGTACAACGGGTGGCGCCGCCAGTGGGCGCTCGCCGAACATCGCAAGCTGGGCAAGGCCGGCCAACGCCGCCGCCAGAAGCGTCGCTGGCCCGACCTCGGCTGAGCCGGGCGACTGTCAGTCGGCGATCGTCGCGTCGGGCAACAGCTCGGGCAACAGCTCGGCCAACAGCGTTTCGAGACGGGCGACCCGTCGTTCGAGCTGCTCGATCCGCTCGGCCGCACTGGGCCCTGCAGCGCGAACCGTGGTGGGCCGCTCGGTCGGGGCGGTGTGCGCGGTGTGGTCGTCGGCAGGCATCGCTTCGGGAAGCTCGCTGGCCTCGGCCAGCAGTTGTCGCCAGCGGTGCTCCTTCTGGCCGGGCTGGCGGGGAAGTGCTTCCACCGACCCCGCCGACACCAGCTCGAACAGCGTCGTCTCCAGCGCCTCGACGGTGGCGAACGGATGCAGCCGTTCGGTGCGAGTGCGCAGCTCGGCCGTCGTCTGCGGGCCTCGCAGCAACAACACCGCCACCACGGCAGCCTCCGGCGCCGGCAACCCCCACGCTTCGTCGGCAACCTGGCGGTAGCGGGTGACGCTACGGCCATGCGCAGGATGCACGTAGCGCACGAGGCCCTGCACCTTCAGCGCGGCGAGCGTGGCCTCGATCTCGTGCTCGCTGAGGTGCATCACGGGCTCGCGCGACGTGGACTGGTTGCACGCCGACACCAGCGCGTTCAGCGTGAGCGGGTACTGATCGGGAACAGAGCGTTCCTTCTCCAGCAGGCACCCGACCACCCGTGCTTCGACGATCGTGAGCATGGCCCCACCCTACGGGCGCGGGCAGCTTCGTGACGCGGTCAGCAGGGCAGGTTGATCTTCACGCCGACGATGAAGCTCTTGTAGCCCTTCGTCTTCATGTTGGCCAGGCCCAGCTTCTGCAGCGTGGTGCCGTAGTGGGCCGCCACCAGCCCAGGGGTCTCGCCGGACACGATCGTGTGCGTGCCGTTGATGCACGGCTCGGTGGAGGGTGCGGCCGTCGCCTCGGTGGTGGTGGTGGGCAGCGGCACGAGACCACCGGCCGGGATCTTGATGATGTCGCCCGGGAACAGCTTGTGGTCGGTGCCGCCGTTGGGCCAACCGTTGGCAGTGGCGATCTTGTCGAGCGAAATCCCGAACATGCTGGTGATCAGTGTCATGTAGTCGCCGTACGCAACCTCGTAGACCTGCTCGTTCTGAGTGATCTGGCCCGGGTTCGGCGCGAGCGTGGTGGCCGACGGCAAGGTGCTCTGCGTGACCGGCAGGGTCTGGTAGTTCGTGGCGCCCATGTTGAGCACGGTGGTACCGCTCGCGGCGGAATCATCGCCACAGGCCGTGAGCACGCCACCTGCGCCGAGCACGAACACGCCGAGGATCAACGGTGCCAACCACTTCATTCTCATGTCGTACAGCGTAGTTGCCAGGCGCTCGCAGGGGGCGTCGCCCCCTGCGGGGCAGGGGTCACACGAGCGTCACAGCAGGGGTCGTGCCGTCGGCGGGATCGGTGCCGGCAGCTGCGTCTCGCCCATCAGCCAACGGTCGACGCCGGCCGCACACGAGCGCCCCTCGGCGATGGCCCACACGATCAGGCTCTGCCCGCGGCCCATGTCGCCGGCCACGAACACGCCGGGCACGTTCGACATGTAGTTGGCGTTGCGGGCGACGTTGCCGCGCTCGTCGAAGGCCACGCCAAGGCTCTGCAGCCAGCTGCCCTTCTCCGGGCCGACGAACCCCATCGCCAGGAACACGTAGTCGGCGGGCAATTCGCGGTCGGTGCCCTCCACCTTCTCGAACTTGCCGTTCACCATCTGCACCTCGTGCAGCAGCAACGCCCGCACACGCCCGTCCTCGCCTGGTAGGAAGCGCTCGGTGTTCACGCTGTAGAGGCGCTCGCCGCCTTCCTCGTGGGCGCTGGTGACCTTGTAGACCATCGCGAACTGCGGCCACGGGTTACCCGCGCCGTTCCGCTTGGTGGGCGGCTGCGGCATGATCTCCAGCTGCGTCACCGAGGCGGCGCCCTGGCGGTGGGCGGTGCCCAGGCAGTCGGCGCCGGTGTCGCCGCCGCCGATGATCACGACGTGCTTGCCCTCCACGTGGATCGGCGAGCGATCGAGATCGCCCTGCTGCACCCGGTTCGCGTAGGGCAGGTACTCCATCGCCTGGTGGATGCCGCCCAGCTCACGGCCGGGAATGGTGAGGTCGCGACGGTCGGTGGCACCGCAGGCCAGCACGATCGCGTCGTACGACGCCAGCAGCACCTCGATGTCGACGCCATCGCCCACGGCCGCGTTGACGCGGAACTCGGTGCCCTCGGCCTCCATCTGCTCGATGCGCCGATCCACGTGGCGCTTCTCCATCTTGAACTCGGGAATGCCGTAGCGCAGCAGGCCACCGATGCGATCGGCACGCTCGAGCACCACCACGTCGTGGCCGGCGCGAGTGAGCTGCTGTGCCGAGGCCAAGCCGGCCGGGCCGCTGCCGATCACGACGACGCGCTTGCCGGTCTTCACCGTGGGCAGTTCGGGCTTCACCCAGCCTTCGTTCCACGCGCGGTCGATGATCTCCACCTCGACCTGCTTGATCGCCACAGGGTCGCCGTTGATGCCCACCACGCACGCGCTCTCGCACGGGGCCGGGCACAGCCGACCGGTGAACTCGGGGAAGTTGTTGGTGGCGTGCAGCCGGTCGATGGCGTCACGCCAGTGGTCGCGGTAGGCGAGGTCGTTCCAGTCGGGGATCAGGTTGCCCAGCGGGCAGCCGTTGTTGCAGAACGGGATGCCGCAATCCATGCAACGCCCGGCCTGATGGTTCAGCTCGGCCGCAGGGAACGGTTCGTAGACCTCCTTCCAGTCGCGCAGGCGCACGGCCACCGGCCGGTGCCCCGCGGTCGTGCGGTCCCACTGCAGGAATCCAGTCGTCTCACCCACGGCTCGCCTCCATCACCTTTGCCAACGTCGCTTCTTCGTCAAGGCCTGCGGCCGCTGCGTCGCTCATCACCGTGAGCACCCGCTGGTAGTCGATCGGCATCACCCGCTTGAACTTCGCCGCCTCGGTGGCGAAGTCGGCGACGATGCGGCCACCGACCGCCGAGCCCGTGAGCTGGGCATGCTTGGCCACGGTGGCCAGCAGGAACTCGCGGTCGTCGTCGCCCAGTGGTTGCAACTGCACCATCTCGCGGTTCATCTTCGCCGCGAACACGTCGTCGGGGTCGTAGATGTAGGCGATGCCGCCGCTCATGCCGGCGGCGAAGTTGCGGCCCGTGGGGCCCAACACCACCACACGGCCACCGGTCATGTACTCGCAGCCGTGGTCTCCCACGCCCTCCACCACCGCGGTGGCGCCCGAGTTGCGCACGCAGAAGCGCTCGCCGACGATGCCGTTGAGGAAGATCTCGCCGCCCGTCGCGCCGTAGCCGATCACGTTGCCGGCGATGATGTTGTCGGCGGCAGGGAACGTGGCGTCGCGGTCGGGCCGCACCACCACTCGCCCACCGGAGAGGCCCTTGCCCACGTAGTCGTTGGCGTCGCCCTCCAGCGTCATCGTCACGCCGGCGGGCACGAAGGCACCGAAGCTCTGGCCGGCAGAGCCACGGAAGTTGAGCGTGATCGTGCCATCGGGCAGCCCCTTGCCGCCGTGAGCCTTGCTGATCGCCGAGCCGAGCATCGTGCCCACCGTGCGGTTGACGTTCTTGATCGCCAGGTTCAACGTGACGGCCTCGCCGCGCTCGATCGCCGGGGCGCACTCACGCAACAGCAGTTGGTCGAGTGCTTCGTCGAGGCCGTGATCCTGCGTCACCGACTGGTGCAGGGTCTGGCCGTACGGGTTCTGCGGGATGGCCAGGATCGGGCTGATGTCGAGCCCCTTCGCCTTCCAGTGATCGATCGCGGTGCGAGTGTCGAGCACTTCCACGTGGCCGATCATCTCCTGGATCGTGCGGAAGCCCAGGCGGGCCATGTGTTCGCGCACTTCCTCGGCGATGTACTCCATGAACGTCACCACGAACTCGGGCTTGCCGCTGAAGCGTTTGCGCAGCTCGGGGTTCTGCGTGGCCACGCCCACCGGGCAGGTGTCGAGGTGGCAGACGCGCATCATGATGCAGCCGCTCACCACCAACGGGGCGGTGGCGAAGCCGAACTCCTCGGCGCCGAGCAGCGCGGCGATCACCACGTCGCGGCCGGTCTTCAGCTGGCCGTCGGCCTGCACCACGATGCGATCCCGCAGCCCGTTCAGCAGCAGCGTCTGCTGGGTCTCGGCGAGGCCCAGCTCCCATGGGGCACCGGCGTGCTTCAGCGAGGTGAGCGGGCTGGCCCCCGTGCCACCGTCGTGGCCGCTGATCAGCACCACGTCGGCCTTGGCCTTGCTGACGCCGGCGGCGACGGTGCCGACGCCCACCTCGGACACCAGCTTCACGTGCACACGTGCCGCCGGGTTCGAGTTCTTCAGGTCGTGGATCAACTGCTTCAGGTCTTCGATCGAGTAGATGTCGTGGTGGGGCGGCGGGCTGATCAGGCCCACGCCGGGGGTGCTGTGGCGGGTCTTGGCCACCCACGGGTACACCTTGTGGCCGGGCAGCTGGCCGCCCTCGCCGGGCTTGGCGCCCTGGGCCATCTTGATCTGCAGGTCGTCGGCGTTCACCAGGTACTCGCTGGTGACGCCGAAGCGGCCGCTGGCCACCTGCTTGATCGAGCTGCGCCGCTGCGGGTCGTGCAGGCGCTCGGCGTCTTCGCCGCCCTCGCCCGTGTTGCTCTTGGCGCCGATCGAGTTCATCGCGATCGCGAGCGTCTCGTGGGCTTCGGCGCTGATGCTGCCGTAGCTCATCGCGCCGGTGCTGAACCGCTTGACGATCTCGCTGACGGGCTCCACCTCATCGATCGAGATGGCCGGCCGCACGCCCTGCTTCATCTCGAACAGGCCGCGCAGCGTGGCGGCCTGCTTCGACAAGCCGTCGACCATGGCCGTGTACTGCTGGAAGACGTCGTAGCGCTTGCTGCGCGTGCCGTGCTGCAACTTGTAGACGGTCTCGGGGTTGAACAGGTGGATCTCGCCCTCGCGCCGCCACTGGTACTCGCCGCCGAGTTCCAGCTTGCGGTGGGCCCGCTCGGCCGGCCGCTTCGGGTGCGCGGCCGAATGACGGGCCGCCACTTCCGCGGCGATCTCGTCGAGGCCGATGCCGCCGAGGCGACTGACGGTGCCGGTGAAGTACTCGTCGACCAGTTCGCGGCCGAGGCCGATCGCCTCGAAGATCTGCGCGCCGGTGTAGCTGGCGACGGTGCTGACGCCCATCTTGCTCATCACCTTCAGCACACCCTTGCCGGCGCCCTTGATGTACTGCTGCTGCGCCTTGTGCGGGTCGAGCGCGCCGAGGCCGTGCAGGTCTTCGGTGACCATGTCCTCGATGCTCTCGAACGCGAGGTACGGGTTGATCGCGCCGGCGCCGTAGCCGATCAGCAGCGCCATGTGGTGCACTTCGCGGGCGTCGCCGCATTCCACGATCAGGCCCACCTTGGTGCGCTGCTTCTCGCGGATCAGGTGGTGGTGCACCGCGGCCGTCAGCAGCAGGCTGGGGATCGGGGCGTACACCTCGTCGCTGTTGCGGTCGCTGAGCACGATGATGCGCGCACCGTCGGCGATCGCGTGGCTGACCTCGCTGCGCACCGCGTCGAGCGCACGCTTGAGGGCCAGCCCGCCACCGGCCACCCGGTACAGGCCCCCGATGACCACCGAGCGCAGCTCGGGGTACCCACCCCTCTCGCCCGGCTTCGCATCGTCGATGTGGATGATCTTGGCCAGCTCGTCGTTGTCGATCACCGGGAACGGCAGCACCAGCTGACGGCAGCTGTCGGGGCCGGGGGCCAGGAGGTTCGCCTCGGGCCCCACGGAGGTGCCCACCGAGGTGACCACCTCTTCACGGATGGCGTCGAGCGGCGGGTTGGTGACCTGCGCGAAGAGCTGCTGGAAGTAGTCGAACAGCAGTCGCGGGCGCTCGCTGAGGACGGCGATCGGCGTGTCGGTGCCCATCGAACCCAGCGGCTCGCCGCCGGTCTTGGCCATCGGGGCGAGGATGATCTTCAGCTCTTCGTGGGTGTAGCCGAACACCTGCTGACGGCGCAGCACGCTCTGGTGACTGAACACCACGTGCTCGCGGTCGGGCAGTTCCTTCAGCTCCACCAGGCCGTCGTCCAGCCACTGCTGGTACGGCTGCGCCTGGGCCAGGCTGCGCTTGATCTCGTCGTCCTCCACGATGCGGCCCTGAGCCGTGTCGATCAGGAACATCCGGCCGGGCTGCAGGCGACCCTTGCGCACCACCTTGCTCTGCTCGATGTCGAGCACGCCCACTTCGCTGGCCATCACCACGAGGTCGTCGGTGGTGACCCAGTAACGGCTGGGGCGCAGGCCGTTGCGGTCGAGCAGTGCACCGATGACCGTGCCATCGGTGAAGGCCACGCTGGCCGGGCCGTCCCACGGTTCCATCAGCGAGCTGTGGAAGCGGTAGAAGGCCCGCTTCTCGGCATCCATCGTGTCGTGGTTCTCCCACGCCTCGGGGATCATCATCAGCACCGCGTGGGGCAGGCTGCGGCCGCCGAGGTGCAACAGCTCGAGCACCTCGTCGAAGCTGGCCGAGTCGCTGCCACCCACGGTGCAGATCGGGAAGGCCCGCTCCAGCCCGGGGATCACGTCGCTGGCCAGCAGGCTCTCGCGGGTGCGCATCCAGTTGCGGTTGCCCTGCACGGTGTTGATCTCGCCGTTGTGGGCGATGTAGCGGTACGGGTGGGCCAACGGCCAGCTGGGGAAGGTGTTCGTGCTGAACCGGCTGTGCACCAGCGCCAGCGCCGATTCCACCCGCTCGTCGGCGAGGTCGGGGAAGAACGCACCCAGCTGCGGGGTGGTGAACATGCCCTTGTAGATCAGCGTGCGGCTGCCCAGCGAAGGGAAGTACGTGCGCTGCTCGGCGGGCAGGTCGTGCTCGATGCGCTTGCGGGCCACGAACAGCTTGCGGTCGAGGTCGATACCGGTTGCCCCGGCCGGATCGCCGACGAACAGCTGCTGGAAGCTGGGCATCACCGCGCGGGCGGTGGCACCGAGCGTGCTGGGGTCGGTGGGCACAGCCCGCCACCCGAGCAGCGACAGGCCTTCTTCGGCGAGGATGCCCTCGATCGCGCGCTGCGCCTTCTCCGCGTCGCCGGCATCGGCGGGCAGGAAGGCCAGGCCGACCGCGTAGGCGCCCTTGGCGGGCAGCGCGAACCCGGCGACCTCGCGCAGGAAGCGGTCGGGCAGCTGGATGAGGATGCCTGCGCCGTCGCCCGAGTCGGCTTCGGCACCGGTGGCGCCGCGGTGCTCCATGTTGCACAGCGCGCCGATGCCCATGGCCACGATGTCGTGGCTGGGCACGCCCTTGATGTGGGCGACGAACGAGACACCACAGGCGTCGTGTTCGAACCGGGGGTCGTACAGGCCGGTGGGCGCGGGCAGGCCCGCGGGGTACTGAGGGTGCATCGAGTTCTGCTCCACGAGTCGGTGGTGACACAAGGGTCGGGTGAACGGCTGTGGCGCACGGGACGACGCTGGCCCGAACGGTTGCCGCAATGCTACGAGCTGGCGCGCCGATCGCGCCAGGCGATTCGGGGGTGGCACCACCACCAGGGTCGTATGCTCGCCGTTGTGCCCGACCTGCCGCACGAGCCCCAGGCCACCGGCCACCACCTGAAGGACTCGTTCGCGCACCGCCTCGAACAGCTCGAGGACAGCCGCAGCCTGGGCGTTCCGGTCGCCACCACCCGCCGGTTCTTCGAGATCGAGGGCCTCGACCTCGGCGGGCTGCTCGCCCTGGAACTGTTCACCACGGTGATCCCGCTGATGCTGCTGGGCTTCGGCTGGGCCAGCCACTTCAGCAGCCAACTCAGCTTCGGCGACATCCTCATCAAGCAACTCGAACTCACCGGTTCGGCAGCACGGCAGGTGCGCGACCTGTTCGGCAGCGGCGCCAGTTTGAAGAACACCTGGACGGTGTTCGGTCTGGCCAGCTTCCTGTTCTGGGGCATTCCGATGTCGTCGCAGGTGGCCAAGACGTTCGCCCGCGCCTTCCGCCGCGAGCGCTACCCGTTCTGGGGCGAGGTGTGGCGTGGCACCGTGTGGTTCTTCATGTTCCTGGGCACTCAGGCCCTCACCGTCAAGATCAGCGTCGGCCACCCCGGCACGGTGCTCGATGTGCTGGCCAACCTCCTCGGCCTGCTGCCCGCCTTCGTGCTGTGGTCGGTGACCCCGGCGATCCTCGTGCGTCACGACTTCCGTTCGTCGGGTCGCACCAGCTGGAAGTTCCTGATGTGGTGCGGCCTCGCCGGCGTGGTGCTCGACACGATCGGCATCCGCCTCCTGATCCGCTTCCTGATCCCCGCGTTGTTGCACGGCTGGGTGGATTTCGGCCCGATCGGCGTGGCAATGACGCTGATGACGTTCTGCACCGTCGCCGCTGCGCTCTGGGTGATCACCGCCTGCCTCAGCGCCGTGCTCTGGGAGCGTCGCGCGCCGATCGACGCCGTCATCGGCAAGGAGAGCGCGTAAGGCCGGCACGCCGCGCTGAGCCGAGACGCCGCACGCGCCAGCGCGCCTGGCCCCGGGGCATTTGTTTTCGGTGATCGACAATTGCCGTTGTCGCCCCGACAACAGCGATTTTCGTTCGGTAAAAGAGGACACCGCAGCCCGCGCCCAGAACGCGTTCGTAATTGCCTGTTCCAGGGCGAGCGGAATGCCGGACGGGGTGCTGTTGTCCAGCGCACACCCCGACAGATCTGGCGCGCTCCTAACCGAGTCAGCTGGGTTCGCGAACACTCCAGCCGCGGCTGAGCAGTTCGTCGGCCAACAGCTGGGCGGGGATGCCACGTAGCACGGCGGCCTGCGAGGCGAGCATCTTGTCGGCGACGGCATCGGGGGCGCTGTCGGGCGCGGTGTTCGCGGAGTACGCCTCGTCGACCGACGGAGCCCCATCGTTCACCAACCGGTCGATCAGCTCGGAGGCCTCGGACTTGGTGAACTTGCCGTTCGACTGGCGCTGAGTGAGCCCCATCGGGTGGCGCGCCTCGCGGAACGACGCGTAGCCGGCCTTGTCGAGCAAGGCCTCCAGGTACTGCACCTGTTTGGCAGAGGCGGGCGGCCCCGACGCACCGAGTGCCATCAGGTGCCCAACTCGCCGGCGCGGTAGTGCGCACGACACAGCAGTTCGTAGCGCACCACATCGCCGAACAGCGGCTGTTCCGGGTGTTCGCCGGTATCGCCGACAACGACCGTTTCGCCCGTGTACACGATCGTGCCGTTCACCACGCGAGCGTTGTGCGTGGCTCGTGCGCCGCACCAGCAGCGGGCTTCCACCTGCATCGGCACCCGCTCGTCGGCGATCTCGAGCAGGCGCTTCGTGCCCTCGAACAACTCGCCACGGAAGTCGGTGATCAGCCCGAAGGCGAACACGTCGACGCTGAGCTCGTCGACCACGCGGGCCAGCTGGTCGCACTGCTCGGCGGAGTAGAACTGGGCCTCGTCGCACACCAGGTAGTGCAGCGGCCAATGATCGACGGCCAGCTTGTAGAGATCGAGCCCGGGCAGCACCTCGATCGCTTGCGCCGCCACGCCCAGCCGGCTGGTGACCTGCGCGCCTTCGCGATCGAGCGTGGTGAGCAGCAGGCCGTACAGCTCGCGGGACGCGAGGTTGTGGTGGATCTGGAGGGCCATCGTGCTCTTACCCGAGCCCATCGTGCCGAAACTGAACCGCAACGTTGCCATGCTGCGCGCGACCCTACCCGCGCGCACCCTGGCGACTAGAGCATCGCCTGCACCCGCTCGATCGTGTCGGCCTCGGCGGCCGACTTGTCGGGCCGGTATCGGCGTACCCGCGCGAAGCGCAGCGCAACGCCACCGGGGTACCGCGTGCTGCGCTGCACACCGTCGACGGCGATCTCCACCACCAGTTCTGGGCGCACGTGGCACACGATCCCCTCTGTGCCGATCGCCAGCCGCTGCAACGCCTCCGTCTGCCACCGCAGCAGTTCGTCGGTGAGGCCCTTGAACGTCTTGCCCACCATCACGAACGCGCCGTCGGCACCTCGCGCCCCGAGGTGCAGGTTGGACAGCCAGCCCGTGCGCCGCCCGTGCCCCCACTCGGCGGCCAGCACCACCAGATCCAGCGTGTGCACGGGCTTCACCTTGCGCCACGCAGCACCGCGACGACCCGCCTGGTACGGCGAGGCGAGCGCCTTCACCATCACACCCTCGTGGCCGGCCGCCAGCGCGGCCGCGGCGAACTCGTCGGCGGCAGTGCTGGCGAGCGCCGTGCCGGGCTGCACGTCGATCGTGGGCAGCAGCAGGTCGGCCGGCAGGGTCGCTGCCAGCGCGGCCTTGCGCACGTGCAACGGCTCGTCGATCAGCGAGTGCCCGCCCACGAAGAGCGCGTCGAAGAAGAACGGCCGCAGCGCCGACCCGGCGCTCATCGAGTCCTGGAACTTCAGCGGGTTGCCGTCCTCGTCGAGGCCCAGCGCCTCGCCGTCGAGCACGAACTGCTGCGCAGGAACTGCCAGCACCGCACGCACCACCTCCGGCACCGCGCCGCTGATCTCGCGCAAGCTGCGGGTGAACACCCGCACGTCGTCACCTCGGCGGTGCACCTGCACCCGCGCTCCGTCCAGCTTCCACTCGACGCTTGCCGCGCCCACCTCGGCGAGTGCGTCGGCAACGGTGGCCGCCGTGGAGGCGAGCATCGGCTGCACCCCGACACCGGGCGTCAGCCCCACTTCCAGCGACTCGCCGCGCAACGCCACGCTGGCGGCCGCCCCCAGATCACCCATCAACATCGCCGCTCTGCGCAGTGCCGCGGCGGGTACGCCCGCTGCCTTGGCGATGGCGTCGGCGACCACTCCTTGGCTGGCGCCCTGGTGCATCTCGCCGCTCAACACCATCGCCAGGTGCCGTTGCTCGTCGGTGGTCAGCCGCTGCATCAGCTGCGCGAGCACCCTCTCGCGTTCACGCTGCGAGCCCTCCCCGGCGAGGCCCGCCAACAACGTCAGCGTGGCGTCGACGTCGCGAATGGTGACCTCCGGCGACACTGCGGCGGTGGACGCGGCCCACACCTGCGTCAACGTCGCCCAGCCCACCCCCATGCGGCCCTGAAGGGGCTCGCCCACCAACAGACCGACGACCATCGGCGCATCGTCGGCGAGGACCGACGCGAGAAGGTCGGCCAGGAGGCCGACCTTCTCGGAGCGCTTCGGAGTTGCGGCAACCCGGTGCGCCACCTCGACGAGCGTGGTGTAGCGCACGGGCGAACAGGGTCAGACGTCGCCGCGGAGCGCGTCGACGCGCTTGAAGTACTTGCGGGCGAACGACAGCAGTTCGCCGTCGCTGGGGTGATCGGCCGACTCGCTGGCGACCACGCGCTTGGCGACGTCGGCGTGGCGAGTGTCGAGATCCTTGCGGAATTCGACCTTGGCATTGCCGGGGCCGACGATGAGGATCTCGCGGGCATCGCCCAAGGCGGCGGCGACCTCGTCGAAGAAGTGGTGGTCGGGGCCGGGCTTGCCTGTGCCCGGCAGGCCCGACTTGCGGTGCACCTGACGCTGGCCACCCTCGCGCTCGACGGCGACCACGTGCTTGTCGTCGAAGTTGAAGTCGATGACCCGAGCGTGCAGGTGATCGATCCATACGACGGCGTGCTGGTACGACATGTGCAAGTGTTCCTTCCTCTGCCGAGCTTCGATGCTCGGCGCTGCCAACGGCCATCAAGGCTACCGCCGGGTCCGGCGACACCCCAAAGGCGGCCGCCCTGCTGGGCTGAACCGATGGCCTGACGCCTCGCCTCAGTAGATGTTGGCGGTGCCTCCACCGTCGAGGTGCATGTTGACGCCGTTGACGAAGTCGGCCCGCGGGCTGGCCAGGTAGGTGACGGCGAACGCGATGTCCTCGGGCTGGCCGATGCGCAGCACGGTCTGGCCGGTGCCCTTCAGCACGTAGTCGGCCGCCTGGTCGATGCCCTCCCAGCCACGCTTGGCGGCGAAGTTGGTGAGGAAATCGACGAGACCCTCGGTCATGATCATCCCCGGCGTCACCATGTTCACGGTGACGCCCGTGCCCTTCAGGTGCTTCGACAGGCTCATCGTCATGTTCAGCATCGCGGCCTTGGCGGTGCCGTAGTCGGGCTGGGCCGACGTGGGGATCGTGCCCGCCATGCTGCCGATCTGGACGATGCGACCCCACTGCTGCTCCTTCATCGCGGGTGTGAGACGGTGGATCAGCCGCGCAGCCGCGAGCACGTTCTTCTGGTACGTCGCCACCCATTCGGTGAGCGCCACGTCGAACCAGTTGACCTTGCTCTCCTCCGAGCCGCCACCGGCGTTGTTGACCAGGATGTCGATGCCGCCGAACGCGGCCAGCGCGGCATCGGCCACAGCCTCCCCGCCCGCATCGGTGGAGAGGTCGCCCTGCGCCGCGGCGACGCTGTGCCCGGCCGCGGCGAACTCGGCGCGCACAGCCTCCAGGCGCTGGGCGTTGCGGCCGTGCAGCACCACCGACACGCCTTCCTCGGCGAGCATCTTGGCGATCCCGCGGCCGATACCCGAGTTGCTGCCGGTGACCAGCGCGCGCTTGCCCTGCAGTTGCAGATCCATTCCCGAAGATCCTCTCCCGTTCGACCACTGCCGAACGCCGGCTCGATCTTGACACTTCCGTCAGCAGAACGACGACCACAGCACCCTGCGCCTGCCCAGGGTGGGTTGGCTACGATGCCCGAATGTCCTTCCGGCGACTCGGTGATCGCTGCGTGGCAGCCGGGATCGCCGTCCTCACGCTGGTGTACGGGGCATTCCACACCGGCCGCCACGCGTTCTGGCTCGACGAGGCGTTCACCGCGGCCGCGGCGCAACAGCCATGGGGCCGCTTGGTCGACTTCCTCGGCTCGGAGGCCGGGATGGGGCCCTACTACGTGGGGCTGTGGGGATGGCAGCACCTCGGCGGCTCCGAGGCCTGGCTGCGCACCCTGTCGGTGGTGGGCGGCGCGCTCGCACTGTCGGCCTGCTACCTGTTCGCGCGCCGCCACGTGGCGCGCGGCCGGGTGTTCGCGCTGGCGCTCGTGGTGGCGCTGTTCTGCAATCGCTTCTTCCTCTACAACCTCACCGAGCTGCGCGCCTACTCGTGGGCGATGTGCCTGGCCGTCGTCAGCACGCTGCTGTTCGTGCGCCTGCGGTCGCAGCCGACCGCCGCGAACGCCGCGTGGTACGGCGCCAGCGTCGGCCTGCTGCTGGGCACGTTGGTGTTCAACATCGGTCTCGTGCTGGCCCATGCGGCATTCGCCGGCCCGCTGCTGCGCGACCGCACCGGCCGCCGCCGGGTGGCGCTGGCAGCAGCGATGGCGCTCGTACTGTTCGCCCCGTTCGTGCCGGCGTTGCTCACCAGCGACCAGCTGAACTGGATTCCTGCCACCACCCCCCGGTTCGTCGGCATCAACGTGGCGATCGCACTGGGCGGCTATCGCTGGGCGGCGGTGCTCGCCGTCGGCAACCTCGCATTGCTCGTCACCCTGATCAAGCCCTCGCTGCGAGGTTCCGACGACACGGCCCTGAAGGTCACGCTCGCGGGCGCTGTCTCGATGCCGCTGGTGCTGTTGCTGTTGTCGCTTTCCCAACCGCTGTACCTCGCGCGCTACTTGTCGGCGATGACGCCGCTCGCCGTCATCGGCGCGGCTGCCGGATTCGCGCGGCTGGCGCACGCGTTGCCGGCGACCGTGACGGTGACGCAGCGGCGCGTCGGCTTCGCGGTGCTCGCGGTGATCGCCGTCGTCGGGTTACGCCCAGCGGTGGAGTTCGATCTTGCCCGGCCCGAGGACATGGCCGGGCCCGCGCGGTTGCTGTCGAAGTACGTGTCGCCCGACGACGCCGTCGTGTTCTCCAACGAGCAGATGGCATTCGCCTCCGGGTACTACTGGACGCCGACCGGCACGGTGTTCTTGCAGGACGTGCCCGGCCGGCAGTTCGACACTGCGGCAGCGAAGCGGTTCTGTCACGTCTGGTACTACTTCCGGGCGAGTCGCGCCGAGGTGCTGTCCGCGATCGCCGCCGACGAATCCGACCCCGACGTGGTGGTCGAGACGTTCGCCGGCTACACCGTGGCCGAAGTGAACCGCTGTTCCGCATAGTACGGGCCGCGGCCGCAACCGATAAACAGGGTCGTGGTGACTGTTCGAAGGGCGAGACGGATGAGTACTGAGGAACGCACGCCGGTCATCGTCGGGGTCGCACAGGTTGTGCAGCGGCCCGGCGAGGTGCCGCTCGAGCAGGCACGCGGCCCGATCGAGTTGATGACCGAGGCCGCGCTGCTGGCGGCCAGCGATGCCACCGCACCTGCGCTGCTGGCCCAGGCAGGCTTCGTGGGCTCCGCCGGCGGGTGGTTCCGTTACACGAACCCCGCGCAACTCGTCGCCGCGGCGGTGGGCTGCCCCTCGGCCGCCACTGCGCTCACGGCCGTCTCGGGCACCGGCCCGCAAGACCTCGTCGGCGCCGTCGGGCAGCGGATCGCGGCCGGCGAACTGGATGTCGCGCTCATCGTGGGCGGCGAGGCGCGGTGGTCGCACCAGCGGCTGTCGCGGGCCGATCTGCGACCGCACTGGAACGTGCAGCCGGGCGAGGGCACCCCCGAGGCGATGTCGGGGTTCCCCGAGTCGACGCAGCAGGAGAACGCGATGTTCGCCGGCGCACCGGCCGCGTATGCGCTGTTCGAGGACCGGGTGCGGCACACGATGGGCGAAGCGGTGCAGGCCCACCGCCACCGGATCGCGCGGCTGTGGGAACACTTCAGTGAGGTTGCGGCCACCAACCCGTACGCGTGGGACCGCACGCCGCACAGTGCCGACTCGATCCGCGAGGCATCACCCAGCAACCGGATGATCGCGTTTCCGTACACGAAGGCGATGGTGGCCAACAACACCGTCGACATGGCCACCGCGGTGATCGTGTGCAGCCTCGGGGCGGCACTCGCGGCCGGTGTGCCGCGCGATCGGATGGTGTTCCCTCAGGTGGTCACGAGTGGCCACGAGACCTGGCTGCTCGCCGAGCGACGCGACCTCGACGGGTCGCCGGCGCTCACCGCGGCAGCGCGGGCCGCGTTCGCGCACGCTGGGCTGGGTATCGACGAGGTCGAGCACATCGATCTCTACGCGTGCTTCCCCTCGATCGTCGAGATGTCGTCGGCCGCGCTGGGCATCAGGCACGACCGCGAACTCACCGTCACCGGCGGGCTCGGGTTCGCGGCCGCGCCGGTGGGCAACGCCGTGGGCCACTCGATCGCGGCGATGGTGCAGCGTGTGCGTGGTGGTGGCATCGGCCTGGTGCACGGCAACGGCGGCATGGCCACCAAGCACTCGTTCGCGCTGTACGCCACCACTCCCCCGGCGCAGTTCGCGCGCATCGACGTGCAGGCCACGGTGGATCTGCGGCCGCGGGCGACCTTCGGCGACGAGTTCGTGGGCGCTGTCACCGTCGAGGCGGCGACATTGATCCACGACCGCGAAGGGCCGTCGCACGTGATCGCCGCTGTGCTCGATGGCGAAGGCCGCCGCGGCTTCGCGAGGAACACCGACCCGGCCGTGTTCGAGGCGGTGGTCACCGAGGGCCTGGTGGGGCGCCTCGGTGACCATCGCGCCGACGGCACCGTCGCGCTCTGAACTCAGCCGAGCGTCACCACACCAGGTCGAGGCGGCCGTAGCCGGCGACGCCACCCGCATGCTGCGAGATCGTCGACGGGTCGGCGACGCGGTAGTTGGGGATCCGGGCCAGCCACTCCTCCACCGCGATCTTCAGCTCGGCGCGGGCGAGGTACGACCCGAGGCAGCGGTGCGGGCCGGCGCCGAACGCGATGTGGCGATTGACCTCGCGGTCGATGATCACCTTGTCGGCGTCGGGGAACTCACGCGGGTCGCGGTTCGCCGACGCGATCGACAGTTGGATGCGGTCACCCTTGTGCATCGGGCAGCCGTGGAAGTCGGTGTCCTCGGTGACCAGCCGGCTGGTGGTGACGATCGAGTAGTAGCGCAGGAACTCCTCGATCGCCGACGGAATCAGCGACGGGTCATCGACCAGCCGCTGGCGGTCGGCGGGGTTGTCGGCGAGATGGCGGAAGATGCAGCCGAGCGTGCCGGCCACCGTGTCGAGGCCGCCCATGTAGAGCAGGAACGCGTACTCCAGCAGTTCGCTGTCGGGCATCGGCTGGCCGTCGATCTCGGCGTTGATGAGGTAGGTGAGGATGTCGCCTTGCGGGTTGGCCTTGCGCTCGGCGATCAGGCCGCCGAGGTAGCCGTAGATCGCCATACCCGCTTCAGCGCGGATCGTGCCCTCGGGATCCTCGGTGGCGGGCGTGTGCATCAGTTGGTCGGCCCAGTCGAGGAACATGTCGGCCTTCTCCACCGGCAGGCCCATCAGACCCATGAAGATGTACGTGGGGTACAGGCGGCCGAAGTCGCCGATGAAGTCGCACTTGCCCTTGTCGGCGAAGCGCTCGATCAGTTCGCTGCACCACTCGCGCACCATCGGGGCCAACTCGTCGGCCTTGGCCGGGGTGAAGAACGGCATCAGCAACTGCCGGTACTTGGTGTGCTTCATCCCGTCCAGCTCGACCGGGATCCACTCGTGGGCCTCCTGCTCCTCCCACGGTGTGACCGCGCGGCTGGAGAACAAGGTGGGGTTGCGGAACGCCTCGTAGATGTCGTCGTACTGCGTGGGGATCCAGGTGGGTGCCACCACGCCGGTGTGGTTCACCAGGAAGCGACCCTTGTCGCGCATCACGTCCCAGTGGCCCCACGGGTCGGCCCACAGGGCTGCGTCGGAACGGATGTCGAACTCCACGGTGGGGATCGGCTGTTGTGTATCGGTCATGACTTCTTTCCGCCTTCTAGTTGTGTCGATGTGGTGTTGGGAGTGGTGTCGGGGGTGGTCAGCAGCCGTACCGCAGCATGCAGCGCCGCTCGCTTCTCGGTGTGCGGGATCGGCTTGCCGCGGTTCACGAGGCGCTCGTCCTCGTTGGTCTGCACGAGCGAGATGATGAACACCAGCAGCATCCGCGCCGGCAGATGGCTGGCCACCAGCCCGGCCCGCTGTGCTGCGGCGATGGCGGCGACAGCGCGCTTGTTGCGCTGCACCATCGCCGGCGACGAGCCGGCCACACCGGGCCGCTCGAGCGCGTGCCAACGCACCAGCCGAGCTGCCTCGGGGTGCTCGATCATGAAGTCGTAGAGCGACACCGCGTAGCCGGCCAGGTCGGTGGGGGCGAGCACCACCACCGGCGCCAGCATCGCGCTGGCGGCCTCCACGGCGGCGTCGAACAGGCCTTCCTTGCTGCCGAAGTAGGCGTAGATCGACTGCTTGTTGCACTCGGCGCGCAGTGCGAGGCGATCGACCCGCGCGCCTGCCATGCCGTGCTCGGCAAACTCCGAGATCGCCGCCTCGAGTATCCGCCCACGAGTGACCGTCGCGTCCCCCACGACTGGAACTGTAGGTCCGCTCGCCGCCATTGTCAACCAACTAGTTAGTTTTCGAGCTGACTGCACCGCACATGGGACACTGACCGGCGCACGGTCGGCGATGCCGCAAGGGGAACACGATGACGATTCGAGTGGGCATGGTGGGGGTCGGCTGGGGCACGGTGGTGCACGCGCCGGCGTTCCAGGCAGTGGAGGGTTATGAGTTGGCCGCACTGTGCAGCCGGTCGCCGGAGAAGACCGCCAAGGCCGGGGCGAAGTTCGGCATCGATGATCTGTCCAACGACTGGCAGTCGTTCGTGCAGCGCGACGACCTCGACCTGATCTCGGTGGCCACGCCAGTCGACCTGCACAAGGACGTCACGCTCGCCGCGCTCGCCGCCGGCAAGCACGTGTTGTGCGAGAAGCCGCTCGCGCTCACCGCTGCCGACTGCGCGGAGATGACGGCCGCGGCGGCAGTCAGTGGCCGGCAGACCGCGGTGTGTTTCGAACTGCGCTGGACCCGCGAGCGTTCGCTGGTGCGCACGCTCGTGAACCAGGGCACCGTGGGCCGGCCGTACTTCGTACGCCTCAACCAGAGCGCCGATTACTGGCACCCCACCCACGCCAACCAGTCGCTGTGGATGTACGACGCGCAGCAGGGCGGCGGCTACCTGATGGGTATGGCGGCGCACGACATCGACTTCATCGCCTCGCTGTTCGGTCGCCCGGTGGAGGTGTGCGCCGACGTGCGCACGATGGTGGCCGAGCGCGTGCTGCCCGATGGCGGCACGCTGCACGTCACCGCCGACGACACGAGCGTGCTCCTCCTGCGCCTGGAATCCGGGGCGCTCGCCGTGCTGTCCACCTCGGTGGTGGGCGCGCACGCCTCGGCCACCACGTTCGAGGCGTTCGGCGTGGACGGCACGATCAGCGGCTCAATCGCACCACGCGGCCTCGACGTGCCCGTGTTGGCGGCACGCGCCGCCGATGCGGGCCTGGCCGACCCGGGCATCGCCCCGCGCCAACTGGCCAGCGGCGCCGAACTGCCCGCTCGTGGTGCCACCGACCTGATCAAGGCGCAGGCGTTCATGCTGGAGGACTGGCTGCCCGCACTGCACGGCGGCACAGCGGCGCAACCGGTCCCCTCGTTCGCCGACGGCCTGCTGGTGGCGCGAGTGATCGAGGCCGCCCGCGCCTCGGCGGCCGGGGCGGGCTGGGTGCCGATCCCGGCGGCGTAACCTGCCCGCCCCCATAGCCTGCTCGACGTGGAAGCCGACTTCTTCGAGATCGCCCGCGACGCGCTGATCGGCTTCGTCGCCGGCGCGAATGGGGTCACCGGCGCATGCCACACCTCGGCCCACGGCCGCGGCATGAAGGTGTGGTTCGACGACGACACCCGCGAGCACTACGAGGCGCAGTTGATCCGCGTGGACGGCACGGTGCAGCTGGAGATCGGCTTCCACAGCGAACACCCGAAGGCACCGCTGAACGACACGGTGCTGCAGCGACTGCTCGCGGTGGAGCCGACGTGGCGCAAGGCCCTCGGCAAGGAGGCAGTGGCCGGCGACTTCATCGGCCGCGCCGGCTGGCGACGGATCTCCGAGGTGTGGCCCGCGCCGGCGGCCGACGAGGTGGACGAAGCCATCGAGGCGGCCGCCCGCCTGGCCGACTACATCATCGCCATCGAGCCGCTGCGCCGCGCGCGCTGACAGCGCGCGACGCCTGGCGGCCGGGTCAGGCGGGAACCGAGCACGACCAGCCGGCCAGCGGCGGGTTGTCGCCCAGGCTGCCACTGGTGTACTCCATTGGGGGTTGACACCGGGGCGCCAGGAAGTCTTGCACCAGGCTGTAGCTGCCGTCGTTCGCCAGCGGCACGTCGGTGCACCGCCAGGCACCGCCGTCGCTGGTCTCCAGCGTGCCGGCGATGAACTCGCACGCTTGCGCGAGCGTGATGTCGTCGGTGAGCGTCATCACCGAGCACGACCAGCCGTACTGCAGCGGTTCCGAGCTCAGTTGACCATTCGTCAGCCCCAGCGGCGGCGGGCAGTACGGCAACAGCGCCTCGTCCACGTTGCCGTAGGTGCTGTCGTCCACCATCGTCACGTCGCGACACGTCCACTCCAGGTCGCTGAACGCCTCGAACGCGCCGTCGGCTTGCGCACACACGCCTTCGGCGGTGGCGGCTGCCTCCTCCTCGGCGACCCAGCAGCTCCAGCCCATCGTGGGCGGCTCGGTGCTGGTGAAGCCGTTGCTGTACCCCATGGGCTCGGGGCAGAACGGCGCGAGGAAGTCGGTGATCTGTGTGTACTCCACCTCGTTGGGCTCGGGAATCTCGCCGCAGTCCCACGTCTCGCCGCTGAGCTGGGTGAGCGTGCCGCCCACCGACATGCAGGCCTCGACGATCGTGGCGGTCTGCGCCGTGGTGTCGGCCGTCGTGTCGGAGGTGTCGGAGCCCCCGTCGTCGGAGCAACCGGCCAGCAGCGCGGCGGCAACGGCCACCACGCCCACGATCGATCGCTGCCAATTCTTCGTGGTGTTCACGCTCAGCTCCTTGTGACGACGCCTACCCAGGCGGACAAGTTAAGCAGGCCAATTACTTTCAGCTAGGGACGGTGCACGACCAACTGGCGACGTACGGCGCCGCATCGTTTTCCAGCACGCTGGTGAGGTGATCGGGGGCCACGCAGAACGGCGAGAGAGCAGCTTGGACCGCCGCCTGGCCATCGAGCGCGCCAACGGTCACCGCGCCACAGGTCCACCCGCCGCTGACCGCAGAGAACGAACCCCCCACCGTCGCGCAGGCAGCTTCCGCAGATGCAGTTGCGGCAGTGGTGCTGTCGGTGGCGCCGGTGGTCAGCGTGCCAACGGCCGAGCACGACCATCCGACCGTGTGCGGGTTCTCACTGAGCACAGCACTCGTGAGCCGCAACGGCGGTTCGCAGTACGGCACCAGCGCCCGTTCCGCGAGATCAAACGTGTCCGCGTCGGTGACGGACGCGTCGCGGCACGTCCACTCGCCGTCGTTCAGCTCCGCGAAGTTGCCGGCGGCATCGGCACAGGCGTCGCCAACGGAGGCGGCCGAGCCAGGCTCGATCGCGCGACACCACCAGCCCGCCATGGGCGGGTCGGCGCTGGTGCGTCCGCTGGTGATCCTCAGCGACGGCGGGCAGAACGCGGTGAACGCGGCGTCCAATTCGGCGTAGACCGCGTCGTCGGGCACCGGAACATCAGCGCACTCCCAGGTGCCGCCGTCCGGGTCGGAGATCGAACCCTGCGCCGCCGCGCACGCCTCGACGAGTGCCGCCTGGTCGACTTGCGACGACGGGTTCTTGTCGTCGTCGGAGCAGCCTGTCAGCAGCAGGCCGATCACCGCTGATGCCGTCGCGATCGTTCGCGACCAGTTCTTCGACGTGTGCACGCGCTGCTCCTCTGGGCGACCGCTGCCCGAGCGAGCGGGCGTGCGCAGCAATCTAGTGAGTGCGCAGCTGGATGGGTGGGCGGGTGTGCGCCGACCCGCGCGATCGTCACGCGGTCGCCGTCACCACCCACGTGCGGGCGGCCAACACCACGTTGTCATGGGCGACGTGAGCCGCCAACGCCTCGGCTGCAGCGGCCACGGCAGCCGCCCGCGCAGCTGGGGTGGCGGCCATCATGCCTGCACCCGACATCGGATTCTGCTCCACCGTCCGCTGCGCAACTGCGGACAGATCGTCGGCCGAGCCGAGCGTCACCGAGTCGGGCCCGGGCAGGATCGTGACGTCGCTGAACCCGGCGGCAGCGAGGATCCCCGTGGTGCGGTCCACGTCCGCCAGCGAGAACGGCCCGGGTGCCGTGGGGCCGGGCATCGGTGGCATGGGAAGGTGCGCGGCCGCGGCCATCACTGGCACGAGCATGAACGGGTTGTCGCCCACATCGCCGAAGCACACGAACCCCAGGCGCCCGCCAGGAATCAGCGACTGTCGGATATGGGTGAACGCACGTACCGGGTCGCTGAAGAACATCACGCCGAAGCGGGAGAAGGCCACATCGAACTGTGTGTCGGTGAACGGTGCCGCTTGCACGTCGACCTCGGCGAAGTTGACATTGGTGGCGCGCACGGCAGCTACCCGCTGCCGTGCCATCGCCAGCATCGGCACCGACAGGTCGACGCCCAACACCTCCTGTGCGAGACCGCCCAGATCCACCGTGGTGGCACCGGTACCACAGCCGACGTCGACCACTCGCTCGTGTGGCTGCACTGCAAGGCGGTCGAGCACCGCGTCACCGAAGGGCTGCAATTGTGTATCGAAATGCTCCGCGTGGGTCGTCCACGCCCCGCCCACCGTGTCGTTCCACACCTTGACTTGCGGGTTCTCGCTCATAGGTGCACCATACGCACAGGGTCAAGCGCTGCGAACGAACGACCTTCGACGCGGTGGTACCTTCGGGCAATGAGCACGTTCGAAACCGTCCGTGTGGCCGCAGTGCAGGCGACCCCAGTGATCCTCGATGCCGACGCGACGATCGACAAGACGATCGAGCTCGTCAATGTCGCAGCCGACGATGGCGCCACCCTCGTGGTGTTCCCGGAGTGCTTCGCCTCGATCTACCCGAGCGGGACATGGGCAGCGCAGGCAGCCACGTGGACGCCGGGCTGCGACGAACTGTGGGAGCGGATGTGGGCGTCGAGCCTCGACGTCACCGGACCGCTGGTCGGTCGCCTGATCGCAGCCTGTGCAGAGCGCAGCGTGCACCTCGCCATCGGCATCAACGAGCGCGAGGACGACCGGCCCGGCTCGCTGTACAACACGCTGCTGGTGATCGGCGGCGAGGGTGTGCTGCACCGGCATCGCAAACTGATGCCCACGATGCACGAGCGTGTGTTCCACGGGGTCGGCGCCGGTGACGATCTCGGGGTGGTCGAGCTTCCCGGCAGCGCCCGAGTGGGTGGCCTCATCTGCTGGGAGAACCGGATGCCGTTGGCGCGATGGCGCGTCTACGAGGGCGGCCCGCAGATCTGGCTCGCACCCACCGCCGACGACAGCGACGGCTGGATCGCATCCATGCGCCACATCGCAATCGAGGCCGGGGCGTTCGTGGTGAGCGCTCCTCAGTTCATCCCGGCGAGTGCGTTCCCCGCCGACTTCCCACTGGCGTTGCCCGACGGTGTCGATGTCTTCGGGCGCGGCGGCGCCTGCGTCGTGTCGCCCGGAGGCGAGCTGATCGCCGGGCCGCTGTACGACGCCGAGGGCGTCGTCACCGCCGACTGCGACCTACGCGAGGCGTTGCACGCCAAACGCTATTTCGACGTGGTGGGCCACTACGGCCGCACCGACGTACTCGCGCCGTGAGGGGAGGAGACGTGCGTCTTCCCCCCTCTGACTTGTTGTGACGAAGTAGAAGTGCTCAGCTGCAGCCGCTGGTGCTGCCGCAGCTGGGGCATGCGTGACAGCTGCCCGCACGCACCATCTGCACGCCGCACTGCATGCACATCGGGGCGTCGCTGTGGCGCACCGTGGGCTTGGGCGCGACGTCCAACTGGCGCGGCAGGCCGCTGGGGTTGGTGATGTCGTTGTTCGGCGCGGCCGGGGCCAGGCCCGACTCGATCTGCGCCAGCAGCTCGCCGGCCGACGGGATCGTCTTCGGGTCGGACGCCACGTCGGTGCCGGTGCGGGTTTCCCACACGGCTTCCTCCACGCCGGGCAGCGTGGGCTGCAGGCGCTCGTCGATCGAGAAGATGCCCAGCTCGGCACGCTCGTCGTAGCTCATGTACTCGAGCGCCAAGCGGCGGAACAGGTAGTCCATGATCGACGAGGCGAAGCGGATGTCGGGGTCGTCGGTCATGCCGGCCGGCTCGAAGCGCATGTTGGTGAACGCCTCGACGTAGGCCCGCACTGGCACGCCGTACTGCAAGCCGTAGCTGATGCTCTTGGCGAACGCATCCATGATGCCGCTGAGCGTGCTGCCCTGCTTGGAGACGGTGAGGAAGATCTCGCCGGGGCGGCCATCGGCGTACTCGCCGATGTTGGCGAAGCCCTTGCAGTCGGCCACGCGGAACTCGAACGTGCGTGCACTGCGGGTGCGGGGCAGCTTCTGGCGCACCGGCTGGTGCACGATGCGCTCGACGATCCGCTCGATCACCTGCGCGGCCTGCGCGTCGAGGGCCGGCGCCTGCTCGGCACCGTCCTTCTTGGCGGTGCTGAGCGGCTGGCCGACCTTGCAGTTGTCGCGGTAGATGGCGACGGCCTTGAGGCCCAGCTTCCACGACAGCTGGTGCAGCTGCTCGACATCTTCGATGGTGGCCTCTTCGGGCATGTTGACCGTCTTGGAGATGGCACCCGAGATGAACGGCTGCACGGCACCCATCATCCGCACGTGACCCTCGTAGTGGATCGTGTTGTCGCCCATGCTGCAGGCGAACACCGGCACGTGCGCCGCAGCCAGGTGCGGTGCGCCGAGGATGCTCTTCTCGGTGTCGATGTAGGCGACGATGTCGTCGATCTGCTGCGGGGTGTAGCCCAGCTTGCGCAGCGCACGCGGGATCGTCTGGTTGACGATCGTCATGTTGCCGCCGCCGACCAGCTTCTTCATCTTCACCAGGCCCAGGTCGGGCTCGATACCGGTGGTGTCGCAGTCCATCATCAGCCCGATCGTGCCGGTGGGGGCCAGCACCGAAGCCTGCGCGTTGCGCACGCCGTACTCCTCACCGTCGCGCACCGCGGCACCCCAGGCGGCGAAACCGGCCTCGACCAGCTCGGTGGGTACACCGGGGTGGTTGGCGATCACGTTGTGGGCATCGCGGTGCATGCGCAGCACGTCGAGCATGAACTGCTCGTTCTCGGAGAAGCCCGAGAACGGGCCCATGCGGCTGGCCGTGCGGGCGCTGGTGGCGTAGGCGTGGCCGGTCATCAGCGAGGTGAGCGCTGCCGCCCAGGCGCGGCCCTCTTCGCTGTCGTAGGGCAGGCCGAGGGCCATCAGCGTGGCACCGAGGTTGGCGTAGCCCAGGCCCAGCTGGCGGAACTTGCGGCTGTTCTCGCCGATCTTCTCCGTGGGGTAGTCGGCGCGGCCGACCAGGATCTCTTGCGCGGTGAACATCACCTCGATGGTGTGCATGTAGGCCTCGACGTCGAACACGCCGTCCTCGTCGAGGTAGTGCAACAGGTTGATGCTGGCGAGGTTGCAGGCCGAGTTGTCGATGTGCATGTACTCGCTGCACGGGTTGCTGCCGTTGATGCGGCCGCTGGCGTGGGCGGTGTGCCACTTGTTGATCGTGGTGTCGAACTGCAGGCCCGGATCGGCGCACTCCCACGAGGCGGTGGCGATGTCGCGCCACAGATCACGAGCACGCACCGTGCGCACGGTGGAGCCGTCCATCACGGCCTTGAACGCCCACTCGGCGTCGTCTTCCACGGCCTTCATGAACTCGTCGCTGACGCGCACCGAGTTGTTGGCGTTCTGGTACTGGATGCTGAAGCTGTCGGAGCCGTCGAGATCCATGTCGAAGCCGGCATCGCGCAGCACGCGGGCCTTGCGCTCTTCTTTCACCTTGCACCAGATGAACTCTTCGACGTCGGGGTGATCGACGTTGAGGATCACCATCTTGGCCGCGCGACGGGTCTTGCCGCCGCTCTTGATGGTGCCGGCCGACGAGTCGGCGCCACGCATGAAGCTGACCGGGCCACTGGCCGTGCCACCGCCGTTGAGCAGCTCGTAGCTGGAGCGGATGTTCGACAGGTTGATGCCCGAGCCGGAGCCACCCTTGAAGATGACGCCCTCTTCCTTGTACCAGTTGAGGATGCCGTCCATGGTGTCTTCCACGGCGAGGATGAAGCACGCGCTGGCCTGCTGCGGCACGCCCTTCACGCCGATGTTGAACCACACCGGGCTGTTGAACGCCGCCCGCTGCGTGACCAGGATGTACTTCAGCTCGTTGTTGAACGCATCGGACTCGGCCTCGTCGGCGAAGTAGCCACCCTCGGTGCCCCACGTGGTGATCGTGTTGGCGACACGGTCGATGACCTGCTTGAGCGACGACTCGCGGCCCTCCATCCCCAGGGTGCCGCGGAAGTACTTCTGGGCGACGATGTTGGTGGCGTTCAGCGACCACGTGGTGGGGAACTCGACACCCAGCTGCTCGAACGCGACCGTGCCGTCCTTCCAGTTGGAGATGCGCGCATCACGATGCTCCCACTCGACCTCGTCGTACGGGTGCACGCCAGGGGCGGTGAAATGACGGGTGATCCCGATGGCGAGACGTTCCGGCGCCAGTGACATGTGGGGTGCTCCTTGAGGGCTGAAGACTGCGGTGCGGTGCGGCGAGTGGGGGGCGAACTGGGGGGCTGACGTTGGTGGTCACCAGCGGTGAACCACAAGATGTGGTGGCGAGAAGGCCCCGATCGCGTCGCCACCACTAGTGGTTGTACGATTACAGCACTGTAGTTACACCGCTGTCAATGGCCAACCTGTCGCCGTCACTGCGGCGCCGATCGCTGGTCGAGTGGGCCAGCGACGCAAGAAAGCAGGTTCGGGAACCCGTGCCCCGCAGCCACATCCTCGGCCAGGCCGAACCGGTGCGAGCCCGATCTGGCGTTGTCCGAAGGTGCCACTGCCCATCCACTTCCTTGCGCCGCTGCCACCGACAGGTGCCACCCTACGGGGGTTGCCCTGTGGGGAGGAAGGGGTACAACCGTGTGAATTGTCATGTGGACGACGGCTGAATTCTGTGGGAACGGAGGGTAACTCCAGGTGTCGCCGCAGGGTTTATCCACATATCCACAGGCCCGTGTCCCACGATGCGGATCACCCCAGGTCAGCGAGGTCGCGCCGGGCCGCGCCGGGGAACGCGTCTAGATCGGCTGCAGCGTCACCGGGATGCCGTTCAGCACCGACGTGCCCGACAGCGGATCGATCGCCGCGTCGTCGGTGAGCACGTTGCTGTTCACGCCGGGCCGCGACGCAGCGACTTCCATGCGTGTGCCTTCCACACCGTGCCCCCACCCGTGCGGCAGGCTCACCACACCGGGGCGCATCTCGTCGCTCACCTGCACCAGCGTGGTGAGCTCGCCCACCCTCGCCACCACTCGCGCCTGGCCGCCGTCGGTGAGGCCGATCCGCTGCGCATCGAGCGGGTGCACCAGCAGCGTGCAGCGTTCCTTGCCCTTCACCAGCACGCCGATGTTGTGCATCCACGAGTTGTTGCTGCGCAGATCGCGCCGGCCCACCAACAGCACCTCGTCGGCGGCCGGGGTGGCGGCCCCATCGGCCTGCAGCGCGGCGTGCAGCCGCGGCAGCTCTGCCAAGAGCACCGGGTGGTTCAGCTCGACCGTGCCGCTGGGCGTGCGCAGCGCCTCGGGCAGTCGCGGCTGCAGCGCCCCGTAGTCCAGCCCGTGCGGGTTGGCCCGAAGCGCGGCCAGGCTGGCCCCCTCCGGGTTGGCGCCGAACGCGGCCCCGAACGGCCCGGTCTGCAGCATGAAGTCGAGCATTCGCGCCGGCCCCGCTTCGGCGCCCAGCGCCGCCAGGATCTCGTCGGCCGAGCGACCATGAATCGAGGAGTGCGGATCTCCCACCGCGCCGGCCACCAGGGTGGCGATGCCCAGGTCGTCGGCTGCCGACGGCTCGGCCTCGGGCCCGAGCCCGGCGGCGATCAGCCCCAGGCGGGCGAGGATCTCCCACTCGTCGGGCTGGTCGTCGGGCAGCGGCAGCACGGGGTCGCTGTAGTTCGCCACGTTGCGCACGGCGAACTGCAACAGTGCCAGGTCGTAGTGGCCACGCTGCAGCTGCGAGGGCGGCGGCAGGATCACGTCGGCGTGGCGGGTGGTCTCGTTGAGGTAGATGTCGACGCTGACCATGAACTCGAGTTGCGCCAGCGCGGCGTCGAGTTGGTCGCTGTTGGGCGTGCTGAGCACCGGGTTACCGCCCACGGTCACGACCGCCCGCATCCGCCGCTCGCCGGCGTCGGTGATCTCCTCGGCCATCGCCGCCGCGGGGTACTCGCCCATCACCTCCGGCAAGCCACGCACGACAGTCGCGCCCTTGCCGGTGGTGAAGCCCTTGCCGCTACCGCGCCGACCACGCGTGTTGCCGCTGCCGGCGACGGGCGTGGGGAACATCGCCCCACCCGGCCGATCGAGGTTGCCGGTGACGATGTTGACCACGTCGATCAGCCACGAGGTGGCGGTGGAGAACGACGTGCCCGCGAAGCCGGCCGTGGTGGTGCCGATGCGCCCGTAGATCGAGCCGCTGGGCGCGGCCGCGAGTTCGCGGGCCAGCTGCCGAGTGTCCGCGGCAGCGATGCCGGTGGCGGCTGCCACCGACTCGGGCGTGAACGCGGCACAGGCCAGCACCACGTCGTCCAGGCCGGTTAGCCAGGCGCCCACGTGGTCACCCGGGTCGATGCGGCCGTCCTGCGCCAACGTGGTCACCATCGCCGCCAACAGCAGCGCGTCGGTACCCGGCCGGATCGCCAGCCAGCGGTCCGCACCTTCGACAGTGCGTGTACGCCGCGGGTCGATGACCACCACCGTGCCACCACGCGCCCGGATCGCCTCCAGGCGGCCCGGGAAGTCGGGCGCTGTGCACAGGCTGCCGTTCGACGCGTACGGGTTGGCGCCCATCACCACGAGATAGTCGGTGCGGTCGAGGTCGGGCACGGGCACCGTGACCGGCGAACCGAACGCGAACCCCGCCGCCACCTGCCGCGGCGCCTGGTCGACGGTGGATGCGCTGAACCGCCGACGGGTGCCCAAGGCCTGCAGCAGTGACCGGTTGTAGAGCATCGGCCCCAGGTTGTGGGCGCACGGGTTACCCATGTACACGCCCACCGCTTCGCGCCCGTGGTCGCGCAGCACGGCAGGCAGCCGCTCGGCGATCACGGCCCACGCTTCGCCCCACTCCACCTCCACGTGCACCCCGTCGCGCTTCACCAGCGGACGGCGCAGCCGGTCGGGGTCGTCGTGCAACTGCTTCAGCGTGCTGCCCTTCGGGCACAAGAAGCCCTTGCTGAACACGTCGTCACGATCGCCGCGAATGCGCACCACAGTGTCGCCCTTGACGGTGATCTCCAGTCCGCAGCCGGCCTCGCACAACGGGCAGGTGCGGAAGGCGACGCGAGTGTCGTCGCCGGAATGTTGCCGATCAGTACCCATGGGGTGGCATCCTTCCACCAATGCGACGCCTGTTTCCCCACCCTGCCGACGCGATCGATCTCCGCGAGGCCTACGACGTCGAGCGGCCGGCACCGGCGGGTCGACCGTGGGTGTCGCTGTGCATGGTGTCCAGCCTCGACGGGTCCACGGTCGTGGACACCACCTCGCGTGGGTTGTCCAACCCCACCGACCAGGCGCTGCTGCTCACGCTGCGATCGTTCGCCGATGTCATCCTGGTGGGGGCTGCCACGGTGCGCCACGAGAACTACGGCCCGCCCAAGCGTGCAGATCAACGAATCGCCGTCGTCAGCCGCTCGGGCCGGTTCGACTTCGACTCGCCGCTGTTCGCCTCGGGCCGGGCGATCGTGGTGCTGCCCGAGGACGCTCCGCAGGTACCGGTGCCGTCAGTTCGTGCGGGCACCGACACGCTCGACCTGCCCGCCGCGCTTGGCCTGTTGCACACTCAGTTCGGCGCGAACGTCGTGCAGGCCGAAGGCGGCGCCACGCTCAACGGGCTACTCGCGGCCGGCGACTTCATCGACGAGTTGAACCTCACGGTGTCGCCACAGATCAGCGGCGGCGATGGTCAGCGCCTTACGGTCGGAGCACCTGCTCTCGCCAGGCGCATGCACCTCGCCCATGTGTTGGAGGACGACGGGTTCCTGTTCACCCGCTACGTGCGAATGCGCTGAGCACTGCGCTCAGCTCGCCTCCACCATCTGGGCTACCTCCAACACGACGGTGGCATGCAACACCGCTTCCTCGGCGCTCAGCGTGGGGCCCAGCTCGACGATGAACGACATCGCCCTGGGCACCGCCCGCCGCACCCAGGTGGCGGCGACACCGGTGTACGTGCCGCCGGTGATCGAGGTGTGGTCGAGGCCGGTGCGTTCGGCGTAGTGCCGCCGCAACGGGCCGTCCCTGCCCGACGACGGCGACACCGTGTGCAGGTCTTGGTGATACCAGATCGTGAGCGCCGGGTTGACGCGGTTGGCGAAGTCGATGAACGCCTGAGTCTCTGGCTCACTGGCACCCTCCGTGCCGCTGTACTCCCACTCGCCGGGCTCAGCGATCGGCGTCCAGTCGTGCGGGAAGTTGCGGTTCAGGTCGACGCCGTTGCTATTGCCTCGTGCCTGGTTGGCATACCCGTCGGGATTGATCGCCGGCATCAGCCACAGGTCGTAGCCCTCGGGCATGGGCATCGTGCGCAACTGCTCGATGATCGCCAGCCCGTCGTCCTCGTTGCCATGGATCACGCCCACCACCAGGATCACCACCCCGCCCGGCGTGCCGCGGTGGAAGGCGGTGATCGGGCGCCCCTCGACGGTGGTGCCGATCTCCTCCTCGCCGAGGAACTGCGGCGCCGGGGTCGTGGTGGTGGTGGGCGGGATCGTTGTCGTGGTGGTGGTGCTGGTGCTCGACGTGGTGCTGGACGAACTCGACGTGCTGGACGAGGTGCCCGCGGCGAGCGTGTCGCCAGTGTCGGCGGCCTCGTCTGGCGACGAGCACCCGACGAGCAGACACGCAGCCGCCATCAGCACACGGCGCTTCACGAACCCTGCAACTTCTTCAGCAGCACGAGCTCGCGCTGGAAGTCGGCCGCCGCGTCGAAACCTTTGTACACGCTGGCGAAGCGCAGGTAGGCGACTTCATCGAGCAGGCGCAGGCGATCGAGCACCTCCACGCCGATGAGCTGCGTGGCCACCTCCGGCCCTTGCAGGCGCACCTCGTCCTCGATCGCCTCACCCAGCTGGTCGATCTGTTCGGCCGACACCGGCCGCCCCTTGCATGCGGCGGCGACCCCGGCGACGAGCTTGGCCCGATCGAACGGCTCGCGCTGGCCGTTGCTCTTCACGACGACGAGTGGCACTTCTTCTGCCCGTTCGTAGGTGGTGAAGCGATGCGAGCACGCCAGGCACTGCCGGCGACGGCGAATCGTGGTGCCCTCTTCCGCCTCGCGCGAATCGATCACTTTCGTGTCGTCGGCCAGGCACTTCGGGCATCGCATGACGGCCAAGCTATCCCGCGTGCGCGGGCGAGGGCGGCTCAGGGCAGCGTGAGCGTTTGGCCGACACGTAACGCCGCGCCGCCGTTGAGCTGCAACAGCAGCTCGAGATAGTCGGTCTGCGAGTGCGTGCCGCGGAAGCGGAGCGCGATCGACCACATGGTGTCGCCCGGTTGCGCCACGTACACCTGCGACGTGGCAGCGACTGCTGGACGAACCGTGGAGGCGGAGGCAGGATCGCCCCCACGGTTCGCCAGAACGTTGCCGGCGCCGAGCCAGATGACCACGGCGACGGCCACGAGCACCAACGACACCAGCAGTCGTCGGCGCAGGAAGACCCGAGTGGAGGGACGGCCACCGGCGAAGCGGTGCGGCATCACGACGGTGTACGGAGCGAGGGTTGCAGCCATGGTGTTCGACACTTCCTTCCGGAGCAGGACTCGGGTGAGATGGTCGTCGATCGAACAGGTGTTGCCCGAACGACTGTTCGTAGTGAACACGAACAGTTGTTCGTTGTCAACCTCGGGGCGAACATTTGTTGCACGAACGGATGTTTGACTGATCGCCCGAACGCGTGTACGCTGCCGCCATGGCCGAACGACTCACCGACCGCCAACGCGGCATCCTCGACATGATCGAAACCAGCATGCGCGAGCGGGGTTACCCGCCCAGCGTGCGCGAAATCGGCGAGGCCGTGGGCCTCACCTCCCCCTCCACGGTGCACAGCCACCTGGCCACCCTGCAGCGGTTGGGCTACCTCAAGCGCGACCCAACCAAGCCCAGGGCCATCGAGGTGCGGTTCGATCCGTCGTCGGGCGCGGCCATCGAGCGTCGCCCCGTACGCCACGTGCCGCTCGTCGGCGATGTCGCCGCCGGTACCGACGTGCTCGCGCAAGAGAACGTGGAAGAGCTGTTCCCGCTGCCCGAAGACTTCACCGGCACCGGCGATCTGTTCATGCTGCGTGTGCGCGGCGACTCGATGATCGACGTGGGCATCATGGATGGCGACTTCGTGGTCGCCCGCGCGCAGACCACGGCCGAGAACGGCGAGATCGTCATTGCCGGCATCCCCGGCGAAGAGGCCACCGTCAAGACCTACCAGCGCAAGGGCGCCACGGTCACCCTCATCCCGGCCAACCCGCGGCTGTCGCCGATGGTGTTCACCGGTGGCGAGGTGCAGATCTTCGGCCGCGTCGTCACCGTCATGCGCCGCCTCTGAGCGCAGCCGTTCCCTGGTGGTGCGCCGCACCACCAGGGCGCAGCGTTACTGCTGCGGTGCTCCCCACCCCGGGCCAGCGGGAGGGGCGGGGGGCGCCGGCGGTGGTGCCGGCTGGTACTGCGGCGCCGGCGCATAGCCGGGTGCCGCGGGTGCGGGCTGATAGCCGGGCACCGTGGGCTGTGTCGGCCACCCACCCTGAGGAAGCTGTTGCCACGTAGGGGCCTGCGGCGGGGGTGACTTCTTGCGCCGACCCACCAGCAGCACCACGCCGCCCAGCAGCACACCACCCACTGCGGCGGCGACGCCGCCGATCATCATCATTCCGCTGTCGCCATCGGCGTCGCCACCCACGGCGATCGCGAACTCCGAGTCGTCGCTGGTGACCGTCAGCCGGTAGGTACCCGGCTCGTCGATGCGAGCCTGCCGGAACGCCTCGCCGGCGAAGCCACCCGCGCTGTACGACGAACCGTCGGCTTCGTCCAGCGGCACCTCTGCGTCGTTCTCGTCCACCAACGACAGCGACACGTCGGGCAGCCCCTCGTCGCTGCGGTCGTACACCGAGCCGTTGCCCTCACAATCGCCACCGACGTCGTCGACCGAGCCCTTCGTCTCCAGGTACAGCGTGAACGTGCCGGCCTTCTCGAACTCGAGCGTGGTGGTGCATCCCACCGGAGCACGGGCGAACTTCTTCACCGTCTCTTCCCTGTGCGGCCCACTCAAGGCGATCAGTGCGCCCCCGGCGCCCAGGCCGAGCACGATCAGCGCCACGCCGGCCAGCAGCGAACCCTTTCCCTTGGGGGCGGCAACGGGCTGCGGCGCAGGGCCAGCCTGCGACCAAGGGGCGATCGCCGGTTGCGGTTGCGGTTGCGGTTGGTAGGACATCAGCGCACTCCCAGTCGCGAAGCGACAAGCTCGATTCGATCGTCAGGTTGTACCACGGCGGCGCGCACGTTGTGAGAACCGCCTGCGCCGTAGAAGTCGCCGGGGCTCACCAGCGCACCACCCTCACGCGCCAGTCGCTCGGCGAACTGCCAACCGTCGTGGGCGTCGAACCACAGGTAGAACCCGCCTGCGGGCATCGGCACCTCCACGCCACACCACGACGACAGCACCTCCGCCAGGCGCTCCAGCCGGTGCCGGTAGCGATCCCGTTGCACGACCACGTGTGCCTCGTCGCCCAGGGCCACCACGGCCGCAGCTTGCGCCGGGCCGGGCACCATCATCCCGACGTGCTTGCGCACTTCCTTCAGGTAGTTCACCAGTTCGGCATCGCCGGCGTAGAACCCGACGCGTACGCCGGCCAGGTTGGATCGCTTCGAGAGTGAGTGCACCGCAACCACCCCGTCGAGACCCGAGTGCAGGATCGTGCTGGGCGGCGCGTCCCACGTGAAGGCGATGTAGCACTCGTCGCTGAACACCGGCACATCGTTGGCCCGGCCCCACGCGGCGGCTGCGTGCAGGTCGCTGAGGGCGCCGGTGGGGTTGGAAGGGCTGTTGACCCACAGCATCAACGCGCGAGCCGCGTCAGCAGGATCGATCGCTGCCAGGTCGATGCTGCCGTCTGGTGCGGCCGGCACCGGCACGCCCCTACAGCCGGCGAGTGTGGCACCCATCTCATAGGTGGGGTACGCCACCGCCGGGTAGAGCACTGTGTCGCGCGACGGAGTGCGCAGCTTGAGGTACTGCGGCGTGGTGGCCACGAACTCCTTCGTGCCCACGCAGGCCGCGATCTGCGCCACGGGCACGTCGACCTGGAACTGGCCGTGCAACCACGTACGGATCGCGGCACGCAACGACTCGCTGCCGATGCTCGCCGGGTAGCCGCGCTCGGCGTTGCTGTGCGACAGCGCGTCGACCACTGCGGCCGGCGGCGGATCGCACGGCGTGCCGATCGAGAGATCGACCACACCGCCGGGGAGCGCCGCCGCGAGCGGTGCCAGTCGGTCGAGTCGGTCGTAGGGGTACGGGGGCGGGACGAAGCCGGCGGGGTCGTTCATGCGCCCACCATCCTGCCCGATCTGCCCGGCTCAGGCCGACTGCACCAGGAACTCGCCGAGTCGGCCGGCAGATGCGTCGGACAACCGGGCGCGCACACGTACGCCGTCGGTGTCGTGGAACGTGCTGACCACCTCTCCCTCGCGGTGGATCGCCGCCAACACGTCGCCGCGTTCGTAGGGCACCAGCAACTCGACCACGGCCGTGATGGCCCGCAGGCGATCGGCGAGCACGGTGAGGAAGCCGGGGATGTTCTCGCCGGTGCGGGCGCTGAGGGCCACCGAGCCCGGGTGGCGTGCAACGAGGTCGGCTGCCACCTCGGGTGCCGCATCGGCCTTGTTGAACACCAGCAGATCGGGTACCTGGATCGCGTCGATCTCGGTGAGCACTTCGCGCACGGCGGCGATCTGCCCCTCTGGGTCGGGGGCTGCGCTATCGACCACGTGCACCAGGAAGTCGGCGTTGCTGGCCACCTCCAGCGTGCTCTTGAACGCCTCCACCAGGCCGTGCGGCAGGCGACGCACGAAGCCCACCGTGTCGGTGAGCAGCACCGGCTCGCCACCGGGCAGCGCCAGCCGGCGAGTGGTGGGGTCGAGCGTGGCGAACAGCCGGTCTTCCACCAACACACCGGCCTGGGTGAGCCGGTTGAGCAGCGTGGACTTGCCGGCGTTCGTGTAGCCCACGATCGTGACCGCGGCGAGACCGCTGCGGGCACGGCTCTTGCGCTGCAGATCGCGAGTGTGTTGCAGCTCTTTGAGGTCGGATTCCAGCTTCGTGATGCGGCGCATGATCCGCCGACGATCGACTTCCAGCTTCGTCTCACCACTACCGAAGCGGCTGCCCACGCCACCCCGCTGCTGCGACAGCTTCGCGTTGGCACCACGGCGCAACCGGGGCAGGCGATAGCGCAACAACGCCAGCTCGACCTGCGCCTTGCCCTCCAGCGTGTGCGCGTTCTGGCCGAAGATGTCGAGGATCACCGCGGTACGGTCGAGTGCAGTACGGCCGAGCAGCTTCTCCAGGTTGAACTGCTGCGCCGGCGCGAGTTCGTTGTCGAACACCACAGTGTCGGCATCCACCTCCAGGCACAGGTCGCGAAGCTCTTCCACCTTGCCCTTGCCGATGTACCACGTGTGGTCGGGCGAGTCGCGCCGCTGCATCATCCGCCCGGCTTCGTCGGCCCCGGCGGTGTCGATCAGCAGTGCCAACTCGTCGAGGCCGGCCTCGGTGTCGTCGTCGGTGTGGCCAGGCAGCGTGACCCCCACGATCACGATGCGTTCCCGCTTCGTGCGCTCGATCAGCGTTGCGCCGAGTGCTTCGTTGTACGGGGTGTTCATCGGTCGAGCTTTCTCAGCACCGGCTCAGGTGGTCTCGGCGATCGAGACCTCGACGGTGGCGATGTACTGCGCCGGGCCCACGAGCGTGACCCGCCCGGCGGACGGACTGTGCAGACGCACCTTCGCACTTCCGCCGTCCATGTGCACGGTGATTTCGGTGGCGCTGGCAGGTACGAGGCCCCAGCCGCTGGCCGCCCACGCACTCGCGCAGGCACCCGTGCCACAGGCCTCGGTGATGCCTGCGCCACGCTCGTGCACGCGCATCGTGATCGCATCGGTTTCGGGGCCGGGCTCGATGACCTCGAGGTTGACGTGGGGAACGAGACGGCCGAGGGCCAGCAGGTCGACCTCGGGAACGCTCTCCACGCCCACCACGGAGTGCGGATTGCCAAGGCTGAGATGACGCACCGGACGCAGCGGATCGCACTGCAGGTTTTGCCAGTCAGCGGGCTCGGCGATTGGGTGCACCTCACCCATGTCGACCGCGGCGAGGATCACGCCCGGGTCGGTGGTGGCTTCCAGCGTCACCTCGCGCACGCCCGCGTCGGTGAGGATCTGCTGCGGATGCAGGTCGCCGCGACGCGATGCCAGCGCTTGCGCGAAACAGCGGATGCCGTTGCCGCTCATCTCTGCTCGCGACCCGTCGGCGTTGTACAGCACCATGCGCGACGAGTAGCCCTCCTCGATGGAGCCGACCAGCAACCCGTCGGCGCCGATGCCCCGCCGCCGATCGCACAGCCGACGCGCGAGCGCCGGCAGGTCGGTGACCGCGGGGTGCCACACGACCAAGAAGTCGTTGCCCAACCCGTGGTGCTTGGTGAGGGTGAGAGTGGTCATAAGGCCTCGATCACCGGCAGCACCTCGGCCACCGGATCGTGTCGGACATCCACCCAGCGTATGCGGGGGTCGCGACGGAACCATCGCTCTTGGCGCACCGCGAACTGGCGCGTGCGCAGGATCACCGTGTCGACGGCTTCCGCGAGCGTGCAGCGACCCTCCACGTGATCGATGATCTCCTTGTAGCCCAGCCCTTGGCGAGCGGTACGTGAGAGCCCACCCGGCTCAGCCAGCAGACCTTCCACCTCTGCCACCAAGCCGAGCTCGACCATGCGGTGCACTCGCTCAGCGATCCGCATGGACAGCACGTCGCGCGGCCAGCGAATACCGACCTGCAGGGAGTTGATCGGCGGGTACTGGTCGAGGCCCGGGCCGAACGAGCTGAACGGCCGCCCGCTGCCCAGCACCACCTCCAACGCACGCACGACTCGCCGGGCATTCGTCGGCTCCATACGCGCGGCAGCCACGGCGTCGAGCGCTGCCAACTCGCCGTGCAACACCGCGCTGCCCTCCACCTGCACGCGGGCTTCCAGCTGCGCCCGCACCAGCGGCCAGCGCCCCGGCAGCTCCATCGGGTCGGTGAGCGCCCGCAGGTACAGCCCTGTGCCACCCACCAGCAGCGCCCGTACACCGCGGGCCTCCATCTCGACCATCGCACCACCGACGCTGCGCACGTAATCGGAGACGGCAAACTCGTCGGTCGGTTCGGCCAGGTCGAGCCCGTGGTGAGGCACAGCGGCTTGGTCGCACGCCGTCGGCTTGGCGGTACCGATGTTCATCCGCCGGTACACCTGCAGCGCGTCGACCGCCACGATCTCCACGCCGGCATGGCGCTGCGCGTAGGCCATCGCTACGTCGCTCTTCCCCGAGGCCGTGGCCCCCAACACGACCAGCGACGCGCTCACCCGGCGAGGACGGCGATGCGGCGCTTGTGCGTGGGCTCGGCGACCAACTCGACGAAGCGGCCCATCAGGTGGTGGGGAGCCGCGGCAGTGACCTCCACCGTCGCGTACGAACCCGTGCGCAGCGGCTGCGTGGGCGTGAAGTGCACCAGCTTGTTCTGGCGCGTGCGGCCCGACAGCACCGACGGGTCCTTCTTGCTGGGCCCCTCCACGATCACCTCTTCGATGCGCCCGATGCGGTCGCGGTGCTTTTGCAGCGCGCTGTGCTCGACCACCACGCGCAGCCGCTGGAAGCGCTCGGCCACCACTGCCGGGTCGACGAACTGCTGCACCATCGTCGCCGCCTCTGTGCCCTCGCGAGGAGAGAACACGAACGTGTAGGCGTAGTCGTACTCGGCGGCGGCCGCCACCTCGAGCGTGCGCTGGTGATCCTGCTCGGTCTCGCCCGGAAAGCCGACGATGATGTCGGTGCTGACCGCAAGGTCGGGAACCGCGGCACGAGCCTCGGCCAGGCGCTGCAGATAGCGCTCGGCGGTGTAGCCGCGGTGCATCAGCGACAGCACTCGGTCGCTGCCCGACTGCAGCGGATAGTGCAGGTGCTCGCACATCGTGGGAGTGGTGGCCATCGCGGCGAATGTCTCGGGCCGCATGTCCTTGGGGTGCGGGCTGGTGAAGCGCACCCGCCGCAATCCGGGCACCGCACCCACGGCGGTGAGCAGGTCGGCGAACAGCGGCTGCAGGCGGGCATCGGCATCGCCTGCCTGGCGGGCCGCCAGCTGCAGGTCGCGGCCATAGCTGTTGACGTTCTGGCCCAGCAGCGTGACCTCACTGACACCATCCGCCACGAGCGCCCGCACCTCGCTGACGATCTCGTCGAACGGCCGGCTGAGTTCGACGCCGCGCACCGACGGCACGATGCAGAACGCGCAGTTGTTGTCGCATCCGATCTGGATCGTGACCCACGCGTTGTAGCTCGTCTCACGGCGAGCCGGCAGCGCGCTGGGAAACAGCGCGTGATCATCGAGCACGGCCGCGTCGAGGATCTCGGTGATCTGCCCGTGCTGCTGGGCGTGCTGCACCAGCTCGGCGGTGCGGTGCACATTGTGCGTGCCCAACACGACATCGACCCACGGCGCCTTCTGCGCCACCAGGTCGCGGTCCTTCTGCGCCAGGCAGCCCGACACCACGATCTGGCGTCCCTCGCGCTCGCCCTTCCAGGTGCGCAGCCAGCCGAGGCTGCCGTACAGCCTGTTGTCGGCGTTCTCGCGGATGCAGCACGTGTTGAGCACGACGACGTCGGCATCGGCCTGGTCGGTGACGGCTGTCATGCCGTCGGCGTCGAGCAGGCCCGCGATGCGCTCCGAATCGTGTTCGTTCATCTGGCACCCGAAGGTGTGCACGACGTAGCTGCGGGCCATAGAGGCACAGGCTACCGGAGGCCGCTCGCGGCGTTCCGGCGAGTTGAACCCAGGAACGGCGAAGGGCCGGGCGCAACGCGCCCCGCCCTTCAGCCACTCACCGGGAACCAGCAGCTCAGATCTCGATGGGTTGCTCGTCGGCCGGAGTGAAGGCCGGCGCCGGAGCAGGGCTGGCATCGGTGCCGATGCCGGCCTGCACCCGCACCTTCTCGGACACCTCGACCATGATCTCGGGATTGTTGGCCAAGAAGCCCTTCGCGTTCTCGCGGCCCTGGCCCAGCTGTTCGCCGTCGTAGGTGAACCACGCCCCGGACTTCTTGATGATGCCCATGTCGACCGCCATGTCGAGCAGCGAGCCCTCGCGGCTGATGCCCTTGCCGTACATGATGTCGAACTCGGCCTGGCGGAAGGGCGGTGCCACCTTGTTCTTGACGACCTTCACGCGGGTGCGGTTGCCCACCACCTCGGCACCGTCCTTGATCGACTCGATGCGGCGGATGTCGAGGCGCACCGACGCATAGAACTTCAGCGCACGACCACCGGGGGTGGTTTCGGGCGAGCCGAACATGACGCCGATCTTCTCGCGCAACTGGTTGATGAAGATCATGATCGTGTTGGTGCGGTTGAGGTTGGCGGTGAGCTTGCGCAGCGCCTGGCTCATCAAGCGAGCCTGGAGGCCGACGTGGGTGTCGCCCATCTCGCCCTCGATCTCGGCGCGAGGCGTGAGTGCGGCCACCGAGTCGATGACCACGACATCGAGCGCACCGGAGCGCACCAGCATGTCGGCGATCTCGAGCGCCTGCTCGCCCGTGTCGGGCTGGCTGATGAGCAACTGATCGATGTCGACACCGATGGCCCGTGCGTACACCGGATCCATCGCGTGCTCGGCATCGATGTAGGCGCAGATGCCGCCATTGCGCTGTGCCTCTGCCACGACGTGCATGGCGAGCGTGGACTTACCCGAGGACTCGGGACCGAAGATCTCGACGACACGACCGCGGGGCAGGCCGCCCACGCCGAGTGCCACATCGAGGGCCAGGGCGCCGGTCTGGATGGCCTCGATGGCCATCGACCCCTTCTCGCCCATCCGCATGATGGACCCCTTGCCGAACTGCTTGTCGATGGCCGCCAGGGCCACATCGAGTGCCTTGTCGCGGTCGTTGGTGCTGCGATCGTTGCTCACAACCTGTCTCCGTTCCTGCTGCGTTTCATGATGCGTGTGCGACCGGCAGGGCTGCCGACCGGTGGAATCCGGCAGGGTGCCTGCCGTGGGGTGCACCGTATGGAAGGGGTGTGACAGGGTTCCCCGAGAGGGGCTGCCGACCCGGACCCGGGGTGCGGTTGTTCGAACGACATGAGTGTAACTACGAACAGTCGTTCGATCAAGCATTCCCGGCAACATTTCCCGGATCAGCGACGAGAAGGTTCAGTCGGTGGACGCCGCGACGCTCTCGCGGGCCTCGGCGAGCTCGCGCTCGTCGGGCCGGTGAGCCTGCAGATCGAACGCCTGCCACAGCAGGAACGTGAACGGGTAGTACAGCAGCGGCACCACGATCGCACCGGCGATCATCGAGATCGTGAGCGTGGCCACCGGGAAGTCAGGCGCTGTGGCGATGAACGCGATCACCATGCTGACGCCCAGCGTGAAGAACGTGAACACCACATTGAGGGCGATCGGGCCCAGCTCGAAGCCGTGCTCGCGGTGCCAGCGGATGCCGCACGACGGGCAACGATCGCGGTGGCCCATCCAGCGCCGCATCGTGCACGGACGCTTCCCGCACAGGGGGCACGACAGCAGGATCGCCCGTCGGAACATGGTGAGAGGTGAGGACACCGGGGGGTTCATACCCCCCATGGTATCGATGATCCAATGCATAGAAAACTGGGCCGGGACCAGCCAGACTCATTGGGTGCGAAGATCTCTTGCCGGGCTGTTGTTCGGAATTGCGTATGCGTGTGCAGGTCTCGCACTCAGCGGCTTCCTCATGCAACGCGCGGCGTTCGACCCGGACCTCTCCAGCGAATCGGCGGCGGTGGTGCTCGACGACAGCACCTTGGAGAAGGAGATCGTCAAGTTCATCGTCGACAACACGGCCACATTCGTGGTTCCCACCACGTCGGAGAATCCGCTCCACGACATCGAGCGCCTACGACGGCTGATCACCAAGGTGGCCAACGGGTACTACACCGACGGCCCACAGCTGTTCTCCAAGATCGTGCACGACGCTCATGCCCGGATGATCGGCGACACCGATGCCCCGGTGGAGATCACCGGCGAGATGCTCGTGCCGATCGTGCGCAACGAGGCCGCGATGGGTATCACCATCATCGTGCTTCCCGTGGAGGAGGTGAAGTCGCTGTCGCTCATCAACCACGTGCTCGATTGGCTGGTGCCGATCCTGGCCCTGGTGGCACTGCTGCTGGCGCTGATCGCGTTCGCGTCGCACCCCGAGAAGGAAACCCTGTTCCGCAGCCTGGCCCTCGGCCTGATCGTGATCGCGTTGTTGGTGGCCATCGTCGGCTATCTCGTGCCCCGGTTCGTGCTGCCGATGCTGGCCGACAGCTCGTGGTCGAACCTGCCCGCTGGAATGGCCGACGATTCCATCCCGCTGCTGATCGTCCTCGAAGTGCTGCTGATCGCCGGCGCGGGCGCGCTCATCGCTCTCGGCGGCATGCGCCGTCAGCGTCGCCGCTGGAGCCAACCGATCAGCACCTTCCGCTACAACGAGGATCGCCGCTGGAGCTGATCGCGGCCGACGGCTACACACCCCTGATGGGTGCGGCGCCGTCAGGCGATCAGCTCGTCGACGAACTCGCCGAACACCGTCGCGTAGCGCAGCGCATCGGCGTCGGTGTGCAACACCGAGATCAGCCACTGCTCGTCGAGACCGGGCGGCAGCAGCACACCACGATTGATGCCGTGCATCCACTGTGCGAACGCAAGGTCGAAGTCGGTGGCCTTGTAGTCGCGGTAGTTGGTGATCGGCTGAGGCGCCCACGTGACGCAACCCTTGGCACCGAACTGCACCGTGTGCGCCGGCAGCCCGGCGCGAGCGATGATGGTGTCGCAGGCATCGAGCAGCAGGCGGTTGCGGGCGATCGTGTCGTCGGTGGCCTCGGGCGTGCACACTTCCGTGAGCACCGCCTTGGCCGCGGCCATACACAACGGGTTGCCGTTGTAGGTACCCAGGTGCAGCACCTTGCCCATCGAAATCTGGTCCATGCACTCGCGGGTACCACCGAACGCACCCAGCGGCAGCCCGCCGCCGATGCTCTTGGCCAGCGCCACCAGGTCGGGTTGCACGCCCAACACGCCCGTGGCGCCGCTCCAGCCGGCGGTGATGCCCGTCTTCACCTCGTCGAAGATCAGCATCGTGCCGTACTTGCGGGTGAGCGCCCGGGCACCTTCCAGGTAGCCGGGCAACGGCTTGCAGATGCCGATGTTCTCCATCACCGGTTCGACGATGAAGCACGCCACGTCGCCGGCCTTGAGCACCCGTTCGAGCGCTTCGAGGTTGTTGTACGGCACGACCAGCGTGTCGCGCAGCACCGCGCGGGTGATGCCGGCCGTGGACGGGATGGCACGCGGTGAATCGGCGGGGCCGGCCTCGCTGACCGGCGGCTTCATCGAGATCATCACTTCGTCGTGGTGGCCGTGGTAGCCGCCCTCGACCTTGACGATCTTCTCGCGCCCGGTGACTCCACGAGCGACGCGGATCGCGTCCATCGTGGCCTCGGTGCCCGAGTTGGTGAAGCGCCACATCGGCAGGCCGTAGCGATCGCCGAGCAGCTCGGCGACCTCGGCGTTCATCTCGCACGGGGTGACGAACAGTGTGCCGTTGTCGAGTTGCGCCTCGACCGCCCGGCGCACCGCGGGGTGGCAGTGGCCGGAGAACAGGGCGCCGTAGCCCATGTCGAAGTCGACGTAGCGGTTGCCGTCGACGTCTTCCATCCACGCCTCCTGCGCCCGGCGAACCACGATCGGGTGCGGGTCGTAGGCCTGGAAACTGCTGGGCACACCCATCGGCAGCACGAGGCGTGCCCGCTCGGTGGCCCGTTGCGAACCTTTGGTGCGATCGATGTAGACGCCGAGCTCACGCTTGGTGATGGCCTTTGCCCGCTCGGCGAGTTCACGCGTGGGAATGCTTTCCGTCGCGCTCATGGATGATCTCCTCCGGATTCCGTTCCGATAAGCCTAGCTCACGACGGAATCCGTCGTGAACAAGTGCACACCGAACGGCGAACGACGGGTGATGCGCGCCTGCGCCCACAGCGCCCGCCGACGAATGTCATGGTGGAATTCGGCCGCACATGTGGCACACTGCTGGCCTTCATGGTGGCCGTAGCTCAGCTGGTAGAGCATCAGTTTGTGGTACTGAGGGTCGCGGGTTCGAAACCCGTCGGTCACCCCAAGGAGTGAAGTGTCGGGCCACTTTGCGTGAGCCCTACACTTCACGCCACTGCGCCTCTAGCTCAACGGCAGAGCAACGGACTCTTAATCCGCAGGTTCTGGGTTCGAAACCCAGGGGGCGCACCACCACAGGAAGCAGGTCAGAATCTCTGACCTGCTTCTTTGCTGCTACGGCACCAACACCGCCTTGCCGGCCACGCGTCGCTGCACCTGATCCTCCAAGGCGCGCACGGCGTCGGCGAACGGGTACTCGGTGGGGGCCACGGGGTGCAGCTCGCCACGCTCGATCGCAGCCGTCACCTCGGCCAGCAAGACCGCGTTCTGCTCGAGGTGCTTCATGAACCACCCGCCCCAGTTCACGCCCACGATCCGCCGGTTGCCCAGCAGCACCAGGTTGAGCGGTAGCCGCGGGATGTCGCCGGCGGCGAAGCCCACCACGAGGTACTGGCCGTCGTCGGCCAGCGCTCGCACCGCCGGCTCGGCGAGCGCACCACCCACCGGGTCGTACACGTAGTCCACTCCCCCGCCGCTCAGCTCACGGGCGCGGGTCTTGAGGTCTTCCGTGGTGGTGTCGATCACCGACTCGGCGCCGTACTGCAGCGCCAACTCACGCTTGTCGGCGCTGGAGGCCGCGGCGATCACGCGCAGCCCCAGCGAGCGACCGATGTCGACCGCGGCCAGTCCCACGCCGCCGCCGGCACCCAACACCAGCAGCGACTGGCCGGGGCTGGTGCGCACCCGGTTGGTGAGCGCGAACCACGACGTGCCGTAGCTCTGCACGAACGTGGCGGCCTGCGCGTCGGTGAGCGTGGAGGGCGAGCGCATCGCCATCGGGGCGAACACCACCACCTCCTCGGCGAAGCAACCCGACGGCATGATCACGCACACTCGATCGCCCACCTGGTGCGAGGTGACGCCGTCGCCCAACTCGGTGACCACGCCCGCCAGCTCACCACCCGGCACGAACGGCAGCGACGGCTTGGCCTGGTAGAGGCCCTGCACCATCAACCCGTCCACGAAGTTCACGCCGGTGGCGCGAACGGCCACCTTCACACACCCTGGGGTGACCGGCGGCGAGGGCCGCTCTTCCACGACGAGATCACGAACCGGACCGAAGGCCTGACAGGAAACCACACGCATGGATCGGGACGGTAGTGCGAAGCTGTGCCTCCATGCGGCTCGAACCCTTCTCCCTCATCGGTACCCACATGCGCCTCGTGCCGCTCACGCACGCCCTGGCGCCGGCGCTGTTGGCCGCCGGCACACGCGACCGCAGCACGTACGGCCACACCGCGGTGCCCGACACCGCCGAGGCGATGACCGCATACATCGACGGCCTGCTCGGCGATGCGCAACGCGACACCGCCGTTCCGTTCGCCCAGGTGCGCGTCGCCGACGATGCACCCGTGGGCTGCACGCGCTTCATGAACGTGCTGTGGTGGGCCGGCCGCGACACGCCGGTGGAGGTGGAGATCGGGGGCACGTGGCTGGCCACCGACGCACAACGCTCGCCGATCAACACCGAGGCCAAGCTGCTGCTGCTGCGCCACGCGTTCGAGCAGTGGGGCGTGTTCCGCGTGGCCATCTGCACCGACGCGCGCAACGAGCGCAGCCGCGCTGCAATCGAGCGCATCGGTGGCCGCCTGGAGGGCATCCTGCGCAGCCACCGCCCGTCGATGGGCCACCTGGTCACCGCCGGCACCGTGCGCGACACCGCCGCGTACTCGATCATCGACAGCGAGTGGCCCGAGGTGCGCGCCCGACTGGAGGCGATGCTGCGTGGTTGAGCGGCCGGTGCTGCTGGTCACCGGTGGGTCGCGGGGCATCGGCGCGGCGATCGCCCGCGCTGCGGCTCCGACCTACGACGTGGTGGTCAACTACACCTCGCGCCCCGAAGCCGCGCACTCGGTCGTTGCCGACGTGATCGCCGCAGGCTCGCAGGCGATCGCGGTGCAGGCCGACGTGGCCGACGAGACCGCAGTGCTGGCGATGTTCGCCGCGATCGACCACCAGTTCGGCCGCCTGGACGTACTGGTGAACAACGCGGGCATCGCCGGTGGCTACGGCACGCTCGACATCGTGCACGCCGACATGCTGCAGCGGCTGTGGGCCGTCAACGTCACCGGCGCGTTCGTGTGCGCTCGCGAGGCAGCTGCACGCATGCGCACCGATCGGGGTGGCCGCGGTGGGTCGATCATCAACATCTCGTCGAAGGCGGCAGTGCTGGGCGGCGCCACCGAGTGGGTGCACTACGCCGCGTCGAAGGGCGCGCTCGACACGATGACCACCGGCCTGGCCAAGGAGCTCGCGCTCGTGGGTGTGCGGGTGAATGCCGTGCGCCCGGGCCTGATCGACAGCGACTTCCACGTGCACGCGCCGGACGGCCGCTCGGAGCGTGTTCGCCCCACGGTGCCGATGCAGCGCTCGGGTACCCCCGAGGAGGTGGCCGCGGCGGTGCTGTGGCTGGCCTGCAGCGAGGCTTCGTACGTGACGGGCACGTTCCTCGACGTCACCGGCGGGCGATGAACATCGCGCTTCGGTGCCGGCGCAACGCGGGTGAGCGCAGGCCGCAGGACTAACGTCGGTGTCGAGATGCGAGTCCTGCTGATCGTCGCCCACCCCAACACCGACAGCTTCACCCACGCGCTCGCGGCTCGGGCCGAGACGGCCTTGCAGGCCGCCGGCCACACGGTTGATCTGCTCGATCTGTATGCGCTGGGCGTGAGCGCGGCAATGAGCGCCGACGAGCACCGGGCGTACCACTCCGAGAGCCCATTGATCGACCCACTGATCACCGCGCACACCGAACTGGTGAAGGCCGCCGAGGCGATGGTGTTCGTGTACCCCACCTGGTGGAGCGCACAACCGGCGATCCTGAAGGGCTGGCTCGAGCGGGTGATGGTGCCCGGCGTGGGGTTCGTGTTCAACGCCAAGGGCAAGGTACGCCCCGGCCTCACCCATGTGCGGCGCATCGTCGGCATCAGCACGTACGGCTCGCCACGGGCGTATGTAAAGCTGGTCAACGACAACGGCCGGCGCACGCTGCTGCGCACGTTGCGGCTCAACACCTCGCTGCGCGGCCGCACGAAGTGGCTGGGGCTGTACGCGATCGACACGGCCACGGCCACCCAGCGCGACCGGTTCCTGGCTCGCGTCGAGAAGACGATGAGGTCGCTGTGAAGGTGCTCGTCGTCTACTCGCACCCGGTGGAAGGTTCGTACGCTTCGGCATTGCGCGACCGTGTGCTCGCCGGACTGAAGGCCGGTGGTCACGAGGCGCGCCTCAACGACCTGTACGCCGACGGGTTCCGCCCCGAGTTGTCCGCGTGGGAGCGCACCAACCACCTCGCCGCGCCCGACACCAAGCCCGAGATCGCCACGTACGCGGCCGACCTGCAGTGGTGCGAGGCGCTCGTGCTGGTGTACCCCACCTGGTGGAGCGGCCAGCCAGGCATGTTGAAGGGCTGGATCGACCGCGTGTGGGTCACCGGCGTGGCCTACGACCTGCCGGAAGGCTCCAACCGCATCCGCCCGCGGCTGAAGAACATCCGTCGCATCGTGGCCGTCACCACGCACGGCTCGTCGAAGCTGATCAACACGCTGCAGGGCGAAGGCGGCAAGCGTGTCGTCACCCGTGGCCTGCGGGTGTTGTGCAACCCACTCACCCGCACCAAGTGGGTGGCGCTGTACCGCATCGACGGCTGCACCGCTGCCGACCGCGAGGCCTTCCTCGCCAAGGCCGAGCGCACGATGCAACGCCTCCGCTGACGGTCGGTGCGTCGGCCGGCTGGGCTTCTGGGGCTGATCCGTTCCATTCAGGAGTCTGGGGCTGGATCGTTCCGGCGATGGAGACGATCCAGCCCCGGATCCCGACCGAAATGGGGAGCACGCACGTCGGGGTGTCAGCGGGTGAAGCGGGTGACGACTTCGATGTGGGGGGTGTGGGGGAACAGGTCGAGCACGGTGGAGCCCTCGTGGCGGAAGCCGTGTGCGGCCAGCAGCGCAGAATCACGCGCGAGTGACACGGGGTCGCAACTCACCAGCACCACACAGTCGGCACCGGTGGCGGCCACCACGTCGACGGCCTCGCGGCCGAGGCCGGCCCGCGCCGGGTCGGCCACCACGAGGTCGACGGGCCGCGGCGCCCAGCGCTCGAACAACGACTCGACGACCTCCGCGCTGGGCACGTTCACTCGCGCATCCGCGCATGCCGACGTGGAGCTCTCCACCAGGATCGCCTGTGGCACGCCCAGCCCGGCGGAGAACAGCCCGCCGCCGCCGTAGGCATCGAGCAGCGGGCCACTCATCCCCGACAACGCGTCGCCGCACACCTCGCGCACGACGGCCACCAACAACTCAGCGGCCTGCGGGCCCGATTGGAAGAACGACGCTGCGCTCACCTGCAGCGAGCGGCCGGCCACCGTCTCGTGCAACACCGCGGCAGGCCCGATGGCGACGTGATCGGGCAGCCGCTCGATGCGGGCGCGGTCGCCGTGGGCCAGCGCGGTGGCCTCGCCGCTGGACACGCCGACGCGCAGCGACACCTCGTCGGCGCCGTGCACGCGCACGTCGGCGAGCAGCGCCGACAGCGCCGGAGCAGCAACCGGGCACTCCCCCAGGGCCACCACCCGATGGCTGCCGGCGGCACGCAGGCCCACGCGACCATTGCGGTCGACCGCCAGGCGCATGCCGGTGCGATATCCCCACGGCCCCACCCCGCCACCGGGGCGCACGACGGCGTCGGGCAGCTTGGCCGTGCGCCGCAGCGCGTCTGCGACGATGTCGACCTTCCAGGCCAACTGCCCCTCGGCGGTGGCGTGCTGCCATCCGCACCCACCACACCCGCGGGCCACCTCGGGGCACGGCGGCACCACCCGGTGCGCCGACGGTTCGAGCACCGCCACCACCGTCGCGCGGGCGAAGTCCTTCTTCGACGTGTGCACGCTCACCTGCACGGATTCACCCGCGAGGCCACCCTCCACGAACACCACCCGGCCATCGGCCAGGCGGGCGATGCCGTCGCCGCCGGCAGCCATCTTCTCCACCCGCACGACCGCTGTGTCGGGTTCGCGGGCGGAGTGGGGCACGCCGGAAGCTTACGGACGCGGCACCCGTCCGCCCCGCTCACTACCCACCCACCCGGCCCGCTCACTACCCACCCACCCGGCCGGCGCACTACCCTCGCAGCGATGCCGAGGATCGAGATCGCCCCCAGTGTCCTGCCCGCCGACTTCGCCCGCCTGGGCGAGGAGATCGCGGCCCTGGAAGCAGCCGGCGTGGATCGCATCCACTGGGACGTGATGGATGGCCAGTTCGTGCCCAACCTCACCTTCGGACCCGCAGTGATCGCCTCCGCCCGAGCGCACACCACGCTGCCGTTCGAGGCGCACCTGATGGTGCTCACCGCCGACAACATGGCGGCCGACTACGTGAAGGCCGGGTGCCAACGGCTCACGGTGCACGCCGAGGCGTGCACCCACCTGCACCGCACGCTGGGGCTGATCAACTCGCTGGGCGCCACGGCGGCAGTGGCGCTGAACCCCGCCACGCCCGTGTCGGCCGTCGCGCACGTGCTCGACCTGGTGGACATGATCCTGATCATGACGGTGAACCCGGGCTTCGGCGGGCAGAGCTACATCGCCACGATGGAACCCAAGATCCGCGAGCTGAAGACGATGATCGATGCGCAGGGCCTCACCGACCGTGTTGCGATCGAGGTCGACGGAGGCATCGGCCCGAAGACCGTAGCGGCTGCCGTGGGCGCGGGCGCCACCGTGCTGGTCGCCGGCAGCGCGCTGTTCCGCGACCCCGAAGGCCTGGCCCACGCAGTCACCGACCTGCGGACGCGTGCGGAAGCCGCGCTGACCTGCTGACCAGCACGCGGCAGAGCCCCAGGGTCCAGCGGAGGCTCACCGCCGGTCCACGGACCGCTCGCGTCCAATCAGGCGGAACCGTCATGCCGCTGCAGTGGCCACGCCTGTTTGGCCCGACGGCGTTCAAGGCGGCCGAGCAGGGTCATGACACCGGCACCGCCGATCAGACCAACGATCACCGCGACTGCCAGGAGGCCAACTCCGTCGAGCAGCAGCCGCAGAAGTGCAATAGTGCCTCCCGTCAGCAAAACACCGCCATAGAGTGCGATGGCTTTCGCACTCCAGCGGGCGTCTTCGTCCGCCATATCAGTTTCGGTCAACATTCGGGATGGCCATACTCCAGACAGTACCCGGCCGCCGGGCACGGTGACCCCCGCACAACTCGTCGTACGAGTGCAGCTCATCGCAGGGCGGGCGCCGGGCACCACCGTCGCGCGCCCCTTCCCTAGAGTGCACAGCGTGGCACTGCAGCGGCGCTCCTCCCCCTACGGCACGGTCGCGCTGCAGGCATTGCGCGAGGCCATCGACCAGGTGCAACAGGGCGATCCGCTGGCACCCGTCACCGTGCTGGTGCACTCCAACGCGGTCGGCGTGTCGGCGAGGCGGTGGCTGGCGGCCAACGGCGGCGTGGCCGCCGCGCAGTTCCTCACCACGTTCCGCTTCGCCGAACTGCTGGCCGGGCCCCGCCTGGCCCAGATGGGCCGCCGCCCGCTCTCCACCCCGGTCATCGATGTCGCGGTGCGCCAGGCGCTGGTGGCGCACCCGGGCATGTTCCGCCTCATCGCTCATCACCAGGCCACGGTCAACGCCCTTCGCGATTGCCATCGCGATCTTCGCCACCTGCCCGAGCAGGTGGTGCAGCGCATCGCCAACACCGGCTCGGCGCGGGCGCGCGATGTGGTTCGTATCCACCGGGCGGTGCAACAGACGCTGCGTCGCGAGTGGTACGACGAGGCCGATCTGCTGCGCATGGCGGCCGAGGCCGGTGGCCTCGCACCCACTCGCACGGTCGTGTTCCTACCGCAGCGCATGCGCCCCACCGAAGCCGCGCTGCTGCAGGCGTTGGCCGCACACGGCGAGGTCGTGGTGATCGAGGGCGAGGCAGCCCCACCGCAGCACACCCGCATCGACACCATCGACGCCTCCGACGCCGACGACGAGGTGCGCGAGGCCGTGCGGGTGGTGGCCACCGCGGTGCACGAGGGCACACCACTGCACCGCATCGCCATCGTGTGGCCGCGCAACGAGCCGTACGCGCGTCTCGTCGGCGAGCACCTCTACGACGCCGGCATCCCCTGGAACGGCCGCTCGGGTATCGCCCTGCACGAGCGGTTGGCAGCGCGGCTGGTGCTCGATGTGCTGCGCCTCGATCGGCGGGGCGTGCGCCGCGCCGACCTGTTCACGCTGCTGGCCCACGTGCCTGCCCGCATGGCCGACGGCAGCCAGGTGCAGCGCCAGCGGTGGGAGCGCCTCACGCGCGATGCCGGCGTCGCCGCCGACGCCGACTGGGATGTTCGCCTGCAGGAATACGCGGCGGTCGAGGTGGCCGCCCAGCGCGAGGGCAACGCTGCTGCCGCGCTCACGCTGCAGTCGTTCGTGGCCGAGCTGCGCGAGCGGCTGGGTGCACCCGCCGCCGTGGCCCCGTGGCAGCACTGGACCGACATCGCGCACACGCTCTTGCATCGCTGGCTGGGTGGCCACCGCGGCGTGGCTGCACTGCCGCCCGAGGAAGGCGAGGCGCACCAAGCCGTGCAGGCCGCGCTCGATCGGCTGGGCCGCCTCGATGCGCTGGCCGAGCCCACCACCCGCACGGTGTTCGCCGACACGCTGGCGGCCGAGTTGCTCGGCGCCCCCGGCCGTATCGGCCGCATCGGGGTGGGCGTGCACATCGGCCCGCTCAGCTTCGCCGTGGGCCAGTCGTTCGACCTCGTGGTGGCCGTCGGCGCGTGCGAGGGGTTGCTGCCCGCTCCACCCCCGCCCGAAGCGCTGCTGTCCGACTCGGATCGGGCACTCACCGACGGCGGGCTGGCGCTGAATGCCGAGGCCGTCGAGCAGCAGCGCACGCAGCTGTGGGCCGTCCTCGCCGGCACACCGCGGGCCGTGGTACTGCACCCTCGTGGCGATCTGCGGGCCACCGCCCAGCGCCAGCCGTCGCGCTGGATCGCCGACCTCGTGGCCCTACAGCTGGTGCCCGCCCGCAGCGTGCCGTCGTTCGCCGCCGGCATCGCCGATGCCGGCTTCCCGGCCACCGTCGCGCAGCATCGGCTGCGGGCTCTCAGCCACGCCGTGCGCGCCGGCACCCCGCTGGCGCAGCACCCGCTGGCGCAGCAGTTGCAGCCGCTCCGTGCAGGCGCCGCGATGCTCGCCGCCCGGGCCTCCAACCTGGTCACCGAATACGACGGCGATCTGGGTGGGCTGGTGATCGAGCCATTGGGCAGCGGCGCGGTGTCGCCCACCCGGCTCGAAGCGTGGGTGGCCTGCCCGCACGCGTGGTTCATGCAGTACGTGCTGGGCATCAAGCCGGTCGAGCAGCCCGACGAGCAACTGCAGATCAGTCCCAGAGACCGAGGCACGTTGGTGCACGGCGCACTCGATCGCTTCCACTGCCAGGTGATCGAGGGCGTGCTGCCGCAACCCGGCCCGCAGGGCTGGACCACACAACACCTCGATGCGTTGTTGCAGTGCTTCACCGAAGAGGCCCGCCACCTCGAGCGGCTGGGCCTGGTGGGGCGCACCGCGTTCTGGACCGCGGAGCAGAGCCGCCAGCGCCACGAGCTGGCCACCTGGCTGCGCCACGACAGCGATCGCGTGGTGGCCCGTGGCGCCACGGTGGTGGCCTCCGAGCACCGCTTCGGCCGCGCCGGTACGGCACCCGCTGTGCTCGCGCTACCCGACGGCGGCACGGTGTCGATGCTCGGCGCGGTCGATCGCATCGACCGCTGTGCCGATGGCTCCCTGGTCGTCACCGACCACAAGACCGGCGGCGACACCGCGTACAAGGGCATCTCCGATGCCGACGCCACCGCCGGCGGCACGCGCTTCCAGCTGCCCGCCTACGCCGCGGCGGCGCTCGCCATCACCGGTGCGCCCACCGCCACCCCGGTGCTCGCCGAGTACGGCTTCTTCGCCAAGGCCGAGTACAAGCGCCGCGGCGCATCGATCGGTAGCGCGCAGTGGCCGCATATCGGCGAGCACATCGCTCACGTGCTCGATGGCATTCGCTCGGGGCTGTTCATCGCCCTGCCGGGCAAGTCGCAGTTCAAGCTGTCGTTCACCCAGTGCGAATACTGCGACCCCGACAACCTCGGCACTGCCGAGCAATGGGCCGAGTTCGAGCGCAAGGCAGCCGACCCGCGTGTGCTGGCCCTGCTGGGCCTGGCCGACGACCACGACACGGTGGGCGGCGGCAGCGATGACTGAGCAACTCGACCTGTTCGGCGGCGAACCCCAGCCGGCAGCGGGTACCGCCGCGACCGCGGCCACCTCCCTCGCGGCCGAGTCGCCGCCCACCTCCATCGCGGCCCACACGCTGCCGCCCGACCAGGCGCAGCGCGACATCGTCACCGGCGAGCTGGGCACCACGCTGTTCGTGGAGGCCGGCGCCGGCAGCGGGAAGACCACCGCGCTCGTGCAGCGTGTCCTGCACCTGGTGCTGGCGGGTGTGCCCATCGGCAGCATCGCCGCCATCACGTTCACCGAGAAGGCCGCGGCCGAACTGCGGGTGAAGGTCCGCGAGCGGCTCACGCAGCACGCACGGCAGGCCACCGATCCGGCGCAGCACGCGCTGGCTCACACTGCCCTGGCCGACCTCGACGCCGCCCCCATCGGCACGCTGCACGCGTTCGCCCGCCGCCTGCTCAACGAGTTCCCGGTCGAGGCCGAGCTACCGCCCCGCTTCGAGGTGCTCGACGAGGTGCAGAGCGCCACCGCCTTCCACGAGCGGTTCACCGACTTCCTGGAAGCACTGCTCGACGACCCGGCGTCGGTGCGCCTGGTCGAGCTGTGCCAGTACGACAAGTTCGACGTGGAGCGCGGTGTACGCCGCATGGCCGAAGACTTCCAGGCCAACTGGGATCTCGTGTTCGAGCGTGTCGACCCCACACCTCCCCCACCGGCCGACACCGATCAAGTCCAGCGCCGGCTGGCGGCAGCGTGCGCCACGGTGGCCGCCCACCAGCCACCCGACGGCGACCTGCAGACCGCAGTGCGCGACGAGTTCCGCGAGCACGCGCAGGCGTTCACCGGTAGGTTGCCGTTCGGCGAGCTCCTGCGCCGCCTCGTGGCCATCGAGAACACGAAGTACCTGAAGAAGGGCAACACCGCCAACTGGAAGAAGGCCCACGGCGGCGACGACATGCTGGCCACGTTCAAGGCCGATGTCACGATCGCCGTGCAACTCGCCCATGCGGCGATCGTGCAGTGCAACGAGGAGCGGCGGCTCACGATCGGCGCCTTGTTGCGCGAGTTCACGCTCGGCTCGGTGCAGGCCCGCCGCGAAGACGGCCTGCTCGAGTTCCACGACCTGTTGGTGCTGGCCCGGCGGATGGTGGCCGACCACGAGGGTGTGCGCACGCAGTTGCACCAGCGCTACACCCACCTGTTGCTCGACGAGTTCCAGGACACCGACCCGATCCAGCTCGAACTCGCCGTGCGCATCAGCGCCCAGCCCGCGGGGCAGGCGGCCGACTGGCGATCGCTGCAGCCGCTGCCCGGGCGCCTCACCGTGGTGGGCGACCCCAAGCAGAGCATCTACCGCTTCCGCCGCGCCGACATCGCGCAGTTCCTCAGCGCTCGCGACCAGATCGGCGCCACCTCGGCCACGCTGTCGGCCAACTTCCGCAGCGCCGAGCCGGTCATCCGCTGGGTCAACACCACGATGGCCAACCTCATCCAGCCGCAAGAGGGCATCCAGCCCCATTACGAGCCGCTGGTGGCCGCCCGCTGCGGCGAGCACGCACACGGCACTGTCACCGTGCTGGGTGCCGAGCCGCACACCGACCTCGGCCGCGCCGGCGCGGAGATGCTGCGCGAGCGCGAGGCCGCCGACGTGGCCGCGATCGTGGTGCAGGCGCTCACCGAAGGCTGGCACGTGTTCCAGGACGGTTCGCTGCGCAAGTGCAACGCCGGCGACATCGCCATCCTGCTGCCCTCGCGCTTGTCACTGCCCGCGCTGCAGGCTGCGCTCGTGGCAGCCGGCGTGCCCTACCGGGCCGAGAACAGCTCGCTGGTGTACGGCGCGCCAGAAGTGCGCGCGCTGATGTTGGCGCTGCGTGCCGCCGACGATCCCACCGACGAGTTGGCCATCGCCTCGGTGCTGCGCACACCGCTGTTCGGCTGCAGCGATCGTCACCTCTACGAGTGGAAGGTGCAGCACGGCCAGCGCTGGTCGTGGCACGACCTGCCCAGCGAGCTGGCCGATCATCCGGTGGCCGTCGGCCTGCGCTGCCTGGGCGAGGTCGAGGCCCGCATTCGCTTCAGCACGCCGTCGCAGCTGCTGTCGTGGCTGGTGCACGAGCGCTGCGTGATGGAACTCGCGCTCGCCCGTCGCGACAGTCGCGACGTGTGGCGCCGAGTGCGGTTCGTCATCGACCAGGCCAGGGCCTGGAGCGAGGCCGGTGGCCACGGTGTGCGCCGCTACCTGCTCTGGACCCGCCTGCAAGGCGACGAGGGCCGCTTCGTCGCCGAGACCGTGCTGCCCGAGACCGACCACGACGTGGTGCGGATCATGACCGTGCACGCGGCGAAGGGCCTCGAGTTCCCGATCACGATCGTGTCGGGCCTCACCACCCGCGGCCGTTCACAAGCCGGCCGCCGCGTCGTGTGGACGCCCGACGGCTGGGCGTTGTCGTCGCCCGACGACCCTACGTACCAACAGTTCGCCCCGATCGACGAGGCGATGGGCGACGCCGAGCGTCGCCGCCTGCTCTACGTGGCCTGCACCCGCGCGATGGATCACCTGGTGGTGTCGTGTCACCGGCCACCCACCCCCAACGGTTCGGCGGCGCACGAGCTCGCCGAGGCCAGCGCCGAGGCGCAACACCTGGTGTTCACGCCCACAGCTGCGGTGCTGCCGGCCACTGCCGCGCCGCCCAGCGAACTGCCGTGGGCCGACGAGCTGCAATGGGCGGCCACCTGGCACGCCGATCTGGCCGTCGCCAGCCGCCCGGCAGCGCTCAGCGCCACCACGCTGGCCACCCGGCTGCACGACCCTGCCGCGGCCACCGACCCCGGTGCTGCCAAGGATCCGGTCGACCTCGACCTGCCGCCGTGGCAGCGCGGCCGGTACGGCACCGCCGTGGGCCGCGCCGTGCATGCCGTGCTGCAGTTCGCCGACCTCACCGACGGCCACGACATCGCTTCGCTCGCTGCGGCCCAAGCCGCGTCGGAGGGCGTGTTCGGCCACGAGCGCACGATCGAGAAGCTGGCCCGCTCGGCACTCGCGGCGCCGATCGTCGCCGCCGGCGTGCAGGGCACCCACTGGCGCGAGTTGTTCGTGGCCGCCAGCGTGGGCGACACCGTGGTGGAGGGCTACATCGATCTACTGGTTCGCCACCCGCAACACGGCCTGGTGATCGTCGACTACAAGACCGACCAGGTGGCAGCGGGCCCCGACCGCGACGATCGATTGCGCCGCTACGGCGTGCAACTCGCCGCGTACGGGGTGGCGCTGTCGCAGCTGGTGGGCGAGCCGATCACCGCCGGCGTGCTGGTGATGTGCCGCACCAGCGGCGCGGCCGAGCAGGTGGAGGTGCCCAACTTCCCGTCGCTGCAGGCCTCGCTACGCGGCCAGTTGGCTCAGGACGGCTGAGCCGGCCCACGCGTCGGCGGCCGGGCAGGGTGCGCACGCACCAGCGGGCGCGCCGGGTGCTGCGCGGACACCGGGGGCAGCGGCCCCGAGGGCAGGTCGGACGATTCACGCAACGAGCGGGCCATGGCGAACGCCGCCTGCTTCAGCAGCACGAGTGCGATCAGCGCGACGAGGGCCATCAGCAACGGCTTCACCAGCGCCCACACCAACGCATCGCCCTCGCCCTTCAGCGGCGCAAGCACTCCGGTGTCCACGGGGTCGCCGCCGGCGAGGAACGTGCGCACCGGATCCTCGAGCTGCGGGCACTCCGTATCTCCGTCGTTCAACCCGATCACGGCATCGCCACCGAACAACGGTGCCTGTTCGCGAACCGTGCTCAGCAGCCGACCGGTCGCCTCGTCGGAGCGAACCCCGACGATGTACTCGCCGCCTGTCGCCAAGAAGCGCGCCTCCTCGCCGTAGAGCACGTCGGTCTCGCCGGCGATCAGGTACGGCCCGAGGTCGCCGTACAGCTGACGGTCCACCAGGAAGCGAGCGGTGGTGGGTTGGTCGGGGTCGTCGAGCGCGGTGACCGTGCCGGTGAATACGGCGAGCGCCGGCGCCGGCACGGCACACCCTGCGGGCACCACGATCAGCGGCCCCATCGGTGGGGCCAGCGAGGTGGCCGGGGCGTTGGGGTCGGGGGCCGGCAGCGTGGTGTCCGGGGCGGCCGGCTCGGGCACCGGTTGCGTGCCGGCTGCCACCGGCTCGCCCGGCGCGAATGCCAGCGCGGCGGCCGCGAGGCCGAGACACGCCAGCAGCATCCTTCGCATCGCGCCACGCTACTGACCATGGGTGCGTCCGTGGCGGCAGGCCATACTGGAACGATGGGTTTCGATTCGACTCGTCCGAAGGTCGTGAAGCGTGGCGACTACGTGGTGATGGCGGCCGCCACGCTCGTCACCATCGGCCTTCTGGTGTGGGCCTTCCTGGGCTGAGACGCTGCGCGCCCGACCGTGGGCGGCAGGCCTCGGTGCGATCAGAAGGCGTGCTGGATCACGTGCACCTTCGCACCCACCACGGCAGCGACGTCGAAGCGCACCTCCAACAGGCCGGCGGGCCGCTCGCTGGCCAGCCAGGCCGCGGCCAAGCGCCGCAGCCGGCGCTGCTTGGCCCAATGCACCGCGCCTTCCGGCCCGCCGAACTCGGCCGAGGCCCGCGCCTTCACCTCGCAGAACACGATGCACCCGTCGCCGGCCAGCACGAGGTCGAGCTCGCCGAACGAACAGCGCCAGTTGCGGGCCAGCACTCGGTAGCCGTGGCGCACGTACCATCGCGCGGCCTCGTTCTCGCCGAACCGGCCACGCGCCTGGCTGCTCAGATCTCGCCCGCTAGAAGCTGCAGGGCCTAGATCTCGGTCGAGGGCAGCTCTTCCACGTTGACGTCCTTGAACGTCAGCACCCGAACCTTCGGCACGAACCGGGTCCGGCGGTACATGTCCCACACCCATGCGTCGGTCAACTCCACCTCGATCACCGGACGCGCTGCGTCGCCACCAACGGTGAGCTTCACATCGTTCGCCAGGTAGAAACGGCGCTCGGTTTCCACGGCGTAGCGGAACATGGCCGCGACGTCTTGGTACTCCTGAGCGAGTTGGAGCTCGCGCTCGGCCTCGAAGTTCTCCAGGTCGTCAGAACTCAATGTGGGTGCTTTTCACACCGATGCGTAACGCCGATCAGGCGTCGCGCTTTTCCTTGATCTTGGCAGCCTTGCCCACGCGATCGCGCACGTAGTACAGCTTGGCGCGACGCACGTCGCCGCGCTTCACGACCTCGATCTTCTGCACCGTGGGGGTGTGCACCGGGAAGGTGCGCTCGACGCCCACGCCGTAGCTGACCTTGCGAACCGTGTAGGTCTCCTGCACGCCACTGCCCTGACGAGCGATGACGCTGCCCTGGAACACCTGCACGCGCTCCTTGTTGCCCTCGACGACCTTCACGTGCACCTTCAGCTCATCGCCGGGCCCGAAGTGCGGGATGTCCGTGCGAATGGACTGGCTGTCGACAAAATCGGTGGACTTCATGGCGCGGACTCTCTTACAGCGGTCGTACAGGGAACGCTCAAGGATAGGTGAGAGAGGGGAACTCTTCCAACAAGCGCCGGTCGGTTTCCGCCAGCCCGTCCACCCCGCCGGGCAGCAGGTCGGGGCGGTAGCGCAGGGTGCGATGCAGCGCCTGTGCCCTGCGCCACCTGGCGATGCGGGCGTGATTGCCACCCAACAACACCTCCGGGATCGGCCACCCGTGGAACTCGGCCGGGCGGGTGAATTGTGGCTCCTCCAGTAACCCGGAGGCCCCGAAACTCTCGTTGACGGGGCTGGCAGCATTGCCCATCGCCCCCGGCAGCAGGCGCACGACGGCCTCGATCACCATGCAGGCCGCCACTTCGCCGCCGTTCAACACCACGTCGCCCACGCTCAGCTCGCCATCCACCAGGTGCTCGCGCACTCTGTGGTCGACCCCCTCGTAGCGCCCGCACAGCAAGGAGAAGCCCCTCGAGGGCTCATCAACCTGCCCGCCCTCCCGCCCATCGTGCAGCGCGGCCAGCTCGTGGGCCATCGCCTGGTCGAAGCGTCGGCCACCAGGCCCCAACAGGTACAGCGGCCGCGGCGGCTGGGCGGCTTCGACCGCGGCGAACAGCGGCTCGGCCTTCATCACCATGCCGGCGCCGCCGCCGAAGGGAGCGTCGTCGACGGTGCGGTGCACGTCGGAGGTCTGCTCGCGTGGGTCGTGCAGGCGTAGATCGAGCAGGCCAGTGCCACGTGCCTTGCCCAGCAGGCTCTCCGCGCAGAACGTGTCCACCAGGCCGGGGAAGATGGTGAAGACATCGATGCGCATTGATCTGCAAGCCTACGGGGGATGATCTTCCACCTCACCGACCCCGCCACCTGGGCCGCCTCGCAGGCTGCGGGCGAGCACACCAGTTCCACCACCGGCGTCAGCCTGGCCGAGGAGGGGTTCATCCACTGCAGCACCGCTGCGCAGTGGCCGGCCACCGTCGTGCGCTTCTACGCCGATACCCCCGAGCTGCTGCTACTGCACATCGACGAGACGCTGCTCGCCGCGCCGGTGGTGTACGAGCAGTTGGGCGGAGCACCCGAGCCGTTCCCCCACGTGTACGGCCCGATCCCCGTGGCGGCCGTCGTCGAGGTGCAGCGCATCCGCTGACCCTGTTACAGGTCGAACAGGCCTTCGGGCGGGTCGATCAGGATGCGACCGCCCTCGACGGACTGCACGAACACGATCGGCACCAGGCCACCACTCTCGAGTTCGAGGATGTCGTGGGCCGGATTGGCCAGCACCGACACGCACGGGCCGTAGTCGGTGCCGTCGACGCCCACCACGCGCGCGCCGACGAGTTCGTGCACGTACAGGCCCTCGTGATCGGAGGCCGGTAGCGGCTCGGCCGACAGCCGCATGCCCGAATGGTGTTCGGCGGCCGTGCGATCAGGGATCTCTTCGAAGCGAACCAGCCAACGATCGGCCGCACGCCGAGCAGCGGCCACGGTGAGCCACTTGTCGCCGGCCTTGAGACGCGCCCCGACCGCCACACGCTCGGTGCGATCGGTGAGCAGGTCGACATAGATCTCGCCGCGCACCCCATGGGCGCGGCCGAGACGGCCCACCTCAAGCATCGTGGGCTTCGAGCATGGCTCGGTTCAGTCGGCGAAGTCGACGTCGACTTCGACGTCGTCGCGGGTGGCAGCAGCACGCACCACGGTGCGGATGCTCTGCGCCGTACGGCCACGACGGCCGATCACGCGCCCGAGGTCGCCGGGGCCGACGCGCACTTCGAGGCGCACCTTGCCGCGGTTGGCGGAGGTCTCGACGACCACCGCTTCGGGATCGTCGACGATCGAACGCACGACGTGCGTGAGCACGGCGACGGCGGTGGGGGCCGACGCAGCGCTCGCGTCGTGGGTCGACTCGGTGTCGGTCACAGCAGCGACCGAGTTACTTCGCCGCGCGAGCGGTGCCGAACTCGGCCCACGCGCCCGAGATCTCGAGCAACTTCTTGACGCGCTCGGTGGGCTGCGCGCCATCGAGCAGCCACTTGACGGCCTTGGCGTTGTCCACGTTCAGCGTCGACGGCTCGGTACGCGGGTTGTAGGTGCCCACGATCTGGATGAACCGACCGTCACGCGGCGAACGGCTGTCGGCCGCGACGATGCGATACTGCGGCTGCTTGGTCTTGCCGACTCGAGTGAGGCGCAGCTTTACTGCCATGCGACTTCAGTGCTCCCTGGGAAGGACGTGGTGGGTGTCGAAATAGAAACCACGTAAGGCTATCAATTGAACGGGCCGAAGCCACCCGGTGCACCGGGCAGTCCCTGACCGAGTTGAGTGGGGCCGCCGGGCATCCCGGGGAAGCCGCCGGGCATGCCGGGGAAGCCGCCGGGCAGGCCGGGCATCGCCCGACCCCCGCCCTTCCCCTTCTTGCCCTTGCCCCGCTGCTGCTTGGCCATGCCGCCGAAGCGCTTCATCATCTTCTGCATCTCGGCGAACTGCTTCACCAGGCGGTTCACGTCGCCCACCGTGGTGCCACTGCCGGTGGCGATGCGGTTGCGTCGGCTGCCGTTGATCAGCTCGGGCTTGCGCCGCTCCAGCGGGGTCATGCTGTTGATGATCGCCTCGATCGGCTTCAGCTGATCGTCGCCGATCTGCGCGTCCTTCATCTCCTTGGGCATGCCCGGCATCATCCCCATCAGGTTGCCGAGGGGGCCCATCTTCTTCAGCGACTGCATCTGCTCGAGGAAGTCCTCCAGCGTGAACTCGCCCTCCATCAACCGCTCGGCGGCTTTCTCGGCCTGGTCCTTCTCGAAGTGCTGCTCGGCCTGCTCGATGAGCGTGAGCACGTCGCCCATGCCGAGGATCCGCCCGGCCATGCGATCGGGGTGGAACTGGTCGAACTCGGTGAGCTTCTCGCCGGTGGAGGCGAACGCGATCGGACGGCCGATCACTTCCTTCACGCTGAGCGCCGCACCACCGCGGGCGTCGCCGTCGAGCTTGGAGAGGATCACGCCGTCGATCGCCAGCGTGTTGTGGAACGCCTCGGCAACGCCCACCGCGTCTTGACCGGTCATCGCGTCGATGACGAGGAAGGTGTAGTTGGGCTGGATGACGCTGGAGATCTGGCGCACCTGCTCCATCAACTCGGCGTCGATCGCCAGGCGGCCGGCGGTGTCGACGATCAGCACGTCGCGGCCGAGGCGGCGAGCTTCCTCCAGACCGCGCTTGGCGGTCTCCACCGGGTCGCCGGGCTGGCTGAACACCGGCACATCGATCTGGCGGCCCAGCGTGCGCAGCTGCTCGACGGCGGCAGGTCGCTGGAGGTCGGCGCCCACCAACAGCGGCTGGCGACCCTGGCCCTTGAACCAACGGGCCAGCTTGGCCGAGCTGGTGGTCTTACCAGAGCCCTGCAGACCGGCCATCAGGATCACGGTGGGCGGGCGACTGGCGTAGTGGATCTTCAGCGTCTCGCCGCCCAGCATCGCCGTCAGCTCGGCGTTGACGATCTTGATCACTTGCTGGCCGGGATCGAGCACCTCGCTGAGGCGGGCGCCGATCGCCTGCTCGCGGATGCGGCCGACGACGTTGCGCACGACACCGACGTTGACATCGGCCTCGAGCAGCGCTGTGCGGATCTCCTTCAGCATCTCGTCGACGTCGTCCTCGGTGAGACGACCTTTGCCGCGCAGACGCTTGACGATGCCTTCGAGACGGGATGACAGGGAATCGAACATGCGGTGTGGAACGCTACCGCCCCGGCCGGGAAGGTACCCGGCCGAGGCGGTCGACGTGATCGAGCGGTTCGCTGTGTCGGTCAGCCGATGCTGTCGACGGCGGTGATCACGCCGTCTTCCACGACCACGTTCACCCGGCTCTCGTTGTAGTCCATCGTCACTGCCAACTGCTCGCCGTCACGCTTCACGACTCGCACGGTCCAGCCGAACTGCTCGGCAACCTTCGCAGCGTCGGCCTCGGCCACGCCCAGCAGCTGACCGGCGGCCGCATCGAGATCGGCGGGTGCCGGGGCGGCGGTGTCGCCGGTGCCGGAACCCTCATCGACCGGCATCGGATCGATGAGCACGCCCGGATCGGGCAGCTCGACGAACTGGTCGTCGACCGCGACCACCGTATACATGCCACCGTCGGTGGACAGGAACGAGTAGGCCGGCAGCAGCCACACGGTGCCGTCCACGTCCCACACCATCGTCAGCGACAGCTGCACGTCATCGACATGCACGGTGATCGGCTCGGGCGGCAGGTAGGTGTCGGGAACACAGTCGGCGGCCGGGTCGCATACAGGGGCTTCCGCCGGCACCGTGTCGTTGACGAACGGATCCTCGACCGTGGTCTCGACCGCGGTCTGATCGGCAGGCATGTCGGCGGCGGGCTCGACGCTGGTGGAGGCTTCCTTCACCATCGGGCCGCCGTAATAGCCCATCCAGGCACCGTCGCTGAGGCGGGCCAACCCGGCCTCGGTGCCGACCAGCGGGTACTCACCGGCCGGCTCGGGGGTGGCCAGCGAACCGGACATCCAGGTGACGGCACCTTCGCCGCCGAAGCCGATCGACACGCTGAGCGGGCTGCGAAGGCCTTCGATCATCAAGTAGGCAGTGACGCTGGCACTCCACTCATCGGCATAGGTCTCGAACTCGTAGTCCGTCGCGTCGTAGCCGAGGTCGGCCATCAGCGCGCGAGCCTTCGATTCGGCCGCGGCAGCGTCGGGCACGTTGGCCGGTGCCTCAGGCACCACCTCTTCGCATGCCGGGGTCTCGATCGCGGGGTCCACCAGCACCGTGTCGGTGGTGCTGCCGCTGCCGACCGACGTGTCGGGCTCGACGGACGACACCGAACAGTCGGACCTGACCTCGCCATACACCGACGGGTCGGGATTGAACCACCAGCTCAGCATGCCGTCGGCGCTGACCGTGAGGTTGGCACCCGAGTAGTCGGCATTGCCCACCATCCAGCCGCCGCCCTGGTCGGCGGGCAGCTCGCGCACGTCGCCCTCCACGCCCAGGACCGCGGCCATCCTGGCCACCTGATCCTTGTCGACGCTCTGGCCGGCGGACAGTCGCCACGCGTTCGCGCTACCGGCGAGTTCCGGAAGGGTGCCGTCGACGATGAACTCGAAGGCCTGGAGGGCCATCATCTTGTCGGCGGCGGGGGCACCTTCGGCGCTGTTGGCGTCAGCTGCGCTGCCACCTGCGCCGAGGCGGATGACGGAAGGACCGGCACCACGGGTGGAATTCGGGCTGTCGCTGCAACTCGCGAGTGCGAAGACAGAGATGGCGGCGATGAGGGCAATGCGGCGGGAGCGGAGCATGGCGGTCCTTTCGGGTCGGGGCATGGGGTTCACGAGTGCTCGACCAATAGACGTTCGCTCGCCACGCCGCGGTTCCCGAAAGGTTCGCGAACCTGGGCGAGTGAGTCAGTCGAGGGTGACGAGGGCGTCGACGAACTCGGTGGGGTCGAACGGCACCAGGTCGTTGATGGTTTCGCCGAGGCCCACCAGCTTCACGGGCAGGCCCAGCTCGGTCTCGATGGCGAACACGATGCCACCCTTGGCCGAGCCATCGAGTTTGGTGAGCACCACGCCGGTGACGCCCGAACCCTCGGTTCCCACGTTGGTGGCCGCGCCGAACTCGCGCGCCTGGGTGAGGCCGTTCTGGCCGGTGGTGGCGTCGATGACCAGCAGCACCTCGGTGACACGCCCGCGGCCCTTCTCGGCGACGCGGCGCACCTTGCGCAGCTCGTCCATCAGGTTGGTCTTGTTGTGCAGCCGGCCGGCGGTGTCGGCCAACACCAGCTGAATGCCCTTCGCAGCAGCGCGCTCGATGCCATCGAAGATCACCGAGCTGGGGTCACCACCCTCTTTGCCGCGCACGATCTCGGCGCCGCTGCGTTCGGCCCACGTGGTGAGCTGCTCGGCCGCAGCAGCGCGGAACGTGTCGCCGGCGGCCATCAGCACGCTGACCCCCGCCTGCGCCTGCAGCGCCGACACCTTGCCGATGGTGGTGGTCTTGCCCACACCGTTGACGCCGACGAACAGCCACACGTTGGGCTCGTCGGCCGGGCCGGGTTCGAGATGCAGTTCGCGATCGGCACCGTCGAGGCGCGACACCATCTCGGCCTGCAGGGCATCGAGCAGCGCTCCGGGCTCGATGATCTCCTTGGCCTTCACCCGAGTGCGCAGGCCGTCGAGCAGCTCGTCGGTGACCCGCACGCCCACATCGGCGCGCAGCAGCGCCTCCTCCAGGTCGTCCCAGGTCTCGGTCGTGATCCCGGTGCGGCTGCGAATGCCCAGCAACGTGCCGGTGAGGGCCGAACGGGCCTTCGACATGCGCGAGCGGAACGTCGGCCGCTCACCACCGAGGTCGAGCGGCTCGGGCACGTGCTCGGGTTCCGCGCGCACGGCGGCGGCCGCCGTGCCGTCCTTCGCCGGCGGCGGCGGCTTCACCGGTCGTGGCGCGGCGGCCTTCGGTGCGGGTGCCGGCGCGGCAGCGCTACGCCGACGGTTGAGGACGACGACGCCGATGCCGAACACCAGGACAGCAGCGATGGCAATGAGATAGATCAGCTCCATGACTGGGCCACGCTACCCCTGATCGAGTGGGGGTCAGTGGTCCGTGCCACCCTCGCTGAGCCGTTGCGCCAGCCAGGCCAGCGGGATCGACACCACCATCACCAGCGTGGCCATCACGTACGGCAACAGCGGGTTCTGGCGGTTGCTGAGCTGCGCCAACATCCACTTGGGCAGCGTCTCGAAACCTGCGCCGGCGGTGAACGTGGTGACCACGATCTCGTCGAACGACAGCGCGAACGCAAGAATGCCGCCGGCCACCAGCGCCGATCGCATCAGCGGGAACGTGACATAGCGGAACGTCTGCGTGCCTTGGGCCCCGAGGTCGGCCGATGCTTCCAGCAGGTTCGGTGACGAGCGGCGCAGACGGGCCACCACATTGTTGAACGCGATCACGACACAGAACGTCGCGTGGGCCATCACGACGGCGTGGAACCCGAAGCCGACGCGGAACGAGAACAACCCCAGATCGATCGTGCGGCTGAACGTGTTCTGCATCGCGATACCGGTGACGATGCCCGGCAGGGCGATCGGCAGCACGAGGATGAACGACACCGCGTTCTTGCCGAAGAACTGGAAGCGGGCCATCGCCATCGCCGCGAGCGTGCCCAACACGAGGGCCACCACCATCGCCGTCACGGCCACCTTGCACGACGCGAGCAGCGCGTCCTTCGGGCCGTCCACCTCCCACACCTGGCGCCACCAGTCGAGCGTGAACCCGCTCCAGCCACCCCAGCCCACCGACTTCGTGGGGTTGAACGACAGCCGTGCCACGACGGCCAGCGGCAGGTACAAGAACAACAGCGTGAGGCCGGTGAACGCCGCCAGGGCGAGCTTGGAGGGCAACGAGATCTTCATGCGCTACTCACAGGCTCTCGAACGCGCCGGCGCGCTTCATCGACAACAGGAACAGGATGATGATCACCAATGGCCACAGCGTGAACGCGGCAGCGAGCGGCTGGTTGGGGGCGCCGAGCACAGCGTCGATCGACGAGCCGAACATGAACCGCTCGGTGCCGTTGTTGACGATCTTGGGCACGATGTAGTCACCCAGCGTCAATGAGAACGTGAAGATCGCGCCCGCGGCCACCGACGGCTTCAGCATCGGCAGGATCACCGAACGGAACGTGCGGAACGGGCGAGCGCCCAGGTCGCCGGCAGCGTCGAGCAGCGACGGGGGCAGGCGGTCCAGGCCGGCGTAGATCGGCATGATCATGTACGGCAGCCACAGGTACACCTCGGCCAGCACGATCGCCACACGACCGAACCCGGGCGTCCAGTGGATCGTGCTCTCGAGGAAGCCGCCGCCGCCCTTACCGGCAGCGGCGAAACGGCCACCGGCCGGCGACACCATCGCCCGCCACGCGTAGCCCTTGACGAGGTAGCCGGCCCACAGCGGCAGCAACATCGCCACGATCAACCCGCGGCGCGACCACTTCCAGGCGATCTTGGCAACGAAGAAGGCCACCGGCAGGGCGATCGCCGCGCAGATGGCGGTGACCAGCAACGCCACGCCGGCAGTGCGCAGGAACGGAAACACGACGCCGTCCCACACGTCGCTGTCCCAGAATTTGAACGCGGCGAGCAGGTTGTCGGTGGTGAGGTCGTGTGTGGGCTTCTGGGTCCTCGGGTGCAGCCGGTAGAGCGCGCTCACCACCAGCAACGCCAGCGACCCGATGTACACCACCAGCATCCACGACAGGGGCAGGCCCAGCAGGGTGGCGACACCCAGCTTGCGCCGACCGTGGAAGTAGCGGTTGATGGCGCGCGAAGGGCGGGAGGGCCCTTTGGCCCTCCCGCCCGCCGACGCGGGCTCCGCTACGAGCGGAGCGTCGTCCAAGCGTTCACCCATTCGGTGTACGGCACGCAGGACACGCCGGTGCGACCGTCGAGGCACTCCTCGGTGGCCGTCGTCCAGTACCAGACATCACTCCAGTACTCGTCCTCCGCGGCGTGGAAGGTGGTGCAGTGCTCGGCCATGCCGTCGAGTTCGCACGCCTTGGCATTGCTGGGGGCCTCACCGAAGTAGACCGCGACCTGGGCGTTGGCCCACGGCGAGGCGATCCAGTCCATCCACAGCTTCATGCAGTTGGGGTTGGCCGCCTTCGACGACAGCATCCAGGTGTCGGACCAACCGGTGGCGCCTTCCTTCGGCTTGACGGCGTCGATCTTGGCGCCGTTCTCCAGCGCCAGGTTGACGATCACCTGCCACGTGGTGCCGGCCAACACGGTGCCGTCCTCGAGTCCGGCCTGCTGGTCGGTGTAGAGCGCCCAGTACTGGCTGGTGAGCGCCTTCTGCTGCTCCAACAGCGCGACAGCGGCGTCGAACTGCGCCTGGTCGAGCGCGTACGGGTCGGTGATGCCCAACTCGGGCTGCGTGGCCATCAGGTACAGCGCCGCATCGGCGATGTAGATCGGGCTGTCGTACACGCTGACGGCGCCGTCGGACGCCGCGCCACCGTCGAACATCACACCCCAGCTGTCGGGGGCCTCGGGGAACGCCTCGGTGTTGAACACCAGGAGGTTGGCGCCACGGCCGTGGGGGATACCCATCGGCTTGCCACCGACCGAGTTCCACGCCTGCAGCTTCAGGCCCTCGAAAATGTCGGCATAGCTGCTGTACTCGGCGGTGTCGATCTCCTCGACCTCGTCACCGGCGATGAGGCGCTGGGTGGCGTCACCCGAGGCCGACACGCCGTCGTACTCACCGCCCTGCATCAGCTGCACCATCTGGTCGCTGGTCTCGCCGTTGGTGACGTTCACCGTGCACGAGGTGAGTTCCTCGAACGGGGTCACCCACGCCTCTTCGGCGTAGCCGGCCCACACGATGATGTTCACTTCGCCCTCGGCGGCGGCCAACAGGTCGGCGTTCGGTGTCCACAGGTAGTCGGTCTCACCGGCCGTCGTGGTGTCCGTGCCACCCGTGTCGGCCGTGGTGGTGTCCGGTGCCCCGGTGGTGGCGGTGGTGTCCTTGTCGTCGTCGCTGCACGCGGCAGTAACGATCGAGAAGGTCGCGAGCAGTGCTACTGCAGCTCGGGTTGCCCTCATTCTTCTCCCCCTTCAGTGTTGGTATCTGCTACGACGAAGGCCGCGTATCGCGACCAGGCCACCCGGAGCGGTTCTCCGATGGCCACGCCCACGAGCCCGTCGCTCGGCACGTTGGCGAGTAGGTGCGACCCGTCGGGGATCGCGACCCGGATGCGGCTGTCCGCACCCAGGTACTGCAGATCGGTGACGAGCCCGCTGACGGTGACCTCGCTGTCGCTGGCGACCTCGCGCACGATGCGCAGCCGCTCGGGACGAACGCTGTGCACCTTGGCAACGCCCATCAACTGGAACGACAGTTCCGCCGAGAGCACATTGCTGGTGCCCACGAAACCGGCGACGAACGATGTCTCCGGGTGGTCGTAGATCTGGTGGGGCGTGCCCACCTGCTCGATCCGGCCGTGGTTGAAGACGGCGATCCTGTTGCTCATGCTGAGCGCCTCACCCTGGTCGTGGGTGACGAACACGAACGTGATGCCCACTTCGCGCTGGATCGCCTTGAGCTCGACCTGCATCTCTTCGCGCAGCTTCAGGTCGAGCGCACCGAGCGGCTCGTCGAGCAGCAGCACCTTGGGTCGGTTCACTAGCGCCCTCGCGAGCGCCACCCGCTGGCGTTGACCGCCACTGAGCTGGCTGGGCTTGCGATGCCCGAGGGCGCTCAGGCGCACTGCCTCCAGCGCTTCACCGGCACGCTGGCGGCGCTCGCCCTTGGGTACCCGCTTCACCTTCAGGCCGTACTCCACGTTCTGGTGCACGGTGAGGTGCGGGAACAGCGCGTAGTCCTGGAACACCGTATTGACGTCGCGTTCGTACGGCGGCTTGCGCGTGACGTCCTGGCCTTCCAGCAGGATCGCACCGGCGGTGGGCGTCTCGAAGCCGGCGATCATCCGCAGCACGGTGGTCTTGCCGCTGCCCGACGGGCCGAGCAAGGAGAAGAACTCACCGTTGTCGATGGTGAGATCGACCGAGTCGACCGCGACCACTTCGTGCTCGCCCGCTCCAAACGATTTGCGCAGACCGACGAGTTGGATGGCGGGCGTGGTGGGAGCGTCGGGCGTCATGATGCGTGGAGTTACCTCGGGCAGTTCGCGTTGGACGTTAGCCGAGCTTCACACCCGCTGAACACACGGAGCGTCAGGGCACCGTGACCAACTCGTCAGGTGTTCGCCGACACCCGTTCGACGATCACCTTCGACGAGCCACCGGGCTGCATGGTGACGCCCAACAGGCTGTCGCCGGCCTCCATCGTGCGCTTCTGGTGGCTGACGATCAGCAGCTGCGCCTCTTGGCGGAACTCGTGGATCAGGCCGAGGAAGCGGTGCAGGTTCACGTCGTCGAGCGCGGCCTCGACTTCGTCCATCACGTAGAACGGCGATGGCCGGCTGCGGAACACCGCGAACAGGAACGCGAGTGCGGTGAGGCTGCGCTCGCCACCCGAGAGCAGCGACAGCTTCTTCACGTTCTTGCCGCTGGGCTTGGCCTCCACCTCGATGCCGGTGTTCAGCAGGTCGTCGGGGGTGGTGAGCACCAGCTTGCCGACGCCGCCGGGGAACAGGTTGGAGAACAGGCTGGCGAAGTGAGTGCTGACGTCGGCGAAGGCCGACGAGAACACCGTCTGGATCTCGAGGTCGACCGCCTTGATCACCCGCATCAGGTCGCGGCGCGTGTTGCGCACGTCCTCCAGCTGCTCATCCAGGAAGCGGTGGCGCTCTTGCAGCTCGGTGAACTCCTCCAGCGCCAGCGGGTTGATCGGGCCCATCAGCCGCAGCTCGCGTTCGAGGTCGCGCACCTTGGCAGCCGGATTCACACCCTCGGCCAGCGGCGGCATCTCGGCCGCCTCGGCGTAGTCGGGTTCGAGGTCGTGGTCGCGACGCAAGGCCTCGACGGCACCTTCCAGGCGCATACGCACCTCGGCCTCGTCGATCTCCACGCGACGGCCACGCTCGCGGTTCTCGTCGAGTTCCTTCTCGGCCGCGGCCCGGCGACGGCGCAGGCCTTCCAGCCGTTGGGCGACCGCGCGCACTTCGTCGCTCTGGCGACGACGGATCTCCAACAGCTCCATGTGCCGCAACTCGACGACGTGGCGGTGCTGATCGACCAGCGCACCGAGGTGCTCGACGGCCTGCAGGCTGCGCTCGACTGCCTCGCGGCGCTGCCCGGCCTCGGCACGCGCCGCAGCGTCGGCCTCCAGGCGGCGTTCGGTCTCCGCGAGGCGCCGCTCGAGGAACGCCTGGCGCTCGTGCAGGCCGGCGTTGCGCACCTCCAGGTCTTTGCGGCGGCCATTGAGGATCGCGGCTTGCGCATCGAGGCGAGCGCGGGCTTCGCCACGGGCCTTGGCCGCCTCGGCCTCGGCCGCCTCGTCGGCTTCGAGCGCCGGCACCAACGACTCGAGCTCAGCGATCCGCGCCCGCTCGCGCTCGGTGCGCTCCTCGGCATCGCCGAGGCCGCGCTCGACGGTCTCGATCTCGGCCTGGGCTTCGCGGCGCTCGGCCTGGGCGCGGGCCAACGCCTCACTGTTGGCGGTGAAGCCGGCGTCGTGCGCGTCGAGCTTGCGGGTGAGATCGTGCTCGTGCTGGCGGGCGGCCTGCAGCTCGGCCTTGGCACCGGCAAGTGCGGTGTCGCGAAGGGCCAGCTCGGTGGCCGCGGCCCCCGAACGCTCTTGCGCCTCTTCGAGGGCGGCGGCGGTGGCGCCGCCACCGATCGCGCCGACGCGCCAGCCGGTGGGGCCGAAGCGACCGCCGTCGGAGGTGACCACGACGGCCGTCGGGTTGCCGAGCGCCACATCCAGCGCGGCTTCCCAGTTCTGGGCGCGCACTGCGCCGGCGAGCACGGCATCGAGCAGTGCAGGCACGCCGTCGTGGCGGCTGCGCACGTGCGGGCGCACGGGTTCGCCAGCCGTGGGGGCTGCGGGCGCGCCTGCCCTGGCGCCCAGCGCGAGCACCGCACCGTGCACGTTGCTGGCCTGCAGTGACTGCAACGCACGGCGACCGGTGTCGGGGCTGGCGACCACCACGGCCTGCAGCGCCTCGCCGAGCGCGGCCTCCACGGCCGACTCCCAGCCCTCGTCGATCTCGATCAGGTCGAGCAGCGTGCCCAGCACGCCGTCGACACCGGCGAGGTGCTCGGCGCCGGCGCGAGCGCGGGCGCCTTCCAGTGCCTGGTTCAGGGCCTCGGCGCGCGCCTTCCAGCGCGACGCTTCTTCGGCCACTTCCTGGCGTGCGGCCACCAGCGAGTCGTGTGCGGCCTCGGCCGCAATCCGCCGCGCCTCGGCGCTCTCCACGTCGCCCACCAGCGCGGCTTCCGCGGCTTGAGCTGTCTCGCACTCGACGCGCAGCCGCTCGCACTCGCCGTCGAGGCGCTCGCCCTTCTGACGCAGCGAATCGATGCGGGCGCGCTGACGGCGCAGTTCGGCCTCGGCCCGTTCCAGGCCGGCGCGCATGGAACGCAGCTCGCCACGCACTTCCGCGGCGGCGCTGGCGGCCGACGTGCCGGCGGAGATGCCCTCGATCGAGGCCATTGTGTCGCGGCGCTGGTCGGCGAACGTGGTCTCCTCGGTGGCCAACGCTTCGGCCTCGGGCCCGACGGCGGCAAGGTCGGCCTCCACAGAGGCGAGCTCGTCGCGCAGACGCTGCGCCTCGCCCTCGAGGTTGGCGACGACACCCGAGTCCATCAGCTGACCGCGATCGCGTTCCATCGAACGACGGCGCTCCACCAGCACTGCGGCGATGCCGCGGGCGCGCTCGCGCAGCTGCTCGACGCGCACCATCTCGTCGCTGAGATCGGTGTCGCCGCGGGCGGTCAGCTCGGCCTCGGCCGCCATCACCCCGATGTCGAGACCGGCGAGCTCGGTGCGCAGTTCCTGCTCGGCGGTGGCCAGCGTGATCCGCTCGCCGGCGAGGGCCGTGAGGCGCAGGCGCTGCGAGGCGATCTCGCGGCCGGAGAGGAAGATCTTCAGCGCGTTCAGCTCGGCGACGAGGTCGCCGTGGCGGCGGGCGGCATCGGCCTGGCGCTCGAGCGGCCTCAGTTGGCGGCGCACTTCGCGCAGCAGGTCTTGCACGCGCAGCAGGCTGGCCTCGGTGGCGTCGAGACGGCGCTCGGCCTTCTCCTTGCGGCGGCGGTACTTCAGCACGCCGGCCGCTTCCTCGATGATGCCGCGGCGGTCTTCGGGGCGGGCGTTGAGCACGGCATCGATCTGGCCCTGGCTGACGATCACGTGCTGCTGGCGGCCAACGCCGGCGTCGCTGAGCAGTTCTTGCACATCCAGCAGGCGGCAGTTGACGCCGTTGATCGCGTACTCGCTCTCGCCCGTGCGGAACAGGGTGCGCGAGACCGTGACCTCGGTGAACTCGATCGGCAGCAGGCCTGCCGAGTTGTCGAGCGTGAGCGTCACCTCGGCGCGGCCGAGGGCGGGGCGCTTGGCGGTGCCGGCGAAGATGACGTCGTCCATCTTCTGGCTGCGCACGGCGCTGGGGGCCTGGGCGCCCAGCACCCACGCGATGGCGTCCACGACGTTCGACTTGCCCGACCCGTTGGGGCCGACGACAACGGTGACCCCCGGCTCGAGCTGCAGGGTGGTGGCGTCGGCGAACGACTTGAAACCTTTGAGGGTGAGCGACTTCAGAAACACGGTGCGCCGACCCTACTGGCCGCGACCTGAGGCTCCCAACAGCGCCCCGGTTTCTGGGGCTGGATCGTCCCACTTCGGAATCTGGGGCCAATTCGTCGCCGGATCCGGGACGGATCCTGCTCGGATTCCAGCAAGCGAGGGGTTGCGGACGGGCTTCAGCTGACGACGATCGTGCCCGCCATGTCGGAGTGGATCTCGCAGAAGATCTTGTACGTGCCGGGCTGGTCGATGGTGAGCTCGCCAGTCGCACCACCGGCCACCTTGACGTTGAACCCCCCGTCACGGTCGGTAACGGTGTGGCCGAAGCCATCGTCGTTGACGATGGCGATCGACTCGCCAGCAGCGGAGGTGACCGCGCTGAACGCCAGGCCGGAGATCGTGAGCGTCGCCCCGGCTCCATCCGTGTTCGACGAACCTGGCGTGGTGGCTGCCGCCGTGCCGCTCGGACTGGCGTCGTCACCACCACAGCCACTGAGTGCCAGCGCGCCCACCACCACGAGGCAGACTCCGAATCGGGTGTGGAGCATGGTGCCCTCCTTGTCCAGTTGAGAAGCGCACACTACTCAGCTCTCGCCGCCCGCGACGGCGGCTGCCTCTACCCCGGCTGCAACCGCACCGTCAGCTACGCCGAAGGCCACCACATCCACTACTGGGAACACGGTGGACCGACTGATCTCGACAACCTGAACCTGTTCTGCAGCAGACACCACCATCTGATCCACAGCCAAGCGATCCAGGTCAAACTGCTCCCCAACGCCGAGGTCCACTTCACCTGGCCCGACGGCCAAGAACGCACCACCCACCCCCGCGGCGCACCCCCACGAAGAACCGGGCCCTGACGGGCCGAGCCTTGATCGTCCGCCTGTCGAGCGATCGGGATCGATTCTTCGTGGGCACTCAACTGCAGCCAGTGAGGCCGGTACGGAGACGGCCGCGCGTAGTTGTGTATGTTGACGCGGATGAGGCGCTCAGGATGGCGGCTGAGGTCGATGTTGATCGTGATCTCCCTGGTAGCGATCGGTGCGTGCGCCAACAAGCCGGAGAGGTCGATCACACGCACCTGCGCACCAATTCGCTCGAGCGTCGATGGTGCGCTGCCGGAGGCCGGAAGGCCGACTGTCGGAGGTGTCGAGATGCCGAGCGGTCATCTCGTCACGCCGGACCCCACGCTGGCCGGCACCGCGAGCACGGCGCCGTTGTGGATGACCGATTCACCAAAAGAGGACGCTGTCGATCTCTGGCGACGGTTAGTGGCCGTCTATCCGCAGACGGGCCTTTGGCCGCTGATGCTCGAGCCGCTGGCCGCAGATGACGGCAATCGACCCTGGGACGATGGGGAACTCGTCCCTGGCGACGTCGCCGCTGTCGACGCGCTCGATCCCGCCAAGATCCTTGCCGATGACTGGGCACGCGTCTCATCCACCGTCGGAGACGAAGCCGCCGCACCGCTCCTTGAGCCGTACGGGAACACATTCCCCGGCTTGGCAGAGGCCGAAACAAGCTGCGAGCGTGAGCTCGCCGACGCCGTCTCTGGAATCACGGGCACACTCCGGCTGGGGCTGGTCGCCGTGCGTCGACCCGCAGACGCGATCACTCGCATCGGTTGGCTCGGACCAGCGAACTACGAGGACGACATCAGCGCGTACTCCGCCGTGTTGAGATCGTGGGAGGACCGCTTCGGCGCCTACCTGGTGGACGTCGGATTCGACAGCCTGATACTCGGGGTCGAACGACCGCCGCGCACCACCGCCAACCGCGATCACCTGGCCGCCGAGATCGCTGCACTCGACCCGGACCTCGTGACCCAGGGCGCTGGCAGCGTCACGAACTTGTCGTCATGGATCAACAACTCCAAGTTGTGGAACCTCTGGTGGGATTGAGGCCTTGAACGTTCAGCGCCGGAGGGTGCAAGTTGCGCCCCGTGGCGGTCCAGCAAGATCAGTCGAGAACTTGCCGCTCGCGCGTTCTACAAGGACAAGCCCGAGTGGTTCGCGGCCGAGGAGCGGTGCCTCCAAGGCTACGAGCGCGATCGGCGGCGACGCAGGACGCGTCGCACCAGCAACACGACCGCAAGGAACACGACGACAGTCAGGAGCATCCTCGGGAAGTCGAAGATGTACTCGTGAGTGACGACGTGGCCGTCATTGTCGGTTCCGATGCCGTTCGCCCAGCTCATCGGGTCATGTTGTCACGCCTCGCGTCAGAGCTGCCGCACCGCGCCACCGGGCCGCCTGCCACCCTCACCCAACGCTCAGTCGTCGATGGCTTCGACGCCTTCGGTACGCATCCTCGCCACCATGTCCTTCATGGTCTGCAGCACGTCGGGTGCATGCCCCTCCCACTCGCTCACCTCACCGACCACGCGCAACGGGTGCTTCGTGCGATACGACTTCGTGGGGTTGCCGGGGAACTTCTTGTCGGTGAGGTTGGGGTCGTCCTCGATCGGGCCGGTGGGCTCCACGAGGTAGATGCGGCCCGGGCCGTCGCCCTCGGCCAGCTCGGCACCCCAGATGGCGGCGTCGAGCGTGGCGGTCAGGTACACGTTCTTGGCCGCCCGGCCGCTGCCGAAGTTGGAGCGGTAGCCGGGCGCGATCAGATCACCGGGACGCAGGTCGGCACGGGTGCCATGGAAGTACTGCGGTTGGTGCGATGCAGTCGGCTCGCTCGCTGAGATGTCCTCGCCCACGCGACCTCCTCATTGGACAATACCGCTATGGCACTCCGCAGCACGTCAGCCTCGCAGCGTGCGATGAGCTCGTGCGGGCGCCACCCCCGGCGCGGCAACCTCACGATGAGTGGCAGAGTGACCCTCTGCAGTGTCAACGAGGTGCGCCTGGCATCGAATTCTTGTCGATCGACCTCCTGTTCATCTTGACGCAATTGAGATACGTTGGTGACAGTTCGGGGGGACAGGCCTCCCTTCCATGGGAAAGCGACACGATGATGACCACTCTCAGTATTCGCCGCAGCGGCGCTGCACTCGGCGTCACCGTGCTCGCCGCCGCCACGCTGTTCGGTACCGCCCACGCCAAGCCGGCCGAGCCGACCGGGATCGATCGCGTCGACTTCGCAGCCGCCCACCACACCACGTACTCCCACTGGACCGGTGGCGGCAACTACGGCGACGGCAGCAATGCCTACGTGCGTGAAGAACTCGAATCCACCGACTTCCAGTGCTACGACATCGTCAGCTACTTCCTCAAGTTCGAGGGCAACGGTGGTGGTGGCGCCGTCACCACGAGTTGGGTGATCGAGTTCGATTACGCCACCACCGGCCAGGACGGTGTGGCCCTCGTTCCCATGATCTCGCCGTGGCACCTCCTGCTCAACACCGACGACAGCCAGTACAACGACCCCGACGGCGACGCCGTGCTGAGCGCGGCCGTCGACACGCTCGTCAAGGAGAGCCCGTCGAAGGCGGTCGAGAAGTACTCGTCAGGCATCACTCAGGTCACGTTCGACGTGTCGGGCGTGAACCCCGGCGACTTCATCGTGGTGCGCCTCGATGCCCGCATCGAGTGCGACTACCCCTCCACGCCCACCGGCAACCTGTTGGTGAAGGCTGCCAGCGGCAGCATCGGCAACTCGGCGATCAACGTCGGCGAGCAGACCGTGCCGTTGAAGGTGCGCGGCGACTTTACTCAGAACCCGCCCAGCTGATCCCTCATGTGTTCGCGGCCGACGGGGCCATCCACGACCGCCGCCTCAGTCGTCGATGGCCTCCAGGCCTTGGGCGCGCATCCGCTCCACCATCTCTTTCATGGTCTGCAGCACGTCGGAGGCGTGGTCTTCCCACTCGGCCACTTCGCCCACCACGCGCTGCGGGTGCTTCGAAGCGGTACGACTTGGTGGGGTTGCCGGGGAACTTCTTGTCGGTGAGGTTGGGGTCGTGCTCGATGGGTCCGGTGGGCTCGACCACGTAGATGCGGCCCGGACCATCGCCTTCGGCCAGCTCGGCGCCCCAGATCGCCGCATCCATGCTGGCCGCGAGGTACACGTTGTTGGCGACTCGGCCGCTGCCGAAGTTCGAGCGGTAGCCGGGCGTGATCAGGTCGCCGATCCGCAAACGTGCCCGGGTGCCGTGGAAGTACGGCGGCGGTGCGATCTCGTGCGTCATCAGCGCTCCTTCAGCGCTGCTTGCCGGCGGCGAACAGCTCGACGGCCTTGGCGATGCGTCGCTGGCGGGTGTCGTCGGTCTTGGCGCCGTTGATGGTGTCGACGTGGTAGCGCTGCAGGCTGTTCGACAAGGCATCGAAGAACGGGCGCACACCACCGGCGGCCAGCGCGGCGGCGAAGTCGGCGGGCATGTGCACGGCACGCGGCCCCTCCGCAACCGTCAGCCTCACCGTGATCGCATCGCCGGCCTGCAACCCGGTCTCCTTGCGGGTCGCGGCGTTCACCGGGATCAGCGACATGCCGGCCATCACGCCGACCGTCGTCCGAAAGAGGTGACCATTGACATCGACCGACACAGCCGGGCGCTGGCCCGCGCCGTTCGTGGAAAACCTGATGGGCGCGGCCATGGGCGCCAAGAGTACGCGACTACTTCTGGCAGCGGGGGCAGAAGTGGGTGCCGCGGCCACCAAAGGCCACCTTGCGGATGTCGGCCTTGCCGCAGGTGATGCAGCGCTGCCCCGCCCGGTCGTAGACGCGGTGCGACAGCTGGAACCAGCCGCCCACGCCGTCCACGCCCACGTACTGCGTGTCGGCCAAGGTGCTTCCGCCGGCCTCGATCGCGTCGTTCAGCACCTGCAGGATCGCCTCGTGCAGGCGAGTGATCTCCCGCGGCGTCACCCGGTCGGAGGGCCGGTCGTGGCGCACCCCGGCGAGGTGCAGGCTCTCGTCGCAGTAGATGTTGCCGATGCCGGCGATCACGTGCTGATCGAGCAGCAGCGCCTTGATCTGACGCGACCGGCAGCGCAGTAGCGCGGCGAGTTGCGCCCGCGACAGGCCGTCGGCAATCGGGTCGATGCCCATCTTCGCCAGCTCGGGCATCTCCACTGCCGTGTTGGTCGGGTCGAACACCACCACCTCACCGAACGTGCGCGGGTCCACGAACCACAGCTCTTGCGCCGGAGTGCCGGCCAGGTGCAGCACCACGTGCGTGTGCGGCGGACGCTCCTCCCCGGCGGCAGCCACCAGCAGGCGGCCGCTCATCCGCAGGTGCACCATCAGCTCGTCGCCGGTGTCGAGCGGGCACAGCAGGTATTTGCCCCGGCGTTGCACCGACACGATCGTCGCGCCGGTGAGGCCGTCGATCACCGCTTGGCGCGACGTGCGCCGCACGCTGCGCTCGCGCCCCACCTCCACCCGGTCGATGCGCCGCCCGACCACCTGCGCCTGCAGGCCGCGGCGAACGGTCTCCACCTCGGGCAGTTCGGGCATGGCCGGCGCCCTCAGCCCGCGGCGGCAGCGTTGGACAGCGCCATCCAGGCCTGCTCGGCGGCGGCCTGCTCGGCGATCTTCTTCGAGCGGCCCTCACCCTTGCCCATCGGCGCGCCGGCCACGATCACGGTGGCGAAGAACTGCTTCTGATGGTCGGGGCCGGTATCGCTGATCACGTACACCGGGGCGGTGTCATGCAGCCGGGCGGTCAACTCTTGCAGCACGGTCTTGTAGTCCAGTCGGTCGAGCCGTTGGGCCGCACCCGACATCCGGCCGGCGAACAGCCGCTCGATCAACTCGAACGCCGCAGCGGCCCCACCGTCGATGTAGACCGCACCGAGCACGGCCTCGAGTGCGTCGCTGAGGATTGAGGGCTTGGTGCGTCCGCCGGCAGCATCTTCGCCCTTCCCCAGCAGCAGGCACTCGCCGATGCCGATCTCCTGGGCAACCTCGGCCAGTGTCGACGCGTTCACCACGCTCTTGCGCAGGTCGGTGAGCTTGCCCTCGGCGAGTTCGTCGTGGCGGGCGTAGGCGAGGTCGGCGATCACCCACCCCAACACCGCGTCTCCCAGGAACTCGAGCCGCTCGTTGCTGGGCTCGCCACCCACCTCGGCACACCAGCTGCGATGCGCGAAGGCGCGCCGCAGCAGGGCCGGATCCTTGAACTCGTGGCCGAGGCGCCGCCGGAACTCGGTGAGGTCGGGTTCGGGCCGTGCGGGAATGTCAGTTGCCCTTGACGCGCTCGAACACGTAGTCGACCGCGTCGCGCACGGTCTTCAGGTCGACGAGGTCTTCGTCCTCGATGCGGAAGCCCACCGAACGCTCGGCGAGGTCTTCCTCGAGGGCCTCGACCAACTCGATCAGCGCGAGCGAGTCGGCATCGAGGTCGTCGACGAACGACTGACCCTCGGAGATGGTGGACGGATCGATCTCGAGGATGTCGGCCAGGTTGGCACGGACGATCTCGAACACGCCTTCGCGGTCGAGAGGGCCTTGTTCGACATGGGTTTCAGCAGGCACTGCGGTACTCCGGAGGAAGTGGGTGCCACGTCGTGTGGCAAGCAGGTGCAGGCTACTCGGATGTGGCGAAGGCTGCCGTGATCTCGGCGACCAGCCCGCTACGTGCCATCTCGTCGGCCAGCTTGATCGCGTTCAGCATCGCCTTCTCGCCCGACGAGCCGTGGCTGATGATGCAAATGCCATCCACGCCCAGCAGCACCGCTCCGCCGTATGTGTCGGGGCTCATCTGTGCGTGCAGTGGCAACAACGCGGGCAACAGCGCGTCGGCGTGCGGCTTGTACTGCGGTTCGCTGCCGAACGCGGCCAGCAAGGCGTTGAACAGCGTCTTCAGCCCACCCTCGAGCGTCTTGAGGGCGACATTGCCGGTGAACCCGTCGGTGACGATCACGTCGGCGGTCTTCAGCATCAGGTCGCGGCCCTCGACATTGCCGATGAAGTTGATGCCGGAGGTGTTGGAGAGCAGTTCGAACGCCTCTTTGCGCAGCGTGTCGCCCTTGCCCGGCTCTTCACCGATGGACAACAGCCCAACCTTGGGCGCCTGCACGCCGAAGCGCTGACGAGCGTAGATGCTGCCCATCAGGGCGAACTGACCCAACCACTCGACCTGCACCTCGGCATTGGCACCCGAATCCAGCAGGATGTTGGGGTGATCGCCGGGTACCGGGATCACGGTGGCGATCGCCGGGCGGTTGACGTTGCGGATGCGGCCCATGCGCAGCAGCGCCGAGGCCATCGTGGCGCCGGTGTTGCCGGCCGACACCATCGCACTGGCCTTGCCGTCGCGCACCGCCTCGGCGGCGCGCACGAGCGTGCTGTCCTTCTTGCGCCGCACACCCTGCGCCGCGTCGTCATCCATGGCGATGACTTCGGACGCGTGGATCAGCGGGAGATCGCCACAACCATCGAGCCCCTCGGGCCCGACGAGCACCACGGAGATGCCTAGCGCAGCGGCGGCGTGAGCACCGGCGAGAATCTCGCCCGGAGCCTTGTCGCCACCCATCGCATCGACGGCGATCGGCAGCATGGCGGTTACCGGCTCAGCCGACTTCGATGGCGACGCGGTCCTTGTACCAGCCGCAGCTGGGGCACACCGTGTGCGGCAGCTTGGCCGCGGCGCAACGCGGGCAGACACTGCGCGACGGCGAGCCGAGCTTCCACGCGCCAGCGCGACGGCTGCGCGTCTTCGACTTCGACTTCTTCTTCTTGGGAACAGCCATGTTGACTCCCGGAGTTGGCGGAGGGACGCTCCCTCGGCACACGAGCTATCAGAGGTTAGCGGCGCGGAGCGGCCGGTTGCTACCTGCCGATGACGCCACTCATTCCGGTGGCAGCAGGTCCTTCAAACCGGCCAGACCGTCCCAGCGGGGGTCTGACGGCAGCACCACGCACTTACACGGCGTTTCGTTGCGGTTGACGCCGCAGGTGGGGCACAGCCCGGCGCAGTCGGGACGGCACAGCGGGGTGGCAGGCGTGTCGAGCAGCACCAGCTCGCGCACCAACGGCTGCAGATCGAGCTGGTCGCCCTCCAACTCGAACGCGTCGGGGTCGGTGAGCGTGCGCTGGTACAGCTCGTGCACCTCGCACTCCAACACTCCCCCGGTGTCGGCCAAGCAACGCCGGCAGGTGCCGTGCCACGGCACCAGCAACCGGCCATCGACGACGATGCCGTCGGTGAGCGACTCGAGGCGCAGGTGCACCTGCACCGCGTCGCCGTCGTAGAACCGGCTGTCGCCCTCGATCTCGAGGTCGGCGAGCTGCACCGGTAGGTCGAACACCTTCTCGGTGCCCGGGCGCCGCAACACTTCGGCGGCATTGACGCGCAACACGCTGGCCATCGGGCTCACCGATCCTGGTCGAAGAAGCCCTTCGTGAGTTCGTCCTCCTCGATGACCGGTTCGACCTCCTTGTGGGCACCGATCGACAGCCGGGCGCGGCCGGCATGCACCGTCTTGCTGAGCTTGTCGAGCAGGATCTCAAAGCTGGCCAGCCGCTGGTCGAGGAAGTCTTCCGTCTCGTGGTGCAGGCGGCGGGCATCGGATTCGGCCGCCTCGCTGATCTGACGGGCGCGACTCTCGGCGGCGCGCACCACTTCGGTGCGTTGCACCATGCGCTCGGCCTGCACGCGGGCGGCTTCGAGCAGCTCGTCGGCTTCGCGGCGGGTCTTGGCCACGAACTCCTGACGCTCCTTGATCATCCAGCGCGCTTGCCGCATCTCGTCGGGCAGGCGGTGGAGCGTTTCCTCCAACAGCTCGATGATCTCGTCACGGTCGATACGCGGGGAGGACGACAACGGCATCGTGGGGGCCTGAGCGATGATGTCGATCGCCCGGCGCAACAGCGTCTCGGCGTCGCCGACATATCCGTTCGTGGCGCGCACGAAGGCATCGGAGTCGTCGAGGCCATCGTCGTCGTACTCGTCGTCGTACTGGTCGTCGTAGGTCATTGGTTCTCGGCGTTCCTCACGCGTTGCCCTTGGGAGGGAACAGCTTGGCAAGTTGAGCAGCCACCGGGGCCGGCACCAGCGAGGTGACATCGCCACCGTACTGGGCGATCTCGCGGATGAACCGGCTGCTGATCGACACCAGCGCGGGCTTGCACGGCAGATACACGGTGCGCACCCCGCTGACGGCGTGGTTGGTGTGCGCCATTTGTTGCTCGACCTCGAAGTCGCCGCCGGTGCGCAGGCCCTTGACGATGAACGCCGCCTTGATCTGCTTCACCGCATCGACCGCGAGGCCTTCGAAGGCCTGCACCTTCACCGACGGCAGGTAGGAGATGCTCGCGCGGATCATCTCGTTGCGCTCCTCGAGGTCGAACATGCCCGTGGACTTGCCCGGGTTGTGCATGACGCCCACCACGACCTTGCCGAACAGCGCCACCGATTGCTCGATGACGTCGATGTGCCCCAGGTGGAGCGGGTCGAAACTGCCGGGGTAGAGAACGATCGCCATCGTGGGTCAGGCTAGCCGTTCCAGCAGCGTGACCCAGGTGCGGCCGTATCTGCGGGCACGCAACTGGGTGTAGCCGTGGTGCGGTTCGACCGGATCGTCGGACTCGGCCACCACCAGGCCGGCGTCGATCTTGTCGAGCAGGTTGTGCCAGCCGTCGAACTCGTACGGCGGGTCGGCGAAGGCGATGTCGACCCCGCGCATCGCCGGCACCCACGCCAGCACGTCGGTGGCATAGACGGCCGCGCGATCATCGAGACCCAAGGCAGCGATGTTGCCGCGCAACGCGTGCAGCGCCGACCGGTCGCGCTCGACGAACAGGCACTTCTCCGCGCCCCGCGACAGCGCCTCGATACCGAGTGCACCCGAACCCGCGTACAGGTCGGCCACCACCGCACCTTCCACCACACCCATGCTGGTGAGCGAGTTGAACACCGCCTGACGCACCTTGTCGGTGGTGGGCCGCGTGGTGGTGCCCTCGGGCGTCATCAGCTTGCGTCCGCCGAACTCACCCGAAACGACTCTCATCCCGGCCAGACTAGGGGCTGTGCTGGAACCCGAGGCCACGATCATCTGCATCGACTGTGGCGGGCGCTGCCATCTGCTCACCCCACCGAGGGAGGACGGCGAGTGGCTGCCGGGCGACATCGTCGCCTACCGCTGCGAAGACTGTCGCGACCGCTGGGACCTCGTGCTGCCCGACGAGGACGAACCCGCCGGCGACGACTCCTGGCCACGCTGACCCTCGCCCGCCCCACCCCGCCCCCAGGTCGGGCGCGATTCGACCGTGCCGTTCTGCTCTAGCCCAGCGGGCGGGCACGGCGGAGACTTGGGTTGGAGAACTGACGTGTCGAAAGGGGCTGCCATGAAGCGCCCGACCAACGTTCGCGGATCAGCGCCCGTCGTGCCGCGGTGGCTCGGGCGAGCGTGGGCCGCCAGTGCGCCCGAGCATCACGCGGAGGTCCAACGATTCCTCCGATTCAGCAGATCGAAGGGTTCCGGACTCCTGACGGTGCTGGTCTTCCTCGGCGTGCTCGCGTGCAGTATCGCGTTCCACGTTTCGCGCAACACCGGCTGGCCGGACGGCGGGGACAGCGCATGGATCGGCGGCATCATCGCCGTGGGGTTGTACATCTGGATCAACCTCGGCTTCGTAGGGGCCCGCATCGGCCGGAACAGCTATCGCACGGTCGAGGGCTATGTCCTGGGCATCCTGCTCGGACCGCTCGGCTGGCTCGTCACCCTGTTGCTCCCCCATCGGGTGGTGAGTGCAGCCGCGCCGACACCACTGCCGCCGCCGCTCAGTTCTTGAAGAGGAACTCTTCGTCCTCCGGGTTGAACACCACGCGGAGTTCGTCGAGCAGCAACGGATGCCCTTCCAGCAGCGGGTCGGGGTCGACCATCTCGAACGCCACCTCGCGGGCGTGCGCCACCAACTCGCGGTCGCGGCGCAGCGAGGCCAGCTTGAGGTCGCTGCGACCCTTCTGCGCGGTGTTCATCAGCGTGCCTTCGCCGCGCAGGTCGAGGTCCACCTCAGCGAGGAAGAAGCCGTCGGTGCTGTCCACCAGCGCCTGCAGCCGCGGGTTCACAGCCCCGCCCTCCAGCGCCTGCCCCGTGAGCAGCCAACACTGCGACTCGTGCACGCCACGCCCCACGCGGCCACGCAACTGGTGCAACTGGGCGATGCCGAAGCGGTCGGCATCCACGATCACCATCACGGTCGCGTTGGGCACGTCGACACCCACCTCGATGACCGTGGTGGCCACCAGCACGTCGGTGTCGCCCCGCCGGAAGCGCTCCATCACGGCTTCCTTCTCGGCCGACGGCAGCTTGCCGTGCAACAGCGCGATGCGCAGCCCCTGCAACTCGTCGTGCACCAGCCGCTCGTACGTCTCCTGTGCGCTCGCCACCTCCAGCTTCTCGCTCTCCTCGATCAGCGGGCACACCACGAACGCCTGCCGCCCGGCAGCTACCTCGGCGCGCACCGCAGCCCAGGCACCCTGCTGCAGCAGCTCGCCCTCGGCCAGGCGGGTGACGATGGGGGTGCGGCCGGGTGGCAGCTCGTCGAGCACGCTCACATCGAGGTCGCCGTAGACGGTCATCGCCGCGGTGCGCGGGATCGGGGTGGCGGTCATCACCAGCACGTCGGGCACGAGGTCGCCGTCGCCCTTGGCCCGCAGCGCGGCCCGCTGCTCGACGCCGAAGCGATGCTGCTCGTCGACCACCACCATGCCGAGGCTGTGGAACTGCACGCCCTCTTGGATGAGCGCGTGCGTGCCGATCGCGATGTCGACCGAACCGTCGGCCAGCCCGGCCAGCACGTCGCGACGATCGGCCCCCGTGACGCGGTTGGTGAGCAGCTCGACCCGCAGCGGCCGGTCGCCGAACAGGTTGCCCGGATCGGGCACGGTGACGCCCTCCAACAGCCGCCGCACCCCGGTGGCGTGCTGCTCGGCCAGCACCTCGGTGGGCGCCATCAGCGCGCCCTGGTGCTTGCCCTGCACCGCGGTCAGCAAGGCGCTCACCGCCACCAGCGTCTTGCCCGCGCCCACGTCGCCCTGCAGCAAGCGATGCATCGGGTGCGGCGCGGCCAGGTCGTGCTCGATCTCCGCGATCGTGCGTTCCTGCGCGCTGGTCAGCTGGTACGGCAGAGCAGCCCGCAACCGCGGCACCAGCTCACCGTCGATCGTGTGACGGATTCCCCGCGACTCGCGCTCCAGCGCACGCTTGCGCATCACCAGCACGGTCTGCACGCGGAGCAGTTCGTCGAACGCGAGTCGACGGCGAGCACGTTCCTTCTCGCCCATCGTTTCCGGCAGATGGATGCTGTGCAGCGCTTCCTGCCGCGAGATCAACCCCAGCCGGGCGCGCACGGCCTCGGGTACCGGGTCGGCGATGCCGCGCGGTTCGCACCGCTTCAGTGCGTCTTCCACCCAGCCGGCGATCTCCCAGGTGTTCAGCCCGGTCTTCTCGCTCTGCGGGTAGATCGGCACGATGCGGCCGGTGCGGTCGCCGATCAGGTCGACCACCGGGTTCGTCATCTGTAACCCGCCGCGGTACACATCGGCCTTGCCGAACAGGGCGACCTGCAGGCCGTCGCGCAGCTGTTTCTCGCGCCACGGCTGGTTGAAGAACACGACGTGGAAGCGGCCGCTGCCGTCACCCACGACGGCCTCCACGATCGAGCGGCGGTTACGGCCGATGCGCTTGTCGACACCGCGCACGGTCACCAGCACCAGCGCCTCCTGCCCGGCGCGCAGGTCGCTGACGCGACACTCGTCGGTGCGGTCGACCCACCGCCGCGGGTACGTCGTGAGCAGGTCGAGCACGGTCTCGACGCCCATCTCCTTCAGCGCCGCGCACTTCTTCTCGCCGACACCCTTCAGCCGATCCACCCCGATCGCGGCGAGGTCGCGAAGGGTGAGCGGCCCCATCAACGCCAGCGCGTCACTCGACGCCGAAGAGGTACGGGTAGAGGGGTTGCCCGCCGCGGTGCACTTCCACCTGCACGTCGGGGCGGTGCTCGCCGAGCCAGGCGTGGATCACGTCGGTGTGGCCGGGCGTGGCGTCGCTGCCTTCGATGACGGTGACGATCTCGCGGCCGGGCACGACCAGCTGCTCGAGCAGGCCCACCGTGGCGCCGTCGAGCGAGCCGCTGACGACCGCAATGCCGTTGGGCAAGTTCTGCGCACTGCGCACCAAGCCGATCCAGTCGCCCTCGCCGATCGGGCCGACATCGCTGTTGGTGGCGCGCACGGCCTGGGTGACCTCGCCGGTGGCCACCGAATCGGCTGCCTCGCTCATCTCTGCGGCGTTGGTCTCGGCGTCGATCTCGGGGTCGTACACCACGAGTGCGGCCAGCGCCTCGGCCATGCTCTCGGTCTCGACCACGAACACGGTCTTCCCGGTGAGCGCATCGAGTTGCTTGGCCACCGGGATGATGTTCTTGTTGTTCGGCAGCACCACGACCTGGTTGGAGTTCACGGCCTGCACCGCGGCCAGCAGCTCGGCCGTGGACGGGTTGAGCGTCTGGCCGCCGGTGACCACGCCCTGCACGCCCAGCTGGCCGAACAGCTCGGACAGGCCGTCGCCGCTGGACACCGCCACGATCGCGCATGTGACCGGCGGCAGCCCGGCGGTGGCCTTGTGCCCGCCGCCCAGCGCGGCCTCGCGCTGGTGGTGCTCTTCGGCCACCTCTTCGAACAGGTCGGTGATGCGAATCGTGCGCGGTCGACCAGCGAGGTCGAGGGCCACCTCGATCGCGGCACCGATGTCGTTGGTGTGCACGTGGCAGTTCCAGATGCCGTCGCCACCCACCACGACGATGCTGTCGCCGATCTCGCCCCAGTTCTCCTTGAACGTCTGGATGAGGTCGTCGCGCAGGTCGAGGAAGTACATCACCTCGTAGCGCAACTCGCTGACGTCGACGCCGCTCTCGCTGTGACGCAGGGCCACGGCCTCGAACTGGGCGACGGACAGACCCTCGAAGTCTTCCGGCACCGGCAACGGCCGGCCATCCACCACGTGCAATGCCGAGTCGAGCAGCAGCAGGAAGCCGGCGCCCCCGGCATCGACCACGCCGGCGTCCTTCAGCACGGGCAGCATGTCGGGCGTGCGATCCAGCGCCGACTTGCCGGCGGCGCGGGCAGCGTGCAGCACGCCCGCCAGCGATTGGCCCTCGTGGGCGGCAACGTGAGCGGCGTCGGCGGATTCGCGCACGACGGTGAGGATCGTGCCCTCGATCGGCTTCAGCACCGCTTGGTACGCGGCCGCGGATGCGGCCTTCAGCGCCTCGGCCACCTTGATCGCCGTGCCTTCGGTGGCGCCCTTCATCGTGCCGGCCAGCCCGCGCAGGATCTGGCTGAGGATCACGCCGCTGTTGCCGCGGGCGCCCATCAGGCTGCCGTGGCTGATCGCGTCGCACGTCGCGTTCTGGCCGTCGGCGCCCTCGGTGTCGGCCCCGTCGAGCTCGGCCACCACGGCATCGAGCGTGCGGGCCATGTTGGTGCCGGTGTCGCCGTCGGGCACGGGGTACACGTTCAGCCGGTTGATGCCAGCGGCGTGCGCCTTCATCGTGTCGCGGAACGTGATGACCGTGTCGCGCAACGCACGGTGGTTGAGGTGTTCCAGGGCGGTCACGGCGGTCAGACTAGTGACGACTGGCACGCTTCCCCACGACGGGCACCCGCCAGCGCGCACATCGGCCGTTCTTCCCTGGTGGATGCGGGACCGGCGCTGATAGCATTTCTCCGCTCATTGAGATCGCTCCCGGAAGAAGTTACGACATGGCAGCTGTATGTGAAGTGTGTGGCAAGGGCCCCAGCTGGGGCATGAACGTGTCGCACTCGCACCGTCGCACCAAGCGGCGCTGGAACCCGAACATCCAGCGGGTCAAGGCCCTCGTGGGCGGTTCGCCGAAGCGGTTGCACGTGTGCACCGGCTGTATCAAGAGCGGCAAGATCGTCAAGGCCGGCTGAGGCCAGCCGTGCAGGGCGTCATCAAGAGCTACGACCCGACGTCGGGCGACGGCATCGTCGTTCGCGACACGGATCTCAAGGAAGTCGACCTCGCGGGCAACGCCCTCGACGGTTCGCTGTTCCGCATGCTCCGCCAGGGGCAACGAGTGATCTTCGATCTCGACACCGACGGCCGGGCCACCGCCCTGCGCCTCGGCAGCGAGATCGACATGGAAACGCCCGGCCACTGAGGCCGGGCTTTTCCGTTTACTGGCCGTCGTTTGCCAGAATCCAGTTGACAGCTTCGCCGACCGCACGTCCGTGGGCTGCCCCCGCCATCGAAAGAGGAGTTCCCCGTCATGACCGGAACCACGACGAATGCCCGCCTGCAGCAGTGGGTCGCCGACTGGGCGGAAATCTTCCAGCCCACCGACGTGTACTGGTGCGACGGCTCCGCCGAGGAGTACGAGCGGCTGTGCCAGGGCCTCGTCGCCAGTGGCACGTTCACCAAGCTCGATGAGGCCAAGCGCCCCAACAGCTACTGGGCGCACAGCGACCCGGGCGACGTGGCTCGCGTGGAAGACCGCACATTCATCTGCAGCGATAGCGCCGCCGATGCCGGCCCCACCAACAACTGGCGCGACCCCTCGGAAATGCGCATCGAGATGACCAAGCTCTACGCCGGCGCAATGAAGGGCCGCCGGATGTACGTGGTGCCGTTCAGTATGGGCCCGCTGGGCTCGCCGATCGCCCACATCGGTGTGCAGCTCACCGACAGCGCCTATGTGGCCGCCAGCATGCGGATCATGACCCGTATGGGCCAGGGTGCGCTCGACGTGCTCGGCGCCAAGGATTGGGTGCCGTGCCTGCACTCGGTGGGTGCCCCGCTCGCGGCCGGCGAGAAGGATTCGTCGTGGCCGTGCAACCCCGACAACAAGTACATCGTGCACTTCCCCGCCACCCGCGAGATCTGGAGCTACGGCTCGGGCTACGGCGGCAACGCCCTGCTGGGCAAGAAGTGCTTCGCGCTGCGCATCGCCTCGGTGATGGCCCGCGACGCCGGTTGGCTGGCCGAGCACATGCTGATCCTCAAGCTCACCAACCCGGCCGGCGAGTCGAAGTTCATCGCCGCCGCGTTCCCCAGCGCCTGCGGCAAGACCAACCTGGCGATGCTCGTGCCCACGATCCCCGGCTGGAAGGCCGAGACCATCGGCGACGACATCTGCTGGATGAAGTACGGCCAGGACGGCCGCCTGTACGCGATCAACCCCGAGGCCGGGTTCTTCGGTGTGGCCCCCGGCACCGGTTGGGACACCAACGCCAATGCGATGCACAGCCTGTGGGGCAACAGCATCTTCACCAACACCGCACTCACCGCCGACAGCGACGTGTGGTGGGAGGGCATGAGCGACGACAAGCCCGCTCAGGCGATCGACTGGAAGGGAAACCCCTGGACGCCCGACTCCGAGACGCCGGCCGCGCACCCCAACGCCCGCTTCACCGCACCCGCCGAGCAGTGCCCCAGCATCGCCCCCGAGTGGCAGGATCCTGCCGGCGTGCCGATCAGCGCGATCCTGTTCGGCGGCCGCCGCCGCACCACGGTGCCGTTGGTGACCCAGGCGTTCGACTGGACGCACGGAACATTCCTCGGCAGCATCATGGCCAGTGAGACCACCGCCGCCCAGCAGGGCGCCGTGGGCAACCTACGCTTCGACCCGATGGCGATGCTGCCGTTCTGCGGTTACAACATGGCCGACTACTTCGCTCACTGGCTGAAGGTGGGCGCGGCCAGCGCCCCCGAGAAACTGCCGCAGATCTTCTTCGTCAACTGGTTCCGCCGCGACGACAACGGCCGCTTCCTGTGGCCCGGCTACGGCGAGAACAGCCGGGTGCTGAAGTGGGTGTTCGAGCGGGTCGCCGGCACGGCGGACGCGGTCGAGACCCCGATCGGCTACTTGCCGGCCGCCGGTTCGCTGGACATCAGCGGCCTCGACGTCGACCAGGCCGATCTCGACACGCTGCTGTCGGTCGACACCGAGGGCTGGAAGGCCGCGTTGCCCCAGATCGAGGCGCACTACGCCCAGTTCGGCGACGACCTGCCGGCCGCGCTCACGAAGCAGTTGGCCAAGCTCGCCACCTCGCTCTGACCTGATCCGACCGCACGGCCCCGGTTCCCGCACGGGGCCGGGGCCGTGGGCGTCTTCCGGTCAGGTAGCGGCGATCAGCATCGCCCGAATGCCCAGCCCCATCACGAACAGGCTGCCGAACCCGTACAGGAAGTACAGGCGGTGCTGCATCTGGAACCGATAACTGTAGATGATGGCGATCGCGATGATCGCCACGAACCCGTAGAACGCGTGGAATTGGGGCAGCGGCACCTTGTAGCGACTGACCAGCACCGCGCCGATCGTGACCTGCACGAACACCGTGGCCTCGGCGAGACCGATGAACCACCACAGGGCACGGGTGCGCAGGGGGGTCAGCCAGTTGGCGGCAATCGCCCACAGGCCGGCGAGACCGTTGCCGATGATGACCACCCAGGCCCACCCGCGGTGGATGTCGAGCATGGTGCTGAGGCCGGAAGCGAACATTCGGACGAATCTACTCGCCGCAGCCGTAACCGCCCACGAAGGAGATCAGTTCCTCGATCGGGTCGACCCCGGTCAGGAACCCGCTGAGCCCCTCCTCGATGTAGAACGACGGACCCGACAACTCGTCGGCGAGGTGCACCACCGCGTCCGGATACATCTCCGTGAGGTCGGCCACGGTGTCGCCGACGCCCAACCCGGCCTCGGTGGCGAGCCCCCACGGCTCGATCGTGTCGCCCGCGGCCGGGCCGTAGGTGTACGCGGCAAAGTGGCGCGACCCGGTGGCGTACGGCGACTCGTCGCTGAACGTGATGGTGAGGTCGTGCCAGCGCACGAAGCGCACCTCGGTGCCCGGGCAGGCCAGGGCTTCCATTGCCGTGTCCAGCCAGCCCGTGTCCTCGTCGGCTTCACCCAGGATGGTGGTCAGGGTGGCGAACACTCCCTCGCTGTCGTCACCGAACAGCAGTTCGCCCAGCCCCGACGACGACAACTCCAAGGCTGCTGCCGGGTTCGTGGTGGTCGTGGTGGATGCCGCCGCCGTGGTGGTGGAAGCCGGCCGAGCGCTGGTGGTGGACGCGACGGCCGACGTGGTGGCGGCCGACGAGGTGGAGTCGGCACCCGGTGAAGTGGAGGAGCAGGATGCAAGGGCGAGCGCGGCCACGAGCACGGGGAGGGTTCGGCGCATCGTCATCGGATCAGTGTGTCGGCCTCGTGGCCGCCTTCCACGAGGTGGAGTCCAGCGGTGCCATCGGCGCCCTGGCCGGTGTCGACGATCGTGACGGAACAATTGTCGAGGCTGCGGATCACCAGCCGGTCGTCGCCGAGCGCCGCGCCGATGACGGCGTTGATCGCGACGAAGTGGCTGCACACGACGGTGTCGGTGGGCAACGCCAGCACGGCGGCCACCACGCTGTCGCGATAGCTCGTGTACCGCTCGCCGAGCGCCGCCCACGTGCCGGCCATCGCCTCACGGAGCCAGTCCAAGCGCTCACTCATCGCCACACCCTCCGGCGAGGGGATCTCGGCCACGAGGGGTTCCACCACCGCGCTGACGCCCCACACCACCCCGAGGGGGAAGGCCGTCTGCTGACAACGCAGCAACGGCGAGGTGACGAGGTGCAACGGCCCGAGCGGACGCAGGTGCGCGGCCACGGCGAGCGCCTGGCTGCGCCCGAGGTCGTCGAGGGCCGGGTCGGGGTCGACATCCCATCCGGCCGAGGCACGCCCGTGGCGCACCAAGTACACGCGGCTCATTCGAACAGCCAGCCGTCGCGCAGCGCGTGCGTGGCGCCCTTCTTGATGAACCACTCGGTGCCGAATGCGAACCGGAACGCCTCGTCGGGCAGCGACATGAAGAACCCTGCATCGGTGACCTGGCTGCGGTGGCAAGCGATCGAGGCCTTCTTGACGAGCACGAACTCGCTGACATCCACCCGGTGGGTGATCTCGGCCTCGGGGGTGCCCATCGGGTTGCCGTCGTCGGCCGGCCCGTCGGGGTCCCACTCCTCCCCCTCCGGCTGTGGGTTCACACCCTGGTTCTTCGCCTCCTGGAAGAACCGCTTCATCTCGTCGCGGTTCATCGTCGCTTCGTACACCGCCGGCGTTCCGGCCAACTCGGCGGCGCGGTGACCGACAGTGTGCACCTTGATGTGGTCGGGGTGGCCGTAGTTGCCGTGCCAGTCGTACACCGTCAGCACGTCGGCGGCCTCCTCACGCAGGATCGCGGCCAACGACGCCGCGGCTTCTTCCAGCGGGGCCTGCACGAACGAGCGCGGATGGTCGTTCTGCTCCCAGCCGGTCATGCCGCTGTCGGCGTAGTCGAGCCAGGCGAGGCGGTGCACGCCCAGCACCTCGGCCGAGCGGGCGGTCTCGGCCCGCCGCCGATCGACGAGCGTCTCGCCGTGGGCCAGGTCGTCGGGCAGTTCGCCGTGGTCACCGTTGGTGGCGATCACCAGCACCACTCGGTGGCCCTCCGCCACGGCCCTCGCGATCGATCCGCCGGTGGAGATGCTCTCGTCGTCGGGATGTGCGTGGAAACAGACGAGCGTGCCCATCAGGCGCCGGCCGGCGAAGCGTCGATGACCGCGCCGTTGGCGATCAGCGCCGCCGCGCGCTGCTCACCGAAGCCCCAACTGGTCAGGATCTCGCGTGAGTGCTGGCCGGGATGGGCGGGTAGCACATCGAGTTCCGCCTTCGTGCGCGAAAACCGCGGTGCGGGGGCCGGTTGATCCGCGCCGGCGACGTTCACGAACGTGCCTCGCTGCACCATGTGCGGGTGTTCGAGCGCTTCGTCCATGTCGAGCACCGGCGCGAAGCACACGTCGGTCATCTCCATCAGGTCGCACCACCCGGCGCGGGTCTTGGTGAGGAAGATGTCGCGCAGCCGGTCCTTCAGGTGTGGCCAGTTGGCGCGGTCGTGCTGGTTCTTGAATTCGACGTCGTCGGACAGGCCGGTGAGACGCATCAGCTCGGCGTAGAACTGCGGCTCGATCGAGCCGATCGAGACGAACTTGCCGTCCGCACACTCGTAGGTGTCGTAGAAGTGGGCGCCGCAGTCGAGCATGTTCTCGCCCGGGGTCTTCGGATCGAACAGCCCCATGTTGCGAAAACCGTAGGTGAACGCGTTGAGCACGGCGGAGCCGTCCACCATCGCCGTGTCGACCACCTGCCCCTTGCCGCTCGTGGCCGCTTCGAACAGCGCGCACACCACGCCGAACGCGAGGAACATGCCGCCGCCGCCGAAGTCGCCGACCAGGTTCATCGGTGCCAGCGGCCGCTCGCCCGGACGGCGCACCTGACCAAGCACACCCGAGAGCGAGATGTAGTTGATGTCGTGACCGGCTGCCATCGCGTAGGGGCCTTCCTGACCCCAACCCGTCATGCGACCGTAGATCAGCTTCTGGTTGCGGGCCATGCACACCTCCGGACCGATACCAAGGCGCTCCATCACGCCCGGGCGGTACCCCTCCAGCAACACGTCGGCCTGGTCGGCCAGGCTGAGGAACGTCTCCACACCCTCCGCGTGCTTGAGGTCGATGGCGATGTTCTTGCGGCCGCGCAGCAAGGTGTCGGGGTGGGCGGTGGCCGGTGCGGGCCCGCGCACCGATTGTGACTTCTCGACGCGGATCACCTCGGCCCCCATGTCGGCCAGCAGCATCGCTGCGAATGGGCCGGGGCCGAGGCCCGCGAGTTCGATGACCTTGCAACCGGAGAGGGGTCCAGACATTCCTGTGTTTTAGTACGGCACGGAAGGCACGGGGGCATCGACGGGCACATCTCGGCGCGTGTGGGTACGCTCGGCCCTATGTGGCATCGTGCCTGGCGAGCGACGGTCCTGGTGGCCGCGGCGCTCAGCGCGTGCAGCGACGACGCTCCGGTGAGCCTGCCCACGACCGCCGCCGAGGCGACCACGAGCGCCCCGACGATGGTTGCGGCACCGACGACCACCGCGGCTCCGACGGTGCCACCCACGACGGTGCCGCCCGAGCCGAACCGGGTGTTCCCCGTGCAGGACGCAGCGCACAGCAGCTTCGCCGACGAGCACCACGACTACCCCGCCGCCGACATCTTCACCGCCGGCGGCTGCGGCAGCCCGCTGGTCGCCCCCGTCGACGGTGTCGTGCTCGAACTCAGCCGTGTCGACGTGTGGGCCACCGGCGGTGGGCCCGAGACCCGCGGTGGGTTGTACCTGGCGATCCTCGGCAACGACGGCGTGCGCTACTACATGGCCCATTTCTCGGCGATCGAGGCTGCGCTCGCCCCGGGCGTCGCGGTCACCGCGGGCCAGGTGGTGGGCGCGATGGGTCGCACCGGCCGGGCGGGCGCCTGCCACCTGCACTTCGCCCTCTCGCCCGTGTGCTCCAACCCCGACTGGTGGGTGCGGCGCGGCGCGATCTGGCCACAGGCGTACTTGCGCGATTGGCAGCAAGGGGTGCCCACCTCCCCGGTCGCCGAGGTGACGGCGTGGTCGGCCGCCAACCCCACCGTGTGCACGACCCCTGCCGCCGACTGACGGAGCGTCGATCACTCAGCGAGGCCGGTGTGCGCCAGGATCGCGGCCGTCAGCACCGGCCACAGTTGGCGTGGCAGGTCGTGGCCCATGTCGGCCACGAACAGCAGGTGCGCGCCTGCGATCAGCTCCGCGGTGCGGAACCCGCCGCTGGGGGTGATCAAGGTGTCGTCGCGGCCGTGGATCACCAGCGTGGGTACCTGCAGCTGCTGCAGCTGCGCCGCCCGCCGGCCGCTGGCGTAGATCGCCGCCAACTGCCGCGGCCCGCCTTCGGGGTAGAACGAGCGGTCGAAGTCGAGTGCCGCGGTGGCTTTCACTTCGGCCTCGTCCGCGTACTTCTTCGAGTACCACGTCATCCACTTCGGGCTGAACTCGATGTACTCGTCGCGAGTGGCGGGCGGCGTGGTGAAGATCACCTCCGCCGCTTCTGGCGTGGGCTGGCCCACCTCGACATCGCCGGGCTGGCTCATCATCGACACGAGGCTGCGCACTCGCTGGGGGTACTCGACGGCGATCGTCTGAGCGATCATCCCGCCCATCGACTGGCCCAGCACGTGGGAGCGCTCGATGCCCAGATGGTCGAGCAGCCCGATCGCGTCGGCCGCCATGTCGCTGAGCGTGTACGGCACGGGCGGCGGCGGCGTGTCGGCGAACGCCGCGGCGATCACCGCGTCCAGATCGACCGTCTGGCCGTCGAGCTTCGTGGACAGCCCGCAGTCGCGATTGTCGAAGCGGATCACGAACCGACCGCCGTCGGCCAGCATCTGGCAGAACTGGGGCCGGAACAGCGTCATCTGCGCGCCGAAGCCCACCACCAGCAACAGCGCCGGATCGTCGGGTGAACCGAACGTGTCGTATTCCAGTTCCATTCCGGTGGACACCATGGCGCGAGGCATCCGGGCAGGATAGGGCACCCCTCGGCGGTTTGAGGGAACTCCGGCTGAGTCCCCAGTCGGAGCGGTGCCGGGGCGGCGATCAGGGGGTCGGAACAACTTCGAAGGCGTCACAGTGTGCAGGTCGCACGATGCCGAAGTGAGCGCGGTCCAAGGTGGCGATGCGTGTCGCTCCGAGCCGTTCAGCGATGGCGATCAGGCTGGCATCAGTCCCACCGAGTGGCAGGTCCTGGTAGCGAGCGACGAGATCCCTGACACGTTGCCAGTCTGCCGTGGTGAGGGACTCGACGGTGATCGTGCCGTCAATGATCGAGTCGTAGAAGGCTGGTTCAGCCTGTGGGCCGAGTTCTCGTGTCAGGAGGTAGGCCGCTTCGGCAACGACCAATGCTGTAGTGACCAATGGACCCATCGCCGTTTCGAGGAGTTCGAGGCACGCGTGGTGATGACGGTCGGTGCGATCGGCGGCAGCGACCAGTGGGCCGGTGTCGACGATCAGCACTGGTCAGTCGCGACCGAAGCCGTCGGCGAGCAGATCGTCGACTTGGTGGCTGATCCCGTGCTTGCTCGCCCCAATCGCAGCAAAGCTGAGATGACGGCGACGAGACGCACCATCGACATCAGGTACATGATCGGTGAGGACTTCGGCGGCAAGTTCCTCCACTGTGACCCCGCGCGCTGCGGCAGCTGCTTCCAAGCGGCGAGCGATGTCGTCTGAGACGTTGAGGGTCATCGACATGATCTCACTCTACGTGTTCCGCACTACCCATCGGCGCCAGGTTCCCGGGGAAAGTAAAGCTTGGAGGTGTCACCTCTCGAATAGTGATACTGGAACCCGTTATGGGTGAGATCATCGGCAGCCTCCTCCTTGGACACAGACCCGTCTGCACCAGGCGAATCTAACGCCGCTGCACGGCACAGACCCGCAGCGTGTCTCCGTCTTCTCCCGCTGCCAAGGCCGGTCGATGTAGCTTCGCAGCATGACGATCTTCGGGGTGCATGTCGGGTTGCAGCACACAGGCGCGAACGAACTCCGCTCGGTGTGGCGCCGCGTCGAGGAACTCGGCTTCGGCTGGATCAGCGTGTGGGACCACTTCTACGGCGCCACCGGCCGCCCCGACGACAGCGAGTGCCTGGAGGCCGTGGCGATGCACGCCGCGCTCGCCTGCACCACCAGCCGGGTGGAGATCGGCTCGCTGGTCTACAGCATCGGGTACCGCCACCCCGCCGTGCTGGCCAAGGCGATCACCACGATCGACCAGCTCAGCGGCGGCCGGGCGGCGATGGGCATCGGGGCCGGGTGGGCCAAGGTCGAGTACGACGCGTACGGCCTCCCGTTCCCCGAGGTGAAGACGCGGATGGACCAACTGGAGGAGGGCATCCAGTGCCTGCGCGGCCTGCTGCACCAGCACATCACCACGTTCGAGGGTGAGTGGTTCCAGCTCACCGAGGCGCGCAACGACCCTCGCCCCGTGCAGGCCAAGCTGCCGATCTGGGTGGGCGGTGGCGGCGAACGACGCACGCTGAAGATCGCCGCCAAGTACGCCGACGGGTGGAACGTGCCGTTCATCCCCCCCGAGGCGTTCGCGCACAAGATCGGCGTGCTCGACGGGCACTGCGCGGCGGTCGGCCGCGACGGTGCCGAGATCCGCCGGGCGATCAATGTCGGCCTCGCGTTCACCGAGGAGAGCCTGCAGCAGCAGTTCGGCGGGATCAGCGAGGTGGTGCGGCCGGGGGTGCTCACCGGCAGCCACGAGCAGGTGATCGACCGCATCGGCCAGTACGTCGCGGCCGGTGCCGACCAGGTGAACATCGCCCTGCGGGCACCGTTCGATCTCGAGGTGCTCGAACAGTTCAGCCAGGCCCTCCACCTGTCATGAACCGGCGCGTGGCTGCGCCGGGCAGGGTGAACCTGATCGGCGAGCACACCGACTACACCGGCGGGTTGGTGATGCCGATGGCCATCGATCGCTCCACCAGGATCACGTTCCACCGCGGCAGCGATCGGGTGCACCTCGCCTCGGTCGACGAACCTGGCGTGGTCGACCTACCACTGGCACCCGCCGACCCTGCGGCCGTGCAGCCGTCGTGGGGCCGCTACGTGGCCGCCGTCGTGGCCGAGATGGCGCCGCACGACGGCCTGCGCGGCCACGTGTCCACCGACATCCCGATCGGCGCCGGGTTGTCCAGCAGCGCCGCGTTGGAGGTGGCCACCGCGCTCGCGCTCGGCTTCCGGGGAACGGCTGTGGAGCTCGCCCAGCTGTGCCGCCGCGCCGAGCATCGGGCCACCGGGGTTCCGACGGGGATCATGGATCAACTCGTGATCGCCGCCGGTGTGCGTGGCCACGCGCTGATGATCGATTGTCACACGCTCGACTACACCCCGGTGCCGATCCCCCGTGAGGCGCAGATCGTGGTGCAGTTCATCGCCCACCGCACGCTGGAAGGCAGCCCCTACACGGAACGAGTGGCCCAGTGCGCGGCCGCCGAGGCGGCCATCGGCCCGTTGCGCCTGGCCACGCCCGAGCTCGCGGCAGCGATCGCCGACCCACTCGTGCGCTCCCGGGCGGTGCATGTCACCACCGAGAATCGCCGCGTGCTGTCCTTCGCCGACGCGCTGCGCGCTGGAGACCTGACTGCCGCGGGGGCGCTGATGGTGGACAGTCATCGCAGCCTGCGCGATCTCTACGAGTGCTCCACCCCGGCGATGGACGCGGCCGTCGACGAACTGTGTGCCACGCCAGGTGTGTACGGGGCGCGCATGACCGGCGGCGGTTTCGGCGGATGCGTGGTGGCGCTCGCCGAACCGGGAGCGTTGACGACCGGCTGGGTGGTGAGCGCCGTGGACGGCGCCCACCGGGCCTGACGTGCGAGCGTGACGGTCAGCCGAGCAGCTTGCGCTTCTGGTTGTCGAACTCTTCCTGCGACAGGGTGCCGCGCTCGAGCATGCCTTCCAGCTTCTCGAGCTGGCCGGCGATGTCGCCCGTGTGGGGGGCGCCGCTGGCAGCAGCGGCTGCGTAGCCGCCGCGACGAATCGCCAAGCCCTCCATCTGCGCATGCACGAGGTTCTGCACCTTGTCGGGGTGGCGGATGTCGGTGAAGCGCTGCTGACCATCCTCGCTGGCCGACTCGATGAGCAGATCGCCGGCGCCGAGCATGCGCTCGAAGATGCTCTGGTTGAAGTTGACGTTGTTGACGCGGTCGAGCGGGATCTCGATACCGCTCTTGGCGATCACACCTTGGCGGAAGATCATCCGTTGCGAGGTGATCACGAAGTTGGTGGTGATCCACTTCAGGTAGCGAACGACCAGCCACAGCGCAGTGACCACGAGCACGATCAGCGCGATCCAGCCACCGCCTGTGCGAGCGCTCGAACCACTGTCGGTCTGGCTGAGTACAACGATTCCGATGACGATGCCCGCCAGCAGCGAGAAGGCGGGCTCGGCGAAGTACCACCAGTGCGGGTGCATGTCGAGAGCGATGGTCTCGTTGGCGTTCAGATTCTTCTTCGGGTACGGCATGCCCAAACTGTAGCCACCCTTCGAGGACCACCGCAGAAACCCTGCGAGACGCAGCCTCTATCGTGTCGGGGGTGAGCACCTTGTTGTCCGGCCTCGATGCGCAGCAGGTGCAGGCCGTCACCACAACGGCCGCTCCACTCGCCATCATCGCTGCCGCTGGTTCGGGCAAGACCACGGTGCTCACCCGCCGCATCGCCCACCGCATCGCCGAAGGCACGGCGTCGCCCCAGCACGTGCTCGCGCTGACGTTCACCCGCGATGCCGCCGGCGAGCTGCGGCGCCGCCTACGCCGGCTCGACATTCGTGAACCCATCGAGGCGGGCACGTTCCACGCCATCAGCCTGCGGCTGCTCCGCGACCGGGCGTTCGCCCGCAACGAGCCTGCACCGCAACTCGCGGGCGACCGGCTGCGGCTGGTGCGCGAGTGCATCACGCAGCTGAAGCTGCCCGCCGAGGCCTACGCCGCGATGGCCGACCTCGACTGGGCTCGCGCCCGGCTGATCGCTCCCGACCGGTACGAAGGGGCGTGCCGCATCGAGCGCCGGCGCAGTGGCGTGCCGGCGGCCAGGTTCGGCGAGCTGGCCCAAGCGTACGAGCGGCTGAAGCAGCGACGCGGCGTCGTCGACTTCGACGATCTGTTGCACGGTGTGCTGCAGGCGCTGCGCACCGACGCGCAATGGGCCGAGGGCATCCGCTGGCGGTACCGCCACTTCTTCGTCGACGAGGCGCAAGACCTCAACCCCCTGCAGCACGCCGTGCTCGAAGGCCTGCGCGCCGAGCGCCCCGATCTGTGCCTGGTGGGCGACCCCCGGCAGGCGATCTACGGATGGAACGGAGCCGACCCGTCCACACTCGCCGAGGTCGAGCTGCGGTACCCCGGGGTCACGATCGTGCGCCTCGGCGCCAACTACCGCTGCTCACCGCAGGTGGTGCGGGCCGCTGCGGCCGTGCTCGAAGCCGCCGGCCAGCACGACGATGCGCAGAGCCAGCAGCCCTCCGCAGCCCCCGTCGCGGTTCACCAGTACGCCGATGAAGCGGCCGAAGCCGACGCCGTGGCCCGTCGCGTGCGCGACTTCATGCACCATCGGTCGGGCAGCGAGATCGCCGTGCTGGCGCGCACCAACGAACAGCTGTCCGTGTTGCAGAGGGCGCTCACGGTGTACGGGATCGACACCGAGCGCACGGCCGGGCGCTCGCCGCTCGACGTGGCGCTCGCCCAGGCCCACCGCTGCGCCAACCGCGATCAGCTGGCCACGTGGGTCGAGGGCGTGGCGCTCGATGGCGACGACATCACCCGCCGCGTAGCGCACGAGGCCGACCGCTTCCTCGCGTCCGGCGAACCAGGCACGTTCCGCCTGTGGCTCGAGGCGCGCACACCGTTCGACGACCTCGAGCCCGACGACCGGCGCGAGGCGGTGTCACTCCTCACGTTCCATGGCGCGAAGGGCCGCGAGTGGTGGGCCGTGATGGTGTGCGGCGCCGAGGACGGCCTCGTGCCCCACGCCGGAGCGTCGTCCGCGCCGCAGATGGCCGAAGAAGCCCGCCTGTTCTACGTGGCCATCACCCGCGCCGCGCAGCACCTGGTGGTCACCCACGCCGAGCGCCGCAACGGCAAGCCCAGCGCCCCCAGCCGGTGGTTGGCGGCCGTTACCAGCAGCGGCAGCGTCGACGACGTGGTCGTGCCCCCTGCCCGTGCCACCCGCGCCGCCGACCCGCTCGTGCCCTATCGCGCGTGGCGCACCGCAGTGGCACGAGCGTCGGGGCAGCCCGACGCAGCGGTGTGCACCGACCGAGTGTTGCGTTCGCTGCTGGCCCAGCCTCCGGCGTCGGCCGCCGAATTGGCGCAGCGGTTGGGCATCACCGAATCGGCTGCGGCTCGGCTGCGGCCACTCCCCCAACCCGCCTGACCGTGAGAATGGGGGTGCGGCCGGTCGCCCTCGCAGTGCGATCAGGCGAGGTCGACGATCACCGGCGCATGATCCGAGGGTGAGGTGCCCTTGCGAGCATTGCGATCCACGATCGCGAACGTGCAGCGCTCGGCCACGGTCGTGGTGCCCAGCACGAGGTCGATGCGCAGGCCACGCCCTTGGTGGAAGTCGCCGGCGCGATAGTCCCACCAGCTGTACAGCTTGCCCTCGGTGTGGTGCATGCGGAACAGATCGGTCATGCCCCATTCGCACAGCGCGGCCAGCTCGGCCCGCTCCTCGGGGCTGACATGCGTGGCCCCCACGAACTTGCGCGGGTCGTACACGTCGAGATCGGTGGGGGCGATGTTGAAGTCGCCGGTGACCACCACCGGATCGGAGGGCGTGCCCTGCGCGGCCACGTGTGCCCGCAGGCGGGCCAACCAGCGCAGCTTGTACTGGTAGTGGTCGTGATCCAGCGAACGGCCGTTGGGCACGTACACGCTGCTGACCCGCACATCCCCGCACATCGCGGTGATGATCCGCGCCTCAGGGTCGGGCGCCTCACCATCGGCGAAGTTGGCGACCACCTCGCCGAGACCCACCTTGGAGAGGATCGCGACGCCGTTCCACTGGCCTTGCCCGTGATGCGCGCTCTCGTAGCCCATCGACGCGAACGTGAGTGCCGGAAACGCATCGTCGGCGAGCTTGGTCTCTTGCATGCAGAGCACGTCGGGCTGCACATCGGCCAGCCACTCCTCCACCCTCGCCAGGCGGGCTTTCAGCGAGTTGACGTTCCAGGTGGCGATACGCACGGGCGCCTTCCTCGGTCAGCCGTTGGCCCTGGCGCGCGTGGCCCTGGTGGTAGCTGCCGCCTTCTTGGCGGGTGCCGCCTTCTTGGTGGGTGCCGCCTTCTTCACCGGCGCGGCCTTCTTCACCGGGGCAGCGGCCTTCTTCACCGGGGCAGCCTTCTTCACCGGGGCAGCGGCCTTCTTCAGCCCAGCGGCAGCCTTCTTCGTGGGCGCCACCTTCTTGGCCGGCATCGCCTTCTTGGCCGGGCCGACAGCCTTCGTGGCCGCAGCCGCCTTCTTCGCCGGTGTGGGCGCCGACCTGCCCGCCTTCTTCACCGGGCCGACCAGTGGCACCACCGAACCGACACCGGGGATCGCGAGATCGATGCTGCGCTTGGCGGGCACGAAGGTGTCGACCACGAGCGTCACCGACTCGCCGACCTTCATGAACTCGCGAGCGCTACGGGGTGCCGGATCAGCCATCAGCCGCAGCGGCACGTACCCCATCACCTCGCCGATACGCACGTACGCGCCGTGCGACGAGTAGTGGTCGACGATCGCGTTCACGCTGGTGCCCACCGGATGGCTCTCGACGAACGTCAGGAACGTGAGCAGCTCGTTGACGGTGCTGCGGTGCGCCGGTGCTGCGGCAGCGGGCGCCTCGGCGCGAGCGGCATCCTTGCGCGGAGAAGCTGAGCGGCTCGATGCGGCGCGGCCCGACGCGGCACGGCCGGGCTCGCGAGTCGCCTTGGCGGCCACCTTCGCCGGCCCGGGCGGCGGGGCCTTCGGTGTTGGCATCGGGCGGGCACTCTCCGGGCTGCCGACGCGAACGGTCGCGACCGCTGCCTTCTCGCCATCAGCGGCGCGGCCCTTGCGCTTGGCCTCGCTCATCACCTTGCGGCTGAGCGGTCCACGCACAGGGAGCCGCTTCACGAACACCCAGCCGACGTGCGGCACGGGCTTGCCGCCCACCAGGCGGCCCTCATCGAACAGCCAGGCGTACTGACCGTGGAACTCCTGGAAGCTGTCGTTGGAGAGGATCGTGGCCTTCGCCTTGTTGGCGATGCTCAACACGAACGCGTCGCCGCGGCCGATCGCGCCGGCCGGCGGTGCGACCAGTTCGTTGTTCGCCACTGCGTCGTCGAACTCGGCGACTTCCTTGTTGTCGATGCGATGGCCGAAGGTCGCATCCACCACTACCGTCACCACGATGCCCGGGTGCTCGTCCATATAGGCGAGCACGGCCTCGTTGAGTTGCTTGAGGCTGGGTTGCGAGCGCCCTTCAGTGGCGATGTTCGACCCGTCGACGACGACATGTTGTGGCATAACGCTCTTAGCCTACGATGCGCCGGTGAAGAAAGCCGTCCTCTGGGACTTCGGTGGGGTCATCCTCAGCAGTCCGTTCGAAGCGTTCAACCGGTACGAGGAGCAGCACGGCATTCCCGTGGACCTGATCCGCACCGTCAACGCCACCAACCCGCACGACAACGCGTGGGCGCGTCTGGAGCGCAGCGAGGTGTCGTCGCGCGAGTTCGACGACCTGTTCGCGCAGGAATCGGCGGCGCTGGGCCATGAGGTGCGCGGCGCCGACGTGCTCGGGCTGCTCGACGGGGTCATCCGCCCGGAGATGGTGGCGCTGCTGGATCGGGTGAAGGCCGCCGGGTACAAGGTGGCGTGCCTCACCAACAACACCGCGCACGCCGATCGCGACGCCGGGCGCGCCGCAGCACTCGACGAGATCATGGCCCGCTTCGATGCGATCGTGGAGAGTGCCAAGGTCGGTGTGCGCAAGCCCGAACCACGGTTCTACGAGATCGCCTGCGAGCTGCTCGATGTTCGCCCTGATGAGTGCGTGTTCCTCGACGACCTCGGCGTCAACCTCAAGCCGGCGGCGGAGATGGGCATGACCACGATCAAAGTGCTGAACGCGCCACAGGCGATCGCCGATCTCTCCGCAGTGCTCGGGTTCGCATGAGCGAGAACGAGCACGTCGTCGTCGCCACCACTCGGGTGGATTGGCGCGAATGGGTGGCAGTGGTGGGTGCGTGGGCGATGGGCGCGCTCGTGTTCTTCCGCGACTCGGTGTTCAGCGGGTTCGACCACATCATCGGCGACATCGGCGACGCACGCCTCATCGCCGTGCTGCACGAACACTGGCTGGAAGTGTTCCGCGGGCGGCAGCCGTGGCGCACGCCGAACTTCTTCCACCCCGTCGACACGACGCTGGGCTACTCCGACACCTTCCTGCTCAACCAGGTGCTGTACACGCCGCTACGGGTCATCGGGCTCGACCGCTACGCGGCACTGCAGTGGACGATCATCCTGGCCGGCCTGATCGGGTTCGTCGCCTTCTACATCGTGTGCACGCGCCTGCTGCACGGCGGTCGCTGGATGTCCATCGCGCTCGCCGCCACGTTCGTGTTCGCCAACAACTTCGCGGTGCAGTCCAGTCACGTGCAGTTGTACTCCGTGCACTGGGTGCCGGTGGCGGTGCTGCTCGTGGCCAAGGCACGGGTCAGCCGCACCACGCGATCACGCGTTGCGTGGTCGTTCGGCGCGGGAGCGTTCCTCGGCCTGCTGGTGTATTCCACGTACTACGTCGGCTGGTTCACCGTGTTCGCGACCGTGCTGTTCGGTCTGCGCATGCTCGTGCATCTGCGCGACCGAATCTCCACGCAACGCATCCGCGAACTCGCCGACAGGCTGTGGCGGCCACTGGCAGGATTCGCCGGCGGGTTCGCGCTCACGATGATCCCGTTCGCGCTCACCTACCTGCCCAAGCTCGACGAAACCGGTGGGCGGCCGCTCGACCAGGTGATCGCCGGCGCGCCCGGCCTCGCCGACGCAGTCAACCTCGGCCCCGACAACTACCTGTGGGGCGCGCGGATGCGCTGGCTGTTCGGGCAGCAACACCGCCTCAACAATGTCGAGGTGTCCGACGCGATCACCCCACTGCTGATGCTCACGTTGTTCGTGTGCGTCGTGCTGGTGGCGGTGATGCGACGCCGCGACCGCAGCACGGGCGCGGCGACAGCACGTGCGCTGCTCACCGTGGCCGTCCTCCTGATGGTGCTGCCCTTACGAAGGGGCGACTTCTCGCTGTGGCGCGCAGTGTGGACGTACGTGCCCGGGGCACAGGCACTCCGTGCGATCGGCCGCCTCGAGTTGATGGTGTCGCTGTTGGCCCCGCTGGCCATCGCTGCCAGCGTGGTGGTGCTGCGGCCCTCGGGCGAGCGCACGGGTCGTCGTCGATGGCCGATGGCACTGGCGGCGGTGTGGTTGGTGCTGCCGATCGAGCAGCTGAACCTGCGCACCATCACGGCCATCGACCGGTCCGACGAGATGGCCTTCATCAACGGCATCCCGGCCGCGCCGGAGGACTGCGAGGCGTTCTTCATCGTCGTTCCGCAGTACACCCCCGACTTCGTGGCGAACATCGACGCGATGATCGTCGCCCAGATGACCGGGGTGCCCACCGTCAATGGCTACTCGGGCGCGGCGCCACCGTTCTGGGACCTCAACCCGAGCAACGAGACGTACCTCGACTCGGTGCAGCGTTGGAACACCAACCACGGTGTCGGCGCGACGTGCGCCTACGACCGAGCAGCCAACACCTGGGACTCGGATCCGTTCGACTGAACCCGGCCACCTGAACCCGATCTACAGGTCGCGGAACGTGTCGTCCATCAGGTCGGCCAGCTCTTGGTCGTGGATCGCCTTGCTGCCGGTGGCGGGGCTACCGCTGCCGATCCGGCTGGCAAGACGCAACTCGTAGCCCTGCTCCTTGACGTTCCAGAAGCGAGCCTCGACGAAACGCCACGGGCCCATGTTGTCGGGTTCTTCCTGCAGCCACACGACCTGCTTGGCGTTCGGGTAACTGGCGAGGATCTCACGCATGCGGTCGCCGGGGAACGGGTAGAGCTGCTCGACACGAACCACGGCGACCGGAGCGTTGCGCTTGGTGCGCTCGTTGATCGCGTCCCACGCCACCTTGCCGCTGCAGAACACCACGCGCTGCACGGCGTTGCGGTCGTGAACGAACGGGTCGTCGAGCACTTCCTCGAACGAGCCGTGCGTGAGGTGGGTGACCGGCGAGCGGCTCTCCTTCATGCGCAGCGGCGCCTTCGGGGTGAACAGCACGAGCGGCTTGCGCACGTCGCGCTTCACCTGTCGGCGCAGGAGGTGGAAGTACTGCGCGGCCGTGGTGGCGTTGCACACCTGGATGTTGTCGTCCGCACACAGCGTGAGGAACCGCTCGATGCGGGCCGAACTGTGCTCGGGGCCTTGGCCCTCGAAGCCGTGCGGCAGCAGCAGCACCAGGCTGTTCTCCTGGCCCCACTTGTCTTCCGCGGCCACCAAGTACTGGTCGATGATGATCTGCGCGCCGTTGACGAAGTCGCCGAACTGGGCCTCCCACATCACCAGCGCCGACGTGAACTCGTGCGAGTAGCCGTACTCGAAGCCGAGCGCGGCGTACTCGCTGAGCAGGCTGTCGTACACCCACATCGGGGCCTTCTTGTTGGGCAACGTGGCGAGCGGTATCCAGACCTGCTCGTTCTCGTAGTCGGTGAGCGCTGCGTGGCGCTGGCTGAACGTGCCACGACGGCTGTCCTCGCCGGCGAGGCGCACGGGCGTGCCCTCGGTGACCAACGTGCCCATCGCCAACAGCTCGGCGGTGGCCCACTCGAGCTCGCCCTGTTCGTGGTACATCTTGGCCCGGGTCTCGAACTGGCGCACCAGCTTCGGGTGTGGGGTGAACCCCTCGGGGTAGGCGGTGAAGTGGTCGAAGATGCCGTCGAGCGTCGCCTTCGCGACACCGGTCTCTACGTGCGGGCGCACGCCCATCGGCTTGGGCGGCTTGGCCACCTTCACCGTCGGCGGTGCCTCGGCGCGGGCCTGATCGAGCGAGCCCTGCAGCTTCTGCTGGAACTCGGCCAAGGCGCTCTCGGCTTCGTCGACCGACAGCTCACCGCGCTTCACCAACGCCTCGACGTACAGCTTGCGCACACTGCGGTGCTCAGCGATCGCCTTGTACATCAGCGGTTGGGTGTAGCTGGGGTCGTCGCCCTCGTTGTGGCCGTGGCGGCGGTAGCACACCATGTCGATGACGACGTCCTTGTGGAACTTCTGGCGGTACTCGAAGGCCAACTCGGCCACGCGAACGCACGCCTCGGGGTCGTCGCCGTTCACGTGGAAGATCGGGGCCTGCACGGTCTTGGCCACATCGCTGCAGTAGATGCTGCTGCGCGAATGGTGCGGGCTGGTAGTGAAGCCGATCTGGTTGTTGATGATCAGGTGGATCGTGCCACCGACGCGGTAGCCGGAGATGTCGCTCATCGCCAACCCCTCGGCCACGATGCCCTGGCCGGCGAACGCGGCATCGCCGTGGATCAGGATCGGCAACGAGGGGAACGAATAGGGCGGGTCGATCGCGTCTTGAATGGCGCGCACGATGCCGAGCACGATCGGGTTGACGGTCTCGAGGTGGCTGGGGTTGGCGGCCAGTTCGAGGCGGATGGATTCGCCGTGCGAGCCCTCGTAGGTGCCGGTGGCGCCGAGGTGGTACTTCACGTCGCCCGACCCCTGCACGGAGCTGGGGTCGACATGACCCTCGAACTCCTTGAAGATCTGGTCGTAGCTCTTGCCCATCACGTTGGCGAGCACGTTGAGGCGGCCGCGGTGGGCCATGCCCAGCACTGCCGAATCGAGGCCCGCGTCGGCGGCCATCGAGAGCACCTGGTCGAGGATCGGGATCGCGCTCTCGGCGCCTTCCAGACCGAAGCGCTTGGTGCCCACGTACTTCGTGGCCAGGAACTTCTCGAACGCCTCGGCAGCATTCAGCCGCTCGACGACGCGGCGCTTGCGGTCTTTGGGCAGGTCGTACTTGACGCCCTCGATCTTGCTCTGGATCCAGCGCTGCTCGGCGGTGTCCTGGATGTGCATGTACTCCACACCGATGGTGCGGCAATACGCGTCGCGCAATGTGTCGAGCAGTTCGCCCAAGGTCTGCTTCTCGGTGCCACCCACACCGCCGGTGAGGAACTCGCGGTCGAGGTCCCAGATGGTGAGGCCGTAGGTGGCGGGATCGAGCTCGGGCGGCATCGTGGGGTGCTGCCAACGAAGCGGATCGAGATCGGCGATGAGGTGGCCGCGCACGCGATGCACGCGGATGAGGGTGGCGACCTGCATCTGCTTGTGCAGCATCGCCTCCTCGCCGTTGATCGGGCTGTGATCGACTCGCCACTCGATCGACGCGTACGGCACGTCGAGGCTGCGGAACACGTCGTCGTAGAAGCCGTGCTCGCCCAACAGCAGTTCGTGCACCCGCTTCAGGAACATGCCACTCTCGGCACCCTGCACGATGCGATGGTCGTACGTGCTGGTGACCGTGACCACCTTGCTGACACCCAGCGCTCCGAGCGTGCGCTGATCGGCACCCTGGAACTCGGCCGGGTAATCGATGCTGCCCACGCCGACGATGACACCCTGGCCGGGCATCAGCCGCGGCACGCTCTGCACAGTGCCGATCGTGCCCGGGTTGGTGAGCGAGATCGTGGCGCCCTGGAAGTCGGTGACCGCCAGTTTGTTCGTCTTCACCTTGCGCACGAGGTCTTCGTAGGCCGCGAGGAAGCCGGCGAAGTCGAGCACGTCGGCATCGCGCAGCACCGGCACCACCAGGGTGCGGCTGCCGTCGGCCTTGGCCACGTCGACCGCGAGCCCCATGCTGACGTGCGGGTTGCGGATCAACCGCGGCTTACCGTCGGCGCCCACCGCATACGTGTTGTTCATGTTCGGCACCGCGTCGGCGATGGCGCGCACGATCGCGTAGCCGATGAGGTGCGTGAAGCTGACCTTGCCCTGGCCCGTACGCGCGCGGTAGCCGTTGATGACCGAGCGGTTCACCTCGAGCAGCTTGGCGGGGATGTTGCGGAAGCTGGTGGCCGTGGGGACGGTGAGGCTGCGCTCCATGTTGGCGACGATGGCGGCACCGGCACCACGGATCGGCTCGCCGGGCTCGGTGCCGTCGGGCGAGGCCGGTGCGGGCGCGGCCGGCGCGGGCGCGGCCGGCGCGAGGGGCTGGCCGACCGCGGCAACTGAGGCCGGCGCGGCGGCTTGGGCGGTGGCGACGAGCGGCTTGTAGTCGTCGAAGAACTCGCGCCAGGTGGGGCTCACCGAGTCGGGGTCCGAGCGGAATTGCTCGAACATCTCCTCGACCAGCCAGGAGTTGGCGCCGAAACTCGTCGCAGGTTGTTCCGAGGTAGTCATCGTCGAACGATGGTACTTGCGTCGACCTCCCAGCCCCCTTCCTACGCCCGCGAGCTTTCGCGATCACGATCGTTGCTTTTCCGAAGTTCGCGCTTGTATATTTGCGCCATGAGCTTCGAGGTCACCCCCCGCCGCATCCTGTCGTTCTTGGCCCTCCCCGTGCTGGCACTGTCGCTCGCAGCATGTGGAGGCAGTAGTCGCTCAGCCGGCACCGTGCCCGCGGAAGCCGACATCGTGGTTCGTGCCAAGGACGGCCTGGTGTGGGACGCGAAGTCGTACACCGCGTCGTCCGCCGACGGCCCGGTGCTCCTGTACGGCGTCAGCGACTCCGGCCTGGCCCACAACCTGCACGTCGTCGACGCCGACGACAACGATGTGGCCGACAACATCGATCTGCCCGGCAGCGGCTCGAGCGGCACGATCACGCTCGACCTCACGCCCGGCGAGTACCGGATCATCTGCAAGATCCCCGGTCACTCGGGAACGATGAACGCAACGCTCACGATCAGCTGAGCTCGAGGGCGGCCCGCAGTCGGTCGCCCCACTCGACATCTTCTGTGCTGCCTCCAGCGGCATGGATCTCGGCCCGTTGGCGGGCCAGGTCGTGCGCCGCTCGTTGCACCTGCTCGGTGAGCACCGAGTCGGCGATCACGCTGCGCAGGTGGCCGGCGAGCGCGGGGCTGGCACCGCCGGTACTGACCGCCGCCATCACCGGGCCGCGCCGGGCGACGGCCGGCAGGATGAACGTGCAGTTGGCCGGGTCGTCGGCGCTGTTCACCCAGATCCCGGCGGCGGTGGCTTCGTCGTGCACACGCGCGTTCACCGCCGCGTCGTCGGTCGCCGTCAGCACGAGACGGAACCCAGCGCAGTCGCCCTCGGCGAACGGCCGCCGTTCCACCACGGCCGCCACCTCGGCCAGCTCCGAGCGCACCTCGGGGGCGATCACGGTGACCCGCGCACCTGCAGCCACGAGCGCTGCGACCTTGCGCATGGCCACACCGCCCCCGCCCACCAGCAGCACCGGAACATCGTGCAGATCGAGGAACACCGGGTAGGAAAAGGTCACGCGGTCAGCCTACTGCGACGATTTTCGCTATATCTGATCGTCTTAGTCGGGATTCTTGGTAGAAAGGGAGGGTGACCGCTTCGCTCGCCATCCCCCGTGGCCTCGACGACCTCCATCCTGCCGACGTGCTGCGCTGGGCCAACGACCAGTTCGGCCTCGCCAACCTGGTCGTCACCGCCAGTTTCGAGGACGCCGTGCTCGTGCACGTAGCCGCCACCGCCGTGCCCGGTATCGACATCGTGCTGCTCGACACGCAGTACCTGTTCGCCGAGACCGAGTGGTTCGCCGAGGAACTGCGCACGCGCCTCGATCTGAACCTGCGCGTCGTGCACCCGCTCGCCGAGGTGCAGCCCGACAACCTGTGGCAGACCGACATCGAGGCCTGCTGCCACGTACGCAAGGTCGAGCCACTGGCCCGCGCGATCGCCGGCAAGCAGGCCTGGGTCACCGGTGTGCGCCGCGCCGACGGCCCCACCCGCGCCAACGCCCCGGTTGCCGTGTACGACATCGGGCGCGGCCTGGTGAAGATCAACCCGCTGGCCACCTACAGCGACGACGACATGGCGCTGTACACGCAACTGCACGACCTGCCCATCCATCCGCTGATCGACAAGGGCTACGCGAGCATCGGCTGCTGGCCGTGCACCCGCCCCGTTGCCCCTGGCGAGGACAAGCGCGCCGGCCGTTGGGCGGGCGCGGCCAAGACCGAATGTGGGCTGCACGGATGAGCCAGCCCGCCCCCACCACACCAGCGTTCGACGACTACGTCTCGCCCGTGCATCTCGACGAACTCACCGACGAGGCGATCACGATCATCCGCGAGGTCGCCACCGAGTGCGAGAACCCGGTACTGCTCTTCAGCGGTGGAAAGGACAGCGCCGTCCTGTTGCACCTCGCACGGCTCGCGTTCGCACCCGCCCGCCTGCCGTTCCCGGTGATGCACGTCGACACGGGCCACAACTTCGCCGAGGTCATCGACTACCGCGACCGCCTCGTGAAGGACTGGAACGTGCGCCTGGTGATCGCCAGCGTGCAGGAGAGCATCGACAGCGGCCGAGTGGTGGAGGACGTGGGGCCGCGTGCCAGCCGCAACCGATTGCAAAGCGTGACACTGCTCGACGCGCTCGCCGAGCACGGGTTCGACGCCGCGTTCGGTGGTGGCCGCCGAGACGAGGACAAGGCTCGCGCCAAGGAGCGCATCCTGTCGTTCCGCGATCGTCAGGGCCGTTGGGACCCGCGCCAGCAACGCCCCGAGCCATGGGCCCTGCTGAACCCGCGCATCCGCAAGGGCGAGCACCTGCGGGCCTTCCCCTTGTCGAACTGGACCGAACTCGACATCTGGCAGTACATCGCCCGCCACGACGTGCCGCTGCCCACCATCTACTTCAGCCACACCCGCACCGTGGTCGAGCGCGACGGCATGCTGCTGGCCGTGGGCGGCCCGGTCGCCCTCGAAGCCGGCGAGCAGCCGTTCGACGAAGTGGTGCGCTACCGCACGGTGGGCGACGCGAGTTGCACCGGCGCCATCCGCAGCGCTGCCTCCACGCTCGGCCACATCCTGGCGGAGACCGCCGCCGCCCGGATCACCGAGCGCGGAGCCACCCGCGCCGACGACACCTTCAGTGAATCCGCAATGGAAGACCGCAAGCGCGAGGGCTACTTCTGATGGACTCCTCAATGGTCGGGACTGACCTCCGCTCCGCTTCGGTTGCTCCCTCCGAGCCCGACACCGCCGTGCGCACCACATTGCGCATCGCCACCGCCGGCTCCGTCGACGACGGCAAGAGCACGCTCATCGGCCGCCTGCTGCACGACACGAAGACCGTGTTCGAAGACCAGCTGAAGGCCGTGGAGAAGGCCAGCCGCCGCTACGGCGACGGCGAGACCAACCTCGCGTTGCTCACCGACGGCCTGCGCGCCGAGCGCGAGCAGGGCATCACCATCGACGTGGCCCATCGCTACTTCACCACTCCCCTGCGCAGCTTCATCGTCGCCGACACGCCCGGCCACGCGCAGTACACCCGCAACATGGTCACCGGCGCCAGCACGTCCGACATCGCGATCGTGCTCGTCGATGCCCGCCACGGCGTCGTCGACCAGACCCGCCGGCACTCGCTGATCGCCACCATGCTGGGCGTGGAGGCGATCGTGGTGGCCGTCAACAAGATGGACCTCGTCGGTTGGGACCAAGCCGAGTACGAACGGATCTCCAAGGAGGTGCACGCCTTCGTCGATGGCCTGCCGCACCCGGTGCCAGTGTTCTCGATCCCGATGTCGGCGCTGTTGGGCGACAACGTGGTCGCCACGTCGACGAACACGCCGTGGTACGACGGGCCGCCGCTGTTGACGTTCCTCGAGCAGTTCGACGCCAGTGTCGAATCGCTGCCCGGCGCCCGCGTGCACGTGCAGCGCGTCATCCGCCCGCAAGGTGGCGACCACGCCGACTTCCGCGGGTATGCAGGCGTCGTGGCCGCGGGCACGCTGACGATCGGCGAACCGATCACCGTGTTGCCCAGCGGCCGCACGACCAAGGTGTCGGGCCTTCACCGCTGGGGCCAGCCGGTCGCGGATGCGGGCGCCGGCCACGCGGTCGTTGTCGAACTCGCCGACGATGTCGACGTTGCCCGCGGCGACGTGTTGGTGGCGGGCGACGCCACGCACCCGCCCGAGGTCGCCGAAGACATCGTGATCGACGTGTGCTGGATGATCGATCAGCCGCTGCTGGTAGGCACCCGCCACTGGTTCAAGCACGGCACCCGCACCGGGCACGCCACAGTCACCGCGATCGAGCACCGCTACGACCTCGTGTCACTCGAGCACGAGCCCACGGACGAGCTGGTGCTCAACGACATCGGCCGCGTGCACCTGCGGCTCAGCGAGCCGATCGTGGCCGACTTGTACCGCCACCATGCCGAAGGTGGCAGGCTGATCCTCATCGATGCCGCCAGCAACACCACTGCGGGCGCCGCGATGATCGCCGCGATCTCCGCCTGGAGCCCGGAGATCTGATGATGGCCGACGACGCAGGCGTCGCCCGTGTCGCGCTCGTGGGCGCCGGCCCTGGCGACCCCGACCTGCTCACCGTGCGCGCCGCCCGCCTGCTGGCGGAGGCCGAGGTGGTGGTGCACGACGCGCTCGTGGGCGACGGCGTGCTCGCACTGGCCGCGCCTGCAGCGGAGCTGATCGATGTGGGCAAGCGGCCCGGCAATGGTGTCGCCCAAGACCTGATCAACCTGTTGCTCGTGCGCCTCGCCCGCGAGGGGAAGCGGGTCGTGCGGCTGAAGGGCGGCGATCCGTTCGTGTTCGGGCGCGGCGGCGAGGAAGCCGTCGCGCTGGCCGAAGCAGGCATCGTGTGCGAGATCGTGCCGGGCATCACCTCGGCCATCGCCGCCCCCGGTGCGGCCGGCGTGCCGGTCACCTACCGCGGCCTGTCGGCCTCGTTCACCGTCGTCACCGGGCATCGCCGCCATGGCGAACCACCCGTCAACTGGACGGCGCTGGCACAGCTGGGGGGCACGATCGTGGTGCTGATGGGCGTGGCGCAGCGCGGCGGCATCGCTGCCGCGCTGATGGCCGGTGGCTTGCCCGCCGACACGCCGGTGGCCGCCGTCGGCAGCGCCACCACGCAGTCGCAGCAGGTGGTGCGCTGCCGCCTGGCCGACCTGGCGAGCACCTCCGTGCACGCGCCCGCCACGATCGTGATCGGCGCCGTCGCCGCCCTCGACGTACTGGCCCTGGCCACCGTCACCCGTACCGCCTGACCCGCGCCGCCCCGACTGCAGTTTGTGGTACGCCACAGGCGTACGTGCGGTTTGTGGCGTGCCACAAACCGGGAGAGAAGGGGAGGGGACCCCGGGCGGACGAGCGGAACGGGCGGAAGTCGACGGAAAACGGCGGCGGGCCGCCTTCCCGGAGGAAGGCGGCCCGACGGCACGGAACGAGGGTGGTTCAGGCCTTGAACAGCACTTCGGTGAGCACCAGGAAGATGCCCCACACGACGAAGGAGGCGATGAGCGGGTTGCGCACACCGGGGCCGTCGTAGATCTTGTTGAGGCCCTTGTTCGGAGCGGTCTTCCACGGCAAGAGGCCGAGACAGTTCAGCTCGAGGATGCCGATGACCAACAGGGAGATGATCCAGAACAGCGCCAGGTTGCCGCTGGTGACCGGCGTGCCGACGGTGACGCCGGTGAGGTGGGCCTTGTAGATCATGAAGAACAACATGGCCACCGAGAAGATCATGTTCTGACGGCTGGCCATGAGCGCCTTGCGCCCCGCGGCAGGCGCATCGGGGTTGGCCTCGCCACCGGCGAGCACGTTGGCGGCGTTGGCGAGGACGACCTTCTGGTTACGCCAGATCACGCCCCACACGTTGAGCATCATGATCGTGCCCAGCAGCATGCCGGTGCTGATACCGATGTTCGGCGCGAAGCGGCCCCAGCTGATCTCTTCACCGGCCGAGTCGGTACCACCCGTGTAGTAGTCCTTGATGATGCCAGTGATGAGGATGCCCGTAAGGAACGTGCCGACCGCTGCCCAGCGGAACCACCACAGCGCCTTGCGCGTGACCTTGTCGATGGCGATGAGGCGGGCCTTACCGCCGATCTCCTTGTGCGGCTCGGCCTCGAACTGCGCGTAGGCGGGCACCTGCACGACGTTGAAGAAGTACAGCAATCCGATCCACGTGATGCCGGCGAGGATGTGCAACCAGCGGAACCCCATGGTGCCGAGGTTCGCTCGTTCGAAGAAGCCTGAGTATTCTGCGAGCACTTTTCCGTACCCCTCCCTTGTGAAACTGACGGTGCGTAACGTAGCACCGTCGCGGCGGCAAGTCGTGAACCGTGTGCTAACGCAGGGGGTCCCAGCCACTCACGCCGTGATTGCTGATGTTGGCCGTCCACTGCTGGCCGTCCCACAGCCGCAACTCGTGCCGACCGGTGGGGTCCTTGGCCCACCTCGCGCCGGGGTGCGGCGGAGGCGCGGCGTTGCTGCCCCGGTTCCAGTTCCGCGACGCCACCCACACCAGCACGCCGATCGGCAGCAGCCACGCCAGCAACACCACCAGCCCTTCACCCATCCCCGCGACGTTAAACGGCACTAGCCTGCGTTCCCGACATGGCTCACGAATTCATCTACACCTGTTACAAGCTCGCCCGGCACTACCCGCCCGACCGCACGGTGCTCGAGAACATCTCGCTGTCGTTCTACCCGGGAGCCAAGATCGGCGTGCTCGGCGCGAACGGCGCGGGCAAGAGCAGCCTGCTGCGGATCATGGCCGGCCTCGACGACGGCTTCAGCGGCGAGGCACGCCTCACACCCGGGTTCACCGTGGGCTACCTGGCACAAGAACCGCAGCTCGACCCGAACAAGGACGTGAAGGGCAACGTGATGGACGGCGTGGCCGCCGTGCAAGGCCTGATCGATCGGTACAACGAGGTCATGGGCATGTGGGCCGACCCCGATGCCGACTACGAGAAGGTAGGTGCCCTCCAGGCCGACCTGGAGGACAAGATCGCCGCGGCCGATGCGTGGAGCCTGGAGCGCAACGTGGAGATCGCGATGGACGCGCTGCGATGCCCGCCCGACGATGCCGACGTCACCAAGCTCTCGGGCGGCGAGCGCCGCCGCGTGGCCCTGTGCCGCCTGCTGCTCAGCCACCCCGACCTGTTGCTGCTCGACGAACCCACCAACCACCTCGACGCCGAGAGCGTCGATTGGCTCGAGCGTTTCCTGCAGGAGTACACCGGCACCGTCGTGGCCATCACGCACGACCGCTACTTCCTCGACAACGTGGCCAAGTGGATCCTCGAACTCGACCGCGGCCGCGGCATTCCGTTCGAGGGCAACTACTCCAGCTGGCTCGAGCAGAAGCAAGAACGCCTCGCCAAGGAAGAGAAGGCGAGCGACGCCAAGCGCCGCACGCTGGAGCGCGAGCTGGAATGGGTGCGCATGTCGCCCAAGGCCCGCCAGAGCAAGGGCAAAGCCCGCCTGGCCGCCTACGACAAGCTGCAGCAAGAGGCCGAAGCTGCCGAACGCGGGCCCGACCGCTTGGAGATCACCATCCCCGTGGGCAAGCGCCTCGGCGACACGGTGATCGAGGTGCAGAACCTGCGCAAGGGTTTCGGCGATCGCTTGTTGGTGGAAGACCTCACGTTCTCGCTGCCTCGCGCCGGGATCGTGGGCATCATCGGGCCCAACGGCGCGGGCAAGACCACGCTGTTCAAGATGCTCACCGGCCAAGAGCCCACCGATGCAGGCACCGTCACCGTCGGTGAGACGGTGGAGCTGGCCTACGTGGATCAGAGCCGCGACGCGCTCGACCCGGAAGCCTCGGTCTACGAGGAGATCACCGGCGGCGTGGAGCACATGAAGGTGGGCAACCGCGAGATCCACGGCCGCGCCTACTGCGCCAGCTTCAACTTCAAGGGCGCCGACCAGCAGAAGAAGGTCGGCGAACTGTCGGGTGGCGAGCGCAACCGCGTGCACCTCGCGAAGGTGCTGAAGAGCGGCGGCAACGTGCTGCTGCTCGACGAACCCACCAACGACCTCGACCTCGACACGCTGCGGGCCTTGGAGGACTTTCTCGACGACTGGCCCGGCATCGTCGTCACCGTCAGCCACGACCGGTCGTTCCTCGACCGGGTCACCGACGAGCTCCTGGCGCTCGACGGCCAGGGCGGCGCCCGCTGGATCCGCGGAGGTGTGGCGGTGTGGCTGGCCGAGCACGAGGCGCAGTCGACCGTGCCGCAGCAAACCGGCCGCAGCGCCCCTGCAGCTTCCGCCAAGCCGCCCAAGCCGACCACCACCAAGAGTGCCTCCACGCTGCGGCGAATGCTGGAGAAGGCCGAGAACGACCTGGCCACGGCCACCACCAAGCTCGACGCGATCACTGCCGAACTGGCGAACGCGCTCGACCATCGCGAGATGGCGGCGATCGGCGAGCGCATGGCGCATGCCCAAGTGGCCGTCGACGAGGCCGAGGAGCGCTGGCTGGGCCTCGCCGCCGAGGGCGAAACGCTGGGCCTGGTTCTTTAACCGAGCAGTCGCTCCATCAGCGTGACATCGAGCCAGCGGTTGAATTTGCGGCCCACCTCGCGCTCGGTGCCCACCAGTTCGAAGCCGCACCTGGTGTGCAGCGCGATCGAGGCTTCGCCGGCAGAGTTGATGCGGGCGAACACCGCGTGGAACCCGGATCGGGCGGCGGTGTCGAGCAGTGCTTCCAGCACCATCCGGCCAATGCCCTGGCCATTGCGGTCGCGGCGCACGTAGACGGAGTTCTCCACGCTGGTGCGGTAGGCGGCGCGCTCCTTGTACGGCGACAGCGCGCCGAAGCCCACCACCTCGCCGGCGGGGTCGTCGGGATCGACCGCGACGATGCTGGCGAAGGCGCCCGAGCGGTGCGCCATCCACTGCAACTGTTCGTCGAGTGAGCGTGGCACCAGGTCGAAGGTGGCCGTGGTGTGCACCACTTCGTGGTTGTAGATCGCACGAATCTGCTCGGCATCGGCCGGTGTGGCGAGGCGGATTGAGATGGCAGGCACGACACGAATGTAGTTCGCGAATCCCGGAATCCCGTGGCCGCGCGGCGAGTCTCGCCGCTATCATTCCCAGTCGGTTTCGCGGTATTGCCGCGCACCTAGGCCCTCTTAGCTCAGTAGGTAGAGCAACGCCATGGTAAGGCGTAGGTCGTCGGTTCGACTCCGACAGAGGGCTCGACCAAACCTGGCGGCGTAGCTCAGTTGGTCAGAGCATCCGGCTCATAATCGGAAGGTCACCGGTTCGAAACCGGTCGCCGCTACCAAGCAATCCACATCCACCACCACGTCACAGGAGAAGGTCTCCCATGAGCAAGGCGAAATTCGAGCGCACCAAGCCGCACGTCAACATCGGCACGATGGGTCACATCGACCACGGCAAGACCACCCTCACGGCAGCGATCTCCAAGACGTTGGCGGAGAAGGGGTTGGCCAAGTACACGCCGTT
>JAUSLV010000031.1 GCA_030645495.1 Actinomycetota bacterium
CTCGAGGAGTTCGACTACGCCCATGCGTCGAGCATCAAGCGCGACCAGATCGCCCACCTGGGGACCCTGGACTTCATCACCGCCAGAGAGAACGTGATCTTCCTCGGGCCACCCGGCACCGGGAAGACGCACCTGGCAACCGGTCTGGCGATCAAGGCCTGCCACGCCGGGCACCGCGTCGAGTTCGCGACCGCCGCCGAATGGGTCACCCGCCTGGCCGACGCGCACCACGCCGGGAAGTTCCCCGACGAGCTCAAACGCCTCGGCCGGGTCCCACTGCTGATCATCGACGAGATCGGCTACCTGCCCTTCGAGCCCGAGGCCGCGAACCTGTTCTTCCAGCTCATCTCGGCCCGCTACGAGAGAGCCAGCGTCATCGTCACGTCGAACAAGCCCTTCAGCCGCTGGGGCGAGGTCTTCGGAGACGACACGGTCGCCGCCGCCATGATCGACCGCCTCGTCCACCACGCCGACATCGTCCCGATCAAAGGCGACAGCTACCGCCTCAAGGACCGCGACCTCGGCCGCACCCCACCCGCCAACAAGAACGACTAACCGACCAGAGGGGGTTCGATTTCAATCGGCAGCAGGGGGTTCATTTTCAGTCGGCGTTGACAGAAGCGACGACGATGATGTCCATTGGGCGATGAGACTCAGTTCATGAGCGACCTCGGCACACCTCCCGACCCGGCGACCTGGCCCCTGGACGTCACGCCCTGGACGTCCTTCGCGACGGTCGAGTCCTGCCACATGCGCGCATCTGCGGTCGCATGCGCAGAGTCGAACGTGTCCGGGGCACGCCATTCGGTTGCGCGGCATGGCAGCGGATCAGGGCACATCCGCTCAGGGCCTTGGGGCTATCTAGTCCCAAGGCCTCCGTTCGGCACCCATCTCCACCGCCATCCCGGTTCACGCTCTGGACCTCAGCACCGCGCATGCGTTTCGCGCCAATCATGGATTCGGCTGCATTTTCTGCCCGAAGTTGGGGCTAGGTTTGGGGCTAAGGTCGCGAAATCACCACAAATCGGGCAGCGCCGACGCCGTGCAGAATCGCCCATAGCCGTTGCGCTGCAACAGTTTTCGCGAGAGCCGCCTCGGGGACTTGAACCCCGGACCTACGCATTACGAGCCCGGTTCGACAAAGAACTCACTATTCGGCGGCGAGCAGGCCCACCCCCTCCGATTGCCGAAACTGCCAATAGCCGCAACGGAAAATCCGCGTACCCACCTAATAGCGCGGGACTTCCAACACGGCTACGGCTGCGACAGCCGGAGGGCGTTTGGAGGGTGCGTCAGTCCACCGGCTGACCCTCGGCCGCAGGGAGCGGACCCAGAATCACGTCGATCAACTCCTTGCTCTGTTGATGCCATTTCAGGAATGCCTCTTCAGTCGGGTCATCCAGTTCGCTCCCCACGATGGTGTTGTAGGCCCCGTCCATGCTGCCGGAGAGCGATCCTGCAATGACTCTCACTGCCTTGGTCGGGTGCCGTCTCTCGATTCGGCCACGCCAGCCCCGACACCACCCTGCGGTACTACGGACACCTCACCGGCACCGAGCACCTCCGAGCCGCCATGAACCACTACGAGGCTCCCCTCGAGGCAGGGGGTCAGCCCTGCGGGGGCGCCTTGGGGGCGAGTAGAGCGCCGAAATCAACGCCTACACGCGTCGAGAAGGGCCGGAAACCCCAGCAATACCAACGGATATCCCGTGGAGCCGCCTCGGGGATTTGAACCCCGGGCCTACGCATTACGAGCCGTTAGCAGCTCCCCAAGGAATACGCTCTTACTCGTGTCATACTCCGGCATACCCCGCCATAGTCGGCCATGCACCTCCTTGTTCCGGGTCATTTCCGGGTCATTCCGCGAGGCCCGGACCGCGTGTGCACCGAAGCGGAACCCGCTCGATCAACTCACAGAGCTACGTCCCTCCGGTGCTGATCGGAAGCACCGTCACCCGATGCCCAATCGGATCAACCGTCACCAGCGCACCTGTATCGAGGTGCTCCCGAGCGACCTCGATCGCGGTCAGGAGTTGGTCGCCGACGTCACTCGGGAGGATCGCCTGCGCACGGAACTGGATGACGCTGGGCGTCGAAAGTCCACCGACCGCCAGCAAAGTGCCGAAGTCGAGGTCCTGGGTCAGGATGACCTGTCCATGAGTGTGAGCGTGAGCCAAGATGACCCGATCGGGAGCGTTCGCCGCACCAACCTCAACCCAATGGACCGCATCGTGGCGGGCGGCAACGAGGAAGTCGACCCACCTCGGGCTGAGGTTCATGTCGACGAGGAACTTCATGCCGAGATCGGGATCTCGATCTCCTCGACCCGCCAGGCGGCGTAGGCGAGGGCCTGCATCACGTCCTGATCAACCAGATAGGGGTACGCAGCAAGGATCTCCGCCACGGATTTGCCTGTTGCAACCAGTCCCACGACGGTGCCCACCGTGACGCGAGTGTTCCCCACGCAGGCCTTGCCGCCCATCACGTCGATGGAGCGAGACACTCGATCCAGAGAAACCATGACCACAGGGTACCCGCACAGGCTGCCACCAGAAGGCCGTCTTCGCGACGGTCATCCGCATGGATCGCCGATGCACAGGAGTGACCGACCGGACCCCTGCCAGCCCTACCGGACGCGGCCGGACTCAATGCGATCACCGCACCCCGCCTAGGGCGGCCTCAGTGCCAGCGCCACAGGCCGCCATGTTCACGGGCCAACCTTGCCCCCATCCGGGCGACGCTGGCGGCATCTAGGCTGCTCACACCCTTTGTAGCGCCGTATCGGTGATGAACACCCCGCGGATCCGGAACTGCGCCGGCGACTGCGCCATCGCCCACGCCCGTCCGTAGGCCGAGTCGGTGACGAACCACCACGGCTGTGCCGCGCGTGCGTCGGACAGGGCCCACGACGGGGCGGTCCAGCCGTCGTGGTCGGCTAGCCAGCACGCGAGGGCTGCGAAGGCGGCGTCCACCCCCGAATGCCCGGTCAGGTCGGGCTCGCCGGTCAGCAGAGCGGCGGCGGGAGAGACGCCGTGGTGTCGCCGGACGGACTCGTAGTCGTCGAGGAACTGCAGCACCCCGAACCGCCACAGGTCCTCACCCGATGGCGCCACCGGCGCAGCCAGCATTAACCGCACCGCCTGGGCGGCGTCCGAGACGGCGAGCATCGACATGCCCCCAAGGCGGCACTGTTGCATTAAGGCGGCACACGCCCTTTTGGTTGTCCGCGGAGCCGGATTCTCCAGGTGAAATAGACCGATGTGCGGCATTTGCCCACGCCGGTCTTCCCTTGAAAGACGTCCGCGGTGTCCGGGTTGCGCTCAATGCAACAGTGCCGCCGTCGCAGTCGTAGACCGCGACGCGGTTCCCGGCGGGGCGTTCCCCGGTCATGACCCGCTCGGGGGTCAGCGCGCCGGCGACTCCCGAGATCGGCTCGGCCTGGTAGGGCTGCGAGCCGTCGTCGGCCCACGCGCTACCCGTCGCCACGATGACGATGTCCGCGCCGTAATCGAGGATCTCGGCTGTCGTCAGCGATCGGCTTGTGATGACCTCGACGTTCGTCAACTGTGCGAGTTGCGTGGCCCGCCAGTCGATGACCCGGCCCCAGTCGCCCAGTGTGGGCAGCTGGCGGGCCCAGCGCAGCCGCCCGCCGATCGAGTCGTTCGCATCGACGAGGTGCACGGCATCGAAGCCCCGCCTGCCAAGGACGAGGGCGCACTCCATGCCCGCCGGCCCTGCGCCCACGACGAGTACCGACCGGCTCGGGTCGGAAGTCGGCGGCACCAGTTCGGGGTGCCAGCCACGTCGGAACTCCTCGCCGGCAGTGGCGTTCTGGATGCAGCCGATCTGGTTGAAGACCTCCTCTTTGTGGATGCACACGTTCGAGCCGGTGCACTCGCGGATGTCACCGAGCCGGCCTTCGGCGATCTTCCGCGGCAGGAATGGGTCCGCGATGGCCGGCCGGGCTGCGCCGATGATGTCGAAGTTCCCCGAACGGATGACCTGCGCCATCTGGTCGGGATTGGAGTAGCGCCCGACACCGACGATGGGCTTGGTGGTCGCCTCCCGAACGCGGTTGGTCCAGGGCAGTTGGTGCCCCTCCTTGTAGTAGCGCGAGGTACCCGAGTCCTCCGGCCAGGAGCCGACGGTCACGTCGACGAGGTCGACGACGGGGTCGATCATCACGATGAACTCGAGCATGTCGTCGATGCGGACCCCAGGCAGCTCGTCGCGACCGTCCACGCACGTCCTGATCGCGACCGCGCAGTCCTGCCCGATGGCGGCGCGCACCAGTTCGAGAGTCTCGAGCTGGAAGCGCGCCCGGTTGGCGAGTGACCCGCCATACGCGTCGGTGCGCTGATTGCTGTGCGTGGACAGGAACTGGGTCATGAGGTAGCCGTGTGCGCCGTACACGTAGACGATGTCGAACCCGATGTCGCGAGCGCGCCGGGCCGCGTCGACGAAGTCGCGCTGCACGCGACGGATGTCGTCGAGGGTCATCTCCCGGGCCATCGAGCCCCAGTGCATCGCCGAACGGGACTGGCTCGGGACGATGCGGGTGTGACGCGACTTGACGTTCTTGCTCCATTCGCCGCCGTGATAGAGCTCGATCCCCACCAGTGCACCGTGGGCGTGGACGGCTTCGACGGTCAGCGCGAGGGCCGCGCCGTCGCGGCTGTCGCGGAGGTTCGCGGCGACCGTGGGCTCCTCGTCGGCATCGGCGGAGACCGGCGCGTACTCCACGCACACCCCACCCCAACCACCCTCTGCCTTGATGGCCCGAAAGGCGGCCTGCGCCCGCGGCTGGCCCACGCCGAAGCCCGAGGCATGAGGAACCTGGTAGAAGCGATTGGGGAGGGTCTTCGGCCCGATCTGTACCGGCTCGAAAAGGATCGCGTGACGCGGGTCGAGCATGGTCATCTCCTCGTTCGTCCACGTGACTGCCATGTCACCATGCAGCCGACGGTCGGTCAGCTACATCTTCGGCCGTTCGTTCGTCGGGTCGTACCAACTCCTGATCGAAGCGGACGCAGGAATCCGTGTTCCGGCCACCGTGATCTCCCAGGATCCGGCGGCGAGCCAGCCCGCCGTGATCGCGTCGACATGCTCGACGTAGCCCATCGAGCAGCACCGATCCTGCGACACGCTCCACATGGATGACGTCGTGCGGCCAACGAACGCCCCATTCCGGAAGATCGGCTCGTCGTGGTACGTCATACGGTCCGGGTCCTCCAATCTGAACTGGACGAGTCGCTTCGTGCGCGGTTCCCTCCGCTGCTCCTCGAGTGCCGCGCGGCCGATGAAGTCCCCCGGCTTATCCCAGGAGATGGTGAAGCCCAGGCCGGCCTCCAACGGCGTGTCCTGGTCGGTGATGTCATGACCCCAGTGCCGCATCCCAGCCTCGAGTCGCAGGGAGTTCATCGCGTGGTATCCGGCGTGGACGAGTCCGTGGCGAGCGCCGGTCTCAACCAGCGCGTCGTAGAGGGTGCCCGCCGTCGCGTTCGGCGCGTACAGCTCCCACCCGAGTTCGCCGACGTAGCTCATCCGCAGGGCCATGACCTCGACACCGGAGACCTCGAGGCGCTGCCCGGTGCCGAATGAGAAGGCCGAGTTTGTCAGGTCGGTGGACGTCAGTTCCGACAGCAGCGCCCGCGAGCGCGGCCCCATCAGCCCGATCATCGCCTCGTCCTGGGTGACATTGGTCATCGTGACCCGACTGCCGACGGCGGCGCGGCGCAGCCAGGCCCAATCCCTGACCTCGCTGACGGCGGACGTGACCACGTAGAAACTGTCGTCGCCCAGACGGTTCACCGTCAGATCGGCCTCTATCCCGCCCCTGCCGTTGCACCATTGCGTGTAGATGGCCTTGCCATGCGCCGCATCGATGTCGGCAATGCTCACGCGGTTCAGCACCTCGAGTGCGTCCGGACCCTCCACGAGGAACTTGGCGAAGGACGTCTGGTCGAAGATCCCGACGGCTTCGCGGACACCGGTGCATTCCCGCACCATGTTCTCGTGCCAGTTCTGCTTGCCGTAGGAGTATGCGTATTCCTTGTTCTGGCCAGGCTCGGCATACCAGTTCGGGCGCTCCCAGCCGGCGGTCTCGCCGAAGACCGCTCCTGCTGCGGCCATCCGCCCGTGCAGCGGGGACAGGCGCTGCCCACGAGCACTCTCGTACTGCCGGAAGGGCCAATGCATCGCGTACAGCAGCCCGAGGCTTTCGGAGACCCTCTCCTTCAGGTACCCCTCATCGGCCTGGAAGGGCAATGCACGACGGATGTCCACCGAGTTCAGGTCCATGGGCGGATGCCGGTCGGCGATCCAGTCGGCCAGTGCCCATCCGACCCCGCCCGCCGACTGGATGCCGACCGAGTTGAAGCCCGCTGCCACGAAGCATCCATCGACCTCCGGCGCCTCACCCAGGTAGTACACGCCGTCGGGAGTGAACGCCTCCGGGCCGTTGAAGAAGAGTTGGAGCCCGCACTCGCCGAGCGCAGGCACCCGGTGGACGGCCCGCTCGAAGACCGGACCGATGTGCCCCCAGTCCTCCGGGAGGGAAGAGAACGAGAAGTCGCGAGGGATCTGATCCATCCGCCACACCTTGCCCCGCGGCTCGAAGAATCCGGCCATGATCTTGCCAGTCTCCTCCTTGAAGTACGTGTAGTTCCCCGGATCCCGAAGAGTCGGCATGCCCGCGGCGATGCCATCAATCGGCTCGGTGACGATGTAGAAGTGCTCGCACGCCTGCAGCGGGACGTTCACGCCGATCTGGGCCGCCAGATGACGCGTCCACATCCCCGTCGCGAGAACAACGATCTCAGCATCGATCGCCCCCTGCTCTGTCTCGACACCGGTGACCCTGCCGTTTTCCGCCCTCAAGCCGGTCACGGCGACGTGCTCGATGACGCGTGCCCCCCGGTTCTTCGCGCCCTTCGCGAGCGCAATGGTGGTGTCCACAGGCGAGGTCTGCCCATCACGGGGAATGAGCAGCGCACCGACCAGGTCATCGGTGCGCATCAGGGGCCACCGGTCAGTGGCCTCGGCGATGCTGATCACGTGGGTCTCGACCCCAACCCCCTCGGCCATCGTCGCCCCCCGCAGGATCTCCTCCCAGCGTTCGTCGTTGTCGGCCACCGAGATCGACCCCTGCGTGCGATACCCGGTCGCCTGTCCCGTCTCGTCCTGGAGTTCCTCGAACAGCCGCGCAGAGTAGGTGGCGAGCTTCGTCAGCGAGTGCGTCGACTTCAGCTGGGATACCAGTCCGGCGGCGTGCCAGGTCGTCCCGGACGTCAGGGAGCCCTGCTCGAGCAGCACGACGTCAGTGATGCCTCGACGGGTGAGGTGGTAGGCGATGCTGCAGCCGATGATGCCGCCGCCGACGACGACGACCTGAGCACGATCGGGAAGCGAGGTCGGCATCAGTGAACCTTAGGACGCATCTGATCGATGGACTCGGAACCGACGCGAAGGATCGTCCGAAGGGGCGTGGGGCCGATCGAGGAAGGATCTCGCTGGACGTCGATCACGAGGGTGAGTTCTCCGTGTCGAGTATGCGGAGGCGTTGGGGGTCATAGAAGGGCGGCAACTGGACCTGGGCAGGGAGGTCTCCTTGCCCCGTGCGGATCGCGAACTCATGGCTGCCGAGCCACTGGGCGTCGATACCGTCAGGCGCCGCCACTTCGGCCAGTCCCACCGCCGCCCCAACGGTGTGGCCGAATGCGGCTGCTCGCACGTATCCGGCCCAATCGCCGTCGGCCAGGACGGGTTCGTTGCCGAAGAGGTCCGTCTCGGGATCGGTCAGTCGCACGCCGACGAGTCGCCTGCGGGGAGGCCCCTGACTCCGGGCGGCCAGCAGAGCGTCTCGCCCGATGAAGTCGCCGGCCTTGTCCCAGGCGACGGCGAATCCGAGTCCGGCTTCCAGGGGGGTGTCCGTGTTATCGATGTCGATGCCCATGTCCCGGTACCCCTTCTCAAGGCGGAGTCCGGACATGGCGGCCATGCCGACCGGGCGGACGCCGAGGTCCGAACCGGCGGTGATGAGATCGTCGTAGACGCCCAGGGCGTATTCGGTGGGGATGTACAGCTCCCACCCCAGTTCGCCGACGTAGGTCACGCGGGAGGCGATGACGGGCGCGTAGCCGACGTGGATGCGTTGACTTGTCAGGTATCCGAACGCGTCGTTCGACAGGTCCGCCTCCGTCAGGCGCGACAGGAGGTCCCGTGATCGTGGTCCCTGGACGGCGAGAAGGGTGTAGGCGGAGGTCACGTCGGTGACGACGACTGTCTCGTTCGCGCGGCACTCCCGGCGGATCGACGGCTCGACGCGTCGGTGGATCAGATCGCTGGCGACGACGAGGAAGTCGTCCGGGGCTAGCCGCGTGATGGTGAGATCCGCGACGATGCCGCCCGCGGGGTTGAGCCACTGCGTGTAGACCAGCCTGCCCACTTCGCGGGTGACATCGTTCGCCGACAGGCGGCTGAGCACGGTCGCCGCGTCGGGGCCTTGGACCCGGAGCTTCGCCATCAGGCTCATGTCGAGGATTCCCACGTCCTCGCGGACGGCTCGATGCTCGCGTCCGATGAGGGGGAACGACGCCTGCCGCTGGAACCCGGGAACGATCTGGACCGGGTTGCCTGGCTCGTCGAACCACTCGGGGAACTCCCAGCCGACCGATGCGTTGAAGTGGCCGCCGGCTGCGACGTGCCGCTCATGGACCGCGGACCGGCGAATGTTGCGTGCGGTGTGCTGCTTCCACGTCGGGTACCAGGAGTCCCCGAATGAGGCTCCCAGTTGCTCGACGACGCGCTCCGCCCGGAACCGCGGCGTGATCTCGTGCAGGGCCGCGCGGTCGACCGCGAAGCCGGTCACGTCGACGGGAGGTGCGCCGTCGACGATCCACGCCGCCATGACGCTGCCGACGCCACCCGCCGACAGGATCCCGAGGGAGTTCATCCCGGCGGCGACGAAGTAGCCGTCCAGCTCCGGGGCCGGGCCCATCATCGGATGCAGGTCGGGGGTGAACGACTCGGGTCCGCAGAAGAGCGTCCGTACGCCGATGCTGTCGAGGACCGGGACACGGCCTAGCGCCTGCTCAAGGAAGGGACCCATCCGCTCCCAGTCGGGCGGCAGCGTGCCGAACGCGAAGGAATCGGGAACCCCATCGACTGACCATGCCGCCCCCCGTGGTTCGAAGAGCCCGACCATCATCCCGTCGCCCTCGGGGCGGTAGTAGCCGTAGCGATCCCCGTCTTCCACCACGGCCAGGTCAGGGTCCATCCCCGGGACCGTGTCGGTGATGAGGTAGTAGTGTTCCGCGGCCTGGAGCGGGATCGCTACGCCCGAGAGCTCGCCGAGCTGCCGCGCCCACATTCCCGCCGCGTTGACGACGACCTCGGTCTCGATGCGACCGTGGTCGGTCTGCACGCCGACGACCCTGCGCCCGAGAGTCTCGACCCCCGTTACCCGCACGCCCTCAACGATCGTCGCTCCGAACTGCTTGGCTCCCTTGGCGAGGGCGACGGTGACACCGACCGGATCGGCACGACCGTCACTGGGAGTCAGGAACCCAGGCACGAGATCATCCGTGCGCATCAGCGGCCAGATGTCCGACAGCTCCCGGGGGGACAGTTCGTAGTAGTCGATGCCGTGGCCCGCCATCCACGCGGCCTCGCGCCGCAGCGCTTCGCGTCGTTGGGGGGTCGCGGCAATCCCGATGTGCCCGATCTCCCGCCAACCCGTGGAATGACCGGTCTCCTCCTCTAGTCGGGGGAAGAGTTCACGCGAGTTCTGGAAGAAGGACAGGCTCGTCGGGTTGGTCATTCCGGCCACGGTGATGAGCCCGGCCGCGTGCCAGGTCGTGCCCGCGGTCAGCTCATGCTGTTCGACCAGGACGACGTCCGTCCACCCCAGGTGAGCAAGGTGGTAGGCGATGCTGGCCCCGATGACGCCGCCGCCCACGATCACGACGCGTGCGCGCGTCGGCAGCTCGCGCGAGGGTGTTGTGGCGCCGTGGTTGCCAACCCCAGGCGACAGGGAGATGCCGCTCATGCTTGCACGACCGCGGCGTGGTCGGGCCTGTCGTGGCGCGGGTCGCCCCCGTTGCTCTTCGTGAATAGGCTCGCTCCCGCTGCCGGACCTCGCACACCGTCGATGCCGACCCAGGAATCCTTCAGGCCGCTGCCCGGCAGGTCGATCGCAGCCGTGGCGCGTCGACTCCACGTCGCCCAGACCGACGTGCCCGAGTACTCGCCCTTCGCGAACATCACGCCCTCCGCCTCCCGTATCGTCCGCTGCCTTCCCGCACGGTATACTTGACTGAACATTCAGTCAACAGACGGATCAGCGGTGCCGGCCCCTGCCCGAGTGGAGGTGGCCTACACCCAGCCGGGACCGAGTTCGGCATCGCACAACCGAAGGCACAGTGCGATGGCCTCGTCGGCGGGCAGAGTCGGGTCCTCGAGCACGACGGAGATCGCCAGCCCATCGGTCATGGCGGATAGCATTCGCGCGAATAGATCGGGATCCACGTCGGCGAACGTCCCCGCCGCCTGGCCATGGCGGACCACGTCGGCGATGACGTTGCGCAGCCGACGGTCGAGCTCCTCGCGGTCACGCCGGACTTCCGGGCTTCGGAGCGCCTGCTCCCACATGGCTGGCCACAGAACCCAGGACGGTGGCAGGTCGTCGCTGTCCTCAAGGTGGAACGTCCGTTCCAAGAACAGCTTCAGGCGGGCCCCCGCGCCTTCCACTCCGTCAAGGGCGGACTCGATCTGCTGGAGGAACTGCTCCTCGGCATATCGGAGCGCAGCCGAGAGCACCAGTTCGCGAGTCTGGAAGTGGTAGATCACCAGGCCGCTGCTCACCCCCGCGTCGCGCGCCACGTCAGCGATTCGCGTCGAATCGAATCCCCGCGCCCGGAGGACCCGCACCGCGGACTGCAGGATTCGTGCCCGCGCCTCATCCGAGCGACCTACCGGCCGATTCTCGGCTGCATGTGTCGCCATGGCTCGATCATGGCGCATCCGACGAGCTCCCAGTCCCACGGGCGACACACACGGCAGAATGTGCCCACCGATGAGCAGACGGTCATTCGTCAGGTCCTCCTCTACGGCCGTGACCATTGAACCCGGATCCGGGTCCGGCCAACAGGCCAGTCGCCCGAGACGAGGCCGTTCGAGTCCGCCGGTACAGGCTCCTTCGGCGTTCGCGGAGTTCCGGTTTCCTCCTGATGCGATCCTGTCGGCGGTCCGCTGGTATCTGAGGTACTCCCCTCGGCGGTGTTGCGTCTGGCTATCACAGGGCGTGCAGGAACGTTCGATGAGGGGGTCATTCAGATTGCGAGCCTGAGGTCGTCGAAGGCTGACGCCAGGCGGAACACCGGTGACGCTTCGACATCGAGCTCGTAGTGGCCGCGTCGCAGGTTCTGGACGAAGGCATGTCCTCTGATCACGGTGCTTGCCGTCCGGTCGGTCTTGAGGCCGCGCATGGGTCGCAGTCGGGCCTTGAGCCGGCCGTGATCGCATTCGCACCTGTTGTTCTCGTACTGCCCGGTGTTGTGGAACGCCGACGGGATCAGGTCCTCGATCACGTTCGCCAGGGCCGGAGCCCGGTCCGTGATCACCCCGACCGGTGCGCGATGCGCGGCCAGGGCTGTAGTGGAGCTCCACCTGGCCGAGGCGATATCCCTATGGCGGGAGACGAAGACGTCGATGCCCTGGCCGTGCTGGTCGACCGCCCAGTACACGTACCGCCACACTCCAGCGACCTTGACGTACGTCTCGTCGACGAACCACCGGTCACCGACGGCGTGCCGGGAAGGGCGGGCCGCGTCGATCAACTCGGGGGTGAATCGCTGGACCCACCGGTAGAGGGTGACGTGATCGACGTCGACTCCGCGCTCGGCGAGGAGCTCCTCCAGGTCTCGGTAGGACAGGGAGTACCTCAGGTACCAGCGAACCGCCAGGAGGATCACATCAGGTGGGAAACGGAACCCGGCAAACGCCGAATGAGCCTGCACGGCCAGACTCGGACGGCGGTTGCGCTTCATCCCGCCAGCCTCACCGAACCCCCGGCGGTCCGTCAATTCAACAGTGCCTGTTGGACAGATGAGTCGTGGGCTTGGAGGATTGGTAGTGCCACATTTGGACACGACACGAAGGACCGTCATCATGAGATACCGACTCTTGGGAAACAGCGGGACCGCTGTCTCGACGTTTGCTCTTGGGACCATGACGTTCGGGGCCGAAGCAGACGAGGAAACCTCACGTCGGCTGCTCGCCCGGTACGTCGCCGATGGTGGCAACTTCGTGGACACTGCCGATGTCTACAGCGCGGGTGTCTCAGAGGAGATCATTGGCCGCTGGCTGGCGACCCACCCGACCGATGCGCAGCAACTGGTCATAGCGACCAAGGGCAGGTTCGCGATGGGCGAGGGGCTGAACGACCTCGGGACCTCCCGACGTCATCTGACCCGGGCGCTTGATGACTCTCTTCGACGCCTGGGTGTGGAGCAGATTGACCTGTACCAGATGCATGCCTGGGATGCCCTCACTCCTCTGAATGAAACACTCCGATTCCTTGACGACGCCGTGCGTTCGGGAAAGATCGCGTACTACGGCTTCTCCAACTTCCTCGGCTGGCAGTTGACCAAGGCCGTGCATATCGCGCGAGCGAGTGGATTCGCCCCGCCCGTGACCCTCCAACCGCAGTACAGCCTGCTCGTCCGCGAGGTCGAGGCCGAGATCGTCCCCGCGGCGCTCGACGCGGCAGTCGGACTCCTACCGTGGTCGCCGCTAGCCGGAGGCTGGTTGAGCGGCAAGTACCGCCGTGACACCAACCCGACGGGCGCGACCCGACTGGGAGAGGATCCGAACCGGGGGATGGAAGCGTATAGGCCGCGTAACGCGCAGGAGCGCACCTGGCGGATTCTCGAGGAGCTCACCACCATCGCTCGCGTCCACGGCGTCAGCCAGGCACAGGTCGCGCTCGCATGGCTGGAAAGTCAACCCGCCGTGACGTCAGTGATATTGGGCGCCCGGACCATCGAGCAGCTCGCGGACAACCTCGGCGCGAGCGCCGTGACACTGACACCCGAGGATATCGCGGCACTCACCTCGGTCAGCACTCCGGCGTTCTCCGACTACCCATACGGACTGGCTGGCGCGGAGCAGCGTCACCGAGCAATCAAGGAAGGAGGCTGAGAAATGACCAAACACCAACCACGCCTGACACAACATCCATTGGGGACGAGAACGGGCCTGGAGGGGTTGCGTTACGCGATCGCGGGGCGTGCCGGAATCGGGATTGGCGGCCGTGCTGGCAAGATTGCGAGCTGGAGTTCGTCGAATGCGATCGCCAGTCGAAACACCGGCGACGCTTCGAGACCAAGTTCGTAGTGGCCGCGCCTGAGGTTCTGGACGAACGCGTGCCCGCGGATCACGACGCTCGCCGTCCGGTCGGTCTTCAAGCCACGCATCGGCCGCAGCCGGACCTTGAGCCTTCCGTGGTGGCATTCACACCGGTTGTTCTCATACTGCCCGGTGTTGTGGAACGCCGCCGGAATCAGGTCTCCGATCACGTTCGCCAGGGCCGCAGCCCGATCAGTGATGACCTCCGCCGGGGTGCGATGCGCCAACAGCGCCGTAGTGAAGAACCTGCGTGCCGAGGCGATATCCCTGTCGTCGACGAACCACCGGTCCCCCACGGCGTGCCGGCGTGGGCGGGCCGCATCGATCAGCTCAGGGGTGAATCGTTGCACCCACCGGAACAGGGTCAAGCGATCCACCTCAATGCCGCGCTCGGCGAGGAGCTCTTCCAGGTCCCGGTAGGACAGGGCGTACCGCAGGTACCAGCGGACCGCCAGCAGGATGACGTCGGGTGGGAAGCGGAAGCCGGTGAACGCCGACGGAGCCCGCACGGGCGGCCTCGAACGGCGAGTGCGCTTCATCCCGCCACCCTCACCGACCCCGGACGATCCGTCAACGCAACAGAACCGTGCAAGCAGTTCCGGCCCGAAACCGTCACGATCTACGCACTCTCGCTGCGACACCACGCCTATTCAGGTAACGCCGCGGCGATGGAGCGGATCTGGTCGGCGAAGCCCGGCAGGTCGCCCAGGGCGACGGCGTGGATGACGTCGAGGTCGACGGACCAGTAGCCGTGGACGATGCGGTTGCGCAGCCGGATTGGCTGGCTCCACGGCACGTGCGGGTACTGGGCCCGCAGGGCCTCGGGCAGCTGGTTCACGGCCTCCCCGATGACGGTCATGTTCCACAGCAGCGCATCTCGCGCGTCCGGGCTGTCTGCCAGGTCCTCGACGCCGTGGCGTGTGGCGATGTCGGTGGCGCGCTGCGCGGCGGTGATGATCTCGTCGAGGAGCAGGGCCTCACGCCGCATAGACGACCTGCGCCTGGGCGAGGACCGCGTCCTTCAGCCGTGCGTGCAGTGCCCCCTTGGAGACAAGGTCGACCGGCCGGCCCAGCACCTGCTCGAGCTCGTCGGACAGGTCGTTGATCGCCCACCCCAGGTGGACGCCATCGCGCAGCACATACAGGACGTCAATGTCGCTGTCGGGGCCCGCTTCTCCCGTGGCCACCGATCCGAAGACGGCGAGCTCGGCAACGCCGTACCGCTCGCACGCCGCGCTGAGCGCGACGACGTCGATGCTGCCCAGGGGAGACATGCACGCCACGATAGCGCGCAGGGGTGCCCCCTCACCCGTGCTTCGCCGCTCACCGCCCGCTCACGACCACGCCAGGCAACCACGTCGAGGGTGGCCCCGTCGCCGGAATGCGAGGCACCGAGCCTGTCCACGGCGTTGACGTAGGTAGGAGGGAACCTCCCTCCTGCGGGTCCCATGGTCCGTGGTCGTGCCTGGGGTGGGGGGTGCGGCTGGGGGCCGAGTTCGGGACCGAGTCGACGGTGCGCGTGGCGGGAGGCGTGATGATCGTGAAGACGGCGCAGGGCCGGTTCCGGGTGCGGGTCAAGGACCGCGGCGTCGTGGTCGCTGACCGCACCTTCGGGCGCTGGAACGATGCGCAGGCCTGGGAGGCGGACCGCAAGCGGCAGGTCGCCGCAGGACGGCTGGCGCCCGCCTCGGCCGGCCGCACCACGCTCGCGGACGTCTACCGGGCATGGGGCTGCATCCGACCCGCCCAGGTGCAGCCCCGCACCTGGCAGTCCGACCAGAGCGCCTGGGCCACCCACATCCACCCCAGGTTCGGCCGCGTCGCGGTGGGGTCGATCACCACGCTGGCGGTGCATGACTTCGCCGCCGACCTGCGGGGCGCGCACTGCCTGGGCACCGTCCAGCGGGTCCTCGCGTCACTGATCGCGCTGATGGAGTTCGCCCTGGACCATCACTACATCGAGATCAACCCCGCCCGGATCCGGCTGAACCTGCAACGCGATGCCCGTCCTCACTACGT
>JAUSLV010000007.1 GCA_030645495.1 Actinomycetota bacterium
GCAAGCGAAGCATCCGATTGAATACTGTTGTAACGCGCACAGGTACCTCCAAGGCTCGATAGGTGTCGCAACCTCGAACCTAGAAGGACATCTGTGCGCGTTACTTCATCTCCTCACCCACACGAACCCGAGGAGAACCACTGCGGTTGTCGGGGCGACAACTGGAGTTGTCGCACGCAGAATGTGAATACCCGAGGCGGGCTCTCGGCGCCGGCGGTCAGCGCCTCCTCTGAATTCGAAATCGGAACGACGACACGGGAACGTCCCGTGACAACGAGGCCTGAGGCCTGAGGCAGTCGGGTTAGCCGGCATCCTTGGCGTCGAGGGCGGCAGCCACCAGGCCGAGCATGCGGGCGCTGCAGCCGGCCATGTTGGCCGGCGGGGCGATGTCGTCGACCAGGCGGCGGGCGATCGCGCGGAACTCGTCGGCCGCGGGGCCGACACCGTCCAGCGCCACTGGGGCACCCGCGTCGCCGCCGGCCGACACGGCAGCTTCGATCGGCACGCGACCCAGCAGCGGCACACCGATCTCGTCGGCCAACGTCTGGCCGCCGCCCTCGCCGAACAGCGCGTACGACTGGCCGTGCTCGCACGTGAAGGCGCTCATGTTCTCGATCACGCCGCACACGCGCAGGAAGCTGCGCCGAGCCATGTCGGCGGCGCGGGCGGCCACCTTCTGCGCGGCGAGCGCAGGCGTGGTGACGATCAGCAGGTCGGTGCGCGGCAGCATGCGTGCGAGGCCCATCTGCACGTCGCCGGTGCCGGGCGGCATGTCGATGAACAGGTAGTCGAGCTCGCCCCAGTGCACGTCGCGCAGGAACTGCTCGACGGCCTTGGCGAGCATCAGGCCACGCCACATCAGCGCGGTGTCCTCCTGCACCAGGAACCCGGTGCTGACCACCTTCAGCAAGCCCTTCGACAGGCCGCGACCCACCACCAGCTCGTTGGGCATGATGCGCGGGCGGTCGCTGCCTTCCACCTTCTCGGCCTCGAGCGGCTCGTCGATGCCCAGCAGGCGAGGCACGCTGAAGCCCCAGATGTCGGCATCGAGCACGCCGACGGTGAAGCCCTGCGCCGCCACGGCGGCGGCCACGTTGACGGTGACCGAGCTCTTGCCCACGCCGCCCTTGCCGCTGGCCACGGCGATCACCTTGCAGGTGAGCGGCACGTTCGTGTCGGGGGCGTTCTCGCGGGCGTTCCAGCGGGCCTTGGTCATCACCTCGCTGCGCTCGTCGGCGGTCATCTCGCCCCACTCGATGCGCACGTCGGTGACGCCGGGGTGCACGGCGATGCGGCTCTCCACGTCCTTCTTGATCTGGGCGCGCAGCGGGCAGCCGCCGATCGTCAGCTTCACACCCACCGTCACCACGCCCTCGGGCGAGACGGCCACCGACGGCACCATCCCGAGCGTGACGATGTCGGCGCCCAGCTCGGGGTCGATCACCGCGCGCAGCAGCTCGGTCACCGTCTCGACATCGGGCGCAGCTGCAATCACGAAGCGCAGCCTACGGTAATTCGCGGCTATGCTCCCCTCCATGATCACGCTCACGGACACCGCCGCCCGCAAGGTGAAGGAACTGCTCGAAGCCGAAGGCGCCACCGATCTCGCGCTGCGCGTTGCAGTGCGCCCCGGTGGGTGCAGCGGGTTCTCGTACGAGATGTTCTTCGACGGCGACTTCGCCGACGACGACGAGAAGGCCACCTTCGGCAACGAACCCGTCAGCGTCGTCGTCGATGCCGCGTCGGCGCAGCTGCTGCTGGGTGCCACGCTCGACTACAAGGACGGCCTCAACGAGGCCGGGTTCGCGATCACGAACCCCAACGCCAGCCGCAGCTGCGGTTGCGGCAAGTCGTTCAGCTGACCCGGTTCAGCTGAGCAGGTTGTCGACGCTCTCGCGCAGTTCGCTCTTGTCCCAGATGCCGTCGAGACGATCGACGATCACGCCGTTTGCGTCGACGAAGTAGATGATCGGCTCGTACTGCACTCCGAGTACCGATACTGCCGGGGCGATCTCGGTGGCAGCGTCGTCGGTGTAGACGTCGGCGTGCACGCACACCATTGCGTCGCCCACGCGCTCGGCTTCGGCCATCAGGAACTGCAGACCGGGTGAACACGTGCCCGTCGTGCAGTGCGCCGGGGTACCGATGATGTAGGCCAGCGGCTTGCCGAGGGCCAGTGCCTCGCGAAGCGTGATGCTGTGGAACGGGCACGGCTCGGGGGCGAGCGTGCAGTACGGCTCGACGCCACGGTGGTCGTCGTCGGTGGGGGTGTCGAAGGGCGGCATCTCGGAGCCGATGGCAGGCGTGATGACATCCGCGGGGTCGAACACCTCGAACACGGCGCCGTAGCCGTCGTCGCCATCGAAGCGCAGCGCGTGGATCACTGCCTTGGGCAGCGTGGCGCGAGTGCTCCAGTAAGCGATGTTGATGCCTTCGTAGCGGCGAGTGGCGACGATGTCGGCCACCTTCACCTTGTTGAAGTCTTCGATCCAGCCGTTGATCGTGGCCGGGCCGTTGTCGCGCAGGCCGCTGGCGGTGGCATCGTCGCCGTCGCGGAGGATCGACACGGCCAGGCGCGCCTCTTCGCCCTCGAGGAACAACGGGTGGTTGGGGAAGCGCTGCACCATCGCGAAGTTCTTCGACAGCTGTTCGCTGTCGGTGCGCTCGCTGATCAAGGCGGTGTCGCCCGGGTTGGCAGCGACGGTGCTGCCGCTGTTCGAGCCCTCGCCGTCGTCGCTACAAGCGGCGAGGAGGGCAGCACCACCGGTGGCAGCACCGGCGGCGACGAGGAGTTGGCGACGTGTCGGATTCATCGTTCAGGTACGGTACTGCGGTTGCGCCACGGACGCACAGCGTGCGAACCTCGCCGGCGATGCCCGAGGCTGTCACTTCTGTCACGTTCACGCTCAATGGCACCCCCGTCACGGTGCCCGCCGACGGCTGTTCGCTGTTGGAAGCGCTGCGCGACCGCCTCGGTGTGCGCTCGCCGAAGGACGGCTGCAGCCCTCAGGGCCAGTGCGGTTGCTGCACGGTGTGGGTGGACGGCCAGCCGCGCGTCGCGTGTGTGACACCGGTGGCGCGGGTCGCCGGTCGCGTGGTCACCACGGTGGAAGGGCTGGCCGAGGCCGACGAGTGGGCCGACCGCTTGTGCGCCGCAGGTGGCAGCCAGTGCGGGTTCTGCACGCCGGGCATCGTGATGCGGCTGGCCGCGATCGAGCCGGACCGCCGCGACGACACGGCCGTGCGCCAAGCTTTGCTCGCCCACCTGTGCCGCTGCACCGGCTGGAACAGTGTGGTGGAGGCCGCCTGCGGTGGCGCCCACCAGCCAGTCGAGCGCGATCTCGCTGCGGCCGAGGTGCGAGCCGCGCTGGAAGGCCATGCCGCGCAACACGTGTCGCCCGCGGTCGCGCTGGGCCGGGGAGGGTTCGCCGCCGACACCGCGCCTGCCGACGCGCTCGTGGCCGTGCGCACGGCCGACGGCGAGTGGATGGTGGCCGACACGCTCGTCGAAGCCCGGCAGCTGGCCGGCAAGGTGCAAGGGCGGCGCACCACCGAGCCGCTCGCGTGGCCGATCGAGCTGCCGGAAGGTGACTGGGTGCGCACCCTGCAGACCACGTGGGTGGAACCGGCGTACCTGGAACCCGACTCCGCGTGGTGCCTGCCGGGTGGCGAACCCGTGGGCCCGCTGACGAACGGCGGCGCGTTCGGCGGCAAGACCGGCGAGCCGGAGGTTGCCGCGGTTGCGCGACGACTGGCTGCGCAGCATGGTCGCCCGGTGGTGGTGTCGTACTCGCGCGAGGACGTGGTGCGGCTTGGTGCCAAGCGCCCGCCCGTCGCCGCCGGCATCCGTGAGGACGGCAACGGTGTCGTGCGCGTGGCCCGCACCCCGGGCATCGCCGCTGCGATCCGCTCCGTCGCCCCCGGGTTGGTGGTCGAGGAGGTCGACGTGGCCGGCCCACCCACCTCTGCCCACATCCGCGCTGCCGGCTGGGCCGAGGCCGCGATCCTGCTCGCACCGGCCGACGGATGGGTGACGGCGCCCAACAGGGCGCGCGTTCGGGCCGAGGTGCGCGGCGACGGCAGCGTGCACGTGGACGTGCAGTGCGGGCAAGTGCTCGACGAGGTGGTGCTGCGCAGCTATTGCATCGGTGCCGCGCACATGGCGCTGGGCTGGGTGCGACACGAGGGCGTCACGGTCGGCGCCGGCGGCGTGCCGCGCGACCTCACGATCCGCAGCTTCGGGGTGGTGCGCGCGGTCGACACGCCGGCGATCGAGGTTGCCATCAGCGACGACGGTGGCGAGCCGGTGAACGGCAGCGATGCCGTCTTCGCCGCGGTCGCCTTGGCAGTGTGGCGACACGACGGGTTCGCCGCCCGCTGGCCTACGATGCGCACATGAGCAAACCCCTCGGGCCCTACACCCCCGCCGTGCGCGCCGGCGACTGGATCATCGTCAGTGGCCAACTCGGCCTCAAGGACGGCGTGCTGGTGGATGGCGGCGTGGCCGCCCAGACCGCGCAGGCCGTCGTCAACCTCAAGGCCCAGCTGGCCTCGATGGGCGCCACGATCCACGACGTCGCCAAGACGCTGTGCTTCCTCACCGACATCGACACGTTCGCCACGTTCAACGACGCGTACGTCGCCGGCTTCGACGGCAGCCGCCCGGCGCGCAGCACGATCGGTGTGGCCGCGCTGCCCGCCGGCGCCGCAGTGGAGATTGAGGCCTGGGCGTTCAAGCCACTAGGCTGAATTCCGTGCCCGGAGCCATTGCCATCATCGTTGCATTGCTGATCTTCCCCGTGATCGCGATCATGGGCTCGGCCACCATTGCCGTGGTGCTCGGCTTCCTGCTCAACCGCGATGCCGTGCAGCGCAACGAGGGCAGCGAACTGCTCGACGTCAACGTCTGACGTTCTCGGGCGCTGCGGCGGGCCGCTCAAGGGCCATGCGGGCTGACCTCGAGGACGACGTTTCCGGTCTTCTGTCCGGTTTCGACATACCTGGACGCCTCGACCACGTCGTCCAGCGGATAGCTACGATCGATGACAGCCCGGTACTTCCCCGCCTCGACGAGCTCTTTCAGCAGCAGGAGGTCGGCTTTGCGGTACGTGCCGATTCCAAGCCGCGCCCGCTTGTTTCCGATGAACCTCGTGGCGATGGACAGGAGCGGAACGTGGTAGAGGAAGCCGAGGTCGGCAGTCACGTAGATCCCTCCTGGTTTCAGCGAGTGACGACAGCGCCGGAATGAGTGTTTGCCGACCGCGTCGAAGATCACGTCGTAGGTCGTGCCGGTTCTCGTGAAGTCCTCTCGGAGGCGGTCGATGACCTCGGTTGCTCCGAGCGACCGCACGAGCTCGACGTCGTTCGTGTCGCACACGGCGGTGACGTTGGTCTGGATGTGATGGACGAGCAGCTGGACCGCCGCTGTCCCGATCGATCCCGCGGCGCCGTAGACCAGGACGGTCTTGCCTTCGAGCGGGTACGCGGGCTTCATGCACGTCAGTGCGAGCAGCCCGCCATCCGCGATGGCGGCTGCCTCCGTGAGGGTCATCCCGCTGGGCTTTGGTGCGAGCAATCCGCTCTCGAGGACGCACACGTACTCTGCGTTGGCGCCGCTCTTGATGCCGAACACCTCGTCGCCGACGTGGAACTGGGTGACGTCTGCGCCGACCGCCTCGACGACACCGGACAGCTCGGTCCCGGCGATCTTCTGCTTCGGGCGGACGAGGCCGGTGATGACGCGGGTGAACGCGTATTCGGCACTACGGAGCCCTGTGTCGCTGCGGGTGACCGTCGAGAAGTGGACCTTGACGAGCACCTCTCCTTCCTTCGGTTCGGGCCGCTTGACGTCCGCGATGCGCAACACGTCCGGAGGCCCGTACCTGTCGTGGATGACTGCTCTCATTCGACTTCCCTTTCCTGGTGGTTCCGCTGGGGGTGGGTCAGGCCGCTGTGGTTCCACGCCCGCCCTACTCGGAACAGCTCTGCCGGCCTGCCGCCGGCCAGGCCGGGGCGGGCTCGGCGCCCGGTTGGGATCACCCAGCCGTCCTTGTTGACGACGCGTCGCCGGAAGTTCGCGGCGTCGAGCTGAACGCCCCACAGGCCCTCGTACACGCCGCGCAGCTCGGCCAGGGTGAACGTCGTTCCGACGAATGCGGTCGCGATGCCAGAGACCGCGAGTTCGACGCGCACGCGCTCGATCGCGTCGCATACGATCCGCCGATGGTCGAACGCGAGCTCGAGCTTCCCGTCGAGGACCTCGGACACCGGAATGAGGGCCGCATCCGCCGCATCTGAGCCAGCGACAATCGCCCCCACATCACGAATCACCGCGAGGTACCCGATCGTCACGACGTTCATTCGCGGGTCGCGCTGGGGATCGCCGAAGGCGCCGAACTGGACCAGAAGGCTGGCGACATCGACGCCGGTTTCCTCGCGGAGCTCCCGCCTCGCCGCCTCGTCCAGCGTCTCGGTGGGACGCTTGAAGCCACCCGGGATCGCCCACATCCCTTCGAACGGCGATTCACCGCGACGCACCAGCAGCAGGTGAAGCGCGCCATCGGACACGGTCAGGATCACCACGTCCACCGTCACCGCAAAGGCAGGGAACTGCAGGGGGTCGTAGCCGGTCGGCACCTCCCCGCTCGAGGTCGTTCTCTTCATATCGTGAACCTAGCGCTTGGTTTTGGTCATGTCAACAATAACCTCACCGAGCGCAGCCGCTGTCGCGTCCGAGCACCACTACAGTTCGGCCAATGCACACGCACGACACCTCTGTGGAGGTGCTCACGCAGGCGATCGTCCGTTACGCCGTCGAGCGCGTGCGCATGGAGCCGCCGCTCGACGGCCCGCGCTCGCAGGCGGAACTGCAGGCGATGGCCGGCGACACGATCAGCGAGCACGGCATGGGCGGGCTGGAGGCGCTGCGCCTGTTCGGCGACGTGCTCGCTCCGGCGTGCATCTCCAGCGATCACCCCAGGTTCCTGTCGTTCGTGCCGACCGCGCCCACCGAAGCGTCGGTGCTGTTCGACCTGGTGGTGGGAGCGTCGAGCATCTACGGCGGCTCGTGGATGGAGGGCGCCGGCGCGGTGTTCGCCGAGAACCAGGCGCTGCGCTACATCGCCGATCTCGCCGGCATGCCCGCCGAGGCCGGCGGTGTGTTCGTCAGCGGTGGCACGGCCGGCAACCTCTCCGCCTTGATCGCTGCCCGCCATCGCTGGCGGCAGCGGGCGGGCGGTCGGTTCGATCGCACTCGCGGCCTGATCATCTCGTCGAAGGGGGCGCACAGCTCGATCGCCCAGGCGTGCCGGGCAATGGACACCGACGAGGTGTCGGTCACCGCTGATGCCGAGGGTCGCCTGCACGTGGAGAACCTGCTCGAAGCGATCGCCGGCCTCGCGCCGGAGGATCGCGAGCGGGTGTTCGCCGTGGTGGCCACGTGCGGCACCACCAACGCCGGTGTGATCGACGACCTCACTGCCGCGGCCGACATCGCGGAAGAACTGGGTGTGTGGTTCCACATCGACGGTGCCTACGGCGGCGCCGGCTTGGCCGCGCCCAGCGTGCGCGGTCGCTACGACGGCATCGAGCGCGCCGACAGCTTCATCGTCGACCCGCACAAGTGGCTGTTCGCGCCGTACGACTGCTGCGCGCTGCTGTACCGCGATCCGCTCGCGGCTCGCGCCGCGCACCGGCAACACGCGGAGTACCTCGACGTGCTGCACGGCGAGGACGACCACCACGCCGACCAGCCGTGGAACCCGAGCGACTTCGCCCATCACCTGTCGCGCCGGGCGCGTGGCCTGCCGTTCTGGTTCAGCCTGGCGATGTACGGCACGGCCGCGTACAGCGACGCGGTGGAGACCACGCTCACGGTGGCTCACGAAGGCGCCCGCCTGATCGAGGCCGCGCCGCACCTCGAGCTGGTGATGCAGCCCGAGCTGAGCGTGGTGCTGTTCCGCCGTGTCGGCTGGACGCCGCAGCAGTACCAGGGCTGGAGCGACCGCCTGCTCGCCGAGCAGACTGCCTTCGTGGTGCCCACCGCGTGGGCCGGCGAGACGGTGCTGCGCTACTGCGTGGTGAACCCGCGCACCACGCTCGCCGACATCCAACTGCTCATCGACACCCTCTCCTGAAGGACCCCATGGCCGATCTGCTCATCCACAACGCCTTGCTCGTGGCCACCGTCGACGACCAGCGGCGCGAGCTGCCCGGCGGCTGGGTAGCGATCACCGGCAACCTGATCGAGGCGGTCGGCAGCGCCGCCGACCCGGTGCCCACCGCCGACCAGACGATCGATGCCGGTGGCTGCCTGGTGACACCCGGCCTGGTGAACTCGCACCACCACATCTACCAGAACCTCACGCGCGCCAACCCGGGAATGACCGACAAGCCGTTGTTCGGCTGGCTGCAGTCGCTGTACCCGCTGTGGCGCGCGATCGACGAAGACGCGGTGTTCGCCAGCACGTTCGTCGGCCTTGCCGAACTCGCGCTCAGCGGCTGCACCACCAGCTCCGACCACCTGTACCTGCACCCCAAGGGGGCGGGCGACCTGCTGACCGCGGAGATCGCAGCCGCGCAGGAGATCGGGATGCGCTTCCACCCGACCCGCGGCTCGATGAGCCTCAGCGTGAAGGACGGCGGCCTGCCGCCCGACGACGTGGTGAGCGACGACGACGAGATCCTCGCCGCCAGCGAGGCTGCGGTGGCCCGCCATCACGATCGCAGCCACGGGGCGATGGTGCGGATCGCGCTCGCTCCGTGCAGCCCGTTCAGCGTCACCGAAGACCTGATGGTGCGCAGTGCCGAACTGGCCCGCACGCTCGATGTGCGCCTGCACACGCACTTCGCGGAGAACGCCGAGGACGACGCCTATTCGTTGGAGAAGTTCGGTTGCCGGCCGATGGAGTACCTCGAGCGCACCGGTTGGTGCACCGACCGCACGTGGGTGGCGCACTGCGTGACGCCGAACCATGACGAGATCCACCGCTTGGGCGCGGCGGGCATCGGCGTGGCGCACTGCCCCAGCAGCAACCTGATCCTCGCCTCGGGCATCTCGCCGGTCGTGCCGATGCGGGCTGCCGGGGTGAAGGTGGGCCTGGGTGTCGACGGGTCGTCGTCGGCCGACAGCGCGTCGGTGTGGATGGAGGCCCGCCAGGCGATGTTGTTGGCCAAGCTGCGCGACGGCGCCCATGCGGGCACGGCACGGATGGCGCTGGAGATGGCGACGCTGGGCGGCGCCGGCTGCCTGGGCCGTGAAGGCGAGCTGGGCGTGCTGGCGCCCGGTGCCGTGGCCGACGTGGCGGTGTGGCGGTTGGAAGGTCCGGCGTTCGCCGGCGCATTGGCCGACCCGATCGAAGCCTGGCTACGGTGCGGTCCGGTGAGCGCGTGGCACACCATCGTCAACGGGCGGTTCGTCGTTCGCGAAGGCCACCTCGTGCACCCCGACATCCACCGCGCGCTGCGCAGCCACGCGCAGCACGCGGCCCGCATCCAACAACTGTGAGCCTGAACTCTTGATCACCGCCTTCCTGGTCGCCTTCGGCACCGTCTTCCTCGCCGAGCTGCCCGACAAGACGATGGTGGCGTCGTTGGTGCTCACCACCCGCTACCGCAGGCCGTTGGCCGTCTGGGTGGGCGTGTCGGGCGCGTTCGTGCTGCACGTGGTTTTGGCGGTCAGCATCGGTTCGCTGCTGCGCAACCTGCCCACCACGCCGGTGCGGTTGGCGGTGGCCGTGCTGTTCCTCATCGGTGGCGTGATCATGCTGCGCGCGAAGCACGAGGACGACGACGAGGCCGGCTCGCTCGCGGCCGCCACCACGTTCCGCAAGGTGGCGCTCACTGCCGCCTCGGTGGTGGGCCTGGCCGAGTTCGGCGATCTCACCCAGCTCGCAACCGCCGGGATCGCCACTCGCTATTCGGCGCCGATCGCGGTGGCCTTGGGTGCGTGGTGTGCGCTGGCCAGTGTCGCCGCGCTGGCGGTGACCGCGGGGAGTTGGATCGTGCAGCACGTGCCGCTGAAGATGGTGCAGCGGGTCGCCGGCGTCGTGTTCGTCGGTTTTGGTGTGGCCACGGCGGTTTCAGCGTTCGCCTGAGCGGGTACCGTTCCGGCATGGCCGAATCCCCCGATCAGTACCTCGTAGGAGTGTCACTGCCCGACACGCTGCGCGCGCAGGAGTTCCTCACTGCGTGCACCGGCCTGTCGGTGAAGGGCCAGCTGAAGATCCGCGACGCGGTGATCGTGTCCAAGACGGCCGAGGGGCACACGGTCGTGCGCGAAACCATCGACCCGCAGCCGGGCCGCACCGCACTGTCCAGTGGCATGTGGACCGGCTTGCTGGGCCTGCTGATCGGCGGTCCCGTTGGCTGGCTGGTCGGCGGTGCAGTCGGCGCGGGTGTGGGTGCGGCAACCGCCAAGATGATCGATCTGGGCATTCCCGACGAGTGGGTCAGCTGGTTCCGCGAGGCGGTGCGGCCCGACACCACCACGGTGGTGTTGCTGCTGGAGGATCTGCACGTGAGGGCGCTGGCCACCGAGCTCGAGCGCTTCCCGTTCGCCTCACTGGTGCACACCACGCTGCCCGAGTCGTCGCTGCGCCAGTTGGAAGAGGCACTTGGTCAGGCCGACGTCGCGTCCGACCGCGGCATCTAACCTCGGGCGATGACCCCCGATCCGTACTTCGATCTCACCGGCAAGATCGCCCTCGTCACGGGCGGTAGCCGTGGCCTCGGCTACGAGATGGTGAAGGCCTTCGCCGAGCGAGGTGCCGATGTCATCATCGCCAGCCGCAAGCTCGACAACTGCGAGGCGGTGGCGCAGGAAGTGCGCGCGCTCGGGCGGCGGGCGATGGCCTACTCGGTGCATGCCGCGAAGTGGCCGTCGATCGACCAGCTGATCGAGGCCGCGTACGCCGAGTTCGGGCGCGTCGACATCTTGGTGAACAACGCAGGCATGAGTCCGGCGGTGCCCAGCCACGAGGTGACGGAAGAGCTGTTCGACAGCGTGGTCGGGCTCAACTACAAGGGTCCGTTCCGCCTCGCCAGCCAGGTGGCCAAGCGGATGTACGACGGTGACGGCGGCGTGATCATCAACGTCACCTCGTCGGGCAGCCTGATGCCGTTGCCGGGCATCGTGCCCTACGGCGGCTCGAAGGCCGCGCTGAATCACATGTCGCGCTCACTCGCTGCCGAGTACGGCCCGAAGGTGCGCGTCAACACGCTGTCGCCCGGGCCGTTCCTCACCGACATCGCCAAGGCGTGGGCACCCGAGAATCGCGAGTCGGTGGACAGCGCGATCGGCCGCCCGGGCAACCCGCACGAAATCGTCTCCGCGGCGCTGTTCCTCGCCAGCCCGGCATCGAGCTTCACCACCGGCGCGATCGTGCGCGTGGACGGCGGCCTGCCCATCGGCCAGTGACCCAGGCCCGCCGGCGGTGGTTCAGGCGGTGAGGGCGGCGGCGACCTGGTCGGCGAAGCGCAACAGGTGGCCGCGGCTGGTCTCGATCGCCCCTAGCCCTGGTTGCGGCCTCACCAACAGCGCGCCGAGGCCGCCGGGCAGTTCGAGGATCGCGCCGGCCTCGGGCACGAGCACCACGTCGCGCTCTGTGCCCCCCCGTCCACCGATGACAACGTGTTCGGTGCCGGCCTCGGAAACGAACATGACGTCGAGCGATGCGGCGTGCCCGGTGTCGGCCACGACGGCCGTCTGCCAGGCGGCCACCAGCGAACTGCCCTCGGCGAGGAGGGTGCGCAGATCATGGCCGGCGGCATCGGAGGTGTTGGTGCGGTGGGTGCCCACCTTTGAGCGTGCGCGCAGCGTGGCCCCGATGCTGACGGCCAGGCCGTGCACCACGAGCAGCACGACGGTGGTGATCTCGTCGCTCTCGCTCATGCGCAGCGAGTGCGTGGGCCGAGTGTGGAAGTAGTTGAGTGCGAGTGCGGCCACGGCCGACGTGAGCAGCCCGGCACCGGGGCGCACCAGCGCTGCGCCCACACATACCAGCGCCAGCAACAACGCCACGTTGGCCACGCTGATGTCGTCGCTGACCGACTGCGTGGCCCACGCCACCACGATCGCGGCGAGTGGCCCGAGAGCGATGATCCAGCGGGTGAGCGATGGGTTCGCAGTGATGGGCACGGGGGCTGTTCTACACCCGGCTCAGTTGCCCCAGCGACTCTGCCCGAACCGGTAGCCCACCGACCGCACAGTCTGGATGAGGTTGGCGTGCTCCTCGCCCAACTTGGCCCGCAACCGACGGATGTGCACGTCGACCGTGCGTGCCCCGCCGTAGTACTCGTAGCCCCACACGCGGCTGAGCAGGATCTCGCGGGTGAACACCTTGCCCGGGTTCTGCGCGAGGAACTTCAGCAGCTCGTACTCCATGTACGTGAGATCCAGCGGATGGCCATCGATCGAGGCCTGGTAGGTCTCGAGGTTCAGCGCGAGCCCGCTGTACTCCACCATCTCGGGCCGCACCTCGGTGCCGCCGCGGAAGAACATGTGCCGCAGCCGGGCCTCCAGCTCGACCGGATGGAACGGCGTGAGGCAGAAGTCGTCGAACAGTTCGTCGCGCAGCTGCAGGTCGGTGAGCTGGGTGCCGTTCACCAGCACCATCAGCGGGCTCACCGGCGTGTCGCGCTTGCGCAACGCGCGGCAGAAGGCCCACGCCGCGTCGGGGTCGGCGTCGCACGCCACCACTGCACCTGCCCAACCGGCGGGCGGCTCGGCGCGAGCGGCCTCGTCGGCCGACGACACCGCCTTCCACCGGTAGCCGGCGAGGTCGAGCGTGCGCGCGAGATCCGGGGGAGGAGGGTCGGGGAAGACCGCTACGAGTTCCACGGCTGCCGCCTCAGAGCGCCTTCAGGTAGCGGTTCAGCTCGAATTGGCTGACGTGACTCTTGTAGCCGCGCCATTCGATGCGCTTGTTGCGCAGGAACCACTCGAAGATGTGCTCGCCCAGTGCCTCGCGCACGAGCGTGCTGTTCTCCATCACCTTCAGCGAGTCGCTGAGCGACTGCGGCAGGGTGTCGATGCCCAGTTTCGCCAACTGCTTGTCGTCCATCTCGAACAGGTTCGCGTCGGCCTCGGGCGGCAGTTCGTAGCCCTCGGTGATGCCCTTCAGGCCGGCGGCCAGCACCACGCTGAACGCAAGGTACGGGTTGCACGCCGGGTCGGGCGAGCGGTACTCGATGCGGGTGGCGCTGGGGTTGCCGCGCTTGGCGATCGGCACGCGGATCAGGCCGCTGCGGTTGTTGCGCGCCCAGCTGATGTGCACCGGGGCCTCGAAGCCGGGCACGAGCCGCTTGTAGCTGTTGACCGTCTGGTTCGTGATCGCAGTGATCTCGGCCGCGTGGCGCAGCAAGCCGGCCATGAACTGCTTGGCCACCGGCGACAGGCTGTACGGATCGTCGGCGCTGTAGAACGCGTTGTCGTCGCCGTCGAACAGGCTGAAGTGCATGTGCATGCCGCTGCCCTGCACACCCTCCAGCGGCTTGGGCATGAACGTCGCGTGCACGCCTTGCTTGGCGGCCACTTCCTTCACCACGAGCCGGAACGTCATCACGCTGTCGGCCATCGCGAGCGCGTCGGTGTGGCGCAGGTCGATCTCCTGCTGGCTGGGGGCGTCCTCGTGGAAGCTGTACTCCACCGGAATGCTCATCGTCTCCAGCGTGCGGATCGTCTCCTTGCGCAGGGTGCCGGCCACGTCGGTGGTGGTGAGGTCGAAAAAGCCACCCTCGTCCAGCGGCACCGGCGTCTGTCCCTTCTCGGGCGGGGCGAAATAGAAGAACTCCATGTCGGGCGCGACATAGAGCGTGAAGCCCTTCTCGCGGGCGGCCTTCAGGTTGCGGCGCAGCACCTGGCGCGGGTCGCCCTCGAACGGCGTGCCGTCGAGGTGGTGGATGTCGCAGAACACCCGCGCCTCCACCGACTTCGGGTCGCCCCACGGCAGCACCTCGAACGTGTTCGCGTCGGGCATGGCCAGCACGTCGGCCTCTTGCACGCGGCTGAACCCGTCGATGGCCGAGCCGTCGAAGGTCATCCCGTCTTCCAGCGCGTTCTCCAGTTCAGCGGGGCTGATGGCGAAGCTCTTGAGGTTGCCGAGGACGTCGGTGAACCACAGGCGGATGAGGCGCACACCGCGCTCTTCCACCGTGCGCAGCACATAGTCACGTTGTTGATCGAGCATGTCGGGCTCCCTCAGGGGCTCAAGGGACGCTGCCAGTGTGCCACGGCGCCCTCGCTGCGCGCCCAAGAGGCGTGTGAACGGCGTGTGAAACGCGCAGGCTCAGAACACGGCGGAAACGAGCGCGGCCACGACGATCAGTGCCACGCCCATGGCAATCACCATCAGCGCGCTGCGCACCATCGACCGCCGGTAGGCGCGATTGCGCGAGTCGCCGCGCGTGAGGCCGCGAGCGAACGCGCCGGTCATGCGGATCTGCCCCTCCGGCGTGTAGAGCTCGCCCGGCTTGCTGGTGGCCGGCTGCCAGTCGTCGTCGTGGTTGTGGTCCTGGCCGCCGTTCATGCCGCGAGCGTAGACCTGCCTCGCCCGCTGCGGGTTCTGCCCTTGCACACCAGCGCCATATCGGGCAAAGTGCTCGCTCCCAGCGGTTTCTGGGGCTGATCTGTTCCATTCCCGGAACTGGGGCTGAATCGTCCCGGAGATGGAGACGATCCAGCCCCGGATATTGGAGTCCTCGGGCGATGAGCGCCCCGA
>JAUSLV010000008.1 GCA_030645495.1 Actinomycetota bacterium
GCAAGCGAAGCATCCGATTGAATACTGTTGTAACGCGCACAGGTACCTCCAAGGCTCGATAGGTGTCGCAACCTCGAACCTAGAAGGACATCTGTGCGCGTTACTTCATCTCCTCACCCACACGAACCCGAGGAGAACCACGGTTGTTGTCGTGTCGACAACAACCGTTGTCGCCGAGCGAGATCATCACCCCCCTGCTGTCGTCGATCCACGTCTGCCGATCTGGCACGCGCTGGCTGCGAGCGCATAACAACGGCTGCGGGACTGGCCATCGAGGGCGCGCTCCGATCGCCGCATCATCGACAAGCCGGCGGTGGCACACCGCGTTCGGCTGCCTCAACGCCAACTTGGGTGGCGCGAGCCACCCATTGGCCTCTCGGCTCTAGTCCTTCTCTTCGATCGGCCGCGGGATCATCACGCCGCCCACCAGGTCGATACGGATGCGCGACTCGTGGGAACCGTTGCTGAAGCGCACTTCGACGCGGGTGGCAGTGGTGGTGGAGGAATCGATCGAGAACCCGCCGGCCGGGTTGCTGGTGACGAGCGTGAGTACGCCGACGGCCAGGCGCACGGTGATCGAGCCGCCGATGCTGTCGAACTGCTGCTCGAGCGGGCCGGCGGGTGTGGTGGCGCTGGTGGCCGTGCCGCCGCTGCTGGTGGAGGGGCCCGACGAGCCCGAGCCCGTGCCCGAGGTGGAGCCCGAGTTCGCGGTGGTGCCGAGCGTGGTGCCCCCGTCGGGAGTGGTGTCGCCGGGCTGCGACGACTCGCTGCTGGTGCTGTCGTCGGTGGCGAGCGTGGTGTCGGGGTCGGTGGTCTCCACGAGGTCGCCGGTGCCGGCCGGCTGCAGGTTGGCCCGGTCGTCGCTGCGGCCGGCGGCGAACACCGCGCCGGTGGCGAGCAGGAAGCAGGCGGCGGTGCCGGCCACCATCGCCCGACGGCGCTTGATGTGGCGCACGCGGCCCTGCACCTGCACGTAGGCGCTGTTCACGTCGGGCAATGCGCCACCGGCGCGACCCAGCATCCGCTCGAGTTGGGGATCGTCGAATTCGCTCATGACTGCTGCTCCTGATGGGCGGCGAACACGCCGCGTAGGCGGTCGCGCCCTTGGTGAAGATGGAACTTGACGGCACCCTCGCTGATCTCCAGCGAAGAGGCCACCTCGGCAACGGACAACCCGCTGACGTAGAACAGCGCCATCGCCAGCCGTTGCTGGCGCGGCAATTCCGCGAGGAGCGCGGTCACATCGGTGCCGTCGCTCCACTGCACGGCATCGGCGCGGAACTCGCCGTGCAGGCGCTCGACGGCACGGTCCTTGCGGCCGCGGCGGCGGTGGTCGTCGCGCAGCTTGTTGATCGCCACCCGGCGGATCCAGCCCACGGGATCGTCGTAGCGCTGGATGCGGCGCCAGTGGAGGTGCGCCTTGACGAACGCCTCCTGCACCGCGTCGGCTGCCGCTTCCTGGCTGCCGGCGACGACGGCGAGGGCGCGAACGAGCCGTGCGTAGTGCGCACGGAACAGCGTTTCCACGCTGTCGCCGGAAACGACCGCGACCGTGTCGGTCGTATCGCTCATGTACAGGACCATCGATTCCACAGCGGGGACACGACGCGGAAGTGTGGCAGGTTTGGTGCGATCACGAGATTATTCGCAGGAAGAAGTGCAAGAGTTGGGTCGTTCTTCGATCTCGACATGCAGCAACGAAGGAGTCCACTGCCCATGTCACGTATCCGAGTCGTTCTCGCCGCCGCCTGCCTCACCCTGTTGGGTGCGTCGTGCAGCAGCACCCAAACCGTGTCGAACGGTGCATCCACGACGTCGGGTCCCGACGACACGTCGCTCGGGGGTTCCACCACCACCACGGTCAGCGGCGGATCCACGACGGTGGCGCCACCCACGGCGCCGCCCACGGCACCGCCCACCGCTCCGCCAACGGTGGCCCCCACGTTGGCGCCCCCTGCGGGAGGCAGCGTGCTGGGCGCACCCACGAACCTGCAGTCCACCGCGGGCGGCGGCGTCACGCTGCCTGGCGGATTCACGTGCGATGACGGCGACCCGGGCATCCCCGGTTGGCACGTCGCCGACTGCCAGCAGATGCCCAGCTACCAGGACGGCGTCACCACGCTCGTCATGCGCCGCAACGACGACGGCCGCTTCGGCGTGGTGGCCCTGTTCCGCAGCGGCGGCTCGCTCGTGCAGCGGTTCCGCGCCGAAGAGCCCGAGCCCGGCGTGTGGTCGGCGGTCGTGGTGCAGCTCGGCGACTTCCACTTCGACGACGGCGCCGAGGTGTGGGTGGGGTACCGCTACGAGGGCACCGGCCACTACCTCGACCTCGACGTGCTCGACGCTCGCCCCGACGGCAGCATCTTCCTCGGCGGCCTGCAGGGTCTGGACCACGGCGTCGTCGACCTGCACCCCAGCGGGGCCACCGTGCAGTCCTCCGTGTACGGCCCGTCCGACCCCGGGTGTTGCCCCAGCAGCGTGCTGCAGCGCGAGATCACGTTCTCGGGCGAGCAGTGGTGGATCAACACCGGCAGCACCTACCCGAGCGCCAGCGCACCCGCTGTCACGGGAGACTTCTGACCGCACGGCTACGGTGGGTGCATGAACGAGATCCTGGATGTCGACCTGCTCGCGTTCGAGCAGGGTTCGGCCGCTCAACGTCGCGCGGTCGTGGACGGCGTGCGCCGCAGCCTCGCCACCGGGTTCGTGTTCACCCGCCACGACCTGTCGAGCGACATGCTCGACACCGCCTACGGGATGCTGCAACAGTTCTTCGAGCACCCCCAAGAGGTGAAGCAGTCGTTCATCGCCCCCGACAGCCATGGCCAGACCGGCTACACCGGCCTGCTGGTGGAAACCGCCGCCAGCAGCGACGTGCCCGACTGGAAAGAGATGCTCAACTGGGGCATCTCGCTGCCCGAGGGCCACCCGCTGCGCACCCGCTACCCCCACCGATACGGCCCACAGGTGCTGCCCGAGGCCGCCGTGCCCGGTATCACCGAGGTGCTGAACACGTTCCACAAGAAAGTGGAAGACGTGCAGCGGCGGTTCCTGCGGATCATCGCCGAGGGGTTGGGCTGCCACGAGTCGCTGTTCGACGAGATGACCACCAACGGCGCCACGCTCACCCGCGCCATCCGCTACCCGGCGATGCAGGATGCGCCCGACAACGGCCACGTGTGGGCGGGCGCGCACGGCGACATCAACCTGATCACCGCCCTGCCGCGGGCCACGGCGCCCGGCCTGCAGGTGCTGGTCGACGAACGGTGGGTCGACGCCACCGCGCCCGACGGGCAGGTGATCATCAACACCGGCATGATGCTCGAGCGGCTCACCAACGGCGTGATCCCCACCGGCATCCACCGCGTCGTCGCCGCCCCGGGTTACACCGGCGAGCGCTACAGCGTCGTGCAGTTCTCCCACCCCACGCCCTGGACGCTGCTGAACCCGCTGTCCGCATGCATCACCGCGGAGAACCCGCAGCGGTTCTCGGGGATGGTCAGCGCCGATGCGCTCGACCTCGTGCTGTACGAGATCAACCTCGTGGAGAACGCCCGCCGTGTCGGCTGACCCTGCGTCGGCCCCCGACGACACCGACGGCCTCGACCTCGACGGCGAGGGCGGCCCGCGCCCCGTCATCGGCGACGTTGTCGTGGTCGTCGACATCGGCGGCACCAAGATGGCCGTCGGCCTGATGACGCTGCAAGGCGAGTTGCTCGACCGCGATCAGGTGCCGGTGGATCATCGCCTTTCCGCCGACGCACTGTTCAACAGCCTGCACACGGTGGTGAACTCGCAGATGGCCCGCGCTCGCGACCACCACCGCATGCGGCCGATCGCCGTCGGTGTGGGGTGCGCCGGCCCGATCTCGCTGCATGCCGAGACCGTCTCGCCGATCAACATCCACGTGTGGCGCGACTACCCGTTGCGCGAACGACTGGTGGGGGCCACCAGCCTGCCCGTGTACGCCGACCTCGACGCCAAGGCACTCGCGCTGGCCGAGGGCTGGTTGGGCGGGGCGCAGGGCAAGGAGAGCTTCCTGGCGATGGTGGTGGGCACCGGCATCGGCGGCGGGATCGTGCTGAACGGCCAACTGCTCAACGGGGCCGAGGGCAACGCCGGCCATGTCGGCCACATCATCGTCGAAGCCAACGGGCGCCGCTGCCCCTGCGGTTCGAAGGGCTGCCTCGAGGCCGAAGCCTCGGGGGCCGCGATCGAGGCGATCACCGGTCGTCCGCCCAGCGAACCCACCTACGAGATCATGCAGCGCACCGGCAAGCTGGTGGGTCGCGCCGCCGCCTCGGTGTGCAACCTGCTCGACCTCGACCTCGTGGTGGTCGGCGGCTCGGTGGCGCTCGGCTTCGGCGCCACGTTCTTCAACTCCGCGCAGGAAGCGCTCGACGAACACTCCAAGATCGCGTACGCGCGCGGCGCGCGCATCACCCCGGTGCGCCTCGGCGATCGTGGCCCGCTCGTCGGGGCAGGCGCGGTCGCCATTCGCGGCCTGCACCGTGCTCGCCGCGAAGCGCGCGCGAAGAAGTGACACCACCAGGCGATTCACCGAAGGACATGAGATGACCAAGATCCGCAGTACCGACAAGTCGCGCATCGACGACCGTCGCGGCCAGGGTGGCGGCGGGTTCGGCCTGCCCGGCGGCATCCAGTTGCCCGGCAGCCTGAAGGCCGGCGGTGGCATCCTCGGTGTGATCGTGCTCGTGGCCGCGCTGCTGTTGCCCAAGTTGTTGGGCGCCGGTACCACCGCGAATGGCGCCACCGGGTCCACCGGCTCGGCTGCCGCAGCCGACTGTGTCACCGAACTCGAGCAGATCGTGTGCGGTGTCACCAACGACGTGCAGGACTACTGGGCGCAGACGCTGCCCGCGGCGTTCGGAGTCGACTACCAGTACACCGTCACCCAGTGGTTTGAGGGTGGCACCGACACCGCCTGCGGCCAGGCCAGCTCGCAGACCGGCCCGTTCTACTGCCCGGCCGACTCGGTGGTGTACATCGACCTGGGGTTCTTGCAGCAGTTGGAAGAGCAGTTGGTGGGGCAGACCAGCGACCTCGCCGAGCAGTACATTCTCGCTCACGAGTACGGCCACCACGTGCAGAACCTGCTGGGCACGAACGACATGGTGCAGCAAGCGCAGCAGAACGACCCCGACAAGGGCGGCCAGTACTCGATCGCGCTCGAGCTGCAGGCCGACTGCTTCGCCGGCGCCTGGGTGGGGGCGCGCAACGTGCTGGAGAGCGCCGCCGAACTCGACGAGGCGATCAAGGCCGCCGAAGGTGTGGGCGACGACCGGATCCAGATGAAGACGCAAGGTCGTGTCGACCCCGAGAGCTGGACCCACGGCTCGGCGGAACAGCGCAAGACCTGGTTCCTCACCGGCCACAACAGCCAGGACCCGGTCACCTGCGACACCTTCGCCGAGATCCAGTAGCCCGGTCGGTCTGGCATTCCCGAGGCTTTCGGCGTGGGCAGGCCACGCCGAAACCCTCGACAACGTGCGGGGAGGAAAGCATGGCGACATCGAAGGGCGAGCGGTGGCTCGTGCTCGCGATGGTGCTCGTTGTGGCCACCAACGCGTGCAGCGGAGGCTCGTCCCAGCAATCGACGGTGACACAGGCTGAGCCACTCGCCACCGACGCGGATGGCTCGAACGACAGCGAGGGCGAGCCGGGGCCGGTGACGATCCTCGGGACGGCGATGCCCGAGGACGCGACGGTGCTCGATCTCAGCTCGGCAGATTCGGCGGTGCTGCAGCCATCGCGGGTCGTCTACGAGCAGGATCTCAACAAGGGGGAGTTCGGGCTGGGTGCGGACTTCGAGACCGGGGAAGTCCCTTCCGGTTTCGGGGTCGACGAGCACGGCGTGGTCCACATCGTCGATCCTTTGAACGAGAGGGTCGTGCTGGTGGCGGCTGACGGGTTGCTCTCCGCGGTTCCCTTCCCCGAAGAGCTCATGGGTGCAGCGGTCACCGCTTTCGATGTCGCACCCGATGGCACCGAGTTCGCGGCCACTCTCGACGGGATCGTGGTGATTCGGGACGGCGGCACGCTCGCCGCGCACACCTACGATGCGCTGGGCGACACTGCGATCCAGCTCGAACTGCGTAGCGATGCGCATGGTCTCTACTTCCTCAGCGGGTCTGGGGTGTGGACTCGCCAGCTCGATTCGAACGGCCAGCTCGTCGCCGCGGGCGAGCGGAAGAGAGCGTCCGACGGGGCGTTGGTCAACGTGTCGACCACCGGCGGGCAGCCTGTGGTGCAGATCGTTGGCGCCGCGGGCTCACGCCTCTTCCGAGTTGAGGGCGAGCCGCTCGCGTCGGCTGTCTATCTGGTCGACGTCATGAGCACGGGCGACGTGGTGATGCTGCTTCAGTCGGATCCGACCAAGGGCGACAACACCCAGATCGCGGTCATCCATACCGATGGGTCGTACGAGCACTGGCGTGTGGTGCTTCCGTCTGGAGGCAGCCCATTGGAGAACGGCTGGTACATGCGATTTGCAAACGATCGGATCTACATGGAAGTGGGCACCGTCTCCACTGTCTCTGTCTACGAATTCGACCTGGTGCCCTGAGGGCCGCATCAACGACGCCGATCTGCGTAGCTACATGTCGAGCGCGAAGGTTTGCAGCAAGCACTCGGTAGCGCTGCAGGTCAGGACCGAGAGGGTCGATCCATCAGGCGCGACCGAGTACGCGGGCAGCCCGTCGAGCGCCGACGTGGGCACGAACAGCGCCCCGGCTTCGTCGATCAGTTGGCGAGCGCTGATGCTGCCGTCGGTGTGCAGGCGAACGGCGATCGTCGCACCATCGCTCGCACGTACCACCACGAGTACCGCGCCGCCATCGGAGGTGATGCGGCTTGCACCGCCCACCGGAATCAACTCGTCGTCGCCCGACGTCAGGTGCCCGATCGGACTGCCTGGCACGAAGAAGAAGATGCCGTGGTCGAACAACTCGTTCAGCGGCACCGTGGTCGGCATGCCATCGAGCACTCCGCTCGGCGCGCTGCCGTCCAGGGTTCCAACCACTCGATACTCCCCGCTCGCCAGTCGAGCGACGACGTTGTTGTCGTGGAGTTCCAGATTGCCGACCATGCCTCCGGCGGCCGAGAGGTCGACGGAGTTGAATGTTGAGGAATTTCTACCCACCGTGTACACGGTCGTGCCGTCCGTGTAAGCCCCCTGTCGATCATCGGCGAAGGCGAACCCCTGGTATGACGGCGCGCCCTGATCGCTGCTCGCGAGGGCGCCAAGCTCGATGACCGCCGTGCTCCCGTCCAGATCGACCACGAGCACCCGACCGTTCCAGGCGTCGAGCACCGCGACGCTTCCGTCCGCGAGGGCAACCACGCCTCCCGGACCCGAGTCGATGCCCTCGGTTCCTTCTTGACGCGGTGCACTTCTCCCGATCTGGCGATCACCAGACCCGAACTGGAACGTCTCCACCCGGCTCGGCGCAACGGTGGACAGGTCGGCGCCCAGGTCGAACGACCCGTGGCCGGCGACGTACAGGGTCACGAACTCGTGATCGGCCGGAAGTGCCACGATGCCGTTGGCAGTCGAGATCTCGAACCGGTACCGAATCCCACCTTCGACGGCCTCGACCGCTGCCGCCCACCCTCCACTCACCGCGTCTGCGTGAATCCGCTGCGGCCCGCTGTTGGATTCAAGTACCAGGTCAACGCCGTTGACCGCGCCCGTGCCTGCGCCACTCACCGTCTCGACGGAGAGCAGCACCTCACCAGCGGGTACAACCACTGGAGACGTATGGACGAGGAAGTGCTCGAGAAGGAACGTCTCACTCGGACCCTCCGGCAACAGTTCAACCGCCGGCACGCTGTCGCCGCCTTCCGTCGTGGAAGCCCCGGTGGACTGCAACTCGGTCGCATCCGTGGTCGAGCGGGACTGCTCGCCACATCCCCCTGCAAGCAGTGCCAACGCAGGCCACAGCGCCATCACCGCTCGTTTCATTCGACTTCCGCCGTTCATCCGGAGCACCGCCCGCTCGCAACGTAGCCCGTCGTCGCCGACCGCCATGTCGGCCTGTCGGCATTCCCGAGGGTTTCGGCGTGGCCTGCCCACGCCGAAACCCTCGGGAATGTGCAGTGTGCAGTGTGCGGGG
>JAUSLV010000009.1 GCA_030645495.1 Actinomycetota bacterium
GCAAGCGAAGCATCCGATTGAATACTGTTGTAACGCGCACAGGTACCTCCAAGGCTCGATAGGTGTCGCAACCTCGAACCTAGAAGGACATCTGTGCGCGTTACTTCATCTCCTCACCCACACGAACCCGAGGAGAACCACAGCGGTTGTCGCGGCGACAACGCCAATTGCCGTTGCAGAAATCAGAACTCCGCAGGACGTCGCTGAGTCCCACCCCGCCCGACCCGCTACCGGTCAGTCCGCGCCGATGGGGGCTACCACTGCGTCGAGCAGGTGCACCAGCACGGCGGGGGTCATGACGACATCACGGCGACATTGTGTCCGGTGACGGGGGCCCTCCGGAAGGTGGCAACATGAGCGCCTATGGCCGTGATCGACACGTACGAGTTGTCCGACCGCTACCGGCTCGACGAAGGCCGTGCCTTCCTCAGCGGGTCGCAAGCGCTCGCCCGGTTGCCCTACGAGCAGCTCCGCGCCGATCGCCGCGCCGGGCTGCACACGGCGGCCTACATCAGTGGCTACCCCGGTAGCCCACTCGCCGCCTACGACCGCGACGTGACAGCGGTCGTCAAGCTGGCCGTCGCCGATGGCCTCGACATGCTGTTCCAGCCGGGCATGAACGAAGAGTTGGCCGCCACCGCCGTGATGGGGTCGCAGCTCGCGGTCACCTTGCCGTCATGCCGCTACGAGGGCATCTTGGGCATCTGGTACGGCAAGACCCCTGGCCTCGACCGGGCCAGCGATGCGCTGCGGCACGCAGTGTTCGCCGGCACCTCGCACCGTGGCGGGGCGATCGCGCTGGTTGGCGACGACCCCACGGCCAAGAGCAGCACGTTGCCCGGCAGCAGCGGCGCCACCCTGGTCGACCTCAACATGCCGATCATCTACCCCGGCGACGTGCAGGAGGCGATCGACCTCGGCCGCCACGCGATCGCGATGTCGCGAGCGTGTGGCGTGTGGGTGGGCATCAAGCTGGTGGAGGCAGTGGCCGATGGCACGGGCAGTGTCGAGCTGCACAACGACCACTTCGCCCCGGTGCTGCCGGTGCACCTCGTGAACGGGCAGCCGTGGGTGCCGCGCCCCAACGGCAACATCATCACGCCCTACACCCGCGACATCGAGCGCGAGTTCTTCGAGCTGCGGCTGGAACTGGCTCGCGAGTACGGCGCGCTCAACAACCTCAACCGGGTCGACGTGCGCGGCCCCTCCGACTGGATCGGGATCGTGTCGCCCGGGCACACGTACCACGAGACACGCGAGGCACTGCGCACGCTGGGCTTCGTCACCGATGACGACCTGCGCGACGCGGGCATCCGCATGTTCCACCTCGACATGCCAGTACCGCTCGACGCGGGTCAGGTGCGCCAGTTCGCCGACGACCTGCGCGAAGTGATCGTCGTGGAGGAGAAGGGCCAGAACCTGGAGTGGCTGGTGAAGGATGCGCTGTACGGGCGGGCCAACGCGCCTGTCGTGTACGGCAAGCGCGCGCCCGACGACACCTCGCTGTTCCCGTACGTCGGCTCGATGGAGGCCGACACGATCGGCCCGATCTTGCGGCGCATGCTGGCCCCACGCCTCGCCCAGCGGATGACGCCCGAGCCACCCGCGCTGCGCCAGCTGATCCCACTGTCGGTGAACCGCACGCCGTACTACTGCTCGGGTTGCCCGCACAACCGCAGCACCAAGGCACCCGACGGTTCGCTGGTGGGCGCCGGCATCGGTTGCCACAGCCTGGTGATGATGATGGAGCCCGGCCCCACCGGCAACATCATCGGCATCACCAGCATGGGTAACGAGGGCGCTCAGTGGTTCGGCATCGCGCCGTTCGTGGACGACGAGCACCTCATCCAGAACATGGGCGACGGCACCCTGTTCCACAGCGGCATGACCGCGATCCGGGCGGCGATCGCCAACGGCGCCAACATCACCTACAAGATCCTCTACAACGGTCATGTCTCGATGACCGGCGGGCAGGATCCGTTCGGCCAACTCGACGTGCTCAGCCTGTGCAAGGTGCTGCATGCCGAGGGTGTGCAGCGCATCATCGTCACCACCGACGATCTGGCCAAGTACCGCATGGCCGATGTGCCCGCTGGTGTGAAGGTGTGGGGCCGCACCCGCCTCGACGAGGCGCAGGAGCAGTTGTCGTGGGAGCCGGGCTGCACCGTGCTGATCCACGACCAGCGCTGCGCCGCCGAGAAGCGCCGCGACCGCAAGCGCGGCAAGATCGAGACGCCGCCGTTCCGGATGGTGATCAACGAGCGGGTCTGCGAAGGCTGCGGCGACTGCGCGGACAAGAGCAACTGCCTGTCGGTGCAACCCGTCGACACGCCGTACGGGCGCAAGACGCGCATCGACCAAGACTCGTGCAACCTCGACTTCACCTGCGCGGAGGGCGACTGCCCGGCGTTCATGAAGGTCACCGTCGCTCCGGCCGGCAAGGCCGCTACCCGCGACGTTCCGCTGCCACTGGTGCCTGCACCCCAGGCTGCGCCGGTGGGTGCCGGCATCACCGTGCGCATGGCCGGGATCGGGGGCACCGGGGTGGTGACGGTCTCGCAGATCCTGGGCACTGCGGCCATGCTGCAGGGCTTCCACGTTCGCGGCCTCGACCAGACCGGCCTGTCGCAGAAGGCCGGCCCGGTGGTCAGCGACGTGCGCATCTCCATCGATGAGCCGCTGCCCTCGAACAAGGCCAATGCTTCGTCCGTCGACGTGCTGCTGGCCTTCGACCAGCTGGTGGGCGGCAGCGATGCCACCGTGCGCACGATGGCGTCGGGGCACACGGTGGCCATCGTCAACACGGCAGTCGTGCCCACCGGCGGCATGGTCGTGCACCCCGAACGCCCCTTCCCCGGCGCCGAGGTCACCGCACGCATCGACACCCATGCCGGCAGCACTGTCAAGGTGAACGCCCAGCGGATCGTGAACGGCCTGCTCGGCGACGACAGCACGATCAACGTGTTCATGTTGGGCGTGGCGCTGCAGTCGGGCCTGCTGCCGATCGACGTGCAGCAGATCGAGCGGGCGATCACGCTGAACGGCACCGCGGTCAAGAAGAACATCGCCGCCCTCACGTGGGGACGAGCATGGGTCGCCGACCCCAAGGGCACCGAGGAGTCCGCCGGCATCGTCGCCCGCGCAGCCGACGACACCCCGCTGCGGCAGCGACTCACCACCGACCTCACCGCGTACCAGTCGGCCCGCTACGCGGCTCGGTTCACCAGCGTGGTCGACCGTGTGGCGGCGCTGGGGCACGACGAACTCACCGAGGCCGTCGCGATCCACTTGCACAAGCTGATGGCCTACAAGGATGAATACGAGGTGGCCCGCCTACTGCTGGCCCCCGAAGCTCGCGCCCAGGCCGAGGCCGTGGGCGGGCCCCGCACGAAGGTGGAGTGGGTGTTGCACCCGCCCGCGCTGCGTGCACTTGGCTGGAAGCGAAAGATCGGCTTCGGTCGTTACAGCCGCCCGGCCTTCTGGGCACTGCGCGCCGGCCGCCGCCTTCGCGGCACTCCGTTCGACGTGTTCGGCTGGGCGAAGGTGCGGCGGCTCGAACGGGCGCTAGTGCCCGAGTACATCGCCGCGATCGATTCGATGCTGCCCGCGATCACCGACGCGAACCTCGTCGATGCCGTCGCCATTGCGTCGCTGCCGGATCGCGTGCGTGGCTACGAACACCTCAAGATGGAACGAGCGGCCACGTACCGCATCGAGCTCTCCCAACGCGTCGCCGAGTTCTGTGACGATCAGCGTTCGAGCGCCGAGTTCGCCGGGTTGGCCGGGTCGTAGTACACGGTCACACACGCGCCAGCCGGGTAGCGGGCCAGCGCCCCCGACGCATCGGCGGCCCCGCGCACGCACACGCGGTTGCCCTGGAACACCTCGCCCCCCACTTGGTAGGCGTACAGCACCAGCGGCGTCGCTTGCCGCACCGCGCCCTTCTGGCTGACCTGCACCGTGGCGCTCAGCACGGTGCCGCTGGTGTGTGGCCAGTCGGCGGCCACCGAGCGCGAGGCAGCAGGGCGACGCGACCGGGCCAGCAGCGACACGCCGAGCACGGCGACCACGACGATGGGCGCGACGATGGACGCACTGCTCGTGTCGATGCCGCTGATGTACCCGGTCACCACGCGCTGGTCTCCTCTCGGAAACTCCCCTTGCGGAAACGTTAACGCACGATCCACCACCGGATTTTCGCGGTGCGTCGCCCGTGGCTCAGGTGCGTGGGTGTGCCAGCAGGAACTCCACGATCAGCTCGCTCGCGTCCAGCTCCATGTAGGGGTGGCCCACCAGGCGCGGCGTCTGCGTGGGGTGGCCCATCCATGCGTGGGGTGCACCCTGCACCTCCACGAACCGCACTTCCGTGTCCGTGTCGCAGGGTTGCCACGTCTCGATCTCGATGTCGCTGTTGGCCGCGTCGACGGAGTGCTGCGGGTCCGCCGGGCAACCCACCAACTGCGCATAGTCGCGCACCGACGTGCGCGCCGAGCGGAAGTCGACACCGGCGACACCGGCGCCTGGGCCACCGTCGATCGGGTGGTTCGTGTCGGCCGAGCCGTGCAGGTGCAGCAACGACACCGGCTGTTCCGGTGCGCAGTCGTCGATGCCCAGGCTGCCGGCTTGCAGGCCCACGGCGGCGATGCGGCCCGACAACTCGCACGCGAGCCGGTAGGCCATGATGCCGCCGTTCGAGTGCCCGGCCGCGAACACCCGGTCCGGGTCGATGTCGTGGTCGGCGGCCACCGCGTTGATCACCATCGCGATGAACGTCACGTCGTCGATCCCGTCGCGGGCCGACGGGCCGCAGCAGTAGCCGGCGTTCCAGGTACGCAGCCGGTTCTCCTGCAGGCCCACGCCCACGCCATCCGGGTACACCACCAGGAAGCCCTCCCGCTCGGCGATGGCGTCGAAGCCCGAGTTCTCCTCGAACTGCACCCCCGAGCCCATGCCACCGTGCAGCGCGATCAGCAGCGGCACCGGCCCGGCCGGGAGATCGGAAGGAACGTGCAGGTGGTACAGGCGGTCGCGACCGTCGGGGGTGCGGAGGTGCTGGTCGATCGTGTACCCGTCGGCATCACCACGCAGCGGCGCGGCAGAGCCGCACGCGGGCAGCACCGCCGCGAGCGGCGCGAGCAACAGCAGGCCGGCGCGTCGAAGCAGCGAACGGTGGCGGCGATCCTTCACCCACACATCGTGGCGCCGGAACATGAGGAAAGCATGATGACGAGCTACCGTGCGCCCGATGACGTGGCTCGGTACACGCGGTCGCGACGGAGGGATCGACACCATCCCGTTGCCGGCGGGAACGCCCGGTGGCCTGTCGCTGTGCGGCAAGCACGCGATCGGGCCCGACCACGCGGCAGCAATGGCCCGCTGCGGCGCCACTGCCGTGGTGTGCCTGGTGGAGGAACACGAACTGCACGACCGCTACCCCCAGTACGTGGAGTGGCTGCGCGCCAACCGTGCCGGCGCGGCGGTGTGGTTCCCGATCCACGACCTGCACGCACCGGCCCTGGGGGCCGTGCGCCACCTGCTCGACGACCTGCTCGCCCGGGTGCAGCGCGGCGAGCACCTGCTGGTGCACTGCGGCGCCGGCATCGGGCGTGCCGGCACGATCGCCACGTGCCTGCTGATCGAGCTGGGCATGGGTCGCGACGAGGCGCTGGCGCTGGTGGCCGCCAGCCGCCCGATGGCCGGCCCGGAGGTGGGGGCGCAGCGCGACCTCGTCGACGAGATCGCCGCCCGGCCCTAGCTGCGCGTCAGCTCAGCTGCTTGGCCAACCGGATCGTCGCGACCTTGGCGGGTTCGGCCAGCGCCTTCATCCCCACTTCGTAGTCGGGCAGCGACCACACCTCGCCGTCGTCGTTGATCATCACGAAGCGATCCAGCTTGGCGAGGAACGTGCGGTCGTGGCTGACTGCGAGGACGGTGCCCTGGAAGCCGTCGAGCGCGCGCTCCAAGGCTTCCGACGACTCGATGTCGAGGTTGTCGGTGGGCTCGTCGAGCAGCAGCACGTTGTGGCCCTCCAGCTCGAGGCACAGGATCTCCAACCGCGCCTTCTGGCCGCCCGACAGCGAGTCGAAGTCTTGCTTCGCGTTGGCGGCGAGGCCGTAGCGGGCGAGCGCCTTCATCGACTTCTCGTCGTCGAACACGCGGTCGCGCACGATCTCGAAGCACTGCCGGCCGAGGAAGTCGGGCCGGTCGTTGATCTGCGTGAACGTGCCGATGCTGGTGCGCGGGCCGTAGCCCACCGTGCCGAGCGTGGGGGTCTCGGTGCCGGCGAGCGCACGCATGAGGTGGCTTTTGCCGGTGCCGTTGGGGCCGATCAGGCCGACGCGCTCGCCGAAGTGCACCTCGTCGCTGAACGGCAGGAACAGGTCGTTCACCGACACGTCGTTGAGGATCAGTACCCGCCGCGCCGAGTCGGCGCCGCGCAGGTTGACGTAGATGTGCTGGTCGGGCACCGGCGGGGGCGGCGGCCCGACGGCCACGAACTTCTCCCAGCGGGTCTCGGCCGCGTTCGCCTTGGTGGCGTTCTTGAAGTTCTGCGCCGCGCGGGCCTTCATCACCTTCATGTGTGCGAACAGGCGCCGCTCCTCGTCGGTCCACCGCTTCAGCGCATCGCCCAACAGTTCCTGCCGCTTGGCGCGGGCCTCGGGGAAGGTGGCGTACGAACCGCCGTGCACCCAGCAGCCGGCACCTTCGATGACGACGATCTTGGTGGCCACCCGTTCGAGCATGGCGCGGTCGTGGCTGACCATCAGGATCGTGCTCTTGCACGCCTTGATCTGCTCCTCCAACCACACCCGCGTGGGGATGTCGAGGTAGTTGTCGGGCTCGTCGAGCAGCAGGATGTCGGCATTGGAGGTGAGCAGCAGATCCAGCACGAGGCGCTTGCGTTCGCCGCCCGACAGTTCGCTGACGAGGCGGGTGTGGAAGTCGTCCACCGGGGTCTTCACGCTGCGGCGGGCGGCAGCGGCCCACTGCGCTTCCAACTCGTAACCACCCATGTCGCCCCAGTGGGTGATCGCATCGGCGTATTCCATGCCGTCACTGGTACCTGCGTACATCGCCTTCTCGGCGATCACCATCGCCCGGCCGGCCTCGCGCAGCGCGGTGGGCGCCACCTCGATGAGCATGTCGCGCAACGTGTCGTCGGGGCGGCTCATGCCCACGTCCTGCGTCATCCGCAGCATCGTGCCGCCGAGCGCGAACTCGCCCTCGTCGGCCGACAACTCGCCCGACAGGATGCGCAGGATCGTGCTCTTGCCCACGCCGTTGGCGCCCACGATCGCCGCGTGCTCGCCGGGCGCAACCCCGAAGCTGACATCGAAGAACAGCGAGTCGGCCCCCGGGGGCGCATATTCCAGTTCGGACACGACGATGCTGCTCACGGGATGCTCCTCACGGCCGCCCATCCTGCCGTTCCGTGGGGCAGAGCGGGCGGGCATATTGCCCGCCCGCCGTTCGCCGACCCCGCCACGGCACTCTGAATTCTGCAACGACAACTGCGGTGGTTCTCCTCGGGTTCGTGTGGGTGAGGAGATGAAGTAACGCGCACAGATGTCCTTCTAGGTTCGAGGTTGCGACACCTATCGAGCCTTGGAGGTACCTGTGCGCGTTACAACAGTATTCAATCGGATGCTTCGCTTGC
>JAUSLV010000014.1 GCA_030645495.1 Actinomycetota bacterium
CGCGCATTTGTGCTGCTCGTCTCGTCGTTCCGATTTCGAATTCGCCGATGGGCGGGCGGCGCAGTGGTGGGTGGGATGGCACCGCGAAGTGGTGCGGTACGGCAACGAGCACGGTGCCGATCGGGGTGTGACGCGGGCAGCACCTTGCGTCGTGGCGATCTGGGCAATTCGAAATCGGAACGACGAGACGGGGCAGCAACAGCCCGGGTGGCGGTGATCACAGCTAGTCGCGCGCACCCTGCCCGATGCTGTCACTCGGACGTCGGTTGCTGGGCTTGAGGACAGCCTCCTCGGGCGTCATCACACCCTGACCGCTGTCCAGTGTCTCCGATTGGTGAGGAGAGTTGCGTTGTCGGGGTCACGAGCGCATCGCGGCCATCACCTCGGGCCACACTGCCCGGTCGTGCGGGTACGGGGCGTACAGCGTGAGGCGGGTGGCGATCGCGCCCCACCGCTCCACCAAGCCCTTGCCCACCGCGGCAGGGTCGCCGACGACGGCGAACGCGTGCAGCACCTCGTCGTCGATCAGGTCGCCGATCTCGGCCCAGCGCCCGTCGCGGGTCATGCGCGACAGCTCGGGCTGCAGGTCGCCCCAGCCATGCATGTCGAGCACCGGCTTGTACGCGGGTGTGGACGCATAGAACGCGATCTGGTTCTTCGTGCCGGCGATGGCCGCGGCCAACTCCTTCTCGTCGCGACCGGTGCAAGCGAACGCCGGGCCGCCGATGTCGAACCCTGCGAACCCTTCCTTGCCCGCCTTGGCGCGGCCACGCGCCAGCGCCGGGAGCGTGACCTCGCGCAGGTACTGGTCGGTGGTGAACGGGTGGTACAAGAACCCGTCGCACACCTCGCCCGCCACTTCGGTCATCAGCGCGCCGACGCCGGCGAGGTAGATCGGCGGTGGGCCGTACTCGTGCGCCGGCGGCGCGAAGAACGGGGTCATCAACGTGTGCGTGTAGAACTCGCCGCGGAAGTCGAGCGGCGTTCCCTCGTGCCAGTTGGCCCAGATGGCGCGAGTGGCGACGATCAGCTCGCGCATGCGGGCCGCCGGGTGCGACCACGGCATCGAGAAGCGCTTGGTGATGTGCGGCTTCACCTGCGAACCGAGACCGAGGATGAAGCGGCCCTTTGAGTAGTTGGCCATGTCGTAGCCGGCGTTGGCCAACGTCATCGGGGTGCGGGCGAACGCGATGGCGATACCGGTGCCCAGCGACACCCGCTCGGTGGCCTCCGCGGCCTGCAGCATCTGCAGGAAAGGTTCGTGCTTGGTCTCGCCCAACCACATGCCGTCGAAGCCGGCTTGCTCGATGGCCGCCGCCGCGGCCTTCGTGTCGGTGAGGGGGGTGACCAGGTTCGAGTCGATCAGCATCTGCGTATCGTAGACCCCGTGGGGGAATCAGGTTAATGCATGAACGGATTCGGACGGTTACAGTCTCAGCAGGGGAGGGGCCATGGAGCTGCCGCAGATCATTTCCGTCGACGACCATGTGGTCGAGCCGCACGACCTGTGGCAGCGCGCGCTCCCGCAGCGCTTCCGCGCCGACGCGCCTCGTGTCGAGCGGATCAAGGGCCGCTTCGGGGCCGGCGCCCGCGGCGACTGGACACCCGCCGACGAGGGCGAGTGGGCCGACATCTGGAAGTTCGGTGGCTATCAGATGGCGATCATCCCCGGCTTCGCTGCTGCCGGGATGGACCAAGAACTGATCGGCGAGCACTATGCACCGCTCACCTACGACATGATGCGCCCGGGTTGCTACGAGCAGGCCGCGCGGCTGGCCGACATGGATGCCAACCACACCGAGGCGTCGCTGAACTTCCCGACGTTCCCGCGCTTCTGCGGGCAGACGTTCCACGAGCACCCCGACAAGGAACTCGGCCTGGCCTGCGTGCAGGCCTACAACGACTGGATGATCGACGAGTGGGGCGGCGGCGCCGGCCACGGTCGATTGATCCCGCTCACGCTGATCCCACTGTGGGACCCCGAGCTCGCGGCGGCCGAGGTGCGGCGCTGTGCCGCCAAGGGCTCGTTCGCCGTGGCGTTCTCCGAGAACCCTGCCAAGCTGCGCCTGCCGAGCATCTTCACCGATCACTGGGACCCCTTCTTCGCTGCCTGCCAGGACACCGAGACCGTGGTGAACATGCACATCGGGTCGTCGTCCACGTTTCCGCTCACCTCGCTCGACGCCCCCCGTGCGGTGTCGCTGGCGCTCACCTACCAAGGCAGCGCCCACGCGCTCAGCGATTGGCTCACGAGCGGTGTGCTCGAGCGGTTCGGCACGTTGAAGGTCGTGCTCAGCGAGGGCCAGGTGGGCTGGATGCCGTTCGTCCTGGAGAAGCTCGACGGCGTGTGGCGCGACCGACCCAAGTACGGCAACATCGACCACCTCCCGCGCACGCCCAGCAGCTACATGGCCGGTCGCGTGTACGGCTGCGTGTTCGATGATCACATCGGCCTGCAACTGCGCGACCGCATCGGGATGAGCCAGATCATGTTCGAGGTCGACTACCCCCACGGCGATTCCACGTGGCCGCGCACGAAGGGTGTGGTCGAGTCGATCGTTGCGGCGGCGGGCCTGTCGGAACACGAGACGTGGCAGTTGCTGCGCGGCAACGCGATCGAGTGCTACGGGCTGCAACGGTTCGGAATCGAGGAGTAGATGAGCGACGACACACCCGCAGATGCCACACCGCCCGAGGTGCGGGTGGAGACGATCGATGCCGTGCGCGTGATCACGATCGACCGGCCAGCGGCCCGCAACACCGTCACCTACGGCGTGCTCGACGCACTGCTGGCGGCGTTCGCCGACGCCGACGTCGACGATGCGGTGCGCGCCATCGTGGTCACCGGTGCGGGCGAGTTCTTCTCGGCCGGCACCGACCTGTCGTCGTCGTCGGGCTACGCCGCCGATCGCACCGACTTCAAGCCGCTGCGTGGTGGTACCCGCGACGTCGGTGGCGAGCTCGCGCTGCGCATCTTCAACTCCAACAAGCCGGTCATCGCCGCGATCAACGGCACCGCCGTCGGCATCGGCGTCTCGATGATCCTGCCGATGGACATTCGCATCGCCGCGGACAATGCGCGGTTCGGCCTGCCGTTCGTGCGCCGCGGCATCCTCCCCGAGTCGTGCGCTACGTGGTTCCTGCCGCGCATCGTCGGCATCGCGCGGGCGATGGAATGGGCGATGACCGGCCGCATCTTTCCCGCCGCAGAGGCGCTCGCCGAGGGCCTGGTGCACGAGTTGGTGCCCCCCGACCAAGTGCTTTCGCGGGCGATGGAGGTGGCCCGCGACATCGCCGCCAACACGTCGGCGGTGTCGGTGGCCCTCACGCGGCAGATGATGTGGCGCCAGCTCGGCTCACCACACCCGATGTCGGCCAACCGCCTCGAATCCAAGGCGCTGCTGGCACTGGGCGGGATGGCCGACGCAAAGGAAGGCGTGGCTGCGTTCAAGGAGAAGCGACAGGCCAACTTCCCACTCACCACCCACGACCTGCCGGCGTTCGTGCCGTGGTGGACCGACGAGCCGTTCGAATGATGGAGCCCCGCTGATGTCTGACACCGACGACCGCACGGTCGATGCCCACACGCTGACGCGACAGCTGCGCGTGCGCCACCCCGATGTCGAGGTCGCCGCGGTGCAGGTGCTCACCGAGGACGAAGGCTCGGCCAGCCGCCTGCGCCTCGGGCTGCAGTACGCGCCGGGGCGCGATGCCGGGTTGCCGCCGACGATGTTCCTGAAGCGCAACCTCGCGTCGTTCAACTTCCCGGGCGAGATGTACTCCACCGAAGTGGGCATCTACCGCGACGTGCTCGATGGTGTCGACATCGAGCGGCCGGCGGTCTACGCGATCGAGACCGGTGCCGACGACCTGCACTTCACGATCCTGATGGAGGATCTCGGCCAGCGGCCGGGGGCGCGCCTCGGGATCGTGACGCAGCCCACCACGGTCGACGAGGTGGCCGGCGTGCTCGACACGATCGCCACGTTGCACGCAACGTTCTGGGGAAGCCCGCGGCTCGATACCGAACTCACGTGGCTGCAACCGCCGTTGCAGAACACGTCGATGGCGTTCTGGCGCCAGCACGGGCCGCGCCTTGCCGGCCGCCACATGGAGAAGGGCCACCGCGCCGCGCTGGTGGACCGTGCGGTGTGGACCGAGGATCGGCTGTGGAACGGATTCGATCGGTTCCTCGTCGACCTCGACAGTGGGCCGCACACGCTGCTGCACGGCGACGTGCACGCGGGCAACGTGTACTACGTGGGCGGCAACCGCGGCGGTCTGATCGACTGGCAACTCGCGCTGCGCGGCAGCTGGGGTGTCGACGTCACGTACTTGCTCACGACGGCGCTCGACCCGGCCCTGCAGGCTGCGCACGAAGCCGACCTGCTGCGCCACTACCTCGATCGTCTCGCCGCGCACGGTGTCACCCCGCCGAGCTTCGACACGGCATGGATGACGTATCGCCGCCACGTGATCTACGGCGTGGCGATGTGGCTGATCACACCCGACGGCGTGCACACCGACGAGGCGCAATTGGGCTATCTCTCACGGTGCCTCGCGGCCGCCGATCGCCTGGGCACGCTCGAGGCGTTGGGCCAGTGACCGGCGGGGAGTTCAGGCACCCATCGAGATGCCACCGTCGACGGTGACCACCGAACCGGTGACGTACGCGGCGCGCTCGTCGAGCAGGAACAGCACCGCGTGGGCCAGCTCGGTCGGGTCGCCGCGACGGCCAAGAGGGATCATCCCCTTGATCGCCTCTTGCGCCTCGGGGGCCATGTCGTTGGTCATGTCGGTCTCGAACACGCCGGGCACCACCACGTTGACGGTGATGCCCTTGCGGGCGACGGCACGCGAGAGCGAACGGGTGAGGCCGTGCAGCCCGGCCTTGGCCGCACCGTAGCCGGCTTCCACCGAGTTGCCCATGAAGGCGGTGATCGAGGAGATGTTGACGATGCGGCCGAAGCCCTGCGCGGTCATCGGCTCGATCGCGGCCTGCGCAAGGTGGAACGACGCCGACAGATTCACGGAGATCGCCCGGTCCCACTGCTCGACGGTCATCTTGCGCACCGAGTTCTCCACCAGCACGCCGGCGTTGTTGACGAGGTGGTCGACACGCCCGAACTCGCGCAGCGCGGCGGCGACGATCTCGTGGCACGCAGCCGGGTCGCCGATGTCGGCGCGGTGCAGCACCAGCCGGCCGGGCGCGTCGGCGACGGACTGGGCGAACGCTTGTGCCGTCGCGTCGGAGCTGGCGTAGACGGCGAACACATCGGCCCCCTCGTGCAGCAGGCGGGTGCTGATCGCCGCGCCGATGCCGCGGGTGCCGCCGGTGACGATCGCCGCGCGGCCGCGGAACGTGGGCATAGTAAGGGGCAGGGTGATGGGCATGGTGCTCAGCTCGGAAGGCTCGACGTGATGGTGGCTCTGGCGACCAAGCGGCCGGCTGCGTCGGTGATCGACACCTCCGACACCTGGATCCGCTTGCCGGGCTTCACGCACACGCCCACGGCAGTGAGGTCGGTGGTGGCCGCGGCGAGGTAATTGATGTTCATCGAGACGGTGGCGATGAACGTGTCGGCACCTGTGGCCGCCAGCGCCGCGGCGGTGCCACAGGTGTCGGCCAGCGCGCCCACCACCCCGCCGTGGATGCCGTTGGTGGAGTTGCACAGCACCTCGGCGTGCGGCAGGTGCATCACCACCCGTTCGTCGGTCCACTCGCTGACGCGCAGCTGGCAGAGCTTGTTGAAGTGCACCCGTGATTCGAAATGCCGCGCCTTGCGTTGCCACAGCTCGTGGCGCGGATCGTCGTCGACTTCGGTCATCGTTCGGTTCCCCTCCGTTGTCGAAAGAGCATAATCCGTGAGATGATTTGGGTGTGACTCGGCCCGACGTGAACGACCGCTCTGTGACCGTCGGGCTGCGGATCAGCCATGAGCTGTTCGAGGCCGGCGACGCACGCGCGCTGCGTGCATACCTGCAGTCGGTCACCGAGGCGGGCATCGATCGGCTGTGCGTGGGCGACCACGTGTCGTTCCACGGCGGGCGCGGATTCGACGGGCTGGTGCAGGCCACGGCCGTCGCCGCGCTGTGCGATGTGGAGGTGCAGACCGCGGTGTACCTGCTGCCGCTGCGTCACCCGGTGCCGGTGGCGCGACAGGTCAACTCGCTCGCGCACCTGGCCGGCGGCGGGTTCGTGTTCGGTGTGGGCGTGGGCGGGGAAGACCCCAACGAGGTACGCGTGTGCGGCGTCGACCCCACTACTCGCGGTCGGCGGATGGACGAAGCGCTACCGATCGTGCGGCGATTGGTGGCCGGCGAATCCGTCACCCACCACGGTGAGTTCTTCGATCTCGACGAGGCCCGCATTCTGCCGGTTCCGCGCCGGCAGGTGCCGGTGGTGGTGGGCGGTCGCTCACCAGCAGCGCTGCGCCGCGCTGGCCGCTTCGGCGACGGCTACCTTGGCGTGTGGGTGACACCCGAGCGGATGGCCGAAGCGATCGCCGAGGTGGAAACCACGGCCGCGGCGGCTGGCCGGGCAGATGTCGCCTGGCGCCACGGGATCCAGGTGTGGTGCGGGTTCGGCGACACGCCGACGCAGGCGCGCGAGTACGTGTCGGCCGAGATGGAGGCGCTCTACCGCATCCCGTTCGAGCGCTTCGAGAAGTACACGCCCACGGGTACCCCGGCCGACATCGCTGCGGCGGCCCGACCGTTCATCGCCGCAGGATGCACCGACGTGAACCTGATCGCCGTGGCGGCCACGCCCGACGAAGCGCTGCGTTGCACCGCCGAAGTGCGCCGGCTACTCCGCGACTGACGCGGCGGCTCGCTGGCTCAGGCGATCGTGCCGTCGGCGCGGAGGCGGGCGATCTCGGCGGCGCTGCAGCCCAACTCGGCCAGCACCTCGTCGGTGTGCTGGCCGGTTGCCGGCGGCACGCGGTCGAGCGCGCCGGGCGTGCGCGAGAAGCGGGGCGCCACGCCCGGTTGCACCACACCCTCGTGCTCCACGTACGTGCCGTGTGCCAGCGCGTGCGGGTGGGTGAGCGCTTCGTCGAGTTCCAGCACGGGCGTCACGCATGCCTCGGCACCGTCGAACACCGCCGTCCACTCGGCCAACGTCCGCTGCTCGATCACCGACGCGAACAGCTCCTTCATCATCGGCCAGCCGCTGCGATCGTTCTGCCCCGGCAGGTCGGTGCGGTCGGCCAGGCCGAGGCGCTGCAGCGTGACGGCGTAGAACTTCGGTTCGATCGCGCCGACGGCCAGGTAGCGGTGGTCGGCAGTCTCGTACACCTCGTAGTAGTGCGCGCCCGAGTCGTAGAAGTTCTCGCCGGCCGGCGCGAGGCGGCCCATCGCCCGGTGCGCCAGTGGCAGCGCCAACTGACCAGCGAGGCCGTCGATCATCGCTCCGTCGATCACCTGGCCGATGCCCGACAGCGAGCGCTCGAACAGCGCGGCGGCGATGCCGAAGGCCATCACGGCTCCGCCGCCGCCGAGGTCGGCGGCCAGGTTGAGTGGGAACACCGGGCGCTCACCGGCGCGTCGGAACCTGCCGAGGGCACCAGCAGTGGCGATGTAGTTGATGTCGTGGCCCGGGTCGTTGGCCAGCGGCCCGTCCTGGCCCCACCCGGTGAGGCGCGCGTAGACCAGCCGCTCGTTGCGGGCCAGGCACACGTCGGGGCCGAGGCCGAGGCGCTCCATCACGCCCGGGCGGTTGCCCTCGATCAGCACGTCGGCGCCGTCCACCATCCGCAGCACCAGCTCGACCCCGGCGGCCTTGGTGAGGTCGATCACCACCGAGCGGCGGCTGCGGTGGGGGATGAACTTCTCCGGCTCGCTGAACCGCCCCGAGCCTGGCCGCTCGACGCGCACCACGTCGGCACCGAGGTCGCCGAGCAGCATCGCGCAGTACGGGCCGGGCCCGAGGCCGGTGAGGTCGAGCACGCGGAGGCCGTGGAACGGGCCGCTGCTCACTTCGTCGTCCCGAGGAAGGCGGTCGAGGTGATCATGTCACTCATTAAGTTATATGATTCGCGTCATGACCGCCGAGACGCCAGCGACGCCCGACTTCGACGCCCCGCAGTTGATCCATGGCCGCACGTGGCAGGAGATGCCGGTGGGCTTCCGCTTCCGCACGTCGGCGCGCACGATCACCGAATCCGACGTGATCAACTTCGTGACGCTGGTGGGCGTCAACGAACCGCTGTTCATGGACGAGCGCTTCGGCCCCGCCCATGGCTACAGCGGCCGCCTGGTGCCGGGGATGATGACGTTCGCCTACGCCGAAGGGCTGGTGATCCAGGGTGGCAGCATCCACGGCACCGGCCTGGCGTTCATGCACACCGAACTCGACATCGAGCGCCCGGTATACGTGGGCGACACGATCGCCGTGTTGGTGGAGGTCACCGAGTCGCGTGCAGCCTCCAGTGGCGAGCGCGGTGTGGTCACCACGCGCAACACGGTGTTCAACCAGCGCGACGAGGTCGTGATGGTCTACACACCCGTGCGGCTCACCAAGGGCACCCCGCCGCAGTGATCTGGCTCGATCTCATCGCGGCGCGGGCCGACTCCGACGAGCCGGCCGTGTTCACCGACGACGGTGTGTGGACCGGCCGCGAGCTGTTGGCCCGCGCCGGCGGCGCGATCGAGTTCCTCGACGCGATCGGCGCGCCCGTCGGCAGCCCGGTCGTGGCGCTGCTCACCAGCCGACCGATGGCGTTCGCGCTCACCATCGGTGCGGCCGCCAGCGATCGCGCGCTCGCGCCACTCGGCCCACGTCTCACCGTGTCCGAGCTGGTGCCGTGCGTCGACGCGTTGGCCGGCGAGGTGATCATCACCGAGCCCGAGTTCGAGGGGCTGGCCCACGAGGTGGCGGCGCGCACCGGACGGCGGGTGGCGGTGTTGCCCGACCTGCCCGCCAGCGGCTGGCATCCGTCGATGGTGATCGCACCCGATCGGCCCACCGCGATCCTGCACACGTCGGGCACCACCGGCCGGCCGAAGGCCGTCGCCTACACCGAGGGCAAGCTGGTCGCGCGTGTGAAGGTCAACGCGCAACTGGTCGACCTCGGCCCCGGCGCGGTGTACGCCACCGCCTCGCCGTTCCACCACATCGCCGGCCTGGGGATGATGTTCGTCGCGCTCGGGTCGGGTGCCGCCTTGCGCCCGATGCCCAGATTCGACATCGCTGCCTGGCGCGCGCTGCCGGACAGCGGTGTCACGCACGCGCTGATCGTGCCGACGATGATCGAGATGCTGCTCGACGCCGGCGAACTGCGCCTGCCCGGGCTGCGCGTGCTGCAGTACGGCGCGTCGTCGGTCCACCCCGACACCCTGGCGCGAGCGATGCAGGCGCTGCCCGGTGTGCGCTTCGTGAATCTGTTCGGCCAGACCGAGGGCAGCCCGATCACCGCGCTGACGATGGCCGACCACGAGTTGGCCGCGGCCGGCCACCCGCACCTGCTGACGTCGGTAGGCCGCGCCGCACCCGGTGTCGAGGTGGTGATCGCCGACCCCGACGAAACCGGCGTGGGCGAGATCCACGCGCGCGCCGAGCACCTGTTCCGGCCTGACGCCGACGGTTGGCTGCGCACCGGCGACCTCGGCCGTGTCGACGCCGAGGGCTACCTGTACCTCAGCGGCCGCAAGGGCGACAAGATCATCCGCGGCGGCGAGAACGTGTACCCGCTGGAAGTCGAGCACGTGTTGGCGTCGCATCCGGCCGTCGCCGAGGCCTGCGTGTACGGCGTGCCCGACCGCGTGTACGGCGAGATCGTCGCCGCCACTGTGGTGCCCGCAGCCGATGTACCCATGCCGACGTGGGAGGAACTGCGCGCGTTCACGCGCGAACGCCTGGCTGGGTTCAAAGTGCCCACGCGCTGGGAAGCCGCGGCGGAATTGCCGCGCAACGCCACGGGCAAGGTGCTGCGGCGGGCGTTGATCGACAAGGCCGGAAGCGAGTGACGATGACCGCTGTGCAGGTGACGGACGACGAGTTCCGCGAGGAACTGCGCGACTGGATCGCCGACCACCTGGTCGGCGAGTTCGCCGCCCACAAGGGGGTCGGCGGCCCGGCTGACGACACCGCGTGGGAGGTGCGCCTGGAGTGGGAGAAGCTGCTGGCGCGCGACAAGTGGCTGAACGCCTCGTGGCCGGTGGAGTATGGCGGCCGCGGCGCGACGCCGCGGCAGGAGTTGATCTTCCACATCGAGCACGCCCAGGCCGGCGGGCCGTACTGGTGCGGTGTGCAGGGCCGCGATCTGTTCGGCCCCACGCTGGTCGAGTTCGGCACCGCTGCGCAGAAGGCGCGGTTCCTGCCCGAGATCACCGGTGTGCGCGAGTTCTGGGGCCAAGGGTTCAGCGAGCCCGAGGCGGGCAGCGACCTCGCCGGCCTGCGCACCACGGCGGTGCGCGACGGCGACGAGTGGGTGATCAACGGCCAGAAGATCTGGATGACGTTCGGCGCGCACGCCGACTGGGTGTACGTGTTGTGCCGCACGAACCGTGAGGTGTCGAAGCACAAGGGCATCTCGATGCTGCTGGTGCCGGTGGATCAGCCGGGTGTCGAGGTGCGCACGATCCGCAACATCGCAGGCGGACGCGAATTCGCCGAGGTGTTCTTCACCGCTGCCCGCACGTCGGCCGATCTCGTGGTGGGCAAGGTCGACGGTGGGTGGAGCGTGGTGATGGGCACGTTGGGCAACGAGCGCGCCGGCGCCACGGTGCTGCCCTTCCAGGCAGCGTTCGAGCGCGAGATGCAGCAACTGATCCGGCTCGCTACCGAACGTGGGCTCACCCGCGATCCCGTCGTGCGCCAGAAGCTGGCCAAGGCGTGGGGCGGCTTGCGGATCATGCAGCTCAGCAACGACCGGATGCTGCAGACCGTGCTGCACGGTGGCCACCCCGGCCCCGAGTCGTCGATCAACAAGCTCTACTGGGCCAACTGGCACCGCGACGTCGGTGAGCTGATGGTGGAGTTGTTGGGCGCCGACGCGCTGGTTGTGGGTGAGGGCTATCACCTGCACCCGATGCAGCACACCTTCCTCAACTCGCGCGCCGAGACGATCTACGGCGGTGCCAACGAGATCCAGCGCAACATCGTCGGTGAGCGCGTGCTCGGCCTGCCGAAAGAACCGTCGTGACCAACGAGCGGTGACCACGGCTGCGCTGCGGCGGGTCAGGCGGCGGTCGCCCGGCTGGGCCACACCCGAGGTGGCGCGTGTTCGTGCACCGTGCCGTTCGGTTCGATCACTGTCAGGCTGCGATCCGCATGCAGGAGAAGCCGGTGCCCGCCTTCGTGGGCGAGGTGGTGACATCGCGAACACTGCGGAACCATCTTGTCGATGTCGGTGGCCCCGCCCTTTTCCCACCAGTCCACGTGGTGGATCTGACATCGATCGAACGGCGTGTCACAACACGAACACGTGCGATACAGCACCGCGAGGGCTCTGCGCTGATCGGCACTGGCCAGGCGAGTGGTGCGACCCAACATCAGCCGGGTGCCATCGAGGCCGACGATCACCGGCGTGATGCTGCCTTCGCAGGCCCAGCGGCGGATCGTGTCGATCGGCAGATCGAACCCGAACATGTCGAGCACCGTCCGGTCGTGCTCGCCGTTGAGC
>JAUSLV010000020.1 GCA_030645495.1 Actinomycetota bacterium
GTCAGTGGGCAGCTCGTCCGAGGAGTGGTGGAGCTCACGCCTGCCGCCCGCACCGCCGAGCTGCACGACGTACTCGCCGGCATCTCCACCGACCTGCCCCACACTGCCGCCGGGGCGCCGCGTAGCCCCTTGCAGCTGGGAGCGACGTTCTGGTCGTTCCGAAACGATATTCGCGCGACTTCCCCGCCGATCTGGCTCCAGAACGTCTTCCTTCCCATTCTCGCCGGCGTCGCCCGGATTGCCGGAGTGGAGGCCGAGCGGCCTGAATGGTCCAGTCGCCTGCCGGAGGGCAGTCGAGCTCCCGAGCCGCTCTTCGAGGAGAGCCACTTCCGAGGCGCACTTCAGGCTGCCGGATACACCTTTGCGCTCGCCGAAGGTCGACCACTCATCAACGAGTGAGCAGAGCTATCCAGGCTGCGCCTGCTTGAGTGGCGCAGTTACGAGCGCACCGCCTGCTGGATGACATGGGAGCCAACCCGGCGAGCGCCGAAGGAGTCTCGGGGGGTGGCCCCGAACGACGATTGCCCGTAATCCCGCAACCTCACTAGCGCCGGGAGATCCGTCAACGCAACGGTTCCAGTGCTGGGGACTGCCCCTAGTTCGGTTGACTCGCCGAACCGGGGGCAGTCCCCTCTGCGTGTGAGGGCTGCAACAGGTTTCTACTCTGTCGCTTGAGCTCGCGAACCACTCTCCAGGCTGCCCGAGCAGGGCCGCACTGTCGGCGAACCGGTTTAAAGCTGGGTCAACGGAACTACCGTGACCAAGCGGTACGGACCGAGGAGATGAACGGAGGCATGCTCGCCCTGGGCGCCGGCGTCGGCGTTGATGGATGCGGAGGTGGCGACAGTGGCGGGCCCGATCGTGCGCTAGATGGACCTCGGGGAGGGCGCCGGACCCGTGCGTGGGAGCGGCCACGTCATGTCCGTGGCGCTCTGCCATGGGGGATCAGTGTCGGGGCGGCCGAGCAGGTAGCCCTGTGCGCCGACGAACCGCGCCCGCTTGGTGCCCGCCTCCGCCCCGCGCACCAGGTGGAGCATGTCCTCCATCTCGATGCCCTCGATGATCACGCCCGCGCCGCTCTCGGTGGCGTAGGCGACGATGGCTGCCAGGACCGCGCGCCCGGATCCGCCGTCGCGCGCGCTGTGCACCACTTCTCGGCCGACCTTGACGTAGTCGGGTCGGACTCTGCCCAGGAGCGCGAGTCCGCCGTCGCCGGAACCGACACCGTCGAGCGCTATGGGGAACCCAAGGTCACGCAACTCCTGAACCTGGGGGATGACGAGGTGCATGCGGTCGCTGGTGTGTTCGGTGAGCTCGATGACAACCCGTGCAGGGTGCAGCCCTGCGGCCTCGACCTCGTGTCGTATCCGCTGGGCGGCCTCGCCGCCGTGGTCGAATACCTCGGAGGCGATGTTGAGGAACAGCAGGACGTCGTCCGGGAGGTCAGTGACCCGGGCGAGGACCGACTCGCGGCACAGTGCGTCGAGTTCGTCAATGCGCCCCAGTCGGGCCGCGCCCGAGAAGGCCTCCTGCGGGCCGGCGAGCCCGGACTCCTCCGCGGGACGAGCCAGCCCTTCGTAACCGATGACCCGCTGGGTGTCGAGGTTCCAGATCGGCTGGAACGCCGCACCCATCTGCCGGCTCGTGAGCAGATGGCGTACCGCGGTCATCGTGGCAACGGAGGTGTCCATCGGCGTCGACGCGTCGATCTCGGTGAACTTCACGACCCCATTGCGACCGCGGCGCTTAGCCTCGTACAGCGCCTTGTCGGCCCGTTCACGCAGCTCTGCGGCATTGGTGTCCGTGGGGTCGGACTCAGCGAGCCCCACGCTGATCGTTGGCCCTCCCATGCGACGCAGGGCCGCCAGCCGGAACCGCTCCACGGGCTCGACGGCGTCGTCGAGCCCGGTGTCAGGCATGATCAGGGCGAACTCGTCACCGCCGATCCGGAAAGCGCGATCCACCGAGCGCCCGGTGCGCAGGACCGCCGCGAGCCTGACCAGGACGTCGTCGCCCCCCTGGTGCCCCCGGCTGTCGTTGACGAACTTGAAGTCGTCGATGTCCACCAGCGCCAGCGTGAACCTCGGGCCGAAGCGGTGGGCTCGCGCGACCTCCTGGTCCAGCGCCTCCAGGAACGACCGGTGGTTGTTCAGCCCAGTCAGGCCGTCGAGGGTGGACTGGTCCTCCGCGGCGCGGAATTGGCTGGCAAGCGTCCGCCCGCCCAGCAGGTACAGCAGGGGAAACGCGAGGCCGAAACTGAGGGCGAGTGCCAACAGGAAGGTCCGCCTGAAGTCATCCAGCTGGTTCGTCAAGAGGACCGGTTCGAGCTCGACCTCGAAGACGTACCACTCGCCGCCCAGCCGGATCCGCGACAGGTACTCGAACGCCTCATGCCCGCCGTAGACCTTCACCGCGAATGCGGGCTCGCCGGTGCTCAGGACGAGGGCGGCCGCCGACCCACGGTGCTCGGTCCCCTCCTCCGCGGCCGCGGTGGCCGCGACGACGACACCCGAAGCCGAGATCACCAGCGCCTCGTGGAACCCGGACTGCGCAGATACATGCGTGAGGACCTCGCGGACCTCGTTCCACGGATCCCCGTTCACCTTCGCGAACTCGAAGGCGTGCTCGATGAACTGGCCATACGCGAACTGGGTCGCGGCACCGTCTGCGATGGCCATGCGCCGCGCGGCTTGAGACTGCACCATGTAGAGTCCGCCGCCCACGATCAACAACACCAGGGTGAATGCGCCGAACAGTCGCAGCTGGAAGGACCTTGGCAGGGGGATACTCCTGAGCAGCGATGCCGGTCGCAGGCTACGGCCCAGCATCGGTGCCCCTCCCGGGCGGTCGACTCCCGCGCGCCTCGTATGCCCGTCGGCGACCTGCCCGTGCATCCGTGATCACGGACGCACATCTCGCCCAGTCACGCACGACGTCCACATTTGCAGCCCCCCGGGCCGACCAGTGGAGGCGCTCTTGGCGTCCGAGGCCACGCTGGAGCTTGCGGCCATGCTATCGCGGTTCCAATCATATGGGCCAGCAAGCAAGGAACAGGCGTCACTCGAAGGAACCGGATCAAGGCACCCTCCCCCGCCGAGGCCCTCGACCGGCTGCTTCGGTTCCTACGGCTGGTCCTCGCGGCACTGATACTCCCGTGTCGAGTCGGCGAGGTCTGCCGTCAGCATGGGGGCACCGTTGCATTGACGGTTCGCCCGGGTTCGGCGATGGTGACCGGATGAAGCGAGGCCGCCGTCCGAGCGTTCGCCTGCAGGCTCCGTCGGCGTTCGCGGGATTCCGGTCTTCCGCCTGAGGTGATCCTGCTGGCGGTCCGCTGATACCAGCGCTACGGCCGGTCGTACCGGGACCTGAAGGGGCTCCTCGCGGAACGTGGCATCGACGCGGATCACGTGACCGTGTACCGGTGCGTCCAGCGATTCGTCCCTGAGCTGATCGACGCGGCCCGCCCGTGCCGGCATCACCAACCCTGGGCGATCCGCCAATGCAACAACACCGAATAGCGATCGGACGGCGGCGGTCGTGATCCGCGGGCATGCGTTCCTCCAGAACCCGCGCCGCGGCCACTACGAACTCGGGGTCGACGTTGTTCCGGCGCTCCGGCTGGCGACCGCATTCGAGGAACTCCAGTTGGCGATCTGAACGGTCCCGCCTCCGTCCGCGATGCCGCACGCCCTGCGATCGCCTAACGCGACGGGGCCGCCTGGCCGGTCCCGTGCTGCCCGGGGCGGTCCAGGAATCAGGCGGCGCGGACTGGAATCGGGACTTTGGTCTCTTTGTCGCCGAGGGCGTCCCGCCGGAGAATGATGTGATGTTCGTGTCCGAAGAGGTCGCCGTGCCGATCCCGACATCGACCGCGTGGCACCGGATGCTTGTCCACCTGGACGTCGACGGGCTTCAGGTCAACTCCAGCGAAGCGTTTGACGTGAGCCGGACGCTGTTCCTGCGCGCGGGCGCGCTCGGCCTGTCCAAGACCGTGGAGGTCCAGATCCTGTCCCCTTACGTGGCCATCGACACTATGGTCATCCCGGTGCGCTGGAACGTGACAGGACCCTCGGGACACCTGTTCCCCCAGTTGGACGCCAACCTCGAGATCGCCCCGACCGTACCCGGCCACTCCCGACTGCGCATCATCGGCAGCTACCGCCCACCATTGGGGGCGTTGGGGACGACGTTGGATCAGGCCGTCCTGCACCACGTGGCCGAGGCCACGCTGCGTCGCCTGTTGGGAACCCTGCGCGACGCACTCGTTGCCGAAACTCCTGAGCTAGCGGTCCCCTCACTCTGGCAGGACGCCCCACCATCCACGTGATCTCGTGACCTCGTGGTGCGCCGCGATCTCGCACGTCCGCGGGACGGCCGAGCGACAGAGCCGCTGAGCAGACACGACCGGCGTCCAGAAAGCACATGCCGGCCCGAAACCGGCCTGCATTTCAATGCTCGCTGACATGGTCGGCTTGTGCTGCCACCGCATGCACGCCGCGGCTTGCCGCGTCCGGAGGACGGCCTCGGTGCGGTGCAGTCGTGAATGATGTGGTCAGGAGCATCACTCAGCGGTCGGGAAGACTTGGACGTCGTCGGCCTTCGGGGCGCCCACCGGATCGGACGAGGCTCGATCGGCGATTCTCTAGGCGTGATGGCGCGACCCAGTTCGCCCATCGGGCGCCGTTGCGTTGAGCGCAAACCGGACTCCGCGGACGTCTTTCGAGGGGGTTCCCGGGCGGCCACATGTGCCCGCCCGGGAACATTCCGCCCGCGGCATTCGGCTCCCCAGTCAAGCGAGGGGACATGTCGCGTTAACGCATCAATGCCGCCGGCCCTGATCAACGTCCTCGCTGTCCGGTCAGGCCAGTGAACGGACGAGCAGGGTGCCTCCCCAGGTCGCGAGTTGGCCGGTGTTGCAGCCGCCGCGTCGTCCTTCGGCGCGCACCTGGACGCGGTGCGGCCCGTCGCTCACGCGGAACGCATAGTCCCGGGTCGCCTCCCTGGAACCGAGGAAGGGCGAGACCTTCTCGGCGCCTCCGTCGACCGAGAGGTAGACGCGGACGTCCGAGCAGTGCTTTGCCATCGTGAAGCGGACGGCGATCCTTGCGGACTCAGGGCGCACCATTCCCACGAAGGCCTTCGGGCAGACCTGTTTCCCGGTGTTGCCGCAGTTGATGAGGACCGAGAAGAACTTCTCGAAGGCCTCATCGGCACCGAGCCTGGTCGCCTGGCCGAAGAAGGGCGACGCCGGTGAGGTCTGCGCGAAGTTCACCAGAGTCAGGGTGATCGTCGAACCGCCCGGACCGACGCTGCCGTTGAGGGTCTGCGTGCCAGCGCATGGATACTCGTCGCCCGCTCCGTTGGCGCGCGCCAGGCTGAGGCTGATCGAACTGCCGTCGATCCGGCCCGTCGCCCGGTAGGTGTCGGTGCAGCCGATCTTCATCACGAAGCTGCCGGTCAGGGACCCGTCGGCGGCCTGTGACAGGCGCAGGTCTCCGCCGGCCGAGGACCACACGCCACTGACATCCCACTCAGGCGTGGACGCTCGCGCCCCGGATGCCAGGGTCCCGGCCTGCAGGACGAGCAGCAGTATCGACGTCACTGCCAGGCCGCGATTGACCAGGCGCCGGGACCGAGTACCCACGTCACCTCTATATACCGGAATCCGCAGCGTGGCAACGCCCACAGGTCCCGCGTGGGGTTCCGCGTGGGTTGCGTCCCCTGGGGTGGTGTAACTCGGCTCCGTGATCTCGTGCCGGTTCGTGTCGGTGCGGGACGCCAGGGGGCCATCGCGTGAGGCTTTGTGAGAACCCGCCGAGGAACTCACGAAGGGGAACACTCGATGGCCCTAGACCAGTCTGCCCTGCTCGACCTGCTGGATGCCCTGAAGACCGCTGATGGCGGTGAGTTGATGCGCCGGATGCTGGCGATGATGCTGCAGGAGTTGATCGACGCCGAGGCGACGAGCGTGATCGGCGCCGGCCCACATGTGTGGTCGGCTGACCGCACGACGCAGCGCAGCGGCACCCGCGGCAAGCTGCTCACGACCGGTGTCGGGGACGTGACGGTGAAGATCCCCAAGACCCGCACCGGGTCGTTCTTCCCCGCCCTGCTGGCCCCGCGGCGACGGATCGACGTCGCGCTGCACGCGGTGATCATGCAGGCGTACGTGGAAGGGGTGTCCACCCGGCGGGTCGATGACTTGGTCGTCGCGATCGGCGGGACCGGGATCTCCAAGTCCGAAGTCAGTCGGATCTGCGCGCAGCTCGACGCCGAGGTCGCCGCCTGGCGGACCCGGCCGCTGGACGAGCAGGACTTCCCGTACGTGTTCCTCGACGGCACCTACTGCAAGGTGCGCGTCAACGGCCGGGTCGTGTCCCAGGCCGTGGTCATCGCGACCGGCGTGCGAGCCGACGGGCACCGGGAGGTCCTCGGCTGCGCGGTCGGGGACAACGAGACCGAGGCGTTCTGGACCGAGTTCCTCACCGACCTGCGCGACCGCGGCCTGCACGGCGTCCAGCTCGTCGTATCCGACGCCCACCGGGGCTTGGTCGCCGCGATCGACCGCGTCCTGCAAGGCGCCGCCTGGCAAAGGTGCAGGGTCCACTTCATGCGCAACGCCCTCGCCAAGGCCACCCAGGCCGACGGCCAGATGATCGGGGCGTGGATCCGCACGATCTTCGCCCAGGCCACCCTCGGCGCGGTCCGCGACCAGCTCGACGCCGTCGCTGACAGCCTGCACGACACCCACCCCGCGATCGCCGGGATGCTGCACGAGGCGAAGGCCGACCTGACCGCGTTCGCGGACTTCCCCCAGGCCCACTGGTCGAAGACCTGGTCAACGAACCCGATCGAGAGGCTGAACAAGGAGCTCAAGCGCCGCACCGACGTCGTCGGGATCCTCCCCAACACCGCCGCCCTGCTGCGACTGTCCAGCGCCGTCCTGATCGAGCATCACCACGAATGGCAGGACACCGACCGCCGCTACCTGTCCGAGGCGTCCATGCAGCTGCTGTTCCCCAGCCCGCCCATCCCGCTGCCGGTCGCCGCCAAGGACAAGAAGCGGCCGACCAGCACCCGACAGATCGCTACGGCATTGTCAGCAACCTCGCGCAGTCACACGCGAAGAGTTACACCACATCGCGGGACGCGACTCGCGCTGCTCGTTGCGTAGCCTCCACCTCGCCGCCAAACCCTTGAGGTCATATCCCGTCGAGTGGTGTAACTCCGGGCCTGACGCGGAGGAGCGGCTACGGTGGCGCGCTGAGTGCAGGCGCCTAGGCACCTTGTGGGGGCCGAGTAGCGCAACTAGCGTGGGCAGCCGTCACCCGGGGACCGGTTCGGGCCTTCTCAATGGAGCCACCAATGACTCAGGGGACTATGCGACAACGCTGGATGATGCGTGCGGCCATCGTCGCCACGACCCTCGGTGCAGTGATGGGCACGGCTGGCGTGTCCGCCGCACGGCCGGCGAGTGACCCGAGTGCGGTGACGACCTCGACGCAACAAGTGCTGCGCGGCGTCGTGTCGTCGGGCGCCGGAACGTCATTCATGCCGATCGCGGGGGCACTTGTTGTCGTGTATGAGTCAACGCGTACGACCGCCTGGGCTGTCGGGCAGGCCCGGACCGATGCCGCTGGCCGTTTCGCAGTCACGATTCCCCTGGGTGCCGTTTCTCGGTACGTCGTGGTCGGCGAGGGCACCTACCGTGAACTCGTCACGATGATGGGAACGGTCTTACCAGCCAGCATCTCGGTCAACGAGATGACGACAGTGGCGGCGGCCTACGCGACCGCTCAACTGGCTCAGGGCACGCGTATCGCTGGTACTCCCCTTCAACTGGCCTCGGCGGCGGGCATGGCCGCGAATCTCGTCTCGTCCACGTCGGGGATGCCGTCGACCGTCATCACCTCTCCGCCTAATGCCAACCAGACCAACGCCTGGCGCGAGCTCGGCACGCTGTCGAACATCGTTGCCGCCTGCGTGCGTGCGGACTCGGCCGCCGGAGCCTGCACGGAGCTGTTCGCCCTCACGGGCAGCAGCGCCCATCCGACGACGTGGAACGCGGTGCAGGCGATTGCCCGGAACCCTGCTCGCAACGTGAAGCGGATCTACGCACTCGGCAACAGCGTCCATGCCTTCCGCCCCTACCTGGCATCCGCCTTCGGTCCGTCAGCGCGCAGCAAGTGGACGCGTCTGGATGCCTTCACCCTCGCCGTGAAGCTCAACGCGACTGGCCGTACCCAGGACGGCAAGGAAGTCTGCCCGTTTGGGGGCCCGGGCAACCTCACGTTCGACCTCCGTGGCTACGCCTGGATCACGAACAACGTCGTGCAGGGGACACCGAACTCCACGAACTGCATCGTGGTCCTGCAGCCCAACGGGCAGCCGGCGGACGGCACCGCCGGCACCCCGAGCTCCCCGGTGACGGGAGGCGGCGTCCTGGGCCAGGGCTTCGGCCTCGGATTCGATCCAAGCGGCCGGCTGTGGTCGGGCAACTTCGGCTGGGGCACGTCTGCCTACTTCCCGACCATCGATGGTACGAGCCCGGGCGGCGGTGTGTCGCTGTTCGACGGTTCCGGCACGGCGATCTCGGGACCCTACGGCTACGCGAGCAACCTCTTCCGTGTCCAGGGCACGGTGTCGGACTCGAACGGGAACATCTGGATGGCTAGCTATGGCAACAGCCGGGTGCAGGTGTTCCCGGCTGGCGATCCGACGACGAGCTATCCGTTCTACGCCGACAGCAACACCGAGCCGTTCGACATCCGGCTCGACGCCAACGGCGATGCGTGGGTCAGCTATACGGGCACGTCGACGGTGTCCAAGCTGCGCTACGCAGCGACCGGGGTTCAACGGCTCTTTACCGCAGCGGTGGGTACTGGCGCCAATCCGAAGGGCGTCGCGGTCGACTCGGCGGGCAACGCCTGGGTCGCCGCCGGCAAGGACGATGCGGTGTACGCCTTCGACAGCACGGGTACGCCTCTGGGGAAGTTCACGGGGGGCGGCATCAGCGGCCCCTGGGGTGTCACGGTCGATTCGTCGAGCAGCCTGTGGGTCGCCAACTTCGGTGGTGTGACTCAGGGCGACCTGAAGTACGGCGTGTCGCGCCTGTGCGGAGCCGTGGCTGGCACCTGCCCGAAGGGCATGAGCCTGGGCGACCCGATGAGCCCTTCCACCGGCTACACACTGCCGTCCGGCGGAGATCCGGTGCTCCTCCACTCGGGAGAGCAGTTGTACGGCGCAACGGGGCCTAGGACGTTCAAGCCACTCATGCGCGAGACCTCCGCTGAGGTCGACGCGGCCGGCAACCTCTGGGTAGCGAACAACTGGAAGCCCACCGGCGCGATCGACACCGCAGGAGGCAACCCCGGCGGCGATGGCATCGTCGTGTTCGTCGGCATCGCCTCGCCCGTCCTGCCGAAGCTGTTCAACGGGCCGCCCACCGCACCGTGACGGCACTGGCACCAGCGAGGCACCGCTTGCGGGTGTGGCACTCGTGCCATCAGGGGCCGCCGGCCCGGTCCCCGTCGAAGTCGGCGGGGAAGTGACCGGCCTCGATGGTGGCGGCAAGCGTTCCAATCTCTACGCCAGTGCCACCGGGTCCTCCTCGTTCAGCAGGGCGAAGGACTCTTCGGCGCGGTCACGGCAGGGTCGTGGGCCACCTCACCGGCACCAAGCACCTGTGCACCGCCATGAACCACCACGAGGAGCCCTTCGCGGCCTGGGTCCAGCCCTCCGGGGGCGCCTCGGGGGCGACACAGCCTCGAGGAGGGACCCGCGAGACCCACGAAGGGAGCCGAGTATTCCAGCAATAGCAAGGATTCTTGCGTGGAGCCGCCTCGGGGACTTGAACCCCGGGCCTACGCATTACGAGCCGTTCGCACGCCCCCTAGGGCTTCGCTCTTACTCGTGCATACTTCGGCATACCCCGCCATTCTCGGCCATACACCTGCCATGTTCCGGGGCATATCCGGGTCATTTCGAATGTCCTCGCGACAGATGAGGCCGACCTGTGGTGCCGGGCGTCAGGCGGACTCTCGCAGCCCGGACGTGGCCGGGGTGATGTCGATGTGGAACTCGATGCCCATGCCTCTCGCGAGTCGCTCCAGGGTGGTGAATGTCGGCTCGTGGTCACCGGCCTCGAGGCGCGCGACCGCGGGCTGCTGCATCCCCAGTTCTCGGGCAAGTGCCGTCTGCGACAGGCCGTGCTCCATGCGGTAGGCCAGGACGCGCATCGCCACGGCGCGCGCCAAGGCGGTGCGGATGTGCTCCGCGTTCACTTGGTCGTCGGCCAGGTCCTCGGCACGGATATCGCTGGCTGTCCGCAATGCCGATAGCTTCGTCATCTCAGTCCTCCTCTAGTTCCGCAAGCCGTGCCATTGCGAGCCGTGCTGCCTTCGCGAAGCGTCGATGGTCCACCTGAGCCTCGGGTCCGATCGCCGCGATAACGAACACGTCGCCGACCCGGTGGTACATCGCCCGCCACGGGCTGCGACCCGCTCTGGGCCGCAACTCCCTCAGCCCGGGGAAACCTTGCACCGCACTGGTGTGAGGAAACCCCAGCACAGGCCCGAACGCCTCCAGCTTCTCCACCGCGTGCAGCAGCGCGTTGCGTTCGGCCGCCGGCAGCGACAGTCGCTCCGTGGCGGCCTCGTCGATGAACAGCACCGTCCACACCCGCGAACGATAACACACATGTTATTAGCATGATCGGCGTGTGAGCCGCTTTCGGCACCGGGCAGCGGGTGGGATCAGTATTCGGCGCCGGCGTCGACGAGAGTGTCGATCGTCGCCCCGATGCGGTCCGCGCCCGCACGTCGGGATGCCTCAAGTTCGAGGACGTCCGCGACGCGGACCACGCGATGCCGGCTGCCCGGCTTGAACTCCGCTGCCAGGCGACCGTCGGCGATCAGCTTGTCCACGAACTGCCGGGAGACACCGAGCAGCTCACCTGCCTCCCGGGGAGTGACCACATCGTTCACCCGCGCCACGACGACCCCGTCGGCCAGCAGTCCCGCGATCAGCTCCTCGACCACCCCGCGCCCCTCGGCGCTGCGCAGCCGGCCGAGAACCGAGCGCAGGACCTGCGCGTCGTGCGACAACTCCTCAACGGGCGTCCCGGACGTCACGTGCACCGACACCGTCATGCCGGAACGCTACGACCTATCTGCCATAACAGCAACCATGCTGGTTCCTCGCTGAGGCCGGGGCCGTGACTGCGGGGGCCCGAGAGGCCTACTCCGCCTCACCCGACAAGGTTGCGGGCAGCCGAATGCGTGGCACGGAGCAGTCTCGTGCCGTTGATCCATGTAGAAGGCGAAGCCCGCTCGAGCGGACGCCGTGGTCCGCCCCGTTGCGTCGCGTCCCCTGCCTCAGGGGGGGTGCGCTTCGGGGGCGAGTTGGGGGGCGAGTTCGGGGGCGAGTTCGGGGGCGAGGCACGCACCCCATGAGAGGGAGGAGACGTCGTGATCCTGAGGACCAGGCAGGGCCGGTACCGGGTGAAGGTCAAGGAGCACGGCGTGATCGTCGCCGACCGCACCTTCGCCCGGTGGAACGATGCGGAGGCGTGGGAGGCCGACCGCAAGCGGATGGTCGCCACCGGGCGGCTCGCCCCCGCCTCCGCCGGCCGCACACCCCTGGCGCAGGTGTATGCGGCGTGGACCCAGGTCCGCCCCGGCCAGGTCCAGGAACGCACGTGGCAGTCCGACCAGTCCGCGTGGACCAGCCACCTGGCAACGCGCTTCGGCCGGATGCCGGTCGGGTCGATCACCAGCCGCGACGTGCACTCGTTCGCGCACGACGTGCACGCCGGCCACGCCGCAGGCACGGTGCGGCGCATCATCGCGACGCTGGTCGCGATGCTGGACTTCACCGTGGACCACCGCTGGATCGAGGCCAACCCCGCCCGCATCCCGCTGACCTTGGGCCACGACCCGCAGCGGCATCCGCGGCACGTGACCCTGGAACCGGCGGAACTCCTTGCCGTCTGGGCAGTTCAGCGACGGTTCTCCCCGCTGGCGAGCGTGACCGTGTTCCTCGGGCTGACGGGCCTGCGCTGGGGCGAGTTCGTCGCCCTGCGCCCAGGCGACCTCCTCACGACGGCGATCGGCGGGCCGATGGTGCACGTTGCGCGCAGCATCGTGCGCGCCCGCGGCGAGGGAGCCCCGACCGTGAAGTCGACGAAGTCCAGCGCCAACCGGCTCGTCCCCCTCGCCCATCTCGCCGCCGACGTCGCCAACTCATGGGCGAACGGCAAGGACCGCCAAGCGTTGCTCGTCCCCGGACCCGACGGCGGGCCGCTGCGGCCATCCACGTTCCGCCGGCAGGTCCACTGGACCCAGGCCGTCCCGGCCGGGTTCCGCATCCACGACCTGCGGCACAGCTGCGCCACGAACCTGCTCACCAACGGGGCGGACATCCTCGGCGTGCAGGGCATCCTCGGGCACGCCAGCCCCGACACCACCCTGCGCTACTACGGCCACCTCACCGGCGCCGAGCACCTGCGAGCCGCCATGGACCACTACGAGCAGCCCCTCACCGCAGGGGGTCAGGCCCCCGGGGGCGCCTTGGGGGCGCCCTGGCCACCCGTGGACACGCTTGCACTCCTAGAAGAGATAGGTAATCCTCAGCAATACCAACGGATTTCCCGTGGAGCCGCCTCGGGGACTTGAACCCCGGGCCTACGCATTACGAGCCGTTCGCAACCCCCCCTAGGAGCACGCGCTTACTCGTGCATACTCCGGCATACCCCGCCATAGTCGGCCATGCATCCTCCATGTTCCGGGTCATTTCCGGGTCATTTCGCGGCCACGCTGTTGGCGACGCGGCTTCCGTCGAAGCCGATACCACCTTGGCGATCTTCATGCGTTGCTCGATGTCCGCGTAGTACACGAGGAGTGATCGCATACAACCGCCTTTGTGCCATCTCGGACTCCTATCACGCGACCCAAGGTCACGATGTCGGTGTCCGTCAAACGGGGTCGAGACCGCGCCGGTCCTAGGCTTGGCGATCGCATTCGACGAACTCAGCGCCGCAGTCTGATTGCTTCCACCATCGCGCACGATCCCGCTCGTCCCGTGGTCGGACAATGCATCAGTGCAGGCAGCGATTCCACGCCCGGCGCACGCTGACCGCGAGGACAGCCCGTCGGCCTCGCCAGGCCCCTCGAGGTCAGCGCCCTCGTAGGGGCGCCGGCCGCTACCTGGGACTTCCTACCTTGATCTTGATGTAGCTGGTCTTGCCGGTTGCCGGGTTGACGATGGCCACCGTGTAGGTGCCGTTGCGGGTGGGGGCGAAGACGGGCAGTTGGGCGTTGCCGTTCACCTGCGCAACGGTGCTCCCCAGGGTGACGTACCTGCCGTTGAGCTTGATCTTGACCTCGTACTGCGTGCCCGCGACGAGGCCGGAGGCGGCGAGGGAAAGCGGCCGCCTGATCGCCGCCTGCACCGTGGGTGCCCGAGCCATCCTTGAGGCCGGCGGGTTGTTCATGACCCGTGTCTGGATGCTGTCGGCGGTCTGCTGGCTGACCAGCAGGACGCCCGGGGTGATGACGGTCGCGGTGGCGGGGTTGTCGGGCACGCCGGGCAGGACGCTCGGTGTCGGTGTCGGTGTCGGTGTCGGCGTCGGCGTGGGCGTGGGTGTCGGTGTCGGTGTCGGTGCGGGGGCCGGCGTCGGTGTCGGTGTCTGGGCGGGGGCCGGTGTTGGCGTTGGTGTTGGTGCGGGGGTAGCGGGTATCAGTGCCGCCCCCCGCATCTCGCTGGCGGTCCCGTTGCTTGAGCGCCAGGCGGCGGTGACGGTCAGCCCGTCGGTGGAGGCGGTCATGATCGGGGCGTCCTGCGCGTTGAGCGCGGCGGTGCCCGCGGCGGAGACCAGGACTGGCGTGGTCCAGGTCGCCCCGCCGTCCACCGTTCTGGCCCCCCGAATCTCACTGTTGGTCGCGTTGCTCGAGCGCCAGGTGACGGTGACGGCCAGCCCGTCGGTGGAGGCGGTCATCCTCGGGGCGCTCTGCGGGTCAAGCGCGGCGGTGCCCGCGGCGGAGACCAGGCCAAGGTTGGTCCAGGTTGCCCCGCCGTCCACCGTTCTTGCCCCCCGGATCTCATAGTTGGCCCCGTTGTGCGAGAGCCAGGTGGCGGTGACGGTCAGCCCGTCGGTGGAGGCGGTCATGATCGGGGTGCTGTTCACGTTGAGCGCGACGGTGCCCGCGGCGGAGACCAGGACTGGCGTGGTCCAGGTCGCCCCGCCGTCCACCGATTTCGCACCCCGGATCTCATTGCCGGTCCCGCTGTTCCCATACCAGGTGGCGGTGACGGCCAGCCCGTCGGTGGAGGCGGTCAACGTCGGGGGGGCACTGGTCACGTCGAGCGCGGCGCTGGCCGCGGCGGAGACCAGGCCCAGGTTGGTCCAGGACGCCCCGCCGTCCACCGATTTCGCCCCCCGAATCTCACCCTGGGAGGACGCGTTCGTCGAGCGCCAGGTGGCCGTGACGGCCAGCCCGTTAGTGGAGGCGGTCATCGTCGCGGCAGTCTGCGCGTTGAGCGCGGCGGTGCCCGCGGCGGAGACCAGGACTGGGGTGGTCCAGGTCGCCCCGCCGTCCACCGATTTCGCCCCCCGTATCTCGCTGGCGGTCCCGTTGCCCGAGCGCCAGGTGGCGGTGACGGTCAGCCCATCGGTGGAGGCGGTCATCGTCGGGGCGAGGACAGCGTCGAACGCGGCGCTGGCCGCGGCAGAGACCAGGACTGGGGTGGTCCAGGTCGCCCCGCCATCCACCGATTTCGCTCCCCGGATCTCACCGGCGGTCCCGGTTTCCGAGCGCCAGGTGGCGGCGACGGTGAGCCCATCGGTGGAGGCGGTCATCGTCGCGGCGGTCTCCGCGTTGAGCGCGGCGGTGCCCGCGGCGGAGACCAGGACCGGGCTGGTCCAGGTCGCCCCACCGTCCACCGATTTCGCCCCCCGGATCTCACCGGCCGTCCCGTTGCTCGAGTACCAGGTGGCGGTGACGGTCAGCCCGTTGGTGGAGGCGGTCATCGTCGCGGCGGCCTGTACGTTGAGCGCGCCGCTGCCCGCGGCGGAGACCAGGACTGGCGTGGTCCAAGGCGCGGCGGCGTGCGCCGGGGTGACACCAGTGACCACCAGCAGGCCGGCACCGGCGACCGCCAGCGCCACGACGGTGAGTAGGGCCAGACTCTTGGCTAGCCGGGGTTGGGTTCCCGGGTTCAGACCGCTGCGCTGCAGTGCGGTCCTCTGGGTAGTGACCACCGTTTCAGTAAACTCTCTCCCCGTCACCGTGTCGCGCTGGGCGCATCCGTGGGCTGCTGTGAACGTGAAACAGCGCTCACCCATCGCGTTGCCGCCCTCATGGCCGACCAGGTCGATCGCCACGAAGCCCGGCTCAGCGTCGTGAACCGCCCCGCGTTCAGTGGAGGCTGAGTTCTCGCGACGGCGACGTTGTCCGCGCAGCTTGCACGGCCCATCCCGCATAACGCCCTGGACCCACGCACTGCGCCTGCGTTTCCGCGGCGTTGGGGCTAACTCCGGGGCTAGAGCCTCAGAATCATGCCAAATCGGGCACGGTCCCACGACTCCGAGAATCGCTGAAAGTTGTTGGGGTGCAATGGATTCCACGTGGAGCCGCCTCGGGGACTTGAACCCCGGGCCTACGCATTACGAGCCGTTCGCCGCCCCCTAAGGCCACGCTCTTACTCGTGCATACTTCCGGCATACCCCGCCATGCTCGGCCATGCCTGTGCCATGTTCCGGGTCATTTCCGGGGCATCTGGCCGACGCGCCCGAGCCGACCTGCTACAGATATTCGTCCGGCTGTTCAACGCCGGCGTCACCTCCGACGACGTCGGCACGGCGACCTTCAGCGACTGGCTACGGGGACACCGCGGCGCACACTTCTCGGTCTAGCGCGCAGGGCGGCGGCCCCCTCGCAAGCACTCGATCACGTCTGGGGTGAACGGTGCGACGGCGCCGCGATCAGAACAGTGAAGGTCGCGTTGACAATGTCACGGGTTCGCGCTGGTTTGACTCTCAGCGAGACAACTCGACGACTCGACGAATCCCGTGTGTCGATCCACGTCGGCGGGGTGCTTCCCTTCAGTGAGCGGCTGACGAGCAGGTCCGTCCTGAGCTTGCGGTAACCTGAAGCACACAATGCCTTGAGAGCGGTCGATGAAAGCGAACCAGCCCTACCGAGACGAACTAGCGGGTGGTCGGCGGCGAGCTCCTTCGGAGGCAGAGTTCGACGCGCCGATCCTTGCCGAGCTCTTCAGCGTCGAACGTCTCGAGCAGCACGCCAAGTCACTGGCGGCAGCGCAGACGGTCACCGACGCGCCTCATCGCGGGCGCGACGTCCATTCTCGGATCGCGGACAACGGTCGTGTGCTCGTGGAATCGTACCGAGTGCTGGCTCGTGCGATCAAGGACGAGCGATCGATCACCCCCGCCGCAGAGTGGCTGGTCGACAACTTCCCCATCGTCGACGAGCAGCTCCGCGAGATCCGCGACGACCTGCCCCCGACCTACTACCGCGAGCTGCCCAAGCTCGTGGATGGCCCGCTCGCCGGCTACCCGCGGGTGGTTGGCATCGCATGGGGGTACATCGCGCACACCGACAGTCGCTTGGACCCGGAAAGCCTGCGGCGAATGTTGAGCGCGTATCAGGAGGTCCAGCCGCTGACGATCGGCGAGCTCTGGGCGATCGCGATCAGCCTGCGCATCCTCCTCGTGGAGAACCTTCGCCGCATGACGGAGCAGATCGTGCACAAGCGAGAAGCCCGACAGTTGGCAGACGAGCTCGCTGACGACCTCCTCGGCGGCGGCGCCGACGGACCGGACCGAGCCGCTGCATCCCTAAGGCGGCTCAAGCGAGCAACGCTTCCCACCGCGGCGCGCGTGCAGTTGTTCCAGCGGCTCCGAGATCTCGACCCCGCGACTACCCCCGCCTTGCCATGGCTTGAGGAGCGACTCGCTGCGCAGGTCACCACCGCCGAGGAGATGGTGCGCCTCGAGCACCAGCAGCAGGCGATGATGAACGTGACGGTCCGGAACGTGATCATGAGCATGCGCCTGCTCTCCTGGTTGAACTGGGCGCAGTTCGTGGAGAGCGTCAGTGCGGTCGACGCAGTTCTGCGCGACCGCTGCGCGTTCGCCGACATGGACTTCACGACACGGAACCGGTATCGCGACGCGATCGAGGAGATCGCGCGCGGTTCGGGTCGAACCGAGATCGAGGTCGCCACCGCGGCGGCACAGATGGCGGAGGCGGTGCCTCCCGCCGGCGATGGCGCGCAGCCCCAGTCGCCCCGCCACCGCGACCCCGGGTACTTCCTGGTCTCTGACGGCCGCCCTGCGCTCGAGTCGGCCCTCGGCGTTCGGCTGCACCTCACCGACCGGCTCCGGCGCGCGTTCGTCAACCAGGCAGGCATCGGCTATCTGTCGACGATCGCCGTGGTCACCGCGGCCGTCCTCGCGTTACCTCTGCTGCTCGCTCGGGACGAGAGCGCGGTGGGCGGTCTGCTCGTCGTCGCGGCGCTTGCCCTGGTGCCGGCCTCCGATCTGTCGGTCGCATTGGTCAACAGGCTGGTGACGAGGGTGCTGGGCCCGCGTACGATGCCGCGACTAGATCTCGATGACGGTGTCCCCGCGGAGTTGAGGACACTGGTCGTGGTGCCGATGCTGCTCACCAGCGAGACCGACGTCCAGTCGCAGGTCAGAGGGTTGGAGGTGCACTTCCTCGGGAATGGCGAGGGCGATGTTCGCTTCGCACTGCTGTCGGACTGGCTCGATGCCGCGGCCGAGAGCGTCGCCGGTGACGACGAGCTTCTCGCCGCTGCGGCGGCGGCGATCGACGAGCTCAACGATCGATACGGCGAAGCCCCCGGTGGGGGCGCCCGATTCCTGCTGTTCCACCGCACAAGGAGCTGGAACGAAGCGGATGGCTGTTGGATGGGATGGGAGCGCAAGCGGGGCAAGCTCCACGAGCTGAACGACCTGCTACGCGGCTCGACCACGACCAGCATCATCACCAACGACCGGCCGGCGTCGACGCCGCCGCCGGATGTGCGGTACGTCGTCACGCTCGACGCCGATACGCGACTTCCGCTCGGTGCCGTCAGACGCCTCGTCGGGACGATCGCCCACCCGCTTAACCGACCGCGCATCGATGCAGCGACAGGTCGTGTCGTCGAGGGCTACGGGGTGCTGCAACCGCGCATCACCGCCACGCTCCCGGCCGATCAGGGCGGCTCGATCTACCAGCGCATCTTCTCCGGGTCTGCGGGGATCGACCCGTATGCGTCGGCGGTGTCCGACGTATACCAGGATCTGTTCCAGGAGGGGAGCTACACCGGCAAGGGGATTTACGACCTCGACGCGTTCGGCGCGGCCATGGCGGACCGGGTCCCCGACAACGCACTGCTGAGCCACGACCTCTTCGAGGGCGTCTTCGCCCGCGCCGGGCTGGTCACCGACATCGAGCTCTTCGACGAGTACCCCTCCAACTACCTCGTCTCGGCGAGCCGCCAGCACCGGTGGGCGCGCGGCGACTGGCAACTGCTGCCGTGGATCCTCGGCGTGGCACGCGATGCCACGGGCACGCGCGGCAGGAGTTCCGTGCCGCGCATTGCCCACTGGAAGATGATCGACAACCTCCGGCGCACGCTGTCCGCACCCCTCACCCTAGCGACGCTGATCGCGGCCTGGACCCTGCCGCACATCTCGGCGGGCCAGTGGACGTGGCTCGTCGTGGCCGTAGTCGCGATCCCCGCTGCGTTGCCGGCCGTGGCGGGGCTGCGGCCGCGCCGGCAGGGCATCTCCAAGCGCAGCCACATGCGCGCCGTCGGCGCCGATATCGCCGCCGCTGCCGCCCACATCGGACTGGGCATCACGTTCGTCGCCTACCAGGCGTGGATGATGATCGACGCCATCTTGCGGACGCTTGTCCGGCTGCTCGTCACGCGGCGGAACCTGCTCGAATGGACCACCGCCGCCCACGCCCAGGCCAGCCGCCACCTCAGCGCAGCGGGGTTCGCCCGACAGATGTCCGGTGCTGTCTTGATCGGGGCGGGAACGCTCGGTCTGGTCCTGGCCGTGAAGCCCGATGCCCTTTGGATCGCCGCACCCTTCGCCGTGCTGTGGATATTCTCACCGCTGGTCGCGCTCTGGATCAGTCTTCCCCCTCCCGAATCGGCGTCGGAACTGCTGTCAGCGGCCGAGGACCAGGCGCTGCGCATCACCGCTCGTCGCACCTGGCTGTTCTTCGAGACCTTCGTGGGGCCAGAGGATCAGGGGCTGCCGCCCGACAACTTCCAGGACGATCCGATCCCGCTCGTCGCGCATCGCACCTCACCGACCAATATCGGGATGTACCTGCTATCGACCGTGACGGCCCGCGACTTCGGTTGGATCGGGACGATCGAGATGGTGGAACGCTTGGAACAGACACTCGCCACGATGGGCAAACTGGAGCGGTACCGCGGGCACCTGTACAACTGGTACGACACGCGTGACCTTCGCCGGCTGGAGCCGGACTACGTGTCGTCCGTCGACAGCGGCAACCTCGCCGGACACCTGCTCGCGTTGTCGAACGCCTGCCGGCAGATCATCGACCAACCGCTACCTGCGGCGGCCGCGATCGCTGGCGTCGGCGACGCGCTCACATTGACCCGCGTTGCTGCCTCCGTGATCGGTGACCGGCGCAGTTCCACCCTCACCCGGCGGCACCTCGACGAAGCGCTGGTGCTGCCCGAGGAAGTCGGGGTCACCGTTCCCCTCACGCTGGGGGACTGGGCCTCCCATCTGGCCGGGCTCGTCGCCTACACCGACACACTGTCGGATGTCGCCGCGGCACTCAACGCCGAACGCGGCGAGGGAGCCGAGAGCGAGCTCGTGACCTGGGCCGCGGCGGCAAGGGACACCGCCGCCAGCCACGCGCGCGACCAGGCGCTGTTCAGCCCGTCCGCACAGCTCGGCGCCTTCCCGACGATCGCGCAACTGTCTGATCCGTCCGACGGCAATATGGACGACGGCGCGCGTGCAGCCGCGGGGCTCGTCCGGCGCCTCGGGGCGATTGCCGATCGAGCCCGGCAACTATTCGACGAGATGGACTTCTCGTTCCTGTTCGACCCGACGCGCATGCTGTTCTCGATCGGGTTCAGAGTTCGTGACGGTTCGTTGGACCCGAGCTACTACGACCTGCTCGCCTCCGAGGCCCGACTCACCAGCTTCCTGGCGATCGCCAAGGGTGACGTCGAACCGGACCACTGGTTCCGTCTCGGCCGGGCACTGACGCCGGTCGGTCGTGGCTCGGCCCTCATCTCCTGGTCCGGATCGATGTTCGAGTACCTCATGCCAGCGCTGGTGATGCGCTCGCCGGCCCACAGCCTCCTAGGCCAGACGAACCGACTGGTCGTCGCACGTCAGATCAACTACGCCGCCGAGATCGGTGTGCCGTGGGGAATCTCCGAGTCGGGGTTCCACGCGCGTGACCTCGCGAACACGTACCAGTACTCGGGTTTCGGCGTTCCCGGCCTCGGCCTGAAGCGCGGGCTGAGCGAGGACGTCGTCATCGCCCCGTACGCGACAGCCCTCGCCGCACTGATCGAACCGAAGGCCGCGGTCAAGAACCTCGTCCGCCTCGGGGCTGCCGGTGCCGCCGGGCGGTATGGCTTCCGTGAGGCGCTCGACTACACGGAGCGCCGGCTGCCGGAGGGGGAGTCGGTCGCGGTCGTCAACAGCTACATGGCCCATCACCAGGGAATGGCGCTGGTGGCCATCGGCAACGTCCTCAACGACAGGGTGATGGTGGAGCGCTTCCACGCCGACCCCATCGTCCAGGCCGCTGAACTGCTGCTGCAGGAGCGAATGCCGCGCGACGTGCTCGTGGCCCGGCCACGCGCCGAGGAGGTGAAGAGCGCGGCCGACACCCGTGATCTGGTGCCGCCGGTCCTGCGTCGATTCACATCGCCCCACGACGCTATTCCGCGAACGCACGTGCTGTCGAACGGCCGCTATGCCGTCATGGTCACCACCGCGGGATCCGGCTACAGCCGGTGGGGCGACGTCGCGGTAACTCGCTGGCGTGAGGACGTCACCCAGGACAACTGGGGCAACTACCTCTTCCTGCGCGACATGGACACGGGCGCGGTGTGGTCGGCGGGGCATCAGCCGACCGGTGTCGAAGCTGACAGCTACGAGGTCACCTATGCCGAGGACCGCGCCGAGTACTCCCGCCGCGACGGGTCGATCTCAACAGGGCTCACCGTCGTTGTGTCGGCCGAGCACGACGCGGAGATCCGCCGCGTGTCGCTGACCAACCTCGGCACGCGCGAACGCAGACTCGAGCTGACGTCGTATGCCGAGATCGCCCTCGCGCCGCAGGCAGCGGACATGTCGCACCCCGCATTCCAGAACCTGTTCGTGCAGACCGAGTTCGTTCCCGAGATCGGTGCCCTCGTCGCCACACGGCGACCGCGATCGGGAGGCGAACCACCAATCTGGGCTGCCCACGTGGTAGCGCTCGAGGACCAACCCGGTGGGGTCGTGCAGTATGAGACGGACCGCGCCCGGTTCCTCGGGCGCGGTCGATCGGTCCGCTCGCCCGTCTCGGTGATCGACGGGCACCCGCTATCGAACACGGTCGGTTCGGTACTGGATCCGATCTTCAGCCTCCGCTGCCGCGTGACGCTGGCCCCAGGGGCGACGGCACACGCGATCTTCTCTACGGTGGTCGCCGGGTCGCGCGAGGAGGTACTCGACCTGGCCGACAAGTACCGCGAGTCGGCCACTTTCGAACGGGCTGCGGTGCTGGCGTGGACCCAGGCGCAGGTGCAGATGCATCATCTGGGAATTCAGTCCGACGAGGCGCACCTCTTCCAGCGCCTCGCCAACCGGGTCCTCTACTCGGACCCTTCGCTTCGCCCGCCGGAGAGCCTGCTGGTCCGAAACGATCGGGGAGCGCCATCGCTGTGGGCCCACGGTATCTCCGGCGACCTCCCCATCGTGCTGGTTCGCATCGACGAAGCAGATGATCTTGACATCGTCCGCCAATTGCTGCGTGCACACGAGTACTGGCGGCTGAAGCTCCTCGATGTCGACCTCGTCATTCTCAACGAGCACGGCGCGACCTACGCCCAAAACTTGCACGACTCCCTCGAAACCCTGGTGCGCACGAGCCAGTCGGTCCTCCAGCACGATGTCGGCGCGGGTCGCGGAGGGGTGTACATCCTTCGTGGCGACCGACTCTCCATCGAGGATCGTGTGCTCCTCCTGAGCGCGGCTCGTGCAGTGCTTCTCAGCCGTCGAGGCAGTCTCGCCGATCAGGTGACCCGGCTCGAACGGCCCGACCGCATTGCCCGGCCGTCGTCGGCGACCGGGTCGAAGAGGTCGTCGGGCGAGCCGACCGTCCTTCGACCGGAGTTGGAGTTCTTCAACGGACTCGGTGGCTTCGCCGACGACGGCCGTGAGTACGTCACGATCCTCGGCCCGGGGCAGTCCACACCTGCGCCGTGGTTGAACGTGATCGCCAACGAGTCGTTCGGGTTCCAGGTGTCCGAATCCGGCTCGGGGTACACGTGGTCGGGGAACAGCCGCGAGAACCAACTGACCGGGTGGTCCAACGACCCCGTCATCGACCCCGTGAGCGAGGCCATCTACGTGCGCGACGACGACACCGGCGAGGTGTGGGGGCCGACCACCCAGCCGATCCGGTGTGAGAACTCGACGTACATCGCCCGTCACGGAGCCGGGTACAGCCGGTTCGAGCACCTTCACGCCGGCATTCAGCTCGACCTGCTGCAGTTCGTGCCCCTCGACCAGGCCGTGAAGGTGTCGGTGCTGACCATCGAGAACCGATCGGGACTTGCTCGGCGTCTCTCGGTGACCGCGTATGTCGAGTGGGTCCTGGGCACCTCGCGCGGGGCGAACGCCGCGCGCATCATCACCGCACTCGAGCCCGAGACGGGGGCGTTCCTGGTTCGCAACCCGTGGAACACCGAGTTTGCCGGGCGCGTCGGCTTCCTCGATCTCGGCGGGCGACAGACTGCAGCGACCGCCGATCGGACCGAGTTCCTCGGCCGAAACGGCGCACCTGATCGGCCCGCCGGGCTGGATCTCGGCCACCGGCTCCAGGGCGCGGTCGGCGCAGGCCTGGATCCGTGCGGCACGCTGCAGACCAGTTTCGAGCTCGCGAGCGGTGCGCGGACGCAGGTGGTCGTTCTGCTTGGCGATGCTGGCGATGCCGCCGCGGCGGTGGACCTGATCCGCCGCACTCGGCAGGCCGACCACGAATCGTTGATCCGCGACGTGACGACCTACTGGGACGACGCACAGGGAACGATCCAGGTGCGTACCCCGGATCGTTCGATGGACATCATGCTCAACCACTGGCTCACCTACCAGACGCTCGCGTGCCGGATGTGGGAGAGGTCGGCGTTCTACCAAGCGGGTGGTGCATACGGGTTCCGCGACCAGCTCCAAGACGTGATCGCCCTGCTTCCCTCGAAGCGCGAACTCGCGCGCGAGCACCTCTTGCGGGCCGCATCGCGTCAGTTTGTCGAGGGAGACGTGCAGCACTGGTGGCATCCGCCGTCGGGCCGCGGGGTACGGACCAGGATCTCCGACGACCTCCTCTGGCTGCCCTACACGGTCGATCGCTACCTGGAGGTCACGGGCGACACGACCGTGCTCGACGAGCAGGTGCGGTTCCTCGAGGGGGTCAACCTGCTGCCCGGTCAGATGGAGGACTACTTCCAGCCGGAACGTTCCACCCGATCGGCCTCGCTGTTCGACCATTGCGCGGCGGCCCTCGACCGAAGCCTCGCCGTCGGCGAGCACGGCCTGCCGCTCATCGGGGCGGGCGACTGGAACGACGGCATGAACAGGGTGGGACACGAAGGTCGCGGCGAAAGCGTCTGGCTGGCGTGGTTCCTCTCGTGCGCGCTCGGCTCGTTCATCCCGCTCGCGCAGGCGCGAGGCGATGGCGCTCACGCGGAACGCTGGCAAGCCCACATCTTGATGCTGCAACAGGCGGTCGAGCAAGAGGGCTGGGACGGCGACTGGTACAGGCGTGCCTTCTTCGACGACGGCACCCCGCTCGGCTCGGCAGCGAACGCCGAATGCAGGATCGACTCGATCGCCCAGTCGTGGAGCGTCCTGTCCGGGGTCGCCGACCCGGCTCGCGCCGCGCAGGCGATGGCGGCGGTGGACGAGTACCTCATCCGACGCGCCGACGGTCTGGTTCTGCTGTTCACCCCGCCGTTCGACCGCTCCGATGTCGATCCCGGCTACATCAAGGGCTACGTGCCCGGCATCCGCGAGAACGGTGGGCAGTACACGCATGCTGCGATCTGGTCGGTGCTCGCCTTCGCCGCCATCGGTGACGGCGAAAGGGCGGGTGAGCTGTTCTCGCTGCTCAACCCGATCAACCACGCCAGCACGCGCGCCGGCGTGCTGCGTTACAAGGTGGAGCCTTACGTCATGGCGGCCGACGTCTACACCGAACCGCCCCACGTTGGACGCGGCGGGTGGACCTGGTACACCGGATCGGCAGGCTGGATGTACCAGGCCGGCATCGAGTCGATCCTGGGCTTCCGACTTCGCGGCACGACGCTCGTGATCGACCCGTGCATCCCCCGTGCCTGGCCGGGCTTCGAGATCAGCTTCCGCTACCACTCGTCCCGCTACCAGATCGTCGTGGAGAACCCCCGTGGCCTGATCCGCGGGGTGGTGTCGGTCGAACTCGACGACGAATTGCTGGCGAACATCGGCGCGGCGATCCCGCTAGCCGACGACGGGCGCACACACCGAGTTCGCGTGGTCCTCGGCGAGGACGGCTGAGTTCTCCTGGAGCCTCGCGGCCTAGACGGTAGCCTCGACCGATCACCGACTGATCACGATCTCGGGTCAATCGGTTGCTGCGCCGTCAAAGCAATTCGGGAACCCCACGACGTGTTGCACAACTGTCAATTCCTTCGCCGACTGCCGCTCGCGTCCCCCGCCCGTGAGGCGAAGCGCACCTCGTTGAAAGAGCAGGTCTGCGGGTGCCACACGCCGCTGAACCTCGTAGCCGATGAACTCCATCGCGGCGACTAGCTCGGTCGCCGATCGAACCTCCCCGACACGAGACGGCCGCTTCCCCTCGACGTTCCGACACTAATGCAGCCCTCCAGGCGCCCTGTCGCGCCATGGCGAGGGCAAGCTCCGCAGCTTCCCCGCAGACATCTGGCCGCACGGTTGGGGCTGATAACCCCAACCGAGAACGCGTGCGAGTATTGATCCTCCATCGGGCTGGGGGCTTCCGCCGGCGCTCCGTCCTCCCCGTCTGTGGCAAGGATCAGGTGGATGGCTCGACCGGTTCAAGATCCGCAGCGCGCGCGGCTCTGCGCACTCGAGCGACCTAGGCGATCACGAGGACGAAGACGAGTGCCACGCGTCCAAGCAGCACCGCGTCGAGGGCCATCGCGCCGTCATGACGTCACGTAGCGGTTGAACAGATAACCGTCGTCGACGATGGAATGAACCAACATGAACCGATTGGGCTTGAGCATCGCACTTCCGGTGACCTTCTGGCCGCCCCCGACTATCAGCGGTGCGATCGAAATGTCGGCTTCGTCGACGACGTTCGCTTTCGCAAGGTCCGCGAGCAGACGCGGCCCCCCTTCGCACACAACCCGAAATAGGCCGAGCGACGTGAGGTGATCGAGGACAGCCACGGGATCCACCTGGCTGCCGGGCAGCACAGTGACCTCCGCATGCTTGCGCGCTACGGCAAGCGCTGTTGTGTCGCAGTCCCCCACCGTGAAGATCAACGGACGGACAGCGGATTCACCAAACACCGGATCCGTCCACGGCAGTTGAAGAGACGCGCTGACAATCACCAGGCGTGGTGCCACCGCGAGACCGATAGACAGGCGTTCATCGAGCGCCGCGGGCTCGGCCCTAAGGGGTTGATAGCGCTCAGTACGAACGGTTCCCGCCCCAACGAGAACGACGTCTGCCAGCCGGCGAGTTTCGGCGAAAACCTGCTGGTCCCCGGCAGACGAAATCGAGCCACTCAGTCCGTCCGGACCAGTGGCTGCGCCGTCGAGGGTTGTGACCATCATCGCGCGCACCCATGACCTGCCGGGGGGCCATGGATATGCCGCGGCGAGGTCGACGGCGGACGTTGGGCCTGACTGTGGCCTCAGCAACATCTCCATCGGCTACGAGTTCTCCTCGACGTAGGCGCCCGAGTCCACGTCGTCACCCGGAACTCCGCGCGCGCCAGAGTGCCGGGGCTTGAACTGCAGCCATTCGCGGCCGAGCACTGACCGCAGTTCGTCATCGCTGTGCTCGCGGAAGCTCGGAATGATGTCGCGCTCCTGCTCCTCTAGGTGCTCATCGTTGGCCTTCCGGCATTCGAGGACCGCACCCCACCGTTCGAGGCTCGCGTCGTCGGTCGCCGCTGCTTCCCGAATATCGTCGCGGATCCGGTAGTGATCGCCGATGGCATCGAGAGTCTCCTCGGGTGCCTGGTCGCTGGCCCACTTGGAAAGTGCGGGGTAGAGGATCTCTTCCTCAACGGCGGCGTGGACTTGTAGCCGATCCGCGCAGTCCCTCCACGCGGCCGCTTGCGCCGTTGAGGCGCCGTGCGGGCGAAAGCCCCACAGATCGAGGGACCTACGCCCGAATGCTTCGTGCTCGGCGAGTATCAAGGCCGTGATCTCAGTCATGCCGCCTGCTTCCAGCATCCGGTCTTCGTGACGGGGTCGGCGCGTGGAGAGCTCAGAGTAGCCGGTCGAGCGATAGTGCACGGTCACGGTGTCGATGGCGCAGACGTTCGAGGGCAGAAGCAACCGCAATTCTATCCGGACCGCCGAGAAGCAGGGTTCGCCGACCCTCCTCGAGACCTTCGACCTTCGCATTCTGTGCTTGGATCGGAGGAAATCGTCGTGAGGACCGGCGCACTTCCGGGGCATGTCATCCGCGGAAACGGGCAAATCGGGCCGCCGGATGGTGGCTAGGAAGCACCATAAACTGTTGCGGTGCAATGGATTTCGATGCGGAGCCGGCCATGGGACTTGAACCCCGGGCCAACGCATTACGAGAGAAATGCCCGCCCTCACGGCTACCGTCCGCCGGCGTCGCCACCGATTAGCTGAAGGAAGCCTCAACTCAGGTCAAGTGATGGGCTCGAGCGTGGTCCTTGAGGTTCACCTCGAGAGTCACGCAGCACCGCGCCCAACCCGGGCGCTCAACCTGTCCTCCTCGTGCGTGATCGTTCGCCGGAAGGCGTCCGGACGTCCGTCAGTCCGTGCCTGGCGTCCAGACGTAGCGAGCGTCGGGCTCGTGCACCGCCTTCCGGTCTCCGTTGGTGAGTTCGGCAAGCTCGAATCCGTGCCTCTCGTAGAGTTGCGGTGCACCCTCGTTCTTCTGGAAGACCCACAGCTGCAGCCCATCGGAACACCGATCCATGGCGACCTTCAGGAGCGCCGTGCCCACCCCCGGTCCTGGTCTGTCCGGTGCACCCACAGGTGCCTGAGGAACCCGTCTCCGAACCCGGCGAAACCGACCACGCGACCTGTTTCCTCGGCAACCCAGACCTCATTGTTCGGAATGAGCACGTCCTTGACGAAGTCCCTGGTCTCCGCGTCGGAATACGGCTGCGGGTGATAGGTCATGCCGCTCAGGGCGGATAGGAACAAGCCCGCGATGGCGTCCGCGTCGCCCCATTCGGCAGCCCTGATGTTCACCCACTCACGGTACCGAGCAGGACGAGCTGGCCGGCACGCATCACCTCACGGCTCACTTCCCCACGATGCGGCGCCGAACACGGACTCCACTGAACCCGGCGCCAGTCAGGAACTGTCGAGGATCCTCTAGCCTAGACGGGACGCGGGCCGATGGCCGGCCCGCAGGGAGGAATCCCGTTGGCGGCCGACCTTGCGCCCGTGGCCCGTCGGCGTCGCCCCTTCGGGGAGGCGTTCGAACGAACCATGCGCGACCTGGCAGACCCGCCGGGCAACGCCGGGTCCTGCCGATGACGAAGGCTCGAGGCGGCCTTCCAATGGGCGGCCATGCCAGAGGTGACCGGGCAGTCAGCTCGGGCTTCCGGCTCAGCATCTCCGTGCTGATCGGTGCGGTGGCTGGATCAGTCGTTGCCCTCCTTGAATCGTGGGCGATCGGCGGGCTCGTCGCGTGGGTTGTCGCGGCCTCCACGTTCCTGCTCTGGACGTGGATCTCCCTATGGCCTTCGGACGCGGCACGCACGGCCGAGCTGGCGAGGCGCGAGGACCCGTCACGTCCCGCGACCGACATCCTGCTGCTCGGCGTCGCCACCGCCAGCATCATCGCCGTCGCGGTGGTCATCATCCCCGCCGGGCGCACGGGCTGGGTGCCCGTCACGCTCGGGATCGCGTGCATCGTCGTGTCGTGGATGGTCGTGCACACCGTCTTCATGCTGAAGTACGCGCGCCTGTACTACGCCGAGCCGGAGGGCGGACTCGGATTCCAGCAGGACGCTGACCCCAGCTACCGCGACTTCGCCTATGTCGCCTTCACCATCGGAATGACATTCCAGGTATCCGACACCGACGTGCAGACGACCGAGATCCGCACCACCGTCCTCAGGCAGGCGCTCATCTCATTCGTGTTCGGCGCCATCATCATCGCCGTGACCATCAACGTCATTGCGGGACTGACCCGCTAGACAGGCCGGGGCCCTCCGTCGCCGGGTGTCGCCGGCAGGGTCGCCTCGGCTGGCGCATGCCGACGCCGACCCCCGGCTCGCTGTCGCGACTTCGACGGCGCATCAGCCTCGGCGAGGCGGCTCTCCGGGAAACGTGTCAGCAACCGGGCTCGGCCCATCAGCCAGGGGTATTGGAGGGGTCAGCTGGTGGTGGCCCCACGTCAGGCGGGAAGACAGGAACGTCGGGCGATGGCCCGACATCAGGGATGTCAGGCAGGATCGGCTCTGAAAGTGCGCCGGGCTCCGGGCTAGCAGGCATGATCTCTCTCCTCATCGGCGTTGCGTTGTTCCGGGTCATTTCCGGGGCATTCCGGCTGCCAACCGTCAGTCGCTTCGGTAGGCATCCGAGCGGTGGTCGATGCGCAGGATCTCCACGCGCTTGGCGTCGTCGTCGATGGAGTACAGGATCCGGTAGGGGCCACGTCGGGCGCCGAAGAGGCCCTCGAGTTCCCGTTGGAGGGGCTTGCCCACGCGACGCGGGGAGGTGGCCAGGTCACCGAAGGCGAACTCGATGATCGCGGGGACGATGCGCGGCGGGATGCGCTGCAGGTCCCGTCTCGCCGTGGCGGTCACGACGACCTCGTGGCTCACCGGTCACGGGTCGGGACGTTGAACTCCGCCCGGATTTGCTCCTGGGTGTGGACGCGGCCAGCAGCGACGTCCGCCGTCGCCTCGCCGATCGACTCGCGGATCCTAGGCTGGGACAGCCAGAACAGCGTCTCCTGCAGCGACTCCCACTCGTCCATCCCGATCAGCACCGCGGCCGGGGTGCCGTTCTTGGTGATCGTGACCTGCTCGTGGGTGATCGACGCGGCATCGACCAGGTCGTTGAGCCGGTCCTTCACCTTGGAGATCGGAAGTGTCTGCATGGGACAAGCATAGGCGCGAATACCGGCCCGATCAAGGCCCGAAAGCCGGCGTGACTGGCTGGCGTGCCGCGACCCCTACATTCAGGCCGGAACTCAGCACGCGAAGTGGAAACGGTCCGTGCGGCAGGGCAAAGGTGTCAACTCACCCGACAGCAATCCCCGCCCTCCTGGGAATGCGAGGCACCGAGCCTGTCCACGGCGTTGACGTAGGTAGGAGGGAACGTCCCTCCTACCTAGGGTCCCCTGGTCCGTGGTCGTGCCTGGGGTGGGGGGTGCGGCTCGGGGCCGAGTTCGGGACCGAGTCGACGGTGCGTACGGCGGGGAGGCGTGATGATCGTGAAGACGGTGCAGGGCCGGTTCCGGGTGCGGGTCAAGGACCGTGGAGTCGTGGTCGCTGACCGCACCTTCGGTCGCTGGAACGATGCGCAGGCCTGGGAGGCGGACCGCAAGCGGCAGGTCGCCGCAGGGCGGCTGGCGCCCGCGTCGGCTGGCCGCACCACGCTTGCGGACGTCTATGCGGCGTGGGGCTGCATCCGGCCCGCCCAGGTGCAGCCGCGCACCTGGCAGTCCGACCAGAGCGCCTGGACCACCCACATCCGACCCCAGTTCGGCCGCGTCGCGGTGGGGTCGATCACCACGCTGGTCGTCCACGACTTCGCCGCCGACCTGCGGGCCGCGCACTGCCTGGGCACCGTC
>JAUSLV010000022.1 GCA_030645495.1 Actinomycetota bacterium
TGCCCGGTCAATGTCAGCCGCCTGACGCTGTCGACCCACACCGGCGCCCATGCCGACGCCCCGCTGCACTATGACCCCGAGGGCGCGCCGATCGGGGCCGTTCGGCTCCTGCCCTATCTCGGCGAGGCCCAGCTGATCAGCGTCATCCGGGCCGAGGGGCGGATTTCGCCCGACGAGGTGGTGGACCGTCTTGAGCCCGGCGTGCGGCGGCTGCTGATCCGCTCCTTCGAGACCTTTCCGACCGACGCGTGGCCGTCCAGCTTCGCCTGCCCAAGCCCCGAACTCATCGATATGCTGGGGCAGCTTGGGGTGATCCTGATCGGCCTCGACGCCCCGTCCCTGGACCCCGAAGACGCCAAGGACCTGGAGGCGCACCTGATGGTCAGGCGCCATGGCATGGCCATTCTGGAAGGTCTGGTCTTCGATGGCGTGCACGACGGTCGCTACGAGCTGATCGCCCTGCCGCTGAAGCTGATGACCGCCGATGCCTCCCCCGTTCGCGCCGTGCTGCGCGCGCTCTGAACTCCCCGACCCGCCGACACCATGACCCGTGACGATGCCCTGGCGCTGGACGCCACCGATGCCCTGGCCCCGCTGCGCCAGCAGTTCACCCTCCCCGAGGGCCTGATCTACCTCGACGGCAACTCGCTGGGCATGCCCCCCAAGCGCACGCTCGAGCGCCTCACCGAGGTGTACCTGCAGGAGTGGGCCACCGACCTGATTCGTAGCTGGAGCCACTGGGTGGATCTGCCCCAGCGCGTGGGCGACGTGCTCGCCCCGCTGATCGGCGCCGGACCCGGCGAGGTGGTGCTGCACGACAACACCACGCTGTGCGTGTACCAGGCCGTGCACGCGGCCATCGGCCTGCGCCCCGAGCGGCACGTGATCGCGATCAGCGCCGACGACTTCCCCACCGACCGCTACGTGGTGGATGGCATCGCCACTGCTCTTCATGGTTACCGGGTTCAGCACGGCTTCGAGCGCCTCGACGACGTGGCCGTGATCGTGCGCTCGGTGATCGACTATCGCACGGCCGAGTTGGTCGATGTCGCCGCGGAGACCGCCCGCGCCCACGCCGCCGGGGCGATGGTGGTGTGGGACCTGTCGCACGCCGCCGGCGCGATCGAGATCGACCTGCGCGAGTGCGGCGTGCAGTTGGCGATCGGGTGCACCTACAAGTTTCTCAACGGCGGCCCCGGCGCGCCCGCGTGGACGTATGTCGCACGCGAGTTGCACAACACCATCCGCCAGCCGATCTGGGGGTGGTTCGCCACCGAGAACCAGTTCGCGATGGGGCCCACGTTCCAGCCGCGCGCCGACATCGCGCGCATGCTGCTGGGCACGCCGTCGATCCTCGCCCTCACCGCCGCGCAGGTGGGCGTGGAGCTGTCGGCCGAGGCCGGCATGCAGGCGATCCACACCAAGGGCCGCGCGCTCACCGGCCTGGCGCTCGACCTGTGCGACCAGCACGGCCTGGCCACCCCCACCCCGCGCGACCCTGCCCGCCGCGGCAACCACGTGGCCGTGCAGCACCCGCGGGCGAAGGCGCTGGTGCAGGAGCTGGCCGCGCGCGACGTGATCTTCGACTTCCGCGAGCCGAACATCATCCGCGCTGGCTGCTCACCGCTCACCACTCGCTTCGTCGACGTGTACGACGGCCTGGTCGCAGTGGCCGCCGCAGGCTGAGGGTGGCGCGCTGAGCTACCCGGCCGAGTGGCCCACCCGCCGGGCCTTCTCCACTTCGTCTCGTCGTTCCGATTTCGATTTCGCTCGCACGAAGCTCGTCCGTGTTCGGGCCGCCGCTGCACTCACCCCGATCGCCCGCGTCCTCATGGCGCGAGCGTACGCCTCAGTTCGCCAGCTCGGGGCGGTGTTTGAACTGGGCCAGGCACTCGGGGTTGGCGAGCGCTTCGGTGTTGCGCACCTGACGGCCGTTCACCACGTCGGCGACAGCCAATTCGCTGATCTTGTTGCTGCGCGTGCGCGGCACGTCGGTGACCTGCGCGATGCGGGCGGGCACATGGCGCGGTGATGCGTTGGCGCGCAGCTTCGAACGGATCTCGGCCTCCAGCGCGGCCGTGAGCACCAGGCCGTCCTGCAACTTCACGAACAGCACGATGCGCGTGTCGTCGTCCCACTCCTGCCCAACGGCGACGGCCTCCACCACGCCGGTGATGTGCTCGACCTGCGCGTAGATCTCGGCGGTGCCGATGCGCACTCCGCCCGCGTTGAGCGTGGCGTCGCTGCGACCGTGGATGATCATGCCGCCGCGCTCGGTCCAGCTGGCGAAGTCGCCGTGGGCCCACACGCCGGGGAAGCGATCGAAGTACGCAGCGTGGAACTTGCTGCCGTCGGCGTCGCCCCAGAAACCAACCGGCACGCTGGGGAACGGCACCGTGCACACCAGCTCGCCCTTGCCGTCGGCAGCGGTGAGCGGCCGGCCCTCGGGCGAGTACACACCTACCGCCATGCCCAGGCTGGGCGCCTGGATCTCGCCGGCGTACACCGGCAGCGTGGGATCGCCACCGACGAAGCAGCCGCACAGGTCGGTACCGCCGCTGATGGAGGCCAGATGCACGTCGGGCTTCATCGCCTCGTACACCCAGCGGAACCCCTCCTCGCTGAGCGGCGAACCGGTGCTGCACACGGTGCGCAGCGCGGACAGGTCGTGGCTGTCGACCGGGCGCACACCGGCCTTGTGCACGCTGTCGATGTACTTGGCCGACACGCCCAGCAGCGTGAGTCGCTCGCGCTCGGCGATGTCGAACAGGCGGCTCGCGTTCGGGTACGCGGGGTTGCCGTCGTACAGCACCGCGGTGGCCCCGCTGGCCAACACGCTGACCAACCAGTTCCACATCATCCAGCCGCAGGTGGTGAAGTACAGCACCCGGTCGCCGGCACGCACGTCGCAGTGCAGTTGCTGTTCCTTGAGGTGCATCAGCAGCACACCCAGCGCACGGTGCGTGATGCACTTCGGCTTCCCGGTGGTGCCGCTGGAATAGAGGATGTAGATCGGCTGATCGACAGGCATCCGCAGGCACGTGAGCGCGGCGCCCCGGTGCGGTGCGAGGTGGTCGGCCCAACGCACCCCGTTGGGGATCGTGCTCACGTCGGGCAGCTCGTTCAGCACGCCGACCACGATCGTGCGCTGCAGGCTGGGTAGCTGCGCGGCGATCTCGGCGATGCGCGGCAAGCAGTCGAACTGCTTGCCGCCGTAGCGATAGCCATCGGCGGCCACGAGCACCGTGGGCGTGGTCTGCCCGAAGCGGTCGACCACACCCGCCACGCCGAAGTCGCTGGAGGTGGACGTGAACGTGGCCCCGATCGCGTTGGCGGCGAGGAAGGCGATGATCGTCTCGGCGACGTGCGGCATGTACGCGGCCACACGGTCGCCCGGCTTCACCCCGTCGATCACGAGCGCACGAGCCAGCGCGGCCACCTCGGCGCGCAGTTGCGCCCACGTGTAGCTGCGCCGTTCGCCGTGTTCGCTGATGGCAACGAGTGCTTCCTCGCCGGCACCCTCACGATGGGCCAAGGCGTTCTCGGCGTACGACACCGTGCCGTGCGGGAAGAACCTGCCGCCGCGCACCGAGCCATCACCCGGATCGAAGGCGACGTCGCCCTGTTCGCCGATCACGTCGGCGTACTGCCACATCCGCTGCCAGAACGCGGCGGGTTCGCACACCGACCAGTCGTGCAGCGCGGCCGCGTCGGGCTGGCCCACCATCCGGCGGAACTGGTCCATGCGGGTCGCGGCCACGCGCTCGGGGCTCGGTGTCCACAGTGGCTGCATGTCTGGCATCCTACGAGTCATGGATCTTGCACTCACAGGGCGCCGGGCGTTGGTCACCGGCGCGTCCAGCGGCCTCGGCCTCGGCTGCGCGCAGGCGTTGGCCGCGGAGGGCGCCACCGTCACGCTCGTGGCCCGTAGCCCGGAGAAGTTGGCAGCCGCGGCTGCCACCATCACCGGGCCGGTGCACACACTGGTCGGCGACGTGAGCGAGCTCGACTCGGTGCCCGGCCTCGTGGCCGCGGCCGAAGGGCTGATGGGCGGCATCGACATCCTCGTCGCCAACGCCGGCGGTCCGCCGCCCGGCACGTTCGCCACCACGCCCTTCGAGCAGTACGAGCCGGCGCTGCGGCTGAACCTGTTGTCCACCGTGGCGATGTGCCAGGCCACGGTGCCGGCGATGCAGTCACGCGGCTGGGGCCGCGTGATCGGCATCACGTCGATGTCGGTGCGCGAGCCGCTGGCGCACCTGATCCTGTCGAACACGGCGCGGGCGGGGGTGACCGGGTTTCTGAAGACGATGGCCACCGAAGTGGCAGCCGACGGGGTGACGGTCAACACGCTGCAGCCCGGACTGCACCTCACCGACCGGCTGGCGGGTCTGTACGACGACGTCAGTGGCTTGGCGGCGACCGTGCCCACGCGCACGTTGGGCGACCCGGCCGACTTCGGACGTGTGGCCGCGTTCTTGTGCAGCGACGCGGCGAAGTTCATCACCGGCGTGTCGATCCCCGTCGACGGCGGAGCGGGTCGGGGTCTGCAGTAGCGGTCGGGCAGGTCCGAGGTTTGTGGCACGCCACAGACCTACGTGGCGTTTGTGGCGTTCCACAGATCCGGCTCGCCGGCCCGCAGCCAATTCGGAATCGAAACTACGAGACGAGCGGCACAGGTGTGCACCCTCGCCGCGGGCCGACGCAGCGCGGCCCAGCCCCGACCGCTCACGCCCGGCGCGACCTCGGGCCGACCTTGGCCACACGGCTGGGAACGGGGTGGCCGACGAAGCCCTGCACCAGCAGCGCGGCCTCGATCAACTCGTCGATGCCGATGCCGGTGGACACGCCGAGGTCGTCGCACAACGCCACCAACTCCTCGGTCGCCACGTTGCCCGCGGCACCGGCGGCGAACGGCGAGCCGCCCAGGCCACCCACCGAGGTGTCGAACCGGCGCACCCCTGCCAGCAGGCCCGCGTACGCATTCACCAGGCCGGTGCCACGGGTCTCGTGCAGGTGCAGGCCGACATCGGTGCCGGTGAGCGCGAGCACTTCCTGGATGCGCCGTGGCGTGGCCATGCCCGTGGTGTCGGCCAACGTGATCGCTGCCGCGCCCAATGCGAGCAACCGCTGCCGCAACAAGGACACCTCGGCCGGCTTGATGTCGCCCTCGTAGGGCGACCCGAACGCGCACGAGATCACGGCATCCACCGGCACGCCCGCATCGGCCGCCAGCACGCACACCGCGGCGATCGCCTCCACCGACTCGTCGATGGTCATCTTCACGTTGCGCTCGTTGTAGACGCCTGAGGCCGAGATCGTGACGGTCAGCTCGTCGACACCTGCGGCCAGCGCCAGCTCCGCACCGCGCACGTTGGGCACCAGCGCCGCGCGCACCACACCCTCAGGGGCGCCCAGGCCAGCCACCACTTCGGCGGCGCCGGCCATCGACGGCACCGCCTTGGGGCTGACGAATGCCGCCACTTCGAGATGGGTGACCCCCGCGATCAGGAGTGCGTCGAGCAGCTCCAACCGTTGGTCGACGGTGATCGGCGCCTCGGCTTGCAGGCCGTCGCGGGCACCCACCTCGCGGATGGTGATTCGGTCCGGCAAGGAGGCGGGCAGCGTCATGTACAGAAGGTTAGGCGTGCGGGGCCATGTCGCCGCTCAGGCCGTAGTGTGGCCGACGGTGATCAAAGACCCTTCCCTGCACAAGTTCGACGACCGCACCGAGCTGCTCGCCCACCGGATCTTCGAGTACGTGCTCGATCGCATCCGCATGTCGCCCGCGCCGCTCGACGGCCCGCGAACTGCCGCCGAGCTCACCGCGGCCACCGGCACCATGATCACCAGCTACGGCTTGGGCTACGACGAGGCATTCCGCCTGTTCAAGGACGTGCTCGCCCCGGCCTGCATCTCCAGCGACCACCCGCGCTACCTGTCATTCGTGCCCACCGCCCCCAGCGAGGCGGCCACGCTGTTCGACCTGGTGGTGTCGGCCTCGTCGATTTACGGCGACTGGTGGGTGGAGGGCGCCGGCGCCATCCACGCCGAGAACGAAACCCTGCGCTGGCTGGCCGGGCTGGCCGGCTTTCCCGCCGGCGCCGGCGGCACGTTCGTGAGCGGCGGCACGCTGGGCAACCTCGCCGCGCTCACCACCGCCCGCCAGCACTGGCGCACCCACCACGGCCGCGGCCTGCCATTGGCGATCGCTGCCGCACCCAGCGCACACAGCTCGGTGCGCCTCGCGGCGATGGTGCTGGATGTCGACGTGATCACGGTTGCCGGCGACGAGCGCGGTCGGCTCACCGGCCCCGCACTGCTGGAAGCGCTCGATGCCGTCACCGAGCACCAAGTGTTCGCTGTGGTCGCCTCCGGTGGCGCCACCAACGCCGGTGTGGTCGACGACCTTGCCGGTGCCGCCACGATCTGCACCGATCGCGACTTGTGGCTGCACGTGGATGCGGCGTACGGCGGCGCGGCCCTCGCCTCGTCGATCGGCCGGCCGCTGTTCAAGGGCATCGAGGGCGCCGACTCGTTCGTGATCGACCCGCACAAGTGGCTGTTCTCGCCGTTCGACTGCGCGGCCCTCGTGTACCGCCAGCCGGGTATCGCCCGCGGGGCGCTCACCCAGCACGCCGAGTACCTCGAGACGCTGGAATCCAACTACGAGTGGAACCCCAGCGACTTCGCGGTGCACATGACCCGACGCGTGCGCGGCCTGCCGCTGTGGTTCTCGCTCGCCTCGCACGGCACCGATGCCTACGACCGCGCCATCAGCCACAGCATCCTGCTGGCCAAGGAAGCGGCGCGGATGATCGAAGCCACACCCGGGCTGGAACTGCTGATGCAGCCCGAGCTGTCGGTGGTGCTGTTCCGCAAGGTCGGCTGGTCGCCCGAGCAGTACCAGACGTGGAGCGACGAGCTGCTGGCCAGCGGCCTGGCGTTCGTGGTGCCCACGGTCTACAACGGCGAGACCGTCCTGCGCTTCTGCTTCGTCAACCCGCTCACCAGCAGCGACGACGTGCAGCTGATCCTCGACGCGCTGGCCTGAGCCGGCTCACACCGCCGCGAGCGCGGCGAGCGCCATGTCGTGCAACAGCGGGGCCAGGGCCTTGCGCGGCAGCTTGCCCACGTGCGGCGTGCTGTTCACCAAGCCGATCGCGGCTTGCACCGCGGCAGCCAGCCGTTGGCGGTTGGCGTTGGGGTGCCGGCGCTGCAGCGCGTCGACCCACACGTCCACGTACTGCCGCTGCAACAACCGCACGGCGTGGGCCTGCTCGCTGTCGAGGTGGTGCAGCTCGCGGCCGTGCACCACGATCAGGTCGGGTTCCTCCAGCGCGAACTCCACCTGCATCGCCACCAGCGCGGCGAGCGCCGCCTCGTCGCCCGTCGCCTGCGCCACGCACTCGCGCCCGCCGGCCAGCAACCGTTCGCTCACGTCGGTGAGCATCGCCGCCAGCAGCGCTTGCTTGCCGGGGAAGTGCCAGTAGATCGCCGGCCCGCTCACGCCCACGGCTGCGCCGATCTCGTCGATACCCGTGGCTCCGTAGCCGCGCTCGGCGAACAGCCGCGCCGCGGCCTGCAGGATCTGATCGGAGCGGGAGGCCACGAGGCGTCACCCTACCGAGCAGTCAGTTGCTCACCAGCTGCCGGAGCTGCCGCCACCACCGCCACCACCGGAGAACCCACCGGAGAAGCCGCTGAACCCGCCGCCGCTGCCGCTCGATTGCGACGGCTGCGACATGGTCTGCGACCAGTTGCCCATGCTGGTGTACATCAGCAGCGGCATCGTGCTCATCGTGAGATCGGCCGGGGGCACGGCGCTCTGCCCCACGGCGCGACCCCATGCGTCGGCGGCGCCCAGCGCCACGGCCCACGCCGAGTACTCGCGCAACAGGCCCTGCGACCACGCCCAGTCGACGTGCTTGCCCTCGCTGGCCTCCAGAAAGCGGCGGAACGACTCGACACGCAGTGCCACCGCGGTACCCGCCGCGCTGCGCACCGGCAACAGTCGGCTGTACGACACCGCCACCATCACCGCCGGGATGACGACGGCCAGCCCCAGCGCGACCAGGAACGACGCGGCAAGGCCCTTCCACACCGCGAACCCGGTGGCGGCACCGATGACGAACACGGCCAGCACCAGGCCCGCGGGGAACGACGCCGATGTGCCCGGCGGGTGCTTCGTCCACCATCCCGATGACACCGCAGCCTCGCGCTGCTCGGCCCTGATCTCGCTCCACAGTGTGGCGAGCGACGGGTGGTAGGTGCCCAACACCATCTCGCCGTCGCCCTCGATCAGCGACCCGATCCGCTCTTGCACCTCGGCCGGGGCGCTGGCCAGCTTCGGCCCGCCACGCAGCACCTGCGGGTCGGTGCCCTCGAGCACGATGTACTCCTGCGCGATCTGGTCGGAGAACCAGGCCGACACCGACGTGGTGTCGACCTGCTCGTTGAGCAGCATTGCGCCCTGCCACGGGCGCACGCCGGTGGGGGGTACGAACTCGGTGGTGACCATCGCGTCGAGGTCGGCGTCGGCCACCAGGCGGGTGGGCATGCCCGGCGCGGCGAAGGCGGCATCGGCGGGGCCGCTGCCACCCACCTCGTTGCGACCCATCCGCTTGGCCAGGCGGTAGCCGCCGAGGCCGACGACCGCACCGATGCCCAGCGTGGCCAGCGTGAGCGGCAGACGGTTGTCGTCGCGACGATCGGGCAACGGCGGGATCGGCACCTCGGTCGGATCGTTGAGCGACAGGATCGTGCCACCGACGGTGATGCCCTCACCGGGGCGCAACGGCTCGATCACGATCCGGTACACGCCGCCGTTCTGGATCACCTCGCACCCACCGCGGGAACCGAACGCGCCGACGCTGCACGTCGGGTTCTCCAGTTCGAAACCCACGAGCACCACCTCGAAGCGGCCGGTCTCGAACGCTTCGTCGTGGCCGATGATGTCGAGCGCCAGCTCGCCGGTGGAGAGCCGAGCCTCGGGCAGCGTGTAGCTGAGCACGTAACGGTGTTGGCCGTCGGTGGTGACGTCGGGGTCGCCCAGCCGGATCCGCACGTCCGAGCCGAGCCTCACCACGTCGATGGCGGCGTCGGCGTCGGGCGACGAGGCCACCACGTCGGTGGCGGCACCGAAGTTGATGGGAATGATGCGCTCGTAGCCGTGACGGTCGTGCGTGCCGAAGTCTTGGTCGACCACCTCACGGATGCGCACGCCGTCGGCGCCCTCCGGCGTCACCAGCACCTGCTTGGCGTCGAAGCGCTCGTCGTGGGTACCACCACCGACGAGACCACTGACGGCGAGCACGGGGGTCACCAGCGCCGTCGCCCCCACCACCACGTGACGCCACCATCGGACGGGATTGAGCATGCCCGCACGGTACCCCAGCAACCAGACCGAACGGTTGCGAAGGTTCCCTAACGATCGTTCAGGCGCGCGTGATACGTTAACGATCGTTCAGTTCCCGAAAGAGGGTCGTCCATGATCGAACGCACCGAAGAGCACGACGCCTTCCGCGCCGTCGTGCGCGACTTCGCCCGTCGCGACCTGTTGCCTCACGTGGATCGGTGGGAGGCCGCCGGCGAGTTGCCGATGGAGGCCGTCGCCAAGATGGCCGACCTCGGTCTGTTCGGCATCGCCTTCCCCGAGTCGCTCGGTGGCGGCGGCGGCGACTTCACCTCGCTGTGCATCGCGATCGAGGAGATCGGCCAGGTGAACCAGAGCTTGGGCATCACCCTGTCGGCCGGCGTGGGCCTTGGCGCCAACCCGATCCACTCGTTCGGCACCGCCGACCAGCAGGCCGAGTGGCTGCCCGACCTGATCGCCGGCACCCGCCTCGGCGCGTTCGGCCTCACCGAGCCCGATGCCGGCAGCGACGCCGGCGGCACGCGCACCAAGGCCGTGTTCGACGAGGCCTCGAACGAGTGGGTGATCAACGGCAGCAAGGCGTTCATCACCAACAGCGGCACGCCGATCACCTCGATCGTCACCGTCACCGCGCTCACCGGCCCGGGCGAGATCAGCTCGTTCGTGGTGCCCGCCGGCACCCCCGGCCTGATCGTCGAGCCCGCATACAACAAGCTGGGCTGGCACGCCAGCGACACTCATGGCCTCACGCTCGTCGACTGTCGCGTGCCCGCAGCCAACATGCTGGGTGCCCGCGGCACCGGCTTTCGCAACTTCCTCAAGATCCTCGACGACGGGCGCATCGCGATCAGCGCCCTGGCGGTGGGCAGCGCCCAGGCGTGCCTCGACATCGGCGTGCAGTACGCCAAGGAGCGCCATGCGTTCGGTGGCCCGATCGGCCGCTTCCAAGGCCTCGCCTTCCAGCTGGCCGACCTGGCCGTGGCGGTGCAGAACAGCCGCAACCTCACCTACGGCGCGGCCCGGCTGAAAGACCAGGGCAAGCCGTTCAAGCAAGAGGCGGCGATGGCCAAGCTGTACAGCACCGAGACGGCGATGACCGCCGCTCGCGTGGCCACACAAGTGCTCGGCGGGTCGGGGTTCATCGAAGGCCCGGCCGCCCGCTTCTACCGCGACGCCAAGATCCTCGAGGTGGGCGAAGGCACCAGCGAGATCCAGCGCCTGGTGATTTCCCGCGGCCTCGGCCTGCCGGTGGGATGATCGCACCGTGAACGAACACGAAGACCTCGTCGCCCGCGAAGATCGCGCCCGGCTGGGCAACCTGCACAAGGAGGGCGACAAGCTCGCCCGCCAGAACAAGCTGTTCGTGCGCGACCGGCTGGCGTTGTTGTTCGACGAGGGCACGTTCGTGGAGGACGGCCTGCTGGCCAACACGATGGCCGAGGATCTGCCGGCCGACGGCGTGGTGACCGGCCAAGGTCGCGTGGATGGCCGCCCGGCCCTCGTGGTGGCCAACGACCCCACCGTGAAGGCCGGCTCGTGGGGTGCACGCACCGTGGAGAAGATCGTGCGCGTCACCGAGTACGCACTGCGCCACGAACTGCCGATCTTCTGGTTCATCGACAGCGCCGGCGCGCGCATCACCGACCAGGTGGACCTGTTCCCCGGCCGCCGCGGCGCGGGCCGCATCTTCGCCAACCAGGTGAAGCTGTCGGGCAAAGTGCCGCAGATCTGCTGCCTGTTCGGCCCGTCCGCGGCCGGCGGCGCCTACATCCCTGCGTTCTGCGACGTGGTGATCATGGTGGAGGGCAACGCCAGCATGTACCTCGGCTCGCCGCGCATGGCCGAAGAGGTGATCGGCGAACGGGTGACGCTAGAAGAGATGGGCGGCGCGCGCATGCACGCCAGTGTCAGCGGCTGCGGCGACCAACTGGCGCACGACGACCCCGATGCGATCGAGCAGGCCAAGCACCTGTTCAGCTACCTGCCCGAGCGTTGGCGGGAGAGCCCGCAGCGGGTGCAGCCCGAGCCGCCCGTGCGCGAGCTCACCCGCAAGGAACTGCCCGCGCTGGAAGCCGCCGGCTACGACATGCGCAAGGTGATCGAGTGCCTGGTGGATGCCGACAGCTTCTTCGAGCTGAAGCCACTGTTCGCACCCGAGCTCACCACCGGCTTCGGCCGCCTGGATGGGCAGGTCGTGGGCATCGTGGCCAACAACCCGATGCACAAGGGTGGCGTGCTGTTCGGCGACTCGGCCGACAAGGCGGCCCGCTTCGTGTGGATGTGCGATGCGTACAACATCCCGCTCGTGTTCCTGGCCGACGTGCCCGGGTTCATGATCGGCAGCCAGGTGGAACGCCAGGGCATCATCCGCCACGGGGCGAAGATGATCACCGCCGTCACCGAGGCCACGGTGCCGAAGATCAGCGTGATCGTGCGCAAGGCCTACGGCGCCGGCCTGTACGCGATGTGCGGCCCCGCGTTCGACCCGATCGCCGTGATCGCGCTGCCCACCGCCAAGATCGCGGTGATGGGCCCCGAGGCCGCGGTGAACGCTGTGTACGCGAACAAGATCCAGGCCATCGCCGACCCCGCCGAGCGCGCCGCGTACGTGGCCGCGCGCCGCGAGGAGTACGAGGTGGACGTGGATCTGTACCGCCTGGCCAGCGAGCTGGTGATCGACAGCGTGATCCCGTTCGAGGCCCTGCGCACCGAACTGATCAACCGCTTCGCGCTCGCCGACCCAGTGGATCGCCACGCGGTGGAAAAGCGCCACGCGATCTACATGGGCTGACGTTCAGCCTGTGGTGAGCACGCGGCCGGCTGCGTCGATCACGTCGGCACGGATCAGCGAGTTCGCCGGCAGCGGCAGCACGGCGATGAACACGCCGGGGTGGGCCGGCATCTGCACGAAGTCCATCACGTAGCGCTCACCGTTTGAGCGCGTGACCCGCAGTTGCCGTACCGACGCATCGGTGGTGAGGATGTACGCACCCGAGCGGCCGTCGTTGCCGAGGTACATGACGAAGGGGTCGGCCATGCTGCTCAACGGCCCGCCTGTAGCACCACCTCCCGGTTTGCGAACGAGCACCGAGTCGCCGAGAATCGCGATCGACACCGTGGCGAAGGTGCCGTCGGGCAGTTGCACCGAGAAGTCGGCGTCGTCGGGTGATGTGGCCACCATCACCTGCGTCACCGGCACGTCGACGATGTCGGTACCGGGGGCCAGTGTGACGGGCGGGTCAACGTCGTCGGAACTGTCGGTGCCGGGCCCCGTCGTCTCCGGTGCCGCCTCGATAATTGTGTCCTCGGTGCCGATGTCGCCCCCCGCCTGTGGCCGCACCGGCATGTCGGCCCACTCGGCATTCGACGCCGGGCGCACGGAGGCGGCCAGAGCCACAAGCGTCGAGACGTCGCCACGAGCAGTGAGCGACAAGGAGCGGCCATCGCTCACCCACACCAGCTGCGCACTCGTCGGGTCGTTTAGCACCTTCCAATACGCGACTCCCTCACCGAACGGCACCCGTTGGAACCGGCCCTGCATCGCAGCGAACGCGATGTCCTGCTGATCAGCCCACCCGGTGACCAACCGCAAGGCGTCACCGTCGGACCTCACGTACTCGACACTGCTCACCTCGACCGAGTCGACGTTGCCGGCTGCCGCTGCCGACACCACGTCCATGTCGCCGCTGGTCACGAACGCGACGGTGCTGGGGAGTGAGGCCTGATCGAGTTGCGGTGATCCGTCGACGATACGAAGGGTTTGCAGAGCCACCTTCACAGCCTCGAACGGCACCTGCCTGGCGCGCAGCTGTACCAAACCTTCGGCAAGATCGACCGAGCAGTACAGCTCGTCGTCGGGGAGCTCGCCACAGGCGGCATCACGACCCGACACGGTGAAGCTGCGAATCGCGGCGGTGAAGTGCAGGACCGTCGCGAAGTCGCCCATCAGGTTCATCTCGCCGTCGTCTGCCTGCGCCGGATCCGACCAGGCCAGCTGCAAGGCCGGGGTCGCCGGGTTGCCCGACGTGCCGTACAGCGTCAGTTGCACGTTGTGGAAGTCGGCACCCGTGGACACCCCTGCGTCCTTCGCGGCATGGGCAGTCCATCCGTCGGGCAGATCGCCGACGAGGTAGCGCAGGCCGCTGGGCGCGTGGTCGACGGCCTGATCATCGCCGCGCCCGGCCACCATCACGAGGCCGACCACCATGGCCGCCACCACGCCGACCAGCAGCACCGGCCGCAGCCATCCGCGAGTGGGCGAGGTGACCTTCGCTCGGGCCGGAGCACGGAACACCGCCTCCGCGCGCAGGGCCGCGCCTGCGGCGCGGCCGCGGGCATCGATCAGGGCGAACAGTTCGTCACTCATGTCCCTCGTCCTCCATGCCCAGGCGGGCGGCCAGCGTGGCTCGCGCCCGCGACAGATGGGTCTTCACTGAACCGGTGGAGCACTGCAGATGGTCGGCGATCTGCTCGACCGACAAATCGTCCACGTAGAACAGCGCCACGGCCCGTGCCTGCTGCGGCGGCAGGCGGCGCATGGCCGACCAGAACTGGGGGTCGACCGGGTCGGTGACGGGTGCGGCCGACGTGGTGCGGGCACCGATGCGTACGACGGCCGCGGCTTCGCGTTGCAACCGCCGCCAGCGCGACACCGACCGGTTCAGCACCAGCCGTCGCACCCACGCCGACGGTTCGTCGTAGGCCGACACCTTGTCCCACTCGTCGTGGGCCGCGCTGAACGCGTCTTGCACCAGATCCTCCGCGTCACCCCAATTGCCGGTGAGTGCGTACGCCAGCGCGACCGTGCGCCGCGCCGTTGCCGCGTAGAACGACTCGAAGTCGGGCCGTTGGGGCACCGTGTGTTCCGCCTCGTGTTCGATGAGCACACTTCCTACTCGCCACAGCAGCACGTTCGGTTGACACGGCGCCGCACATCCGGCGCGAGACTGACGCGATGAACGAACCTGCTGCCCTTCCTGTCGTCCTCGTGCACGGGGCCTGGCACGGGGCGTGGGCGTGGGCGATCATGCAGGCCGAACTCGACGCGCTGGGCGTGCCCTCGTACGCGATCGACCTGCCGGGCCACGGCGTGTCGGATCAGCCGTTCGGCGATCTGCACGGCGATGCCGCGTACGTGGCCGCGGCGATCGACCGGCTGGGCACCGACGTGGTGCTGGTGGGCCACAGCTACGGCGGCGCGGTGATCGGCGAGGCCGCGCTGCGCACCGACCATGTGCGCGAGCTGGTGTTCTTCTCGGCGTTCGTGCTCGACGAGGGCGAGTCGCTGGCGAAGCACCCGTTGTTCGACGGTGTGGCCGAGGAACCACCCACGCTGATCGGCGCAGCCCGTAGTCGCACCGATCACGGCACGTTGGTGCTCGATCCGCAGAAGGCGATCCCCGCGGTCTACGGCGACGCACCACCGGCCGTCGCCCAGGCGTTCGTCGCCCGGCTCACCGAGCAGCCGATCAGCACGTTCGTGCAACCCGCCACGGGTGCCGGGTGGAAGCGGGCGCACAGCACGTTCGTGCGCTGCCTGCGCGACCGGGCGATCGCGATCAACCACCAAGACCTGATGGCCGCGCGCTGCGACGACGTGATCACGATGGACAGCGACCACTCGCCGGCACTCACCAACCCGCAGCCCTCCGCCGAACTGGTCGCCCAGATCGCCCGCCGCGCCCGCTGAGCGGTGGTCGTACACTCGAATCAACGACGTCTCGAAACCACACAGGAGTGAATGTCATGGCGAACGAATGGGGTCCCCTCGCAGGCTTGATCGGTGAATGGGAAGGCACGAAGGGCGGCCTCGACACCGCCTACTCGCACTCCCAGGAAAAGGTGTTGGGCACGCCCTACACCGAGAAGGTGACGATGAAGCCGTTCGGCCCGGTCGACAACGGCCGCCAGCACCTCTACGGCCTGGACTACAAGACGGCGATGTGGCGCGGCGACGAAGACAACCCGTTCCACACCGAGGTCGGCTACTGGCTGTGGGACGGCGCCACCGGCGAGATCCTGCGTGGCTTCGTGGTGCCCCGCGGCATCACCGTGCTGGCCGGCGGCGTGGCCGCCGCCGATGCCACCAGCTTCACGATGAAGGCCGCACTCGACGACCCGCAGTACAAGATCGCCGAGAACAAGTACCTCACCGCCAACGCCAGCAGCGTCACCTATGAGGTGACGATCACCATCGGCGACGGCACCTGGAGCTACGCCGAGAGCACCGGCCTGAAGATGAAGGAACTGCCCGGTGTGTTCGCACACACCGACGCCAACACCTTGCACAAGGTCGGCTGAGCCACCCGCTCGCACCGCACCCGGGGGTCAATCCTTGTGGAGGGCCCCCGGGTAGTCGGCGGCGGCCAACAGCGGCGACGAGATGAGGTAGTCGGCCGTGGCGCGGTTGCAGGCCGTTGGCGTGTTGTACACCACCGCGATGCGCAGCAGCGCGCGCACGTCGGGGTCGTGAGGCTGCGGCTCGAGCGGATCCCAGAAGAACACCAGCAGGTCGATGTCGCCCTCGGTGATGAGTGCGCCGAGCTGCATGTCGCCGCCGAGCGGGCCGCTCTGCAGGCACTTCACATCCAGGCCCACCTGCGCTTGCAGCATGCGCCCGGTGGTGCCGGTGGCCACCAGGTTGTGGCGGGCCAACGTACCGCGGTTGAACTCGGCCCACTCGATGAGGTCGGCCTTCTTGTGGTCGTGGGCCACCAGCGCGATGCGCCGGCGTGAACGTCGAGTGGTCATCTCACACCTCCAAGTCGAGGTGAACCGTATCCACCCCGATACGGCGAACGGTGAACGGGCGGTGACCGCTGTCGTAACCGTTGTGCGCGTGGCTGGGCGAGCCAGCTAGATCTGACGCAGTCGGCGACGGCGACCCACGAGGGCAGCCACGGCGCCGAGGAGCACCATCGCCCACGCGGCTTCCATGAACGGCGCTGCATTCCCGCCGGCGAGCGGAATTCGCGGCGGCGCCAGGTTGTCGCTGATGACCTTGGCCGGGTCGAGCAGTGCTCGGTCGTGATCGTCCTCGTCGCCCGAGATCTGGTCGATGGTGACGTCGTCGGTGTCGATCAACAGGTCGTTGGACAGATCGGCGTCGGGGGCCGAGTCGGCATCCTCGATGTTGCTGGGGGTGTCGTACTGGTCCGCGCCATCGGCCGCGATCTCCGCATAGTTGATGTACGACGACAGGCCGATGTTGTCCATCCGCACCACCAACGTCAGCGACACGATCTGACCAGGGGTGAGGTTGGTGAAGTCCCACGACACGGTGCGATCGGCAGGGATGCCACCGTTGTCGGCCGAGACGAAAGTAAGGCCGTCGGGAATGCTGTCGACCACGGTGACGGGGCCCGAGTCGACATTGCCCTGGTTCATCACGTCGATGCGGAACGCGATGTTGCTGCCCAGAAGGAACGACTGGCCACCGGGCAACACCTTCACGAGCGCGAGGTCGTAGTCGATGGTGACCGTGATCGGGGCGATGTCGTGGTCGTCCTCATCGGTGAACGGGTCGTTGAGTTGCTCGGTGGGCAGCATGATCTGATCCACCAGCACGTCGTCGGTCATGTCGACGTTCGGCGTGGAGTCGTCGTCCTCGACGTCGCCGTCGGCCACGAGTTCGTAGCCGGCCGTGTCGTAGATGTCGGCATCGTCGAGGCTGATCTCGGCGTAGTTCACCCACGGGCGGGTGGCGAAGTCGCTCACACGCAGCGTCAGCGTCACCGAGGTGGTGGCACCGGCGGCGAGGCCACTGAGGTTCCAGGTGACCACGCCACCCACGGCGGAGCCGCCATTGCCGACCGACACGACAGCCAGGCCGGTGGGCACCTCGTCGCGCACGATGTAGTTGCCCGACGGCACATTGCCCTGGTTCTTGATCGAGATCGTGAACACGGCATTGCCGGCACCATCGAACGCCGCCGGGCCGGTCTTCACCAGTGCCAAGTCGTAGAGCACCGGCGCGTCGACGAAGGCGACGTCGGCGTCGTCCTCTCCACCTGTGCCGGGGCCTTCTGCCCCGCCGGTGGCAGTGACGTCGTTGGTCGGATTCTCGTACGTGCCGTAGCCGTCGGTGCCGTTGCCGGAGCCCGAGTTGTCGTTGTCGGTGGTCGCGTCGTAGAAGGAGTCGACGTCCTCCACATCGATCACCGCGGTCACGTCGATGCCACCCACGTCGTAGTCGTCGGCCGAGTCGAGCGAGATCTCGGCGATGTTCTTGAACGGCCGCTTGGTGATGTCGGAGATCAAGGCGGTGATCGTGAACTGCCGCGACTCGCCCGGGGCGAGGCTGGCGGTGAGATCCCACGTCACCACGCCGGGTGTGGTGACGTCGCCACCGTCGCTGGCCGCCGAGGCGACCATGCCCTCGGGCAGCGAGTCGGTGATCTGGTAGTTGCCACTGGCCACGGTGCCCTGGTTCACCACGGTGATGGTGAACACCACCGAGCCCGAGGGCAGCATCGTGGAGGCGCCGGCCACCTTCGAGAGCGCGAGGTCGTACACCACGTCCACGCCCACGTCGGCGATGTCGGCGTCGTCCTCCTCGAAGCCCGCGGGCGCGCCGTAGGTCTCGGTGCCGGCCTCGGTGATCAGCACGTTGTCGATGCCGTCACCGGGCACCGGCACTTCCAGCAACGTCGGGTAGGCGGCGGTGTCGGGGTCGGTGCCGGGCGTCGAGTCAGCGTCCTCCACGTCGACCAGCAGCGCCGGCGGCGCTGCCGGGTCGGGAGCGTCGTAGACGTCGGCCGAGTCGGCGGTGATCTCGGCGAAGTTGCGATACGGCCGCTTGGTGATGTCGTTGATCGTGAACGTGATCGTGCGCGTGTCGGTGGCACCCGGCGCGAGGTTGGTGATCGTCCACGAGATCGTGTTGCCCACCACCGTGCCACCGTCGGCATCGACGAGCGTGAGGCCGTCGGGGATGGTGTCGACGAACGTGAACTCGTTCGAATCGACCACACCTTGGTTCTGCACGGTGATCGTGAACGGGATCGTGGCGTCGTACTGCACCACTGCGGGGCCGTCGTTCACCTTCACCAATGCGAGGTCGTAGACCAACGGGTAGGTGAGGTCGGCGATGTCGGCATCATCCTCGTCGGCGACCGAGTTGGGGTCGTTGCCGGCGTCGGTGATCACCAGGTTGTCGATGCCGGTACCAGGGGGCGACAGCAAGGCGGGGTACGTGCCGTCGTTGGTGGTGTTCGGCACCACGTCGATCGTGGAGTCGGCGTCGGTGACCGTCTGCGTGAGGGTGGAGTAGTCGGCGGCCGAGTCGGCGGTGATCTCGGCGATGTTGCGGTACGGCCGCTGCGTGATGTCGCTGATCGTCACCGTGTACGACCGGGTGAGCGTGCCCACACCGGGGTTCATGTTCGGCATCGTCCACGTGATCGTGCGCCCCAGCGAGTCCCACACACCGCCGTCGGTGATCGACAGCAACACCGGCTCGATGCCGGTGGGCACCCAGTCGGTGACCACGAAACCGTTGCTGGGCACCGTGCCCTGGTTCTGCACGGTCACCGTGAACGTGGCCGTACCCGTGTCGGGGCCGTTGAGCGCGAGATCGGTGGCGTCGACCACCTTGACGAGCGCGAGGTCGTAGCGCATGTCGACGTTCACGTCGGCGATGTCCTCGTCGTCCTCGTCGGCGGCGCCGTCGGAGCCGGCCTCGGTGATGAGCAGGTTGTCGATGCCCGTTCCTTCGGCTGCGCCGATCGCCGGGTAGTCGGCGGCGTCGTTCTCGGTGACTGCCGGATCGGAGTCGCGATCGACGAGGCCGTAGTCGACGGCCGAGTCGGCGGTGATCTCGGCAAGGTTGCGGAACGGCCGCAGCGTGATGTCGCCGATCGTTGCCTGGTAGGTGACCGACGTGTTCGTGCTGGCAGCGAGGTTGGGCTGGATCCACGTGATCAGCCCGGTGCCCGAGTCGTACGCGCCACCATTGGGGATCGGTTCCACCGGCGTGAGGCCGGCCGGCACGTGGTCGGTGATCGTGTACCCGTGCGACGGCAGGTTGCCCTGGTTGCGCACGGTGATGGTGAACGTGACCGTCTGGTCGTACTGCATGACGGTGTCGTTCACCCGCTTCGTCAAGGCGAGGTCGTAGATGCCGCTGTTGGTGACGTTCGCGTCGTCGTTGTCGTCGTCGTCGACGGCCGGGTTGCTGACGGCACCACCGGCGTACGAGGTGCCGGTGGTGGTGATGCTCACGTACTGGTCGTTCTGCGTGCCCGAGTTGCGGGCCACGTTCGTGTCGGGTGTGGAGTCGCGGTCTGCGACCGTGCCCCATTCGCCACCGCTGTACGACGCTGCGTCGTCGGCGCTCACCTCGGCCCAGTTGCGCCACGGCGCCGTGGAGAGGTTGTTGTACGGACTGCCGGCGATCCCGGTGACGATGCGCACCTCGACCCAGTCGCCGGCGGCGATGTTCGGCGCCGAGCACGTCACCGTGTAGCCGTTGACATCGAGCGCACACGCGCCCACCACTTCGGCACCGCCGGAAATGGTGCTGCGGTACAGACGCGACGACACGTGATCGAGCCCGGTGGGCAGGTTGTCGGTGAACTGCACGCCGGTGGGGCCACCGTTCTCGGCAGGCACGTTGCCCTGGTTGAACACCCGGAAGCGCCAGGTGATCGTGCTGCCATTGGTGGCGGTGGCGCTGTCGACGATCTTGGCCAGCGCCAAGTCGTACACCAGGTCGCCCGTCACCTCGGCATAGTCGTTGTCGTCCTCGTCACCGTTGTGCGTGGGCAGGTCGGGGAGGATCGTGTCGGGGATGCCCACCAACGAGGTGATGTCGATCACTTCGTCGTCCGGGCCGGTGCCCACGCCTGCCCCGTCGTCGAGGCCGACGGTGCCGCCGGGCGTGGAATCCCAGTCGTGCGTGTTGTAGAACGCCGAGGAATCAGAGGTGATCTCGGCCCAGTTACGGAACGCGCGCAGGCGGATGTCGTTCACCCGCGTGGTGATCGTGATGTCGGTGGAAGCACCGGCGGCCAGCGCGGCCACGTTCCACGTGAGCGTGGTGGTGGGCGGCGTCACCGCCGGATCGGGCGGCAGGGCCAACGTGCGCGAGTTGGTGGTGGTCGCCGGAGTGGTGGCTGTGACGTACATGCCGGCGGGCACCACGTCGGTGACGGTGAACGCGCGCGACGGCACGTTGCCCTGGTTGACCACGCGGATCGTCCAGCTGACCGTGCCGTCGACCGCGACCGTGGGAGCCGAGCTGATCTTGGCCAGCGCCAGGTCGTACTCCACGCCGAAGTAGTTGGCCGGGTCGGTGGCGGTGACCGTGCTGGGCACACCCGTCTTGCCGGTGATCGCCGTGACACCATCGTCGAGCGTGGGGGTGCCCACCACCGTGGCGGTGTTGGTGTACTGGCCCATGATCGCCGTGCTGCTGGCCGTGCACGACACGGTTTCGCCACGCGACAGCACGCCGGCCGGTGTGGCGGGATCGCTGGAGGCGGGCCAGTCGCACGACGGCACAGGGTCGGGGGCATTGGCGGTGTTGACGAGATCGGTGAGCGTCACCGTCTTCAAGTAGGTGTTGCCGGTGTTGACGATGTCGTAGGTCCAGGTGACGGGCGCGTCGCGCTCGATGTACACACCGGGCGCGGTCTGGGCGTCGTTGGTGTTGACGTACTTCTTCAGGGTGATCGCCGGGTACGGGATCCAGATGCCGGCGTCCCACGTGGGATCGGTCTCGGGCACGGCGTTGAGCGCGTCGCCGAGAGTGATCGTGGTGGTGTCGTAGTAGTTGCCGAGCACGAGGTCGTTGCCCGACGGTGCCAGGGGGATGTCGGAGTCGTCGTCGGTGTTGTCGTTCGTGGCCGCCTGATCCAGCGGGAAGCCGGTGACGTCCTTCGGCGAGGTGTAGCCCAGGCTGTCGGGCATGTAGAAGCGCACGAAGTAGTCGGTGCCGTACGGCCGGTCGTCGAACATGTACCAACCGTTGGGGTCGGTGAACGTGGTGGCCAGCAGGCCCACACCGTCGTACAACTCGACGCGGATGTTCGGAATGCCCAGTTCGGTGAGGTCTTGGATGCCGTCGTTGTCGACGTCTTCCCACACCCGGTTGCCGATCGAGTTGATCAACGGCAGCGCAGCGACATGGAGGTCGACCTTCGGCGGCTCGGCGCCGAGGCGGCCAGGGTCGGGCAGGCCGTTGCGCTGGTCGGTGGGCACGTGCACGCCGTAGGCGAAGCTGTTCGACGCCCGCGGGCAGGTGGGGCCGCCTTCGAGGGTCTGCTGGATGCCGTCGTTATTACTGTCGACCCACGCCGCAGCTTGGGTACGAGTGGCATCGAGAATCGAGTCACCGGGGAAGTTGACGGCATCGGCCGGCACCCACGGGTGCTGCGAGTTGGGGATCGTGCAGGTGTCGAGCAGGTCCCACGGGTCAGCCGATTCGTTGGGCGTGTCGTACGTCGGATCGATCACCGGGGTGACCTGGTTGTAGTCGAACGTCAGGCTCTCCCCGATGCCGATGCGGCCCGAGTACTCGAGCAGGATCGACTTGTAGGTGGACAACGCCAACAGGTTGGGGGTGCTCGTCCAGTTCGGTGCGTCGCAGCCCACCTCCGGCCCCACCACTTCCGGGCGGCACGGGTTGGACGACGTGGAGTACTTGACCGTCCAGGTGCCAGCCGTGGTTGGGGCCGGCACGGTGATCGGCGACACCAGGTATGGCACGTACTCGGACCCGCGGCGCGTGTTCACCTGCACGCCACGATCGCCGATGAAGCTGAAGATGTCGACGATCTTCGTCTCCTCCACCTCCACGTTGCCGACGTTCTGCACAGTGAGCCGCCAGATGACCTGGCCGCCGGGAGTGGTGGTGCCGGCCTTGTTGAACTCGCGGTCGAGCGCGCCCTTCACCAGCTTCTGCGACTGCAGTTGGGCGATCACGGGCACGCGCACGGTGGCCGAGGCGTCGCAGCCGGCCTGCACGCAGTGATCGAAGGGACTGCCGTTCTCGTAGGTGACCACCGCGGTGTTGGTGTAGTCGCCGGGCAGCGTAGGCCCGGGGGTATCGCCGTAGGCATCGGCCCTGACGTCGTAGGTGATCGTCGGTGCGGCCGCGCCGGGGGCCAAGGTGCCCGTGTACTGCAGCACGATGAGGGTGCCCGAGCCCGCAGTGTTCGGTGCGGTGGGCGTGCAACCGGCAGGAGTGAGCGTTTCCACCGTCCAGTTGACGCCGGCGATGTTGCTGACCGTGAGATGATCGCTGTCGGGCACACAGTCGGTGACCTGCGGGTTCACCAACACCTCCGTGGCATCGCTGTCGTTGGCAACCACGACCGAGTACGAGACCGTCTGACCCGGCTCGAGCGCGGCGGGCGCCGTCTTGGTGATCGACGGATGCGGCTTGGGGGTGGCCTCCACCTCGACTGACGCGCACGACAAACCACGGTTCTGTTCGCCGACCACGCCGTCCTGCAAGCCCGTGAGCCCGACGCAGTTCGGCAGCACCGGGTCGATGGCACTGCCGTCGATGATGCCGACGAGTTCCAGGCCAGACGTGTTCCAGCCAGGGCCGATCGCCGAGGGAGTGGAACTGAACGTCCAGCGCACGTAGCGAACCCCGGTGAAGTCGATCGGCCCGACGCCGTGGGTGAGCACCTCGTTGGGGTTGGTGGACACCACCGTCCAGATGCTGTTGTCGGGAGAGGTCTCGATCACGGCGGTGACCGAGCTGTCGCCGGCGCCGTCCCACGTGCCGGTGTTGATCGTGGTGAGCGTGAACGAGTCGGGCAGCGGCCCATCGGTGAGCGTGGCGGTGGAGAACGGCGCGGCGCCCACCTCGCTGGTGTTGCTGGCCCCCAGGAAGTAGTGGACCTCGTTGTCGGGGGGGCTGGCATCGACGTAGTAGTTGCCACCGGTGTTCTTCGACGGGGTGAACGTCGTGATCGGGCGACGCAGGACGAGCGACGTATCGGCCGGACCGAGCGGCACGTCGAGCCCGACATCCGGGTGACCGACGGCGCTGACCGTGTTGGTCTTCACCGCATCGAACACGTTCGATGCATCGCCGCCCGCGTCGGCGTTCACGAAGTTGCCGACGACGGTGATCCGCAGGCAACCAGAATCCGGATCGCGCGGCGGCAGGTTGGTCTCGTCGACCTCCCACGTGAGCGTGCCGCCGGTGCCCAACACCAACGGCCCAGTGGTGCTGGGGGTGCCCGGGGTGGACGACGTGGTCACCGGCACGGTGTGGTCGAGTGTGAAGCCCACCGGCAGCGTGTCGGTGACGGTGTACGCCGGATGCAGCGTGGAGTTGGGCTCGGCGCAGATGCTGATCGTGTAGGTGACCGGATCTGTACCACTTGCCTTCAGCAGTCGGTCGGCGGGGCCCGACTTGGTGAGCCCCGAACTGGGGGTGGTGGCATTGATGTAGCTGGTGGCCGACACCGGGGTTCCGTCGGGAGTGCCATCCGGCGTGGGGCCGAGGTCGACCGTGGCGGTGTTGACGACCGTCTGTGGCGTCACCAGCGAGGGCACGATGCCGAACGGCACGCGCAGCTTGAGGATGATCGCGCCCGAGTCACCGGCACACAGACCCACGTTGGCGCCGTTGCCGTCGGGGGTGCAGTTGGCGCCATCCGGCGGCGCCGCTGTCCAGGTGGCGACGGCAGTGGGCGTGACACCGCTGACGTTGTCGAACACCCAGTCGTCCTGCGTGAGGAACGTGGCCGACACGAACTCGAGTTGGTTGGCGTTGCCATAGATGTCGATGAACGTGGGCAGCGTGTCGCGCAGCAGTGAGCCACTGCAGTTGTCGGCCAGGTTGAGGCCCGAGCAGCGGTAGGAGATGGTGTACGTGAGCACATCGCCAGGAGCGCGCGGGGTAGCCAGGCTGCTGACGGGGTCAACCGTCTTGCCCAGCAACTGCACGGTGCCCTCGGCGAGCGCGACGGGCGCGGGGAGCGCTGCAGTGGTGACCAGTGTGGTGGCGAGCAGAACACCGGCCAGCAGGGCGCGGAACCCGCGCCGCGGCCTTCCTGCTTCCTCGAACGTCGAGCCGTTCATGGCCGCCCCTCTCTGTGCGCCCAATGAGCGCCACTCAGAGTGAAAGTCTAGAGACGGTATTGATCGATCGGCAATGAGACGACCGGAACGCGTCAGCGGCCGATCAGGGCACCGAGCGCGGCGACGGCCACCACCAAGCCGACGGCTGCCATCGCCAGGCTGCGGCTGCGCGGCGCCTGCTGCAGGTCGCCTTCCTTGCGCGGCGCAGTAGGTGGGCGCACCACCGCCATCAGATTGCCGGCGAACAGCGCGCCGCCCAGGGCGAGCAACAGCCACACGATGAGGTCCTTGCCGAGGAACATGCACCCAGTCTGCCCGGTTGCGTGCCGAGCCCAACCCGCCTACACGCTGCGGGCGGCGTTGCCGAATTTGGTGTACTGGCCGCGGAACACCAGCCGGGCCACGCCGGTGGGGCCGGAACGGTGCTTGGCGATGATCAGCTCGGCACTCGCCTTGTCGGGCGAATCGCGGTTGTACACCTCGTCGCGGTACAGGAACATCACCACGTCGGCGTCTTGCTCGAGCGAGCCCGACTCGCGCAGGTCGGCGAGCATCGGGCGCTTGTCGGCGCGGGTTTCAAGGGTGCGGCTGAGCTGGCTGAGGGCGATGATCGGCACCTCCATTTCACGAGCAAGGATCTTGAGACCACGGCTGATCTCGCTGACCTCGAGCTGGCGGTTCTCGGCGTAGGCGCCGCCGCTCATCAGCTGCAGGTAGTCGATCATGATCAGTGCCAGGCCGCCGTGGCGAGCCTTCAGCCGCCGTGCCTTGGCGCGGATCTCCATCACCGTGACGCGCGGGTTGTCGTCGAGGAACAGCGGCACGCTGTCGATGCGGTTGATCGCGCGGCCGATCTTGGTCCAGTCGCTCTCGGCCAAGCGGCCGGTACGCAGCTTCTGGGATTCCACCTCGGCCTCGCTCGACAGGATTCGTTGGGTGAGCTCGGCATGGCCCATTTCGAGCGAGAACACCAGCACCGGTTTGTGCGTGTTCTTGGCCACGTGCGTGGCGATGCCCAGGCCCAGGGCGGTGTTGTGCACGAACAGGTCGGCGGCGACGAAGTTGTGCAGTTCGGGCACGGTGAAGTCGATGACGCGGTCGTTGCCAGCGGCGGTGATCGCCGTGATGCGGTCCCACGTGACGGCAAGTGACGCCCACCAGCGCAGGCGATCATCGTCGAGCACCTCGGCCAGCAACCCGATCGTCTCTCGCCGCGGTGAACGTCGGTACGCGTGCCAGTTGTGCGAGCGCGGCTTGCCGGCTGCCTCGTTGATCGAGGCCCACGAACGCTCGCCCTTGGCCTTGATCACGTCGTCCCACACCTCCTTCGGGAGCGTGTCGATCGTGTACTGCCCGGCGGGAGTCGCGGCCGCCTTCGCAGCGACGCGATCAACGGCTTCCTGCTTGCCGAGGATGCCGATCTCGCGGCAGAACATGGCCAGCGATGCGCCATCCATGATCTCGACCTCGAACGCTCGGCGACGTGTGCCCTTGTAGGCGATCCAGCGTGTGCGTCGCTTCGAGCGGATGCCGAACCGCAGCAGCAGGTGCATGACATCGAGCGACAACTGCTCGCTGACGGTGGCATAGCCGATGCGCGCGTAGCCGGCCGTGGCGACCCACGCGGTGCCGTCGGTGGCGAACAGGCGATGGAGGAAGCGCACCACTTGGTGGCGAGGCGCAGTGAACACTGCCGCAGGCACCCGCTTGTCGTGTGCCGAACAGCCCCACATGCCGTGACGACGGAGCATCTCGGTGACCGGATTGGGACGGCCACCGGTGCGGCCGGCGGAGATGCGCCAGGTGGTCGCCGCACCGGCGGGAGCATTGAATACGAGATCCGTGCCGAGCGCGTGCGCCGCCGCCTGGGCCACCTCGAACACTTCGTCGTTCGCCGAGGTGAGCGCCGGTGTGGCAGCACCTGGACCGATGGAACCATCGCCGATCAGTAGCGCGAGCAGATCGAGTTCGGCGTCGGACATCTCCGTGGTGCCGAACACGGGCAACACCGACGGGGCCGCGATGAAGTCGCCCACCGTCAGTTGCTCGAGCGGACGCCAGCCATGTTGCGACAGCAACGGGTGCGAGGCGGTGACACGGATACGACGGCCAGCTCGCGTCTCCACGAGGAACACCGGCTTCACACCATCGTCGAGGAGGTGGCTGGCCTCGGCCTCGACCAGCGAGCCGTCGTCGGCCAAGGAGATCAGTGGTACCGACGGCGAACCGAACGCACCGTCGAACACGTCGGCAGCGGTCTGCACGGCCCCGGTGCGCGGGTTCACCATCGGCGTGTCCCACGCGACGCACTTTCCCATCGCGGGCCTGGCACCGATGATGTTGAGCGTGCTGGGCTGCAGGCCCGACAGCAGCTCGTCGAGATCGTTGTAGCCGGTGGCGGTGCCGGTGATGGTGTCGCCGCGCTCGAACGTTTCCTGCAGCTTGTCCATCGCCATCGGCAGCAGGTCGGCCAACTGGCGGGTGCTGTCGATCACGCGGTCTTCGGCAACTTCGAACACTTTGGTCTCGGCCTCGTCGAGCGCCTTGGTGACGTCGTCGGGCTCCATGTAGGCCAGCTCGGTGATCTCGCCGGCCACGCTGATCAGCCGCCGCAACATCGCCGTGTCCTGCACGATCTTGGCGTAGCGACTGGCGTTGGAGATCGCCGGCGTGGCGTTCTGCAGCTCGAGCAGCGCCTGGGCGCCACCGATCTCGTCGAGCAGGCCGTTGCGGCGCAGCTCGTCGGACACCGTGACGATGTCGACCGGTTGGCCACCGGCCATCAGCCCGCGGATCGCGGAGTAGATGTGTTGGTGCGACGGCTTGTAGAAGTGCTCGACGTACACGCCCAGCTCGGCCACCTGACCCACCACGTCGCGCGACAACAGCAGCGCGCCCAGCAGGCTCTCTTCGGCGTCGAGGTTGTGCGGTGGCACGCGACCTTCGGGGCGCCGGGGCGTGGTGCGACCCGACTCGCGGGAGTTGTTCGAATCTCGTCGGGCGTCGCTCATGTGACTGCCACCTTGCCCCACCACGTCTGTGGATCGCTAGTGGGTCTTCGTTGTGGATTGGCTGTGGATAACTGTGAACAGTGAGGGACAGCACAGCCCCGGCGGCGACCGCGCGCGGCACCACCGGGGCTGTGGACAACCCTGTGAGGATCGTGAGCTGGAACTACTTGGCGACGACCTCGACCGTGATCGGGAATTCGACGTCGTGGTGCAGTTTGGCGGCCACCTGGTAGGTACCGGTGGTCTTGATGTGATCGACGTGCAACTTCTTGCGGTCGAGCGCCACGCCGGCCTGCGCCTCGACGGCGGCAGCCACGTCGGAGGACGTGACCGAGCCGAACAGGCGACCCTCGGCGCCGGCCTTCACCTTGATGGTGAAGGTCTTGGCGACGAGCGCCTTGGCGACGGTCTGGGCGCTCTCACGATCCTGCGCATCGCGCAGGTCGCGGGCACGGCGCATGGAAGCGGCCTGGGAGACCGCACCATCGGTGGCCTTGAGGGCATGGCCCTTGGGCAGCAGGAAGTTGCGAGCATGGCCATCGGCCACCTCGACGATGTCGCCACGCTTGCCGAGGCCCTTGCGGTCGGAACGAAGGATGAGCTTCATGATCAGGCCTCCACTTCGTCGGTGCCGAGTTCCTCGACCTCTGCGGACTCGACCTCGGTGGCCTCGACCTGGCTCTCACGAACCTGATCCTCACCACGCTCGCGACGGTTGTCGCCATCGCGGGGCGGCCGCGAGGTGCGGGTCTGGGCGACGCGCTTGGTGTAGGGCAGCAGGGCCATTTCGCGCGAGTTCTTGATCGCCAGCGCGATGTCGCGCTGCTGCTGGACGGTGTTGCCCGTGACCCGACGGTTGCGGATCTTGGAGCGGTCGCTCACGAAGCGCGAGAGCAGGTTGACGTCCTTGTAGTCGACGTACTCCACCTTGTCGGTGAGGAGGATGCTCGTCTTCTTCTTGAACTTCTTCGGGTTGGCCCCGTCTTTGGGCGCCCTCGGCTTGGACTTCTTGTTGTTGCTGTTGTTGTTATTGGCCATCGGTCAATGCTTTCTCGGAAATCTCGAACTGGGTCAGAACGGCTCTTCGTCGCCGTACACAGGATCAGGAGCGCGGCCGCCGCCGCTGCTGGCACCACCACTGCTGCTGCCGCCACCGCTACCGCCGGCGCCGCCATCGCGAGCGATCTTCTCGATCTCGACGCGGGCCCACCGCAGGGACGGACCGATCTCGTCGGCGTTGACTTCGACGACGGAACGCTTTTCGCCTTCCTTCGTCTCGTACGAACGCTGTTCGAGGCGGCCGGTGACGACGATGCGGTGGCCCTTGTTGAGGGATGCCGCAGCGTTCTCGCCGAGCGTGCCCCAAGCGACGACGTTGAAGAACGACGTCTGTTCCTGCCACTCGTTGTTCACCTGGTACCGGCGGCTGACAGCGAGGCCGAAACTGGCCACGCCGCGCCCACCAGTGGTGAAGCGGAGTTCGGGATCCTTGGTGACATTGCCCACGAGGGTGACTGAGTTGTCGGCCATGGTGGTGGCTCCTTACGGAAGAGGTGGCGTGGTGCCGGGGAGGATCAGGCCGGAACCGTGATGCCGCGGCGTGCCGCCTCGGCATCGGGCAGACGCAGCAGCTTGTGGCGCACCACGTCGTCGGCGATACGGAGTGAACGCTCGAAGTCATCGAGGGCACCACCAGGGGCCACCACGTTCATGACGGCGTAGTAGCCGTACTCCTTCTTGTTGATGGGGTAGGCGAACTGGCGCCGGCCCCACCACTCGGGCTTGCCGTGAACACTGCCGCCGGCTTTGGTGATGGAGTCGGTGACCGACTTCACCCACGCCTGGGCAGCAGGCTCTTCGAGATCACCGCTGAGGATGATCATGAACTCGTACGCACGCATCACGCGTGTTACCTCCCTTCGGACCCGGGGGTTTCCCGGGGCCCCTTCATGGGGCAGGGCCAATATGACCTGCGGAGTGTATCGGGCTTTCCGGCAGAGCAGGACGGGCAGGTACGCATGAGGGCAGCGTGGCACGGGGGTCTCACAAGGTTTCCGGAGCGGTGCATCGGGTACGGTGCGACCGTGGACCTGCATGCCTGGATGACAGCCGATCTCGCCGCCGTGCGCAGCAAGTTGTTCGACACCGTCGTGCGGCTGGTGCCTCGCGACCGCTGGCACGAGCAGGCCGACGGCGGTGGCGCCACGCTGGCCGGGCTGTTGCTGCACGTTGCCCGCCACCAAGACCTCGCCGTCAACACCGTGATCCGCAACCATCCGGCGCTGTTCCTCGCCCATCGCGAGGCCCTCGGCCTGGCCGACCACCCGCTGTCGGTCGGCCTGTCGGAAGCCGAGGATCGAGCGGCCACCGCCCACGTGCAACCCGGCCCGCTGTTGCACTACCTCACCACGGTGTTCGACCAGACCGCCGAGTGGCTGCAGCCGTTGGGGTCGCTGGTGCTCGACATCGAACCGAACACCGACCACCGCCTCACGCACCACGCCGGCCTCGACCGCGCCGAGCTGCCCTGGCTGTACGGCATGTGGGAGGGCAAGCAGCTGTGGTGGTTCGTGCAGTGGCCCGTGATCGGCCACGGCCACGCGCACGCGGGTGAGGCGATCAGCATCCGCAACCGGATGGGCCTCAGCCCGTTCTGAGCGTTGTTGTTCGCGAGGGCGGGTCAGGACGAGCGGCGCACACGGGCGTGGCCGTGGCCCACGGGCAGCACGCGCAACAGGTGGTGCCACTTGCAGGCGACACACGCTTCCACCACGTAGGCGGTGAGTTCGTCGGGGCGCGCGTTGAGCTGCTTCAGCTCGGCGGCGCTGCTGATGCAGCGACCATGCGCGGGTAGCCGTGCCCCGAACACGTAGGTGACCAGACGCAACTCTTCGTCGCCGCAGATCGGGCAGGCGACCGATGCCGGCGACCCGAGGTTGCGGGCCGCGCGGATCAGCTCGGGGTGCGCGTCGCACACCTGATCCTGGCGCAGGCGACCGCGCTTGAATTCGTTGATCAGGTGTCGGCGCGACAGTCGGTGATCGACCACCCCCGGGGTGCCACGCAATGCGCCCGTTCCGAACGTCATGCTCGCTGAGGCTAGCGGTGATGGCATACCCCGTGGCCCGCGGCCGTCATCCCCCAACAGGTGTCACAGGCACGCCACACTGTGGGGCATGAACATCTCGTACGGCGCCAACGTGGCCGACGACGGCGAGCTGCGCCTGTGCGGTGACGTGGCCGGCAAGCGGGTCATCGAACTGGGTGTGGGCAGCCCGCCGAACTCGGTCGCGATGGCACTGCAAGGCGCCAAGGCGATGGCTCTCGACCCCGACCCGCGCGCCATCGCCGGGCTGCGCGCCACCGCCGACCGCGCCGAGGTGAAGGTGGAGTGTCACCAGGCCGACCTGGCCGACCTGGGCTTCGCCACCAGCGCCTCGGTGGAACTCGTGATCGCGGCCCACTCGCTGAGCGCCAGCGACGACCTGCCGCGCCTGATGCGCCAGGTGCACCGAGTGCTGAAGCCGGGCGCGCCGTTCGTGGTGGCCACCACCCATCCGGTGGCGGTGATGTTCGCACAGGACCGCACTGCCACCCACGTCTACGCGCACGGGGTGCACAGTTTCAGCGAGCTGTACATGGCGTTCGAACGGTCGAACTTCCGGCTCGACATGGTGGCCGAACTGTTCGACCACCGCGTTCGCGAACCCCTGTGCCCCTCGGTGCTCGTGGTGCGCGCCCGCAAGCAAGGTGTCTAGGTCAGCAAGGTGTCCTGACTCGGGGCGCCGGTTGACGTAGACATACGACCAGCTTTCGAGTCGGCGTCGCTCAACGCCGAGCGCATTTCCGTGGCCCGCTTGACGGCACCAGCTCGGCCGAGCACCGACCACCAAGCACCCAGCGACGAACGGGCTGACGTGCGTAACGTAGACGTTACGGCTACGCTCAAGAGCATGGCAGCGACACAGACCGGCGCGGAGCGCTACTTCGCTCGTCGCCTCGAGGATCCTGAGTACCGCCAGGCGTTTGAGGAAGCACGCGAGCGAATCGAGCAGATCGATTCGGTGATTCGCGTCTTGGATGCACGTCGCGAGGAACTCCATCTCACGAAGGCCGAGCTGGCTCGACGTGCTGGGGTGAAGCCGGAGGCGATCCGCCGTCTTTTCTCGGCGGAGCGGCCGAACCCGACGCTCACGACCCTTGTGGCGCTCGCCGAAGCTCTGGAGCTGGAGGTCCTGCCAACCCGCCGACGGGGAGCTTCAACTACACGAGCACGGTCCGCCGCTTCTGGAACTCGGCGCCGTAGCGCATGACCCGCCGGTAGTCCCTCGGGTGAGCCGCCGTGCGCGGAGCCTTTGACAATCCGTCGATGCAGACGATGCTTGAGCCCCCGAGATCCTCAGCGTCGCGCTCCAAGACGCAGAAGAGCCGGTGGTTCATGCCGCCACCCTGGACACGGACCTCGAAGTAGCCGGCCATGTCGTCGTGCATCGCCTCCCACTTGCCGCCACCCGAGAAGGAAGGCGGTGGCGCTGCGGCCACAGCGTCCAGGACGGCGTGGATCTCTGCCGCGACCTTTGCGGGGATCGAGTCGAGAAACTCCATCGCCGGCACAGTGCGCTCAGCGTCGTCAGCCTCGTCGCGCTGAAAGAAGTGGATGCTCCACGGCGTCGCCGGCGTCTTCCGGGAGGTGACGGTCATCTGTTCACAACTCCGTCTCATCGGCCTCGACGCCGCCCCGTGAGGCGCAGGGTCCGAGCGTCTCGGCCAGGCGCTCAATCGTACCGGTCGCTCAGCCCACCTCCTGGCGACCTGGCGCAGCACCATGGTCAGCGATCCGGTCGGGATCGCGCCCGGTCGAAGCCGTCGGCGAACATCGTCTCGTCACCCGTCACCACATCCAGGAACAGCAATGACGTCACCGCGGCGATCGCAGACCTCTGTATCACCTCACCCGATCCCGATCGGTGAATCGAGGCTAGGCAGCGGGGCTCACACCAGTGAGTACTCGGCCGCCACCAACTCGGCGGGGCGCGGACGGCCGAACAAGTAGCCCTGGCCACGGTCGCAACCGATCTCGCGCAGCCGTGCCAGTTGCAGCGGTGTCTCCACGCCTTCGGCAACCACCGACAGGCCCAACGAGTGGCCGAGCTTCACCACCGCCTCCACGATCGTGGAGTCCTCGGAGTCGATCCCCAACCCGTTGACGAACGTGCGATCGACCTTGATCGCCTCCACCGGAAACCGCTTCAAGTAGGTGAGCGACGAGTAGCCCGTGCCGAAGTCGTCGACCGCGAGATGCAGGCCAAGGCTGCGCAGTTCGCGCAGCGCGATGGTGGCCGCCTTCACGTCGGCCATCAGGGCGGTCTCGGTGATCTCCAGCCACAACGCAGAAGCCGACACACCGGCCTGCACCAAGGCGTCGGACACCACGTCGACGAGGTGGCCGCTCATCAGCTGCCGCACGCTCACGTTCACCGACACCGACAGGTCGGCGAAGCGCCGATTGCTGTTGCGCCACTGACCCAACTGCGCGAGCGACGCGCGCAGCACCGCCGCGCCCACCTCGCCGATGAGGCCGGTCTCCTCGGCCATCGGCAGGAACTGGTCGGGGCCGAGCAGACCGCGATCGGGATGGCGCCAGCGGGCCAACACCTCGAACCCGACGAGATGGCCGTTGCCCAACTGCACGATCGGTTGGTAGTAGGGCACGATCTCGCCGCGCTCGAGACCTCGGCGCAACTCGTTGGTGGTGCGCAACGTGAGCACGGTGGCGTCGTGGCTGCCGGGCGAGAACACCTCCACACGGTCGCGGCCACGCGCCTTCGCGCGGTACATCGCCGCGTCGGCATCGCGCATCATCTCCGAGGTGGTGACACCCTCACGGTCCGACAACGTGATGCCGATGCTCGCCGTCACGAACAGTTCGGCTCCTTCGATCACCAGCGGCTTGGCGATCTCCGCGCGCAACCGCTCGGCCACGTCGAGCGGGTCGTATGCGCCGCTGACGTCGCGGAGCATGACGATGAACTCGTCGCCGCCGAAGCGGCCGAGCATGTCGCGATCGCGCACCACCGAACGAAGGCGCTCGCTCATCGCCTGCAGCAACTGATCGCCGGCCCCGTGACCGAGGCTGTCGTTGATCACCTTGAAGTTGTCGAGGTCGATGAACAACATCGCGATCGAACCCGCCTCGGCCGTCTCCAGGTACACGCCCAACCGTTCCAAGAAGCGGAACCGGTTGGGCAGGCCGGTGAGGCCGTCGTGCGAGGCTGCCCACTCGAGGCGCTCCTCGTTGTGCCGCTGTTCGGTGACGTCCTCGATGTGCGAGATCGCCAGCGAACCGCCCTCACCGTCGTCCATCACCGACACCCACGTGCGCGCCCACACCACACCGCCATCGCCGCGCAGGTAACGCCGCTCGACCCGGTAGTTGTCGACGTCGGTCTCACCGACTTGCGCGAGCACCATCGCGGTGCGCTGCCAATCGTCGGGGTGGCTGATTTCCTCGACGGTGCGTCCGACCAGATCGTCGCGAGGGCGGCCGAGCATCCGCACCAGCGACTCGTTGACGTCGAGGATCAACCCGCCGACCGACGACGACAACGCCATGCCCGTCGGGGCGCCGTGGAACGCAAGGCGGAACCGCTCGCGGGCACGCTCGAAACGGCTGGCCTCCTCCACACGCTGGGTGACGTCACGCAGCGCCAACACCACGCGGTCGGGGTTGCGCAGTGGCAGGTTCGAATCGCCTTCCAGCAGCACCTTCGAGCCATCGGGCCGGTGGAACGTGAGCGTGGGGTTGGCCATCGGCGCCCCCGTGTGCAGTTGCCGCCACAGTTCCAGGAGTTGGGGGCGGTCGGGTTCCTCGAACAGGTCGGTGAAGTACCGGCCGAGCATCTGGTCGCGGTCGAGGCCGGTGAGCACCATCGCCGGCCCGTTGACCTCGCGGATGCGACCTCCACGGCTGAGCACCACCACGGCCGATGGCAGATCGTCGAGCAACGCGCGTAGCTCCTCCTGCGTCTGCTGCAGCTCACCGATGTTGTCGTGCAGTTGCCGCGCCCACTCGCGCGACTGGTGATACCCGGCCACCTGCGTCGCCAGCCACAGCACACCCAGCATCATGCCGATGCCCGCGGCAACGGCGGTGGGTCGCTCTTGGTGCACCACGTAGCGCCAGGTGGCCACCCACAGACCGACGGCCACCGAGCCGTGCACCAGCGCCAACCTTCCCAAGGTCGGTCGCGCTGGTTCCATCCGGCCGCCTGCCGGCAGCACCAGCGCTGTGATCAGCGCGAGGTAGCCCACGACCCAGGCGATACCGCCCGCCACCAGGCGCGGGGTGTCGGTGCCGGTGACGGCCCCGGCGAGCACATCGCCCACCGTCAGCCCCACCGCGCCGACGAACGCGGCGACACGCGCCGGCGACCTCGCCACCAGCAGCAACAGCAACAACATGCTGCACACGAACAGGTCGATCAGCGGGTAGGCCACCACGAAGATCTGCGTGGTGAGCGAGTGCTGCGACGGGTCGCCGAACCAGGAGGAGATCACCAGTTCCCACACCATGAACGTGCCGCCGAGCGCGAGCAGCAAGGCGTCGAACAAGTGCACGTAGAGGTTTCGGCGACTGCCGGTGTCGAGGTGGCGGACGAAGAAGGCGATGAGCAACAACTCGAACCCGACCGTGCCCGCATCGGCGATCGACGGCCATTGCTCGTCGACCCAGTGCGCCACGTCGAGGCTGATCGACGCTTCGGCCGCCGCCGACGCGGCGAACGCCCCCACCAGCAGGCGCCAATGGTTGTGTTCCTCGCGTCGCGCACGCCACCACGCGACGCGCATGCCCAGCAGCGACAACCCCAGCAGCGACAACGCCGTCCAGCGGAAGCCGGCGGCGCGCACGATCTCGCCACTCGCCAGCGCGGCGAACAGCACCACCAGCACGATCGCCAGACCGACCGCCGCGACGCGCAGCCCGAGTTGCGCGGACGGCTGGTGCGCACTGCCGTCGGGTTGCGCGTTGCCGTCGGGTTGCATCGCTCGCGCCCCCCTGTCGTCGGTCACGCTCGGTGTTGGCACCGGACCGGACGGCTGGAAGGTATCAGTCGGCCTGCTGCGACCGCCACCACTCGTCGAGTCGCGCGCGGATCGCCAGCTCGCCCAACACGCCCTCATCGAGGCGGATCTCCAGCAAGAACGCGAGCGCGGCCCCCACGACCGGGCCAGGGCCGACGCCCAACTGCTGCATCACCTGGCCGCCGTGCAGCTCGGGCCGGATCGCCGCCAACTCTTCCTTCGCCGCCAACTCCTCGATGCGGGCCTCGAGGTCGTCCATCCGCTTGGACAACACCAGCGCCTTCCTCTCGTTGCGGGTGGTGCAGTCGCAGCGCGTCAGCACGTTCAGTTCGCGCAGCAACGGACCCGCGTCGCGCACATAGCGACGCACCGCTGAATCGGTCCAGCCCATCGAGTACGTGTGGAACCGCAGGTGCAACGCCACCAATTCGGTGATCGCCTGCACGTCGTCGTTGCTGTACCGCAATGCCTCGAGCCGCTTGCGGGTCATGCGCGCGCCAACCGCATCGTGGTGGTGGAACGTGACACCCTTGCCCTTCTGATAGCCACGGGTGCGCGGCTTGCCCACGTCGTGGAACAGCGCCGCCAAGCGGGTGCGCCGAAAGTCGAACGGTGGCCGACCCTCGGCCTGCTCGGCCGGCGGGCGCACGTTCTCCATCACTGCCAGGGTGTGCGTGAGCACGTCCTTGTGCCGATGCAGCGGATCTTGCGCGAGGCGCATCGCCGGCAGCTCGGGCAGGAACTGCTCGGCGAGGCCGGTGTCGATCGCGAACCACAGGCCGGCCGACGGGTGTGGCAGCGTGAGCAACTTGTCGAGCTCGTCGCGAACCCGCTCGGCGGACACGATCTCGAGCCGACCACTCATCTCCTTCACGGCCGCCACCAGCTCGGGCACGGGCGTGGCCTGCATCCGGGCGATGAAGCGCGCCGCGCGCAGCATTCGCAACGGGTCGTCGCTGAAGCTGATCTCCGGCGCGAGCGGCGTGCGCAGCGTGCGGGTGGCGAGATCGGCCGCGCCGCCGAACGGATCGACCAGCGTGGGTGAGTCGGAGGTGAGCTCGAGCGCCATCGCGTTGAACGTGAAGTCGCGACGGGAGAGATCGGCCTCGATACGGTCGCTGAACTCGACATCGGGCTTGCGTGAGTCGAGGTGATAGTGCTCGGCGCGGTGCGTGGTGATCTCGTAGGTGCGATCACCCTGCGGGCCGTGCTTCTTCGCGCCGATCGTGCCGAAGCGTTCGCCCTGGGTCCAGATCGCGTCGGCCCAGCCGCGCAGCAACTGCTTCACCTGGTCGGGGCGCGCATCGGTGGTGGCATCGAAATCCACCTCGTGCGAGCCATCGCCGGCCAGCAGGTCGCGCACCGTGCCACCCACCAGGTACAGCCGATGGCCCGCGGCGCGGAACCGCTCGCTGAGCGGCGCGAGTTCGGCCAGCACGGGCTGGAACCGAGCGGGGATCACAACAGGCCTTCGAGTTCCCAGTAGTCGTGTGCCTTGCGCACCGCGCCGTGCCCGGGCCCGCCGGACGTGGCGGGTTCGAACGGATCGCCCGCCACGCCGGCCAACTCGCGCATCACGGTGGCCGACGAGTTGGTGAGCGCGGTCAGGTCGTAGCCACCCTCCAGCATCGCCAGCCGACGGCCGGCCGGCACGAGCGCGAGCGCACGGCGAATGAGCGGGCCGTAGTCGGCAGCCTGCAACGCCATCTCGGTGATCGGGTCGTTGCGGTGCGCGTCGAACCCCGCGGACACCAGCACCCACGTGGGCGCGAACGCTGACGCGACCGGGGCGACCAACTCGTCGAACGCATAGAGATAGACGTCGCCGGTGGCTCCGGGCGGCAGCGGGATGTTCACCGTGGTGCCTCGCGCCGCGCCCTCGCCGACCTCGATGTGCCGGCCGGTGCCCGGGTACAGCGGCCACTGGTGCAGGCTGACGAACAGCACGCGGGGGTCGTGGTAGAAGACCGCCTGCGTGCCATTGCCGTGGTGTGCATCGAAGTCGAACACCATCACGCGCTCGCCCTGCTCGGCGAGGGCGGCCGCCACGACGGCGATGTTGTTGACGAAGCAGAACCCCATCGACTCGCTGCCGGTGGCATGGTGCCCGGGAGGGCGCACCGCGCAGAACGCGGCGTCGGCCCTGCCCTCTTGCAACGCGCGCACTGCGGTGAGGCCCGCGCCGGCAGCCAAGGTGGCAGCGCGCCAGGAGCCCTCGGTGACGTACGTGTCGGGGTCGAGCCGGCCTCCTCCGGCCGCGCAGATCGTCTCGATCCGATCGAGGTAGTGCATCGGGTGCACCCGCTCGAGTTCGGCACGCGTGGCGGCCACCGGCACGAGTGGCTCGAGTGCCTCGGCGAGACCGGCGAGTTGTACGCCCTCCCACACCGCGTTCAACCGCTCGGGGCGCTCGGGGTGACGCGGGCCGGCCAGATGGTCGAGGTACGCGGCGTGGGTGGCGAACAGCACGGTCACGGCACGCGACGCTATCGGGCGGTTCTGCGCCCGGGCCCGCCCGCTGCGGGCGGCCGCGCACACGCCAGGGCACCCATCCGGGCGGGGCGGCCTCCACCCGGCAACGACGAGCCGCTACCGTTCGTGCGGTGAGCTTCCTGGCCGACGAGCGCAACACGCCACCCGCACGTCGCCGCGCCCCGTTCATGCTGCTGGGCGACGAGGTCTCGTGCCGTGTGCAGCAGTGGTCGTTCCAGGCGGAGACCGCCCAACTGGTGATGTATCAGCAGCGGCGACTGCCGTCCGGTGACGATCTGCAGCGATGGGCGCACGAGCTGGCCGAGCTGGGCTACACCCGGCTGCGCACCAGCGCCGTCACCGGCCACGCAGCTACCCGCATGGAATCGGCGGGGTTCACGGTGCTGCAGGAGTTGCTGCTGCTCGAGCACACCGCCCCGCGCGACGCCGTTGCCACTGCCGGTTCGGCAGCGCGCCGGCGCGCCGAGGCCACCCGCCGCTTGTTGGTGCACGAACACCGCCGGGCCAGCATGGTCGACACCGCCGCGTTCGGGCAGCCGTGGTCACTCGACGAGGTGGCGATCCACGACGTGTGCTCGGCAACCCCCCGTCACCGGGCCCGTGGCGGCGGCGACCCACTCGCGGCCTACGCGATCACCGGCCGCGACGGTCGGCAAGGGTTCCTGCAGCGGTTGGCGGTGCACCCCGATGCGCAGCGGCGCGGCCTTGGCGCGGCCCTCGTGCTCGACGCCTTGCGCTGGTCGGCACGTTGGCGGGTCGAGCGGGTGCTGGTGAACACCCCCACCGACAACGTCGCCGCGCTCGCGCTCTACGAGGGCTTCGGCTTCCGCCGCCTGCCCGACCGGCTGCGGGTGTATGAACGGGAGCTGAGATGAGCCCCGTGGTCACGTTCCGTGCCGGCCGCCGGCTGGCAGCACGCCTGAGTGCGGTCGTGCTCGCCCTCGCCCCGCTCGCCGGCGGCCTGCCCACCGCCGGTGCGGCCCCGGCCCTCGCCGATGCAGAGCGCCTGCGGCTGGTGTCGCAGCAGTTCGACCTCGACAGCGCCGGCGTGTTCTCCGCGATCCTCGGCGTGCCCGCCTCGATCGACGCGGCCACCCTCGCCCGCGCGACGCTCGTGGTCACCGCCTACGCGCGCGTCGACACGCGCAACGACGTCACGGCCGCGATCCAGGGCGATCTGCCGCGCGCGATCGACAGCGTCGAGTTGCCGGTCAGCACCTTGCCGCAGCTCGCCCCACAACAACTGCAGGTGGTGGTGCCCGTCGAGTCACTCACGCGCACGCAGTCGGCGTTGTACTTCGCCCGGGCCGGCCTGTTCCCCGTGATCCTCGAGCTCACCGCCGACGGCAACGTGCTCGACTACCTGCTCACGTTCGTGCACCGGCTGCCGGGCCCCTCCGAACCGGCGGAAGTGGAGTTGCCGATCGCGTTCGGGATGATGGTGCGCTCACCTGTGGTCGTCGACGACCAGACCGACGTCGTCGTCGACGATGCCGCGCTCGCCGAACTGACTCAGCTGGCCGACCTGCTGGAAGCCAGCGATGTACCCATCACCGTCAGCCTGTCGCCCGTCATGCTGAGCAGCGTGGCCGAGGCCAGCCCGGAGGGCGCGGCGCTGGTGGCTCGCCTCGGCGCAGCGCTCGATGGCGACGACGTGTTGTCGTCACCGGCGTTTCCGCTCGATGCCTCAGCGGCCGCAGGTGATGGCCAGCAGTCGCTGTACACCGAGTGGCTGCGCGACGGCGAGGATCTGCTCGCCGACCTGTTCGCCGACCCCTCGATCCGCACGGTGGTGTTCGCCGACCGGGTGCTCAGCCAGGCCGGCGGTTTGCTGCAGCGCGATCTCGGCGCGAGGTTGATGGTGATGCCCGCAGCGGTGTACGACATGCTGCCCGACTCGTACGGGGTGTTCACCGACAACTCGCAACTGGTGCGCATCAGCGTCGGCGGCGATGTCACGGTGCCGGCCTCGATCATCGACCGTGGCATCGCCGAGATGATGTCGCAACCCACCACCGACCCTCAGCTCACGGCCATCCACGCGGCCGCGCAACTCCTCGCGATCCGCCAGCAGATCGCCGACGGCGGCGGCGACCCATCGCGCCACGGGATCACGATCGGCACCGCCGACCTCGGGCTGCCCGCCACCGAGGCCTTCGCCGCGATCACGTCGCTGATCGCGGTCACCGACGGCCTCGACCCCGTGACCCTGGAGACACTGGCTGCCCGCACCACCGAGTTCGCCGACAAGGGTGAGCCCGTGGTGGTGAACCTGCCACCCACCACCGACAGCTCGATCGCCGACCGGGTGACCGTGATGGAGTCGCTGCGCCGCGAAGCCACCAGCACCGCCACGATGCTCACCACCACCGATGGGCGGGCCGCCGACTGGGAGCGAGTGCTCGGCATGGTGCCCTCCAGCGCCCTCACCGACGAGCAGGTGGCGGTGCTCGCCAACGAGTTACGGGGCGAGTACGCCGCCATCCGCAGCTCCGTGGAGATGCCCACCAGCTTTCCCCCCTTCACCCTCACCGGGCGCAGCAGCACCGTGCCGGTGAACGTGCTCAACACCAACACGATGCCACTGACCGTGCAGATCCGGATGACGTCGTCGAAGCTGGAGCGGCAGGAGCCACAGATCGTCACGCTGCTGCCCGGCGAGTACACGGAAGTGAAGCTGAAGATCGTCGCTCGCACGAACGGTGAGTTCGGGGTGGCGCTCGAGATCTTCACCCCCGACGGAGAGATCCGTCTCGGCCCGTCCGTACCACTGTCGGTCAACGTGCGCGCGCTCAGCGGCCTCGGCAACCTCGTCACGGGCACGCTGCTGCTGGTGTTGCTCACCTGGTGGGCGCGGCACCTCCGGCGATCGCGCCGCGGCGAGGCCCACCGCAAGGCCGCGCGCCGGCACCCGGTGGCCAACGCACGAGTCGCCGAGCCCGTCGCCAGCGGCACCCCGGCGCGATCACCCGCCGCCGAAGCGAGTACCCTCCCTCCCTCGTGAACATCAATCGCGTCCGCATCGTCACCGACTCCGCCTGCGACCTGCCTCAGGCCGCCGCCGACGAGCTCGGGATCGAGATCGTTCCGCTCACCATCCGCATCGACGGCCACGAGTACGTCGACCGAGCCGATCTCACCACGGCCGAATTCTGGGCGAAGTGCGCTCATTCGGCCACGTTGCCCGAGACCGCCGCGCCGTCGCCCGGGCAGTTCGAGGCCGCGTACCGCAAGCTGGCCGCCGAAGGGGCCACCAGCGTGGTGGCGATCAACCTCAGCGCCGGCCTCTCGGCAACGATGCAGTCGGCCGAGCTCGCCGCCCGCGCCCTCACTGGCGAGGTGCAGGTCACCGTCGTCGACAGCCAGCAGGTGACGCTGGGCCAAGGGCTGATCGTGCTGGCCTGCGCCCGGCTGGCCGCGGGCGGCGCATCGCACGCTGCGGTCGTGGCCCTCGCTCAGGATCTCGCCACGCGCACGAAGGTGTGGGGCGCGCTCGACACCCTCGAGAACCTCAAGAAGGGCGGCCGCATCGGTGGTGCCAAGGCGCTGCTGGCGTCGGCGCTGGCGATCAAGCCGATCATCGAGGTGCGCGACGGCAAGGTCGAGCAGGGTGGCAAACAGCGCACGCGCACCAAGGCGCTGGCGTTCCTCGTCGACACGCTGGTCGCCGCCGGCAAGATCGAGCACCTCAGCGTGCTGCAGGCCGACTGCACCGACGTGGCCGCGTTCGTGGAGATGCTGCGCCCGCACTACGCCGGCGAGATCATGATCGGCGACATCGGCCCGGTGGTGGGCAGCCACACCGGTCGCGGCACCATGGGCATCGCGTACGCGCTCGCCCGCTGATTGACCCACTTCCGAACCCTTGCCCCACTATCGTCGAGGGGCGGACATGTCTGCCTCCTTCCCAGGCGCGAGCACCGCGTCATTACCTCCCGCGATCCTCGCCCAGCGTTACCGCCTGGAACGACGGCTCGCCCAAGGGGGCATGGCCGAAGTATGGCTGGGCACCGACCTCTCGCTCACCCGCCAGGTGGCCGTCAAGCTGCTGAAACCTCAGCTGGCAGCTGACCCGGTGGTGGCCGAACGCTTCCGCCGGGAAGCGATCGCTGTAGCGCTCCTGAGCCACCCGAACATCGTCGCCGTCTACGACGCGATCGACGACACCATCAACGGCGAGCGCCGCCAGGCCGTGGTGATGCAACTCGTCAATGGCAAGAGCCTGCGGCAGTTGCTCGACGAGCAGAAGCGCCTCAGCCCCGATCTCACGATGCACATCGGCGCCTGCGTGGCGGCCGCGCTCGACTGCGCCCACCAGGCCAACCTCGTGCATCGCGACGTCAAGCCGGGCAACATCATGATCACCCCCGACGGGCGGGTGTTGCTCACCGACTTCGGCATCGCCAAGGGCTTGCACCCCACCGCCGACGACGACCTCACCAGCCCGAACGTGATGATGGGCACCGCCAAGTACCTCTCGCCCGAGCAGGTGCGCGGGCGCAAGCTCGACGGGCGCGCCGATCTCTACTCGCTCGGCCTGGTGCTCTACGAATGCCTCGCCGGCCGCGTGCCGTTCCTCGGCGAGACCGACGCCGACACCGCGCTCGCCCGCCTCAACCGCGATCCCACCGATCTCACTCGGCTGCGCCCCACGCTGCCCCACGGGCTGGCCCCGCTGATCCATCGTCTGCTGTCGCGCCGACCCGACCAGCGCTACGCCACCGGCGCCGACGTGCGCAACGAACTGCAGCGCATCCAGGCCCAGCCGCGGCCCGACTACGACGACCCCAGCCGCGACGTTGGCCGCGACCCGGCTCGCGACGTCACCCGCCAGCAGACGCCATCGCGCGGCGGCCCGCTGCCCGCCGGGCACGTGCGCAACGGGGCCCCAGCCACCACCACTCGCCAGCCCACGCCGGTGAGTGGGTACCAGCCCGCTCGCGCCACGGGTGGCCGCCCCGCCGGCGCGGCCATGCGCGCCGACCGCACACCACCGGCCACCACGCGGCCGCGCCAACAACCGAACCGCACCTTCGAACACAGCAGCAAACCATCGATGGTGATCGTCGGCGGCCTGCTGCTGATCGCCTTCGTCGTGGGTCTCGTGCTGTGGGTGACGATGGGCAACGACAGTTCCTCCGGGCTCGACGCCTCCGTCGTCACCGAGGCACCCGTGGCCACCGGCGACGGCCTCGTCACCGAGCAACTGCCGCAGCCCTCCACAACGACCCAACCCGCACCCGCCACCACCGTGGTGCGCACCTTCGACCCGGAAGGCGACGGAGAAGAGCGCGACGACCTCGTTGCCTCGGCCACCGACGGCAACATCGAGACCGCCTGGATGACGGTCTGCTACGACTCGCAGTACCTGAACGGCAAGAAGGGCGTCGGCCTGGTGATGGATCTCGGCAGCGCCCGCACCGGAACGCTCACCGTCGCCCTCGGCAGCGGCCCGTACCAAGTGCAGTTCTTCGGTACGGGCGAGGGCGCCCAGCCCACCAGCTTCAGCGCGTGGGGTGCGGCCGCCGACAAGTTCTCCGGCCAGGAAGCCACGACCCTGTCGCACACATTCACCACTCCGGTGCGGTACGTGCTGGCTTCGTTCCAGGAGATCGCCCCCGACTCGGGCTGCAGCAACAACCCGTACCGAGGCACCATCAAGGAGATGGGTTTCACGACCTGACCAGGTGATGCGGTGGTGGGCCTGCTCGCCCGCGCCACACCGCGGGCACTATCCTCGCCGCCATGCCCGCGCCGCTCGATGACCGTGCGCTCGTCGCCGCGGCGCAAGGCGGCGACCGTACCTCCCTCGACCAGCTGCTGCGCGCGCACTACGACCGCGTGCACGCCGTGTGCCGGCGCATCACCGGCAACGACGCCGATGCTGCCGACGCCGCGCAGGAAGCGTTGATCCTGATCGTGCGCAACCTCGGCTCGTTCGACGGCAGGTCCACGTTCGCCACCTGGACCTATCGCGTGGCCACCAACGCCAGCCTCGACGAGCTTCGCCGCCGACGCCGACGGCCCATGCTGGCGGGGCGCGACCATGATCCCGACACCACGGCACCCACCGAGCCCCCCGACCACCACGCGCACGAGCACCCCGAGCGCCTCGCCGATCGGCTCACGATCGATGCGGCGCTGACGGCCCTGCCCGAGGACTTCCGTGTTCCCGTGGTGCTGCGCGACGTGGTCGACCTCGACTACGCCGAGATCGCCGACCTGCTCGATATCCCTGTGGGCACGGTCAAGAGCCGCATCGCCCGCGGCAGGTCGCAACTGGCGACCGCGATTTCCCGTGCGGACGGGAACCAACCCGGCACTTCCGAGCGTCCAACGCACATCAACTGATCGAGCGAACGATGACCGACCACCTGCACCCCGAACCCGAACCCACCGCCGGGCAGCTGCTCGCCAGCGCGTTCGTCGACGGCGTCCTCACTGCCGACGAACACGCCGAGGTGCAGGCGGCTGCCGCCACCCAGGCGCTGGCGCAGTCGTTCCTGCACGTGCGCGAGGTGCTCGCCGACACACGGTCGGTGGTCATCGACGACGCGGTTCGCGAGTCGGCCATCACCGCTGCGCTCGTCGAGTTCGACACGCTCCACGCCGCCACCACCGGCTCTGTCGCGGCCGCAGCCCCAGTCGCACCGGTGATCGATCTCGCCGCTCGCCGTCGCTGGCCCACGCGAGTGCTGACCGCCGCTGCCGCTGTCGCCCTGCTGGGTGTGGCCGGCGTCGCCGCGTTCGGCAGCGACGACGAGTCGGGCACCGCCGACGACGCCCGCACGTTCGACGCCGAGGTCATGGCCGGCGACGGTGCACCATCCACCATCGGGGCGATCAACGGCGCCGCCAGCTACGCCGTGCCGATCGACGACCCGCAGCAACTGCTCGAGCTGCCGATGCCGGAGGCCACCACCGCCGACCTGCCCAGCGATGGCACCACCGACGAGTCGGCCGGGGGCAGCGACGCCAAGCTGCCCGGCCCGGGCTGGCAGTGCCTCAGCGGCAACCAGGTGTTCCTCGCCGACATCGTGTACCAGGGCACGCCCGCCATCGCCGCACGCGATACGGTCACCGGTGTGACGCAGGCGATCGACGAGCAGTGCAACGTGCTCGTCGAGGTCGCGCCCTAGGCGGGGCTGGTCGTGCAGACCGCGCTGCTCGTCATCACCATCGCCGTCGCCCTGCTCGACTGGGCGTCGCGCCTGTGGCACCACGAACGGTTGGAGACCTACACCAAGCCGATCACCACCGTGTTGGTGATCGGGTTGGCGCTGGTCAGCGGCGCACCCGCCGGCCACATCGCAGTGGCCGTCGTGGCCCTCGTGCTGTGCCTCGGCGGCGATGTCGCGCTGATGCCCGTCGTCGACAAGTTCGTGGTCGGCCTGGCCTCGTTCCTGCTGGGCCACCTCGTGTTCATCGGGTTGTTCGTGCAGTACGGGCTGCATCAGCCGCGCCTGGCCGGCATCGCGATCCTGCTCGGTGCCGTGCTCATCATGTCCGTCGGCAACCTGATCGTGCGCGGTGCGGCCGCGAACGACCCCGCGCTGAAAGTGCCGGTCACCGCCTATCTGTTCGTGATCACCACCATGACCGCGTTCGGTTGGGCCACCGGCATGGGCTGGGTCATCGCCGGCACCACGCTGTTCGTGATCAGCGACTCGATCCTCGGCTGGCGCCAGTTCGTGCGTGAGCGGGCCTGGATGTCGGTGGCCGTGATGGTCACATACCACGGCGCCATCGCGTCGTTGGCCCTCAGCCTCTGGTAGCGAGCCGGGGTAGGCTCCTGCTCATGCCGGGAAACCCGTTCACCGATCCCAACTGGGCACACGACATCGCCGACACCGTGGAACGCACGGTCGGCAAGGTGCGCAGCGTCACCACCGACAACGCGGTCAAGATCTCCCGTGGCCTGGTCTTCGGGCTACTGCTGGTGATCTGTCTGCTCGTCGCCGCGCCGTTGGGCACGATCTTGTTCGTGCGTTTCGCCCAGGTGGTGCTCAGCCGCATCACTCGCACCGACCACGCCACCACCGTGTGGCTGTCGTACATGATCACCGGCGGCCTGATGATGCTCCTCGGCTTCGTCGCCCTGCGGATGCGCCACTCCACGAGCAACACTCCCGCATGAGCCACCATCCCGTTCTGATCATCGGGTCCGGCCCGGCCGGCCTCACTGCCGCGATCTACACCGCTCGCGCCAACCTCACCCCGTTCGTGATCGAGGGCGAGCCCAGCAGCACCAGCGACCAGCCCGGTGGCCAACTGATGCTCACCACCGAGGTCGAGAACTTCCCCGGCTTCCCCGAGGGCATCATGGGCCCCGAGCTGATGATGCGCTGCCGCGAGCAGGCCGCTCGCTTCGGCGCCCAGTTCCTCACCGCCAAGGCCACCAAGATCGACTTCAGCGCCCGGCCGTTCAAGGTGTGGGTGCGCGACGAGCTGTACACCGCCGACTCGATCATCGTGTCCACCGGCGCCCAGAGCCTGATGTTGGGCCTCGATGCTGAAACGCGCCTGCTGGGTCACGGGTTGTCCACCTGCGCCACGTGCGACGGGTTCTTCTTCCGTGGCCACGAGATCGCCGTCGTGGGCGGTGGCGACAGCGCCATCGAAGAAGCCACGTTCCTCACCAAGTTCGCCTCCAAGGTCACCCTTCTGGTGCGCCGCGACGTGCTGCGCGCCTCGAAGGTGATGCAAGACCGGGCGTTCAACAACCCCAAGATCGAGGTCCGCTGGCACAGCGTGGTCGACGACCTGCTGGGCACCGACAAGCTGGAAGGCGCCGTCGTGCGCAACGTGCAGACCGGTGCGGTCGAGACGCTGCCGGTCACCGGGCTGTTCGTGGCCATCGGTCACCGCCCCAACACCGACCTGTTCCAGGGCGTGCTCGACATGGAGGACAACGGCTACCTGATCACCAAGCCGGGTTCCTCGTACACCAATATCGACGGCGTGTTCGCCTGCGGCGACGTGCAGGACCACACCTACCGCCAGGCGATCACCGCCGCCGGCTCGGGTTGCATGGCGGCGATCGACTGCGAACGCTGGCTGGAAGCCACCGTTCACGCCTGACAGCCGCAGCGGGCCAGTGTGCCGCCCGGCGGACTCCGTCGGGCCTCCCAGGAGCGATAGCATCACGTTTCCGAAGCGAAAGGATCCGCAAATGGCCGAGGGCATCGTCACACTCACCACGTCCACGTTCGACGAGACCGTCGCTGCCAGCGACAAGCCGATCATCGTCGATTTCTGGGCCGAATGGTGCGGCCCGTGCAAGATGATCGCCCCCATCCTGGGCGAGATCGCCGCCGAGCAGCCGGGCATCACCGTCGCCAAGCTGAATGTCGACGAGAACCCCGACATCGCCATGCGTTTCAACGTGATGAGCATCCCCACCTTGCTGGTGTTCAACAACGGCGACGTCCAGAAGCGCCTCGTGGGCGCCAAGGGCAAGGGCCAACTTCTCCAGGAGCTGAACGAATTCCTGCCTACTTCCCGCTGACTCCCGGTCAGCGCGGCGAGGCCATTCGCGACCTGCAACGCCGCCTCGGTGCCGCCGGGTTCTCACTCGCCGCGGGTTCCGAGGCGGGCGACTACTGCGCGTCCACACAGGCCGCGGTGCATGCCTTCCAGGCAGCCCGCGGGCTGCGGCCCGACGGCGTGTGTGACGAAACCACCTGGACAGCACTCGTCGAGGCCTCGTGGCGCCTCGGTGACCGCCAGTTGGTGCTCACGCTGCCCAACCTGCGCGGCGACGACGTCGCCGACCTCCAGTCCCGTCTGGCGCGCCTGGGGTTCGACTCGGGCCGCGTCGACGGCATTCTCGGGATGCGTACCTCACGTGCCCTGGCCGACTTCCAGTCGAACTGCGGCCTGCTGGCCGACGGGGTGTGCGGCCCGGAGACGATCCGGGCCATCGAACGGGTCAGCAGCCAGACCGGTGACGGCCCTGGCGTGTCCACCGTGCGCGAACGTGAGCGCCTGCGCGCCGGGCTGGGTTCGGTGGCCCACTGCCGCGTGGTCGTGGGCCAGTTCAGCGGCTTCAGCGCCCTCACGCGCACGTTGGCTCGCGAGTTGCGCCAGCAGGGTGCCACGGTGATGCCGCTCGACGAACCCGATCCCGTGGCTCAAGCGCTGGCCGCCAACCACTTCGGTGCGCATGCGTACCTCGGGTTCGAGTGCCACGAGGAACCGGGCGCCACCGCGTACTACTACCAAGTGCCCACGTTCGAGTCGGTGGGAGGCCGCGCGTTGGCCGACGCCGTCGTCGGTGAGTTGCTGCACATTCCCGCGATCGCGGCGCTCACGCCCACATCCAGCGGGATGCGCCTTCCGGTGCTGCGCGAAACCCGGATGCCGGCCGTGCTGTTGGCGGTGGGCCCGGCACGCCTGGCCACCGACGCCACACCACAACTGACCACCGCCGTGCTGGCCGCGCTGGATCTCTGGATCTTACGCGCGACTTGAGCCTTTATCCACAGGTTTGTCAACAGGTGTGCGTAACCCTCACGCGAACGTTTTGCGCTGAAGGTCGACCCTGTGTGGGCGGGATCGCTATTCTTGGCCACCCTGCGTGGTGATCTGGTGATAGATACGCTCCAGATCCTCGAGGTCAGCGAACTCGATCACCACTTTGCCCTTGTTCGTCCCCATGCTCACGCTGACACGTGTGGACAAGTACTCGGCCAACAACTCCTCCAGCTCGAGCAACCCGGGTGGACGCAGGCGCGTCGCCCCCGTCAGGCCGGCACCATCGGGCAGCTCACGCTGGGGTGTCGGTGCCGCCGGCTCGGCAGCGCCACCGCGATCGCGCACCGCCTCCTCCAGCATGCGCACCGACCAACTCTCGGCGGCAGCACGGCGAGCCAGTTGCTCCTGGAACGCACGGTCGGGGGTACCGAGCAACGCACGGGCATGGCCGGCCGTCAGGCGGCCGTCGGCCAGCAGGTGCTGGATGCCGGGCGGCAGCGTCAGCAGACGCAACGTGTTGGTGATCGCCGAGCGGCTCTTGCCCACGCGTGACGCCACCTGCTCGTGCGTCATCGAGAAGTCCTCGACGAGTTGCTGGTAGGCCGACGCCTCTTCCAGCGGAGTGAGGTCTTGGCGGTGGAGGTTCTCGACCAGCGCCCGTTCCACCGAGCCGAGGTCGTCGGTGGTGCGAACGATCGCCGGCACCACGGCCAGGCCGGCTCGCCGGGCAGCGCGCCAGCGGCGCTCACCGGCGATCAGTTCGTACTGGCCACCTTCCAGCGGACGCACCAGGATCGGCTGCAACACACCGATCTCGCGCACCGACGCGGCGAGTTCGGTCAACGACTCCTCGTCGAAGTGCACGCGCGGTTGATGGGGGTTGGGGATGATGCTCCCGACCGCAATCTCTTCCAGGCGCGGCTGATCGCCCGACGCCTCATTGCCGATGTCGGACGGGATCAACGATCCCAGGCCTTTACCGAGTCCGCTTTGCCGGGCCACCACTCACCTCCTTGGCAACGTTGCGATACGCACTGGCGCCTCGCGACGCAGTGTCGAAGGTGATGATCGGCTGCCCGAACGATGGCGCCTCGGACAGGCGCACCGTACGCGGCACGACGGTCTTGCACACCTTGTCGCCGAAGTGATCACGCACTTCCTTCACCACTTGGTCGGCGAGCTTGGTGCGGGCGTCATACATCACGCACACGATCGTGCTGACTTCCAGCGTGGGGTTCAGCTTGCGTTTGACCAGGTCGACGTTGCGCAGCAACTGGCCGAGCCCCTCGAGGGCGTAGTACTCACACTGGATCGGCACCAGCACCTCTTGCGCGGCATTGAGGCCGTTGACGGTGAGCAGGCCCAGCGACGGCGGGCAGTCGATCAGCACATAGTCGTAATCGGCGGCGACGGCATTGACCGCGTTGCGCAGGAGGTACTCGCGACCGATCACCGACACCAACTCGATCTCGGCACCGGCGAGGTCGAGGCTGGCGGGGGCGATGAACAGGCCCTTGATCGCCGTGGGTTCGATGCAGTTCTCCAGCGGCGCCTCGTGCAGCAACACGTGGTACATCGAGGTGTCGAGGCCACGGTTGTCGATGCCGAGACCGGTGGAGGCATTGCCTTGTGGGTCGAGGTCGACGAGCAGGGTGCGGTAGCCCAACTCGGCCAGACAAGCACCCAGATTGACAGTAGTGGTGGTCTTGCCCACCCCACCCTTCTGGTTCGCAATGGCGATCACACGGGGGAGAGGACGGCGGCCAGAGGCGTCAGCGGTCATAGAAAACTCCTGAACGTCGGCACGAGCGCAGACGAACAGCCGCAGGATAGCGGACATCTGCGAGGGCCGTCGGGATGTGGCGGGATACCTTCCGAGCACGAGGAATGTTCCACGTGAAACATCTCCGGGTGGGCCGCGCTCGACGCTGTGGGGCCGGCACCCGATGTTTCACGTGGAACATCAGACCTTCAGGAACCGGCGAATTCCCTGCTCACGGCCTTGATCCGCCAATCCTGCCGCCGCCAGCACGTCGTTCGGCCAGCGTTCGGCAACGTCCGTCGGCGGCTCGCTCACCACCAGCACTCCGCCGGCGACCAGCAGCTCGCCGGCCCACCGAGCGGTCAGCGGGGGGGCAGCGAAACTCCGGGCGGTCACCACGTCGAACGAGTGAGGGGTCGCCGTCGCCACCACCTGCACATCGTCGGCCACCACGGTTACTCGAGCGGTGAGCGCCAGCGAACGAACCGCCCGCAACAGCAGGTCGGCTCGGCGAGTACGCCGCTCGACCAATGTGACGTGCAGCCACGGACACCGCACTGCCACCACCAGGCCGGGGAGACCGCCGCCCGAACCCAGGTCGACCAGCCGACGCGCCGCCGCCGGCACTGCGGCCACGAACTGGTCTGCGTGCGCAATTGCAACGGGGAGCGATCGTTCACCGATCGCTCCCCGTTCTGCGATGGCGGTCAGTGCCGCCTCGAGCGCAGTGTCGTCTGTCATTCGCCCGGAGCGATGACCACCCGGCGGAACGGGTCGTCGCCCTCGGAACGAGTGGCGATGCCGTCGACCGTGGCCAACGTGTCGTGGATGATCTTGCGGTCGGCCGACGACATCGGCTCGAGCACACGAGCAACGCCCGATGCGGTCACCTCGTCGGCCATCTGCTGGGCGAACTTGCCCAGTGCCAGCCGGCGGCGCTCGCGGTAGCCGCCCACGTCCACCCGCAGGCGAGTGTCGTGGTCGCCCAGACGGCGCTGCGAGGCCACACGGGCCAGATCCTGCACCGCCTGCAGCGTGGTGCCACGGGGGCCCACGAGCAGACCGAGTTCCTGACCGTGCACACGCACTTCCAGGTCGTCGCCGTCCTCCACCAGCTCGCTGGTGCCGCTGAGGCCGAACGCGCTGACCAGGGCGTCCATGAAACGCTGTGCCTCTTCGCCAACCTGTCGTGGGTCCACCAGTTGCTCCTTGGATTGGCCGTCCGTGGACGGGTTGGGGGTCTTCTTGGCCGACGGGGCATCGGCCCGCGGTGCACGCGGTGCGCGAGTGCGCTCGCCACCCGCACGGTTCCCGGTGCCGGTAGCGCCCGCTGCTCGAGCCGGCTTGTCGGCCCTCTCGGACTTCTCCGACTTCTCCGACTTCTCGGTGCGCTCGGGCTTGTCGGCCTTGTCGCCCTTCTCCCGGCGGCGATCACGGCGGTCCACCTTCTGGCGGGCCTGCGTGGGCCGCACGCGAGCCCGAACTCGGGCCTCGCCACGAACACGGCCGAACAGGCCCTGCTTGGGCTCGTCGAGCAGCTCGAACTCGGCGTCCTCCTCGTGCACACCGAGGCGATCGAGCGCATGCTCCTTGGCCTCGGCAATCGTCTTTCCTGTGGTCTCGACCCATTCCATATTGGCTGTCCTGCTCACTTCTTCTTCGACGGACGACCGTCGGGACGGGACGCCTTGCCGGTCGGAGCGGGGCGACCCGTGGTCCTCCCGGATGCCGGCGTCGGCTTGTTCTTCGGCGGGGTGACCCGCTTGCTGGCGGTGGGCGCCGTGCTCGACGTGCCCTTCTGGTCCTTGGCGGCAGCCAGCTCACGCTTGGCATTGGCGAACATGCCGCCACCGCCGCCGTCCTTCTGGCTCAACTCGCGAGCGCTCTCACTGGCTCGCTGCGCTTGGCGACCCAGCGATTCGTGACCCTTGTAGAAGCGGTGCGTGATGTAGTAGTTCAGCCCGATGCGGAACACGGCTTGCGCCATGTAGTAGATCACGAGAGCCGTGAGGTAGAACACCAGGAACACGGCGAACACCACCGGCAGGTACTGCATCAGCTTCTGTTGCATCGGCGACACCGACGGCGACACGGCCGCACGCGAGGCGATCATCCGCTGCTGTGCGTAGTACAGCACGCCAAGAGCCACCACCAGCAGGGCGTACACCAGGCCCTTGCCGAACGACTCGCCGATCACCTTGTACGGCCTGGCGGCGAGGTCGAGGCCGAACGAAAGCATCTCCCGCTTGCCCACCACCGCTTGGTAGAGCTCGGTGCTCTTGTCGAGGAACTTCGGGCTGAAGATCGAGCGGCCGTCGGCGATGCCGCTGCACGCGGCGGCCAGGTTGCCATCGGAGTTGGGCGTGCAGGTCACCTTGTTGGTGAGCCCGTGCAGCACCTGGAACATGATGATGAACACCGGCATCTGCAACAGCAGCGGCAGGCAGGAGGCCAAGGGGTTGACCTTGTGCTCCTGGTACAGCTTCATCATCTCTTCGTTGAGCTTCTGGCGGTCGCCGCGGTACTGGTTCTGCAGCTTCTTCATCTCCGGCTGCAGCTTCTGCATCTCGAGCATGCCCTTCGTGCTCTTCAGCACCAGGGGAGCGGTCACCAGCATCACCACGAGCGCGATCATCGAGATCGCGACGATGTAGTTGTGCGTGAAGCTGTAGAACCAAGCGAGCAGCTTGGCGGGATACTCGAACAACTCGAGTGCGATCATGAGATGAATCCCTTGTGGTGTGTGGACCGACGCGTGCGGTCAGGGTGAGAACGGGGTAACGGCACCGGATCGAAGCCCGAGGGCCCGAACGGGCGGCAACGCAGCAGCCGGCGGGCGGCCAGCCAGAGGCCACGCCAGGTGCCGTGCACCTCGAGTGCCTCGATGGCGTAACTACTGCAGGAGGGGGTGAACCGGCACGGCGACGGTCGGCCTTCCATCGCCCGTTGATAGGCGACGACCAGGCCCGTCAGGCGCGAAGCCGAGCGAGCAACTGTTGCATATCGAACTGGAGTTCGATGGATGACCGAGCTGCGGCGGCCGGGGTGGCGCCGAACAGGTACATACCCGAGGGCAGTTCCGCTGCGGACGACGCCTGCTGCAACATGGCCCGGAGCCGGCGTCGCACACGGTTGCGTACGACGGCGGGTCCGAGCGCGCGACCCAGGGCGAACGCCACACGCGGCGGTGTGACGGTGCCAGGAGGGTCGAGAAGGAACGTGCACCACAGCACTCCGGCCCGAGCGCGCCGCCCCTCGTGAGAGAGGCGCGCGAATGCGCTGCGCTCTCGGATACGCCAGATCAAGCCGACAGACGGTGGCGACCCTTGTCGCGACGAGCCTTCAGAACGGCTCGCCCGGCACGGGTGCTCATGCGGTTGCGGAAGCCGTGCTTCTTGGCACGGCGACGGTTGTTCGGTTGGTAGGTGCGCTTCACGCAGCCCTCCTCGAGCCACACATGGTGGCCATCTCTCAGGTCGAATCAAAAACCACGGCGCGCCGCAAAACACCGGCTGGTCGTGGGCCAGTCGCCAAGACTACGGTCGCGCGTGACAAGAGGCAACCGCCAGGGTGTAGTCCCTTCCCGTGGCGCGACGAATCGAGCGTTGTTCGAGACGCCGTTCCGGAGTGGTTCATGCACCTGCTAGCGTGCCCCGTTCAACCCACGACTTGTCCACATCTTGTGGACAAGCATGTGGACATTCGACGTGGAAATGGAAGGAGGCGCTGGTGAGCGACCACGAACAGTTGTGGACGGCCGTTGCGCAACTCCTTCGCGCGCAGGTGTCGGAAGCCGTGTGGTTCTCGACGTTCCAGGACGTGATTGCCCTGGACAGCGATTCCTCGATGGTTCGGGTGAGTGCGCCGAATGCGCACGCCCGAGATCGCATTCTGTCGCGTTACCTGCCGCTGGTGAGGGATGCTCTCGAGGAAATCGGTGCAGCCAGCCTCAACTTCGTCGTCGAGGTGCAGGTGGCCGACACCGACACGGCAACCGAGTGGGCACCCGACACGAGCGGTCGCGACGCAGCCACCGAGCCCACCACCAGCACGTCCACCAGCTCGGGTTCGTCGGGCATGCTCAACGCCGATCCCAGCGGAATGAACCCGCGGTACACGTTCGAGACGTTCGTGAAGGGCGCCTCCAACCAGTTCGCGCTGGCTGCCGCCCTGCGTGTCGCGGAAACGCCGGGGCGCAGCTACAACCCGCTGTTCATCTATGGCTCGGCCGGACTGGGCAAGACCCACCTGCTGCACGCCATCGGTCACTACGTGCACAACCACTATCAGCACGACGTCGTGCGCTACGTCAGCACCGAGACGTTCCTCAACGAGTACGTCGACGCGATCCGCACCAACACCACGGCCAACTTCAAGCGCCGCTACCGCGACATCGACGTGCTGTTGATCGACGACATCCAGTTCATGGAAGGCAAGGAAGGGCTCCAGGAGGAGTTCTTCCACACGTTCAACTCGCTGCACGGCGCCAACAAGCAGATCATCATCTCCAGCGACCGCATGCCCGATGCGATCCCCACGCTCGAGGAGCGCCTGCGCGGCCGCTTCAAGTGGGGCCTGATCACCGACATCCAGCCGCCCGACCTCGAGACCCGCTTGGCGATCTTGCGCAACAAGGCCGAGCGGGACCACAGCCCGGTGCCGGCCGACACGCTCGAGTTCATCGCCTCGCGGATCACCACCAACATCCGCGAGCTCGAAGGCGCCCTCATCCGCGTCACCGCCTACGCCAGTCTCAACCAGGTGCCGATCAGTACGCACTTGGCCGAGACACTGCTCAGCGACCTCATCGAGGGCAGCTTCGTGAAGCCGCGAACCGACGAGGAACTGCTCAACGAGATCGCAGTGATCCTCGGCTACAGCGTCGATTCACTGCGCGGCAAGAGCCGACAACGCCCGTTGGTCACCGCCCGGCAGAGCGCGATGTACGTGTTCCGCGAGCTCACCGACCTGTCGTACCCGGCGATCGCCCGTCTGTTCGGCGGCCGCGACCACACCACGGTGATCCATGCCGTCGACAAGATCCAGCGCCTGATGAAGGAACGCAAGGACGTCTACGACCAGGTGACCGACCTCACCCAGCGGCTGAAGAAGGCCTGATCATGACGCGCGCGACCCCTGTGTGCGACCTGTGGACGGCGCCCTCGCGAACCGGGGACAACGCGAAGTTGTCCCCCGAACTACACGCGAGTGGTTTTTCACCTGTGCGCGCGTGGGGAAACCGGTGTGCACACCGTTCGGCCACCTACGCTGGGGCGATACAGGGTTGTGCACAATCCACAGCCCTTATTACCACTATTACTCATTTACATCACCCCATGACGCGAAAGGGAACGCTGTGAAGTTCCGTTGTGAACGTGAAGCGCTGGCCGAGGCCCTCGCCACTGCCGGTCGTGCCGCCACCGGTCGAACCGGTGCCCTCCCCGTGCTGTCGGGTCTTCGCCTCGAACTGCGCGGTGGCACCTTGTCGATCACCGGTACCGACCTGGATCTCACGATCCAACTGTCGCTCGAAGTCGGTGGCGACACCGATGGGGGCATCGTGCTGCCGGCTCGCCTGGCGGCCGACATCGTGCGCTCGCTCGGCAGTGGCGCAGTCGATGTGGTGGCAGAAGGCGACGAGGTCAGCATCAGTAACGGCCGTTCGCACTTCACCGTGCGCCCGCTCAGCTTCGACGACTACCCGAAGCTGGCGTCACCGGTGAACAGTTCGGTCACGCTGCCGGCCGCCCAGTTCGGCGACGCGCTGCGCCAAGTGGTGCGCGCCGCCAGCACCGACGAGGCACGCCCGATCCTCACCGGAGTGATGATGACCGCCGAGGGCGACGGGCTGCGGATGGTGGCCACCGACTCGTACCGTCTGGCAGTGCGCGACCTCGCCGGCCAGCAGGTCTTGGCGGCCGACCAGAAGGTGCTGATCCCCGGGCGGGCGCTCACCGAGCTGCAGCGCCTGGTGGGCGGCGGCGATGAGGTGACGATGCGCTTGGGCGATCGCGACGCGACGTTCGAGGTGGGCACGACCCGTCTCACCACCCGCCTCATCGAGGGCGAGTTCCCCAACTACCGCCAGCTGATCCCGGCCAGCCACCCCAACGCGCTCACCGTCGAGCGCGAGCCACTCCTGGAAGCGATCCGCCGTGTGAAGATCCTGGCTAAGGACGCCACGCCGGTGAAGCTGCAGATGGGCGGCGACACGCTGAAGCTGACCGCGATCACTCAAGACGTGGGCAACGCGTCGGAAGAACTGGATGCGCAGTACACGGGTACCGACCTCACGGTGGCGTTCAACCCCGACTATTTCGCCTCAGGAGTCGAAGCCTGCCAGGGTGACTCGGTCACGCTGTCCACGCTCGATGCGCTGAAGCCGGCCGTGCTGCGCGGCGTGGGCAACGCCGACTACCTGTACCTGCTGATGCCCGTCCGGGTGCCGTAAGGCGCGCCGGCTGCGCGAATGATCGTCACTCGGCTCGAGCTCGTCGACTTCCGCAACTACCTCTCGGCGTCGTTCGAGTTCGATCACGGCACGACTGCGGTGGTGGGCCTCAATGGGCAGGGCAAGACCAACCTCGCCGAGGCACTGGCCTACCTCGCCTCGCTCGACAGCTTTCGTGGCGCGCCCACCGAGGCGTTGATCCGGGTGGGTGCCGAGGCGGCCGTGTTGCGCGCCACCGTGTTGCACCCCGACGGGCGCGAGGTGCTGGTGGAGTTGGAGCTCACCCGCCACGGCCGTAATCGGGTGCAGGTGAACAAGCAGAAGCTGGCGCGCTCGCGCGACCTGCTGGGTGTGATGCGGGTGACGGTGTTCTCGCCCGACGACCTGGCGCTGATCAAGGGTGGCCCCAACGAGCGGCGGCGGTTCATGGACGACACGCTCGTGTCGCTGGCACTGAAGTACGACGCGTTGCGGCTGGAACTGGACCGCATCGTGAAACAACGCAACGTGCTGCTGAAGCAGGCCAACGGCAAGCTGAACGACGAGGCGGAAGTGACGCTCGACGTGTGGGACGCGAAGCTCGCGGAAGTGGGCGACCAGTTCGGCCACGCGCGAGCGGTGTTGATCGCGCGGCTCACGCCGATGGCAGCCGAGGCCTACGAGCAGCTTGCCGACCGGCCGAGCGTGGTGGAGTTGCGCTACGAGCCGGTGTGGCGCCAGCGCGGCCTGGTGCACGCCCTCGGCGAATCGCGTCGCGACGACGTGCGGCGCGGGGTCAGCACCGTCGGGCCGCACCGCGACGACGTGGAGTTGTTCATCGGTGGGCTGCCGGCACGCACACATGCTTCGCAGGGCGAACAACGCACGCTGGCGCTGGCGCTGCGCCTCGCCGCGCACCGGCTGGTGGCCGAGAAGGCCGGCAGTTCGCCGGTGTTGGTGCTGGATGACGTGCTCAGCGAACTCGACCCGCGCCGCTGCGCGGCGCTGTTGCACCACCTGCCCCCTGGTCAGGTGGTGTTGACCACCGCCGGCGTGTTGCCCGAAGCAGCGCACCCCAACGCGATCCTGAGGATCGAGGCGGGCGCGGTCGTTTCCGGTTGAAACGCTGCGAGAGTGGCGCGGTGACCAACCAGCGCGAACCGGTACGACTGGGCGACAGCCTGCACGACGTCGTGCGTTCGCTGCGTCCCGACGCCGCTTCGCCTGCCGCGCCAGCGGCGGCGATGGGCGGCGTGTTCGGTCGGTGGGAGGAAGCGGTGGGGGCCGCGGTCGCGGCGCACGTGCAGCCGGTGAAACTGGATGGCACGACGCTGGTGGTGAAGGTCGACGACCCGGCCTGGGCGACGCAACTGAAGTTCCTCGAGGGCACGTTGAAGCAACGCTTGCTGGAAGTGGCCGGCGCCACCATCGAGCGGCTCGACGTGCGCGTCAGCCGCTGATCGCGGGCCGCCGCCAGCGCGACTCGATGAACCGCGTGCTGCACCACGCCACGACCAAGGTGATCGCCACCGCGAGCGCGGTGCGCTCGGTGGTCAGTGCGGTCATCGGGCCGATGGCGGCGTAGATCGGGTAGTGCCACAGGTAGCCGGCGTACGAGTAGCGGCCCAGCCAGCGCAGCGGTGCGAGGCTGAACAACCACACCAGCGGGCCGGTCGGCGAGAGCACCGACATGACGAGCGCGAGCGACGTGATCGTGCCCAGCGGCATGGTGATGAGCATGTACCGCGCGGCGGTGTCGAACGGCGGCGAGTTCGACAGCCATGCGGTGGCGAGCAGCGCGACCACCCCGATGACGGTCCACCACCACCCGGTGAGCGCCGGCCGGAACCGGTAGAGGTACAGCGCCGCGGCGGCGCCCACGAGCGGGCCGGCGATGCGGAACTGGGTGGCCGGATGCAGCCAGCGCAGGTGATCGGCGCCACCGTGCGAGGCCATGATCCGCCACACCGACGACACGAGCAGCAACCCGGCGATCGTGAACGCGATGCGCCGCACGCGCACGGCGCCGCGCCCGGAGGCCAGTGACAGTGCGATCGGCCAGAACAGGTAGAAGTGCTCCTCGACGGCGAGGCTCCACAGGTGGTTGAGGTTGCCGGTGTGCCAGCCCATCGCGGTGGCCAGGTTGCTGGTGTAGGTGAGGCCGCCGATGATCCCGACGTCGGTGGCGCGCAGCCGATCGATGCCCAACACGGTGGCCAACGTCAGCACCGCCAACAGCACGTACAACGCAGGCAGCAGCCGCCGGGCGCGCCGCGAGTAGAACGCGCCCATCGCGATCGTGCCGCTGCGCGTGCGCTCCTGCAGCAACAAACTGGTGATCAACAACCCGGACAACACGAAGAACAATTCGACGCCCTGCTCGTGCGCATGGTTGAAGCGGGGCCACCCGGCATGGCCCACGAGCACCATCGCGAAGGCCATCCCGCGCACGCCGTCGAGCGCCGGGCGATGCCCGAGCATCCACGTGGTGGGCACCTGCGTGCCCTGCTGCTCGATCATCGGCCCAGAGCGTAGCCACAGCCCGATCCAGGGGGCGGCCCTCCACCGCTGTGTCACACCCCTCAGGTAGACTGTGAGGCACTTGCGATGACGGCTGCCGGGCAGGGCGGCACGCCAACGTCGCCGATGTATCCCCAGGTCACGGCCTGTTTTCCCCCGAAACGATCGAGGTGCGCGTGTCGTCCGACACCAAACAACCGAGTGCCGATTACGGTGCCAAGGACATCCAGGTGCTGGAGGGTCTCGACCCCGTCAGAAAACGCCCCGGTATGTACATCGGGTCCACCGGTCTGGCCGGTCTTCACCACCTCATCTGGGAGGTCGTCGACAACTCGGTCGACGAGGCGATGGCCGGTTTTTGCACTCGCATCGGGGTCACACTGCTGGCCAACGGCGGCTGCCGGGTCGACGACAACGGCCGTGGTATCCCGGTCGATCCGTACCCCTCCGGCCCGCACAAGGGCAAGAGCGCGGCCGAGGTGGTGCTCACCGTGTTGCACGCCGGCGGCAAGTTCGGTGGCGATGGCTACAAGGTGTCGGGTGGCCTCCACGGGGTGGGCGTCAGCGTGGTCAACGCGCTGTCCGAGCGGCTGTTCATCGAGATCGACAAGAGCGGCACCCGCTACCAGCAAGAGTACGCGAAGGGTGGCAAACCGCAGGGCAAGATCCAGAAGGTGGGCCCCACACCGGCGCGTGGCCGCAAGAGCGGCACCACCGTCAGCTTCTGGCCCGATCCCGCTGTGTTCGTGGCCGAGGGCACCGAGTTCGTGTCCCGCACCGTGCTCGAGCGGTTGCAGACCATGGCGTTCCTCAACCGCAACCTCGAGATCGTGTTCACCGACGAGCGCGAGGGCAAGGCGCAAGAGGTCACGTTCCAGTACAAGGGCGGCATCGTCGACTTCGTGAAGCACCTCAACCAGAGCAAAGAGGCGCTGTTCACCAAGGTCGCCCACTTCGAGGACGAAGACGACGAGGGCGGCCAGACGCTCGACATCGCCATCCAGTGGAACACCGGCTATTACGAGGGCATCCACGGCTACGCCAACGGCATCTCCACCATCGAGGGTGGCATGCACGTGGAGGGGTTCAAGACCGCGCTCACCAGCGTGCTCAACAAGTACGCCCGCAGCAAGAACCTGCTGAAGGAGAAGGACGACAACCTCCTCGGCGAAGACATTCGCGAAGGCATCACTGCGATCATCGCGGTGAAGCTACGCGAGCCTCAGTTCGAGGGCCAGACCAAGGCCAAGCTGGGCAACGTGCCCATGCGCAGTTTCGTGCAGAAGGTCACCAACGAGAAGTTGGCTGAGTGGTTGGAAGAGAACCCCACCGAGGCCAACAAGATCGTCAAGAAGGCGCTGTCCGCGGCGCAGGCTCGTGTCGCCGCCAAGAACGCGCGCAACGCGATCCGGCGCAAGACCGCCCTCGCCGGCGCGGGCATGCCTGACAAGCTGAAGGACTGCAGCAGCGGCAACCCCGAAGAGAGCGAACTGTTCATCGTCGAGGGCGACTCGGCCGGTGGTTCGGCGCTCAACGCACGCGACCCGCGCACCCAGGCGCTGCTGCCGATCCGCGGCAAGATCCTCAACGTCGAGCGGTCACGGCTGGACAAGATGTTGAAGAACAACGAGATCCAGGCGCTCATCACCGCGATCGGCGGCGGCGTGGGCGAGGAGTTCGACGCAGCCAAGGCCCGCTACCACAAGGTGATCATCCTGTGCGACGCCGATGTCGACGGCAGCCACATCCGCACGCTGCTGCTCACGTTCTTCTTCCGCCAGATGCGCACGATGGTCGAGGCCGGCTACGTGTACATCGCTCAGCCGCCACTGTTCTCCACGCTGGTCGGCAAGGAGAAGATCTACCTCAAGGACGAGCACGCCAAGAACCGCTTCCTCGAGGCGCACCCCAACCACAAGAACGACTTCAACCGGCTGAAGGGCCTCGGCGAGATGGACTGGGAAGAGCTGAAGCCCACCACCATGGACGTCACCACCCGCACGCTGCTGCAGATCACCGTCGAGCAAGCCGCGCTGGCCGAGAACATCACCAGCGTGCTGATGGGCGACGACGTCGACCTGCGCAAGCAGTTCATCACCACCAACGCCCGCGACGTACGAAACCTGGACTTCTGAGATGAGCGACACCCCTGACACCCCCGGCGGCACCCCGCCGACCGGCTCGAACGGCGACGAGAACGGCCACGACCAGATCGAGCCGATCCAGCTGCAGGACGAGATGGAGCGCAGCTTCCTCGACTACGCGATGTCGGTCATCATGTCGCGCGCCTTGCCCGACGTGCGCGACGGCCTCAAGCCGGTGCACCGCCGCATCATCTGGGACATGGAGCAGCAAGGCTTCCGGCCCAACCGGCCGCACGTGAAGTCGGCTCGCGTCACCGGCGACACGATGGCCAAGTACCACCCGCACGGCAACTCGGCGATCTACGACGCACTCGTGCGCATGGCCCAGCCGTTCAGCTTGCGGCACCCCCTCATCGACTTCCACGGCAACTACGGCAGCCCCGACTTCGGCGCCGCCGCCGAGCGCTACACGGAATGCCGTCTGCACCCGCTGGCGATGCAGATGCTGGCCGACATCGACGAGGAAACCGTCGACATGCTGGCCAACTACGACAACACCACCGAAGAACCGGCCGTGCTGCCGGCGCGGTTCCCCAACCTGCTGGTCAACGGCAGCCAAGGCATCGCCGTGGGCATGGCCACCAGCATTCCGCCGCACAACCTCGGCGAAGTGATCGACGCCACGATCCACCTGATCGATCACCCCGACGCCACCCCCGACGATCTGATGCAGTTCGTGAAGGGCCCCGACTTCCCCACGGGTGGCAACATCCTCGGCCGCGCCGGCATCATCGACGCCTACCGCACCGGTCGCGGCAGCATCAAGATGCGCGCCAAGGCCGAGATCGAGGAGGGCAAGCGCGGCTCGATGCACATCCTGGTCACGCAGTTGCCGTACCAGACCAGCTGCAACTCGATCGCCAGCCGCATCCAAGAGCTGGTCGATGGCGGCGAACTCGATGGCATCGCCGACGTCAACGACGCCTCGGCGGCGGCAAAGACCAGCCTGGTGATCACGCTGAAGCGCGATGCCAACGCCAACGTGGTGCTGAACAACCTCTACAAGCTCACCGCGCTGCAGACCAGCTTCCCGGTCAACATGGTCGCCTTGGTCGATGGCGTGCCGCGCACGCTCAACCTGGTGCAAGCGCTCGAGGGCTATGTGCGCCACCAGGTGGATGTCATCACCCGCCGCACCGAGTTCCGTCTCGGCAAGGCCAGGCGTCGTGAGCACGTGCTCGAAGGCCGCATCAAGGCGCTCAACGTCATCGATGCGATCATCGCCCTCATCCGCGCCAGCGACGATGCCGCTGCCGCCAAGGTCGGCCTGATGAGCGCCCCCTACGAGTTCAGCGAGATCCAGGCCACCGACATCCTCGAGATGCGCCTGTCGCAGCTCACCCGCCTCAGCCGCATCGACCTCGAGACCGAGCTGGCCGACGTGCAGGCGCGCATCATCGAGCTGCAGAGCATCCTCGATTCGCCCGAGAAGCTGCGTGGCGTGATCAAGAGCGAGATGCTGGCGATCAAGGAAGAGTTCGCCACGCCGCGCGTGTGCCCGATCACATTCGACTCGGGCGACATGAGCATTGAAGACCTCGTCGACGACAAAGAGCTCGTCGTCGTGATGACCGAGGCGCAGTACATCAAGGCCGTGCCCGCGGCATCGTTCAAAACCCAGGGCCGTGGCGGCCGTGGCGTCAGCGGCGCGAAGCTGAAGTCCGACGACATCGTGCGCCACGTGATCTTCACCACGGCGCACGCGTTCCTGCTGTTCTTCAGCAACCGCGGCAAGGTCTACCGCCTACGGGCGCTCGACCTGCCCGAGCGCGAACGCACCGCCAAGGGCATGCCGATCGTCAACCTGCTGCCGTTGCAGGCCGGCGAAACGATCCAGGCGATCATCGACACGCGCGACTTCGCCGGCGAGCGCAACCTGTTCTTCGCTACGCGCCAAGGCATCGTCAAGAAGACCGCGTTCAACGAGTACGACAGTGGTCGCCGCGACGGTCTGATCGCGATCAACCTGCGCGAGGGCGACGAGCTGGTGAAGGTGATCGAGACCACCGGCACCGACGACATCTTCATCGTCACTCGCAAGGGCATCACGATCCGCTTCAACGAGGGCGAGGTGCGGCCGATGGGTCGTGCCGCCTCGGGCGTGCGCGGCATCAAGCTGAAGCCCGGCGACGAGCTGGTGTCGGTGGATCCGGGCCGCGACGACGTGGCGATCCTGATGGTCACCGACGGCGGCTACGGCAAGCGCACCCAGCTCGACAAGTTCAACGTGCAGGGTCGCGGTGGCCAGGGTGTCATCGGTATCCGCCTCACCGGCCGCAAGGGGTTCGTGGTGGCCGCGTTCATGGTGGGCCTCGATGACGACATCGTGGCCGTGTCCAGCGGCGGCGTGATGATCCGCATGGGTGTTCGCGACATCAGCTCGCAGGGCCGCGATGCCACCGGTGTGCGAGTGATGAGCCTCGACGACGGGCAGACCGTCGCCTCCGTGGCCCCGATCCTCGCCAGCGACGACGAGGAATAGCCTTCCCGATAGCGCTTCGGCGCCACCTCGCGGTGACCCACCGCCAACCGAATGCTCTTGCGTACAGGAGGTGCACGATGTCGCACCGACAGGTTCGAACGCGCTCGGCCGAGCGGGCCCGCGATGCCGGCCAGGCCGTGGTGCTGGTGCTGGCCGCCGTGGTGTTGGCCGTGGTGTGCACGGTGGCCTTGGCCAGTTTCGGGCGCTCCGTGCTCGATCACGAACAGGCCCAGGCGGCGGCCGACGCGGCTGCGCTGGCGGCCACGACTGGTGGTGGCGAGGCGGCCCAGCGGTTGGCCACCGCCAACGGGGCCGTGCTCACCTCGTTCGCGGTGCTCGATGCCGAAACGGGCACGGTGCAGGTGACGGTGGCGATCGGGTCGGTGCGGGCCACGGCCCGGGCCACACGCGCCCCGTGAGCGGCCGGCGGTGCCTACACTCGCGCGGTGGACGACGGCGTGCCCCCCTCCGACGAGCGGCCTGCCGGCCGCCCGGGCCCCGCAGGCAAACGGCCGCGCCCTGGGCAGTCCGGCGACCCACGCCGCCAGGGGCAGCCGATCGCGCGTACCGGCCAGCCGCGCCCGGCGCCCGGCGCAGGAGGCACTCGCCGGCAATCACCTCGCGCCTCGCGGGGCATGATCGATCCGCTGCTCGGCGCCGCTCGCGGCGAGCCGCCGCCCGAGCGGCAACGTCCGTCGCGCCCCGAAGGCGATCCGTCGCGGCCGATCGCTCGCGACGTGGCCCCGCCGCGCGATCCGTCGCGGCCGATCGCGCGCGAGGGCATGCCGCCGCGCGACGCGTCGGGATCGCAACCGTTGATGATCGTCGACGATCCGTCGCTCGAACTGCAATCACCCGCACCGGTGGTGGCCCGCGAACCCGTGGCCGCCCCCACTCGCAGCACGAGTCCCGAGGGCGAGCCGATGCCGATCATCGTGCCCGAGCCGGCTCTGGGCAACGACCCCGACGACGAGTGGGCATCGATCGATGCGTTGTTGGATCGAGGCCCCACGGTGTTGCCGGTGATCGTGCCGGCGCAGCCGCACACCGCGCCACCCGCCAACGAGCCCGCAGCGCCCGTTCCTCCCGTGGTACCCACCCCGCCCCAGCCGGCGATGCCCACCGCGCCGGCGCCAGCCCCGATCCCGATGCCGGTGCTGCCCGTGCTGGCACCCACCGCGGCCGTGCCCGTGTTGCCGGTGCTGGCCGACACGCCTGCGGGCGGGCCACTGCCCGGCCGCGAGGTACGCGCCCCACGCCCCGTCACCACCGCACCACAGCGGCGGCCGCGAGTGCGCCGCGTCACGCGGGTGGTGCGCCATGTCGACACGTGGAGCGTGTTCAAGGTGGCGTTGGTGTTCAACCTGTTCTTGTACGTCGTGGCGCTCACCGCCGGGGTGCTGCTGTGGCAGGTGGCGCAGAACACGGGCACGGTCGACAACGTGGAACGGTTCTTCGAGAGCTTCGGGTGGCAGACCTTCACGCTGCACGGTGGCGAGATCTACCACAATGCCTGGGTGGCCGGCTTGTTCGGTGTCATCGGGCTCACCGGCCTGGCGGTGTTGATGGCCACGCTGTTCAACCTGATCACCGATCTGGTCGGTGGCATCCGCGTCAGCGTGCTCGAGGAAGAGGTCGTGGCTCGTGAGGATCGTGGCGTCGGCTGGCGTGCCGCACTGCGGTTACCCGAGCGTTTCATCGATCGGGCGCAACCCGGTTGAGGGTTTTCGGCCGTACCCGCTAGCCTGCCATACCGCCCCTGGGGCTATAGCTCAGTCGGTTAGAGCGCATCCCTGATAAGGATGAGGTCCACAGTTCGATTCTGTGTAGCCCCACACGTTGAATCCCCTGGCAGGTCGGCGCGAGCCGCTCAGCCAGGGGATTCGCCGTTGTGTCGTGCTCTTGTGTCGTGTTGCTCAGGCGCTGTCGGCGGTGCGCCACATGTGTGCGCTGACTGCAAGGATCCACACGGCCCACACGAGGAACGAGATCAGGCCGATCAGCATGAACGGGCCGGATTCCTTCAGCGTGGCCAACGTGGACACCAGGAAGCCGGCGGCTGCGAGCAGCCCGAGGTAGGCGGTCCAGGCGGGGAACAGTGTGCTGCGCATGCTGAGGCCGTTGACCGCGATCAGGTGGGCGACCAGGAAGAATCCGGCCACCGACATCATCCCGCCCGACAGCGCGTAGAAGAACCCGACTGCCTCGCCGAGGTCGACGGTGCGCGAGGCCACCGCGCCTTGGATCGCCGCGGAGGTCATCCAGGCAACGCCCGAGCCCACCAGGCCGGTGAGCGCGATCACCGACAGGCGGTGGCGACCGCCCTCGGCTGCTGTCATCCGGCGCCACAACGAGCCGAACCACCACAGCAGCGCGATCACCGACAGCCCTCCGAGGAACAGGGCCAGCTTGATGCCCGATTCCTTGTCGACGAACCACTCCAGGATCTTCGTGTTGGAATCATCCGTCTTCGGCGGTGATCCCATCGCGATCGAACCGGCCACGTTCAACACCACGAACAGCACTCCACCCAGCGCTGCGTACTTCTCCCACTTCTTGTCGCTCATACGACCCCCAAGTGCGTGAACAGGCTCGGCCATCGAACCCTGCGGGACACGCTAAAACACCCCACCGGGGAATTCGTGCATTTGTGAATCAGTGGGTGCCGACCCACTGGAAGAACACCAACTCGATCCCCGCGGGGTCGAGCACGGCCAGGTTGCGATGGCCCCACGGCTGGTCGGCGAGACCACGTAGCAGGGCGATGCCGGCCGCGGCCAGGCGCCCGGCGAGCGCGGCAACGTCGTCGACCTCGATCGACAAGAACAGCCCTGCCACCGGCCCGGTCTCGCGTACTTCGATCAACTCGACACGACCCACGTCGCCGTAACCGAAGATCCGGCCGCGGCCGTGCTCGCCGGCGGCCGGCCACTCGCGGGTGACGGGCCAGCCCAAGACGGTGGCGTAGAACGCGCAGGCATCGTCGAAACGGTCGGTGTAGCGCACGATGCGGAGTTCCATGGGGGCACCGTAGCGGCGCCCGGCGGGCGCTACCCCACACCCCGCTTGGTACGCTCCGGCACATGAAGATGCTGCGTCGGGCCATCGTGGCCCTCGGGATGGCCGGGGCGATCTTCGGCACCCTGCGCATGCGCGGCAAGGGTGGCGTGCCTCCGCAGGTGGGCGGCTGGCGCGAAGTCGACGTGCCGCAGCGATGACCGGGGTCGTCACCAGGGCCGAGCCCGGGTCGCTGGCCGGGTCGATCATCGGCTTGGTGGGGCACGGCGTCACCGGCGGGCGGGTGGCGGTGCATCTTGCCTCGCGCCAGGCGCGGATCGCAGTGCACGACCCGGCACCCTCGATCAGCGCGCGGGGTGCTGCCACGGTACGCGTGGATGCTGCGCTCGACCTCGCCTCGTGCGACCTGGTGGTGCTGTGCCAACCCGCACCTCACCTCGAACTGGCCGAGCGTTTCTTGGCGGCCGGCACGCCAGTGGTGTCGCTCAGCGACGACCTCGACGACCTCACGGCGATGCTCGAACTGCAGCCGGCGGCCGTCGCTGCCGGTGTCGGCCTGGTGGTGGGCGCGGGGATGAGCCCTGGCCTGTCGGGGCTGCTTGCCGCGTTCCTGGCCGAGCAACTGCACGTGGTCGACGAGTTGCACGTGGCGATCCACGGAACGGCCGGGCCGGCCTGTGCTCGCCAACACCACGAGGCGCTCGGCGACACCGCGCTCGGTTGGCACGATGACGCCTGGATCGAACCTCCTGGTGGCAGCGGGCGCGACCTGGTGTGGTTTCCCGAGCCGATCGGCGCGCACGACTGCTATCGCGCGGCACTCGGCGACCCGCTGCTGTTGCACCGGGCGTTTCCTCGGGCCACTCGCATCTCCGCTCGCGTGTCGGCCACTCGCCGCGACCGGCTCACGGCCCGGTTGCCGATGCTCACGCCGCCGCACGCCTCGGGCGACCTCGGCTCGGTGCGCGTCGAGGCCCGTGGCGCAGCGGCCGACGGCGAGCGGGTCACCGTGATCGCCGGTGCCTCGGGGCCCACCGCCCACCTGGCCGCGGCAGCCTGCGCGGCAACGGCGCTGCAGGTGCTGGCCAGCGGTGTGGCCCCCGGCGTGCACGTGCTGGGTGAGCACGCGCTTGCCGGCCTCGACCTGTTGCACCACACCACCGGCTTCGGCGTGCGGGTGCAGGAGTTCACCGGGGTCGCCCGACCTACCAGCTGGTAACTTGACGCGATGAGCGGAGCGTCGAGCACACCATTGCTGATGCCCTGGCTGCCCCCGGGCCACACGATGGTGCTGGAGGGTCGCGGCGAGGTGTTCTATCGCCACCACCGCCACGCCGACCCGGCAGCACCCACGCTGTTGCTGTTGCACGGCTGGACGGCTAGCGCCGATCTGCAGTTCTTCACGGCCTACGAGGAGCTGGCCGAGCACTACTCGTTCGTCGCTATCGACCACCGTGGCCACGGCCGCGGGTTGCGCAGCCCCGACCCGTTCGAGTTGGCCGACGCAGCCGACGACGCCGCACTATTGATCGAACGGCTGGGTGTCGGGCCGGTGATCACCGTCGGCTACTCGATGGGTGGCCCGATCAGCGCGCTGGTGGCGCTGCGCCACCCGCACCTCGTGCGCGGGATGGTGGTGCAGGCCACGGCGCTCGAGTGGCGCGCCCGGTGGTACGAACGCTTCCAGTGGAAGACAGTGCACCTACTGGGCTTCATCCTGCGCACGCGCGCCTACCCGAAGCTGATGCGCTGGAGTATTCGCCGGCTGCTGGGGGAGGGCCATGAGCTGGCCAAGTACGTGCCCTGGGTGGCGGCCGAGGTGCGCCGCAACGACTCGTTCCACATCGTGCAGGCCGGGCAGTCGCTCAGCCGCTACGACGCTCGCGAGTTCGCGCGCACGCTGGGTGTTCCCGCCGCGGCACTCGTCACCACTCGCGACCGTCTGGTGTGGCCGAGCAAGCAGCGGCAACTGGCCGAGGCGCTCAACGCGTTCGTGATCGAGTTGCACGACGACCACATCGCCTCCTGGACGTCGGGGGCCGAGTTCTCGAAGGCGACGCTGCAACTCGTGCAGCACGTCGACGCCGCCGCCACGGCGGCGGCCACCGCCGCCTGACGGCTACCGCTCTTTCTGGCGCGCCGCTTCCATCTCGTCGAGTCGCGCAGTCATCCGCTCGATCGCCTCCGCCAGCCGGTCGAGGTGATCCTGCAGTTCGCTGCTGGTGGGCACGTCGGCCAGCGACAGGCGCACGCTGGCGATCTCGCGAGCGAGGAACTCGGTATCGGCCTGGGTGCGCTCGGCAGTTCGCCGGTCGTTGTCGGTGGTCATCCGGTCGCGCTGCTCCTGGCGGTTCTGCGCGAGCAGGATCAGTGGAGCGGCATACGCGGCCTGCAACGACAGCAACAGGGTGAGCAGCTGTAGCTGCTTGCCGTCGAACGGTTCGATGCGGTTGCCGAGGATCCAGAGCGCGATGAACCCGCTCTGCCACACCAGGAAGCGGGCGGTGCCGATCGTGCGGGCGATGCTCTCGCTGAACTGACCGAACGCATCAGGGTCGTAGTGCACGCCGACGCGCCGCCGCTGGCGGGGGGTGCTGAGGTCGAGCCGCTTCATGGCGACACCGACCCGGAGTTCACCCGCCTGCGCTGCCGCCACCCTGTGGGGAGCGCGCGGTCGAGCACGTCGTCGACCGTGATCGCACCGAGCAGCCGCCCGGCCTCGTCGCAGACACCCAGCGACAACAGGTTGTAGCTGGCCAACCGCTCGGACACCTCGCGCTCGAGAATGTCGGGCGTGACCGTCGGTTCCTGCTCGACGCAGCGACCGAGCTGCATCGAGGGCGGCTCGCGCAGCAGGCGCTGGAAGTGCACCACGCCGAGGTACTGACCGGTGGGCGGCTTGTACGGCGGCTGCACCACGAACACCTGCGCGGCGATGCTGACCAGCCACTCGGGGTCGCGGATCTGGGCCAGTGCTTCGGCCACTGTGGCGTTGGCGCCGAGGATGATGATCTCGGGGGTCATCAGCGCGCCGGCGGTGCCCTCCTCGTAGGCGAGCAGGCGCCGCATCACATCGGCGTCCTCCTCGTCCATCGCATCGAGCACCCGGGTGCGTTGCTCGCCGGGCATCTCGGCCAGCAGGTCGGCGAGGTCGTCGTACTCCATCTCCTCGAGCACGCTGACCATGCGTTCGATGTCGAGCCCTTCGATGATCCGCAGCTGCTCGGCCTCGGGCAGCTCTTCCAGCAGGTCGGCGAGGCGCTCGTCGTCCATCGCTTCCGCGAGCAGCTTGCGCTGGGCGAGCGGCAACGCACGCACCACGCCGGCCACGTCGCTGGGGTGCATGTCGCGCAAACGGGCGGCCTCGGCGGCCATCTCGGTGTCGGCACCCGTGTGGAACAGCGTGGGCAGATCGCTGACGTCGATGAGGCGGTAGCTGGGCCGGCGGCGCAGCGCGCTGCGACGGGCGAGGCGCACCTTGGCCGGTTCCCACCAGTGCTGCTTGCCGTCGGTGGCCGGGCGCAGGGCGACGTCGCTGACGAACTCGTCGCCGATGCGGCGATCGATCAGGTCGCGACCCACCAACACCTCACCGCGGCGCGGCTTGAACGGGTTGAGATCGACGTCCCAGCTCCGCAGGCGGGCGCCGTCGCTGTCGAGCGTGGCGATTCGGCCGGCGTTGACGAAAATCCGCCGGCGCTGGCTGGTGGCGACGAACCCCAACACTCGCGGCGAGGCACCCCGCGCGCCAGGGATGATCACGATGTCGTCGAGCCGCCCGATGGCGGCCCCACCCGCGTCGAGCAGCGGCAGGCGCATGATGCGAAATGCGTAGATCAGCTCCCCTGCCATGCGGGCCAGGCTACCCCTCACCACCTGCGTCAGAGTGGCGAGAATCCGCAGGTCGTAGGCGTTCTATCGAGGCCGGTACACGTCGGAACGGTGATCGATCCGCAGGACGGTGACCGTCGAGGCGTCGTCCTCGATCTCGTGGACCACGCGATACGCACCGCGTCGTGCCGACCACAGGCCTGCCAGTTCACGCTGCAGTGGGTGCCCGACCCGCCGTGGGTTCTCGCACAACGGCCCGAGCATGAACTCGACGACCGCTGCCGCGATGCGTTCGGGCAGGCGGCCGAGTTGTCGCTCTGCCGAGGCCGCGACGCGCAGCGCCTGCGCCGGTCGGGTCACGGACGGAGGTACTTGCCGCGAAGCTCATCGGCCGACACGACGAGGCCTGCAGCAACGTCGCGGCGGGCCTGATCGATCTCGCGTAGCGCCGCTGCATCGGAGAGCAGGTCGAGTGTGTCCTCGAGCGCGGCAAGGTCGTCGGCGCCCATCAACACAGCCGCTGGCCGGCCGTTGCGGGTGACGGTGATGCGGTCGTGCTGGCGCTCCACGCGGTCCACCATCTCCGAGAACTTGGCCTTCACTTCGGCGAGCGGCAACACGTCAGACATGACCAGAATCCTAGTCACGTGTGACGCGTCCAAACGTTCGGCGGCGCCCCGTGTTCAGGGGCCGGCACGCCGTGGGGTGCGCCGCGGGGTGCCTGCTGCAGAACAACACCAAATTGTCGAGATCGGTGGGGCCGCCGTGTTCCCAGTAGTGGATGTGGTGGGCTTCGGTGTAGTTGACGGGGCGGTTGCAGCCGGGGTAGCGGCAGCCGCCGTCGCGGGCGGCGAGGTGGCGGAACAGGTGGGCGGGCACGGTGGAGGTGGAGCGGCCGTAGCTGGTGGGCAGGGTTTCGCCGTCGCGCAGCACCTTGTGCAGGATGCAGTCGCACAGGAACGTTTCCTTCGAAATCTGAATGACGAGGAATGGAACCTCAGCCGACAGGTCCGCTCCATGACTGGGCGATGACAGCAGTGAGCACAGCGGTTGCCAGTATCGCGACCACGTACACCGCCCGACACCCACTCAGACCGCGGCCACCGCCACAGCGGTGTCGCTGTAGGCCACGCCGCCACCCCAGTCGGTCAGCGTGTCGTTGGTGAGCGAGTTGGCCACCTTGCCGTCGGCGTGTTGCGCGCCCCACCAACCCCACGGCACCGCTACCACGCCCGGGCGCAAGCGTTCGCTCACCCGCACCGGCAACTCCAGCGATGCTCGGTCGTTCCACACTCGCGCCAACGCCCCGTCGCTCAGGCCCAAGCGCTCAGCATCCGAAGCCACCAGCTCCACGAATGGCCCACCTTCCAGCGGGCCGTGCTTGGGCAGGTGCGAGTAGCTGCTGTTCAAAAAGCGGGTGTGCTGCTTGGGGGTCAGCAGCGCGAACGGGTACTCGGCGGAAGGCGCCTCGCCCGCAGCGATGTACGTGGGCAGCACCGGGTGGCCCTCGGCGGCCAGCGCGTCGCAGCGCAGCAGCACCTTGCCCGACGGGGTGGCGAACCCGCCGTCGGCGAACGGGCGACCATCCTCGGGGTAGGGCACGCGCAGGAAGCCTTCGGCGCGCAGCCGGTCGAGATCGATGGTGGGAAGCGCCGCGCGCAGCGCCGTGATGTCGTCCTCGAACAGCAGTGGCTCGCTGTAGCCCATCGCCGCGGCCAGCCGGCGGTGCAGTTCGCTGTTGCTGACGGCCTCGCCCTGCGGCGGGATCGCAGCCTCGTTCCAGCCGAGGTACAGGTGGCCCCACGCGGTCACCACGTCGGTCGCCTCGATGTGCGTGGTGGCCGGCAGCACGATGTCGGCGTACTGCGCGGTGTCGGTGAGGAACTGGTCGTGCACGACGGTGAACAGGTCGTCGCGCAGCAGGCCCTCGCGCACGAGCTCGGTGTTCGGCACCGACACCATCGCGTTCACGGCCACGAACAGCAGCGACTTCACCGGGGCCACCGTGTCGGTGAGCACGCGCCCCAGGTGCGGCATCCACACGCCTCGCGGTTCGCGCCCGGCCAACAGGTCGGGTCGGGTGAGCGCGCCCTCGTCGAGCACGGCGCTGCTCCACACACCCACGCTGCGCGAGAAGCCACCACCCAGGTCGCGCCACGCGCCCACCAGCGCAGGCAGGCAGGCCAACGTGCGGAAGAACATCGCGCCGTGCTCGTGGTGTTCGGCACCGATCAACGTGCGCAGCGCCGCCGGGCGGATGGTGCCGTACAGCGTGGCCAACCGCTCGATGGCCGCGACCGCGATCCCGCACGTGGCCGCCGCGCGCTCGGGTGTCCACTCGGCCACGTGCGCGGCCAGGTCGTCGAAACCAATGGTGTGCGCCGCCACCCACTCGTGGTCGATCAGGCCGTCGCGGATCAGCACGTGCATCATCGCCAGCATCAACGCCACGTCGGTGCCGGGCAGCGGCTGCAGGAACCAGTCGGCCGACTCGGCGGTGATCGTGCGTATCGGGTCGATCACGATCACCTGCGCACCCTTCGCTCGTGCCTGCTCGATGAACGGCCACAGGTGGCGATTGGTGAGCCGAGTGTTGGTGCCCCACAGGATGATCAGCTTGCTGTGCACCATGTCGCTGGGGTCGATGCCCTTGCCGCTGCCGTTGGTGGTGGCCGCGCCCGCGCCGGCCACCGCCCCGCACAGCGAACCGTCGACGCCGAGGGCTCCCATGTGGTTCCAGAAGCGATTGCCGAACATCAGCGCCAGCAGGCCCTGGTTGCCCGCACTCACGTAGGGCAAGATCGCCTCGGCCCCGTCGGTGGCGATGATCTCGGCCCAGCGCCCGGCGATCTCGGCCAGCGCCTCCGTCCACGAGATCTGCTCGAAACGCCCCTCGCCCTTGGCGCCCACGCGACGCAACGGGTGCAGCACACGCTCGGGGCTGTACACGCGGTCGAGGAAGCGGTTCACCTTCGGGCACAGCTCACCCTGGCTGAACGGGTGCGCCGGGTTGCCGCGCAGTTGCACCGCGACCGGACCGTCGGCCCGCGACGAACCGGACTCGACGGTGACCACCCACCCACAACTGTCGGGGCAGTCGTGGTGGCAGGTGCCATGAACCGTGTGAGTGGCGGCGGTCTCGCTCATGGCGCGAGGTTACGAGGCGCGCCCGCCCGGGTCAGGCGAGTTTCGGACGTGACCGCCGAGTGTCAGGGGAACACGCGGCGCAACGCCTCGCCGGCGAGTGCGATCGAGTCGAGGTCGGTGGGGTCGATCAGGCTGGTGACCATGCCGTCGAGGCCGGCCTCCTTGAACGCCTGCAACTGCTCGCCCACGGTGTCGACGTCGCCGATGATGAACATGTTGCGCAGCCGCTCGTGGAACTCGGCGGGCATCGAGTCGATGTCGCCGAAGCGCTTCTTCAGCGTGCTCTGCGCGTCTTCCATCGTGCGGCCCACCACGATGCTGCCCAGGCGCGTGCGGCAGATATCGGTGCGCGGCCGGCCGAGGCGGTCGCAGTGCTCGTCGAGCACGCCCATCAGGTGGCGCACCACGGCCGCGTCGCCGAACACGTTGCACGCGTCGCCGTACTGGGCCACCATCCGCAGAGTCTTCTTCGGGCCGCTGCCACCGATCAGGATCGGCGGGCCACCGGCCTGCACCGGCTTGGGCACGTTCAGCGCATTCGTCACCTTGAACCATTTGCCGTCGAACGTGGTGGTGTCGTTCACGAACATGCTCCTCGCGATCTGCAGGCCCTCCTCCAGCTTCTCGAAGCGGTCGCTGAACGTGCCGAACTCGAAGTGGTAGTCGTGGTGTTCCTGCTCGAACCAGCCGGCGCCGATACCCCAGATGGCGCGGCCCTTGGAGATCACGTCGAGGCAGGTGACCGTCTTGGCCAGGAAGGCCGGGTTGCGGTACGTCATGCCACCCACCATGCAGCCCAGGCGCACCTTCTCGGTGCGGGCCGCGATGGCGCTGAGCAGCGTGTACGCCTCGAACATGTTCTGCTCGGGGGCGCCCCAACATCGGCAGTTGGTAGAAGTGGTCCATCACGAACACGCTGTCGAAGCCGTTGGCCTCAGCGGTGACCGCGGCAGTGCTCACCACGTCGAACAGGCCGTCGGTGCTCACGCCCGGGAAGGTGAACGAGGGGATCTGCAGGCCGGCGCGAATGTTGGGATTGCTCATGCCCAAAAGCTACGCCACGGCTGGCCATGCGTCGTGAGCGCTACGGTGAGCGCAGCACCAATCCTTCCAGGGAGCACGATCATGACGAAGGCCGCCATCGATGCCTTGCGCGCCGAGCACGCGCACGCACTCGACCTGTTCGATTCCCTCACCGACGCGGAGTGGGCTGCTGCCAGCGCGTGCGCCGGCTGGCGGGTGCAGGATGTCGCCCAGCACATGGCTGCCACGTTCCACCTGATCGCCGACGCAGCCTCGATCGAGAAGGGCGACAGCGGCAAGTCGGAGGTGGACGCGGAGGTGCCGGTGCAGGCTCGTCGCGACTGGACCGTCGCCCAGGTGAAGGCCGAGTACCGCGAGTGGAGCGAGAAGGGCATCGCCAGCCTGGCCGCGATGCAAGAGCCGCCGATGGCCGAGATGGTGGTGCCGATCAACGACCTGGGCAGTCACCCGCTGCACCTGCTGGCCAACGCGATCGTGTTCGACCACTACTGCCACCTGCGCCACGACATCGGCGGCGCCGTTCGTCGCGCGGCCGACCTGCCGCACGACCCGCTCGCGTTGGAAACCTCGATCGAGTGGATGATGGCCGGCGCGCCGCAGATGTGTGCCGAGGCGCTGCAGCCGTTGCGGGTGGGCGTGAACTTCGTGTTCACCGACCTGCAGCACGTCACGTACCGCTTGGTGCGGGCGGCGGGCGACGGCCCGTGGGAGGTGCACGAAGGCACCGACAACCACCACCCGGTGGCCGTCACGTCGGCGCACGAGTTCATCAGCTGGGCCACCAAGCGAGATGACTGGCGCACCCACACGCAACTCACCGACGAAGCTGCCGCGGCAACGCTCGACGCGCTGAACATCATCTGAGTGGTCATGAGCAACGACCTTCCCGACACCCTCACGCTCGCCTGCCCGCGCTGTGGCACCGAGGTCACCGAACGCTTCTACGGCCCCTGCGCCGGCTGCCGCATCGAGTTGCGGGTGAAGTACCTCAGCGAAGGCCGAGTGGTGGAAGTGGCCGAGTACGTGCCGAAGATGAACGTCACCCCCAACGCGGTCGCCACCAAGGACTGAGCGAGGGGACTGAACCCGTCCGGGTGTGGTGTCGCGCCCGGTATCGTGTGGCCCGCCACGGGGACGTAGCTCAGTTGGCAGAGCGCTACCTTTGCAAGGTAGATGTCAGGGGTTCGATTCCCCTCGTCTCCACCCTCTGTGATGTCAGTCCGCGCTGTTCAGCGAGGTGTCGCCAATGGATCGCGCCACGTGAGGCCGGGGAAGCGGGCGAAGTCGCTGCGCGATCTCCTGCACGTTGGTGCGACTGCTGATTCACCAGCCGGTCAGGCGAAGCGACTGGCGAAGCCCAGGCGGAGCAGCACGGGGAACGCTTCCTCGGCGTACACGTACAGCGAGCCGAGCACGCGGTCGAGCTCGGGGCCGTTCAGCGCAGCCAGCAGCAGCTCGCCGCGCAGGTACAGCGCGTCTTCCACGCCGATTGCGAAGTGCGCACCCACCAGCTTCTCGTTGCGCCGCAGCGCGGTCTCGTACACCTGGGCGACGTTCTCGTGCGGCGAGGGCAGCACGTACACCTCGTAGCGCAGCGTGCGCTGGCCGAGCGTGAACCACACCGTGATGTGTTCCTTGGCGTCGCCCTTCAAGCGCACGTACCACCGCGGCTCGGGGTCGCCGGGCTCGCCGCGGTCGATCGCCTCGAACAGCGGGTTGGCCGTGCCGTCGGGGTTGCGGGCGAACCCGTGCAACCACCCGTCGATCGCGGCTTCGTAGTCGGCCAGCGAGGGCGGCAGGTGGTAGTCGGTCACCCGCAGGCCACCCGTTCGCGAACCCCGAGGTCGGCGTACAGGCGGCGCAGGCGGGCAGCGGCGAAACCCCACGTGTAGCGAGTTGCCCGCACCGCGCCGCGGGCCCCGAGCGCAGCTGCGTGCGACGGGTGGTCGATGATCTCGCGGGCATAGTGGGCGAACAGCGCCGGGTCGCGGTCGGGCACGAGGTAGCCGGTTTCGCCGTGATCCACCAGCGTCAGCAGGCCACCCACGCCGGCGGCCACCACCGGCACGCCGCAGGCCGAGGCCTCGAGCGCCACCAGGCCGAAGCTTTCGCTGCGGCTGGGCACCAGCACCACATCGGCGGCGCGGTAGTACGTGGACAGGATGTGGTGCGGCTGCGGCGGTACGAAACGCACCTGCTGCGTGAGGCCCAGTTCGTCGACCAATGCCTGCAGGTGGGCCACCTCGTGGTCGCCTTCGGTGCCACTGGCCCCACCCACCACCAGCAGCAGCGCGTCGGGTCGCGCCAGCAGCGCGAGCGCCCGCACCGCGACGTCGGGCGACTTCAGCGGCTGGATGCGGCCCACGAACAGCAGCACCGGCGCATCGAACGGCAACTCGAGTGCGCGGCGCGCGCCGCGGCGATCGCCGGGCGCGAAGAACGCATGCTCGACACCCGGCGCGACGATCTCTACTCGGCCCTTGGGGTCGCCGTACAGGCGGCGGAACTGGCTTTCCTCCTCGGTGCAGCTGACGCAGATCGCGTCGGCGCAGGCGATGATCTCCATCTCCGCCCGGTGCCGCCACTCGGGTTCGGTGTCGCCCCCCTCGGCCTTCACCTTGGCCAGCGTGTGGAACGTGCTCACGAACGGCAGGTCGAGTTCGTGCTTCAGCCGGTGGGCCACCAGGCCGGAGAGGAAGTAGTTGGCGTGCAGCACGTCGGCAGGGAAGTCACCGCGCAAGTGGTCGCGCACGGCGTCGCCGAACTCGGTGAGGATGCTGGGCAGCTGCTCTTTGGGAAGGTCGAACGGGCCGGCGGTCACGTGCACCACTCGGTGGCCCGGCTCGACCTGCACCACGTCGGGCTGTTCGGCGCTGGTGCGGCGCGTGAAGGTGGTGCAGTCGACGCCGGCGTGCGACAAGGCCGATGACAGCTCGCGCACGTACACATTCATCCCGCCACTGTCGCCCGAACCCGGCTGGGCCAGGGGTGACGTGTGGAGTGAGAGCACAGCTACGCGTTGCACGACGAGTTGAAACACTATCCGTGTGGTCGGCATTCCAGAGGTGAAGGGTCAGAGCCGGCGGTGCCCGACGAAGCTCTCGTACACCTGCAGCAGCGCCTTCTGCTGCTCGGCATCGAGCAGCGGGTCGGCGGCGATCGCCTCGCGAACGGTGCGCGCGCTGGCGTCGGGACCGAGGAACCCGGCGCGCTCGTACAGCGTCTCGGCGCTGATCTGCAGCGCCTTCGCGATCTGCTGCAGGATTTCGGCCGACGGCTTGCGCAGGCCGCGCTCGATCTGTGACAGGTACGGGTTGCTGACCCCGGCCACCTCGGCCAAACGGCGCACGCTCATCCGGGCGACTTGGCGTTGGGTGCGGATGAAGTCGCCCACGTCTGCCAGGCGCCGGTCCAGTTCCTCCCGTACGTCGGGCATCGGCGGCACCGATCAGTCCTGAGCGAGCAGGCCGTCGACGTCGGCCTCGCCGTCGCGGTAGCGCCGCACCAGTTCGGCACTCAGCGCGTCGATGCGCGAGAACAGCTCCTTGCGCTCCTGCGACCGCTCCTGCTCGAACATCTGCAGCCGATGGGCATAGTCGCGGAGCTCGCCATCCGCCAGCGCGGGCAGGTCGGTGCTGCCGCCTTCGTGGCACAGCCGTTCCAGCGCGAGCGCCAGAGGGTGCCCGCTGAAGTCGTCGGCGGGCCGCGGGGGGCGCGGCGGGCCGCCGGTGAGGTGGTTCCCCAAGATCGTGGGCAGCTCGCCCGACAGGTCGGTGTCGCTCTCGCCCGTGGCGCGGCGGGCCGTCTCGGCACGCACGAGATCGAGGCGCGCCTGGGCCAGGCGGCGCACGTAGCTGACGACGTCGTCCTCGTGCTGCAGACCCGCCCGCAGCGAGCGCAACTCCTCGAGCGGCAGCGCCCTCGGATCGAGTTCGGACCTCATGTACACCCTCCACTCACGGGCGGAAGCACCGCCACTTCGTCGCCGGACCCGACTGCTGCATGGAGCTCGGCCGGTTCGCCGTTCACCCACACCTTGCAATGCGCGAGTACCGAACGGAACGGCTCGCCGTAGGCGTCGACTGCTGCGGTGAGCACGTCGGCCACGGTGGTGCCGTCGAATGACGCCTGCCCGGTGCCCGCAGCTTCGCGAGCACCGGCGAACAGACGAAGGGTTGCCATGGCGGCAGCGTAGTGGCGGTCCTTCGCCTGCTGACGGCTACCCTCCACCCGGTGCCGCCCATCGCTGAGAGACACGCCGAACACCCCACCACGCGCCTGCTGACCATCCGTCACGGCGAGAGCGAATGGAACGCCGTGGGCCGCTGGCAAGGCCAGGCAGACCCCCCGCTCACCGATGCGGGCATGATGCAAGCGGTGGCCGCGGCCGAGGTGTTGGGCACGTTCGATGCCGTGTGGGCCAGCAGCCTGCAGCGCGCGGCGAACACCGCGGCGATCATCGCCGAGTCGTTGGGGGTCGGGCCGGTGCAACTGCACCCGGGCCTGATGGAGAACGCGTTCGGCCCGTGGGAGGGCCTCACCGTCGCCGAGATCGAGGCCGGCTGGCCTGGTTTGCTGGCCGACAACCGACGGCCGGAAGGCGCCGAGCAGCCCGCCGAAGTGACCGCTCGCGGGCTGGCTGCATTGCGCGCGATCGCTGCCGAGAACGCCGGTGGCGAAGTGCTGGTGATCACGCACGCGGGCCTGATTCGCACGTTGCGGCGCGCGCTCGATGGCAGCGACCTGCGCTTCAACAACCTCGGCGGCTGCTGGTTCCACGTGCATGCCGACGGCCGAGTGGTGGCCGGCGACCCGGTGGATCTGGTGCACCCGCAGAACTTCGGCGACACGCTCTGAGCCGGCGGGGCGACGCGGAGCAGCGGTGGCGCCCTGACGTTGTTCCATCGAACCCCTCCCTCCCGTCGCCCTCTGCGTGACCGGTAACGTCGAGTGGTGCATCGGCACGCGGAGTAGCCAGGTTGAGCATTCCTTGCCGTTCGGTCCACTACGCACCTGCACCCTTGGTCCGGTAGCCTTCCCCCCTCGTGGGTACCACCAAGCGTGAACGACAGAAGGCCAACCGCCAGTTGCGACTGGAAGAACTGGCCAAGCAGGCTCGCAAGCAGAAGACGAAGCGCTTCGGTCTGCGCATCTTCCTGATCATCGCCAGCGTCGTCGCGCTCGTGGCGGTGCTGTACCTCGTGGGTGGCGACGACGACTCGACCACCACTGCGGCCACCACCACCACCGTGCCGGCCAGCACCACCACCGTGGATCCGATCGAGTCGCCCACCAAGCCCGAGGTCGCACTGCCGGCCGCGAACCCGACCGAGTTGAAGGTCACCACCATCACCGAGGGCGCTGGGCCCGAGGCGAAGAACGGCGACGTGCTGCGCGTGTATTACGTGGGCGTGCTGAGCGCCGATGGCACCGAGTTCGACACCAACTACGGCACGGGCAAGACGCTCGACCTGCGCCTCGGTGCGGGCATGGTGATCCAGGGTTGGGAGCAGGGCCTCGTGGGCGTGCAAGTGGGCGGTCGCTACCAGATCGACATCCCCGCCGACCTCGCCTATGGCGATGTCGACACGGGTGGCCTGATTCCCCCGAACTCGGCCCTCACCTTCGTGGTCGACATCATGCGCATCACGCCCGACGAGTCGGCCGCCACCACCACCAGCGCGGCCGACACGTCGGCACCCGCCACCACCTGAGCCGCCTCGCGGCCGGGCTGTGTGCTCGGTCGCGGAACCAGCGACGAACTAACTCAGATCGCCCGCCACCTCGGGCTGGCCGACGCGCTCCCAACCTGCTGCGGTGTGCACCAGGGCATCGCCGGTGCGAAGCACCGCGAACGTGGTGTTGGCCAGCTTGCGGGTGCGGTGCAACCGTTCGGGCGACCACGTTTCGGCCTCGGTGACCACGGCCAGCCCTTGCACCAGGCCGAGGCCCAGGGTGAATGCGCCACCGCGCGGGTCGATCATCGGATCGCACAGTGCGTCGGCGCTGCCACCGGTGCCCACCACGAGCCCGCCGTTGGCCAGCACTTCCTTGAGCGCGTCGAACAGCGGGGTGTCCTTCAGCACCGAGCGCAGGTGCAGCGGCTGATCGCCCACCAGGTACACCGCGCGCACGGTGCGCACCATGTTGGCCGGGCCCAGTTCGGTGGCCTCGCCGCGGCGCAACACCATCAGCGCCTCGACATCGACCCCCAGGCGCTCGCCCCAGTTCATCGCTGCGGCCACCAGCACCTCCGGCCGTTCGAATGCATCGGCCGTGGGCAGCACGACCACGCTGCTGGCACCCACCGATTTCAGCAGTCGTGCGTCGAGTTCGTCGTTGGCCTCGAAGGGGCCGCCGCCCTGCAGTGCAATGGTGCCGCTCATGAGGCTGAGCGTAGGCCGCGCCGACACGGCTGCGGCGATCCGCCTCTTCCCGCTACTCGAGCAGTTCGGCTTCGAGGTGGGCCAGGGTGGTTGGTTGCACGCCGATGTGCAGCACGTAGTCGCGGATCGTGCCGTGCGCGGCCTCGATGCCCGCGATCACCTTCAGCATCGCCTCCGGTTCGGCCGCCATCCAGGCCGAGGGGGTGTCGGCCATCCGCTGCCACAACTCGGGCGACTCGCGCTGCGCCCAGGCACGAGTGCGCGCCGTGCCTTCGGCGGTGAGGCCGTAGTCGGCGGCGATGTACTCGTTGGGCACGCCGAGCGCGCCCAGCACCAACATCGCCGTCACGCCGGTGCGGTCCTTGCCGGCCGCGCAGTGGAACACGGCAGGCAGCGCACCTGGCGCGCCGAGCCGCTCGATCGCTTCGGCAAAGCGGTGCGGCAACTGGTGCAGCATCTTCTCGTAGGCCGAGCACAGGAACTCGGCGACGTCGTCGATGTCGTTCTCGTCGCGCTCCCACGTGGTGTCCATCACGTCGATGTGGTGGAAGTCGATCGGGTGCTCATCCACCGGGAAGCGGCCGCGCAACTCGAGTTCTTCGTCGGTGCGCAGATCGACCACGGTGCGCAACCCCAACGGACGCACGCTGTCGACGTCTTGGCCACTGAGGCGATAGAGCGCGTCGGCACGGAACAAGCGCCGCCACTTGGTGGTGCGCCCGTCGGCGGTGGGGTAGCCGCCGATGTCGCGGAAGTTGTGCACGGCATCGAGGGCAATGACACGGCGCGGATCGCCGACGTCGGGAAGCTGGTGAAGGGTCATCGCGCGTTCACCGTACCGACTGATGGTCGCGGCTCAGTGGTCTGTTGCGCAAACAGCCGGTGAACGCCGACCCGATCACGGCGGCCGGGCCGGGTGATGTGGGTCAGGCGGCGGTCGCCCGGCTGGGCCACACCTGTGGTGGTGCGTGTTCGTGCACGGTGCCGTTCGGTTCGATCACGGTGAGGCTGCGATCAGCGTGCAGGTGCAGCCGGTGCCCGCCTTCGTGGGCGAGGTGGTGACATCGCGGGCACAACGGTGCCATCTTGTCGATGTCGGTGGCCCCACCCTTGTCCCACCAGTCCACGTGGTGGATCTGACATCGGTCGAACGGGACGGCGCAACACGAACACGTGCGATACAGCACCGCGAGGGCCCGTCGCTGATCGGCTGACGCCAACCTGGTCGTGCGACCCAACATCAACCGGGTGCCATCGAGGCCGACGATCACCGGCGTGATCGCCGATGTGCAGGCCCAGCGGCGGATCGTGTCGATCGGCAGGTCGAACCCGAACAGATCGAGCACCGTCCGGTCGTGCTCGCCGTTGATCAACGTCTCCGCGTCGATCACCACCAACATCTCCGGCCCCGACGACGCGGCGCCAGCCACGGTGGTCTCACCATCGATCAGTTGCGCCAACGCGTGGGATTGCAGCCACAACCGGCGATCGCCCGGATCATCGGGCGCACCCTCGGGCAGCGGCCCCTGTGCCAGCTGCTCGGTCGCCCCACGCAGGCGGCCCTGCAGCCGTGCCCCCGTCTCGGGGTCGAACCGACCGCGTAGGTTCCACATGCCCTCTTGGTCGAGCCACCAGCTCGCGCGACACGCCTGCTTCTGGCGGGCCAACCGCGCAACCGCGTCGTCCTGGCGCAGGCGGCGCACCATCATCTGCAACCAGCGACGAAACTCGCCCTCACCCAACTGCGCGGCCTTCACCCGGATCTCATCACCATGCCCGGCCAACCGCACCCGATCAGCGGCCGACAGGCCGGCCAACACCTCGGCCACCACATCGACATGCTCGGCCGTGGTGGCGCCGTCGGCTAACGCCTCATCCAGCTGCGGGATCGCTTCGGCTGCATCCGCCCGACGCTTCGCCTTGGCCGACTTCTTCGACGACGACCGAGTGGCCTGCGCATGCTCGCCCTCCGCATCGGTGCTGAACTCGCGCATCGCCCGCAACACCCGCAACTCCAACGACGCCAGGATCGACTGCACCATCGCCAGGTCGGCCAACTCGCGACGGCACGCAGCCAGATCCCTCGGCTGCACCCCCTGCGCCATCGCCCGAATCATCCGCACGTCCATACGAACAACCGTACGCAAGGGGTGTGACAAGGTTTCGGTGTGACACTGCGGTCGATGAACCGCGGCAGAAACTCCGTTCGACTGTCGCGCACTCCCGTGTCGGTGATGCTCTTATGGGTGTGACGCGACCATCGGACACGGAGTTCGTTGCCTTCCTCGCAGCGGTCGAACCGCGGGTGCGGAGGGCATTGGCCGCGTCGCTCGGGGCGAGTGAGGGCCGCTCTGCAACGCAGGCGTCGATCACTTGGGCCTGGGAGCACTGGTCGCGCGTCATCGAACTCAACAGCCCGGTCGGATACCTCTACCGAGTCGGCATGACATCAGGCGTCACCCAAACCGGCGGGGCCAGTGCGGGATGCGGCAAACCCCTTGACGTGACGTTCCTCGTCGTCGAGGGCATCGGCAAGATCGACACCATCGTCTGGCGCGGGCTTCCCAGTGACACCGCGGTCGTCGTGCTCGACGCCAATGGCAGCACCTACTGGGAGCATCCGGCCGCCGATACGGCCGCCTGCGCTCGGGCTCGCGGGGGCACGCTCGTATCGCTCAGGAAACCACGGTATCGCTGACCCAGCCAGCGGCCAGGTGGTGGCGGAAGACGATGCTGAGCCGAGGCCCTTCCACCGTGGCCGACTTGGGCACGCAGTGCTCGTAGTCGTGCTGGCAGGCGCCGCCCATCACCAGCAGGTCGCCCTGGCCCAACCGCCAGGTGCGCGACGCACCGCCCGCCTTGGGGCGGATGTGCAACACCCGCGGGGTGCCGGTGCTGATGATCGCCACCACCGGATCCTCGTGTTCGTACCGTTCGCGGTCGGCGTGCCAGGCCACCGAGTCGCGGCCGTCGCGGTACAGGTTGCAGCCGATCGAGTCGAACGGCAGCGAGTAGTGGCGGGTGAGGGCCGCGCGTGCCTCGCCCAGCACGGGCAGGGGTTCGAGGCCGTCGGTGGTGGTCCACCACGCGGTGAGCCGCGGCTCGGGCAGCCGCCGCTGGTACATGGTGACCTCGCGCTGTTCCCAGGGCAGGCGGGCGACGAGTTCGGCGAACACCAGGTCGGCGCCGCGCAACCAACCGGGCACGATGTCGACCCAGGAGGTGTCGTCGAGTTGGGTGCGGGTGAGACCACTGAAGCCGGCATCGACCGTGGGGTCTTCGAACGCGAACAGGCACTGCTGCCAGATCAGTTCGGCCTCGTCGAGGTGGGGGGTGGCGGTGCGTGTCATGGCACCCAGCTTCGCGCGGCGAACACACGTTCGCAACACCATCTTGTACGGGTGGTCGGCGCGACTCCTAGCGTTGGGCGGGTGCCCATCACCATCGAGTCGGCCGACGACCCGCGAGTGGCCGAGTTCGTCGGCCTGCGCGACCGCCCCATGGCCGACGGGTTCTTCATCGCCGAGACCGAGCTGGTGGTGTCGCGCCTGCTCACCTCACCGTTCCAGGTGCGCTCGTTCCTGCTCACCCCGAAGGGTTACGGCAAGCTGCGCGACCAGGTGACGGCGGTGGCTGCCCCGGTCTACGTGGCCGAGCGCGTCGTGATGCAGCAGATCGTGGGGTTCGACCTGCACCGTGGTGTGTTGGCCTCGGTGCAGCGGCACCCACTGCCGTCGCTGGCCGATGTGCTGGCGACGGCCACCCGGCTGCTGGTGATCGAAGGCTCGAACGATCTCGTAAACCTGGGCACCGTGGTGCGCTCGGCACGCGGCCTGGGTTTCGACGCACTGGTGCTCGACCCCAGGTGTGCCGATCCGTTCGCGCGGCGCTCGGTGCGCGTGTCGATGGGCGAGATCTTCCACCTGCCGATCGTGCGCACCACCACCTGGCCCCAGCCGCTCGCGGCCATCGCCGAGGCCGGGTTCGAGACCTGGGCTCTCACACCCGACCTCACGGCCACCGACCTGTTCGTCATGCCGCGGCCGGCGAAGCTGGCACTGCTGGCCGGCGCCGAAGGCCCGGGCCTCACCGCCGCGTCACGGGGCGCGGCTCACCACCAGGTGCGCATTCCGATGCACCACGGTGTCGACTCGCTGAACCTGGGCCACGCGATCGCGATCGCGATGGCGGCCACCTCGCCTCCGGTATCTGGGGCTGAATCGTCTCATCCCCCGATCTGGGGCTGAATCGTCTCCATCTCCGAGACGGTCGCCGGAGTAGTTGTGTACGCAAGGAGGACGCGCCGGGCATCTGGGGCTGGATCGTTCAGTCGTTCAGTCCTGGTCGGCGCTGGTCTCGTTCATCAACAGAATCAGTCGACGGCGCGCGCGGTGCAGCCGCACTCGCACGGCGCTGGCATCGGTGCCCATCGCGGCGGCGATCTCCGCAGGTTGCAGTTCCTGCCACACCGCCAGCCGGATCAGTTCGCGGTCCTGCTCGCTGAGGCGGGCGACGGCGGCGTGCAGCCGGGCGAGTTCGAGCGGGTCGACCCGGTCGGCGAACAGGTCGGCCGCATCCATCGGCCTCAACGCGGTGAGCGTGTCGACGAGCATGGTCCGGCGCCGACGCGAGCGAGTGAGGTTGCGGGAATGGTTGCGGGTCACTCCCACCAACCAGGCACGAGGCGCGCCGTCGGGTATCTCCGCGAAGCGTCGCCACGCCGTGGTGAACGTGGCCGCCACCACGTGGTCGACCTCGCTCTGCGTCACCAGGCCGCGTGCAGTTCGCCGCACGGCCGGCTCGTGCTCGTGGAAGAACGACGAGAAGGTGGCCTCGCGCTCGAGGGTCACCGCTCGGCCACCTCCACCAGCCCGGCGCGTGCGATGTACTCGTCGAACAGCGTGTCCTGCAGCCCCGACAGACAGTGCACCAGCCGTGCGAGACGCAGGTCGAACGAGGGAGCGCCGAACAGGTCGGCGCGGCAGTCAGCGGGGCCCAACCGCCCGCCGTCGATCGGGAATACGGCGCGGCACCCGTCCACGTTGAGCTGCATCCGCCGTTCGATCAGCATCCCGCACCACAACACGTCGGCGAACGAGCGCGACACCGCCGGGTTGCAGAACCGTCGGTTCCACCCGAGGTCGAGGTCGAGTTCCTCGTCGTCGACATCGAGCCCGAAGGCGATGCCCAGGCTGACCTCGGGGATGAAGCAGGCGCGACTGGCATGCTCGGCCGGTCGGCCACCACCGAAGGAGTGCAAGTACGTAGGACCCAGCGGCGCGACGTACCAATCGGATGGAGAACTCGCCACGATGATCGACCGGATCTCGTCCAACGTCATAGTGCACCCGCCTGTGCAAGTCCCCGGCTGCTGCCCGCTCGCAGCCCCCGCGCGGAGAGTGTCCGCTTCACCCCTCCGCGTTACACGTACCACGAAGGTTTTCACAATTTCACCACCGTCGGCGAACCGTACGGACCACCTGCCCCGGGATCGGCCCGATTCTGCCGGTTTCGCGATCTCGCCGTACCCAGTGAGAGTGCCGGGCGGGCGGAACCTCGGGGAAGTCGCTTCGCCCGCCCGGTACAACCTTCCCCGACCTTCCCCGACCCGTTGCGTAGCCTGGCGCGATGACTTCGTACCGGTTGGCAGTGGTGGGCGGCGGCAACATGGGTGCCGCGCTGGTGGGTGGGCTGCTGCACGCAGGGTGGGCGCCCTCGGATCTGGCCGTGGTGGAGGTGCTGCCCGCTCGCGCCGCCCAGCTGCGCGACCTGTTCCCCGGCGTGTCGGTCACCGACGCCACGCCCGCGTGCCGCGCCGCGCTGATCGCCGTGAAGCCGTACGACGTGCCCACCGCCTGTGCCGCGGCCGCCGCGGCCGGCGCCACACGCCTGCTCAGCATCGCGGCCGGTATCCCGCTGGCAGTACTTCAGGCCGCCGCGGGGCCGAACGTGGTGGTGGTGCGCTCGATGCCCAACACTCCGGCGCTGGTGGGCGAGGGCGCGGCGGCGATCGCCGGTGGCGCCACGGCAGGGGCCGGCGACCTGGCGTGGGCGGAAGAGATCCTCGGCTCGGTGGGCCTCGTGGTGCGGGTGCCCGAACACCAACTGGATGCGGTCACCGGCCTGGCCGGCAGTGGCCCGGCCTACGTGTTCCTCATCGCCGAAGCGCTGGTCGATGCCGGCGTGCTGGCCGGGCTCAGCCGTGCCGACAGCGAGGCGCTCACCACGCAGTTGTTGGTCGGTTCGGCGGCGTTGTTGAAGGAACGCGGCGACCCGGCGCGGCTGCGCGCGCAGGTCACCTCGCCCGGTGGCACCACGGCTGCCGGCCTGCGGGTGTTGGAGGAACACGCGGTTCGCTCGGCGCTGTTGGAGGCCGTGATGGCCGCCACTCGGCGCAGCGTCGAGCTGGGTGCGCATTGATCGGGCAACCGAGGGCTTCGCGCGTATTCCCACCTGCGGAAGAATTCTTGCTGTGACTCTTTTCTCACCGCCGCGCGTGTGCCTATTCTGAGGACCGGTCGAAAAGGACCACCGGCAGATTCGTCTGGCGGGTGTCGCGCTCCGCGAGGAGCTGCGCCGGAGAGGGCTGGTGCCATCGGGGGGTTGGCATCGGCCCTCTGCGTTTTTCCGGCCACATCACCGGCCACGGCGCACCGCTAGCCTGCCCGCTCTATGGGGCGTCGATATGACACGGTGTCGTTCCTCAGCGATCTGGGGCTGGTCGACGAGACCGTCGGGGTGGTGCACGCGATCCTGCGCGACATCGCGGCGCACGCCAGGGTGATCGACCTCACTCACCAGATCCCCGCGTACGACGTGCGTGCCGGCAGCCTGGCGCTGGCGCGCAGCATCGGTCACGTGCCCGCCGGCGTGGTGTTGGCCGTGGTGGATGCCGGCGAGCGTCGCCCGATCGCGATCGAGGTGGCCGGCGGCGAGGGCGTGCTGGTCGGCCCCGACAACGGGGTGCTCGCCTCCGCGGTGGCGATGGCCGGCGGCGCTGGTCGCGCTGTGGTGCTGAACGACCCTGCGTACCACCTGCCCAGCCCGGGCGCGGTGCTGCCGGCGCGCGACGTGTTCGCCGCGGTGGCGGGCCACCTGTGCAACGGCGTCGACCTGGCCGATCTCGGCACCGCGGTCGATGCCGATGAGTTACTGCCCGGCGTGGTGCCGCTGCATCGCGATGCCGACGGCGGTGGCCTGCACACCGACGTGCTGTGGGTGGATCGCTTCGGCAACTGCCAGCTGAACATCGGCCCCGACGACCTCGCCCCGTGGGGCCACGCCGAGGGTGCGCGCCTGCAGCTCACCTGCGGCGACCTGCCCAACACCACCGTGCGGGTGGCGCAGCGCGTGTCGTCCGCCTACGGCCTGGGTGCGGGTTCCATCGGCCTCGTGCTCGATCACACCGGCATGCTGGCGCTCGTGCTCGAGCGCCGCTCGCTGGCCGACGAGCTGGGCCTCGGGCCGGGCGATCAGGTCACGATCGCGCCGCTGGCCGAAGGCGCGGCCGGCGCCGGTGTCGCCGTGCCGGTGACGCTGCGCCCCGCCCCCTGAGCGTGGGTCGCAGGTCGGGTCGCCGGCCGGGCCGCCGGCCGGGCCGCGAACCGGGCCGGTAACGTGGCGGCATGCGCCCCGCGACAACGCTCACCCTCGGCCTGCTGCTGGCGGCGGTGCTGCTCTCCGGCATCATCTCGCTGCTCAGGCTCTGAGTTAGCATCACGGCGAGCGGCAGAGGGGGCCTGTAGTCGTGAATCTCGCGCACATCATCGATTCGCACCCGGGCGACCGCGTCGCGATCTACAGCCGTGGGCGCCCCACCACGTACGGCGCACTGCGCGAGCAGGTCGCTCATGTGCGCGGCGGCCTCGCCACCGCGGGCCTCGGCCGCGGCGACCGGATCGCGCTGTTGTGCAGCAACGGGCGGTACTTCGTGGATCTGTACCTCGCCGCACTGGGGCTGGGTGCGGTGGTGGTGCCGCTCAACCCGGCTAGCCCGGCTCCCGAGATCGAACGCGAATTGCGCACCGTGGGCGCCACGATCGTGGTGGTCGAGCCATCGGCCGCAGCCGCGTGGGCGCACGTCGACCGGGCGCGGGTGCCCAGCGTGCGCACCGTGGTGGCCACCGAGGCCGGCACCGTGTCGTGCGACCTGGCGTTCGACGATCTGCTCGCCGGCGAGCAACTGCCGGCCATCGAGGTGCAGGCCAACGACCTGGCCGTGCTGATCTTCACCAGCGGCACCGCCGGTGCGCCGCGCGCGGCGATGCTCAGCCACGGCAACCTGCTGGCCAACATCGACCAAGGTGCGTCCACCGATGGCATCGTCGCCGCCGACGTGGTGTACGGCGTGCTGCCGGTGTTCCACATCTTCGGGCTGAACGTGGTGCTCGGGCTCAGCTTGGCTCGAGGAGCGACGGTGGTGCTGGTGCAGCGCTTCGATCCGTTCACCGCGCTGGAGACGATCGCCGAGCGCAAGGTGTCGGTGATCCCCGGCGCCCCGCCGCTGTGGCTGGCGTTCAGCCACTTCGCCGACGCCCCCGCCGACAGTTTCGCTGGAGTGCGGCTGGCGCTCACGGGTGCGGCCAAGATGCCCGAGGAAGCCACGCACCACTTGCGCGAGCGCTACGGCCTCGATCTGCGCGAGGGCTACGGCCTCACCGAGGCGTCGCCGGTGGTCACCAGCTCGGCCGGCATCGCGCCGAAGGTGGGGTCGGTGGGCAAGGTGCTGGCCGGCATGGAAGTGCGCGTGGTCGACGAACGCGGCGACGACGCGCTGAGCGGCGACACGGGCGAGATCTGGGTGAAGGGCCCCAACGTGTTCCCCGGCTACCTCGACGATCCCGAGGCCACGGCCAAGGTGCTCACCGCCGACGGCTGGCTGCGCACGGGCGACATCGCCGTCACCGACGACGACGGCTACCTGTACCTGGTGGATCGGGCGAAAGACCTGATCATCGTCAGCGGTTTCAACGTCTACCCGGCCGAGGTGGAAGAGGTGCTGCTCGAGCACCCCGACGTGGCCGAGGTGGGCGTGGTGGGCGTGCCGCACCCCCACCACGGCGAAGCGGTGAAGGCGTTCGTGGTGCTCACGCCCGGGGCTGCGGCGCACGAAGACACGCTGATCGCGTGGTGCAGCGACAACCTGGCTCGCTACAAGTGCCCGTCGAAGATCGTGTTCGTCGACGAACTGCCGCGCAACGTGAACGGCAAGTTGTTACGCCGCAGCCTCACCTGAGGCGCTGCCCTCGGCAGCGACCGGGGCGATGATCGGCCGGCGCGGGTGGGTGCTGGCCACCAAGAAGCCGGCGAACAACACCACGATGCCCACCAGCAGGGTGATCGCGAACGCTCGATCCTTGCCCAGCCGGCCGGCGAGCGTGCCGCTGGCGCTGAGCACCAGGGTGCCGACGGCGATCAGCACGTTGCCCAGCGCCAGTTGCCGGGGGGCGGCGATGATGCGCGGCGCGCCCAGCGACGGCACTCGGCCGCGCCACACCCGCCACGCGCTCCACAGCGCCCCAGCGATGATCACGACGGCGGCCACGCCCGAGCCGACGGCGGCCAACACTCGCGGGCCGACCCCGAACACGTTGCTGCCGGTGGGCAACTCGCCACCGGCCACGGGGGCCCGGGTGGGCGCGAACAGCACCACGCCGGCAGCGAACCCGCTGAGCAACACCAGCCAGGTTCGCACCTTGTCGCCCAGCTGCGGGCCGCCCAGCAGGTACACGGTGCCCAGCGCCAGCCACGGCACGTTCAGCACCGCGCCGGCCAGGTAGAACAGGCGGAACGCGCCGAGGCTCCAGCCGTCGGCCTCGGCCCACCACAGCGCGAACGATCCCAGCGAGAACAGCGCGAGTGCCACCGTCCAGACCAGTTCGTGCGGTCGCCGGCGGCGCAGCCAACGGTCGAGCGTGCTGAGCGAGAACGCCAATGCGACCAAGGCGGCGGCGGCGGCGAGTGCGGCGTTCATCGAGCCAGCAGCGTAGGCCGCCCGGCAGCCGCGGCGTCGTGCTGGCTTTGTGAACGCGTGCACGAGTGCCTAACGTGTCAGCCGGTATGGCTCCCGAACGCACCCGTCGACGCATCCCCGATGCCACGGTGTCGCGCCTTCCCGTGTACCTGCGCCTGCTCGGCGAGCAGGGCGACGAGGGTGTCGACAGCATCTCGTCAGAGCGCTTGGCCGAACTGGCGGGCGTGAACGCCGCCAAGGTGCGCAAGGATCTGTCGTACCTGGGCAGCTACGGCACCCGCGGCGTCGGCTACGAAGTCGCCTACCTCGTGTACCAGATCCGTCGCGAACTGGGCCTCACGCACGACTGGCCGGTGGTGATCGTCGGCGCCGGCAACCTCGGCCAGGCCCTCGCCGGCTACGGCGGGTTCGGCGAGCGGGGCTTCCCCGTGGCCGGCATCGTCGACGTCGACGACAACAAGGTGGGCACGGTGATGGGCGGGGTGCGTGTGCGGCACATCGACGACCTGCCGCAGATCGTGCAGACCAAGCGGGTCAACATCGGGGTCATCGCCACGCCGGGGATGGCCGCGCAAGATGCCGCCGACCGGCTGGTGAAGGCCGGTGTCACCAGCATCCTCAACTTCGCGCCGGTGGTGCTCAACGTGCCGCACGGCATCGAGACCCGCAAGGTCGATCTCGCGGTCGAACTGCAGATCCTCAGCTACCACGAGCAGCGCCGCTCCGGCGGTGTCGGTGGCGCCGTGGGTAGCGGCCCTCGCTCGGCAACGGCGTAGAGTTGGAAACTGCATGAGCATCGTCGTCATCGGTGTGAACCACCGCACGGCTCCCATCGACTTCTTGGAGCGCGTCTCCGTGTCGGGTGACGCGCTCTGCAAGGCCATCACCGGGCTCGTCAGCCGGCAGAACATCCGCGAGGCAGCGGTGCTCAGCACGTGCAACCGCACCGAGGTGTTCGCCGTCGCCGAGAAGTTCCACGGCGCGTACGCCGACATCCGCGACTTCTTCTGCGAGTTGGGGGCGATGCCGCCCGACGAGCTGCACCCGCACCTGTACAGCCAGCACGACGAGGCGGCGGTGGCCCACCTGTTCGAGGTGGCCGCCGGCCTGGATTCGGCCGTGCTGGGCGAGAGCGAAATTCTCGGCCAGGTGCGTCATGCCTGGGAGACCGCCCAGGCCGAAGGCGGCGCGAAGGCCACGCTGAACCTGCTGTTCCGCCACGCGGTGGAAACCGGCAAGCGTGCTCGTACCGAAACCGGTATCGGCAAGCACACCGCGTCGGTCAGCCACGCGGCGGTGGAGATGGCCAACGAGCGGCTGGGCAGCCTTGCCGGTCGCAGCGTGCTCGTGGTGGGCGCGGGCGACATGGGCGAAGGCGTTGCCGTCGCCCTCGTGGGTGCCGGCGCCACCAACATCACAGTCACCAACCGCACCGAAGAGCGGGCGATGCAGCTGGCCCAGCGCGTCGGCGGCAACATCGTGCCCTTCAGCGAGCTCGGTGCCGCGCTGCGCGACGCCGATGTGCTGCTCACCTGCACGGGTGCCGGCACCTCGATCATCGATCACGAACTCGTCACGGCCGCCCGCGTCAACGTGCACACGCCGCTGCTGATCGTCGACATCGCCGTGCCGCGCGACGTCGCCGGCGACGTCGAGCAGTCACCGCACGTCACGCTGTTGAACCTCGACCACCTGCGCGACTGGGCTGCTCGCGGCCTCGCTCGCCGCGCCGACGAGGCCCAGCGGGTGCACGAGATCGTGGGCGAAGAGGTCGAGCGCTTCGGCATGGAAGTAACGGCCCGCCAAGCCGCGCCGCTGGTGGCGCAGCTGCGCGAGAAGGCCGAGAACGTACGCCTGGCCGAGCTCGAGCGGTTCGCCGCCAAGCTGGCCGCACTCGAACCCGCGCAGCGCGAGGCGGTGGAAGCACTCAGCCGTGGCATTGTCGCCAAGCTGCTGCACACCATGTCGGTGCGGTTGAAGGACGACGCCGGCAGCCCGCAGGGCGAGCGCAATGCCGCTGCCGTGCGCGAACTGTTCGATCTCGGCTGAGCCGCGGCGATGTCGGTGATGCCTGCGATTTCCGGGCGTCCGTTGCGCTTGGCCACCCGTGGCAGCGCGCAGGCCACCACTCAGGCGCAGCTGGCGGCCGACGCACTGATGGCCGCGCACCCGGGGCTGCGGGTGGAGCTGGTGTTCGTGGAGACGCTCGGCGACCAGCGCACCGACGTGCCGCTGCACACGCTGGGCGGCCAGGGCGTCTTCGTGAAGGAAGTGCAGCACGCGGTGTTGCGCGGCGATGCCGACCTCGCGGCCCACAGCGCGAAGGACCTGCCCTCGGTGGTGGCCGATGGCTTGCAGCTGGCCGCATTCACCGAGCGACGCGACGCACGCGACGCGCTGGTGGGTGCCCGCCTGGCCGACCTGGCGCACGGGGCCACGTTGGCCACCGGTTCGGTGCGCCGCCGTGCACAGCTGGCCTGCGTGCGGCCCGATCTGCAGTTCGTGGAGCTGCGCGGCAACATCATCACCCGGCTGACGAAGGTGCCCGAGGGTGGCGCGCTCGTGATGGCCGTGGCCGCGCTGCAGATCCTGGGCCTCACTGATCGCATCGCCGAGGAGTTGGCGCTCGACGCGTTCGTGCCTTCGCCCGGGCAGGGATGCGTTGCGCTCGAGTGCCGTGCCGACGACGCCGCGACGGCCGATCTGCTGGCGGCGATCGACCACCTCGCCACTCGCGCGGCGGTGTCGCTCGAGCGGGCGTTCCTGGCCGAGTTGGGCACTGGCTGCTCGTTGCCGGTGGCCGCCCACGCCGTCGGCGACCGGCTGACCGGATTCCTCGCTGCTGATTCGGCGAATCTCCACGTGACGAAATCGACGGGGTCGGGGCCAGGCCCGGCGCCGGGGCCGCGGACGATCACGCGCACCGTGGCCGTCAGCGGCTCATCGGCCGAGCGGCTGGCGCAGGCTGCCGCGTTGGCCCGCACACTGCGCGCCGAACTCGGGGCCTAGTGGGCACGTTGGCCGGTTGCCGCGTGGTGGTCACCAGGGCGGGCGGTCAGGCCGACGGTCTGGCCGAGTTGCTGCGCGAGCGTGGCGCGGTGCCGGTGGTGGTGCCGCTGGTGCAGATCGTGGCCGAGCCCGACGGTGTCGCCGCCCTGGCGGCGGTCGATCCCGGCGCGTTCGACTGGCTGGTGGTCACCTCGCCCAACGCGGCCGAGGCCTACCTGCAGGGGCACCGGCGCACCCCGGCCCAGGTGGCCGCGGTGGGTGCCGCCACGGCCGCGGTGCTCACCGGCGCCGGCCACCAGGTGCAGCTGGTGCCCGCTCGCCAACGCGCCGAGGGCCTGGTGCACGAGTTTCCCGCGGGGTTGGGCCGGGTGCTGCTGGTGCAGGCTCAGGCGGGCGAAGCGGTGCTCGCCGACGGGCTGGCAGCCAAGGGGTGGACGCTGACGGTGGTGCGCCCGTACCGCGCCGCCCCCGCCCAGGTGACACCTGCCGATGCGGCCCGCGCCCTCGCCGCCGACGCGGTGTTGTTCGCCAGCGGGTCGGCCGCGCGAGCGTGGACGGTGGCATTCGGGCCGGTGGCACCACCGACCGTGGTGGCCATCGGGCCGCAAACTGCTGCGGTGGTGACTGCAGTAGGACTCAAGGTGACGGTGATTGCGGCCGATCATTCCCTGCCGGGGTTGGTACAGGCGCTCGAGCAGCATCTGGCTACCGGCAAGTAACCTTCTTGTCCCACGGTGTTCCGTGGTCCGCACACCATCACCATGCATCACACGTCGGCCACTCCGGCCTCCCGTCGCTGGCTCCTCCTCGGAAGCACAGCAGTCGGGCTCGCAGCACTCGGTACCACCCAGGTCGCTGCGGGTCGGCTGTCCGTCGCGCCCTTCGCGCCGACGCTCGAAACCGTGGTGGCCCACACGCCCAGCGTGTCGGGCGACGGGTCACTGGTGGCCTACGCCGGCGCACCCTCCGACCTCGCCGACCCGCGCGACCACACGATCTACCTCGAGAACCGCGTGGATGGCACGGTGCTGGAGATCACCCCGTTGCTGGCCGACGTGGGCGCGGGCGACTCGGCGTGGCCGGTGATCAGTGCCGACACGTGCACGGTCACGTTCCTCACGCAGATGCCGTACGACCTGTTCCGCGACGACGACCAAGGCGGCCGCTGGGACGTGTACCGCCAGACCTTGCCGCGGTGCAATGGCACGCTCGGCGACATCGAACTGGTCTCCGCCAGCCGCGGGTCGGGCTTCGAGGCGTCGGCCGCCGACGATGCGGTGCCCACCGACCGCCCTGCGGTGTCGGCCGATGGCACGGTGGTCGCCTATACCCGTCGCTTCAGCGTCGCCGCCCCCGAACTCACCGGCGTGGTCGTGGTCGACCTGGCGATCCCCATCGGTGACGAGGGCCGCACGACACCGGTGGCGGGCACGCCGATCGGGTCGCCCGAGAGCGCGTTCTTGCACCGCGGACTGCACCAACCGGCGATCAGCGCCGACGGGACGGTGGTGGCCTACACCTCCGACGCCGATTCGGCAGCCGGCGAACCTCAGTGGGGGTCGGGCCCGGTGCCCGGCGGCCACGCCACCACGCATGTGTACGCGTGGGACCGCGCGAACCCCGATCGCAGCACCAGCGTTCGCGCGGTGTCGTCGTCGGGCGGCGCCGACACCGGCAATGCCGACAGCCCGGCAGTGTCGGGCGACGGGCAGTTCGTGGCCTTCGTGTCCACGGCTACCGATCTCGTGCCCGGCGCAGTGCTGCCCGTGTGCGCCCCCGCCTGTGTGCCGCAGGTGTACCTGTTCGGCCGTGCCGACGGCGTGGTGCGCCTCGTCAGCCGAGCACCCGGCGACCCGGCGGCCCCGCCGGTGGCCGCCGATGCCGGTGCGATCCAGCCGGCGTTGGGCCACGCCGACGGCGAAGTGCTGTTCGTGACGCGGGCCACCAACTTGTTCCCCACCCGCAGCAGCGTGGTGGGCGGGCCAACTGATGGCGACATTGCCGTCGCCTACCCGCTCACTGGTGAGGTGCGGCGAGTGTCGGTGCTGGCCGACGGCCTCACGCCGGCGCCGGCCGCGAACTCGCACCCGAGCATGTCGGCCAACGGGCGCGTCGTGGCGTTCGACACGCTGTCGGGCACCTCGTTCGGCGGCGCGGCGGTCGAGGGCCGCCAGGTGGCCATCTTCGATCGTGCCCCGCTGGTGGAGGTGGCTGATCTCGATGTCGGCACCGTGGCCGTCTACTATCCCGGCCCCGAGTGGTACCTGGTGCTCACCAACCACGGCCAGTCGTCGTTCGTGCCGGCCACGGTGGTTGCCGACAACCCCGACTTCCTCGTCAGCGGTGGCACCTGCGTCGACGATGCCGGTGTGCCCGTGCCGCCCGGCGGCCGGTGCACGGTGCACCTGATGCTGATGCCCAGTTCGTCGGGCCCGCGCACGTCGGTGCTCACGATCGCCGAGGCGGGGTTCGGCGCCGTGTCGGTCACCGCCGACCTCAGCGGTATCGGCGGCGAACCCACGCTGTCGCCGTCGCCCAGCGGCGCCCACGGTGGTTCGTTGGTGGTGGGCCAGACCGGCGAGCCGATGTCGTTCGCGCTCGAGAACGTCGCCTTCGCGTCGGTGCGGATCACCTCGCTCGCACTCGCCGGCGAGCACCCTCAGGACTTCACGATCTCGGCCGACGAGTGCACCACGGTGAAGCGGATCCCTGCAGGCACCACGTGTGCGCTGGTGGTCGACTTCCACCCCAGCGCGGCAGGTCGGCGCACGGCCACCCTGGTCGCCAGCACCAGCGACGGCATCTACGCCACCATCCTGCTCAGCGGCGATGCGTTCTATTCGCCCACGTTGGCGACGTCGCAGGCCGCCGTGCTGGTGGGTTCGCGGTTCGTGGTCACCGGCCAAGGCTTCACGCCGAATGCGGCGGTCACGATCGGGTGGGCCGACGGCACGGGTCAGTCGCTCACCGTCACCACCGACGCGGCGGGTGTGCTGCTGGCCACGATTCCGGTGCGGGCCACCGACCGCACTGGTGAGCGCACCCTGGTGGCGCAGGTTCCCGGTGGCGAAGTGGCCACCGTGGCGGTGAAGGTGGTGCCCAAGGGCGTGAAGCTGGGACCCGGCTCACCGGCGTGGCCCGGGGCCTGAACTCGGCTCGGCTCGGCTGGGGGTTCAGTCTGCCAGCAGGCGTCCGCTGGCGAACACGTTCTGCGCGCACGTGGCGATCGTCGGGTCGCCCACCCCGCGGCAGGTGACGGTGACCACCAGTTGCTCGCCGGCCAGGAACTCGATCGGGGTGACGAGCGGCACCGACGTATCGCCCAGGATGTTGTCGAGCCGGAACGAGTAGAGCGTGACGCTGTTGCGCTGCACGAGCAGCGTTCCCTGATCGGCGTTGGGGTTCTGCACGACGATGTCGGTCACCAGCAGCCGCTGGCCGGTGGGCACGGTGAAGCTCTTCGAGTCGGTCTGGCCGACCGCCACGGTCACCGGCAATGGGATGTTGGCGATCTGGCCCACCTCGTCGCCGGGCGTCGTGGATGGCGGGTTGGTGGCATCGGGGTCGTCGGGCGTCGCGCCCACCACGCTGGTGGTGCTGGGCAGGGCGTCGGCGACGGCATCGCGCGCCGCGTCGCGAACCGCCGGCCGCACGACCGCCACCCAGCTGAGCAGGCCAACGGCGGCCAGCCCGATCAGCGCCATCAGCACGCCGGCGAGCCGCTCGGGCACCACCGGCGCCTGCACGAACATCGCGCTCGCGGAGGCGGTGGGGCTTCCGGGCTCGTCGGCATCGAGGCGGAAGTTCACCGTGCGCGGGCGGCGCTCCCACTGCAGGCCGCGAGCCCGTACGCGGGCGCGCACGAGTGTGGACGCCCCGGGTTCCACGCCGGCCGTGGGTGGATCGAAGTCCGCCTCGACGCGGCCCGACGGGTCGATGAGGTGCATGCGGCAGGTGGCCTGCGTGTTGCCGCGGTTCTCGAGCATCATCTCGTAGGTGGCTGCGTAGCGGCCGCGCTGGGCGGGTTGCAGCACATCCAGCCGGCGCTGGTGGCTGGCGGCGATGTTCAGCACTGTCTCTGCCGAACGGGCCTCGTCGGGGTCGCGTTGGGACACCACGCGCACGCTGAGCGACGTGGGCCCGGCGGTGGTGGACGGCAGCAACGGTGGGGTGACGTGCACCTCCACCTCCTGCTGGGTGCCGCCGAACAGTGTGATCGTGGCCGGCTCGATCGTGGTCCAGCCGGCGGCCATCCCGGCCGGCGTGAGCACGAACGAGTCGGTGGTGTCGGCAAGGTTGACGACGGTGAGTTGCACGACCGCGACGGACCCGGGGGTGACGTCGATCTCGCCGCGAGAGAACCAAGCCTGAGCTGCCATCGTTGCGAACGCTACCGGCCGGCGGTCATCGGCACCCGGTCATCGGGCAGCCGGTCATCGGAACGCGATCCGGTCGCGGCCGTCGCGCTTGGCCTGTTGCAGCGCGGTGGCGGCCTCGGCGAGCACCCGGCTGGAGTCGAACGATCCGCTGCCGGTGGCCACGCCCACCGACGCGGTGAGGCGCACGTCGGAGGGGATGCCGCTCCAGGTGCGGCCGGCGATCAACTGCCGGACGCGCTCGAACACATGCTTGGCGTCGCCGGGTGAGGTGGAACGCAGCACCATCACGAACTCGTCGCCGCCGAGGCGCACCACCGAGTCGCCACGGCGCAGGGTGCGTTCGAGCACGCCGGCCACCTCCTGCAGCACGACATCACCTTGGAGGTAGCCGAAGTCGTCGTTGACCCGCTTGAACCCGTCGAGATCGACCACGCCCACGCACACCGGTGAGCTGTCGCCCAGCACCTCGGGCAGCAGCGTGGCCAGGTGGCGGCGGTTGGGAAGCCCGGTGAGTGGGTCGCTGACGCTCATCGCCGCCACCTTGCGGTGCTCCACGCCCAGGCGCACGTGTTCCCAGCGGGCGCGGCGCTCGTCCTGCAGGCTGTGGTCGGCGGCGGCGAGATTCCGTTCCAGCGCGGCGCGTGCGTCGTCGAAGCGGCCGTGGGCCCACAACGCCTCCACTTCCACTCGCAGCACGGGGCCGAGGTAGTCGGTGAACCCCACCTCGGCGGCGAGCGCGCGCACCTGGTCGATCAACTCCAGCACCTCGGGGTCGTGGGTCGCCCCCCAGCGGGCCAGCACCTCGCCGGCCATGGCCACCACCTGCTCTTCGCGCATGCCGGCCTCGTGCGCGGTGCGCAGCGCGGTGCGGGCGTCGTCGAGCGCCGAGTGGTAGTGACCGAGCTCGGCGAGCATCATCGACCGGTGGGCGAGCGCGGCAGCCACGGCCAGGGCCTCACCGCCGCCTTCGGGGTCGACGGCCGCGGTGGCCGCGTACAGCCCGTCCTGCAACAGCCGTAGGCGCGCCTCGGGGTCTGGTTCGCGCTGCGCCGCGTAGTGGTACGCCGACGACATGTTGGCGTAGGTGAACTGGCGGGCGGCGTCGGTGTCGGCAAGGCGCAGCGCCCGGTCGTACAGGTCGAGCGCGGCTTCCACGAACCCGGAGAGCGTGTACGTCACGGCCAGGTTCTGCAGCACGAGGTAGTTGGCCGCGTCGTTCGGCAGCTCCTCCAGGACGTACGCGGCCTCCGCCAGCACGCTGGCGGCCTCGGCCACCTTGTCGGAGCGAATGTGGTGGTCGACGATCAGGCCGAGTGCATCCACCAGTTCGGGCAGGTGCCGTTCAGCGCGAGCCTGTTGCGCCACCACCTCGGCGAGGGCCGCCGCTTCGTCGTGGCGTTCGATCGCGAGCAGGCAGCAGGCCTGGCGGATCTGCAGGTTCAGCTGCTGTTGCAGTTCGTCGGCCAGGTCGGCGGCGTCGGCGAACATCGTCGCCGCCTGCTCGAAGTTGCCGGCGTGGCGTGCGGCGACGGCGCGCTGCTCGAGTGCCACCAAGGCCTGCGTCCTGCGGACGGCGGCCGAGTTGTCATCCACCACGCGGTCCTCCTGTGCCATTTCCCGAGGCCCAGGGAATACGATACGCGTCCGTGACCGGCCAATTCCCCGCCTCCCGACCGCGGCGGCTGCGCAGTTCGGCGGCAATGCGCGAACTCGTGGCCGAAACCCACCTCGGCGTCGGCCAGTTGGTCGCCCCGCTGTTCGTGCGCGAAGGCATCGACCAACCGCAGCCGATCGCGTCGTTGCCCGGCGTGGTGCAGCACACGCGAGCGTCGCTGCGCGAGGAGGTGCGGCAACTCGCCGATCTCGGCGTGCGCTCCGTGATCCTCTTCGGAGTGCCGTCCATCAAGGATTCCATCGGCTCTCAGGCATTCGATCCTGAGGGAATCGTGCAGCAGGCATTGCGAGATCTTTCCGGCATCGTGGGCGACCGCATGGTGATCATGGCCGACCTGTGTGTCGACGAATATACGTCGCACGGCCACTGCGGAGTACTCGATGGTCCGCCCGGTGATCCGCACACCAGCGTCGACAACGACGCCACGCTCGAGATCTACGGCAAGATCGCCGTCGCGCAGGCGAACGCCGGTGCCCATGTGGTGGCGCCCAGCGGAATGATGGACGGGCAGGTGGGGGCCATCCGCGCCGCGCTCGACGCCGCCGGCCATCGCAACACCGCGATCCTCGCCTATTCGGCCAAGTACGCCAGCGGGCTGTACGGCCCCTTCCGCGACGCGGTCGATTGTGCGATCGTCGGTGGTGGCGACCGCAAGGCGTACCAGCAGGACTGGCGCAACGCTCGTGAAGCGATGGTGGAGGTGTTGGCCGACCTCGAGCAGGGCGCCGACATGGTGATGGTGAAGCCGGCCATGGCGTACCTCGACATCATCGCCAAGGTGAAGGCGGCCGTCGATGTGCCGGTGGCGGCGTACCACGTGAGCGGCGAGTACGCGATGATCAAGGCCGCCGCGGCCAACGGCTGGATCGATCACGATGCAGTGGCCACCGAGCACCTCACGGCCATCCGCCGCGCGGGTGCCGACATCGTGCTCACCTATCTCACTCGTTGGTTCGCGGAAGCGCAGGCCGGCCGCGCCGCTGGGGGAGCCCACGCATGAACCCGTTGCCCCACGATCTGCCGCGCAGCAATGCCGAGTTGTTCGCTCGTTCGTGTGCGGTCATCCCCGGTGGGGTGAACAGCAGCATCCGTGCGTTCAAGGCCGTGGGCGGCACGCCCTACCTCGTCGAGCGCGCCGAAGGGCCGTATGTGTTCGACGTGGAGGGCACCCGCTACATCGATCTCGTGCAGAGCTACGGCGCGATCATCCTCGGCCACGCACATCCTGCGGTCACCGCGGCGATCTCCGCGGCGGCGGCAGGTGGCACGTCGTACGGCGCGCCCACCCCGGGTGAGCTGCTGCTGGCAGAAGAGATCAGCCGCCGGGTGCCCAGCTGCGAGCGCGTGCGCCTGATGAACTCGGGCACCGAGGCCACCAGCACGGCAGTGCGCCTGGCGCGCGGGTTCACCGGTCGCGACCGGTTGGTGATCTTCCACGGCAACTTCCACGGTGCCACCGACGCCCTGCTCGCCGCAGGTGGCAGCGGCGTGGCCACGCTCGGCCTGCCCGGCACGGCCGGTGTGCCCGCCAGCGCGGTGGCCAACACACTCGTGGTGCCCTACAACCAGGTGCCCGTGCTCGACGAGCAGGTCGCCGCGGTGTTCGTCGAGCCGGTGGCCGCGAACATGGGTGTCGTCGCCCCCGCCCCTGGCTTCCTCGAGGGGTTGCGCGCCGAGTGCGATCGGGTGGGCGCGCTGCTGGTGTTCGACGAGGTGATCACCGGGTTCCGTCTCGGCACGGGCGGCGCGCAAGAGCGTTACGGCGTACGTGCCGATCTCACCACGTTCGGCAAGGTGATCGGTGGCGGCCTGCCGATCGGCGCGGTCGGTGGCCGCCGCGACATCATGGAGACGCTGTCGCCGCTGGGCCCCGTGTTCCATGCCGGCACGCTGGCCGGCAACCCGCTGGCCACCGCCGCCGGCCGGGCAGCGCTCGAGCAGCTCACCCCCGCGGCCTACGACCTGCTGCGCGCCCGCGCCCAGCGGCTGTCGGCCGTGCTCACCGCTGCGTTCGCGGCTGCCTGGTTGCCGGCCTCGTTCCCCGTGGTGGGAACGCTGGTGGGCATGTTCTTCGGCGACGGTGCCCCCCCGGTCGATTTCCAGCAGGCGAAGACCACCGACGAAGCGGTGTATCGCGCGTTCTTCCACGCGATGCTCGCCGAGGGGGTGGCGCTGGCACCCGGTGCCTACGAGGCGCTGTTCGTGGGCCTCGGCCACACTGACGAGGTGATCGACGCGATCGGTGTTGCCGCCGGTCGCGCGGCGCTGGCCGCGGCTGCGGCCGTTCACGCCGCCGACTGACCTACGCTCGCAGCCGTGCGGCAGTTCTTCACCCTGCGTTTCTGGATGTCGCTGGTCGCGCTGGTCGCCCTGGTGGTGGCCGTCGGGTGGCTCACGGCGGGTTCCGACGACGGTGCCGAGGTCGCGGTGTCCGACTCCATCCTGTCGTCGGCCAGCCCCGCGCCGCGCCGCGTCGATCTGGTGCACTGGGTCACGACCGTGCAAGCACCAGGTGGTGTGGGCGTCACCGAGGGCCTGCTCGACGCCGACCTCGCCTTGCTGCTCGACCCCACGCGCACGATGGTGATCAAGGCGGGTACACCGGGCGAGATGTCGTGCCCGCTGTGGGAGCAACCCGGGCAGTGCACGGTGGCGGCGCGATTGCTGGGTGACGCGGTGCTGTGGTTCGCGCTCGTGCCCGGCCCCACGGCGACGGCGATCAAGCTGCCCGGCGTGGTACAGGTGCTCGACGACAACGTGGTGCAACTCGCCAACGGCTGGCTGCTGCGGCGGGTGTCGGTGGTGGAGCGGTCGTGCGACGACGACACCACCTCGCTGCGGAACTTCGTCGACATGTTCGGCGACACCGCCACGGCGACCTTCAGCTTCGAGCAGCAGAAGGTGGTGAAGGTGACGTGCCCGCGAGTGCGGGCCACCACCACCACATCCACCGTGCTCGACCTGTCGTCCACCATCCCCACCGCGCCCGAGTCGCTGCCTGAAGGCACCACCACCACCGAAGAACCCGGCTGACCCGGCTGCACGGCCGCGCACCATTCCCGAGGGTTCCGGCGTGACCTGCCCACGTGGAAACCCTCGGGTTGGGTCCCCGCGCACCATTCCCGAGGGTTCCGGCGTGACCTGCCCACGTGGAAACCCTCGGGTTGGGATTGGGGGTGGGGTGGATATGGTCGCGGCTGACTTCCTCCAGCGACAGCACTGTTCGTGGAGGTCGTCATGCCACTCCTCACCGCCCCCGCGGTCGTCGTCATCCAGCGGCAACTCGGTTCGATCACCGCCAGCCAACTGCTCCAGTGCGGCGTCAGCGAGTGGAGTCGTCGCCGCTTGATCGACGACCGCGTGATCATGCCCGTGGGGCACAGCGTCTATCGCGTGCCAGGTGTGCCGCTGACGATGGAGGCGCGGTTGGTCGTGCTGTGTCTGCAGCACCCGTCGGGCTTCATCACCGGTCCCACCGCCGGCGCGCTCACCGGGTTGCGCCGCATGCCCCTTTCGTCGCAGGTGCACCTGTGCACCCCGCACGGGCTCCGTCTCGACGTTCCCAACTTCGTGTTGCTGCGCCAATCCACAGTCACGCCGCCCGAGCATGTTCGCACCTTGGCAAACGGCATCCATCTGGCCACCTTCGACCGTCTCGCGTTCGACCTCGGTCGCGATCTCACGGTGGCCGACCTGTCGTCGGTGATCGAGCAGATGCTGCAGCGTGGCGACACCTCCGTTGAGGCGCTGGGCGCGACGGCGCGGCTGCTCTGCGCGAAGGGTCGGCCTGGCTCCGATGTCTTCGCGAAGGTGTTGCTGCGCCGCCACGATGGTGCCGCAGCAGAGTCGCACCCCGAGCTCCTGGTGCTCCGTGGGCTGCTGCGCGCCGGCGTGCCGGTGCAGGCACAGGAGCGGCTGGTGCTGCCCAATGGCCGGTCGGTGCGGATCGACATGGCGGTGCCCGAGGTGCGCTGGGCGGTGGAGGTGGACGTGCACTCGGATCACCTGGGGTTGGAGGGCAGCACCAAGGACAAGCGCCGCGACCGAGGAATGCACTCGGTGGATTGGCAGATCGAACGGGTCACCCGTATCGACCTGCTCGACCTGCGCGGCATCCTCGAGGAACTTGTCGCGCTCTACCACCACCGACGCTCCCGCTTCTCACCATTCCCGAGGGTTTCGGCGTGACCTGCCCACGTGGAAACCCTCGCGAATGGGCCGGGGCGCGGCGATGCGTCAGGAGCGGTGGCGGGCGACTTCGTAGGTGGCCAGGCCGGCGGCGGCGCTGACGTTGAGGCTGCTGAGGCGGCCGCGCATCGGGATGCTGACGATCATGTCGCAGCGTTCGCGCACCAGGCGCGACAGGCCGTTGCCCTCGGCGCCCAGCACGAGGCAGATCGCGTCGGCGGCGAGGTCGCCCAGTTCGAACAGGTTGCGATCGGCTGCGTCGTCGAGGCCCACGATCCACACGCCGGCGTCCTTCATCCGCGACAACGCCGCGGGCAGCCCACCCACGATGGCCATCGGCACGTACTCCACCGCACCAGCGGCGGCCTTGCACACCGTGGGAGTGACGTGCACCGCACGATGGCGAGGCAGCACCACGCCGTGCACGCCGGCGCCATCGCAGCAGCGCAGCAGCGCTCCGAGGTTGCCCGGATCGGTGACACCGTCGACCGCCACGAGGAACGGCACCCGGCCGCCCTTGCGCTGCAGCAGCGTGTCGAGTTCAACCTCCTGCAGCGGCGAGGCGAAGGCGATCACGCCCTGTGGGGCTTCGCTGCGGGCCTGCATGTCGAGTCGCTTGCGCGCCGTCTGGGTGACGGTGATGCGCATCGTCTTGGCGATCTCGACGATGTCGCTCACGATCTCGCTCTCGTCGGGATCGGAGGCGACCCAGATCTCCTTCACCCGGCGATTACCGGCGATCAACAGTTCGCGCACGGCCTGACGACCCTCCACCTGCTCGCCGCCGAGCGGCTTGTCGGTGGACGACGCGCGGGGCTCTTCGCCGGGTCGCGCGATGCGCCCGGTGCGACCAGCACCACGTGAGGCGAACTTGCGCGACCCGGTGACGCCGCGGTTGCTGGCGCTGGAACGCGACCCGCCGCCCGAGCGACTACCACCGCTACTGCCACGCGGTCCACCGGCGGCACCACCCGCGCCAGCGGCACCGCCCACGGAACCCGGGCCACCACTGCTGGAGCGCGACCCGCCGGCACTGCCCGATCCGCTGGCCGGGCGCGGCCGCGCCTTGCCGGTGCCCGAGGTGCGTGCCCCGCGCGGTCCTCCTTGTGCAGGCTTCTTCGGCTTCACGGCGTACCCACCTTGTTGATCACGGCCACCGCCCACACGGCGATGCCCTCCTGTCGTCCCAGTGCACCAAGGCCCTCGGCCCGGCGCCCCTTCACCGTCACCGGCGCCCCGGCGGCCTCACTGAGGCGTGCTTGCATCGCCGGCTTGTGCGGCGCCAGCTTCGGCGTCTCGCACACCACCGAGCAATCGACGTTGCCGATCGCGTACCCAGCGCCGCGCACGAGCGCGGCGGCCTGGCGCAGCAGGATCAGCGAATCGACGCCCTTCCATTGCGGGTCGGTGTCGGGGAAGTGTTCGCCGATGTCGCCCAGCCCGGCGGCACCGAGCAGCGCATCGGTGACCGCGTGCGCCACCGCGTCGGCGTCGCTGTGGCCGTGCAGGCCGGGGTGGCCGTCGAACACGACGCCACCCAGCACGAGCGGCCGGGTGGGGTCGTCGCTGAAGCGGTGGATGTCGAAACCCTGGCCGACGCGGATCTGGCTGCCCGTCGCCATGGTGCCCTCCAGTTGTGCTCGTGCCCAGTGCAGGTCGTCGGGGTCGGTGATCTTGCGGTTGCGGGCGTCGCCGGGCACCACCACCACGCGGCCACCGGCGGCTTCCACCAGCGCAGCATCGTCGGTGGCCGTGTTGCTGAGCGGGCCGCCGCTCGCGTGGGCGGCGCGCAGCACCGACGCACGGAACGCCTGCGGGGTCTGCACGGCCATGAGGTGCGAGCGGGGCGGGGTGTGCACCACGGAGCTGTCGTCGTCGACCTGTTTGATCGTGTCGGTGACCGGCGTGCCGGGGATCGCCGCGTCGGCCCCCGCGGCAACTGCCGTGATCACTCGCTGGAAGAGCGCGGCGTCGGCGAACGGGCGAGCGCCGTCGTGCACACATACGATCGTGGCCTCGGTGGGCACGGTGGCCAGGCCGGCGCGCACGCTCTCGCTGCGGCTGGCGCCTCCCGCCACCCCACCTTCGCGGGCGGCGTCGGCCGCGGGCAGCACGATCACCACGCCGTCGCGGGCGCCGTCGCACGCCTGGCGAGCGGTGCCGACGGCCCAATCGAGCACCCGCCGATCGCCCAATTGTTCGTATTGTTTGGGTCCGCCGAAGCGCTGGCCGGACCCGCCGGCGACGACGATCGTCCACACGATCTCGTGGGCAGTCATCGCTTGCTGTGTGGACACCATGGCGAGGGTAGTACCGTCATCTGCACATGGCTCACGAAGAACTGCTCGCCCGTACCGATTTCTTCGGTGACGCACCGGCCGCGCTGATACGCGACCTGGCCGCGTCCGGCTCGGAACTCCCTCTCATCCGCGGCGACGTGCTGTTCCGTGAAGGCGATGTCGCCGAATCCCTGTACCTCGTGATCAGTGGCCGCGTGGCCATCGCGATCGCCAATCCGATCGACCATCGCGAAACCGTGGTGGCGCTGATGGATGCCGGCGACCTGTTCGGCGAGATGTCGCTGCTCGACGACGGTCCGCGCTCGGCCCTCGCTCGCGCGCTCGAGCCGTCCACCGTGTTCGCGATCCCGTTCGACCCGGTGGTGCGCGCGTTCCGCAGCGACCCGGCACTGCTGTGGGGGGTCACCCGCCTGCTCGCCACGCGCCTGCGGGTGATGGACGAGGCGTTGGCGGACAGCGTGTTCCTCGACGTCACCGGCCGTACCGCCAAGCGCCTGCTCGAGTTGTCCGACGGCCACGACGAGTTCCAGCTGCCGATCACGCAGGAAGAGCTCGCCGGCATGGTGGGCGCCTCGCGCGAGCGGGTCAACAAGGCGATTGCCAGCTTCATCCGCCTCGGCTGGATCGACCAGCACGATCGTCGCTACGTGCTGCTGAAGCGCGACGCCCTCGAACTCCGCGCCCGCTGACCGCGAGCGGCCCGCGCAGCCCTGACTCAGGCGTCGCGGCGGTTGACGGACCAGGCGCCCAGTGACGCGAGGGCCAGGGCGACGGCGCCGAAGTAGATGCCGGCGGCCAGGCGGGTGGGGCCGCCGTCGTTGAGGTCGAGCACGGCCATGCGGATGCCGGCCTGGAACGGCATCCAGCGGCCGACATCACTGTCGTCGAGGATCAGCCCGAGCAGGCCACCCACCAGGCCTTCGGCGATCAGCGGCCACACGATCAGGATCGAGACTGCCGCGGGCGTGCTGCGGGTGATCATGCCCAAGCTGTACCCGGCCAGCGCCATCATGCCGGTGAGCAGCACCGTGCCCACCATCGCCGGTACGGCCGTGTCGGCGAACGCGAGGTCCATCGTGGCGCCACGACCATCGGCGATGGCGCTGCCGGCGAACCAGCCGATGAGCTGCACGATCGTGGCCAGCACCATGCCGAACCCGACGGCCACGGCACCCTTGGCGAGCACCACGTGCAGGCGCTTGGGTGTGGCGGCGAAGGTGGGCCGGATGGTGCCGAACCCGTATTCGGCGGTGATCGAGGCAGCCGCCACCACACCGCACAGCAGCGCGCTGACCACCGACGTGCCGGTGAGCACGCCCACGTAGTCGCGAGTGGTGAGCGTGTTGAACCCCGTGTCGTCGCCGCGGAAGTAGGCGGTGAGCAGGGCCACCACCAACGGGAACGCAAGGGCGATGATGCCCAGCACCCAGTTCATGGTGACCGTGCGCAGCTTGATCCACTCGGCCCGCAGCAGGTTGATCATGCGCCACCACCCATCGCGGCCGAACGGTACTCCTGCGCGGCGGCGGTGACCTTCAAGAACGCGTCCTCCAACGAGCCGGTCTGCGGCGACAGTTCGTGCAACACGATGGCCTCGCGAGCGGCCAGCTCGCCCACCTGCTCGCACGCCAGGCCGTGCACGTCGAGCGTGGTGTCGTCGACGGCCACCACCTCGCCGCCGGCGGCGGACAGCGTGGAGGCGAAGCCGGCGACCGCGGGCGACTTCACTCGCACCCACCGGTCGGCGTGGCGATCGACGAAGTCGGCAACGGTGCACTGCTCGATGAGGCGGCCCTGCCCGATCACCACCAGGTCGTTCGCCATCAGCGAGATCTCGGACAGTTGGTGGCTGCTGACCAGCACGGTGCGACCCTGGCCGGCGAGGTGCGTGAGCACGTCGCGGATCCAGCGGATGCCTTCGGGGTCGAGGCCGTTGGCCGGCTCGTCGAGGATCACCGTGTGCGGGTCGCCCAGCAGCACGCCGGCCAGGCCCAGGCGTTGCTTCATGCCCAGCGAGTAACTGCGCACGCGTGCGCCGCCCACCGAGCCGAGGCCCACCAGCTCGAGCACCTCGTCCACGCGGCGGCGGGCGATGCCGTTGCTGGCCGCCAGCCAGCGCAAGTGGTTGCGCCCGCTACGGCCGGGGTGCACGTAGCCCGCGTCGAGCAGCGCGCCCACCTCGTGCAGGGGCCGGTGCAGGCTGCGGTAGGGGCGCCCGTCGAACAAGGTGGTACCCGACTGGCTGCGATCGAGGTCGAGCATGCAGCGCATGGTGGTGCTCTTACCCGAGCCGTTGGGGCCGAGGAAGCCGGTGACCACGCCGGGGCGCACGTCGAAGCCGAGGTGATCGACCGCCAGCTTCGAGCCGAAGCGCTTGGTGAGGTCGGCGACGGTGATCATCGAAGCCGATCCTTACAGGTTGTCGGCGAAGGCGTTGGCGACGACGGCGACATCGGTGCCGTTGACCTCGATCTCGCGCAGCATCTGGTTCAGCTTCTCGGTGGTGAGCATGCCGATCAGCGAGTTGAGCGCGTCGGTGACCTCGGGAGCATTGACCGTCGATGACATCAGCACGATCAGCGAGTTGTTGGGCAGCATGTACTGGTCGTCGAACAACAGCGAGAGCTGCTGCTCGGTGATCACCGGGTCGAACGAGTCGACCACGAAGCAGTCGGCGGTGCCGTCGGCGATCGCAGTGGCGATGTCGGCTGCTTCCACCGTCACGACATCGGCGAACTCGGGCGCGTAGTACTGCTCGAACACCGCCAGCCCGGCTTCGTCGTCGGCGATCCATGCCGCCGGGGCACCGAGGCGCAGTTGCGGGGCCAGCGAGGCCAGGTCGGTGAGCGAGAACAACTGGTAGAGAGACAGCGTCTTCATCGTGGCTGCCGAGCAGCCGATCACGTCGCGGCGTTCGGCCGGCGAACCCTCGTAGGCGATGAGCGTGGTGGGGATCGTGCCGTTGATCGCGAACAGCTGGGCCGTCACCGAGCGCTCGTTGGTGGGAACCAGCGTCGAGGTGGTGGTGCTCTCCACCGTGGTGGTGGTGGTCTCGCTCGACGTGGTGGTGGTGCTGCTGTCGGCGGTGGTGGTGGCGCTGCCCGTGTCGGTGGTGGGCACGGTGGTCTCGGTGGCGATCGTGGTGGTGGGCATCAGGATCGGCGCGCGAGTGGTGGCCGGCGCCGGATCGGTGGTGGCCGTGGTGGGCACCGTGGTGGTGCCGCTCTCGACGGCGTCGAGCACGAACTTCAGCAGATCGCGACTGAACTCGGGGATCATGTCGAACTGGCCGTCCTGCAGCGCCTGGAAGTACTCGGCGCGGTCCATGTCGACGGGGTCCTTGCGGGTGACGCGCACGCCCTTGTTCTCGAGCACGCGGGCGTAGATCGCCGCCATCAGCTGGCTCTGCGTGTCGCCCTTCACCGAGGTGATGGCCACGCGGGGCATCAACTGCGGAACCGGGGTGGTGTCCTCGGTCTTCTTCGAGCAGGCGACGCCAGCCAGCGCGAGGATCGCGAGGCCGGCGGCGCCGAGGGCGCGAGTGGTGTGGCGTGCTGAGTGGTTCGTCCGCTTCATCGGGTGGCGAGCCTAGTGGCCCCGGGGTGGGCTTCGTCGGTCGCCACCTGCACCAACTCGGCGCGCCCACCGTCCACCGCCCACACCAGGCCGGGCCGCGGCGCGATCGGCATTCGCCGCGGCAGCACCACGCCCAGCAGATCGCCATCGAGTTCGCCGCCGCCGGCTGCCACCAGCCCCAGCCGGCTGCGGCGCACCACACCCGTCCAGTGGCCGTAGGCCTGGCGCAGCGCGTCGGGGCGACCGGCCGCGATGATGCACACGTGGCCGGCCTCGGCGAGGGCCGCGAGCCGGCCACCGGGGTCGTCGACGTACTCGGCGTCGTCGACCACCAGCAACGCCGGGCGGCCCGACTCGAGCGCGCACGCCGTGTCGACGTCGGTGAGCGGCACGTGCGCCGGCCAGCACGTGTGCCGCCGCGACGGCAGCGCCCCGATCCACCCGCCTGGGTGCAGCGCGGCCCACGCGGTGGCCAGCCGCACGATCGCGGTGGTGCGCCCGGTGCGGGCCGCGCCCACCACCAGCAGATGCTCGCCGTCGTGCACGCGCAGCAGGTGGGTGGCGCCCGTGCCGAAGCCGGTGCCCACGGCCAGCGCCGTGGTGCCCTCGTGGTGCCGGCCCGGAGCGAGCGTGGCCGCTTCGATCGTGGCCGGCACGATCTCGATCCGCGGGGCCGCCGAGTGCGCAGCGCCCGACTCGTGTGGCAGCGCTGCCATCGCGTCGGGGTGCACCAACTGGGCGGTCAGCCCGTCGCCGGCGATCACGATCCGCCCGGCACACGCCGGTGGCACGAGGTTGGCCGCCACGCCGAGCGTGGTCGCATCGTGCGGGTCGTGCAGGTGCAACACCCAGCGGTGCGGGCAACGGGCGAGGAACGCGGCAGGCACCGCTGCGGTGTGCTGCACACCGGCCACGACCGTGATGCCGCGGGTGTCGTCGCCGGCCAGCAGTGTGGTGAACGCGTCGTACTCGTCGGCCGTGTCGATGTCGTCGAGCACTCGCCGCACGATGTCGAGGCCGTCGATGAACACCACGGTGTTCGCCGTGGGCTCGGTGGAGCGGACCCGGCGCAGCAGCCTGCCCAGTCGCTCGCCCTCGTGCAGGCGCACCACCGCGCCGCAGCGTGGGTGGGTGGCCAGCGCGTCGAAGGCCGCCGAGCCGTGCGCGTCGAGCACGTACACATGGTCGGGGGTGGTGGCCAGCACGTGTGCGGCCAACGACCGCAGCGTGCTGGTGACCCCGCTGTCGGTACTGCCCGCCACCAGCAGGCTGCCGTCGCTCGGGGTCCAGCGCAGCGGCAGCACGCGCTGGCGATCCGGGTCGTCGATCAACCCCAGCGCGCCCACCGGGGTGTCCGCCGCCGACAGTTGCGTGGGAAGCGGCGGTTGCCACGGCGCCGCGGGTGGCGTGATCCCTGCCGTGCGTGCCGCGTCAGCGATGGTGCGCACCAATGTGCGCAGCGGCGAGGGCATCGTGCCCTCGGGTGCCGTGCACTGTGCCGTCTGGAACGTGAGGTGTTCGTCGGCGCCCAGGCGCAGCACGGCGCGGCCGGGCACCCGCCGCGGTAGGTGGGCCGGCGTGTCGACGCCCACCACGTCGAGCGCGTCGGCCACGTCGTGCAGCCGCAACGCGACGCGCAGGTTGGTGTTGGCCCGAACGTCGTCGCTGACCACCCCGTTCGGCCGCTGAGTGGCCAGCAGCAGGTGCACACCCAAGCTGCGCCCGCGCTGCGCGATGCCCACCAGCGCGTGCAGGAAGGTGGGGTGCTCGGCCACCAGCGCGGCGAACTCGTCGACCACCACCACCAGCCGCGGCAGCATCACGTGTGGAGCGGTGGCGCGCAACGCGGTTAGGTCGGGCGCGCCGTGGTCGCGCAGCAGGGCTTCGCGGCGGCGCAGTTCGGCGTGCAAGCTGCGCAGCGCGCGGTCCGCAAGGCGGTCGTCGAGATCGGTGACCGTGCCCACCACGTGCGGCAGCGCCGCGCAGGCGTCGAACGTCGCGCCACCCTTGTAGTCCACCAGCACCAGGTTGAGGTGGGCCGGCGAGGCGTTGGCGGCCATCCCCACCACGAGCGTGCGCAGCAGTTCGCTCTTGCCCGCGCCGGTGGTGCCCGCGATCAGCCCGTGCGGGCCGTCGCGTACGAGATCGATGTCCACCACCCCGTCGGTCGCTCTGCCCACCAGTGCCCGCGGCGCGGGATCGCAGCCGGCGGCTGCCCACGCGCGCACGATCGCCGCGCTGTCGGGCAACGCGCCGTCGTAGACGTCGCGCAGCGCGAGCGCGCGCGGCATGCCGGTGGCCACGCTCAGCGGGTCTTCAGGATCCACCAGGCCACGTTGCGCCGCGGCGCAGCGGAACGTCGCCTGCTCGCCCATCCCGGCGATCCGCACGGCGATGGGCGGGCACGCCGAACGCGTGTCGGCCAGCCATGCGGCCGCCGGCCCGACGGCAGTGAGCAGCGCGCTGGTGCACAGGTGCGGCACGGTCGCTCCCGCGGGCAGCAACACCAGGAGGGCGTGCTGCGCCGGATCGGCCAGCAGGCGACGCAGCGGCGACGTGCGGGTGGCGATCGCGCCGGGCTCGTCGGTCACCACCACGATGTTCGCGGGGTGCCCTTCCAACTCGGCGAGCACCGCCGCCAGCCCGGCCTCGTCGGTGATCGCCGCCGAGCCGTCGGGCAGCGCCAGGTGGGGCAGATCACTCAGGTGGGTCCAGCGCTGGGCCTGGTCGGTGACGATCACCACGCGCACGTCGGCCGGCCCGCACGACACCGTCAGCTGGGTGAGCAGCGCACGGGCCACCGCCGGTGCCTGCCGGCCACTGAGTGCCAACCGGCAGCCCGGCCCCAGGTCGGCCGGCACGGCCACACCCACCACCAGCTCGCCGGGCGCGCCCGGCAGTCGCACGTCGCCCAGGCCGAGCGCGGCCAGCCACGCGTCGCCGTGGGCCGGGCCCCGCGCCCACAGCTCGTGGGTGCGCGCCGTGGCCGTCGCCATCGCGGTCACCACCGTGGGCACGAGCACGGTGTGGTGACGGTGGAATGCCTGGCGGGTGCGGTCGTGCTCGGCCTGGGCCGCGCGGCACTCGTCGGCGTACGTGGCCTTCGCTCGTCGCCGCCGGCGACGCAGTGCCACCCGTTGGCTGCCCCACGTGGCGGCGGTGACGACCGCGCCCAGCGCACCGAACACCAGGAACGTCGGCTGGCGCATGACCGTGGCCAGCACACCGGCACCCACCAGCCCGACCAGGGCCGGGATCAGCCCGCCGACGCGCTCGTCGTCGGCGGGTGGCGCGGTGGGTTCGTGGCGCGTGATGGGCTGCCACTGCGGAACGGCGCGTGCCGCGCGCACCAGGGTGCCGCCGTTGGTGTGCGCCGGTGCCGCGACGGCGAGGTGAGGGTTGCGCTGCAGCTGCAGCAGGCTGTCGCCCACCTCCAGCCAGGCGTCGGCGGCGACGACCGCGGCCATCGCGAGCGGCGCGCCGTTCAGCCGCATTGGTTGGCGGCCGGCGAGCTGCGTGATCGTGAGGGTGCCGTCGGCGTGCACGTGCAGCAGCGCGTGGTGGGGTTGCAGTGCGGGGTCGTCGGCGCGCACCGGTGCAGCGGTGGCGCGGCCGAGCAGGTGTTGGCCCGGGCCGAGCAGGCAGCAGCTGCCGGCGTCGGGGCCGGCGTGCCACGTGGCGCGCCAGGTGGGGCCGGGGGTGTGTGGGGTGGTGGGGAGGTCGCAGGTGTCCATCACCCGTACTGGGTACGGCGAGGGCCCGGTTCCGGCAGGAATCGTGCGGAGAATTCCTTCGTTCGGCGCGGTGAGCCTGCCGGTGAGGCGAGCGGTGAGCCTTGCGGTGAGTGGCCGCGCGGACCATGCCGGCATGACCACGCAACTTCCCCACCCCGTCACCCTGCCCACCACGTCGCGCGGCTGCCCCCTGGCCGTGCGGCTCGAGCGCGAGTGGCGTGCACTCGCCACCCGCTCGGCGGTGGTGCAACGAGCCCGCACGTGGGGGCTCGGTGTGCCCGTCTCCTCGCTCGACGATGTGCTGGTGGCCACCGGCTTTCGGCCCGAGGCCCACGTCGTCGCCGCGTGTGCGACCGTCGAGCACAACGAGGTGGTGGCTCGCCTGCTGCTGGCCGCCCGCGCCGATCCCCTCGCGGCGCGGGTGGTGCTGCAGCGGTTGCTGCCCGGCCTGGTGGCCGCAGCCCGCCGGTGGGAGCGCCGCCACGATGCTGCCACCGACGCGTTCGACGAGGTGGTGGCCGCGGCCTGGGCGGTGGCCCGCGAGTTCCCGCTCGAACGGCGGCCGCAGCACCTGGTGGCCAACCTGTTGCGCGACGCGGAATACCACGCCTTCGTTCGTGCGCGGCGTCGCCGGTTGGTGGTCGAGCCGGCGTCGCCCGGGCGGCTCGATCACGCCGTCGAGTCGCCTCCGCTCGACGCGCTGGCCGAACTCACCGAGGTGGTGGCCTGCACCCCATCGCTCACGGCGCACGATCGTCGCTTGCTGGGGCTGTTGCTCAGCGGGCGCTCCACACTGCAGGTGGCCGCCGCGCTGCAGGTCAGCGAACGCACGGTGCGCGCGCACCGCGACTCGATGGTGAGCCGCCTGCGCCAGGCCGTCGCTGCCTGACGTCGGGGCTGGTGCCCGTTATGTGCCGGGGTTGAACCGGCGCAGGCGCAAGCTGTTGCTCACCACGAACACGCTGCTGAACGCCATCGCCGCGCTGGCCACCACGGGCGACAACGACCAACTCATCGCCAGCGGGATCGCCGCCACGTTGTAGGCGAACGCCCAGAACAGGTTGCCCTTGATCACGCCGAGGGTGCGCCGGCTGAGGCGGATCGCGTCGGCCGCGGCGTGCAGGTCGGCACGCACCAGCGTGAGGTCGCTGGCCTCGATCGCCACGTCGGTGCCGGTGCCCATCGCAATGCCCAGGTCGGCCTGCGCCAGTGCCGCGGCGTCGTTCACACCGTCGCCCACCATCGCCACCACGCGGCCCTCGGCCTGCAGCCGTTGCACCTGTTGCACCTTGCCCTCGGGCAGCACACCCCACACCACGTCGGCGGGCTGAATGCCCACCTCGTGGGCCACGGCGGTGGCGGTGAGTTCGTTGTCGCCGGTCAGCAGGATCGGCCGCAGGCCCAGCTCGCGCAGGCGCTGGATCGCCGCCGCGCTGGTGGGCTTGACGGTGTCGGCGACGGTGATCGTGCCCCACAGTGTGTCGTCGATCCGCACGGCCACCACGGTCATCGCCTCGCTGCCGGGCGGGCATTCGTCGGTGGCGGCGCGGCCGATGTGCACGCGCCGGCCACTCACGACGGCCGAGGCCCCGACCCCCGCGTGGGCGACGAACTCGTCGGCGGTGGCGATGGCGATGCCCTGCTGCTGCGCCTCGCGCACCACGGCGCGGGCGATCGGGTGCTCGCTGGCGGCTTCCACCGCGGCGGCGAACTGCAGCAACTCGGTGGCATCGATGCCCGCTGCCGCGTGCACTGCGCCCACGCTCATTTGGCCGGTGGTGATGGTGCCGGTCTTGTCGAGCAGGATCGTGTCGACCTGCCGCGTGCTCTCCAGGATCTCCGGGCCCTTGATCAAGATGCCGGCCTGCGCGCCGCGGCCGGTGCCCACTAGCAGTGCGGTGGGGGTGGCCAGCCCGAGCGCGCAGGGGCAGGCGATGATCAGCACCGCGACGGCGGGCGACATCGCCTCGGCGAAGCTGTCGGTGCGGGCCAGCCAGAAGCCCAGCGTGGCCGCGGCCAGCGTGATCACCACGGGCACGAACACGCCGGCCACACGGTCGGCGAGGCGCTGCACCGGGGCCTTGCCGGTCTGCGCGGCTTCCACCAGGCGAGCCATTTGGGCGAGCGCGGTGTCGGCGCCGACGCGGGTGGCGCGCACCACCAGCCGGCCTTGGGCGTTGATCGTGGCCCCGGTGACGGCGCTGCCGGGCGCCACCTCCACGGGCACGCTCTCGCCGGTGACGAGGCTCATGTCGACCGCCGAGGCGCCCACCTCCACCACCCCGTCGGTGGCGATCCGCTCGCCCGGGCGCACCACGAAGCGGTCGCCCACGCGCAGCGTGCTCGCCTCCACTTCCAGCTCGCTGCCATCGGGCTGCAGCACACTGGCGGTGTTGGCGCCGAGGGCCATCAGCGCGCGCAGCGCACCACCAGCGCGGCGCTTGGCGCGAGCCTCGAACCAGCGGCCGGCGAGGATCAGCGCCACCGTGGTGCTAGCCACCTCGAGGTACAGGTGGTGGGTGTCGCCGCGGGTGGGTATCAGCGACATCGACATCGTGGTGCCCAGGTCGCCTGCCTGCGTGAAGCACAGCGCGTAGAGGCTCCAGCCGAACGCGGCGATCACGCCCACCGACACGAGCGTGTCCATGCTGGCCTCAGCCTGGCCGAGGTTGCGCCAGGCGGCGTGGTGGAAGGGGTACGCGGCCCACGCGGCCACCGGCGCGGCCAACACGAGCGCCACCCACTGCCAGCCGCGGAACTGCAGCGGAGCGATCATCGACAACAGCAGCACTGGGGTGCCGAACGCGATCGACACCAGCAAGCGGCGGCGCAGGTCGGCGATGCGGGCCAGCGCCGGGTCGTCGGTGTCGGCGCCGATGGGCGCGGGCAGCGCGGCCTTGTAGCCGATCGACTCGACCGCGCCGATCATCGCGTCGGCGTCGGTGGTGGCCGGGTTGTAGGTGATGTTGGCCCGCTCGGTGGCGTAGTTCACCGTGGCGGTCACGCCATCCAGCCGGTTCAGCTTCTTCTCGATGCGCATCGCGCACGCCGCGCAGGTCATGCCGGTGAGCGCCAGGTCGAGGTGCTCGCCGGCAACGTCGCCGGTGTCGGGCAGAGCGGTGGTGCTCATGGCATGTCCATGTCGTGCACGGGCGCCGGGTCGTCGCCGCCGGTGGCGCTGCCGAGCGCGTACGCGCCACCGAACGCGCTGGCGAGTACCAGCGCGAACACGGCAAGACGGAGGGCGACGCGGTGCATGATCCGGCTCAGCCGACGACTTCGAAGCCGGCTTCGTCGATCGCGGCGACGATCGCGGTGCTGTCGAGTGCATCACCGGTGACGGTGACGATCTTGGTGCCGAGGTCGACGCCGACAGAGGCGACGCCGCTGACCTTGGTGACTTCGCCTTTGACCGCTGCTTCGCAGTGGCCGCAGGTCATGCCCGGTACGTGGAAGGTGAGTTCGCTCATGGTGTGCTCTTTCATGCTCGTAGCAGTCGTTCGACTGCCTTGGTTGCTTCGTGGACGAGTTCGGTGGTGCGCGCTTCTTGGCCACCCGCGGCGGCGCCGGCGACGCAGTGCCCGAGGTGACCCTCCAGCAGTTGCAGCCCGACGCCCTGGAGCGCCTTGGTGGTGGCGGCCACCTGGGTGAGCACGTCGATGCAGTACGTCTCGTTCTCCACCAGACGCTGCAGGCCGCGTACCTGGCCTTCGATGCGCCGCAGACGAGCCAACAACTGCTGCTTGTCGTCCGAGTACCCAGGTGTTCCGTGCACGGTGGACACCATACCCCCAGGGGGTACCGTTGGCAAACCCCGTTGGTCGCGATGGGTCAGGGTCGCTGGGTGAAGGTGGGCGGTCGCTTGGCCAGGAACGCGGCGATGCCTTCCTGCGCGTCGGGGGTGAGTGCCGACGTAGCCATCAGCTCGATCGCCAGCGCATACGCGGCCGACTGGTCGAGGCCCACCTGGGCGTAGAAGCCGCGCTTGCCGGCGGCCTTGCTGAACGCGCTGCCGCGGGTGGCCCGACGCAGCAGGTCGGCGGTGAACGCGTGCAGCTCGGCGTCGGGCACGGCGTGGTTGATCAGGCCCCATTCGGCCGCGGTGGCGGCGGTGATCGGGTCGCCGGTGAGCGCCATCTCCAGCGCCCGCTTGCGGCCCACGTTGCGGGCCACTGCCACGAGTGGGGTGTGGCAGAACAGCCCACCCTTGCCGCCGGGCAGTGCGAAGCCGGCGCTCTCTGCGGCGACTGCCAGATCGCAGGTGGCCACCAGCTGGCAGCCGGCGGCGGTGGCCAGCGCGTGCACGCGGGCGATCACCACCTGCGGGATGGCTTGCACCGTGTCCATCATCTCGGTGCACACCGCGAACAGGTGGCGCACGTCGGGCAGGCTCGCGCCGGCCATGTCGGCGAAGTTGTGCCCGGCGGAGAACACCGGCCCGTTGGCCGCCAGGATCACGCCGGTCGCCTCGGTGGTGCCCACGTCGCGCAGCGCCTGCGTGAGTTCCATCATCACGTCGAGCGCGAGCGCGTTGCGCTTCTCCGGCCGGTCGAGCGTGATGGTGGTGGTGGGCCCATCGGCCTCCACGAGCAGGTGCTGGTACGTCACCTGCGCAGTCTCGCGCTGCGCTGCTGCCCGCATCGACCGCTGGTGCAGTGCCCCCCCAGGGGCTCGAACCCTGAACCAATGGATTAAAAGTCCACTGCTCTACCATTGAGCTAGAGGGGCGTTGGTGCCTCCGCAGGCTACTTGCCGAACCCGCTGGTGGAACCGGTCGCTTCGCACCGCTGCCCACCTCCCCTCGCCGGCGGGGCATCCCACCCGAGTCCTGGCCGAGGTGCCGCACCGCTACGTTGAGGGGATGAGTGCATCGAAGGGGCGGACTGCGAGCGGGAACCTCGGCAGGGCCATTGCGGCCGCCACGGCGCTCGTCGGATTGCTCAGCAACCCCGAGGTGCAGCGTGTGCTCTCCGCGGCATCCGGCCAGACCAAGAAGTGGGCCGCGCAGGTCAAGCAGCGCATGGCCTCCGAACGTTTCCCCGGTGCCCGCGCCCGCTCACTCGTCACGCCGAAACACGATCCGGCTGCCTTGCTCCGCCGGCTCGATGCGCTGGCTGCTGCGGCCGCCGACATCGCACCGCTGAATGCGGCCGTCGCCGATGAGGTGTTGCGTCAAGAGCGCGAGCTGCGGGCGAAGGTGACGGCTGCCCGTCGCCTGCCGGCGGAGCTGCGCAAGCCGAAGCTCAAGGACCTGGCGGCAGTCGTCGCCGCGCTCGAGCAGCAACTCGCCACTGCACTCGGTTGACCGCGCCGGATCAGCCGACGGCCGTGTCCTCAACCGACGCCTCAACCCGGGCGAGCGACGCCGACCACCTTGTTCCAGCGCACGGTGGTGACGTTGACCACGCTGCCCGTGTTCGGGGCGTGCACCATCTGGCCATTGCCGATGTACAGGCCCACGTGGCTGATCGGTGAGTAGTAGAAGATCAGGTCGCCCGGCTGCGCGTTGGAGATGTCCACGTGCGGCAGCGACGAGAACTGCAAGCGGCTGACGTGCGGCATGCCCACGCCGGCTTGCGCCCACGCCCAGGCAGTGAGGCCCGAGCAGTCGAACGATTCGCCGGGTGATGACGTGGCGAACTTGTAGGGCACGCCCAGTTGGCCGAGCGCGGCGTTGATCGCGATCGCGGCCTTGCCCGACGCGGAACTGTTGCTACTGGGTGCCACCGCTTGGCTGGGTGCGGAACTGCCACCGGTGGCGGTCGCCTTGCTCGTGGACGAGTTGCTGCTCTGCGCGCCACCACGCGGCGCGGCGGCCGTCTTCTTCGCCGCGGCCTTGGCCACCTTCGCCCGTTGCACCACCTCGGCAGCAGCACGACGCTCCTGTTCGGCCTGCAGCTTGGCCTCACCCAGGTCGCGCTTGGCCTGGGCGTACTTCTTGGTGTACTCGGCTTCCAGCTTGGTGTAGTCGGCGCGGGCGCTGTCCAGCGTGTCCATCAGCGCGGCGGCTTCGTCGGTCTTGCGCTGCATCGCTCGCTGTTCGGCCGCCAGCCGATCGGCCACCTGCTGCATGTTGTCGAGGTCGGTCTGGCCGATGTCGATGGCGGCGAGCGCCAAGGCGTCCATCTGCTGGCCAGTGCTGTACGAGCTGACGTCGGTGAACACCGGGCTCAGCTCGATGCGGTCGCCCGAGGTGAAGCGATCGACCGCGATCTGCGTGAGTACCTGCTCCACCTTGCCCAGCTCGCTGCCGAGCGCATCGATCTTCACCTGCGCCTCGTCGATCTCCACCGCCAGCTGCGCGCGCCGGTGCTCGGCCATGCCGTAGTCCTCGTCGAGCTGGCCCATCCGATTCTGCAGATCGTCCAGCTGGTCGAGCACCGTGTCGACCTTGTTCTGCGCCTGGTCGACGCCGTCGGCCGAGACCACCTGGGGTGCCGCCAGCACCGTCATGAACATGGCGCAGGCGAGCAGTGTGGATCGTCGACGACCGGGCATGGGGTCGGACCGTAGCAAATATTACGGTTCGGTTACGGTCAGCGTGACGCCTGACCGCGCGCCCGAGGCCATTCCCGAGGGTTTCCACGTGGGGTGGTGGCGCCGAAACCCTCCGGAATGGGTCAGGTGGTGGCTGCCGTCACGATGGGGGCGGCGAGACCCTCGGTGTCGCACCTGGCCTGCCAGCGGGCGATGGTGGCGTCCAGCCCGTCGCCCAACCGCGGGCCCGAGGTGAACGTGGCGGGCAAGTGCTGCATGCCGTTGATCACGCCCACGGTCTCGTAGTGCACGGCGCGCTCGCTGTCGCACACGAAATCGGGCATCCGCTCGAGCACCTGCGTGAGCATCGTCTTGTAGATCGCGCGGGCGACGTTCGAGCCGATGCAGCGGTGGATGCCGAGGCCGAACGAACTGTGCCGGTTGTTCGTGCGGTCGAGCTTGATCTTGTGCGGATCGGGGAACACGCTGGGGTCGCGGTTGGCCATCGCCCATGACAGCCACAGGCGGTCGCCCTCCTTCAACTGCTGGTCGGCGTACTCGCAATCCTGCGTGACGGTGCGGCCGTCGCCAGGTGCCGGCGTGTAGAAGCGCAGGAACTCCTCGGTGGCGGAGTTGATCAAGTTCGGCAGATCGGCCGCGAGCCTGTCGCGCTCGCCGGGGTTGTTCGACAGCCAGTCGAGCGACTTGGCGGTGAGCGACGTGGTGGTGTCGAACCCGCCACCGATCAGCAGGCTGAGCTGACCGCGGATGTCGGTGTCGCTCGGGGTCTGGCCGCCGATCTTCGACGTCACGAACGCGTGGACGAGACCAGGGCGCGGGCGCTGGCGGACGTCCTCGATCTCCTGCCCCAGCTTCGCCATCATGCCGAAGTAGGCCTCCAGCACACGCGGCAGGTCGGGCGAGTGCGGCGGCGTGTAGATGGTGGCGTGCGCCGGCTCGCAATAGATCACCCAGTCCGCGAGCGGCAAGCCCATCAGCGCCATCGTCATCACTGCCGGCACGATGTTGGCCAGGTCGTCGACGAAGTCGATGCTGCCACTCTCGATCTTCTCGTCCAGGCAGGCGCGAGTGAGGTCGGCCACCATCGGCGCCCAGCGCGCCACCGCTGCCGGCGACAGGTAGGGGTTCATCAGCGAGCGGTATTCCTTCTGGTACGGCGGGTCCATCTCGAGGATGCCAGTCTGCTGGCCGCTGATGGGAGGGATGCCGATGCCCAGGTAGCCCTTGCGCTCGCCCTCGGGGTCGTTGTCGCTCGACAGCAGGTGCGGGTCGCGGGCCAGTTCGAACACGGACTTGTGGTCGCTGATCACCCAATGGCCGCCGTAGGTCTCGGTCCAGGCGACGGGGCAGCGCTGTTGCAGGTCGTCGGTGATCGCCTCGAACTCGAGGCGGTGGTCGGGTGTGTGCCGGTCGTAGTGGACCTCGGCGCGGCCGGGAACGGTGTCGGTCATGGCGTGCTCCTCAGGCTTCGATCACGATGGCTTGCTCGGGGCAACCGCCGGCGGCAAGGCGAACCTTGGCCTCCAGCTCGGGCGGCACGTGCTGGTCGGGCGCACTGGCGTGGCCGTCCTCGTCGCTGAGCACGAAGAACTCGCCGGCGGCCATGGCACACAACGTGTGCCCCTGACACTTGGTCTCGTCGACCCATGCCTTCATCGGGATCCCCTTCGATCCGACGCGTCCCCCGACGCGTGGTGCCCAGATCCTGGCACACCGTGCCAGGGCGCGTGGACGCACTGGTTCCCGGCCTCGCCCATTCCCGAGGGTTTCCACGTGGGCGGGTCACGCCGAAACCCTCGGGAATGTGCTGGGGCCCGGCCTGGGCGGGTCGCTGTCGGGGTCAGGCGAGGAGGCGGGTGTAGGTGTCGATGTCGATGTTCGAGCCGCACACGATCAGGCCCACGTGCGCGCCGGCCAACGTGTCGCGCAGCGGGCCCAGCAGCGCGGCGAGCGCGGCCGCGCCGGCAGGCTCGACGGCCAGCTTCGCGTCGAGGAACGTCAGCCGCATCGCGGCGCGCAACTGGTCGTCGTCCACCAGCACCAGCCCGTCGACGCTGCGGCGGGTGCACTCGTACGACCACGGCAACGCGTAGGGCGCGCCCAGGCTGTCGGCGATCGAGGTGGGTCGTTCGATCGGCTGCGGCTCGCCCGCCCGGAAGCTGCGGTGCATCGAGTCGGCGCCCGTGGGTTCCACGCCGTACACCTGGCACGCCGGGTTGGCCAGCTTCACCGCGCTGGCGACGCCGCTGCTCAACCCGCCGCCGCCGATCGGCACGATCACCGCGTCAAGGGCTGCGGCCTGCTCCATCAGCTCGGCGCCCACGGTGGCGGTGCCCAGCGCGGTGCGACGGCCCTCGAACGGGTGCAGCATCACCCGGCCCTCGTCGGCCACCAACCGCTCGGCCGCGGCGAACGCCTCCGCCGCGTCGCCGGCCATGATCACCTCGGCGCCGAAGCCCTTGGTCAGCTCGATCCGCCGCGGGTTGGCGGTGCCGATCATCACCACCTTGGCCGACACACCGGCCGACCGCGCCGCCCACGCGACGGCGATCGCATGGTTGCCCGCGCTCACGGCGGTGACGCCGCGGGCACGCTCGGCCTCGGTGAGCGCGAGCATGTTCACCATCGCGCCGCGGGCCTTGAAGCTGCCCGTGCGCTGCAGCAGCTCCAGCTTGGCCGTCACGCGAGTGCCGGGCCCCAGCAGCGCGGGCACCTCGTAGCCGGGCCAGGTGACCGTGGGCGTGGAGAGCACGTGGTCGGCCAGTTGCTGCCGGGTGGCCGCGATCTCGGCTGCGGTGAGCGGCTGGAAGCCGTCCAGCGGCTGCGTCGGCGGGGCACTGCGCAAGATCATCGGCGGAGCGTACTGCGGCCCCCACAACGTCAACTCCTCGACTCGTTTCCCGCGTTCGCGTCGCGCGACCTACCGCATTCGGCCGGCAGATGCCGCGACCTAACGGGGAGGGCTGTGACCCCTCAGTACTGCGGCGCGGCGATCGGCGGCCGCTTCCTTCCCAGGCTTCACGTCGCGGGATCTACCGCAACCCTGCGGTGAAGCCCGCGACGTGAACGCCGGTGGGCGGCGGATCTGGGTGCCCGACCCTCACGGCGCCGCGGTCACCGCCGAGAGATCGAGCACCCAGGTGTCGTTCTGATGCTCCACCTCGGATCCCTCTTCGCCGCCGGCCACGATCACCAAGCTGCCCACTACGGCCACGGCCGGGCTCATCCGGTTGGTGAACGGGGCGTCGACCACCGGCCGCCACCCGCCCTCCCACGACAGCCATGCCTGCAGCGGGCCGTCGAAGGGGTTGTCGATCGTGGCGCTGAGGGCCACGAGCGAGGTGCCCATGCGCAGCAGGGTGCGCCCAGGTGCATCGGTCCACGAACCCGTGACGGGGTCGAGGTACTGCACCGCCTGTGGGCCTTGCCCGTACACGGATTGCACGATCACCAGGTCGTCGCCGTTCCCGGCGATGTAGGCGGCGGCGGTAGGCGAGGCCAGCGTTTGCCACCCGGCAGCCTTTGTCCAGGCGGCGGTCGTACGTTGCGACTCGTCAGAGCCGGCGACAGCGAGGATCCCGCCGTCGGTGAGGGCGATTTGCGAGCGGCGGGCGGCGAGCGCGCTCATCGATGCGTCGTCAGGGATCGGCGTCCAGGTGTCGGCGGCGAGGTCGTAGATCGCGCCGTCGGTGAACACGTTGGTCAGGTACTGGGGCTGGGGGTCGAGCCGGACCATCGGCGCCTGGTCGGTGTCGACCGGGGTGACGGCCCGATCCGCGGCGTCGTCGGTGAAGCCGCCCCACAGCGCAATCGTGGTGGACGAGGTGGCCACCGACGGGACGAAGCGGGCCGACCACTCCGCGATGGCGCCCTTCACCCAGGTGCCGCTGGCCCGTTGCCAGCGCCATACGGCGGGCGGCCCTTCCGGGGCGAGTGGGTTGCCACTGAGTCCAGTGTGGACGACGGCCAGCACGTCGCCGCTCCACGCCCAGGGCGAGGGGTTGTAGCGGACGGCCGATGGCAGGTCGATGGCCGTCCAGGTGAGTGTGTCGAGGTCAAGCAGGGCGGCGCCACCCGGCTGGTCGCTGGTGCGCTCGCTGATCGCCATCACCGAGTTGCCGGCCAGTTGGAACGTGGCATCGCCGGTGAGCGGCGCCGAGGGGATCTCCTGCCACTCGTCGGCCGCGGGGTCGTAGATGCCGCCACCGAACGAAGTTGCATCGGCATCGGCGCCGGGCGACCCGCCGAGCACCAGTACGCGCCCGTCATCCGTCGTCACCGCCCGGGCATGCACGCTCACGGCGAACGGCGGGGCTGCCGCTGGTCGCCATACCCCAACGGGAGGCATCGACAAGGTGGCGCCGGTGGTTCGATCGGTGCGGTCGCTGCGCAGCGCCAGGCCGGTGGCCACCAGCCCACCCACGGCCACGACGGCCGCGGCCACCAGCGCCAGCCGGCGTCGGGGCCGTGCGTCGACCACGGTGGTCGCCATCATCGGGACGGATGTGTCGGTGGATGCGGCCGTTGGCACCTCTGCGGTCTCGAGCACGTCGCGGTACAGGGCCAGGCGTTCTTCAACGGTGGGCATCGGGGGTCTCCTCGTTCAGCAGGCGGCGCAGCGTGGTCATGCCACGGTGCAGGCGATTGCGCACGGCGCTCACGGAGGTGCCGAGGAACTCGGCGGCCTCGTCGTAGCGATAGCCGTAGGCATGGATCAGCACGACGACGGTGCGCTCGTCGGGGTGCAGGCGGGCGAGCGCCGCGTCGAGCGGCACGTCGTGTTCGGCGGGTTGGCCATCCCGCGGGCGCTCGGCCGGCCGTTCGGGCGGCAGCGTGACGGCCCGGTTCCAGCGCCGGTAGCGGCGAGTGCGCGACTGGGCCACGCGGTACAGATAGCCGACCGGGTTGTCGAGGTCGCGCAGGCGGTCACGGTGCTCCCACGCGTACTCGGTGACCTCGGCGTGCAGGTCGGCCCCCACCTCCAGCCCGTGCCGGGCGATCAGCACGCCGCGCAGGTGGGCCAGCGCCTCGCCGAGCGGTTGCTCGAACGAGTGGGTGCTCATGCCGGACGTGTCGATGGGTACCACAACGACTGAAGACCCCCGACCCGCCTCATTCGTCTCATCGAACCACACAAAGTTCGCTAGGCCTGTCCGAGCTGTCACGATTTCGGGCGTGGCGAGGCCTTGGTGGGTGTGACCTTCGAGAAGTTCGTGCGCGGCGAGGGCCCCCGACTGCGAGCTGCGCTCGTGGCGACGTTCGGGCCGCAGCGCGGCACCGAGGCCGTGGCCGATGCGCTGGCCTATGGATGGGAGAACTGGGAACGCATCGAGCCGATGGACAACCGCATGGGCTACCTGTTCCGCGTCGCCTACCGCGTGGCCCTGCGCAACGGGCCGCGCCGGGCGCCGGCGTTCACCGCGCCGCCGGCCGACGAGCTGCCGCACTTCGAGCCACGACTGATGCTCGTGGACGACCAGCTGGTCATCCCCCTGTCTCCCTGCCCCAGCGACGCCCCACCGGCCACCACCGGCTGACGCTCAGCCTTCAGGTTCGAGGGCGTAGGGGTTCAGAATCTGGCGGCCCCACAGCGCATCGCGCTCGGCAATGGTGAGTCGGGCATCGTCGGCGGCGTCGGCCCACTCGCTGCGGATGACGTGCACCTGCCGGTCGACGATCTCCTGCGCCTCGCGCCGGTCGAGCAGGAACGTCGGCGCGGCCGAGATGCAGCCGGCGAGGCGACTGAAGCGGTAGCCGTCGGGGCGGATGGCCATCGCCTGCGCCGCCTCGCCGCCCGACCGTGTCTGCGGGCAGATGTCGTACGCCGGGGTGAGCGTCAGCTGGTTGCCGTCCCAGAAGGCCGCGTGGTTGCGGGCGTGGTCGTCGGTGTTGCCGACACAGATGTTGAACACGATGCGGGCGAACAGCTCGCGCAAGGTGCGCTTTGGGTCGTTGAACCGCATGCGGATCTGCTCGGCGAGCGCGGGGTACGTGGCGTAACGGCCCCACCGTTCGTCGAGTTGCAGCACGGTGAGCGCGGACACGAGCATCCGCCGTTCGCCTGGCACTGCTGTGCGGTCGAAGCGTTCGACGAGCAGCACGTCGCGGCCGAGGCACTCGATCACCTCCGTGCCCGCCACGTGCAGCCCCACGCGCCGAGCGAGGTTCATCGCCACGCCCTCGGCCTTCACGACCGGGTACGGGTCGGAGTTGCGGGCGAACTTGGCGATCAGCCGCCGGTCGGCGGCGGCGAGTAGCACCTTGGGCCGCGCGCCACCCAGCGACGACCCGTGCAGCAGCGCTTGGTCGAGATCGGGGGAGAACGGCTCGCCGGCCTCCAACCGCTCGGCCGCGAGCAGGAGTTCCTCGAGCGACGCTGCGCTGGTGCGCGGCACGTACTCGGTGGCGCTGGCCTGGAAGTCGAGCGCGCCGATGCGATCGGATCCCGACTCGAGCAGGTAGGTCAGCAGGCCCACGTCGCCCGGGTCGGCGTCGGGCGCGGCGCGGCCGAACCGCTGGCGCAGAATCACTCGCTGGCCCCATGCGTCGGGGCCGGCGTCGGCGATGCACCCCGCGACGCGCATGCCGTCGAGCGGCACGAGGCGGCGATCCTCCAACGGTAGTTCCGGCAGGAACAGCGGCACGGCGTCGGGGCGAGCGAGGTAGCTGCGCCCGTAGACGAAATCGACGGTGTCGCCGTGGTCGTCGAGGCGGCCGGCCACGACTGGCTCGGTGGAGCCAGGCAGCCATACCCACACGAACGCGGCAGTGGGCTCAGAAGTCATTGTTCAGCCCCTCGTCGGTGGCCCGCACCCTGGCCGGCAGCAGGGCCAGACGGTCGTCGCTGCGGCGCACGAGCGCAGGGAGTTCGGCCGGGCCGGCGCCGAACAGATCCACGCCCACCAGCCCGGCCACTTCGAACATCGTGCCCAGCGCCACGGTGGGATCGCCGCGCTCCGCCTTGCGCACGGTCACGGCGGTGATGCCCGCTCGCTCGGCCAAGTCCTTCACCGTCATACGCCGCCGACGCCGCGCCGCGGCGACCTCCAGCCCCAGGACGCGCGCTGCGTCGAGGGTCTGTGGGAGGTAGGTGCGGGTTGCCTTCACGATCATCTCCGATCAGTAGAATAACTGATAAGTATCTAAGAGAAACTATAACGCTCAATCGATCGCCGTTCACGTCGCGGCCTCTACCGCAACCCTGCGGTAGATCGCGCGACATGAAGACTGGTGCGGACGGCAGAGTCGCGCAGAAAGCTGCAGCGGAACGGGGCGCTCGTGCGTGTGTCTGTGTGATGCTCTCCACACTCCAGCCACGGCGGATCACGCTCATGACCGAACCTCCTGAACTCGTCGTCGACGTCGTCGGCAGCCTGGGCTTCGATGCCGTCTACCGGCGCGAGTACCCGGGGCTGATCGCGGTCGCGACTGCCCTGGCCGGTGACGACGCGGACGATCTCGTGCAGGACGCGATGGTGCGTGCGTTGGTGCGGTGGGACAAGGTCGCTCGCCTCGAGCGGCCGGGTGGGTGGTGCCACCGGGTGTTGGTGAACCTCTGTCGCAGCCGTTGGCGGCGACGGGTCACCGAAGCCCGGTTCCTCGCCCGCTTGCGCCGTGAGGAGGCCAGCACCGACGGCCCCACCGCGGCGACCGTGGACTTCTGGCGTGCCGTGCGCACCCTGCCCGAGCGGCCCCGCTCGGTGGTGGCGCTCTACTACGCCGGCGACCACAGCGTGGCCGAGGTGGCGAGCATCCTCGACATCCCCGAAGGAACCGTGCGCAGCGACCTCACCCGCGCCCGCGTGCTGCTTCGCGAACTGCTGGAGGCCTGACATGACCAACCACGACGACGACTTCGACGCGATGGCCCGCGCTGCCGGCTCCGCCCTGCGCCGCCCCGCCCCCGAGGACGGACTGACGCGAGTGCGCACCCTCCGCAAGCGCCGCCAAGTCGTGGGCACGACGATGGTGGGCGTGGCCGGGCTGGCGATCCTGATCGCCGGCGTGTCGCTCGCGTCGCGCGGTTCTGAACCGGCGCGGCCGGTGGGCCCGGTGGACACGACGCCTGTGCCCCCGAATCTCGACGGAGCATGGACGATGGACACCTCGCCCGAGGGCCTGCCGTTCTGGGGTGCCGAGGCCGACAAGGAGTTCGGCATGCCCAGTGGTGACGACTGGGTGGTGCGTATCTACGCCACCGAGTCGGCCACACCCGAGGCCGACCCCAACGTGCGCCTCGCCAGCTTCGCTGCCAGTCAGACTTCGGTCCTGATCGCGCCCGCAGCCGATACTGTCCCTGTCGACGTGGGTGGCGCTGCCGGCTCGACCTGGATCGACGGCGAGCATCAGTACGTGCTGTTCGACCGTGGTGGCTACACGTTCTGGCTCGACTCGGTGGGCATCGACGATCCACTGGCGCTCGCGGCCACCGTCACCCGTGCGCCCGACAACTTCGGTGCTGTGGTCGACACCAACGCCCTTCCCGCCGGAGTGATCGAACGCGCTGCCGGCATCAACTGGGAGGTCGAGTTCCTCAGCCGCGCAGTCCTTGCTGACGGCCGCGTCACAGTCGCTCATTGGGAAAGCCCCGCGCACGATGAGGGCGTGTTCTATGTGTCGTTCGTCGAGAGCCCCTCGGAGTTCCTGTTGCACCGCATCGACGCCGACTACACGAAGGTGGTGGACATCGACCTCGGTGTTCGCCAGGCGACCCTCACGGCCATCGATCACTTCGGGTCCGAGCCGGCCGACACCACCTTCGTGTGGTGGAACGACGGCGTCCGCACGGTGATGGTCGCTGGCTATGGCGTTACCGAGCAGCGGGTGATCGACGCGGCCACCGCCCTGCGCCCCGCCACCGCCGCGGAGTGGACCGCGATGGTGCAGCAGCAGGGGCATACCGACGTGGTGACCACGACCACAGTCGAAGTCGCTCCCACCGGGCAGCCGTTGGAACTGCCCGCTGCGCCCGAGGGCTATGCGCCCGCTGGGCAGGGCATTCGGCCGGCTGGCGGCGAGGCCGTTCGCGGGGCGGTGTTCGTGCAGCGGGATGCGAACAACGTCCAGGTCGAGGAGGTGATCGTGCGCTTCGGCCCCATCAACCTGGTCAGCGGCGAAACACCGCGAACCCCGATTCCCGTTCCGGCGAATCTGGCACCGGCGGTTCAGAGCGACATCGTCATCACTCAGCAGGACCGCACCGTGCGCGTGCAGTACGACCTCGGTGATCACGGCAATCTGATGCTCGAGTCGTTCCATGAGGACGAGTCGACCAGCGGCGCACTGGCCGACGACATGCAGGCCATCGCCGCCGCGCTGTTGTTGACGCCAGGAGAGCCGATCAACGACGAGGGTGTCTTGCCCGAGGGTTGGTCGCTCGTGGCCTCGGGAGACATTCCCGAGGAGATCGTTCCCGGCTACTACCAGGCGTTCGAGGTGGACCGACCCGATGGCGGGAACAAGGTGAGCGTCGAGAACCGCTTCATCCACGACCCGGCCTTCCCGTTCTGGATCGGCTACCGGAGCATGCTGCCGGTGCAGACGGTGACGGTGCGTGGGCACGCCGGCACTGTCATCTTCGTGAACGAGTACAACTGGGACGGCGTGAGTTCCGTGCCGGTGAACGAGTCGTCGATGCTGATCTGGGAGGAGGCTCCCGATCATTGGGTCACGCTGTGGGCCGGCGGCATGACCACCGAGCAGGCAGTCGCCCTTGCCGATCGGCTCGTCCCTGTAGCCATCTCCGACTGGGGCGCACAGGGCTAAATCGCAACCACGACCCTCGGCTGGTCCCTCTTCCCCCGTCTGTGTCGCGGGCCCGATCACGGGAATCCGTGAGCACGGCCGCGACACAGACGGGGCCGGGGGTGCGGAGTACGTTCGGCGGGATGGAGCCGATGGTGCAGGCGTTGGTGGATCACTTCGGGATGACTCCGCTGCCGGTGGAGGCGACGTGGTTCGTCAGCACGTGGCGCAGCGCGGCCGACATGCCCGAGGGTGGGCCGGTGGGCACGGCGATGATCGGGCTGTACGCGGCCGACCCGCCCAGCCGCTCGCTGTTCCACCGCCTGACGTTCGACGAGACGTGGCACTTCTACGGCGGCGACCCGCTGCGGCTGGTGCTGCTGCACCCCGACGGCACCACCGCCGAGGTGACGATGGGCGCCGAGCCACTCGCCGGCCAGCACGTGCAATACGTGATCCCGGCCGGCACGTGGCAGGCGGGCGAACTGGTGCCCGGCGGCCGTTGGGCGCTGTTCGGGTGCACGCTCGCCCCGGGTTTCACCGGCACCTGCTTCGAGGGTGGCCGGGCGAGCGACCTGCTGGCGACCTACCCCCACCGGGCCGACGACATCCGACGCCTGGCCGTGCCCGACGACCACGCGACGACGATGCCCGACGGCTTCGCCAGCTGACGCCTCCCGCGCTCCCCTCTGTGTCGCGGCCCTGATCACGACAGTGGCGGGTGAGGCCGCGACATGAACGGAGGAAGGGCGAAATCGAGTGGCGGTGCATCGGGCCCGGCGGGGTTACATGATTGATGACCATGACCAGCGATGCCGAGGTGTACAGCAAGTACGCCGACGAACTGATCCGGTTCGGGGCCGCGCTGGTGGGGCCGTCGGGGGCGGAAGACCTGTTGGCCGGTTCGGTGCTGCGCGCGCTCGCCTCGCCGCGCTGGCCCGAGGTGGAGAACAAGCGGGCGTACCTGTACCGCGTGCTGTTCAACGAGGCCGGCCGCGCCCGGCGTGACGCCACCAGGCGGATGGAGCGCGAGTTGCGCGCCGCGCCCGGTGAACGCGTGGACGGCGCGCCGGTGGACCGCGACGTGATCGCCGCGCTGCTGCGCCTCAGCGTGCGCCAGCGCGCCGTCGTGTTCCTCACCTACTGGGCCGACCTGCCGCCCGCAGAGATCGCCGCACTACTGGATTCGTCGCTACGCACCGTCGAGCGCGAACTGTCGGCCGCCAAGGCGCGGCTGGAGGAGTTGCTGTCATGACCACCACCCTCGACGACCGCGTGCGCGTGCTGATGGCCCGCCTTGCCGGCGCCACCCCGTTGGCACCCGAGTTCGAACTGCTCGTCGACCGCCCCGTCGCTGTGGTGACGACGCCTGCCGGTCCGCCCCGCGGGTGGAAGCCGCTCGTCGCCGCAGCCGCCGCGCTTGCATTTATGGTCGCCGGGATCGCGATCTACGTCAGCCGCGACACCGACACCGCCTCGATCACCAAGCCGACCACGCTGCAGCTGGCCACCGATCTGCCCGACGGCTGGCAGCTGTTGAAGGCCGTCGGACCCGGCACGTTCACGACCGAGGGCTTCCCGCCCATGTTCGACATGACGGTGTACGCGACCGACCGCGCGCCATTGGGCCCGGTGGTGGGCGTCACCTCGGGACAGCACGGTTTGTCCGGAGGTGACTTCACCAACACGACCCCCACGAAACTGGCCGATGGCCGCCGAGCGTCGCTCAGCGATGTCCAGGGTGGCACCCGCTGGGCCGACGTGGAGGTCACCCCCGGCACGTGGGTCGGCATCGAGTCGCGCGGCATCGACGACGCGGCGCTGCTGCTGCTGGCGGCGACGATCACGATCGGCACGGACCGCTCGGCGACGTTCGCCACCGAGGCCGCTGCTGCTGCTGGCCTGTCGCTCGCCGGCTCGGGCTCGCTGCCCGGCGTTCCGGTCTTCTACACCCCTGACTCGAACGCGTCGCAGTTGCCGAACGGGATGACCGCCTCCAGCTACGCGGTGCCGACGCTCAGCAGCGAGATCGAAATCGCGACGTTCATGCCGACGCCCTTCAGTCGGGCGTTGCTGGGGCTGAACGTCGGACTCGGCGACGAGGGCGGCACGCTGGTCGCCGAGACGCTCCGTTCCACCAATCGGATCGGCATCTACCTCGAGCGCGATGGCGTGGCGTTCTACGCCACCGTGCCGCCGGGCGCGCAGGACGAGTTCGCTACGCTCATGGACGCGATGCACCCCGTGTCGGCCGCCGAGTGGCAGCGCGCTGTCGCACACAACCCGGTCGAGCCCGTCGAGTCGACAGTGCCGCCGGTGGAGACCACCGCCGCGCCGTCCACCCAGGGTCCGGTCACGAAGACGGTCGAGTACACGACGACTGTCACCCCGTCTGCTGCCACGGGCGTGTACGAGCTCCTGCTCACCGGGTCCGATGGCAGCACACTCCACTTCACCGCCAGGTACGCCGGGCCGACGATCACCATCTCGTCCGATCCCGCACTGGGCAAGGTGTCCACGACTGACATCAACGTCACCCGTGTCTCTGATGATGGTTCGTACAGCAGCTCGGTCAATGGGTCGCAGCCGCGATTCATCGACGGCGAGGTCTCCGCCAACTCCCCGGCGGTGCGGATGGTGGTCGTCGCCGACGGCGTCCGGTACGTCATCGACCTCGTGCAACCCGACCCCACCTACCCGGTGAAGTTCGGCGTGTTCATGGTGACGAGCGATGCCCCCCCTCGATCAGCTCGCCCCGACCTTCCTCGACAAGAACGGCAAACCCACCGGCGACATGTGACGCCGCCCGAATCGGTAGCGCAGGTATGCCCGAAACAGTAGCGTTACCAGGCCCGAAACAGTAGCGTTACCAGGCCCGAAATGGTAGCGTACCGGTCATGGTCAGCAACCTGGACCTATCCTCCTACCTGCCGAGAGTGGTCGACGACGAGATCGACGCGCTCGTCGCCGGCGGCGCCAGCGCCATCGCCATCGAGGGCGCGAAGGCGGTCGGCAAGTCGGCCACGGCGGCGCAACGGGTAACCACGACCTTCTTGCTCGAACAACCGGCCACTCGCGAGGTGCTGCAGGCTGATCCGGCTCGGATCCTGACCGGTGGTTCCGCGCTGATCGACGAGTGGCAGCATCTGCCCGCCACGTGGGACACGGTGCGCCGCGCCGTCGATGCCGGTGCTGCGCCGGGGCAGTTCTTCCTCACGGGCTCGGCCTCGGCGCTCGACCCCGGCACACACAGCGGTGCCGGACGCATCCTGAAGGTGCGGATGCGCCCGATGAGCCTGGCGGAGCGAGGCATCACCATGCCGACGGTCTCCCTCGGGGCGCTGCTGGGCGGCGAGCGCCCGACGATCGGTGGCGATACCAGGCTGGGCCTCACGGACTACGTCGACGAGATCGTCGCCTCCGGCTTTCCGGCCCTGCGCGGCCTCAGCGATCGCGTTCGACGGGCTCAGCTGCGCGGGTACGTCGAGCGGGTGATCGATCGCGACTTCCCAGAATGGGGGCGCCAGGTGCGCAACCCGGCAGCGCTGCACCGATGGCTCGTGGCGTATGCCGCAGCCACTTCGACGTGCGCCGCGTACGACGTGATCCGCGATGCGTCGTCGGCGGGCGAAGGCGATAAGCCCGCCAAGTCGACCACCCAGCCGTACCGCGACACGCTCGAGCGCCTCTACCTGCTCGACCCGCTGCCCGGCTGGTCGCCGTCGCGCAACCACATCCGCGAGCTGGCCAATGCCCCGAAGCACCATCTGGTCGATCCAGCGCTGGCGGCATCCCTGCTCGGTCTCGGCGCGGGCGCTCTCCTCGACGGGCAGGACGGCGCGGTCGTCATCCCGCGGGCGGGGTCGCCGTTGGGCGCGCTCTTCGAGTCACTTGTCGCGCTCAGCGTTCGCGTCTACGCGCAGGGCTGCGAGGCCACCACCAGCCATTTCCGCACCCATCGCGGCGAACATGAGGTCGACCTGGTCGTCGAGCGCGACGACGGCAAGGTGCTGGCGATCGAGGTGAAGCTGTCGGCAACCGTCGACGACAGCGATGTGCGTCACCTGCGATGGCTCGGCGAGCGCCTGGGCGACGACCTGCTCGATGCGGTGATCGTCACCACTGGTTCACACGCCTACCGCCGCGCCGACGGAGTCGCCGTGGTGCCGGCTGCCCTGCTCGGGCCATGAGAACCGATGGCGGGTTCGGTGGAGCGGCGGCATCGTATGGGTGATGGACCAGCGCGACGAGGAGTTGTGCCGCAAGCATGCGGATGAGCTGATTCGCTTCGCGACCACGCTCGTCGGGCCGTCCGCGGCGCACGACGTGGTGGCGGGTGCCGTGGTGCGGGCGATGACCTCGGCATCCTGGCCGACGGTGGCCGAGCCCCGCGCGTACCTGTTCCGCACGGTGCTGAACGAGGCGCGTGGCGTGTGCCGCGCGGATCGCCGCCGCGGCCTGCGTGAGGCGCGCACCGCACCCACCGAGCGGTTCGAGTCGTCATCGATCAGCCTCGAAGTCCGCGACGCAATGGCCCGGCTGTCGCTGCGCCAACGGTCGGTGCTGTACCTCGCGTACTGGCTCGATCTGTCCGTTGACGAGATCACCGCCACGTTGCAGCTCTCCCGTCGCACCACCGAACGCGAGCTCACTACTGCGCGACACGAGTTGGAGGTACACCTCGCATGAACACCAAATGGTCACCCGCGGTTGAGCGTGCGCTGCGCGAAGTCGGCGACACCGCCCCGCTCGCGCCGAGCTTCGACTCGCTGCTGTCGATGCAGCCGACACCCGCTGCGCCGCGGGGCCGACGCGCGGGCACGTTCGCCGCCGCAGCGCTCGCACTCGCCGCCGCCGTTGCCTTGGTGGTGGTCGTGCTGCCCTCCGATGATGACGGCTCAGCCAGCATCGTGGGCACTTCGGTCGCTGCGCCCGACGACGGCGAAGCTGCGCGACTCGCCGAGATCTGCGCGATGGAGGGCACGGGGCAGGAGTTCCCCGGCAGAGTGCTGGACTCCCTCCGCGACTCCCCTGGAACCGTTGATGGGGCAGACGTGGTGCATCGCTTCTTCCAGCAGTGCGACCCCGCCACGCTGTGGCAGAACCAGTGGCAGGCAGTGCTCGATGTCGCCGGGTTGACGGTGCGGGAGCAGTCGCGGCGCGAGTTGGCGGTCTCGGTGGTGGACGACACGATCGAGCTGGCCTTCGCTCGGGTGGGTGGCCTACCGCACGAGCTGCATGCGACCGTGTTCGCCTTCGCCTCGTATCAAACTCCGATCGGCTATCTCTCGATGGATCGGCCGGGTACCCTCGGCACCTTCATCCCCCGCTCGGCCGACGGCGTGCAGTTCGCCGATGGCGTCAGCACCGACGAGGTCGATCGCTACTCCACCGCGGGCCTTGCTCCTGGCTGGTACCTCGTGTGTGCCACCCTCACGGTCCCCTACGGGCGCGACGTGTGTGGCTCCGTCCACCTCCGAGAGCCCTGACGGCCTACAGCGCGAGGTGCAGGCGAATCGCCTCGTCCACCTCGGCCAGCAGATCGACCGGCACCCGGCCCACCGGGGCACCGACGCGATCCATGTCGACCGAGCGGATCTGCTCGGCCTGCGCCTTCGAGTCGATGGTCAGCCCGGTGGCCTTCGCCGGCAGCAGCACTTGGAAGGGATACACCCGATCCGTGTTGGACGTCACCGGCACCACCGTCACCACGCCCCGGCCGAGGCGCTCGGCGGTGCCGTTGGCGCCGTCATTGCTGACGATCACCGCCGGCCGCAGCTTGTTCGCCTCGCTGTCGCGGACAGGGTCGAGGTCGACCAGGTGGATCTCGCCGCGGCGCATCAGGCCAGGCCGTCGCCGACGACCGAGCCCCACGCAGCAGCGTCGTCGCTGGCTGACCAGGTGGCCCACGCGTCGGCGTAGGCATCGCCGAGTTCGGATGCCCGCAGCAGCCGGACGGCCTGGTGCAGCACGGCCGACCGCGAGGCGATGCCGTTGGTCTCGGCATACGCATCGAGGAACTCGACGTCGTCGTCGGGGAGGCTGACGCTGACCTTCATACTCTGATACTACCGACGGTACGACTCGGGTATCAATGGATTCGACCCGGCGCCCAATTCGAAATCGGAACGACGAGACGACGCGCACACATGAAGGCGAGTGGGTAGCAGGCTCACGCCGCAGCCGTGTACACGTCGGCACCGAAGCACGGGGTCGACGGGTGCCCGGCGTACCCGAGCCGGTCGAGGCCCCACAGCTGCTCGAGGCTGCACAGCAACGAGTAGTGGTTGTACGACGTGTCGCTCACCGAACCGGGTGCGACCGCCGCCCCGATCAGCACGGCACCGATCCGCCCACCGCCCGGGCCACTCACGCCTGCCGGGCCGTCGAGGTTCGGGCTCGGCAGGTCGCCGCAACAACTCCCGGCGTCCTTCAGGTCGCCGCCGGCCTCGGCTTCGTCGAACGTGATGATCAGCAAACCACCGTCGGCCATGGCGGGCGAGACGAGGATCTTCGGCACCCAGGTGCGCAGCCACTCGTCGGCTCGGGGTGCGCCGCCCGCACTGCCATCGGCGCAGGGCGAGTCGTGGCCGTCGTCGCACAGCCCGGGCACCAGGTACGACAGGTTCGGGGTGCTGGCCAGCGTGGCGATGTCCGCCTCGAACTCGTCGAGGTCGACCACGTTCGTGGCGCAGTCTGGTGAGTCGATGATCGAGTGGAAGTACACGAACGGCATGTGCCGTGTGGCGTACCCGTCGTCGGGGAGCGCCGACTGGTCGGTGTCGGCGGTGCCGACCACCGGGTGGCGGCACGAGGCAGCTTGGTCGGGGTCGGCCGCCATGTCCTGGCCGTATGCCCGCCAGGTGAGACCGGCGGCGGTGAGTTGGTCGCCGATCGTGAGCACGCTGCTGGGGAACACGCAACCGTCGCCCAACACCTGCCCGTACTCGCCGGTACCCGTCGACACGAACTCGCTGTACGTCGTGCAGCCGAACTGCGTGGATGGGTTCGGCGCCTGCCCGCTGATCTGCCCGAGGTAGTTGCCCAGGCTGTTGTGCGCGATCCCGTAAAACTGGGTGAGCAGCACACCTTGTTCGGTGAGGTCGTTCGCCAGGTACGGCATCGCCGCGTCGGGGCCGAACGACTCCTCGTAGCTGGTGTTCTCCAGCATGATCACGAACACGTGCGCCGGCTTCGGTGGCGCAACCGACGTGGACGGATCGGTCCGCTGGTCAGCGGATGTGCAGCCGAGCAACAACGCCCCGACCGCGACGAACCCCGCGGCGGTTCGGATCATGCGGTCACGCTACCGACCCGGCGAGGGAACTCCGGCCCTAGGGCAACGGCGCCGGGGCGCACACCATGGTGGTGGAGGCTTCCATGGACGAACCTCGCGCCACTGTCGTCGCGTTGCGCGGCGTGACTCGCACCTATCGCCGCGCCGGAAGCCCGGTGCAGGCGCTGCGCGGTGTCGACCTGGAGATCGTGGCCGGCGAGCTGGTGGTGCTGATGGGCCCCAGCGGGTGCGGCAAGACCACGCTGTTGCACGTGCTCGGCGGGCTCGATCGTGCCGACGGCGGCGTGGCCACGGTTGCCGGGGTCGACCTGATGGCTGCCGGCCAGGGCGATCTCGATCGGCTGCGCCAACGCCACGTGGGCATCATGCTGCAGTCCGACAACCTGCTGGCCACGGCGACAGCGCGCGATCAAGTGGCGCTGCGGCTGCTGGCCCGCGGCATGGGCTGGCGTGCCGCCCGCGCCGAAGCCGATCGCCTGCTGGGCCTGGTGGGCCTGAGCGACCGCGTGCACCACCGCCCGGCCGCTCTCTCCGGTGGAGAGCAGCAGCGGGTGGCGCTGGCTCGCGCGCTCGCCGGTGGCCCCGAGCTGGTGATCGCCGACGAACCGACCGGCGAGCTGGACAGCGACACCACCCGCGGCATGGTGGAGTTGATCGCGCGCACCAACCGCGAGTTGGGGTGCACGTTCGTGATCGCCACTCACGACCCGCTGCTCGCGGAGGGGGTCGGCAGGGTCGTGTGCATGCGCGACGGGCAGGTGGTGGCGTGATGCGCACGAGCCCCCGCAACCGCACCCACGACTCGCTGTCGCTGCGGATGCGCGCCCGCCTCGCGCTGGGCGACCTGCGCGCAGATCCGCTGCGCACGATGTTGGCTGTGATGGTGCTGACCCCGATGGCCGCCAGCTGGTTCCTGCTGGCCACCATCTCGGGTTCGCTCGACCTGCTGGGCAAGACCGGCTTCGAGCGCAACCTGGTGGTCACCGAGACCGACGTGTTCGACCTGGCCAACATCCGCCTCGGCGCCGATGAGTTGGCCGCGGCCACGGCAGCCGCCGGGAACGACGCCGACTCGGTGACGGCGGCGATCCTGCGCATCGTGCGGATGGACGAGCGCGTGCTGCAGTTGCGCGCCGCCCCCACCGAAACCTGGCTGCCGGTGCACGACATTCGCCTGCTGGACGGTCGCCTGCCCGACGCGACCGCCGACGAGATCGCGGTGACACGGGCGGTGACGGTTGCCACCGGGTGGAAGGTGGGCGATCGCGTGCGGGTGTTCGGCACCGAGTTCACAGTCACGGCCGAGCTGCAGGGTGCAGGCAGCAAAGTGGCCGCGTTGTGGCTGCCGCTCGCTCGCGCCGAGACGTTGTTCGACCGGCCGGGCGAGTTCCAGATGGTGATCATCCGCCTGCGTGCCGGGGCCGACGGCGACGAGGTGCGCGCTCGCCTGCGCGCTGCCATGCCCGGCTACCTGGTGGTCGACGAGTCGGCGATCGACGCCGAGGCCACCCGCGGTGTGCGCTCGCTGGGCGAACTGGCCTTGGTGTTCACCGCGGTGGGTATCCTCGGCCTGGCGGTGGGCAGCGCCAACGCGACGGCGCTCACGCTCGCCGAGCGTGGCCGGTCGGTGGGCCTGCTGCGCGTGATCGGCTTCGGCCCGCGCAGCGTGCGCGGCCTGCTCACGATGCGCGCGCTGTTCCTCACCGCGGCAGCGCTCGTGGCCGGGCTGGCAGTCGCCTGGCCGATCATCTACGCCCGCGACTCGTTCGTGCTGCGGTCGTTCACGATCGCGCCTCGGCTGTCGCCGCTCACCGCGGTGGCCGGGTGTGCGCTCTCACTGGCCAGCGCCTGGCTGGGTTCGCTGCTCGCCTCGCGACGGGTACTCGCCCGCTCGGCCGGCGGGCTGGTGGCGGGCGGCGCAGCGAGCGGCTACGGAGGGGAGCGCTGACCATGGGAGCCATCGCCGTGCTGGCACTCCGCGACCTGGTGCGTCGCTGGCGGTTGATGGTGGCGCTGGGCGTGATGGTGGCGCTGACGGTGCTGATGGTGACGCTGCTGGATGGCTACGTGCGCAGTATCGACGTGCGCTTCCGTTCGGCCCAACCGCGGCTCGTGGTGCAGCAGGAGAGCACGGTGGGCGAGTTCGCCGGCAGCCGGATTCCCGCCTCGGTGGCCGACGACCTGCTTGCCGCGGGTGTCACCGACGCGATCCCAGAAGTGCACGCGGTCACCGGCACCTCGGGCAGCGACGCCGTGCTGATCACCGGCGTCGACCCCGATCGTTACACCGCGCTCGACCCGTACCACCTCGTCTCCGGTCGGCACCTGCGCAACGGCGAGGACGGCCGCACAGCGATCGTGGGTGTCGCGCTGGCCCGCCGCTTCGACCTCGGCACGGGCGACACGATCCGCCTACGCGGGCGCGACTTCGCTGTCGTGGGCGTGTTCGAGCTGGGCACCTACGTGGACGACGCGGCGGTGGTGCCGCTGGCCGACGCGCAGCGCCTGCTGGGGTGGAACGACGACGTGTCGCTGTTCGTGATCCCGGTGGACGGCCCGTACGTGGCCGGCGATGTGCTGCCCGGCGGGCTGGTGGTGGCACAACGCGGCGATGTGGCGCTGGTGGACGAGTGGGGCCCGCTGCTCGCGATGCTCACTGCGTCGGTGCGCCTGCTGGCGGCCGGTGCGGTGGCGGTGATGGCGATCGCGCTGTGGCGGCTGGCATGGATGCACCGCGTCGATTTCGGCCTGCTGCGCCTGGTGGGGTTCCCCCGCCGCGCGGTCGTCGTGTTCCTGGGGGCGCAGGCCCTCGTGCTGGTGGTGGTGTCCACCGCGGTCGGTGCGCTGTCGGCGTGGCTCGTCGGGCCGTACCTGGCGCGCACCACGCTGGCCGTCACCACCGGCCCGGTGATCGATGCCTCCGTGCTCGGTCGGTCGGTCGGGTACGGCCTGGCCGTGCTGGTGGTTGCCCTGTGCGTACCCCTGATTGCCCTGTCGCGCCGAGGTGTGGGAGCCCTCGTGCAGCGCGACGACTGACCCGTGAACCGGCCGGCGACAGCCGACCTGAAAGGAGAGATCATGTCGAACACCCCGTCAGGCTGGTACCCGGATCCGAAGGGCCACGCGCAACAGCGGTGGTACGACGGCGCGAACTGGACCGATTTCGTGATGAACGACGGCACGACATTCGTCGACGCGCCAGGCCCAGGGGCGCCCCCGCCGCCCACACCGCCGCCCCAGCACGTGGTGGCCCCTCCGCCGACGATGCAGCCGGCGGCACCGGGTGTGGCCCACTACCCGGTGCAGAAGCCGGTGCGCTCGGCCGGGCAGAAGATGGCGTTCGTGGCCGTGGCGGCGCTGGTGGTCGGTGGCGTGTTGGGCTACGTGGTGCGCGGTGACGGCGGCTCCGACGGCGGCGGCAGCGGTGGAGGTGGTGGCAGCAGCCAAGCACTGTCCACACCGTTGCTCGAGGGCATGGCCAGCCTCGATTCGTACGAGTGGCAGATCACCGTGGCCAACGTCGGCCCGACGGCCGCCGACCGCACCGAGATGAGCGGCAACGGCGCCTCCGACAGCGCGCAGCAGCTGCGCTACATGCGGATGACGAACACGTCCGCCTCGGCCGACGACACCGAAGGCCCCAGCACGAGCACCACCGAGACATGGCGCACGGCCGATACGTCGTGCACGTTCGACGGCGAGCAGTACGCGCAGGACTCGACGAACCCGTTCGAATCCGACCTCGGCACTGTGCTCTCCGGCGTGTTCGACATCGTGATCCCGAAGGGCAACTCGCAGCTCGTCGGCAGCGAGCAGGTGGCCGGCATCGACGCCGACCACTACACGTTCACCATCGATGGCCTCGGCGGCGGCTCGGGTGCCCAGGTGGATGCGAACTCCGGTGAGGTGTGGGTGGCCAAGGACGGCGGCTACCTGCTGCGGTACACGGTGAACACCGCGCTGGTGGACACCGGCAGCGGCGAGCAGTACTCGCTGACGATGACGCTGGAACTGACCAGCGTGAATCAGCCGGTGAGCATCGTGATGCCGTCGGGGTGCTCGCAGCTCCAGCTGTAGGCACCGGCTGCCGACGCGGCATCGTGTCACCTGGCCGTCGGCCACCTCCAGGTGGCACGATGAACCCCAGCTACACGCTGGGAGGCGCAGATGGACTTCGAGATCTCGGAGAAGATGTCGGTCATCCTCGACATGGTCAATCGCTTCATCGACGAGGAAGTGATCCCGCTCGAAGGGGCGATGTTGCACGACGACGAGGCAGCGCTGGCCGAGGGTGTTGCACGCGCGCAGCGCAAGGTGCACGAGATGGGGCTGTGGTCGCCGAACCACCCGGTGGAGTGGGGCGGCCAGGGCCTCACGATGCTCGAACACGGGCTGCTCAGCGAGGCACTGGGGCGCACGCCGCTGGGCCACTACGTGTTCAACGCGCAGGCGCCCGACGCGGGCAACGTGGAGATCCTGCACCTGTTCGCCAACGCCGAGCAGCGCGAGCGGTTCCTGCGCCCGCTGGTGGAGGGCAAGATCCGCAGCTGCTTCTCGATGACCGAACCCGAGCAGCCGGGCAGCAACCCGGTGCTGATGGACACGATGGCGGTGAAGGACGGCGACGACTACGTGATCACCGGCCAGAAGTGGTTCACCACGGGTGCCGACGGCGCCGACTTCGCGATCGTGATGGCGGTCACCAACCCCGAGGCCCCGCCGCACCAGCGGGCCAGCATGATCATCGTGCCCACCGACACGCCCGGCTTCGAGTTGGTGCGCAACATCAATGTGATGGGCCACGCCGGGTCGGGCATCTTCAGCCACGGAGAGGTGATGTACCACGGGTGCCGCGTACCGCAGGCCAATCTGCTGGGCCCGGAAGGCCACGGTTTCGCGATCGCGCAAGAGCGCCTGGGGCCGGGCCGGATCCATCACTGCATGCGCTGGTTGGGCATCGCCAGCCGCTCGCTCGACCTGCTGATGGCTCGCGCCAACAGCCGGGTGATCACGGCCACCGGCGAGCGCTTGGCCGACCGACAGATCATCCAGCACTGGGTGGCCGACCTGTCCACCGAGATCCGTGGCGCCCGCCTGCTCACGCTGCACGCGGCGTGGATGATCGACAAGGTGGGGGCGAAGGCAGCGAAGAACGAGATCTCCTCGATCAAGTTCAGCGTGGCCAACACGATGCTCAAGGCCGTCGACCTGGCGATGCAGGTGCACGGTGGCCTGGGCGTCACCGACGACACCGTGCTGGCCTGGTGGTACCGCCACGAGCGCGGCGCCCGCATCTACGACGGCGCCGACGAGGTGCACCGCACCACGCTCGGCCGCACCCTCCTGCGCCAAGCCGCCAAATCCTGAGCTTTGGCGTTCAGACCGCGTGGTACCCGGTCTGAACGCCGAAGCTGGGGCTAGAGGAGGATGCCGGCGACCTTTGCGTTGATGATCGCCTCTTCGTCGAGGCCGATCTCGGCCATCACCTCGTCGGTGTGCGCACCGAGTTCGGGCGCCGGGCTGCTGGGCGAGGGCTTGCGGTCGAACTGCACCGGCGTGCTCACCATCTTCAGCACGCGGCCGTCGCCGTAGTCCACATCTTGCGTGTAGCCGTTGGCGATCGCGGCGCGGTCGCGGGGCAGCTCGCCGGCCTTCTGCACGATGTCCCACTGGCCGCCCTGGGTGGCCAGCGCGGCGCACGCCTGCTCGAACGTGAACGTGGCGAACACCGCATCCACGGCCGCGATGCAGGCATCGATGTTGGCGTAGCGCAGCGCGTCGGTGGCGAAGTCGGGGTGCTCGATCAACTCGGGCGCGCCCAGCGCGGTGCAGAAGCCGGGCCAGTAGCGCTGGCCCTGCAGCATGCACAGCTGCAGGTAGCGGCCGTCGCTGGTGCGGTAGGTGTTGACCAGCGGGTTGGGCACCGAGTTGCGCGACATCTTCGGCAATTCGTCCACGCCGATGAGGGTGCTGCCCACGATGCCGGGCTGCAGTGCCCACATCGCGGTGGCCATCAGCGAACCGTCGACCACGCTGCCTTCCCCGGTGCGGTCGCGCATCAGGAGGGCGGCGGCGATCCCACCGGCGAAGATCGCGCCGCTGGTGCCGTCGCCGAACGCGCCACCGGGCATCTGCAACGGGTAGGGCAGATCGTTGGGGGTGACCGCGCTGGCGATGCCGCTGCGGGCCCAGAACGAAATGCTGTCGTAGCCGCCCTTCTCCGCGTCGTCACCGAACGCACCCTGGCCGCTGCCGACGGCGTAGATGATCGTGGGGTTGATCGCGCGGATGTCGTCGATGTCGATCTTCAGCTTGCGGCGGGCCGCCGGCAACAGGCTGATGAGGAACACATCGGCGTCGGCGACCATCTTGTAGAGCAGCTCGGTGGCGCCCTCGACCGTGAGGTCCATCGCCACGTTGCGCTTGCCGCGGTTGAAGATCTCGTACATGAACGTGAAGCCACCGTGGCCGGGAGCGATGCCGGCGTAGTTGAGGCCGCGCATCGGGTCGCCGGTGGCCGGCTCGACCTTGGTGACGGCAGCGCCCCAGTCGGCCAGCACCGCGCCGCAGGAGGGCACGAACGCCCACATCGAGACTTCGACGACCTTGATTCCTTCGAGCGGACGCTGCCCCATGATTCCCCTGCCTCGTGTGTGTGTTCCCCAGCACGGGGAGGCTAGTTGACGCGCGTGTCACAAATGGGGGCGAAGCTGCCAGAAGCAACCCGCGGAACATGTCAGAATGGCCCGATGAGTATGCCTCCTCCGCCTCCTCCAGGTCAGCCCCAGCAGCCCGCCACCCCTGGCTACCCACCCGCGCCGGGTTATCAGCCGGCACCCGGCTACCAGCCCGCCCCTGGCTACCAGCCCGCCCCTGGCTACGCACAGGGCATGCCGCCGGCCCCGCCCGCGGCCGGCAAGCCGAAGTGGTTGGTGCCCGTGGTGATCCTGGCCGTGGTGGCGATCGGTGCCGGTGTGGCGTGGTCGCTGTCGTCGGGTGACGACGACAAGAAGTCCAACGGCGGCAGCGACATCACGATCGACCTCGGTAGCAGCGACCCCACGATCACCCAGAGCTCGAACAACGGCGATGGCTACACCGAGCAGATCCGCACCACGTTCGTCGACGGCTGCGTGTCCAGCGGCGGCAGCGTCGAGGCCTGCACCTGTGTGTTCGAAGAGATCGTGCGCACGGTCCCGTTCGAGGACTTCCTGATCCTCGACCAGCAGGCCACCACCGACGACTCCGCGCTCGACGATCCGCGCATCGCCGCGGCCATCGCCACCTGCATCTGATCCTGCGCCCGTCACCCTCGTCGGCCTTCGACATGTGACACCTGGCCGCGCACTTGGTGGCGTACGTGCCGAGTTCCGACGAGCGGCGCCTCGACCTCGTGGCCCGCTACGGCGCGCAGTCGCCGCAGATCGAACGGTTCGACGGGCTGCTGCCCGGCGTGCGGCGCGTCGAGGCCTTGCCGGCCGCACGCGCCTGACCGGCGTGGCTCAGCCGATGCCGACCAACCGCCCGGTCACCACGATGCGGTACTTCAGGCTGGTGGCGGCGCCGTTGGCCTTCGAGCACGCCACCAGCTGTGCTGTCACCGGCCCGGCACCGATGGCCTGCGCGGCGATCGCTTCGGGCGACGGGCTGGTGACCGAGGTGCGAACGACGACGTAGTAGTACGTGCGCCCGTCGGACCCGATCAGCGAGAACGAGTTCCCCGGCTTCAGCTGGTCGATCCGGCGGAAGGGTGCGGCGCCGGTCGTGCGGTGGGCGAAGAGCATCACGTTGCCGGGGGCGGCCAGCTGGCTGAGGGTGCCGGTGACAGCCGCGAACCCTTGGTCGACGATCGCGTTCGCATCGGGCCCGTTGCGTGCGGCGGCGAACACACCGAGGCTGGGCAGGTGCACCGCGGCAACCACGTTGGGTGCATGGTCGGGGCTGTCCAGCGGCGCCTGCGTGGGGGTGGCCGGCGTGCCGAGGTACCAGCCGGCGACATCGGCGATCAAGTGCGCACCGGCGTTGGTGTACAGCGCCACGCCGCGAGAGCTGACCGCGACGATGGCGTGGGCGGCTACCACGTGCTGCCAGTTGGGCAGGTTGAGGTTCGACGACCCTGGCCGTTGTACGCCCGCGGGATAGGCGGTGACGAACCCCGGGCTCCAGGCCTCGAGCGCAGTGATGTTCATTGCAACGGCGGAGACATTGGCGAACGGGCTGCCCGTGGGAACTTCGTAGGTGCTCTGCGCCCACGGGGCAAGGGTGCGCGAAATGCGTGTGTCGAGCATCCGCTGCGGAGGGGCGGGCACGAACAGGCCGGCGGTGTCGAGCGGGGCGCTCGGGCCGGTGAACCACCCGACCACGTCGACGATCAAGTGGCCGGTGTTCGTGGAGAACACGGCGATCGAGCGGATGCCATCGTGCAGGGTGACGATGGCCTGCGCGGCTCGGGTTTGCCCGGGCGCGTCGATGTTCATCGTGCTGACACCGGGGCGCGTGCGACCGGTGGAATGCGCCGTCCAGTACCCCGGCTGAGCGTCGACGGCGGTGATCGTCACCACCGCTGCGGCAGCATCGATGGGCACACCGGCAACTGCCAGGTTGACGGTGGTGGTGGCCCTGGGCGCAACAGGAATGCCGCGCTGGCGCGTGTCGATCACGCGCTGTGCGCCGCCGGGCAGCGTCACCAGGCGACCGGCGGCAACCGCCCCGGCCACGGGCACGTACACGCCGACCAGGTCGACGACGATGTCGACCGGGTGCAGCATGCGAATGTCGATCGACCCACCGTCGCCCACCTTCACGTGCACGAGGTTGGCCACGATCTGGCCGGGCGAGTCGGTGTTCACGTTCGAACTGGCGGGCACCCGTGTTCCAGTGGGGAACGCCACCACGAAGTTGGGGCCGGTGGTGTCGACGACGGTGAGGTTGACCACCGCCGCCGATGCGTCACCGGGCACACCCGGGCGATGGGCGATGTCGACCCGGACGGTGTTGGCGTCGACCGTGGTGAACCCGTAGGCACCCTCACCGACGCGCGTGTCGGCCAGCCGCAGCGGCTCGACGGCCACGTACTTCGAGGTGTCGGCCGGCAACGACTCGCCCGCATTCGCTGTGTGGTGCGCGACCGCCGTGACGCTCAGGATCAGCAGCAGGGCTGCAGTCGACCATCGCGTCGCGGCTGGTGGCGCGCTCATCGTGCCGTGGTGGTGGGTCACCACTTGCACTGCGGGGTCACGCCGAAGTGCTTGAGCACCAACGACGCGGGGCAGCTGCGCAGGCTGACGTACATCCACTGGTTGAGGCCGACGAATGCGGTCAGCACCAGGAACCAGGGGCTCACGGTGGCCGCGAGCACTGCGCTGAGCAGGGTCATCGTGCCCGCGAGGGCGAACAGGACACGCTCGAGCGGCCAACGAGTGGTGGTGGGGGTGGTGCTGTAGGTGGTGTTCATGATGTCGACTGTATACCCCTAGGGGTATCAATCCAACCAGTCGAGCATGAGTCAGCCCAGCGCCCAGCGGAGCATGATGAGGCTGGTGGTGATGCCCAGCGGTGCGTCGGCGATCTTCGTCACCTGGCTGCCGTCGGCGTTCATCACGTACAGGTCGTAGCCCTCGCCGTTGCCCATGATGAACGCGATGTACGCGCCGTCGGGCGACCAGTCGCCGGCGTACGAGGCTCCCGCCACGGCGTAGGTCGACGCCTCAGGGTCGAAATCCGGCTCCGCGTGCGTGAGGGCGGTGAGGTCGGTGCCATCGGCCTTGATCGTGTACAGGTTCTCCGCCACGAACGCCGGCTTGCCCAGCATCCGGATCAGGATGGTGTCGGTGGTGGGCGACCAGCGAGCGGTTTCCGGGCAGCCCACCGCACCGTCGGGGCCGCTGGCGAAATCAGTGATCTGCGTGGGTGCCGCACCATCGATGCTGCCCACCCACACTTCCGGGCACTCCAGCTCGCCACCAGCGCCATCGGCGGTGGAGAGATAGGCGAAACGGTTGCTGTCGGGTGCCCAACTGCCACCGGTGGCGTAGTAGTCGGGCACCACCACGCGCCACTTCAGGCCGTCGGCCATCGGCACCATGTCGACCGTCGCCACGGCGAGGCCGTCCGCCTCCGCGTCGTAGAACAGGATCCACTTCCCGTCGGGCGACGTGCCCAGCCGGAGTGGCTCGTTGGCCACCCGCTCACGGCGTTCGCCGGTGGTGAGGTCGAGCAGCATGCCGTAACGCGACCGGAAGGCTTGGTAGAGCATGTGTCGCCCGTCGCGCAGCAGCACCGGGCTGCTCGGGTCTTCCCCGGGTAGTGACACCCACTGCGCGCCGGTGCCGTCGGGGCGCATGGTGCAGATCACCGAGTCGGGAATCTCGTACATCATCGGCACGGGTTCGACACCGCACGACGTGGCCTCCACCGCCAGCAGGCCGGGCAGGTCGGCCAGGTTCAGGGTGGGCGGCAGCGTGGTGGCGGGCAGCGTGGTGGCAACATCGGTGGCCGGCACCGTGCTTTCCACGGCCTCGGTGGTAGTAGGCGCAGACGTGCCTGTCGCGCCCGGGTCGGAGCCGCCTCCGCACGCCACGAGCGGCGTGGCCAGTGCGACGAGGATCAGCCAACGAGAAGCGTGCTTCGTCATGGCCGCACTGTAGATGCAGGCAGGTCAGCCGACCGCGAGTTCAGGTCTCGTCCGCCGGTGGCGGCGGCCACAGGAACTGCTGCTCGCAGGAGGTGCACTGGTACATCCAGCGCATCTCGCCCGCGGCGAACGTCATCCCCAACTCGGTGAAGCCGACGGCGCCGCAGTGCGGGCAGCGGTCGGGTTGCGGGTTTCCACCGCCAGGTGTGGCCATCGACATGAGCGCAGCGTAGGCCCACCGACATCGACAACCAGCCTCAGGGTCGGCGATGCAACACCAGGGGCAGCGAGGTGTCGCCGCCGTGTTCGTGCAGCAGCGCCGCCGCGACGGTGAGCGCCCAGCCGGTGCGCATGCTGGCCGCGCACAGCAACACCGGGCCGCGAGGCAACTCGGCCGAGGGGTCGAGCGTGATCGCCTGATCGAGGTGCGCCACCACCGGCCCGCTCGACGAATCGGTCGGCGCTGGCCCACCGCTCCAGGTGAAGCAGTGCACCAGCGGCAGCTTGCCCACCGCGGCGAGGTGTTCGGCGAGCAGGCGGTTGGCGGCCATCTCGGCACCGTGCGCGGGCGCAGGCACCACCGCCACGGGACGCGCCGCCCACGTGGCGCGCCAGCGGCCGAGTGTGGCGACCGCGCCGGCCAGCAACTCGGCCGGGATCGCGCTGTACATCGAGCGGGTGAGTGCGGCCACTTCGTCGCTCCAACCCGGGTCGTCGGCGAACGCGACCGCGCGGCCTTCGCCGATGCCGGCGATCGCGCCCTTGCGCGACGCACCACTGGGCCACCGCTTGCGCGGCTCGATGATCTGGTCGACACCGCGCAAGAACGTGCGCGCCGTCGCGAGGTGCTGCGCGCTGGGCGCGGTGCCAGGCCCCGGCAGCACGCCGGTGCACACCGAGCACTTGCCGCACGGCGCGGGGTTGGGGTCGTCGAGCGCTGTCTGCAGGTAGGCCATCAGGCAGCCCTCGCCGTGGGCGTAGCGGCGCATGAGGGTGGCCTCCGCTCGACGACTGCGGGCGAGCGCCTCCCACTTGGCATGGTCGTGCACGTAGGGCGTGCCGGTGGCCTGCCATTGGCTGCCGTTCTTGGCCAGCACGCCGTCCACGGCCATGATCTTCAGCAGTGCTTCCAACCGGCCGCGGCGCAGCCCGGTGGCCGATTCGATGTCGAGCAGCCCGGCGGGGCCGCGAGCCAGCACGCCGAGCACGCGGGCCGCAGCATCGGGGTCGGGGATCGAGGCGGTGGCGAAGTACTCCCAGATCTGCTCGTCGGTGGCGGCCGGCAGCAGCACCGCCTCGGCGTGGGCGACCGCTCTCCCGGCGCGCCCCACCTGCTGGTAGTAGGCCACAGGCGTGGAGGGCGAGCCCACGTGCAAGCAGAACCCGAGGTCGGGCTTGTCGTACCCCATGCCCAGCGCCGAGGTGGCAACCACGGCCTTCACCTCGTTGTTGCGCAACAGCGCTTCGATGCGCACGCGATCGGGGGCTTCGAGCTGGCCAGTGTAGGCGGGGGCCGCGTAGCCGCAGTGCTGCAGGAACCCGGCAAGGCGTTCGGCCTCGGCGACGGTGAGCACGTAGATGATGCCTGACCCCTCGATGGTGGCCAACGCATCGGCCACCCACGCGTACCGCTGGATCGCGGACAGGCCGGGCACCACCGACAACCGCAACGAGGTGCGCGCCAACGTGCCCCGGAACGTGACCGTGCTGGCGCCCAACTGCCGCTCGACATCGTCGGTGACGCGCTGGTTGGCAGTGGCGGTGGTGGCCAGCACCGAGGCCTTCGGCGTGTTCAGCAGCGCGCGAGCGAGGCGCTGGTAATCGGGCCGGAAGTCGAACCCCCAGTCGCTGATGCAGTGCGCCTCGTCGATCACCACCAGGCCCACGCGGGCCATCAGGTCATCGAGCCGCGCGGCGAAGCGCGGGTTGCCCAACCGCTCGGGCGACACCAGCAGCACGTCGAGCTCGTCGGCATCGAGCGCCTGGAACACAGGATCCCAGTCGTCGAGGTTGGTGCTGTTGATGGTGACCGCGCGCAGGCCGGAGCGTTCGGCCGCCGCCACCTGGTCGCGCATGAGGGCGAGCAGCGGCGAGATCACCAACGTGGGCCCGGCCCCGCCGGCCCGCAGCGCGGAGGTGGCCGCCCAGTACACGGCCGACTTGCCCCACCCGGTGGCCTGCACCACCAACACTCTCGCGGCCGGTTGCACGATCGCCTGCACGGCATCGAGCTGGTCGCCGCGCGGCGTGGCATCGGGCCCGGCCAAGCGGTGCAGCACCGTGGCGAGGTGCTGTGCGGCCTGATCGGGGCTGTCGGTCATGTGGGCAGCCTGCCACGAGGGTGCGCGGATGTGGCTGCCCGTTCGCGCTGCGTCAGCCGGCGATGCCCTTCTCCATCTCGCCGGCGATGATCGCGTCGTAGTCGGCCTGGCTGATGTAGGCGGGGGTGTAGGTCGCGCCGTTCTTCACCAGTTGCTTGGTGAACGCCCGCAGGTGGTTGCGCGAGCCCTTCTCGAGGTTGTCGTACACGAGCGTGATGTCGGGTGCGGTGGTGGCCAGCGACTGCAGGTCGGCGATGTCGAGGTCTTCGACGGTGGCACCCACGGTGAGGGCTGCCACCAGCGACTCGCTGCCCTGCTCCACGAGCGCCGTGTAGAGCGCCTGCAGGTCGGGGTTGGTGAACACACCGTCGGCGTTGCCGGCGGCAGGATCGTCGAGCTCGTAGCGGTCGAGCAAGACCTTCACGGCCTCGCTGTGCGTCAGTTCGGCCTTGGAGATGTTGCTGAACGTTTTCACCTGCCACTGGTCGTACAGCGCGACGTACACGTCGTGGGCCAGCTTCTCCTCTTCGCGCATCCGCAACAGTCCGGCCTCCTGGTCGGCGGTCAGCGTGGCGAGGGGAAGTGCGTCGATCTGCGTCTGCAGCACCCCGCCGTCCATCTGCGTGGTGCCATCGGCATCCACCTGCGCAGGGGAGCCGTTGCCGTTTCCGGAGCCATTCCCCGAGCCGTTGCCCGACCCATCACCGTTGCCGTTCGACGAACACGCCGCGAAGCCGATCATCGCGATCACCGCCATCGCCGTCGCCCGCACCCTGTGATTCGCTCGCCGTGTCATGTCATCCTCCTTGGATACCCCAGAGGGTATGTCGTGCTCTTCGAATCCGACATGGACCAAAGACCCCGTTGTGTTCGACCACCGCCTTCAGATACCCTAGGGGGTATGTGTAGAGAGATGACCTGCCCCACCTGTCAGCGGCCCAGCTGGGCCGGATGCGGCGCCCACGTCGAGCAGGTGCTCGGCCACGTGCCCACCACCGAGCGGTGTCAGTGCAACGAGCCTGCGACGCGCGACACGCCGCGCTCGATCAAGGTTCGTTGACGGGTCGGCGTCGCGCTCAGCGAGCGGGCAGGGTCACCTCGAACGTCGTGCCCCGACCGAGACCATCGGAGCGGGCGACGATCGACCCACCGTGGGCCTCCACGACCGCACGGCTGATCGTGAGCCCGATGCCCGTGCCGCCGCTGTGGTCGTGCGGGTCGGCGCGATAGAAGCGTTCGAACACTCGCTGCAGGTCCTCGGCGGCGATGCCGCGCCCGGTGTCGGTCACGTGCACGACGCCGTGATCACCGTGTCGCCGAGCGACCACCAGCACGCTGCCACCGGCTGGCGTGTACGCGAGCGCGTTGCCGATCACGTTGGTGAAGGCCTGCACCATCCGTTCGCGATCGATGGTCATCGGGATGGGTGAGGGCGCCTCGAACGTGATGCCGACGTGGGCCGCGTCGAACTGGTGGCGGAGGCGCTCGACCACGATCGACAGCACCGCCACGAGGTCGTCGGGTTGGCGCTCGAGCGACAGGCCGTTCTCCTCGGATCGTGAGACCGCAGCCAGGTCGCGGGCCAGGCTGTGCAAACGTGCCACCTCCACGCGCAGGGTGCTCCCCACCTCCGCGGGTGTGAACAGCCCGTCGTTCATGCCCTCCAAGTAGCCACTGATGGTGGTGAGCGGCGTGCGCATCTCGTGCGCCACGTCGCCGATCAGCGCCGCGCGGCGCTGTTCGCTGGCCGCGAGAGTCGCCGCCAGATGGTTGATGTCGTCGGCCAGGACGGCCAACTCGGGCTCGGTGGGGCGATCGATGCGCGTGTCGTAGTGGCCCATCGCCAGCCGGCGCGTGCCGGCGCGCATGCGGTCGAGGTTGCGCAGGTTCCGTTTGCTGAGCATGACGGCGATCAGCGCCGAGCAGAGCAGGCTGGCCGCGAGCGCGATCACCATTGCGGTGTTGACCGCGGACACCACGGCGTCGTGTTGGACCGCGGCGGTCTGCGCGTCACCGCCGGCTGCTCCGGTGGGGCCTCCACGGCCCGCACGCGTCTTCTCGTCGTACAGCGTGGGCACCATCACGCGGATGGCGATCGCCAGCGCGGCGGCGCCGGTGAGCGTGACGATGGCGAACGAGACGAGCAGGCGAGCTCGCATCGAGCCCCGCTTCATGGCGTTGCCGCGAGGAAGCGATAGCCGACGCCGCGCACGGTGGAGATCCATGTGGGGTGCTCGGCGTCGTCGCCGAGTGCCCGGCGCAGGTTGCGGATGTGCACGTCGACGACACGTTCGTCGCCGTAGTAGTCGAACCCCCAGACGCGCTCGAGGAGTTGTCGGCGGGTGTACACGCGACCCGGTTTGGCGCTCAGCGCTGCGAGCAGATCGAACTCCAACGCGCTCAGCTCCACGGTCGCGCCGCGTACGCGCACCTCGCGGCAGTCGACATCGACCGTCAACTCGCCGAACGCGGTCTCGCTGGTGGTGGCGTCGGCCATGTGCGGCCGACGCAGCAGCGCCTTCACCCTGGCCACCAACTCGCGAGCGCTGAACGGCTTGGTCATGTAGTCGTCGGCACCCACCGACAGCCCGATCAGTCGATCCGTCTCCTCCGTGCGAGCCGTCAGCATCAGCACGTACACGTCGGAGGTCGACCGCATGCGGCGCAGCACTTCGACGCCGTCGAGGCCGGGCAACATCACGTCGAGCACCACGACGTCGGGGCGGCGGTCAGTGAACACCGTGAGGGCCTCGGGTCCGTCGACCGCCTCGACGACGTCGATGCCATCGGCCTGCAGATAGCGGCGCACGATCTCGCGGATGGGCCCCTCATCGTCGACCACGAGCACGAGAGGAGCGCGCATCATGCCGCCAGTCTGGCGCGAATGAGCTCCGACCCGGTGGGCCGGAGCTCATGTGCGGTGCCGAGTGGGCTCATCGGCCCGAGCGCCACTGGTTGCCGGTGCCGTCCTCGGCCGGGTCGGCCTGCGGGCCGCTGCCGTCGGTGGGACCCGACTGGTGCTGGTTGCCGTTGCCGTTCGCCGCGCCGTTGGTGTTGGCAGCGTGCTGATCGCCGGTGCCGTCACGCAACTGCAGGCGATCCTGCGCTTGGTTGGTCGTGCATTCCTGCGTGGCGACTGCGTTGCGGTTGTGGGTGCCGTTGCCGTTGTGGTTCCCGTCGCCGTCGCCGTTGCCGTTCTGTTCGGCGACGACGATCCCTGCCGGGACCAACACTGCCAGCGACACACCACCGATGAGCAGAGCCTTGTGAAGCGTACGCATCGTTCTCATCTCCTTCTTTCTCGTTCTTCCTGATGAGCTCAGTGAACGACATCCACGTGAAGCGTGGCCGAGCGGATGTGTGAAGGCTCTGTGAAGCGGCCGGAGCCCGAACGCAGCAGTGCCCGAAGGGCGCAGCGGTCCGCACTCGCCAGCGTCACGCTCCGGGTTCGTCGAGCATGCTGTCCGGTAGCACGAGTCGCTCGCGCGGGTGGCTCTGCCGCATGGCCTTCAGCACCACCTGGAATGCACCGCTGATCGGCACCGCCAACAAGGCGCCGACGATGCCGAACAACTCCACCGCCAGCAGCACGCTGAGCAACACGGACAAGGGGTTCACCTTTACCTTGCGGGCCATCAGCCACGGGTAGATCACGCCGTTCTCGACCTGTTGGTAGACGACGAAGAAGATCAGTGAGATGAGGCCGGCCGTCGGCGACTGCAGATACGCGGCGAGCACACAGACCGACGCCCCGAGCGTGGCGCCGACCAACGGCAACAGGTCGGCGAACGCCACCCAGAGTGCCAGCACGACAGGGCTGGGTACCCCGAGCGCGACGAGGCACACGAAGGCCGACACCCCCGCGATCACGCTGATCAGCAGGTTGCCGATCATGTACCCGCTCACCGCTGCCGCCGCGTCTGCCGCGACCCGGTTGACTGTTGCGTGCTGGCGACGGGGGATCACGCTGCGGACGGCCCGCGCCATCGCCGCCGACTGGGTGAGAAACAGGAACGTGATCAGCGTGATGGTGATGAAGGCGAAGGCCGCGCCCAGCAGGATCTTGGCCGTGTTGAACGACGACGACGTGAGACTGTCGGCTGCCTGTGTCAACTCCGCCTCGTTGTCCTGCACATAGCTCTCGATGTGCAGTTGCTTCACGATCCGACCAACGGGACCCTTGCCGGTGGCCGCTCTGTGCACGGTGCCGGGCAGGTCGGAGAGGATCGCCGCCAGCTGTGTCCGGACTGGCATCACGAACAGGACCGCCGCCCCGATCATGGTCAGCAGGGTCGAGAACACCACGATGCTGGTCGCCAATGCCCGCCTGCCGCGAACGCGCTGCTGCACGGTCTTGACGAGCGGTGCGAGCACGATCGCGAAGAACCCGGCGATCAGTACCCAGGTGAGGACCCGGGCCGTGGCGAGCACGACCACGATCGTGAGGTAGGTGCCCAACACGACGGCCACAGAGCCGACGATGGTCCGCCAGGGGACGGCAGCCCAAGAGCCCGGTTCGTCGGGCCGATCGTCGTCGGGGTGGAAGGCCGCTAGGAGGCTCGCCGATTCGGGCCGCTTGTTCAACTCGAAGTCGTGGCCTCCCTGCAAGTCGCTCATCACCCCTCGGGGTCCCCGAAACCGCCTCGTCTCAAACGCGTGGGCGCCGGGTACCCCTCAGCAGGTGTCGCCCGACGCGGCAACGCCGCGGAAGGGAATGAGATGGCGCGCGCGAGGATCAACAGTGAACACCCGGCGGTCATGAGGCTGGGTCGCGCCGGCTGGTTCGCGAAGGGTGTGGTCTACGCGATCGCCGGCTACCTCGCGGCGGCGATCACGTTCCGGGAGTGGGACACCTCGATCACACCGGGGTCGAACGGCAGCCAGGAGGCCAGCCCGACCGGGGCGATCAACACGATCGCGGGCACTACCGGGGGCAGTTTGCTGCTATGGGCACTGGCGATGGGAATGCTGCTGTACTCCGCATGGCGCGTCACCGCCGCAGTGCTGCCGGGTGGCCACGGAGCCGACGCGATGGCCCACCGCGTGGGCTACCTGGTCAGCGCCATCGTGTACGTCACGTTCGCCGTGAGTGCCATCTCACTCGCCGACGACAGGTCGAGCGACGTGAATGGGAACACGACGGTCACCGACCTGTCGAGTTCGGTGATGGCGAATACGACCGGCCGTGTAGTCATCGGCGTGATCGGTGTCATCATCGTCGCCGTCGGGCTCTACCGATTGTCCAAGGGCGTCCGCTTCGATGTCACGGATGAACTCGACCTGTCGAACTTCTCTGTGCGGCGCACGCAATGGATGGTGCGCCTCGGTGCGGTGGGCGAGGTCGGCCGCGGTATCGGCATCGGCCTGGTCGGGTTCTTCCTGTTCCGTTCGGCGATGACGTACGACGCGGCCGAGGCGACGGGCCTCGACGGCGCGCTGCGGCGCACCCTCACCCATTCCGGCGGCGTTGCGGTCGTCGGGGTCGTGGCGGTCGGGTTCGCCGCCTACGGTGTGTTCTGCCTGCTGACCTTCACACGTCGACGGCTCGAGACGCTCTGACGTTGCCCGGTGCCGGAGCCCGCGACGAGATCGACCTCGATCGGACGATCGAGCACCGGATGCGAACCCTCCTCATGAGGACGGGTGCAGAGCACCTTCAGCTGTGCTGAGCGGCCAGTGAACGTGACCTCGCTCAGCGCATTGCCGAACAACGGCCCGCGGTCCAGACGCCACTTCACACGCGCCCGGTCGCGATGAGCCGCGTGGCGCAGCACACGGGCAACACGCCGCGCGAACTGCGACGTGGCGAGGCGCATGACGGTTCGCTCCTGTGGCTTGAGCGCGTTGCGAATCGGTGAGCTCACGAGCTGGTGGATCCGGCTCGCCACCGCCCGATCTGTCGGGAAGCGGATCTCGGCGAGGTAGGAGAAGTGGATGTCGCCGGACAACACGGAGATCGTCGCCGGGGCGTTCGCCCGCCCGGCGCCGCCCACATCTTCGAGCAGATCGACGAAGGCCTCGAACGAACGCACGAATGCCGACCAGTCCTCCATGTCGGTGCCCCTTCGGATCCACTCGCCCACCTTGCGGCCGACCCGTCCCCACGCGCCGTCGCAGATCGCCTCGTTCCACACCTGCAGGTCGTGCAGCCCGCCGGTCACGAACACCGGTAGTGAGCTGCCGATCAACAGGTGGTCGACATCGGCGTGACAAGCCTCCACCACCGACCGCCACTCAGCGTCGTCCACGATCTGCCGTCGTCCGGGTTCGAGCACGCGCCCGTTCCGTGCGTCGAGCATCACCAGGCGCACGCGGCCCACATCGCGCACATAGCTGAAGCGATAGCCGCCCGGTACCGGCGTGAACTCCTCTGACTTCATTGCCCACGCGCGCAGCACCTGCTCGCCGTCACTCACGCCGTTCAGCGCGGCCAGCATTCCCTCCTCGCGGATCGTGTCCGGGCCGAGATTCCCGAGGTGTTGATACAGCCAGTAGGTCATCAGCCCGCCGATGACGTGATCCTGCCACCAGCTCTTCTCGCGGATCTCGCGCACCCACGAGGCGGAGATGTTCCAGTCGTCGATCATCTCGTGATCGTCGAAGATCATCACGCTCGGCACGTTCGAGAAGAACCACCGTTCCATCTCTGGCGACCACGACTCCTGATACAGCCAGGTGTACTCCTCGAACCCACCGACGAGTTCGTCGGGAAGCCCCTCGACGGCACCGTCCGGTCGGGAGCGCCGCTCGGTGATCCGGGCGCGCGCGTCGGGTGACGAGTCGTCGGCATAGATCTGGTCACCGAGGAACACGGCGAGGGTCGGCCACTCGTCGGCCGGCTGCGAGGCCATCGCCAGTGCGAACGCATACAACGCGTCGACACCGCGTCCGCGTGGGTCGAGCACCAGCTCCAACGCCCACGGCGGCTCGTGAGGCGCGGCCGTACGACACGACCCGAACACGATCCGGCACGATCCGGTGCCACCGAGTGTGCGGACGCGACTCGTCGGCAGTCGGCTGCCGGCGGCCGGCCAGCACATCGCGCCATCGAGTCGCACGTCATACTCCACACAGGAGGCAGGTGCCAATCCCTCGATGATCACAAGGGCGTAGTGGTGGCCCGCCACGCAGAACGTGGGTGCGGAGCGGTCGAGGATGGTCACCGTGCACCGCTCGTCAGTCTCCACCCAGATCGTCGCCGACGTCTCCGTGACGTGCCGCAGCATCGGCCCGAGGATCAGCTGTGCCACCGGATCGTCCCTTCACCAGGTCGCAGCCACGACCGAGGTGCATGCAGGGTTCCCCCATCCCGGCCGATCCAAACCGTCGTTTCGCCACAGGGCCCACCGGGTACAGCAGCAGCGATGCCACTCGACGCCCTTCCCCACAGCGCGCTGCCGCCCGCCGTCGCAGTGCCCTTCCCTGCCAGCACGCCACGTCTTCGCGAGACGTGGCCGGTGCACCGGCGCCAGGCCCTCCAACTGCTGGCCGTCAGTCTCGCGTTCATCGCCATCTGGAGCCTGATCGGATTGGTGCTGACGCACACGCTCGCCGGTTCCCGGTTCGTCCACGCCGACGTCTCGGTCTCCTCGTGGCTCGCGCGTCACCGCACGAGCGGGTGGAACAACCTCACCAGCATCGGCTCGGCGCTGGCCGACACCACCGTGAAGGTCGTCATCACCGCCGTCCTCGCCAGCGCCATGCTGTGGCGTTGGAAACGCTGGCGGGAGCCGCTGATGATCGTGATCCCGCTTGTGCTCGAGGCGCTGTGCTTCATCACCGTCACGACGGTCGTCGGGCGGCCACGGCCGAGCATGTCGCTCGACTCATCGCCGGTGAACTCCAGCTACCCGTCCGGACACACGGCCGCTGCCGTCGCCTATGCGGCATTCGTGGTCGTCCTCTTCTGGCACACGCCGCGTCGGTGGGTCCGCGTCGTCGCAGTCGTCGCCGCCGTTGCAGTCGTGATGTTCGTCGGCCTCTCCAGGCTCTACCGGGGTATGCACTACACGACCGACATCGTCATGGGCGGCCTCCTCGGTGGGATGAGCGTCATCGTCGCCTTCCTGATCCTGCGCCGAAGCGAATCCCCATGAAGCCACCGCTGATCGTCCTGCTGTGCGGACTCGGCGCTGCCTTCCTCGTCTTCGTCGCCTCGGCATCGCGGCGGTTGCACGTCGATCCGATCGACACCGCGGTCGAACAGCGCGCCGTGCGTCGTTCGCTGCTGCGGCACCCACGGGTGCGCCGCTTCCTGCGCGAACGAGTCGACCGGCGCACGGCCGGCGGGTTCCTGCTCACCGTCAGTTTCGCCGTCGTGTTCCTGGTGGCGATCGCCGTCGGGTGGTTGCTCGGCCTGATCCGCGAACACTCGTGGTTGTCCAATGCCGACAAGTCACTGGCGAAGTGGGGGTCGGAGCACGGCACATCCACCACCGTTGACGTGCTCACCTCGATAACGCAGCTCGGGAGCAGCGTCGTGGCCATCTCCGGGCTCGCGATAGTCGGGTGCCTCGACTACTACCGGCGGCACAACGCCGAGGTGTTCGCCTTCTTCGCCGTGATCAGCGTCGGCCAACTGCTGCTGGCCAATGTGCTCAAGTGGGCCGTGGCGCGCGAGCGGCCCGCCGTGCTTCACCTCGTGAAGGCGTCGGGCTACTCGTTCCCGTCCGGACACTCGGTGACGGCTGCGGCCTCGATGTCGGCGATCGCGCTCGTCCTCGGCGCGGGCACCTCGCGCCGCGCCCGGGCCGCGCTCGCCGCCGCGGCCGCGCTCGTCGCGGTGTCGGTGGCCACCAGTCGCGCACTGCTGGGTGTGCACTGGCTGAGCGACGTGATTGCCGGCCTGCTCATCGGCTGGGGGTGGTTCACCATCGCGGCCATCCTGTTCGGCGGCCGCGTAGCCCGCCTGGGTGACCCGGTCAGCGTCCGCCCCGCCGGCGGCACGGCGAGCGGGCTCAGTGTTCCGGCGGAACACAGAGCGTCAGCGCCCGGGGACGGATGACGAACTCGAGCCGCTTGGCCCGCTGCTTCACCCCGCCATCCATCTCGAAGCGCTGACGCGTGCGGAACTCGGCGACGATCGTGGAACCATCCGCGAGCCGTGCGTGAGCCGACCAGCGCTGGCGGCGCATGACGGAGCTGATGGCCAGGCTGCTCCACTGTCGGATGCCGATCGCGGTGAGGACCGCGACGTGAATCCGGCCATCGGTGGGAGTCGCGCCGGGGAAGGCTTCCACGCCACCCTTCAGTCGTCCGCCGTTGCCTACCAGCACGCAGCTGGCCCGACCAGAGAAGAACCGCTGACCGTCGATCGTCACGGTGACGTGGAATCGCTTGCGGCTGCGTGCTTCACGAACGCCTGACAACATGTACGCCACGAACCCCAGCCGCTCCTTGGACGCTTCCGCGCCGTCGAGCATGGCCACGTCGAACCCGACTCCGGCCATCACGTTGAAGGTGCGTCCGTTGCACTCGGCGCTGTCGATGCGCCGACGAGACCCGCCGACCACGGTGTCGACCACATCCTGGATGTCGGTCGGCAGGCCAAGGCCGGACACGAGCAGATTGGCCGTGCCGCACGGCACGATCGCGAGCGCCACGGAGGTGCCCACCACTGCCTCGGCGGCGGCACGCACGGTTCCGTCGCCGCCGCAGACCACGACTGTACGCGCCCCACGCTTCAACGCCTTCTTGGTGGCAGCCGTCGCGCGCGAGCCGCTCGGCGCGTCATACCACTTCACGTCGGCGCAGCCTGCTGCCGTCAGGGCGAGTCGCAATGCTCGCTGTTCGCGCTTGCCCAGCTTCTCGGAGTTGACCACGACGGCGACGTCGGTCATCGGTGAGCGTGCTGCGCGGTGGGCTGTATCGGTGAGCGTCATCAGTGATTGGTTCCCGAACGGCGGCAGACCCAAACCGCGCGCTGGAGGTTTGCGCGTCTGCTGCGTCGGGTACCCCCACGTGGAAGGGGGTGGATGATGAACCAAGAAGCGCAACGACGAGTGGGGTTCTTTCAGGGCATCGCAGCAGTGCTGCGCGCAACCGTGCACGCGTTCGGTGTCGTGCTGAGTCTGCTGGGTAGGGGAGTCGCCGCGGTCACCCGCCGCTCCCACGGCGAACCATCGAGATCGGAAGACGCAGAATGAGGAAGTTCTCCATACGGCCCACGATGACGATGCGTGGGCGAACGTTCAAAGGACTACGCGGCTGGTCGGGCAAACCGACGCACCCGCCGCTGACCGATTTCCCGATCGCGGCCTACCTCTTCGGTGCCACAGCCGACGTGATCGCCTCGCTCGGGCGCCACGAACCGTGGAGTCGCGACTTCTTCCGTGCGGGCACGTTCCTGTTCATCGCCGGTGCGGCCCTGTCGGTACTCACCGCGCTCACCGGCTTCTGGGACTGGCTGCGCTCCACCACGAAGGGAACCCAAGCCCGGCGCACGGCCAACACCCATGCGTTGGCAATGATGCTCGTGACCGCGCTCGCCGTGGCCGACGTCGTGCTGCGCCTGAACGTGTACGACACCCGTGGCCACCCCACGGTGGCCATCCTGGCGCTCTCCATCGTGGTGGCCGCGTTGGTCGCCGTCGGTGCCAGCTTCGGTGGCACCTTGGTGTTCGAGCACGGGTTCAACGTCGAGACCGCCACCGACAGCCGTGCATGGCACGTGTCCGAGACCGACGTGATGCCCGGAGAACCCGAGCCGGTCGAGGACGAGATGTCGGTGTCCGACCGCCTTGCCGACTCGGAGGTTGCTGTCACCAGCCACACACCCGACCCGCTGCACGAGTGAGCTGTGGCTCACCTGCGCAGCCTGAGAGAGAAGGAACCAACCATGGACAACAAGGACCAGGTCAAGGGCAAAGTGAAGCAAGCGGTCGGCGACCTCACCGACAACGACGCGCTGAAGAGGGAGGGCAAGGCCGATGAGAAGGCCGGCCGGGCCAAGGAGATCCTCCACGACGTGAAGGAGAAGGCCGATCACATGGTCGACGTGGTGAAGGACAAGGTCGCTCACCACTGACAGCAGTGCACTGGCGGGGGTCGTGTGGCGTCATCTCGACGCTGCCGGCCCCCGCCGTCGCGGGCTCACCGCGGCGGCTGGTGGTCGCGGCCGCCCCACCGTGTGGTCTTGGCACGCTTCGCTTCGTACATCGCCCGGTCGGCCTCAGCGAGTAGCGCAGCGCTGTCGTACCCAACCGTGCTGGTGTCGGCGATCCCGATGCTGGCAGGGCAGAACGCGACTTCCGTAGGGGTGATGTTGATCGGTACCGCCAACGCCCGATCCAGACGCTCGATCAGGTCTCGCGAGTTCGAGTCGCTCTGTTCGTAAACGATGACGAACTCGTCGCCGCCGACGCGGGCCACCGTATCGACCCCACGCACGACATCCAGTAGACGTCGGGCAGTTTCGCGGAGCACGATGTCGCCACACTCGTGGCCGTACGTGTCGTTCACGCTCTTGAACCCATCGAGATCGAGGAATGCAACGCCAAGGACGGCACCGTTGCGTTGCGTGCGCGCGAGTTTCGCATCGAGCAACTCCTCGAGCAGTCGTCGGTTGGCCAGTCCGGTCAGCGGATCGCGCAACGCGAGCGCTGCCACGTTCGCCTGCAGCCGCCGCAGTTCGGTGACATCGCGGCTCACGCCCTGTAGCCCACCGCGCACCGGGGTGGTTCGGGTCTCGCCGATGACGGTCGAACCGTCGGCGTGTCGGAAGCGGAAGTCGAAATGGCCGAGCACTCGCTCGCCATTGAGCGCACGGCCGATCGCAGTCGTACTGGACTCATCAAGGATCTCCATTATCCGGCTGAAGTCGTCGAGGAAGTACGACGGCGGATAGCCGAGGATGGTCTCCACAGAAGGACTCATGTAGTCGAAGTGAGGGGTTGGATCGAGCCTGACGCGCCACACGACGTCGGCCGACTTGTCGGCCAGTTCGCGGAACCGAGCCTCGCTTGCCGCGAGTTCGGCCTCCGCGTTGTGGCGGGCGGTGACATCGCGACCGATGGACAGGATCTCGTCACCGTGCGCAGTGACGAGATAGCGATCGATCCAGTGAATCCGTTGGTCAGGATGATCGGCGACGGCACGTGCGGCGATGTCTTCGAGCACGGGGTTGTCGGGGCCGAGTAGCCTCAGCTGCGCGGTGAGGCCGGCCAACTCGTCCTTGGACAAGAACGCCTCGAGGGGCTGTCCCACTGCCACATCCGGCGAAGTGTGGTACTGGGCAGCCCATGCAGCGTTGCAGTACGTGATGGCATGATCCGCAACGCGATATCGCGAGACGTGTTCCGGCATGACGTCGAGCATCATCGCCGCGCTCTCGAGTTCCACCGCTTGCGCGCGGAGCGCGAACGTGACGTGGCGGGTGTCCGCCACCAGGTCTTGCAGAGTGGCACCCATGCCCACGGCACAGATCACGAAGACTGCGACCGAGATGCTGGCGGGACTCGACGACGCCACTGGACTCACCGGAATCAACAGCCACAGCGCCAGCGCGGTCAGGGTGCCGATCGAAACGACCGTGAAACGACTCTCGTAGATCGCCAACCACACCAGCGGCAGGAGTGTCAGCGACATGAATGCGGAGCTGAAGCCGGTGCCGGCCGCGGCGATCAAGAGGAGTGTCGCGATGAGGAACAGCACCGGCGAGACGAGTTGCCACGGTCGGGGAACCCGCTCCCACGGTGCGATCAGCGAGGCGATGATCGTGACCGCGCCCACGATCAATCCAGCAATGGCGAGGCCGGGCCGCGTCCACGATGTGGCGGGAACCGCGACGATCACGCTGAGCGTCGACGTGATCGCGAAGGGCGCCACGCGACGAAGCCGGCCCACGCCGATCAATGGTCCGAGCGTGGTGTCGACGACGTGCGGGGCGGGTGGCGGTACTCCCGAGAGCTTGTTGCTGGTGGTCGTGGCCATGTGGTCCTTCCGGCCTTGCGCCGTGCGGTCGCTTCCCCCTCAGCCATCGGCGTGACCGAGCCCGGCCTCAAGAGTCCCAGGCGGCGTGAACACGGTTGCGACCGTGTTGCTTCGCATTGTACAAGCTGCGGTCGGCGTCGCCGATCGCCTCGCTGACCGGTTGGCCCGGATGATGCATCGCGACTCCGACCGAGACGGTCACGGTGTCGAGACCAGGGATGTCCGGGAACCTGAGGCCGGCAACGGCTTCTCTGATGCGTTCGGCCGCTGCCACGGTGTGCGCTCGATCCGAGTTGACCACCAACGCAAGCATTTCCTCACCGCCATATCGGAAGACGAGGTCGGAGGTGCGCACCGTGCGGCTGCACGCCGTGGCCACCTCGTGCAGAACCCGGTCACCCGCCTGATGGCCGAAGTCGTCGTTGACCCGCTTGAAGTGATCGATGTCGACCATCAAGACACCGAACCGGGCTTCAGCGCGTGCGAACTGGGTCAGCGCGTGGCGGTTCAACAAACCGGTCAACGCGTCGTGTGTGGCGCTCTCACGCAGCTCGAGTTGCTCGTGCTCCATGTCGCGCTGCTCCAGATGCCGGTTGAGTGCCACCCGCAAGGCAGGCGCGAGCCTGAAGAACATCTCGCCCATTTCTTGGGAGATCTCGGTGGGTTCGGTCAAGATGATGTGGACCGATGCCGGCGGTCCCTCGCCACCAACGGCCAACACCAGCGATGTCGCCGACTCCACCGGCATCTCCGCCGGACTACCGAGGAAGCCGTCGTCGCCGGCGAAGCGCAGCACGCCTTCCTTCGGTGTGTCGGCGAACACCTCGATCGATTCGATCGGCAGCACATCGGGCAGCACCCTTTGTGCGATCGAGGCCAACTCGGGAAGGTTGTGGGCCAACACCAAGGCTTCGGTCATCCGCCGTACGGCGTTCGAGACCCTCAGCAATCGGGCGACGTCGAGGTCTTCGCGAGCGATCAGAAAGATGCCGCACTCCAACTCGGCGAGCCGGTCGAACATCTCATCGACCAATGGCTCGGGTATGACACAACCGTGCTGCGGCGCGATCATCGTGATCGGTTGGAACGAACGACGCAACCGCGCCAGCCCAGCGCCCAGGATCTCCCTACTCGGCATGTAGTGCTCGTGGAACGGGCGAAGCGCCTCGAAGTAGCTCGCATCGGACGCGAACAACTCGCTTCCGTCGGTGAATCCGCCGAAGATGTCCGAGCTGAACAACACACCGGTGCCGCTGTCCCACGAGCACATCGCACCTGGAAAGTGCAGATACGGCGTCAGCACGAAGCGGAGTGCACGGCCGCCATCCAGCGGCAGCTGCCAGTCGTGGTCCTCCACCAGGTAGTAGGGAAACCCGGCGTTGTAGTGGTGCAGCAACGTCTGCGCCCGCCACTCGGTGACGAGCTCGATGTCCGGGCGCTGCAACCGGGCCCGAAGCAGTGGAAGACCGGCGGCGATGTCGGGGTCGCTGTGATGGCACACGATCCAGCGGATGTGCTCCAACGGGATGATCTCGCGAACCTTGTCGAGCACGTCATCGATCACCTCGGTCGACCCGGGATCGATCAGCACCGACTGGTCGCCGGCCTCGACCAGGTACGCATGGCACTGGAAGGTCTCCGCTGGACGCACGGCACCCACCCACCACACACGGGGCGCGATCTCCACCGGCCCACTGCTCGACGAACCTGGTTTCGACACAAGCGTGACCTTAGCCCCGCTCACGCTCGCGTCAGACCCGCTCACGACCCAGGTCGGCATTGATGTACGCGCCGAGGAGGACGATCAGCACCAGCAGATGCACCCACAGCATGAGGATGACGACGCCGGCAAGCACTCCGTAGGTCGCGTTGTACGAGCCGGAGTTCGCGACGTACACGTTCGTGCCCAGGGTCACCAGCACCAGCGCCACGAGCGCGAAGAGCGAGCCGACCGCGACTCCCTTGCGGGCATGCCCTTCCTGATCCGAACCCAACCGGTAGGTCAGCTCGATGCCAACCAGCGCGAGCGCGGCCAACGCGACCCACAATGCCAGCCGAAGGGACCATCGCGCGGCCCCGGAAGGCACCAGCCCTGGCAGCACCGCGAAGGCGGCCACCGCGACGCCGGCGGTGAAGAGCGTGCCGAGCGTGAATGCCAGCGCGGTCGCCCGACGACGCACGACCCCGCGCTGCCGTACGTCGTAGGCCTGGCCGATCGCGTCGAGGAGGTGCTGCACGCCGCGCGATGCGGACCACAGCGCCACGGTGAAGGCGAGGACGAACGAGCCGCCGAGCGCCCCGGATGGTTCGTCGGCGATGTGCGCCAGCTGATCGGCCAGCACCTGCCTCGCGCCGCCCGGCAGCACCGCGAAGACCCTGCTGACGTGCCGGTCGACGTCGGCCGGCGCAGCGATCAGGCCGTACATCGACACCGTGGCCGCGAGTGCGGGCACCATCGACAAGAACCCGTAGAACGCCACGCCCGCGGCAGCGAGCGTCGAGTGATCATCGCGCATGCCGGCTCGCACGCGCTTCACTCTGCCCTTCCATTCGGTACGCGGCACGTCGTCGAGACTACGACGGCGACGAACCAACCTGTGACGGACGTCATCGAACTCGCGGACTCGACTTTCTGGACAAAGTTCACCTCTTCTCTGGTTGACCGCGTGCCGATGAGTTGTTGTGAGCATTTCCGTGCCCTTGGAGGCCGTGGAAGATTCGTCGAACGACCTCCCAGCTGCCACCGCTCGTGCGCCATTCCTAGGCGTGGGTTCGCGACCGACGTGGCGAAGAATGGCGGCGGTCAGCGCGGCTGCCGCGCTGATGGGTGTGCATCTTGCTGCCGCTGAGGGGCCAGTGCGCGACTGGACGTACCTGGGGGTGCTCGTCGGGTCGGCGATCGCCGCGCTGCTGGGCAGTCGCCGCGGCGGGTTCGGCACGATGTCACGATTGATCGCGCTGGGCGTCACCATCTCCGCTGCCGGCGATGCAACTTGGCAAGTCTTGGCATGGACCAGCGGCACTGAGCCGACCGTCTCCGTGGCCGATGTGCTGTGGCTGGGCTCGTACGTTGCCATTGCTGGCGGGCTCCTTCGGACGCCACAGGGCGAGGGGCGCATCGATCGCGACGGCGTCGTGGATATCGCCGTCTTGTTCCTCGTGGCCTTGCTCGTCCAGTGGGAACTTGCATTCGACAAGATCGCGACCGACGCAGCTGTGCCGGTCGGTGAGCGTCTGGTGCTGGCCCTCTACCCGACATTCGACGCGGCACTATTGGCCCTCGTCGTCCGTGCTGCCTTCACCCGACGCCTGCAGGGCTGGCTCGCCGTTCTACTAGGGGGTGGCACCGCGTGCTGGCTGCTCTCGGACTTCGGCTACACCCTCTTCGCCACTGAGGGCACCCTCGCCGTCTGGCTCAATGTGGGTTGGATGTTGGGAAGCATCCTGCTTGCCGCGACCACCTGGTACCCCAGGTCAGTGCCGGCGATGCACGCCACGGCTGCAGCGTCGGCTGCGCGGGGGACCAAGAACGGGGGGATCGCGGTCGCTCTCGTGCCGTTGCTGGTGCCGGGAGCCATCGCCGTTGTCGGCCAGGTCCGCGGTGATCCAGCCAATCCCTACCTGCTGTACGCGGTGACGGTGATGCTGGTCGCGCTGGCGTTCACGAGGGGTGCCCGCATCTTGCGGGCCGAGGCCGAAGCGCGGGCTGCAGTGAAGTCCCAAGCGCGGTATTCGCGAGCGGTGGCGGTCAACTCGTCCGACGCCTTCGTCGTTCTCGATGCGAACGGCATCATCATCAACGATGCTTCGCAATTGGAGGCGTTGATGGGCCGTGCGGAATCGACGACCGTCGGGGAGGCGAGCCTCCAATTGGTCGAGCCGATGGACCGCGACGACGCGCGCGCGGTGTTCGAGCGGTGTCTGACCACGGATGGGCAGACATTCGAGACCGAGCTGCGGGTGCGGCACAGCTCTGGACGGCAGCTCTGGCTCAGCGCCCGGATGGTGAACCTGACCCACGATCCCGATGTCCGCGGTGCCGTCGTCAACCTGCACGACATCAGCGACCGCAAGCGAGCAGAGGCAGAACTGTCCCACCAGGCCTTCCACGATGGCCTGACCGACCTCGCCAACCGGGCCCTGTTCACCAACCGTGTCGAGCACGCACTACGTCGCAAGGCGCGCAGCGGCCTCGATGTTGCGGTCATCTTCCTCGACCTCGACGGGTTCAAGACCGTCAACGACAGCCTTGGCCACGGTGCCGGCGACGAGCTGCTCAAAGAAGTCGCCACGCGCCTCACCCAAGCAGTGCGCCCCGCGGATACCGTCGCTCGTCTTGGCGGGGACGAGTTCGCCATCCTCATCGAGCAGAGCCACAACCCCGTCGAGGAGTCCGAGGGTGTCGCTGAACGGATCCTCCAGTCACTCTCGTTGCCCATCGAACTGGCGACCCAATCAGTGACGGTGTCGGCCAGCTTCGGCATCGCTGCCGGCGACGAGAACTCGACCGCAGGCTCCATGTTGCGCGATGCCGACGTCGCCATGTACCGCGCCAAGACCGCCGGCAGAGCTTGCTGGGTGATCTACGACCCCGACATGGGTACGGCTGCAGTCGAACGCCTGCAGATCGAGAACGACCTCCTCGGTGCCCTCGCCGCGGGCCAACTCGCGCTGGTGTACCAGCCCATCGTTCGCCTGGAATCGGAAGAGATCGTGGGCTTCGAAGCGCTCCTGCGCTGGCACCACCCCACCTTCGGCCTCATTGCACCCGACCGTTTCATCCCCATCGCCGAGGAGACCGGACTCATCATTCCGATCGGAAGGTGGGTGCTCGACGAGGCCTGTGCGACCTCCGCTCGCTGGCACCGTGACCACCCGGAGCACCACAAATTGTCGATGGCGGTGAACGTTTCCGGGCGTCAGATTGCCTCTCCCGACTTCGTGGCTCACGTTCAAACAGCGCTGGCCGAGTCCGGCATCGAAGCCGACACCCTCGTGCTCGAGATGACCGAAACCGCCCTCATCCGCGAGACCGTCGTCGCCACCGCCCGGCTCAGGGAGCTCAGTGCCCTTGGTGTCCGGCTGGCGATCGATGACTTCGGGACTGGCTACTCCTCGCTGAGCTACCTCCGCCAATTCCCCGTGGACATCCTGAAGATCGACCGCTCGTTCGTCAGCGCCATCACCGATCCCACGCAGGTACCCGCCATCGTCCGCGGCCTGCTCGACCTCGGCCACACGCTCGGGTTGGAGATGATCGCCGAAGGGGTCGAGCTCGGCTTCCAACGCGACCAGCTGCGCAGCGAGAACTGCGACCTCGCGCAGGGGTTCCTGTTCTCCCGACCACTCGACCCCACCGACGCCGAGCGGCTCCTCACCCAACTCCGCCCAGGCAGCGGCAACGCCACGGCGGGTGTCGCTGCTGTCGGATCACCGGTTGCCGGCGCGGCCCCGGTAGTCAACACATCCCGATAGGGTCCACTCTGCCCACGGGCACCGCAACGATGGTCGCACGCCGACCAGATCGGGAGGACGGCATGAAAGTCGAACGTGGTTCGAGTCATGGGCTGGAGCGCTCGAGGTGGGCGGCGATCGGTGCAGCCGTCGCGGTGTCGCTGGGTGCTGGTGGATTGATCGTCGCCTCCGCGGCCGACAGCGCGCCGGCGAGCTTCGTGGCGGTCACGCCGGTGCGCGTGGTCGACAGCCGTGACGATCTCGGTGTGGATGGGCCGCTGGCGGCGATGCAATCCGTCGTCGTGCAGGTCACCGGGTCGGTGCCCACCACGGCGGGGCCGGCGGTCGTGGTGCCCAGCGGGGCAACCGCTGTGGTCATGAACGTGACGGCCGTGCAACCGACTGCTCAGGGGTTCTTCAGTGTGCGTCCCGGTGATGCGACCGGAGTGCCCTCCACGTCGTCGGTGAACTTCCTGACGGGGCAGATCGTGGCGAACTCGCTGACGGTGCAGCTGCCGGTCGCCGGCAACGTGCAGGTGTACTTCCATGCCGCCACCGGCGCCACGATCCATCTGGTGATCGATGTGGTCGGCTACTACGTCACTGGCGGCACCGGTCCGGAAGGTCCGGAAGGGCCCCCCGGTGCCCAAGGCATCCAGGGCATCCCCGGTCCCGCTGGTTCGGGTGTTGCTGCTGAGTTCTTCGCGCTGATGCCCAGCGACAACTCGGCCACTGTCGGCATCGGCACCGACGTCGACTTCCCGCAGGATGGCCCCACCACCGACGGCACCATCACGCGAACCGGGGTCGACACGTTCAACCTGGCGGCGATCGGTGTCTACCGGGTGTCGTTCCAGGTGTCGGTCACCGAGGCCGGGCAGTTGGTGCTCACCCTCAACGGCACCGAACTGGCGAACACAGTGGTCGGCCGCGCCACCGGCACGACGCAGATCACCGGCATCGCCTTGGTGGAAACCACGGCGGTCAACTCGATCCTCACCGTGCGGAACCCATCCGGCAACTCCACAGCGCTCTCCGTCACACCGCTGGCTGGTGGCGCTGCACCGGTCTCAGCCACGCTGATCATCGAACTCGTTCAGGCGAGTACCTGACCAACACGTCTCGCTGTCGGCGCGGACCCTTGCGGGCGCATACGTGTCAGACTGCGGTCATGCGAATCACGCCACGCCGCACGTTGGCGACGCTGATCGTCGCCCTCCCCCTGGTCGTCGGGTGCACCAGCTCGCCGAACGACCAAGCCACGCAGCCCACCACGCTCGCGGTCAACTCCTCGGTTACGACAGGGCCTTCGCTGCCCACCACGCAGACCACCGCGACGGTGCTGCCGACGGTGCCCCCCACGGCGCCACCGACCACGGTGCCACCGACCACCGTGGCACCCACCAGTACGGCACCCACGGGGGCGTCGGTCACGATCGCTCGCGGCGGGTTCATCACCAAGACGCAAGGTTCCTGCAACCCCACCAACTGCAAGTACGTGCAGATCACCAGCAGCGGGTGGGAACCGGGCCAGCCGCTCGCGGTGACGTGTTACTCCAGCTCCGGCAGCTCGGGCCCGTACACCAAGTACGCCGACTCGTCCGGCAACCTCAGTGCGGGCACGGCGTGCTACTTCGGCAATGCGACCAACGTCTATGTCTCGATCGACGGCGTGAACAGCAACGTCGTCACCCCGTGGAAGGACTGGTAGCCACCCCGCTGCCCGAGTGGGGCCGGGGGAGGGTCAGTGGCGGGCCGAAGCGCGCCCGACCGGTAGGCAGCACCGGAGAGCCGACGACGCATCTGGTGGCTACTGCTTGGCGGTCGAAGTCACTCTTCGCACCATGAACGCCACGGCTGAGTTCATGCCGGTGGGGTGGAGAGCGGTCTGCGGGTGTGAACCCGCCCATACTCGGAAGAGCTCATCGGCGAAGCCTTGCCCGATGTCGTCAACCTTCGCGAAGTCGAGGTCGACATCGGCAAATTCCTCGAGGCCCGCTGTCAGTCGCTTTGCTTCGCTGCGGCTGATGAAGGTCACCCCGAGCTCGTAGAGCTTGATTCGAGGGCGTGTCCTATTGAACTCGAATTCATCGGTGTACTTCGCGAACAGCTCGGAGAGCCTGATGTCACTGGCCGGGTCGAGGGTGATTCGCACGACGGTGCCAACGCTGGCTGGAGCAACACCGAATGCGAAGTCGTCTCGGGTGTTGTCGAACGTGAGGCGGTAGCCGTTGGCCTCCAGGGTGAACTCGTCGACGGCCTTGGAAGAGAAGAAGATGCCCTCGCCAGTGTGCCGTTGCGGATCGGTGGTCTGCTTTCCCTTCGTCAGCTCGGCGAGCGCGTCGATCGTGTCAGCGAGTTGAAGTCCTTCGGCGAGGTGTCGGAAGACCCCTTCACCGTCGTCGGTGACGGTGACGATGATTCTTCCCGTGTTGTCATGGCCGACAGCGGTACTGACCTGGGTGCCGTTGGAGTGGTCGATCGCGTTGTTGACCATTTCGGTGATGACGTACTGGGCGACGGTCTTCGCCTCGGGGCCGACTGGGATTGAGTCGGCGAGGTCGAGCCACACGCTGTGCTCGTCGGTCGCCCCGAGCTGGTAGGCGTGCAGCAACGAAGCCGTCGGTTCGGTCGGTGGCACCATACGGTCGCGCAGCGCGTACACCGCACGCGCGTCGAACCGACGATGCCCGCCATTCGTGAGCGTGGCAGCAAGCTTGCCTTCGGCGACGAGACCCCGCACGCGGGAGGTGCTGAGGCCAAGGAGCTTGGCGGCAGCCCCGATGCCGAGGAGCGGTGCGTTCGGGTCTGCGATCGGTGAGCCTTCTGCCACGTTGCCTCCACGGATGAATCTACAGCCCTACTGTAGGTTCTGCCATCTCGGAATCCACATGCCTGGCGCGGAGGATGCAGAATTTCTTGGCCACCATGGTGCCAGGCGAGGCTACGCTTCACCGGTGGGAGCCGTACCCCGGGCGTAATCTACACTCCACATGTAGATTACTGATGATCCACGGTGATCCGAGAGTTACTGGGAACCCGAAAAGCTGTCGCTCAGTGCCTGCATGATGAGCCCGGCATCCGGATCCAAACAGGCGTCGACATTCGGCTCGCCATTGGGAACGACCACAGTCTGCCCTGAATTTGTCCCAGCCTCCGTAATGACATCCAAATGGAGCGGTTGAAAGGCACATGTCTCTGGTCGGACCATGATCACCGCCGCAGTCGGATCAAAGATCTCGGCTTCTTGCAGGCCATACGCAGTGAACAGCATCTCATAGATATCTGCAGCAAGATCTGCCTTTCCATCGCCATTACGCCACAGGCGGAAGTCATCCTGATGGGATATCACTTCGTTCGTCGCGTCAAGTGGAATGAGGTAGAGCTTCAAACCCGACTCGAACACTTCTTTGGCCGCTTGCGGGTCGGCGTAGAAATTCCACTCGGAAACCTTGTTGTTTGAGTTGGGAATCAAGTTGGTGATATTCCCGGGAACATTCACCGCGCCCCCCATGATGTATACAGCCGCAATCTTGTCCCGGATACCCGGAGACAGGCGCAGGGCCTGGGCCAGCGTGGTAAGAGTTCCACTCGAGAAGATGGTTACCGGCACGGAGGCCCGGTTGATGGTTGCAGCCATCAAGGCCGGAGCACCCTGGACCGGATAGCTCTTGTCTGCGTTCGGCAGTTGGAGTTCCCAGAACCTATTGCTCAATTCCCGAATCCAATCTGGGAATGGGGTGCCCGTCGCCAGGGGTGCGTCCCCTCCCGCGCCAAGAGGGATGTCTCCGAATCCGAAACCATCCAGCATGCGCCCGATGTACTGTATGTACACGCTGGGATGCGCTTCACCATAGGAGATGTTGACTGCCTGAATGGATATCTGTGGCTGAGTCAGCAGATAGAGAAGCGCTACCGTCCCATCCCGACTGCCATCATCGTCGTAGATCAAGATGGTCTTCCCGGATGGCGAGGCCGGTGCAGTCGTTGCAACCGATGTAGTGACGGGAACGACCGTTGATGTTGATGGAGGGGGCGTGCGTGAAGGTGTGGTCGTCGGAGTAGATTCAGGAGAACTGCATCCTGCTACGACAAAGAGGACGCATATCATGCCAGTCATCGGCTGCCATGGTTTCCTGCGGTTCATTGTGTTCTCCTTCTTATGAGACCAAACCAACGCTCCAACGGTTTGTGTGTGCGGACTGAAGTCGACCCGGCTCGCTGCACACGGGGTCTTGTGCGATTCATGGTTGCCGGCGCCGCCGCCAGCGTTCAAGGTACTCGTCCTGGGTGAGATGGTCGAGGGGTTGGCGAGATCTAGTGGTCCGTGCGCGGTGAGGGCAGAGCGCTCTTCGGGGTGTCGTTCTGGCCGAGCCCGTGACCTGGGCCTTCTCGCGAAGTACCTGGTCAGAGTATCCATGTGGTTCGGGTTGGTCTGCTTCGTGCTGTCTGGTGCTGCTCAGTTGTGGCACGGATATGGCACGCCCTGTTCACACTATTGAAGCGACAACGCTATAGTAGTGCGAGGTGGTGAACATGACCGACAACCAGATCGTCGTGGCCGACGCAGCAGCGCTGCTCGGGGTCAACGTTCAGCGCGTCCGCGCACTGCTCGCTGTCGGCGAGCTGTCCGGCACGAAGGTCGGATCGGTGTGGCTGGTCGATCCGGTCTCGCTCGCCGCGTATCGCCACGTGCGTCAACCCCATGGTGGGCGGGCACTGGCGCCGGTCACCGCCTGGGCGGCACTGTTGTCGCGGTTCGCTGCCGACGTCTCCCCGGAACTGCGCGAGGTGTTCGACGTGAAGGACGAGCGCCGTCGGCGGCTCGTGGCGCTCGCTGGTCGCGAGATCGACGATTGGCGTTGGCTGGCCCGCCGCCGTGCGAACGTCCACCGTTACGAGACGCGCCCCGCGTATCTGGAGCGTCTCGCGGCGAGGCCGGGGCTGGTTCCTGCGGGGCTGTCGGCCACCACCGCGGCGGCCGCAGGACTCACCGAGACGTCCGCGAGGTTCGATGCGTACGCCGACCGGGCAACTATCGAGCGACTCATCGCTGAGTTCAAGTTGCGTCCCGCTGAGGACGGCAACGTGACCTTGCGTGTCGTGGCCCTGGAGGGTGCGCAGCTCGCTGCGGTGCTCGGCTCGCCGCTGCCCGATCTGGCGGTCGCAGTGGACCTGATCGAGGATCGCGACGAGCGAACGAGCGCGGCCGGACGTGCGCTGTTCCGCAAGGCGAGCCGAGGCCGACGATGACGGAACGACTCACCCAGACTCCGGTGTCGTTGAAGGCCGCTGACACGTCAGCGTGGCAACTGTGGGCGCACCTGGCTCAACTTGCCCAACATCTGCAGCCGACCGATTGGGTGCTCGTCGGCGGCCAGATGGTCGCTCTGCACTGCCATATCGAAGGCATCACACCGGGACGAGCGACCACCGACATCGACATCGTCGCCAATGTGCTGGTCAATCCGAACGCCCTGTTCGCTTGCCGTGATGCCGCGGCCGCCCTCGATCTCACGACGCAACCGTCGGCGAACAACCGTCGCCAGCATCGCTTCCGCAACGACAACCTGGTGCTCGACGTGATGGTTCCCGACCACATGCCCAAGCACCTGCTGCTGCGCCTGGTGGGTCGCGATCCCGTACCGATCGAGGGTGGCTATCGGGCTCTGCAGCGGGCCGAGCAGTGCGCGATCAGCACGGAGGCCGGTGATGCGATCGTGCCGGTCCCCGATCTGCAGGGCGCTCTCGTCCTCAAGGCCCGTGCCTTCATCGCCGACAGCCGCGATCGTGGCCGCCATCAGTTCGACCTCGCCCAGCTGAGCGCCGCGGTCGACGACCCGATGACGCTTGCTGCTGCGCTCGACAGCAAGGAGAGGCGGGCACTGCGTCGTGTCGACATGCCACTGACCGTCACCAAGACCCATGGTTGCGCATCGATGCGGCGCTGCGCGCTGACGCCCTCGAGGCGTGGCAGACCCTCACCGACGACACCACACGGCACCAGCCGCGAGCGTGAACCTCACCTGACGACGTCGGGATCGGTGACGCGGATGTCGGTGGGCCGCTGCACGTCATCGACTTCGAGCTGCGGATGAGCAACACGGGTGGTGATGCCGTCCGCACGAGCGCCCCCCATCTCTGGCATCGATGTGATCGGCGTCGATGGCACCGTCATCGACCACGTTGACCTGTGACTCAACCAGCAAGCGAACCGGCTCGAAGCCGTCGGCGGTGACACCATCGAACACGCGATATGACCGGATCCGGATGAGCGGGTGACGGGAGCCGTCGCTGCGGGGGGCTGGGCCTGCCGGTGTTCGCGGCTGCGCCGCTGAGAGCGGGTGACGGGAATCGAACCCGCGTTCTCAGCTTGGGAAGCTGATGTTCTGCCTCTGAACTACACCCGCAGAAGTGCCCTGAGGCTATCGCTGCACATCCGGCGCTGCCACCGCGACGTGGGAGGATCTGGGCATGGCATTGCGTCGGCAGCGGCACCAGGACACGGCCGCCCAGCAGGCCGACGTGACGGGCAGCAACCCGCTGCTGCTGGAGTTCCGTGCCCGCCTCGAACCGACCCACGCCGACGTGGAGGCGCTCACCGCCCGGTACGCCTTCGCGATCCCCACCGATCGTGCGCTGGCAGCGATCCAGCGCTACTCAGCGAGTGGCGTGGTGGAGATCGGGGCGGGCACCGGCTACTGGGCCTCGCTGGTGCGTGCGCTCGGCGTACCGATCGACGCGTACGACCCAGCGCCGCCGATGTCGGCCGACAACAAGTGGTTCCACTCGTCGGCCGCGTGGTTCGAGGTGCAACCGGCCGATGAGACCGTGGTGGCGCAGCACGGCGATCGCACGCTGCTGCTGGTGTGGCCGACGCGCGACCAGACCTGGCCGGCCGACGCCTTGGAACAGTTCCTCGCCGCAGGTGGCCGCACAGTGATCCACGTGGGCGAGGGCCCCGGTGGCCGCACCGGTGATGCGCGCTACCACGCGCTGCTGGGCGGCTACGTCCACTGCGTTGCGTGCACCTATGGCGCACACGACCTGGCGTGCGTGTGCGGCACGCAGGCGCGTTGGCAGCAGGTGGATCGGGTGTCGCTGCCGCACTGGCCGGGCCACCACGACGACCTGTTCGTGTATTCGCGCCGCGACGTGCCCGGCGAACCGCTGGGGCCGCGCGGAAGGTGAAGGAACTCAGCCGCTGACGGTCATCGCCGGCGCGGCGTATGCGTCGGGAACCGGCAGGCCGAGGAACTGCAACAGGGTGGCGGCCACGTTGGCCAGGCCGGCGCGCTCGATGGCGTTCACGGTGATCGTGCGGCCGGTGAAATCGAGCACCACGAACGGCACCGGCGACAGCGTGTGCGACTTCTTCGGCACGGGCGTGCCATCGGCCAAGTACTGCACCTCGCCCTTCGAGTTGCGCTCCACCATCACTTCGCAGTTGCCGTGGTCGGCGGTCACGATCAGGGTGCCACCGGCGCGGCGCACTTCCTCGAACACTCTCCGCAGCGAGATGTCGAGGCCCTCCACGGCGATCGTTGCGGCCTGCACGCTGCCGGTGTGGCCCACCATGTCGCCCGCGGCGAAGTTGGCGCGGATGAAGTGGTACTTGCCGGCGCGGATGCGCTGGATCAGCTCGTCGGCGGTCTCGGCCGACTTCATCCACGGTCGCTGCTCGAACGGCACTCGGTCGCTCTGGATCTCGACGTAGTCCTCGAGTGGGGCGTTGAACTTGTCGCTCTGATTGCCATTCCAGAAGTACGTCACGTGCCCGTACTTCTGCGTCTCGGCGATCGCCGCCTGGTGCAGGCCGGCGGTGGCGATCACTTCCGACACGGTGTTGGTGACGCGAGTGGGCGGCACCAGGAACTCGGCCGGGATCTTTAGGTCGCCGTCGTACAGCGCCAGGCCGGTGACCAACAGGTTGGCCGGCAGCGGACCGCGCTCGAACGCATCGAACGGCGTCTCGGTGAGCGCGCGGTAGATCTCGATCATCCGGTCGCCGCGGAAGTTGAACAACACCACTGCGTCGCCATCCTGCATCGCGCCGACCGGCGAGCCGTCGGCGTGCACCACGGTGAATGGCGGCAGGAACTGGTCGCTGACGTCGGGGTCTTCGGCGCGGAACGTGCTGATCGCCTCGGTCGCGGACATGAACGGCCTGGCGTCGCCAAGGCAGTGCGCCTGGTAGCCACGCTCGACGACGGCCCAGTCGGCCTCGTAGCGATCCATTGTCACGCCCATCCGGCCACCACCCGAGGCGATGATCGGCGTGACCCCTGTGCGCGCGCCAAGGTCGGCGCAGAACGCCTCCAGCTGGTGCACGTACTGGTCGCCCGTGCCGTCGCGCACGTCGCGCCCGTCCAGCAGCACGTGCACCACGAGGTGCGCGGCGCCGTCGGTTGCTGCGCGCTCGAGCATGATCTGCAGGTGCTTGATGTGTGAGTGCACGTTGCCATCGGAGAGCAGCCCGATGAAGTGGATCCTTTTGCCGGCCAGCCCGCGGGCCACCACGTGCTGCCACGCGCCGCCCCACATCGTGCCCTCCAGCATCGACTGCTCGACCTGCTTGGCGCCTTGGTCGAAGATGCGCCCCGCGCCGAGGATGTTGTGGCCCACCTCGCTGTTGCCCATGTCGGCATCGGAGGGCAGGCCCACCGCGGTGCCGTGCGCGCGCAGTTCTGTGCGCACCGCGTGTTGCCCCTCCACGAAGTCGTCGCGCAGCACCGAGTGCAGGAACGGAGCGTGGGCCAGCCACACCGAGTTGTCATCCGACGGCGGGGCGAGGCCGACACCATCGAGGATCGCGAGCACCAACGGAGCGGCGGGCGTGTTCGGCGTAGCCATACCATCAACGCTACTGGCGGCGCCGACCGCCGGTCCCCCTCGGTCCTCCCCGGTCCTCCCGGTCCTCCCGGTTCTTCCGGTTCATGTCGCGGGGCGGACCGCACCGCTGCGGAGACGACCGCGACGTGAAGGCAGGGCTGGGACGTGAAGGCAGGGCTGGGACGTGAGGGCGGGGAGGCGGCCCCTTGCCACGGCGGCCACTAGTGTCGCCAACGTGATCCTTTCCGACGCGACGCTGCGCGAGCTGATCGGCGCCGGGCACATCGTGCTCGACCCGTACGACCCCGATCTCGTGCAGCCGGCCAGCGTGGATGTGCGCCTCGGCACCGAGTTCCGGGTGATGCGCAACAGCCGCCTCACGCACATCGACCCGTTCGAGCCGCAGCACAAGCTGATGGACACCGTCTCGGTGCCGATCGGCGAGCCGTTCATCCTGCACCCGGGCGAGTTCGCGCTGGGCCACACCGCCGAGATCATCGGCTGCCCGAACGACATCGTCGGCATCGTCAACGGCAAGTCGTCGCTGGGCCGCCTGGGCATCCAGGTGCACGCCACCGCGGGCTTCATCGACCCGGGGTTCAAGGGCACCGTCGTGCTCGAACTGAGCAACGTGGCCAACCTGCCGATCCTGCTGCGCCCTGGCATGAAGATCGCGCAGATGGTGTTCCAGAAGCTGGATCGCCCCGCCGAGCGCCCCTACGGCCATCCCGACCTGAAAAGCAAGTACCAAGGCCAGTCCGGCGCGGTCGCCAGCAGGTACGACCAGAACACGCTCTAGCTCGGCGGGGTGCGCTGCCCGTGCCATTCCCGAGGGTTTCGGCGCGACCAGGTCACGCCGAAACCCTCGGGAATGTGCGTGGCGGTCGGGTCAGGGTGTTACTGGTCGGCGGCCAGCGGCGTGGGCAGGCTGGCCAACGCACGATCACCGGCTTCGATCGCGTCGAGCAGGTGGATCGCGATGTCGGCCACCTTCACGTCGGTCTCTTCCGCTCCCGCGGCCTTCACACCGTCGTCGAGCATGATGTAGCAGAACGGGCAGGCGGTGGCGACGCGGGTGGCGCCCGTGCTGAGCGCCTCCTTGGCCCGCTCGTCGTTCACCTTGGTGCCGACGTTCTCTTCCATCCACATGCGCGCGCCACCAGCGCCGCAGCACATGCCCTTGGTGCCGTTGCGCGGCATCTCGACCACCTGAATGCCCTTGATGCTGCCCACCACCTTGCGCGGCGCCAGGTACACGTCGTTGTGGCGGCCCAGGTAGCAGCTGTCGTGGTAGGTGAGGCGCTCTTCCAGCGTGGCCTGGCTGACATCGAGTTGGCCCGACGTGATCAGCTGCTCGAGCAGCTGGCTGTGGTGGATCACCTCGTAGGTGCCACCGAGCTGCGGGTACTCGTTGGCCAACGTGTTGAAACAGTGCGGGCACTGCGTGATGATCTTGCGCACACCCATGCCGTTGAGCATCTCGATGTTCGGCATCGCCAGCATCTGGAACAGGTACTCGTTGCCCGAACGGCGGGCAGAGTCGCCCGTGCAGTTCTCGCTGGGGCCGAGGATGGCGACGCTGATGCCGGCTCGCTTGAGCAGCTTGGCCATCGCCTGGGTGACCTTCTTGTTCTTGTCGTCGAACGAGCCGGCGCAGCCCACCCAGTACAGGTACTCGGCTTCGAACGCCTCACCCGGGTCGACCACCTGCACATCGAGATCCTTCGCCCAGTCGGCGCGCTCACCCTGGTTCATGCCCCACGGGTTGCCCTGGTTCTCCATCGCGCGGTAGGCGTTGCCCAGCTCGGAGGGGAAGTTGCTCTCCATCAGCGACAGGTAGCGGCGCATGTCGAGGATCTTGTCGAGGATCTCGATGTTCACCGGGCAGATCTCGTCGCAGGCGCGGCACGTGGTGCAGCTCCAGATCTCTTCAGCGGTGATGCGTTCGAACAGCGAGTTGGACGAGATGGTGATCTCACCGTCGACCGTGAGCGGCGGGGTGACGTGGCCGTGCGCGGCGCTGGCGGCCATCACCTCGCCGGTCTTCAGCACGATCTCGCGTGGGTCGAGCGGCTTGCCCGTGGCGTGCGCGGGGCACACGCTGGTGCAACGACCGCACATCGTGCAGGCGTCGGTGTCGAGCAGTTGCTTCCAGGTGAAGTCTTCCACGACGCTGGCGCCGAAGCTCTCCAGGGAGGTCTCGGTGAGGTTCGGCATCGCGCGCATCGCACCCTTGGGCCGCTCGCGGTCCTTCAGGTACATGTTCAGCGGGCTGGTGAAGATGTGCCGCAGCATCGTGATCGGCAGCAGCACGAGGAAGGCGGCAAACGCAACCACGTGGGCGCTCCACAGGATCTGGTGCCACAGCGTGAGCGTGTTCTCGGCCATGCCGTCGAACAAGTTGCTGAGCGGGTAGCCGATGAAGCTGAACTTCTCGTGATCGGGCTGGCCCACCTCGGCGATGCGGAACGCTTCGGCGAAGAACCCGCTGACGCCGATGACGAAGAAGACCGCGAGGATCAGCGCGTGCTCGGGCTTGGTCTTGATGCGGATGCGGTACGGGCGCTGCACGTAGCGGCGCACGATGGCCCACACGATGCCCACGAGGAACACCAGGCCGGCGAGATCGCCGAAGAAGCTGTAGGCCCTGTACACGTCGCCGTGCAGGAACTTGAGGCTCTCGGGCAGCTGGTGATCCACCTCGAGCATCGTGGTGACGCCCAGCAAGGCCATGAAGCCGAAGTAGATCAGCGAGTGCATCAGGCCGGCGCCCGCATCGCGCAGCAGCGTCTGCATGTACGCACCGGCGCGGAAGTCCTTCAGGCGCTGCACGGCGTTCTTCTTGGTGAGGTTGCGCTTGTCGGGGGCGCCACGCTCCCAGTTGCGCACGCGCTGCGAGAACGCGAACGCGCCCCAGATCAGCAGCACCGGGATGACGGTGTAGAACGCCACCTGCAACGCGCCGGGGATGCCCTCGAACACCTCGCGGTTGGGGGTCTTCTCGTCGTGCCACTTCGTGAACTGGGGGATGATGCCCGAGGCGAGGGTGAAGACACCCATGAAGATGCCCAAGGCGATCGCCAGCTGGTGCGGCTTGAACCGCTTCAGGAACGGGCCCTTGGGGGCGTCGGGCGCAGGAGACGTGTGCGTGCTCATAGCGCTAGCAACCCTAGTTCGCGAGGTGCCGCGCGGTCGCCTCCGTGCTCAGCGCGGCGCGACCGGAAGGATCAGGGCGTGCTGCCCTTGGTGGCCAGCAGGTTGGCGCACAGGTTGGTGACGTACTGGTGGGCCGCCGACTGATCGGCCGCCACCGGTAGGTAGGCACCGAGGAACGCGCGGTAGTCGGGGTCGCGCACCAGCGCGTCGTAGTCGACCTCGCCGTTGCTGTCGGTGTACTGCGCCACCACGTCGGTGTACCGCAAGTACCACGTGGCGGTGAACGCCGCCCAGCGATCGATGGCATCGACCACCACGGCGCCGGCGTTGCCGGGCAGCGGCTTGATCGCGGCAATCACGTCGTCGCGGCCGAGCCCGAACTTCTCGAACTCGTAGGTCTTGCCCCACGCCTCCATGCACACGTCGCCGAAGTCTTCGTAGTAGTCGGCCGGGTCGCCATACATCGGGTCGGGTACGAAGCCGTCTTTCGCGCGCAGCCACGCGTCGATCTCGGCAGGGCCGGCGGTGACCGGGGTGGCGGAGGACGGCTCGGTTGCCGGCGTGGTGGCGGCCGGCTGGCCCTGCGCCGTGGTGGCTGGGTTGGCGGAGGTGGCCGTGGCGCACTGCACCTGTGGCACCGCGATCACGTCGCCCGGGAAGATGGGTTGCTCGATGGTGGCCCACCCGTTGGCCGCGGCAATGGCCGGGGCGGTGGTGCAGAACTCGGTGGCGATGGCCCACAGCGAATCGCCACCGGCCACGGTGTACGACATGGTGGGGCCGCCGGCGGTGGGTTGCACCTGGGCCTCGCCCGGGCCGGGCTGGCCGGCGGCAACGGTGGTGCCCGCGCCGAGTGCGTTGGCGACAGCCGTGTCGTCGCCCCCTTTGCCGCAGGCGACGAGCGAGACGAGGCAGGGGGCCAACAAGAACACGCCGCGACGGAGCATGAGGCGAGCGTACCGGGTGGGTGTCACAGGGTCCGGGCAACGCAGGCGCGCCCGAGGGATGGCGTCAGGGCGTGGAGCCGCGCGTGGTGAACAGGTCGGCGCACAGGTCCGTCACGAAGAACTTGGCCGCGAACTGCTCGTCGTCCACGAACTCGTACGCCTCCAGCAGCGTGAGGTACTCGGGGTCGGAGAAGAGCACCCGGTAGAACGTGTCGGTGTTCGGGTACATCGGGTACTCGGCCTCGATGCGGCCGCGCACGTCGGCGTACACCGGGTACCACTTCGAGGAGAACACCACCCACGCGTCGATCTCCGCGACCAGCGCGGACGGTATCGACCCCGGCAACGGCTCGAGCGCGGCCATCACCGACGCCTTGCTGGCACCCTGCACGGCGAACGAATGCGCCGCCCAGTAGGCGGCGTAGCAATCCGGACCCCAGTTCACGTGGTCGACGGTGTTGGGGTCGAACGGGTTGGTGACCACGCCGTCGCTGACGTAGAGCTCGAGGTACTTGTTCATCACGATCGTGGTGGACGTGGTGACCACCGGGCAGCCGGGGGCGGGGATCTGGATCGTCTGGCCGGGCAGGATCACGTGCTGCAGGCCGTCGCTCCAGCCGTTCAGCGTGGCGATCTCGGCGGCGCTCGTGCAGAAGTCGTCGGCGATCCGCGACAGCGCATCGCCACTGACCACCGTGTAGGCGAGCGGCGCAAGGGTGGTGGTGGTGGTCGCTTCCACCGTCGTCTGCACGAAGGTGTTGAACGCGAGCGTGGTGGATTGCGTGGTGCTGCCGTCGTCGCTGCACGCGGACAGTGCCGTGGGCACGGCGAACGCGGCGACTGTCAGCAGCGCCCCGAGGAGTCGCCGCAACACGAGTTGGGTTCGTTCGGCCGTCAGCCGAAGTACTGGCGGTCGAGTTCGCGGATGCGGCCGGCGAGGGTGGCCAGCAGCTTGTGCGACAGCGCCGGCACATCGTCGAGCACGCCCATGAAGTGCCGCTGGTCGAGCAGCAACAGCACACAGTCGGTCTCGCACACCACGGTGGCGGTGCGCGGGCCGTGATCGAGAAGGCTGAGCTCGCCGACGACGGTGCCCGGGCCGAGCGCGTTGACCTTCTTGCCGTTGCGCTTCACGCTGACGGAGCCTTCGAGCACGATGAAGGCTTCGCGGCCGGTTTGGCCCTGGTCGACGATCAGCGAGCCCGCGGGCATGCTGATCTCGTCGCTCGCCTTGGCGATCTTCTCCAGGTCCTTGGTGGAGCAGCCCTGGAACAGGGTGACGTTGCGCAGGTGCTCGAGGTACGCCTTCTTGCTTGCCATGCCTGCAGCGTATACCCCTCGTGAACTCGTGCACGCGGCACGGGGCGCGCGTGGCCGGTCGTGGGTCCCTGGGCCAGGTGGCCGGCGCCACCGCCGCAGGTCAGGAGCCGGCCGGCAGCACCACGCTGGCGACGAGACCGCTGCGGTCGTGGCGGTTGTTCAGCTCGACGCGACCGCCGCTCAACTGAGCGAGGTGTTGCACCACCGCGAGGCCGATGCCCGACCCCCCGTGCGGTGCGTCGGGCGCCCGCCAGAACCGGTCGAAGGCCTGCGCGAGGTGCTCGGGTTTCATGCCCGGCCCTTCGTCGATGACGCGAATGGCGATGCCCTCGGCCACCTGCGCGGCGGTGATCGTGATGGTGTCGCCGTCGCGGGCGACGCCGAGCGCGTTGTCGACGTAGTTGTCGATGATCTGCTCGAGCGCGTTCGGCACGGCGAGCGCGTGCAAACCGTCGTGCGCGCTGTTGGTGAGGCCGATGCCGCGCTCGGCCGCGAACGGCCCCCACACCTCGGCCCGGTCACGCACCATCGCGGTCACGTCCACCATGACGCGTTCCGGGTCGGTGCCGTCGCTGCGGGCGATCATCAAAAGGCCCTCCACCACCCGCTGCAGCCGCTCGGTCTCCGCTCCGGCGGCCTCGATACGGTCGCGTGCGCCCTCCGGGTCGTTGTCGACCATCGTCGCCGCCCGCTCGAGTTGCAGGCGCAATGCCGTGAGCGGGGTGCGCAGTTGGTGCGATGCATCGCCGGCGAAGGCCCGCTGCTTGGCGACCAGGCCGGCGATGCGTCCGGTCATCGAGTTGAACGAGCGGGCCAAGCTGCGGATCTCCTTCGGGCCGCGTTCGTCGTCGGCGCGCTCGGTGAAATTGCCGGCCGCGAGGTGCTCGGTGCTGCGCTGCAGCCGCCGCAGCGGCGAGGTGATGCTCACCGCCATGAAGATCGCGGCCAGGATGGCACCCACGAGCGAGATGCCGAACACGAGCAGCAGGCCGCGGACCTTCTCGTCGGAGCGATCGTCGATCACCGACGCTGGGAACGTGATGCGCACGACTCCCACCACCGCGGCGCCCGACAACACCGGCACGGCGACGTACACGAGGTTGCCGCCGGCGGTGTCGGAGGGGCGCTCACCGGAGGCCGGCCGGCGCTGCAGGGCTTCCACGACCTCCGGCCGGCTGCTGAAGTCCTCACCCTCCACGTCTTCCTTGCGATTGGTGGACAGCAGCAGCTTGCCGTTCGCATCGATGATCACCACCCTGGATCCGTCGTTCGCAGGGCTGGCGACGTACAGGTCGATCGTGGTCTGCAGGTCGGCGAGCGTCTCGGCGCCAGACTCCTTCGCCAGCAGGTTCTCCGACGCACCGGCGAGGATGAAGGCGTCGCGCTGCAACGTGGCCACCAGCCGCTCGCTCTCCATCCGCCGCAGGTAGCCCGCCAACGGCACGTCCTGAGCCACGAGCACCATCGTGATCAGGCCGGTCATCGCCAGCAGCAGCCGCCACTTCATGCGGGTGGCTCGAGCCGAAACCCAACACCCCGCACGGCCTGGATCCACTCGTGCTGGCCGAGCTTCTTGCGCAACGAGGCGACGTGCGCGTCGACGGTCTTGGTGGGGCCGTACCAGTGCGCGTCCCACACGTTCTCGAGGATTTCGGTACGCGTGCGCACGGCACCGATGTCGGTGGCCAGGAAGGCCAGCAGGTCGAACTCCTTGGCGGTGAGTTGCGTCTCGACGCCGTTCACGTGTACCCGCCGCGTGCGGCGATCGAGCTGCAGCGCGCCGATCAGCTGTGGCTGGCTGGTGAGATCGACGACCGGAGCGTCGGCGGGTTGTTCGACGGTGCGTCGGCCGACCGCGCGGATGCGAGCGACGAGTTCGCGGAAGCTGAACGGCTTGGTGACGTAGTCGTCGGCACCCAGCTCGAGGCCCAACACGCGATCGAACTCCTCGGCACGGGCCGTGAGCATGATGATCGGTGCTGTGGTGCGCTGGCGCAGCTGGCGGCAGACGTCGCGCCCGTCCATGTCGGGCAGGCCGAGATCCAGCAGCACCATGTCGTAGCCGCTGGCCGCGAGCGCGGCGGCACCGTTGGCCGCGTGGGCCACCTCGAAGCCTTCAGCTGTCAGCCCCTCGACCACGCTGTCCGCGATCGAGCGGTCGTCCTCCACCAGCAGGATCTTCACCCGACCATTGTGACGTGCCGCTCGCCGACTCCGTGACCGGCAGTGTGGTGAACGGCGGAATTGGACGAATCTTGGACGAACCCGAGGTGTATCGCTGACGTCTGGTTCCTTACGCTGGAGGTGTTCGGATCCATGTCGTTCGGATCCATGTCAGGCGCAGGGGTGGTCGTGAAAGCTCGCATCGCAACAGTCCTGTCGCTCGCCGGAGTGCTCAGCGCCGGTTCGGCCGCGGCACTGGTGAACCAGCAAGTCTTGCGCGACACCGAGTCGGCTACCCCGGGTCGGTCGGTCGACTCGATCGTGCAGTCGCAGTTCCCGTCCAATGTCGTCGTCGAGCCCGGGCAGCAGGCGCCGGCCGCCACGCAGGCCGTCTACCTGGTGGGCACGGCAGGGGCGGTCACGCTCGATATCGCCAACGACGCGCTCACGGTGGTGGACGTCGTGGCCAACGACGGCTGGACAGTGGTGAGTGCGGAGAGCGAAGACCCCGGCGCGATCGAAGTGACGCTGCGGTCCGGTACCGCGGAAGTCGAATTCCACGCCGCCCTGATCTTCGGCGTGGTCAACACGTCGTTCGAGACGAAGGATCTGGCGCCCACCACCACCGCCCATTCGGCGCCACCCATCACTACCGGTGGCCCCGTGCCCACTACTCCCGAGCATGATGACGGCGAGGGCAGTGGCCCCGCGACCACCACTTCGCCCACCACCACCACCGCTCCCTCCCAGCCCCACGGCGGCGACGACAACGGCGATGACGACGACGACGACGGTGACGACGATCATGAGTCGGACGACGACTGACGCGACGACGTCAGGCGGCGAGTGAGCCTGGCGCCTCGCTGATCCCCATCACCGCGGCGATGGCCGCAAGGTCGCGATCGGCGTGCAGCAGGGGGTGCCCCGCGCGCAGCGCCATCGCCGCGATCAGGCAATCGATCAGGCCTCGCGGCGTGATGCCGACGGCTCGGCAACGGTGGTAGAGGTCGCACGCCGCGTCGAAGTCGTCGCGCGGCTGCACCAGCTCGACCGCGAAGCCCTCCAGTAGCCGCCGTAGCTCGGCCAGCTCGTGCTTCGAGCGAGCGCCGGTGAGCAGCTCGGCACGCACCGGCTCGAGCAGGATCACCGTGTCGTCATCGACGGCGGCGAGGAGTGCGAGGTGGCTGGGCGAGCCGGTGCGGCGGAGGTACTCGACCCATGCGGACGTGTCAGCGACCAGCACGGGTGTCTCGGATGATGCCGTCGGGGTGGTTGAAGTCGTCGTCGGGGCGGTCGGCCCAGATGCCCTGCATCGCGAGGATCTCGGCCTTGGTCATCGGTTCGATGGCCAGCTTGCGCAGCGCCAGGTTGATCGCGTCGCGCTTGGTTTCCAGCTGGTACATGCGCATCACCCGCTCGCAGGCCTCGTCGTCGATGTCGATGTTGGTGCGTGACATACACCAATGATACACCTAACGTGTCACGCGGTCGCTGGGCGATCGAGCGTGGGCGTACTCTCGGTGCATGCGCACCGGGCTGTTGGCCGATCTCGCCCAGCGAACGTCGGGCCTCGTGGCCGACGGTCTGTTCAAGAGCGAGCGGGTGATCGCCTCGCCGCAGCAGGCGCACATTCGCCTGGCGGGCGCGGCCGGCGACGCGCCCGGTGAGGGCACGGTGCTGAACCTGTGCGCCAACAACTACCTCGGCCTGGCCGACCACCCGGCGCTCGTGCAGGCGGCCCGCGAGGCGCTCGCCACCTACGGCTACGGCATGGCCTCGGTGCGCTTCATCTGCGGCACCCAGACCGTGCACAAGGAGCTGGAGGCGCGGCTCAGCCAGTTCCTGGGCACCGACGACACGATCCTGTACTCGTCGTGTTTCGATGCCAACGGCGGGCTGTTCGAGACGATCCTCGACGAGCCCGACGTGGTGATCTCCGATGCGCTCAACCACGCCTCGATCATCGACGGCATCCGCCTCAGCAAGGCGCAGCGGATGCGCTACGACAACAACGACATGGCGCAGCTCGAGCAGTGCCTGCGCGACGCAGCCGGTGCCCGCTACCGGCTGATCGCCACCGACGGCGTGTTCTCGATGGACGGCGTGATCGCCGACCTCGCCGCGATCTGCGACCTGGCCGAGCGCTACGACGCGATGGTGATGGTGGACGACTCGCACGCCGTGGGTTTCGTGGGCGCGCACGGCCGGGGCACACCCGAGTTCCGCGACGTGATCGGCCGTGTCGACATCATCACCGGCACGCTCGGCAAGGCGCTCGGTGGGGCCAGCGGCGGCTACACCAGTGGCCGCCACGAGGTCATCGACTGGTTGCGCCAGCGGTCGCGCCCGTACCTGTTCAGCAACTCGCTCGCGCCCGCCATCGCCGCCACCTCGATCGCGGTGCTCGACCTGCTGCAGGATGGCGATGCGCTGCGCGCGCAACTGGAGCGCAACGCCGCTCGCTTTCGCGAGGGCATGAGTGCGGCCGGGTTCACCCTCGCCGGCGAAGGGCACCCGATCATCCCGGTGATGTTGGGCGACGCGAAGGTGGCCGGCGAGATGGCTCAGCGCCTACTGGCGAAGGGCGTCTACGTGATCGCCTTCAGCTTTCCGGTGGTGCCGCAGGGCAAGGCCCGCATCCGTACCCAGATGTCGGCAGCCCACACCGATGCCGACATCGACGCGGCGGTGGCAGCATTCGTGCAGGTGGGCCGTGAGATGGGCGTGATCGAATGAAGGGGCTCGAATGAAGACGATGCGTGCACTGGTGAAGGCCCGCCCCGAGCCGGGCCTCTGGATGCAGGATGTGCCCATGCCGGTGCCCGCGGAGGGCGAGGTGCTGATCCAGGTGCGCAAGACCTCGATCTGCGGCACCGACCTGCACATCCTCAACTGGGACGCGTGGGCGCAAGCCACGATCCCGGTGCCGATGGTGGTGGGCCACGAGTTCATGGGCGAGATCGTCGAGCTGGGGCCGGGGGTGAAGGGCCTGGAGGTGGGCCAGCGCGTGGCCGGCGAGGGCCATGTCACGTGCGGGCACTGCCGCAACTGCAAGGGCGGCCGCCGCGAGTTCTGCCACAACCATACGGGTGTGGGCGTCACCCGCCCCGGCGCGTTCGCGGAGTACATCGTGATCCCCGCGCAGAACGTGTTCGTGGTGCCCGCGCACATCACCGACGACATCGCGGCCGTGCTCGACCCGCTGGGCAACGCCACGCACACCGCGCTGCGCTTCGACGTGGTGGGCGAAGACGTGCTGATCACCGGCGCCGGCCCGATCGGCGTGCTGGCGGCGGCGATCGTGCGCCACATCGGCGCCCGGCATGTCGTGGTCACCGACATCAACCCGTACCGGCTGAACATGGCCGCGGCGCACGGTGCCAGCAGGGTGGTGAACGTGGGCACCGAGCAGTTGCCACCGGTGATGACCTCGTTGGGCATGACCGAGGGGTTCGACGTGGGCCTGGAGATGTCGGGCGCGGAGGCCGCGTTCAACCAGATGCTCGACTCGATGAACCATGGCGGCCGCATCGCCGTGCTGGGCATTCCCGCGGGGCCGATGACGCTCGATGTGAACGACGTGATCTTCAAGGGCCTCACCGTGCAAGGCATCTACGGTCGGCGGATCTTCGAGACCTGGTACAAGATGGCGGCGATGCTGCAGAGCGGGCTCGACGTCAGCGGCATCGTGACCCATCGTTTCGACGCGGTCGACTTCCAGCAGGCGTTCGACGTGGTGCACCGCGGCGAGTGCGGCAAGGTGATCCTCGACTGGGTGTGAGCGTCTCCAAAACCTGAGTGATCTCGACTCAGGTTTTCTGCCAGGCGGGTTGGTGTCGCCAGGGTGCCCTCCCTAGGCTTGCGCGTAGATCGCTCAACATCCCCCGTGAGCCGTCAGCCCCGCGTGGGTCATCCGAAGGAGACAGCAACATGGCCAAGGCAGTCGGAATCGACCTGGGCACCACCAACTCCGTCGTCGCCGTGCTCGAAGCAGGCGACCCGGTGGTCATCCCCAACTCCGAAGGCGCTCGCACCACCCCGTCGGTGGTGGCGTTCAGCAAGGCCGGCGAAGTGCTCGTGGGCGAGGTGGCCAAGCGTCAGGCCATCACCAACCCCGATCGCACGTTCCGCAGCATCAAGCGCCACATGGGCGAGGGCTGGAAGAGCGACGACGTCGATGGCAAGCGCTACACCCCGCAAGAGATCAGCGCGCGCACCCTGATGAAGCTGAAGCGCGATGCCGAGGCGTACTTGGGCGACACCGTCACCCAGGCGGTCATCACCGTGCCCGCGTACTTCGACGACGCGCAGCGCACCGCCACCAAGGAAGCCGGCCAGATCGCCGGCCTGGAAGTGCTGCGGATCATCAACGAACCCACCGCGGCCGCCCTCGCCTACGGCCTCGACAAGGGCGCCGAGGACGAGAAGGTGCTGGTGTTCGACCTCGGTGGCGGCACGTTCGACGTGAGCGTGCTGGAGATCGGCGACGGCGTGTTCGAGGTGAAGAGCACCCACGGCGACACCCACCTCGGTGGCGACGATTGGGACCAGCGGATCATCGACTGGCTGGTGAAAGAGTTCAAGACCAAGCACGGTGTCGACCTCGCCGCCGATCGCATGGCCACCCAGCGCCTCAAAGAGGCTGCCGAGAAGGCCAAGATCGAGCTCAGCCAGGTGGCGCAGTCGCAGATCAACCTGCCGTTCATCACCGCCACGGCCGACGGCCCGTTGCACCTCGACGAGAACCTCACTCGGGCGAAGTTCCAGGAGATGACGGCCGACCTCATCGAGCGCTGCCGCATCCCCTTCGAGCAGGCGCTGAAGGACGCGGGCATCAGCAAGGGCGAGCTCAACCACGTGCTGCTCGTGGGCGGTTCCACGCGCATGCCCGCCGTCACCGATCTGGTGCAGAGCATGACGGGCAAAGAGCCGAACAAGTCGGTCAACCCCGACGAGGTGGTGGCCATCGGCGCCGCGGTGCAGGCCGGCGTGCTGCGCGGCGACGTGAAAGACATCCTGCTGCTCGACGTCACCCCGCTGTCGCTGGGCATCGAGACCAAGGGTGGCGTGATGACCAAGCTGATCGAGCGCAACACCACGATCCCCACCAAGCGCACCGAGGTGTTCACCACGGCCGACGACATGCAGCCCAGCGTCGAGATCCACGTGTTGCAGGGCGAGCGCGAGATGGCCGCCTACAACAAGACCCTCGGCAAGTTCCAGCTGGTCGATCTGCCGCCCGCCCCGCGTGGTGTGCCGCAGATCGAGGTCACGTTCGACATCGACGCCAACGGCATCGTGCACGTCAGCGCCAAGGATCGCGCCACCAACAAGACACAGAGCATGACCATCACCGGCCAGAGCACGCTCGACAAGAAAGACATCGACCAGATGGTGCGCGACGCCGAGGCGCACGCCGAGGAAGACCGTCAGCGCCGCGACGAGGCCGAGGTGCGCAACAACGCCGACTCGCTGGTGTACCAGATGGAGAAGGTGCTGCGCGACAACGCCGACAAGATCGACGAGGCCGAGAAGGCAAGTGTCGAGGGGCCGTTGGCCGAGCTGAAGACCGCGCTCAACGGCAACGACATGGCAGCGATCAAGACCGCCCACGAAGCGCTGATGCAGGCCAGCCAGAACTTCAGCCAGAAGCTGTACGAGAAGGCTGCGCAGGAGAACGCGGCGGGCACCTCGGCGGCCACTGGCCAGGGCACCAGCAGCGACGGCGGCGACGACGACATCATCGATGCCGAGATCGTCGACGACGAGCCGAAGGGCTGAGCGCGATGAGCGACCAGCCGGATCAGTCGCGGCCCGATGGAGAGCTCAGCGCTGAGGCCGTGGCCGACATCGAAGCAGCGCTCGCGGCGGTCGACGCGGCCGACCTCGAGGCTGCCGAGGAAGCGATCGAACTCGACGTGCAAGAACTGTTGGCGGAGCGCGATTCCTTCAAGGACATCGCGCTGCGCCTGCAGGCCGACTTCGACAACTATCGCAAGCGGGTGGCCAACCAGCAGGCCGACGAGGTGCAGCGCGCCACCGGCAAGCTCGCCGAAGCGTTGCTGCCCGTGCTCGATGCCTGTGAGGCCGCGTTCGTGCAGCACCCGGCCGAGGTCGAGCCGATCTTCAACCTGATGCTCGGCGCGCTGAAGAAGGTGGGCCTGGAGGCGATGAACCTGCACGATCAACCCTTCGACCCCAACCTCGCCGAAGCCGTGATGCACGAGCCCGGCGACGGGGGCGAGCCGGTGGTCAGCGAAGTGCTGCGCAGCGGCTACACCTGGCACGGCAAGGTGCTGCGCGCGGCGATGGTGAAGGTACGCGGCTGAGCAACGCCCCGCAGGCAATCAGCGAGTCGAGAGGAGGTGACGTCGGATGGCAGCGCAGCGCGACTGGTACGAGAAGGACTATTACAAGATCCTCGGCGTCGCCGCCGACGCCGACGCGAAGGCGATCACCAAGGCCTACCGCAAGCTCGCTCGCGACAGCCACCCCGACACCCACCCCGGCGACAGCAAGGCCGAGGAGCGGTTCAAGGAGGTCAGCAGCGCCTACGACGTGGTGGGCGACGAGGCCAAGCGCAAGGAGTACGACGAAGTGCGCCGCCTCGGCCCGATGGCCGGGTTCGGTGGCCAAGGCGGTGCGGGCGCGCCCGGCGGGCCGGGCGGATTCAACTTCAACGTCGGCGGCGATGGCCTGGGCGACATCCTCGGCCAGATGTTCGGTCGCGGCGGTCGTGGGGGCAGGGGACCATCGGCGTCCGCCGGCCCGAAGCGCGGCGCCGATGTCGAGGCCACACTCACGCTCGACTTCGTGGATGCGGCCAAAGGCCTCACCACCACGCTGTACCTCACCAGCGACGCGCAGTGCACCACCTGCGGCGGCAACGGGGCGAAGCCCGGCACGCAGCCGCGCGTGTGCTCGCAGTGCGGCGGTCGCGGTGTGGTCGACGACAACCAGGGGATGTTCTCGTTCTCTGCCCCGTGTCGCGGGTGCGGTGGCGCCGGTGTGGTGGTCGACCAGCCGTGCCCTACGTGCCACGGTTCGCGCGTCGAGCATCGCCCTCGCGAAGTGCAAGCGCGAATTCCCGCCGGCGTGGCCGACGGGCAGAAGATCCGGTTGCGCGGTCGCGGGGCACCGGGCCGCAGCGGCGGGCCTGCCGGCGATCTGATCGTCGAGTGCCATGTAACCCCTCACCCGCGTTTCGGCCGCAAGGGCCACGACCTCACGGTGCACGTGCCGATCACGTTCGCCGAGGCGGCGCTGGGCAGTGAGATCCAGGTGCCCACACTCGACGGCTCGCTGGTCACCCTGCGCCTGCGCCCCGGCACACAATCCGGTAGCCGCCATCGTGTGAAGGGCAAGGGACTCGAGACGGCGAAGGGCGCCGGCGACCTGATCGTCACGACCGACGTGCACGTGCCCGGCCACCTCACACCCGAGCAGCGCGCAGCCATCGAGGCTCTCGCGGCGGCGACTACGGTGTCACCACGCGACGACACGAAAGGGGCCTGACCGATGCGATCACGCGATCACGCCGTCTACGTCATCTCCGTCGCTGCCGAGCTGGCTGGCATGCACCCGCAGACGCTGCGCATCTACGAGCGCCGCGGCCTGGTGCAACCGGCGCGCACCCAGGGCGGCAACCGCCGCTACAGCGACATCGACATCGATCGCTTGCGGCGCATCAGCGAGCTGGCCGCGGAGGGCATGAACCTGGAGGGCATCCGCCGGGTGATGGCGCTCGAGATCGAGGTCGAGCGGCTGCGTGCCGAGAACACCGAACTGCGTGCCGTCGCCGCCGACGCCTATGCCGAGGCCCAGCGCCGGCCACCGCGCCGCGATCTCGTGCCGTTGCGGCAAGAGATCACGGTCTTCGGCGGCAAGCGGCTGGGCTCGTAGCCCAGACCACCTCCGGCAAAAAGCCGACGAGACATCCGGCAAAAGACCGATTTATGGCTACTCTCGCGTCATGGAACTGGGGCGACATCAGTTGCCGATCGCGAGTGAACTGCTCTCCGGCTTTCGCGCGCTGGTCGTGAATGGGCCACGCCAGGCCGGCAAGAGCACGCTGGTTCGACAACTGCAGACGGGCCGCGGCCCCGTCTTCACGCTTGATGATCCAACAGTGCTCGACCTCGTGCGAAACGACCCCACCGGCTTCTTGCGTCAGTTGCCGGCGCATCCGGCGCTCGACGAGTTCCAGCGCGGAGGGCAACCCCTCCTGCTCGCGTTGAAACGCGAACTCGACGAGCACCGCGGGGCCGGTCAGTACCTCCTGGCTGGGTCGACCAGATTCCTCACCACGCGTCATCTGGCCGAGACCCTGACCGGGCGCATCGGCATTCTCGAGTTGATGCCGCTGTCGGCTGGTGAGTTGCGTGGAGCGACCGAGTCGTTCATCGAGCGTGCGTTCGACGACAACCTGCTCGATCTTCGCGTTCGGATGCGGGCGCCCACCCGAGCCGAGTACGCACATCAGATCGCCACCGGTGGCTTTCCGGAGCTGGCGCTGGGCCCGACGTCGGCCCGCTTTCGAACTGCGTGGTGCCAGTCATACATCGCCACCGTCACGGCGATCTCCAATGTGGAGCAGATTGTCGATGCCAGGCGCCCTGAGTTGTTCGGAACGCTGCTTCGGCAACTCGCCGCTCGTGTGGCAGGTGAGTTGTCCATCGCCGATCTCGCCCGCGAGCTGGCCGCTGACGAAGCCACGGTGCGCACCTATCTCGACGTCGTGTCGACCTTGTATCTCTTGCGCCCGTTGCCGGCGTGGACGACATCGCATACCAATCGTTCCAAGCGGCGCCCCGTCGTCCACCTCGTCGACACTGCGTTGGCGAGTCATCTCGTTGGTGCCGACGCAGATCAGCTGGCGAGGCTCGACTCGCCGTGGTTCGGGCCGCTGCTCGAGAACTACGTGGTCAATGAACTCAGCAAGCAGGCGGGGTGGTGCGCGCAGCCCGTCGCGCTGGGCCACTATCGCGACCGCGACCAGCGCGAGGTCGATGTCGTCATCGAACGCGGTCGCGACCTCGTGTGCATCGAGGTGAAGGCGACCTCGGCGCCCACCACGGCCCACGCGAAGCATCTGGCGTTCCTTCGTGACCGCACGGGTGAGCGGTTCCGTTGCGGGGTCGTTCTGCACACCGGCGATCAGGCGTTTCGGCTCGGCGACCGCCTGTACGCCGTGCCGGTCTCCGACCTGTGGGCCTGAGCAGGCGACGGTGGGGTGCAGCTACTTCTTGGTCTCCCAGACGCTCTTGGCGCCGCTGTGACCGGTGAGTGTCACCGACACGCTGGCTGCTACGCCACCGACCACCACGAGCACCGCGAGCACGATCCCGATCAGCTTCGGCTTCTTCACCTTGGCGGTGACCTTCTCATCACCGGCACGGCGACGCCACCAGGCGAACAGCACCCACACCAGCACGAGCGCGAAGAACACCGCACCGAAGGCCTGCGCCGTGTCGCCCATCTCGGCGTGGTCTTCCAACGTGCCCGAGATCGTCTGGCCGGTGCCTTCCAGCTTCTCCTCGTAGGCCTCACCGCTGTTCGCCGCGAGCAGTGTGCCCAGGAAGCCGACGAACGACAGGCCGGCCATGACCCAGCCGTAGCTGGACATCAGCTTCGGGCGAAGCGCGATCACCAGCACGCCGATCGCTGCCAGCGGAATCAGCACGACCGGAATGTGCACGAGCAGTGGGTGGGCGGGCAGGCCGCCGATCTCTTCGAACATCAGTAACCCCTCAGGTAGTTGATCAGCGCGGTCAGCTGGTCGGGGGTGAGACCCCCGAAACCAGGCATCTCACCCTTGCCATAGGCGATGACGAACTGCAAGGGCTGTTCGCCCAATGATGCGATGCGAGTGGCATCGAGTTTCGGCGACTGCGAGTCGCCTTCGCGGTTGTTGCCGTGGCACCGCGCGCAGGCCTTGAAGTAGACCTCTTCGCCGAGCGAAGCGTACTGGCTGACGACACCACCGCCATTGGCCGCCTCGCCACCGTCGTTGCCGCTCTGCTGCCCGCACGCGGCGAGCGCGCCGACGAGCACGATCGCAACAGGGCCGAGCAGCCGCACGTTGTGCGCGAGAAAGGAGCGAGGGCGTCGGGGGGAGCGAGGCACGGGGGTAAGGGTAGATACCCAGAGGGGTATCGCTATAGGGACCTAGGTCCCTGTGTGACGGACGACCGACCGGCCTGTGCGCCGCGCGGTCAGTCGGCCGACGACAGCTCGTCGATCGCGCTGCGCACCCAGGCGCCGAGATCGATCGTGCCCAGCATCGCTCGGCCGGTGGCCGCGGGCTCGGTGGCCACCTCGGGCAGCCCCGGTGGCAGGGTGCCGAGGAACCGCTGCCACTCGTCGTTCTCCCACGGTGCCGGTGGCTCGGCGGCCAGCGTGCGGCGGGTGGTGCGCGCCGGCGCTTCGGGTTGGCGCGGCGTGGGTGCCGGAATGGTGACGCCGGTGCCGGTGCCCGGGGCAGGGGCGAGACGCAGGTGGCGCTCGCCCGGCTTGGCGCGCGAGCCCACGCGGGCACGGCCGCCCTCCACCTCGGCGCCGGTCTTGCAGCGCCACTCGACCAGCAGCTCGGGCCGGGCCACCAGCTCGGCGGCGAAGGCCAACAGCGCGGCGATGGCGTGCTTGCACGGGTCGTCCCAATCGGGGCAGCTGCAGCTGACCGTCAGCTCGTCGCCCTCGGGGGTGAGCTGGTTGATGTGCTGGCGGAACGCCTCGGGCGAGCCGAGGATCGGGCGTTCGATCGTGTGCACCGCGAGGATCACCTGGTAGGGCACCTTGCGGCTGCCGTTGACCAACGCCACCAACCGGCCCGGCGACACCTCCAGGCGGGTGACCGCACGATCGGTGACGTACGCCTTGCCGCGGCGGAAGCGGGCGGGGTCCGACATGCCGGCGACCGCCACCGACAACAGCGTGCTGGCCAGCTTGCCCACCGGGTGGGGCTGGTCGCGGAACTGGCCGGGCACGACGACGATGCTCATGAGTTGCGCACCTTCGAGTGATCGAGCACCACGAGGTCGCGCAGGGCATCGGTGCTGAGCTCGCTGAGCCATGCTTCGCCAGTGGTGCCCACCACCGCGTCGGCCAACTTGCGCTTGTCGTTGATCAGCGCGTCGATGCGTTCTTCCACCGTGCCCTCGCACACCAGCTTGTGCACGAACACCACGCGCGACTGGCCGATCCGCCACGCACGGTCGGTGGCCTGATCCTCCACGGCCGGGTTCCACCAGCGGTCGTAGTGCACCACCCGCGACGCGGCGGTGAGGTTGAGGCCGGTGCCGCCGGCCTTCAGCGACACCAGCAGCAGCGGCGAGGTGGACGTGCCCGCCTGGAACTGCTCGACCATGCGGTCGCGGTGCGACTTGGTGACGCCGCCGTGCAAGAACGGCACCGTCTGGTTGAAGCGCTCGTGCAGGTGCTGCTGCAACAGCAGGCCCATCTCGCGGAACTGGGTGAACACCAGCGCCTGCTCGCCGGCGTCGAGCAGGTCGGCGACCAGTTCGTCGAAGCGGTGCAGCTTGCCCGACCGCCCAGCCAGCTTCGAGCCGTCGCCCAGCGCGTGCGCGGGGTGGTTGCAGATCTGCTTCAGGCGGGTGAGCGCGGCGAGCACCAAGCCACGACGGCGCATGCCCGTGGCCTGCTGCGCATCGGCCAGCAGTTGGTCGACCACTGCCTGGTACATGTGCGCCTGCTCGCGGGTGAGCGGTGCCCACGCCACCTGCTCGACCTTGTCGGGCAGGTCGGGCACCAGCGACTTGTCGGCCTTGGTGCGCCGTAACAGGAACGGGCCGGTGAGCCGGCGCAGCTCGAGCGTGGCCGCCTGGTCGTGCTCGCGCTCGATCGGCTGCACGAAGTGCTGGCGGAACTGCGTGGCGTTGCCCAACAAGCCAGGAGCGACGATCTGGAAGATGGACCACAGCTCGCTGAGCCGGTTCTCGACCGGGGTGCCGGTGAGCGCGATGCGCTGCCCGGCCTGCAGCGCGCGCATGGCGCGCGCCGTGCGCGTGTCGGGGTTCTTGACCGCTTGCGCCTCGTCGAGCACCACCGTGGCCCACGGCACCTTCTGGAACGTGTCGAGATCGCGGGCGGCCACTTGGTACGTGGTGACCACCAGATCGTGCTGCGCGGCGAGGTGCACGAACTGCGCGTCGTCGGCGCGGCCGGTGCCGTGGTGCACCATCACGCGCATCAGCGGCACGAAGCGGGCAGCCTCGGATTCCCAGTTGCGCACCACCGACAGCGGGCACACCACCAGGTGCGGGCCGGGCAGCCCGGCGAGGTGGGCCAGTGTGGTGGGGGTCTTGCCCAGGCCCATGTCGTCGGCCAGGCAGCCGCCAAGGCCCAAGCGGTGCAAGAACTGCAGCCAACCCAGGCCACGCAGCTGGTAGGGCCGCAGCGTGGCGGTGAAGCCTGCAGGAACGATGCCCTCGGTGAGCGCTTCGTCGGGCAGGCCCTCGAGCAGCTGCCCGGCCCACCCGGTGGCCTGCACGAGATCGGTGGCCCCAAGACCCTGGTGATCGGCTTCCTCGTGCATGCCGGCCGCTTCCAGCTCGCGCTGCAGCTCGGCAGCCAGCGTGAGCAACTGCAGCGCGGTCATCTCGCCGTGCTCGGCGCGGTGCTGCTGCAGGTTGGCCAGCGCGCGCTTGGCCTCGGCGCGATCGATCTGCACCCAGCGACCACCGATGTCGATCAGGTTGGCGCCGTCTTCCGCGGCGCGGCGCAGCACTTCCTCGGGCACCGGCTTGTCGTCGACCACGACCTGCCACTCCATCAGCGCGCTCGCCGCGAACCGGCCGCTGCTGTTGCCTTCCTTCGGCTGGGCCGTGGCGCGGGTGCTGGGGCGGCGACGGATCAGCTTCTCGGGTGCGAGCAGCTCGACACCGGCGATGGCCAGCGCGTCGGTGCCCTCCAGCGCTGCCGCGGCGACATCGACCGCGACCCCCGCGGAGGGCTCGCCCAACCAGGCAGCCAGCTCGGGCACGGCCAGCGCGATGCCCTGGGCAGCGTCGTGCAACCGCTGCTGCAGCAGGTGCTGGAACTTCTGGTGTCCGGCCAGCGCGACGGCGTTGGGCTCGCCCGCGTGCAACTCGTCGGCGGTGCACCAGCGGCTGCGATCGTCGACATCGACCAGCTCGAGCGTGAGCGGCCACGCAGCCACCGACGGATCGGTGTCGAACGGCAGGCCGGTGTCGTCGGCGACACCCGTGGCGGGCATGCCCAACCGCAGCCGCACGCGCACGATCGGTTCGCCCTGTGCCCGGCGCTCCATGGTGGACAGCTCGCGAGCGATGTGCGCGACTGCCTCGTTGAGCTCGGCCGACACCGGGAACTGGCCCTGCTCGGCGATCAGCGCGCGGCTGACCAGCCGCAGCGCCCGCCCGTTGACCGCCCGCGTGTCGGGCAGCACGGCCTTCCAGCCGCGGTGCGCGAGCGTGAGCCGGCACAGGCGATCGACCATCGAGTGCAGCAGCTCTTGCGGATCGACAGGGGTGGCCGCGGCCACCACCGGCGGCATCGCGGCCAGCAACGCCTCGGCGGCCAGCACATCGGCCTGCAGCGGCTGCCACTCGGCCACCCAGTACGCCGGGCCCGACGAGGGCGTGCCAACGTGGGTGAGCACGGGCAGCACCCGCCCGCGCTGCACCAAGGTGGTGGCGTGGCGGTGCAAGGCCCCGAACCAGGCCACGGACGCGCTGACCTCGTGGTGCAGCGCATCGAGCTGGCCGAGCGCGGCGAGCGTGGCCGACTCGAGCCGCTGGCACATCACCTGGGTGAGGCCCTCGGGCAGCTGGATCGGCAGCAGGCGGGTGGCGCCGCTGTAGGCCAGGCTGGGCCGCCGGGCCACGCGAGCGACCTCGTGGTGCAAGTTGCCGCCGTACACACCGCGCCCGGGCTGCCACGCGAACGCGTTGCCGTCGTACCAGCTGAGCTGCAGGCCGGGGGGTGGTGTGCGCGCAGCCATGGGTGGAGTGTACGGAGCGGGTGCGCGAGGAATTCGTGGGCATCACCAGCCGGCCCAACTCATCGGCCCCAACTCACCAGCTGGTCAGCCCCACACCTCGTGGACCGCGGCGTACACACCCTGGTCGTAGCTGAACTCGACGACGTTGCCGTCGGGGTCGGTGAGCGCGCACACGTAGCCGATGGGGAACGGCATCTGCTGCGGCTCCCACGCGAGGCAGCCGGCAGCACGGCCGCGATCGGCGATCACGTCGAGATCCTCCCGCGTGGGCAGTTCGATCCCGAGGTGGGCGAAGGGTGCGAGCGTCGGCTGCGGGCCGCTGGCCTGATCGCGGTAGAAGCTGACGAGCACGACGATGAACGGCTTGTCGATCATGTCGGGCTGACCGATCCAGGCGCTGGGGCCGTCCTTGTCCTCGCGCCGCTGCAGCAGGCGCAGCGGGGTGAACTCCTCGTACCAGGCGATGCTCTTGTCGATGTCGCAGCACGGCAGGGCCACATGGGTGAACCGAGCGATGGTGGGGCGCAGGCTCATGGGCACCACCGTACTCGCCGGTCGCGCCGCGATCAGTGGGCGAACTCCTGCGGCGCGCCGATCTGCCACGAATTCGAGGGGTCCTGGTCGAGCGCGCCGGGCGCTGCCGAGCGGCCCACGTGCACCACCACGTGCACCGGCAGCGTGCCACCGTTGGGTAGGCCGTAGGTGATGTCGAACGCTTGGTCGCCGCCGGGGTCGCAGCCCTCGTGCAACCACGCATACGGGTCGTCGAGGTTGCAGTAGCCCAGGTTCACCGGAATGCGTGCCACGGCCGCCGGGCGATCGGCGCCGCGAGTGTCGACCGCCACGAACGACAGCACGATGCCCGTAGGAGCGAGGCGGGCGGCGGTGCCGCACGTGGCGCCGGCTGCACCGCCCGGAGCGTTGGACAGCAGCGCGGGGGTGCACAGCGGTGCATCGGCTGTCGACCACATCACCCGCAACTGCCAGTCGGCGGGGAACTCGCTGTCGGCCAGCAACGCACCCACCTCGTAGAACGCCGTGCGCGGGCTGCGTACTGTGGCACCCTCGACGGCCAGCGTGAACGACGCGGTCTCGGCGGCGTCGGCGGCGACGAGGCTCATGCACAGGTGGCCCTGCCAGCCGCCGGACAACGTGGGGTCGAGGTGCACGTCGGCATCGACCACCGTCACCGGCCGGGTCTCACCGGCGATGCTGCGTTGTTCGGTGGTCACCAGGTACTCGGCGTGGTGCGTGCGATCGCGGCCCTGCTGGTTGCCGGCCCACCCTGCACAGTCGGCGCCCTCCACGAACGCATGGCTGCCGTACACGTGCGCGGTCTCGGCAGTGAGTGGCGAGCCGGCAGGCAGCACCGCATCGGTGAAGAACGCGTAGTGCAGGTGCACGGTGGGGTACAGCACGCCGTCCGTGGTCGGTCGTTCACCCGCGTCGCTGATCGTGACGCGTTCGGCGAACAGCTGGTCGTCGGTGGCGGCGGGAATGTTGATCACCACCTCGCCCGCGCTCTGTGCGCGGCCCGTGGCGCTGATCGCCAGCACGTCGGCGTGCAGCTCGGCGATGCCGCCGACCGCGTGGCCGCGAACGTCGTCGAGGCTGAGCGTGATACAGGCGAGGATGTCGCGCTGCACGCCTTGCTGGGCCATCGTCTGGCGCCACTCCTCGTCGTGCAGCGGCGAGGTCACCAACGTCAGCTTCTCGAGCGCGCTGCCGTCGGCCCACGCGCCACTGATCGCGATCGTGGACGGCTGGTTGACGACGAGCGCCAGCGTGGGGCGGGTGGCCGAAGCGACGCGCGAGTCGGGCACGGTGCCACCCTCGATCGTGCTGCACAGCTCGGCCAGCGCACCGGCGGCTGCGAACGGCACGGACACTCGCAGGGCGGCAGGTTCGCCGGTGGCAGTAGCCGGCTGGTCGCGCACCGAGCCGGGCGCACCCATGCAGCTATCAGGCACCAGCAGGCACACGTCGATCACGTCGTCGCCGGAGGCCTCGATCGTGGTGGTGGTGTCGGCGGGTGGTTGCGTGCTGGGTGTGTCGCCGATCGCCGGCAGCGCACTCATCATCACCGGCTGGCCCACGGGGATCGGGCGGTCGGCGGCGGGGGTGGCGGCATCGTGGGTGACCGCGTCGACGGGGCTGGCCGTGCGGCCCTCGGTGAGCGGCAGATCGACCACGGCTCCTGCCGGGACGGGGATCGCGGGTGCGGGCGTGAAGCCGATGATCGCGGCCGGATCGATCACCTGCGTGGTGACGCGTGCGGGCAACGCCACGAACGGCGCGGCGGCGTCGAGTTGTTCGGGAAGGGTGGCGCCCGCGGCGGCCGAGGACGACGAGCGGTAGGTGCCCTGATCGCGGGTGAGCCATCCGGCTGCCCCACCGAGCAGCGCCGCGGTGAGCGGCACGCCCACCACGACCCGCTGCGACATGCGCGTGTAGTAGCCCATCGTCAGCACCCCACCGACGAGAGAATGATCGTCAGCGTCGCCGTGGTGCGGTTGTTCAGGCCATCGCGGGCGAGGACGATGACCGTCAGCGGCACCGATCCCGACGACAGACCCGACTCGGCCTTCGAGATCGTGAGTGTGAACTGGTTGCCGCTGACGTTCTCCTTGCGGGTGAAGCCCTTCTCGCGCTCCACGCCACCCGTGGTCCAGGTGGCCCGTACGGAGATGATGCTCAACGGCAGCGTCGGGTCATCGACCACCACCTTCGCGGTCAGGGTGGCGCACACGCTCAGCACGTCGGCGTCGAGCGTGATCTGCACGGTGGGGCCAGTGGTGTCGGCCACGATCGTGGTGGTGGTGCTGCTGCTGGAGGTGGTGGTGCTGTCGAGCGGGACGGTGCTGACGACCGTGGTGGTCGAGCCCTCGTCGGTGGCGGTGGTGGTCTCGGTCGGTGCACCACCCGCCAGATCGACGGCATCGGCGCAGCCCAACTCGGGCAGGTCGCCCGTGTCGGCCGCGGTGTTCACCAGTGCCAGCGGCATCCAGGCCGGTCGATCGGGATCCAGCGGATGGCGGATCACTGCCCAGCGGCCACCGGTGACGCCGATCAGCCACACCTTGTCGCCCGCGTGCACCTGGCCGATCGACAGCGCCCCGGCCATTGGGCACTCGTACACGTTCACGCCCGCGCCGACCGTGCCGGTGGTGACGGCCGGCTCGTCGAAGTAGGCGCGCGCGCCCACCACCCCAGCGGCCAACGCGGCGGTGGAACCGACCACCAGGGCGGCCTTTGCCCGCAAGCTGCTCATGCGCGCACCGGCCCGTGGGTGGCGGTCGTGGTGGTGGGCTGCACGCGCCCAGTGAAGCACCCTGGCGGCGCGGACACGAGCACCGCTGCACCGGTGCCCGATCTCTTACCGAATTCACGTACAACTCCCAGGGAGCACTCAGGCCATGGGCATACTCTGTGGCCGGTTGCATTCACGGTCAACAAAGGCGAAACCCCTTCATGTCGTTCCCCCTTCCTCGCTTCGAGGCGGTCACGCGGCGTCAACTCCTGCAGCGTTCGGCGCTCGCCGGCGCAGCGGTGCTGGTGCCCGCCGCCTGCTCGCACGACGACGAGAGCAGGCTGCGCCCCCTTGCCACGAACTCGGTGCCCAGCGCACCCAGCACGACTGCGGCCACCACGGTGCCAGCCACCACGGTGCCGGCCACTTCCGAACCGGCCTCCACGGTGCCGGCGCCCGGCGACGCGGTGTTCCCCGCCGGGGCCGAGTTGCAGGTCGACTTCACCTACCAGGCCGACAGCGACCGCGTGCGTAACCCCTACCTGGTCGTGTGGGTCGAGACCCCCGGCGGCGAGATGGTGAGCACGATCAGCCTGTGGCTGAAGCGCGACAAGACCCGGTATCTCGACCACCTCACGCGCTGGTACGACGTGGAAGCCGCGCTGCTCGACGGCGGCGGCACCAACAACCTCGATACGGTGGCCGGCGCCACTCGCGGCGCTGGTGCCTACCAGGTGGTGTGGTCGGGCACCGATGTGGATGGCGCTCCCGTCGCCCAGGGCGACTACGTGCTGTGCGTGGAGGCATCGCGCGAGCACGGGCCGCACAGCTTCGTGTCCGCCCCGATCACGATCGGTACCGAAGCGTTTGCCGTGACGCTCGGCGCGAACGCCGAACTCGTGGATGTCTCGGCGGACTACCGTGTCTGAGCGCAGCGCTGCCACCAACCGCTGGATGCGGTGGCTGCACGTGTACACGAGCATGATCAGCCTGATCATCGTGTTGTTCTTCGGCATCACCGGGCTCACGCTGAACCACCCGTCGTGGACGCTGGGCGACGACACCGATCGCACCACGTCCGCCGGCCAGCTTCCACCCGGCTTCGTCGCCGATGGCACGGTCGACTTCCTCACGGTCAGCGAGTTCGTGCGCAGCGAGCACGGCGTCAGCGGCGAGGTCACCGAGCATGCGCTCACGGGCAACGACGGCACGATCAGCTATCGCGCCCCTGGCTACGCCGCCGACCTGTTCTTCGAGGTCGACAGCGGCACGTACCGACTGGTGGTCGAACAGCAGGGCTTCGTGGGCGTGATGAACGACCTGCACAAGGGCCGCGACGCGCCCGGCTCGTGGAAGTGGGTCATCGACATCTCGGCCGGCCTGCTCGTGCTGGTGTCGGTCACCGGCCTGGGCATCCAGTTGTTCCAGCGCAAGCGGCGCACGCGTGCCCTGGTGTTCGTCGCGCTCGGCCTGGTCGTCACCGTCCTGCTCACCTTCGTCGCGCTCTACTGACATTCCCGAGGGTTCCAACGAGGCCCCCCATCGCCGAAACCCTCGGGAATGGTGGAGGGGGATGGCAGACTCGGGGGGTGAGCGTCACGGAAGTGATCGGGTATTGCGCCTCGGCATTGGTGGTGGTGTCGCTGGCGATGACGTCGGTGGTGCGTCTGCGCGCCGTGTCGCTGGTGGGCTCGATCGCGTTCGTGGTGTACGGCGTGGGCATCGAGTCGCCGCCGATCATCGCCACGAACGTTGCGATCGTGGGCCTGAACGTGTGGTTCCTCAGCAAGGAACTGGGTGGGGGGCGCAACCTCGCGGCCACGGTGGTGCCCGCCGACGATCCGTTCCTCGTCGACTTCCTGCGCTACCACCTCGACGACATCCACCGCTTTCAGCCCACGTTCGAACTGGCCGGTCCGCCGGCCGGCCATCAAGTGGCGCTGCTGCTGATGCGCGACGGGCTGCCCGCCGGCGCGCTGGTGGGGCGAGTGCACGAGGGTGAGCTGCGCATCGCGCTCGACTACGTCACCAAGCCGTACCGCGACTCGCAGATCTCCACCTGGCTGTACGGCAAGGGCGCGGGGGTGTTCCGCCGGTTGGGCATCGATCGCATCACCACTGCCCCGGGCACCGAACCGCACAGCAGCTACCTGGCGCGCAGCGGGTTCCACCGCGTGGGCGACCACTTCCAACTCGATCTGCACCCGTAGCAGTTCGGCCGCCCACCGCGTCAGCCGGGCGCGGGCCAGCGGGCGCTGGCGTGCTGCAGGCCGTCGGCTGCCAGCAGCAGGCACGCCACGCCTTTGTGAGTGTCGGCGAAGCGCAGGCCATCGGCCACCGGCAGCACACCGACGATCGTGGCGATCACATCGGCAGTGGCCGCGTCGGGCGCGATGGCGGTCGCCCCCAGCACGTGCTCGATCGGCCACCCGGTGCGCGGGTCGAGCACATGGCTGTGACGCACGCCGCCCACCAGCAGCGGCCGCCGCGCTCCGCTGCTGGCCGCGAGGGCCATGTTGCGCAGCGGTACCCGAGCCAGCGGCGGCACATTGTCGAACGGGCGGCGGGGGTCTTCGATGCCCACGGTGATCGCTGCCGGCCCACGGTGCAGCAGGTCGCCGCCGGCGTTCACCAACACCTCCGCAATGCCCGGCTCGCCACTCACGACGGTCACGGCGCGATCGACGATCCACCCCTTGGCGATCGCGTGCAGGTCGAGCCGTGTGCAGTCGCCCGCGCGTTCCACGGTGCCGTCGTGCACTCGGTACGGCAGGTCGGCGATCGTTGCCGCGAGGTCGGCCATCTCGGCCCGCGACGGGGCCACGCCCGCCTCCGCCGCACACAGCCAGCGGGCGCGCAGCACACCGGCCAGCGGGTGGAAGGTCCCACCGCCGATCGCGTGCCACCGCGCCGCGAGGTCGAGCAACGCGACGATCTCCGCACCGGGCCGGGTGACCTCGCCACGCCGCCAACGGCTCCACTCGCTGGCCGGCCGATGGGCCGACAGGATCGCCTCGAGGCGCTCGATCTCGGCGACGATCAGCCGCTCGGCGCTCACCGCAGTCGCCTCGTCGATGGCCCGTACTCGGACGGTGACGAGCGTGCCCAACAGCGGCTCGTGTGCAGCCTCGTGCAGCACGCCGCGGTCGTTGGCCGTCATGCGACCAGTGAAGCATGCGCGTCCGGCCAGGTGTGGTGCGGGTGGCTGACGCCTGGCCTGTCACACTGGGCGCATCGACTGCTGGTCGCGTCAGGCGGCCCCAGCACGAGGAGGCCGATGTGAGCTACCCACTGCCGATCGCCACGACGAAGGTTGCGGAACCGCTACGGCAGGCGACCGCGCTGCTCGCGCTGATCGCCGCCGCGCTGTACCTCGCGGGCTTCTACCTACCGATCATGGAGGTGGGCGGTGAGGGTGGCAGCTTGTCCGACGGCGACAGCAGCGCGATGTGGGTGTGGGTGGCGCCATCAGTGCTCGCGCTGATCGCCGCAGCGGTGGGATTGGCCGGGACGGCCCTCGCCTCGGCCATCGCCGCCGGGCTCACCACCGGCATGGCCGGCATCACGACCTTCGAACTGCTGTTCATCCACCGGTTCACCGACGAGATGTCGAACGGGGCGGGGGTGTCGTTCACGAAGGGCATCGGGTACTGGACCCTCCTGCTGGCCGTCGTCGCATCGATCGCGGCTGCGCTGTCGCTGGTGTCGGCGGGTGCCGACGAACCGCGCTGCAACCAGGCGCTCGGTGCACTCGCAGGTGTGGTGGGACTCGGTGTGTCACTGTCGATCTTGTTGCCGGTCGACGGCGTGTCCGTGCTCGACATCGGCGACGGCGTGATCCAGTTCGGCCTCTTCGTGTGGGCGCTGTTGGCTCCGCTGCTCGGTTCGCTGATGGCCGTCTCGGGCCGCCGGGCCGGCGCCGCGTTCGCCGTCGGTGTGGGGCTGGGGCACCTGGGATTCACCGCGGCCGTGATGCAGGACATCGGTGCGGCCGACGGCTCGTTCTCGTTCGCGCTCACCACCAACCACACCGCGATCTACCACTGGGCCGCGATCCTGTCGGTGGTGTTCGCAGGTGCTGCACTCACCCAGGTGGTGCGCCCGACGTCGCCGGTGGCGTCGTTCACGGTGGGCACCAACATGTCGGGGTATGTGCCCGCCTCACCGGCGCAGCCCGGGTTCCAGCCCACCTACACCGCCCAGCCCCAGTACCAGCAGCCGGTGGCCCCTCAGCAGTCGGCCAGCCAGTGGGCCGCCGACCCGTACGGTCGCCATCAGCACCGGCTGTGGGACGGCAGCGCCTGGACCGAACACGTCGCCGACCGGGGTGTCGTCGGCCACGACCCGATCACATGAGCGGCATCCGTCGGTGGTGGCCGCTGGTGGTGGCGGCGGTACTCATGCCCGCGTGCTCCGACGACTCCGGGTCGAGCGGGTCGAGCGGGTCGACGCCCGCCGACAGCACCGTCGTCACGGTGCCCGCGCACGTGCCCGCGATCGACACCGGGCTGGTGCAGCTGAGCCAGCTGCTCGACGACGAAGGGGTGCTGCCGATCGACATCGCGCAGCGGTTGTTCGCGGCGGTCGTGGCACCGTTGCCGGGTGTCGAGCCGCTCGTGTTCGACGGTGGGGTGCCCCACGACCTGGCCGGCCTGGCGACCCGCCGGCTCGTGGGCGCGGCGGCATCGCTGCCGGCAGAGGTGAACGCCGCGGTGCAGACGGCGTTGGAACCGCAGCCCGGTGAAGAGGAAGTGGAGGTGCCGCTCGGCGACGGCCGGCGCCGCGACGTGCCCTCGGGCGACGGGCCGGTGGAAGAGCCGAGCGCCGCCGAACTGGCCGAGATCATCGCCACCATCGTCGCCCAGCTGGAAGCGAACAGTGGCCACGAACTGGGGCTGCCGATCCGCGCCCGGCTGGTGCGTGATCGATCCACTGGTGGCGACGCGATCACTTCGGCGATCGAGCTGGGCGATCGCGTCACCGCCTGCCGGATCGCGCTGCCGCACGTGCTGTTCACGCTCGACGGTGCATCGGTGACCAGCACGATTGCCCACGAGGTGTGGCACTGCTTCCAACTCGACGCGAACGCAGAGGCGTTCTGGTCGGGTCCGTTGTGGGTGATCGAAGGTCAGGCCGAGTGGGCGGGCGAGGCCTACGTGGGTGGGTCATCGTCCAGCGCGAGCCGGTGGGACACCTGGCTGCTGACGTTCAACCAGTCGTTGTTCCGTCGTTCGTACGATGCGATCGGGCTGTACGCAGTCGCGGCGCAAGACGGCTCCGACCCGTGGCCGGTGATGTTGGGAATGCTGGGGCGCGCCAACTTCGGAGCGGTGGAGGCCTTGTTCGCCGGCTCGATCGACGATGCCGTGCTGTCGGTGGCATCCGCGGTGGTGCGCTCGGCTGCGTTCGGCGACGTGTGGCAGTCCACCGGCCCGGGCATCACCAGCGCCGACGGCTCGGTGGAGCTCGTGTTTGCCGAGGGAGCATCGCAGGATGCATCGGTCGACGCCGGTCGCTTCGGCGTGCTGCCGCTCGACCTGCTGGTGCCCGCCGGCGACATCGCCAAGGTCACCGTCAGCGGGGGCCGCGGTGCCGTGCAGTTGACCGACAGCGCGCTGGTGCAACTGGGTGCGGGCGAGTCGATGATGTGGTGCCTGCGGCCCGACCGGTGCGTGTGCCCGGATGGCACCTACCCCGGTGGTGGCGACGAGTTGCCGTCGGCATCGCCCGGCGTGGGCGCTGCGGCGGTGGGCACGCTGGCGATGGGCGAGTTGGTGGTCAGCGGGACGATGATCACGATGGACGACGCCTGCAACCACGACATCGTGGGCACCTGGCTCACCGACGCCGGCTCGATGTTCGCCGTCCTGTCGGCCGCCTATGGTGGTGGCGGGAGTAGTGGTGGTGTCACGTGCGCCGGGCCGTACTCGTTCACGTTCACGATCGACGGTCTGTACCACGGCGACATCGAGGCCACCTGCGGCGCGGGGCCGGTCACCGGCGTCGGCCGCGCGAGGTACGACGGGGTCTACACCGCTGAGGGCTCCACGTTGCGCGTCACCGCGGTGGAGGGCGGCGGCACGATCACCATCGGAGGGCAGTCGATCCCGATGCCCGGCGCGAGTCCCTCGAATGTGCTCTCGTTGGCCGAGTACACGGTCGTCGACGATGTGCTCACGATCACGTTCGTGTCGCCGGTGAATGGCAGCGAGTACTCGTTCGTGCTGACTCGCGTGTCCTGAGCTGCGGTTGCTGGCGGTGGTAGGCCGGCCGGCTAGTCGGCACCTACCGGTTCATTCGCCGCCCTCGCAGTTGGGGCTGCCCGAGTACATCGCGTTGATGATGCCCGTCGCGTCGTAGTCGACAGACAGGCCCAGGTCGACCAGGAACCCACCGGCCTCGCCGTCGGGCGAGGAGATCGGCTTGTCGGGGTACGTGGTCTTCCACTGCTCCAGTGTCTCGCCCAACCGAGCGCCCCTGGGGGTGGAGATGTCCAGCGTCGGCCCGTCGAGCTCGTAGCGCCAGTACACCATCTTCCAGTCCGAGTCGGCGAAGGTGTCCGGGTCGTAGCCGGCCACTTCCACCGTGAGGCCCGACCAGGTGTACGTCCTCCCCTCAGGGTCGTTGCAGGTCACCGACCCTGTGCGCATGGACGGCACGCTCACCCGATCGGGCGGCCCGAGGATGGCGGTGAGGGCCTCGTTCACCCGCCGGCCGTTGCCGCCGATCAGCAGGTCGCCGAGCGCCCGACCGTTGGCGACCAGCGGCGACAGCGAGGCACGTTCGTCGGCCAGCAGGCCCAACGTGCGCAGTGTCGTCGTGTCGCCCTGTGCCGTCAGCTCGACACCACCGAATGCCTGGAAGACGAGCAGCGCCTGGCGGGTGCCGCCGCCGAACATGCCGTCGATGCCCTCCGGGGCCAGCAGCCCACGCAGCATCAGCGCGTTCTGCAGGCCGGCGACGCGCTCGCCCTGCATACCCACCGCCAGTGGTTCGCTGCCGTCGCTCTCGGCCACGTAGGCACCGGCCTGCGGCGGCGCGAACGTGGTGCACGGCCAGGTGACGGCGTCGATCACCGTGGCGGGCCACTGGAAACCGACGGCATCGTCGTGGCACACGCCGGTGGAGGTGAGGTCGATGAGGCGCACCCAGCTGCCGTTGGCGACGTGCGCGATGAACAACGGCTCGCCACCGCTCGCGGCGACCGCCCACGTGCCGTCACACGTGCCGGTGACCGCATCGAGGTTGTCGGCCGCGAGCTCGGTGGACAGGCGCACGGAGCTGCACGGGTCGTTGGGGTCGCCGCCGTTGTTGCTGCCACCACCGGCGTCGGTGGTGACGCTGCTGTCCGCCGTCGAGTCGCCGGGCGACGGCGTGCTGCCCTTGTCGTCGTCGCCGCCGGCGAACACCACGATGCCCACGATCACCGCGGCCACGGCGACCAGCGCCCCGATGATCACGCCCAGCCGTCGGTTGCCGCCCGCCACCGGCGCGAGGGGCGTCGAGGTTGTCTCGGGTGGGGTCGGTGTGCCGGGTGTCGGTGGCGCGGGAGGGGCGAATGGTGCGGGGGCAGGCTGCTGCTCGTCACCCGCTGCTGTTGATGAGTCGTCGCTCATGACCGTGCCTAGGCCCGCATCTCGGTGAGGGCCGCCTGGATCGCCGCGCGGGTGCGGTCGCGCAGGTCGCCGATGTCGTCCTTCGTGAGGCCGGTGGTCTCGATCGGGTCGAGCACGCGCACCTCGGCGCTGGTGATGCCGAAGCGCCAGTCGCCCTTGGGCATCGCTTCGCGGGTGCCCACCACGGCCAGCGGCAGGATCGGCGCGCCGTGCTCGATCGCCAAGCGGAACGCGCCGTCCTTGAACTCGCCGAGCGACCCGTCGAGCGTGCGTGTGCCTTCGGGGAAGATCATCACCGAGACGTGCTTGCCCAGCCGGTCGCTGGCGCCCTTCATCGCCGACACGATGCTCTGCTTGCTGCCGCGGATCAGCTTGATGTCGCCCGACATGTGCATCAGCCAGCCCACCAGCGGGTACTTGAAGAAGTCTTCCTTCGACATCCACTTCATCTCCCACGGCAAGTGCGAGATCAGGAACATGTCGGCGAAGCTCTCGTGGTTCGACACCACCACGTAGGGCCGCCGCGGGTCGGTGACCTTCAGGCCACTGCGACGGAACTTCCACAGCGGGTTCAGCAACTGGTGCGCCACGCACAGCCGCCGGAACACGAAGCCCGGCCAGTAGCGACCGCGGTCGAACGGGGTGGTGACGATCCACACCACGAACACCAGCGGCACCCAGATGATGACGATGACACCGAGCATCAGCCAGGCCCACAAGGACAGGACGGTACGCACGACCGGATTGCCGAGGACACGGCGGCGGAGAGGAGAGACAGCAGGCATTGACCCCATGCTGTCACGCGGGGAGGTGCGCCGCCTATCGTCGCGCCGTGCACACCCGTGGTATGCGGCGTTCGGCGGTGGCTGCCCTGGCGGCCATGTCGGTGGCGTGCACCAGTGGCGCCACGGTGCCGGCGGGTTCCTCGGGCGCTTCCACCACGGTCGTCTCTGCCGCCGAGCTGCCCGCGCCACTCGAGGAACTGCTGGCTGTCGCGGCCGATCGCCAGTGGTTCACGCACGGCGATGACACCTTCGACGTGTGGATCTGCCATGTGCCGCTGGACAGCACCGCTTCGATGTACGCGGGCACGCCCTTGCGCCTCGCGCTCACGCCGGCCGACGTAGCCGAGGTGCTGAACCGACAGGTGACGCCCTACTACGACACGCTCTCGCACGGCCTGTACCACCCCGTGTTCAACGCCGGCGGCGAGGTGCAGATGGCCGTCGCCGACGAGCCGCAGGCCTGCCTGGACGAAGCGATCGCCGAGGCGGGCGCAGGCACGAACGCGGTGTTCGCCGTGGCCGACGCCGACCACGGCAGCAGCGACCCGGGTGGCTTCGGCAGCGTGGGTGAGCCGTGCGCCGTCGTGGTCGTGTGTGCCGTCGGGGCGACCAACCGTTCGGCCTACATCGGCGCCGCCGACTTCCACGCCGAGTGGGGCGATCAGCAGCCGATGGATCTGGCCGAGCACGAAGTGGGCCACACGCTGGGTTGGATGCACAGCGGGGTCGAGGACCGCGGCGGGTACCTCAGCGCGCTCGACGTGATGAGCAACAGCGCCGCGCCACGCGACGTGGATGCCACCCGTCGCGACGGCCCCGACACGCTCGCCTTGAACCGGTTGTTGGCCGGGTGGCTGCCGCGCTCGGCCGTGTGGAACGCACCTACCGCCAGAGGCACCGTCACCCTCGCGCCGTCGATGAGCGCGGCGGGTACGCGAGTGGCGGTGGTGGCGATCGACGACAACCACTTCCTCACGATCGAGCTGCTCACCGCCGATGGCTTCAACGATCACCTACCCGCCGACGGCATTGCCGTCCATCGGGTGGAGGTGAGCGGTGGTGTGGTGCAGAACTCGGCACCGCTGGTGGGCGAGGCCCCCTACGCGGACTTGCTGCAGGTGGGGGCGTCGCTCACGGCAGGGGGCTGGCGGATCACCGTCGACGCGGGTGGCGGTGACGGCCCGGACGCTGCGTGGACCGTGACGATCCTGCCTAGTGTCGAACCATGAGCTCGCACCCCACTCTGCCGATGACGCCCGCCCAGCGCGAACTGTTCGATGCCGCTGTGTCGAAGCAGGCGCTGTCGTACTCGCCCTACTCGCACTACAAGGTGGGCGCGGCGATCCGCACGAAGGCCGGCCATGTGTACGCCGCGTGCAACATCGAGAACGCCGCCTACCCGCAGGGCACGTGCGCCGAAGCGAGTGCCATCGCGATCATGGTGGCCCACGGCGAGCGCGAGATCGCCGAGGTGCTCACCGTGTGCGACGGCGACCTGATCGGCACGTGCTGTGGTGGCTGCCGCCAGCGCATCCGCGAGTTCGCCCCGCTCGACACGCCGATCTACGCGTGCGGCCCCGAGGGCCTGCGCGCGGTCTTCACCCTCGAGCAGTTGCTGCCCAATAGCTTCGGCCCCGAGCACCTGCTGCACTGAGGTCTCAGTGTTAGGTTGACGCCCGCCCCACACGAGCGGAGACGAGGCGTCATGACCGAGCAACCCAGCACCCCTGCCCCCGGCCAGGTGCCCTCCTCGGTGGTCATCGACACCAACGCCACGGTCAAGAAGTCGCACCTCGCGCAGATCATCGCGGGCGTGGTCGCGGTGGGTCTGATCGCGTTCACCGTCGTGTACTTCGTCGTTCACGACCCGAAGCCGGTGTACAAGCCGGGCCCGGAGGCCACCGCCGTGGTGGCCGGACTCACCACCTCCGGGATCGAGGTGGAGTTCACCGATGACGAGCTGCAGTGCATCGACACCACCTTCGCGGGCTACGACGTCAGCTCGTTCGCGCAGGACGGCTTCGACCCGTTCGCCACCTCGCTCGATGAGGAGGGAAACAGTCGCACGAGCACGATGTTCGACGAGTGCCTGCCGAAGGCCACCCGCGTGTCGGTGATCGCGGGCAGCATGTCAGCTGACGGTTTCGCGACCGATGAGCAGGCAGGGTGCATTGCCGGGGCGTTTGACGACGTGGTGCTCGACACCGGTGGCTACGCCGTGGCGTTCGGTGCCTCCAGCTCGGACATCGACATCTCCGGCGAGTTGTTCCAGATCTTCGACGACTGCGGCGTCGACCTGGGGTTCGACCCCGCCACGAGCGAGTGTGAGACCGAGCAGCGAGTGCTGGAAACGGCGATCGAGGCCTACTACGCGGACAACGGTGTCGACCCCAAGTCGTGGGACGACCTGGTGGGCGACTGGCTGCTGGAGGATCCGAGCGAGCGCTTCGAGTTCGTTCCTGCCGCGGACAGCGAGAGCTATCCCGCCGTCCACGGCATCGGCGAGTGCGAGGGGTACGGCGTCTGACGCACTGGGCCAGTGTGCCCCCAGGCCGTAACCTGGCGCACGTGCCGTCGTCACGTGAACCGTTCCTCACCGCCAAGCTGCAGGGCTTCGGCACCACGATCTTCGCCGAGATGTCGGCGCTGGCGGTCGCCACCGGCAGCGTGAACCTTGGCCAGGGGTTCCCCGACACCGACGGGCCGCGCGAGGTGCTCGACGCGGCGATCGACGCGATCAACGGGGGCCTCAACCAGTACCCGCCCGGGCTGGGTATGCCCGTGCTACGCGACGCGATTGCTGCGCACCAGCAGCGCTTCTACGGGCTCACCTACGACCCGGCCACCGAGGTGTTGGTGACGGCCGGCGCCACCGAGGCGTTGGCCGGCGCGCTGCTGGGGCTGCTCGACACGGGCGACGAGGTGGTGCTGTTCGAGCCGATGTACGACAGCTACCAGGCGTGCATCGCGCTCGCCGGCGCAGTGGCCAAGCCGGTGACGCTGCGCCCGCCCACCTACGGCTTCGATCCGGCCGAACTGCGCGCCGCGATCACGCCCAAGACCAAGCTGCTGCTGATCAACACGCCGCACAATCCCACGGGCAAGGTGCTCGATGCGGCGGAGATGCAGGTGATCGCCGACCTGGCGATCGAGCACGACCTGATCGTGCTCACCGACGAGGTGTACGAACACCTCACGTTCGACGGCAAGCCGCACCACGCGATGGCCACGCTGCCCGGCATGCGCGACCGCGTGCTGTGCATCAGCAGCGGCGGCAAGACGTTCAGCACCACCGGCTGGAAGGTCGGTTGGCTGTGCGGCCCGCCCGCGCTGGTGGCCGCGGCGCGCACGGCCAAGCAGTTCCTCACCTACGTGAGCAGCGGCCCGTTCCAGCCGGCGATCGCACTGGGTCTTGGCCTGCCCGACGAGTACTACCGCGAGTTCGCGGCCGGCATGCAGGCCCGCCGCGACGCGCTGATGCCCGGGCTGCAGTCGGCCGGGTTCGAGGTGTACCCCACCAGCGGCACGTACTTCATCACCGTCGACATCCGCCCGCTGCGCCCCGACGGCGACGGCCTCGCGTTCTGCCGCGAACTGCCGCAGCGCTGTGGCGTGGTGGCGATCCCCAACGAGGTGTTCTACATGAACAAGCACGAGGGCCGACACCTCGTGCGCTTCGCGTTCTGCAAGCAGTTCGAGGTGCTGGAGGAAGCCGTCGCCCGGCTCAAGACCCTCGGTTAGTGGCGGTCGGGCCTAGCGCCGGTCAGGAAGGAACTGGAAGCGTTCGCGCACGGCGGCCACGGTGGCGGGCTCGATGTCGGCGAACAGGATCGTCTCACCCTGCGAGCCGGTGGCCAGCAGCTCGCCCAGCGGGTCGACGATGCGGCTGTCGCCCACGTACTTCAGCCCACCGCCCTCGCCCACGCGGTTGCAGCCCACCACGTAGGCCTGGTTCTCGATCGCTCGCGCCTGCAGCAGCGCCATCCAGTGCAGGCGGCGCGGCTCGGGCCAGTTGGCCGGCACGAGGTACAGATCGGTGGTGGGCGCCAACCCCCAGAACTCGTCGGCGAAGCGCAGGTCGTAACACACGAACGGGCTGACGCGCACGCCCTCGATCTGCACCTGCACCAGCGCCGTACCGGCGCGGAAGTGGCGGTGTTCGCCGGCGAAGGTGAACGGGTGGATCTTGTGATAGCGGTGCACGGTGCCGTCGGGCCCGGCCAGCACGAAGCTGTTCGCCGGGCGAGTGTCGGCCGGATCCGAGTCGGTGGGCACCTCGGGGCAGGTGCCGCACACCCACGCTCCGTGGCGGGCCGCCTGCTCTTGGAGAAACTGCGACGAGGGGCCACCTTCGGGCTCGCCGAGCGCGGGATCGTCGACCGCGAAGCCGGTGGAGAACGTCTCGCTGAGCTGGATCAGCTGTGCGCCGCCGGCCCTTGCGGCCGCAATAAGTGGAGCGAGATGTCGAAAATTGGCGGAACGATCGTTCCACTCGATGTCGTGCTGAATTGCAGCGAGACGCATACCCCGTAGAGTACGCCGAACGGCTGAAGTCGGCCGTATGGTGATGGTGATGCAGGAGTTGCGTACCGCCCCACGCCAACGTCGCAGCCAACAGTCGATCGACTCGATCCTCGATGCCGCCGAACGTTTGATCCACGACCAAGGTCAGGTCAGCTTCACCGCGAACGAACTCGCGATGGCTGCCAACATGTCGATCGGTCGGGTCTACTACTGGTTCCCCGACATGCCCAGCGTGGTGAACGCGCTCGCCGAGCGAGCTGCCGAACGCCTCGCCACGCTGTTCCAGGGCCTGCTGAAGTACGACGACTCGGCGCCCACCCCGTTGGTGCTGGCCGAGACGGTGTCCACGCTGTGCCGGCACATCGACGAGAACCCGTCCACGGTGGCGCTGTGCCTCAGTGGCAGTGGCGAACTCGACTACGGCGCCACCATGCGCGAGAGCATCGTCGCGGTCGCCGTCACGCTGCTGCGCAAGCGTGTCCCCGGCATTCCCGACGCGGAGGTCGAGCTCGTGTCGCGCACTGCGGTGGGCATCGCGATGGGCATGTTGCACGCCTACTTGCAGGGCTCGCCAGCGCACCGTCCGCACATCCAGCAAGAGCTCGTGTACGTGCTGTCGGCGTGGTTGTACTCGCGCTATCCCCGTGCGAACGACGCGGCCTGGAGCGATCCTCAGTACCCGATCCAACCGTCGCGCATGCCGGTCGACACGATCCCGATGGTCCCGCCGGCGTACCCGGCGCTGGCGCCCAACGCGAACCCCGTCGGCACCAACTGACGCACCGTCGCCGTCAGCGGGGTGGCAACTCGAGTGCCAACAGGCTGACGGTCTTGTGGCCGCCGTCAGTGTCCTGACGGCCCACCTCGCAGAAGCCGAGCGACTGGTGGAAGCGCACTGACGCCTCGTTCATCGGGCGCACGTTCACCTCGCACAACAGCACAGGGCAACTGGGCGCGAACTCGTGCACCAGCTCGGCGTAGAACGCTCGCCCAATGCCGTGCCGGCGGAAGTCGGGGTGCACCGCGATGCGATCGAGGTACACGAACGCGTCGTAGCGCGAGCTGAACCAGCGGTAGTTGAGGCTGTCGTACGGCTGCTCGGGGCCGAGCACCCAGCAGAACCCGGCGAACACACCGTCCACCTCGGCCACCAACGCACTCACGGCCAGGCCGGCGAGGCGGGCCACCTCGGGCGCGTCGAGTTCGTTCAGCTCGGGCACGCTGGCGTTGTTCAGCGCCAGCACCGCAGGCCCGTCGTGCGACTCGAACGGACGCAGGGTCACAGCGGGGTTGGGCACGGGGAGGCACGCTACCGAGCCGCGATCACCGGTCACTGCCGCGGTCGTAGTGTTGCGCCATGCTCTTTCGCCAGAAGTCCGAGATGGTCGCTCCCGAGGATGCGCTGCCCGGCCGTACCGACCAGACGATGCCGGTGCCCGAGCGGCACTTCGTGCTCGACGCGCCGCTCGCCGGCCCATGGCCGCAGGGCACGCAACTGGCCGTGTTCGGCCTCGGCTGCTTCTGGGGCGCCGAGCGCGAGTTCTGGCAGACCGAGGGCGTGTACTCCACCGCCGTCGGCTACGCGGGTGGCTACACGCCGAACGCCACGTACGAGGAAGCCTGCAGTGGCCGCACCGGCCACAGCGAAGTGGTGTTGGTGGCGTTCGACCCGGCGAAGGTGAGCTACGCACAGCTGCTGAAGGTGTTCTGGGAGAACCACGACCCCACGCAGGGCATGCGGCAAGGCAACGACATGGGCACGCAGTACCGCAGCGCGATCTACACCACCGACGACACGCAGGTGACGGCGGTGGAGGCCAGCCGAGCGATGTACCAGCAGCGGCTCACTGCGGGTGGGTACGGCGCCATCACCACCGAGGTGAAGCCGCTCGACGTCTTCTATTACGCCGAGCCGTACCACCAGCAGTACCTGGCCAAGAACCCGCAGGGCTACTGCGGCATGGGCGGCACGGGTGTCAGCTGCCCGATCGGCGTGCAGGCCTAGCGACCGGCGCGGAACTCGGCCAGCGCCACCTTCAGTTCGTCGAGCGAGTGCACCATCCGGTGCAGCGAGCACTCCAGCATCAGGTTCACCACCTCGTGGTCGAACCGCTTGCGCCAGTCGGTGTGCATCCCGATCAGGTACTTGCCGGTGGCGTACGCGTAGCCAAGCTCCCACGCCGTGCCGTCGTCGGTGATGATGCCGTTGAGGTTGGCCACCACCACGTCGCACGTGTCGATGCCGCGCTTGTCGTTCTCGAAGATCTGGCGCACGTTGAACTGATCCTTGGGCGGATTGTCGCGGTGCGGCAGGAAGGTGATGAACCCGGCCTCGACCACCACCCGATCGACGGTCTCGATCCAGTAGCGCTCACCCTCGTCGAACAACGGCCCCGCGACATATGCCCTCATTCGTGGGCCTCGCTGCGCTCGGCCTCCGTGCTCGCCGCCTCCGCTGCGCTTCGGCGCTCGCCCATGCGCCAGTTTGTGGTGCTCATCCGTCCCAACCCTTCGCTCTGATCTCGTCGCCGTCGGCGTTCTTCGCGCGGCCCTGCCAGCGCAGGGCGCCCGGGGTGGCGCTCAGCTTGGCGAGCAGGCCCTGCATCGGGGTGCCATCCAGTCGCACGATCGCCTCGCGGAACGCGTAGTGCGGGTCGGCGGCGATGTCGGCCATGTCCATCACCGGGCCGATCGCGGCCTCCGCATCGGTGAACGCGCACAGCACCTCGGCCTGGCTGCGGGCGTGGCAGAAGTCGCGCATCAACGCCTCGAGCGCGTCGCGGTTGGCCATGCGGTCGGTGAACGTGGTGAAGCGCGGGTCGGCTTCCACACCCAACAGCCGCAGCACACGGGCAGCCACAGAATCGCTGGAGGCCGACAGCCCCACCCACTTGTCGTCGGCGCACTGGTAGGTGCCTCGCGGCACCGTGTAGGGCAGGCCGGCACCGAGGCGACCCTGCTGCTCGCCGGTGAGGCCGAACAGGGTGACGAGCGGACTCATCAGCTGGAACAGGCTCTCGATCAGGCTGACGTCGACCACTTGGCCGACACCGCTGTGCAACGCCACCATCGTCGCGAACGCGGCGGCCACGCCGGTGAGTTCGTCGGTGAGGGCGAACGCCGGCAGCAGCGGCTGGCCGTCGGGCTCGCCGCTGATCGCCGCCAGGCCCGACATCGACTCGGCGATGGTGGCGAACCCCGGGCGGCCGCTGTACGGCCCGGTCTGTCCGAAGCCCGTGATGCGCGTGATCACGAGGCGGGGGTTGATCGCCAGCAGCACGTCGGGCCCGAGGCCAAGGCGCTCGAGCGTGCCTGGCCGGAAGTTCTCCACCAGCACGTCGGCCTCGGCCACCAGCCGCCGCAGCACGGCGACATCGTCGGGTGCCTTCAGGTCGAGATCGATCGTGCGCTTGTTGCGGTTGACCAGCTTCCACCACATGCCCTCGCCGTCGCGCGGATCGCGCCAGGCCATGTTGCGCAAGCTGTCGCCGCCGTCGGGGCGCTCGACCTTGATCACCTGCGCTCCGAAGTCGCCCAAGTAGCGCGCGCAGTTCGGGCCGGCGATCACCGTGGACAGGTCGATCACCCTCAGGTCGGCGAGCGGTTGGGTCATCGGTCAGCCGAGCACGTTGTAGCCCGCGGCCAGGGGCTGACGGCCGGTGAGCGCCAGGATCAGTTGTACCGGCGAGGCCAACTGAGTGACCACCGACAGCACCACCGCCGACGTGTCGGCGTGCAGTTCGGGCAGTTGGCCGGTGGCGCGCTGCAGGTCGAGCGTGTGCACCCCCACCTCCACGACCCGTGTGGCGAGGTATTCGATGAGCGTCATCTGGCCGGCGAAGGTGTTCACCGGCTCGTCGTCGGCGGTGGCGGCCACACGGGCCGCGGCCTGGCCGATCACGGCCTCGGCCTCGCCCACCGGATCCAGCAGTTGCCGTGCCGCCTGGCGGCCGCGAGCGGCGACGCCCTGGTGCACGCTCGGGTCGGCCAGCACCGTGGCGTAGTACTCGGTGGAATCGGCCAGCACACGATCCACCGTCGGCTCGGCCATCAGGTAGCCCTCCACCGTCACGAACGCGCGCAGCGCATGCGCGGCCAACTCGCGCACGGTCCATTCGCCGAGTGCACCATGTCGGTCCCACAGGTCGGGGGTGATGGCGCGCAAGGTGCGCAGCAGGGTGACGCCACCCTCCTCGAACCCGGCTCTCACCGCAGCGGGATGTTGCAGCATCGGTCCTCCAACGCGCCCAGCGCGTACGTCTCGTAGTCCACTCCGAAATCGCGGTACAGGTGCCGACAGCGTTCGCTCCACGCCAGGGCTGCTGGGCTGGACACGCGGTGCACCACCTGCATGATGCCGCCTTCGTACACCCGGTACTCGGCCCACGTGCCGGGGAAGTCCTTGACGCACCCGATCTCGATCGACGGTACGCCGCACGGCATGTGCCGCACCCGGTGGCGGTGTGTGTGCCCGGCCGTGTACGCCACGATCGACCGCCTGCGGGCCGCTACTGCGGACAGCGCCTCGCTGGGGTCGGGTCGCAGGCCGAAGTAGCCCTCCGAGCGGTGGTCGTTCGCGGACTGATGATCCTCGGTGTCGGCGATCCACTGTTGGTGGTGGCCCATCACCAGCACCGGTCGATCCGACACCGCTGCGTGCGCATCCAGCCAGTCGAGCTGCGCGGGCGTGAGCATGCCGTTCGTCTCGGTGGGCGTGACCGTGTCGAGCAGCGCCACTGCCACGCCGGGCAGCTCGATCCAACGATCGCCGGCGTACACGTGTTGACCTTGGTACGCATCGTGGTTGCCGCGAACCGTGTGCAGCCGGTCGCCGAAGGCCCCGCCGTAGTGCTGCGCGAACGCGGCCAACTCCTCGGGCCGCCCGTCGGCGGTGAGGTCGCCCTTGACGATCACGGCCTGCGGGTCGAGCGCGACGATCTCGGCGATGGCACCACAGTTCATCGTCTCCGGGTACGGTGCCTCGCCGGGCAGCGCCCGCTGGATCGGCCCATCGGGGTGGTCGTCGATGCGGCCGCACTCCACCTCGCCGAAGTGGAGGTCGTTCACGGTGGCGACGCGGCACAGCAGCTGGCCCGCCGGCCGCGGCAGCGTCGTGGCCGCCAAGCCCTCCAGCAGATACGTGGTGGCCGGTGCCAGGCCCTCCAGGCGGATCACACGCGCGCCGTCGTGCGCGACGAGCAGGTCGTCGGCAACGGTCGTCAGCTCCACGGAGCGACACCGTAGCGCCGCTGCCGTACGCCGTGCCCCTCGCGGATCACACCGGTCGGCGCAACTAGAGTGACGGCGGACAGCAACGTGCCGGGTTAGCGGCATGGATCGGCCAGGCGTGACGGCATCCAGGACTCAAGAGCTGTCGGCCGGTACTCCGGACGCGACCGAGGCCGCCGCACCGTCGCGCGCGCGGTTCCTCGCCGTGTTCGTGGTGGTGGTGATCGGGTCGGTCAGCGCGCTGGGCGCCTTCGCGGCGCAGCCGGTCCGCTCCGTCGCGTATGTGCTGTCGATCGCCGCCACCACTGCGGTGGTGCTCGCCACTGCCAAGCAACACGCACGGCCTGCTCATGCGTGGTGGTTCCTCGGCGTCGGCGCCGCCGTGTGGATGCTCGGTGGGCTGATGGTGGAGCTGCAGATCGAGGCTCAGGCAACCTTCATCACCGATCTCTCCGTGTCGATCGCCTATGCCGTCGGCTATCTGCCGGTGATGATCGGTTTTGCCGAGTTGGCCGACCCGCAACTGCACACGCGTCGCCTGTCGAGCATCCTCGACGGCGTGATCCTGTTCCTGCTGCTCTACGCCGTGCTGTGGTTGCTGGTGGTCGAACAGGTCGCCGTCGACACCTCCTTGCCGCTGGTCGACCGCGCGTTCCAGTCGGTGTACCCCGCCGGCGACGTCGCGGTGCTCATGCTGGCCGTGCGCGTGGTCGCCGGCCGCACGGTGCAGCACAACGTCGGCGTGTTGTTGGTGGTAGGGGCGGTCCTCAACGTCGTCGCCGACGTGGGCCTGCTGGTTGCCTACTTGCGCACACCGTACGGGTCGTTCCCGATCTACGACTTCGTCTATCTCATCGGGCTCGGGTGCTTCGCGCTCGCCGGGGTGCTCAGCCTGCTGCCCGGCCCGCCGGCCGTTCCCACCGGCGAGCATGCCGCGTCGCAGCTGCCGGTGGCGGTCGCCGTGGCGACGGTGTTGCCGGCGCTCACGCTGGGAGGCATCGTCTGGTTCACCGATCGCACGGTGTCGCCGGCACCGATCGCCGTGTGGCTGTTCGTCACCGCGCTGGCGGCGGTGCTGCGCAACGTCGCCGGTATGCGCGAGCTCGAGCGCGCCCATCAACACTCGCTGTGGCTCGCCTCGCACGACTTCGAGACCGACATGCTGCGGCGCTCGGCGTTCCTGCACGAAATGTCCGAAGGCCGCCTCCGCGATCGCTCGGGCACGGTGATCGTGGTCGAGATCGGCGGTCTCACCGTGCTGGCCGACCGGCGCGGGCTGGATGCCTCCGACCGTGCGATCGACGTGTCGGCGATCCGGCTCGTCGCGGCCGCCGGCGAGGGTGCCGTGCTCGCTCGCCTCGCGCACGATCAGTTCGCGGTCTTCCTGCGGTCGATGACCCTGGGGCGCGGCCGGCAGGTGGCTGCAGCGGTGCAAGCCGCGTTGATGGAACCAGTGCCGATCGGTGAGGAGCCGGTGCAACTCGCGATCGCAGTCGGTGTCGCGCAAGCGGACGGTGCAGTGATCGATGTGCTCGCCGGCGTGCGCCGAGCCACCGAGGCGATGCGCTTCGCTCGCCGCCAGGGGCCCGGGCAGTTGGCAGTCGATGCCGACCTCACCGGCACGGTGAATCCGGTGATGCCCCAGTCGGGCGTGGGTCAGCGGTAAGGGCGGTTGCGGCGGGCCGGCAGCGGGCGCGCCCACCACCGACCGCTGAAGCGCCACGCGGGAACGCGGCGCTCGCCGTCGAGGTAGCCGGCCGCGACCGGCTTGGGCCACAGCGCCTCGACTGCGGCCACGACCGCCGCCGCCTCTTCGTCGGTGGGCGCCGGGGTGATCTCCGCGTTCATGAACGGCCCTCCTCGATGTTGATCGCGCGCGGCGAGGGAAGCGCCAGCGACGAGCCGCACGAGGCAGCAGCCAACGCGCAGCGGAGGCCAGTGCCGAGCATCAGAGGGGCACGTTTCCGTGCTTGCGGTGCGGCAACTCTTCGCGCTTGGTGCGCAGCATGCGCAGGCCGGCGACGATCTTCTGGCGGGTTTCGGCCGGGTCGATCACGTCGTCGACGTAGCCGCGCTCGGCGGCGTTGTACGGGTTGGCGTACCGCTCGGTGTATTCCTGCACCAGTTCGGCGCGGCGAGCCACCGGATCGGCGGCCTGCTGCAGTTCGCGGCGGTACACGATCTCGACGGCGCCGTTGGGCCCCATCACGGCCAGCTCGGCGGTGGGCCATGCGTACGCGAGGTCGCTGCCGATGCTCTTCGAGTCCATCACCACGTACGCGCCGCCGTAGGCCTTGCGGGTGATGATCTGGATGCGCGGCACGGTGGCCTCGCAGTATGCGTACAGCAGCTTCGCGCCGTGGCGGATGATGCCGCCGTACTCCTGATCGACACCGGGCAGGAAGCCGGGCACATCCACGAACGTGAGCAGCGGAATGTTGAACGCGTCGCACGTGCGCACGAAGCGGGCGGCCTTCTCGGCCGACTCGATGTCGAGCACGCCGGCGAGGATCATCGGCTGGTTGCCCACCACGCCCACTGGGCGCCCCTCGACGCGGCTGAAGCCGCACACGATGTTCTTGGCCCAGTGCGGGAAGTACTCGAAGAATTCGCCGTCGTCGACGACTTCCTTGATGACCTTCTTCATGTCGTACGGCTGGTTCGGCGAGGCCGGCAGGATCGTGCGCAGGGTCTCGCACAGGCGGTCGGGGTCGTCGTCGGTTTCCGTGACCGGCGCATCTTCCAGGTTGTTGCTGGGCAGGAACCCGAACAGGAACCGCACGTCCTCCAGGCACGCGCGCTCGTCGCTGCTGACGAACGTGGCGACGCCGCTCTTGGTGGCATGGCTCATCGCGCCGCCCAACTCTTCGAGCGTGACTTCCTCACCGGTGACGGTCTTCACCACGTCGGGGCCGGTGATGAACATGTGGCTGGCTTCGCGCACCATGAAGATGAAGTCGGTCATCGCCGGGCTGTACACCGCGCCGCCGGCACAGGGCCCGAGGATCACCGAGATCTGCGGCACGACGCCACTGGACAGCACGTTGCGGTAGAAGATGCCGCCGTAGCTGGCGAGGCTGACCACGCCTTCTTGGATACGGGCGCCGGCGCCGTCGTTGAGGCCGATGACCGGTGCGCCCACCTTCAGCGCGAGATCCATCAGCTTGTGGATCTTCTCGGCGAACACCTCGCCGAGGGCGCCGCCGAACACGGTGAAGTCTTGGCTGAACACGAACACCTTGCGGCCATCGATGGTGCCCCAGCCGGTGATCACACCGTCGGTGTAGGGGTGCTCTTCCAGGCCGGCGGCCTGCGCGCGGTGGCGAGCCAGCAGGTCGAGCTCTTGGAAGCTGCCCGGATCGAGCAGCACGTCGATGCGCTCACGAGCGAGCAACTTGCCCTTTTCGTGCTGGCGCTCGACGGAACGGGGGGAACCGGCGTTGAAGGCCTGCTGACGGCGCTCTTGCAGGTCGCGGAGCTTGTCGGCCATGGGGTCTGTCGTCACGTCGGCCAACCCTAATGGGCCGACCCCCACGCCTCCACACGCGATCAGCGCCCTCCCCCAGCCTTCTTGTCCCACACCGGCCACGAGGCACGGTGGTGTTCTGTTTCAGGACATCGCTGACAGTTGATGTCGCGGGACATCGCTGACACCTGAGTTCTGCCGTCCACGCTGGGTGGATGGCCGGGAAGGGAACAGCGATGGATGTGAAGTTGGCGGCAGCGTTGGCTGGCGCGGTGCGTGCTGGGGAGGTGGCCGGGTTCTGCCGGAAGAACGGGATCTCGCGTCAGACGTTCTACAAGTGGCGGCGGCGGGCTGAGGCAGCGGGCGGGGTGCTCGGGTTGGAGGAGTATTCGCGGCGGCCGGTGCGGTCACCGAACCAGACGCCGTTCGATGTCGAGGAAGCGATCGTGCGGGCCCGCAAGGAACTCGACGATGTCGGTTGGGACAGCGGCCCGTGGTCGGTGCGTCAGCGACTGTTGAAGTTGACGGTCGTGGGGGTGCCGTCAGAAGCGACGATCTGGCGGATCCTGGTCCGTCGCGGCCTGATCACGCCCGAGCCGAAGAAGCGACCCAAGAACACCTGGCACCGGTTCGTGTGGGACCGTTCGAACGATCTGTGGCAGATCGATGCCACCCATTGGGCACTCGCCGATGGCAGGCCGGTGGAGATCATCAACATCATTGATGACCACTCGCGGGTGTGTCCGCGATCGCTCGCCGTTTGGACGTGCACCTCACCGATGGCCTGGAAGGCCGTGGAACAAGGGGCTGGCGGGTGGGGACTGCCGGCGCGGATGTTGTCGGACAACGGGATCGCGTTCAACCAGAGCCGACGCAACACCACCAGCCTTCTCGAGCTGAACCTGCGCAGGCTGGGTGTGTTGCCGATCGCGTCGATG
>JAUSLV010000024.1 GCA_030645495.1 Actinomycetota bacterium
AACGGCGTGTACTTGGCCAACCCCTTCTCCGCCAACGTCTTGGAGATCGCTGCCGTGAGGGTGGTCTTGCCGTGGTCGATGTGACCCATCGTGCCGATGTTGACGTGCGGCTTGGTGCGCTCGAATTTCGCCTTGCTCATGCTTCTCTCCGTTTGTCGGGGATTCCTGGGGTTGTCAAAGAACGGAGCGATCTTAGCGCCGAACTGCGCCGGACTCCACCGCTGATCCCGTCGAAAACCTCACCTGGCCGCGCTGGCTCAGGACTCGAAGCCGCACTTCTCCGCCAGGTACGCCTCGATCGCGACACCGTTGGCCTCGAGCGCTGCGCTTTCCTCCTCGCTGGGGAACTCCGGGTCGTTCGTTGCCGCGGCAATGTCCCACCCGTTCTTCTCCAGCACCACTGCAAGTGCATTCCAGGAATCGACGCTCGACTTCACCTGCGAGTCGATGTCGGCAGGCGCGATCTTGCTGACGGAGGCTCCGTCTGCCAGCACCACGTTCATCGCCGCCTCCACCGTCGCCGGATCATTGGTGTCGAACGCCGCACCGAGTGCGTCGAGGCTCGCATTCATCTGCTCGCCGGCAAGACAGAACGCATCGCCCAATGTGGCGGTGGCCGCCTGTGAGCTGCCGCTGCTGTCATCACTGCACGCGGCAAGTGAGAAGGCGGCCACGACGGACAGGGCGATGGGGCGAAGGCTGTTCATCAGCGCACCCTAGTGCCGAACAAGCGACTGGTTTGCAGCTGGGAGCGAGGGCCTCGGCCAGCACCGACTCCGGCGCCGACCGCAGCTGACCTGGCGAGAGCCGCCCGCTGTCACACCCACTACTCTTCCCGCACGGGACGAGCAGCGAGAAGGACATGACGGGAACAGCGAACGTCGGATACCACCTGGGCATCGATCTGGGCACCACCAACACGGTGGCCGCCGTATCGCGAGCGGGCGCCACCGCCGTGGTGCAGTTGTCGGCGGATTCACACGCGCTCCCCTCCGTGGCCACGCTGCGCGACGACAGCACGGTGCTGGTCGGCGAAGCGGCAGTGCGACGCGCGCTCACCGAGCCCACACGAGTGGCGCGCGAGTTCAAGCGCCGCTTCGGCGACGCAGCCCCGATCGTGCTCGGCGGCAAGCGCACATCGGCCGAGGCGCTCACCACCGGCCTGCTCACCGAAGTGCTGCGCAGGGTGGAGGAGACCGAGGGTGGCCCGCCCACCAGCGTGACGCTCACCCACCCCGCCGCGTGGGGGCCGTTCCGGATCGAGAAGCTGCGCGAGGCAGCCGCTGCCGCCGGCCTGGCCGACGTGCACCTGTTGCCCGAGCCGGTGGCGGCGGCGCTGGGCAATGCCGACCGGGTGCGGTCTGCCGGCCCGGTGGCCATCTACGACCTGGGCGGTGGCACGTTCGATGCCGCTGTCGTCACGTTGCCGGAGGGCACCATCGTCGGCACGCCCGAGGGTGTCGAACGTCTCGGCGGTGCCGACATCGACGCACTGGTGATGGCCCACGTCGACGATGCGGTCGGCGGCCAGGTCAGCGCGGCCGACATCTCCGAACCCGACGTGCGCGCCGGCATCGCCCGCTTGCAGCAGGAGTGCCGCGCGGCGAAGGAGGTGCTCAGCACCGACACCGAGACCGACGTGAGCGTGTCGCTGCCGGGCTGCACGGCGGTCGTGCGCCTCACACGCGGCGAACTGGAGAGCATGGTGCGGTCGCGGCTCACCGACACGCTCGCCGTGCTCGACCGAGTGGTCACGTCTGCGGGCCCGGCCGGTGCTGCGCTGCAGGGTGTGCTGCTGGTGGGCGGCTCGTCGCGAATGCCGCTGGTGGCGCAGATGGTGCGTGAACACATCGCCAGCCCGCTCGTCACCACCACGAACCCCGGCCTGGCCATCGCTCTCGGCGCGGCGGTGCACGGTGCCGCCCTCGCTGCCGCTCCCCCGCAGGTCGCCCCCACCTCCATCGACGCCACGAGCGCCGCCGCCCCGGCACCCGCACCGTCGGCCCCCGACACGCCCAAGTCACGCACCCGCCTCATCGTGGCAGCCGCCGTGCTGGGTGTGTTTGCCATCGGCGGCGCGACGTTCGCGTTGGTGGGTGGCGATGACACCACCGACTCGAGCAGCACCACGCTGGCCACCACCGTCGACGACACGACGTCAGCCACTGGCACCCCCGACAGCACCTCCGACAGCACCTCCGACAGCACCCAGCCCAGCGCGCTGGTGGTCGATGGTGCCACGCTCACCACCTGCACCGACCCCGAGCGGCTGCTGGCCGACGCCACCGCCGTTGCCGTCGACCTCGCCGGTGGCAGGATCGCGATCGGCACGGACTCCGCTGTGCGCATCGCCTCCGTGTCGGCGACCGGTTGCGCCATCTCCACTGATCCCGAGTTCCCCGACCCCATCGCGGTCGACACGCCGGAGGGTACGAACACCCTCATGTTCAGCGACGGCCTCCTCCTCGTGGCCGGTTCCGGCGGTGGTTCGATCATCGATCTCGACGACGGAACGGCCGCCTCGTGCCCGCTGTTCAAGGCCGAGATCCTCCGCTTTCCCAAGGGCCTGGTGATGACGTTCAACGCCGGTGAGCGGGGCTACGACACGATCGATGTCACCACGCCCACCTGCACGATCGACGAAGAGGGGAAGTTCCCCCTTCTGGCGCTGGTGCACGTCGCGAGCGTCCCCGATGGGATCTTCGTCGCCGGCTCACTGCTCTCCGGACAAGGCGAGGGTGCGGTCTCCCGGTTGGAGGCCGGCGAGTCGATCTGGGACACCGGTGCGGCCGGCACGTTCGGTTCGTTCGATGGCCTCGCCGTGTGCGGCGACTTCGTGTGCGTGCTCGACCTCGGCAACGGCGATCTGGTGCGGCTCAGTCAGAACTCGGGTGCCGAGCTCGCGCGCACGCCCGTGGCCGAGCTCGGCCTCACCGACCCCACCGACCTCGACCCTGCGTCGGGCTGGATCCTCTCGGGGGCCGGCACCGGGGTGCGGCTCACCCGCATCGACATCACCGACTGACAGCACCACACCAACAGGGGGCATCGTGAGCGACCGTGGCAACGACCAACTAGCAATCGGGTATCCACCCGATGCGCCTGGCGGCCCAGTGGAGTGTGATGGCCGCATGATCCAACCCGCTGCGCACACGAGGAGATTGCCGTGACCGACCGACCCGACTCCCTTCGCGGCGGCCGCCCCTTCGAGCCGGCGATCGATGACGACCTGGTGCGGCCGCGAGCGGCACGCCAACACGCGGCCCAGCACGGCACCGACGGCATGGAACCCCAGCTCGTGGAAGTCGCGGCCGACGGCATCGGCGACGACGAGGGCGACGTGTCGGCACAGGGTTTCATCGACTCGGTGCGCGAGATCATCAGCCGAACCGGCGACAAGCTCGGTGAGGAACTGCAGGAGCACGTGCAGGAGAAGATCAACGACGGGATCGACGCGGCGATGGACGCCGTGTTCGGCGAGGACGGCAGCGACGGGAATGGCAACGCCGAAGGTGGCGAAGAGGCCGGTTCGGGCGACGAAGGCAGCGGCGACGAAGGTGGCGGCGACGGTGGCGGTGGCAGCGAAAGCCGTTCGATGCGCCCTCAGGATCGACCCGGGCAGATCAAGCTGGGCGACGTGAAGGGCGAGTCGACGGCGGACCGCATCGCGGCAGATGGCGAGATGTCCGTCGGCACCCAGACGCCGGGGTCGATCGACGAACCTGCCGAGGCCCACGCGTACGAGCAAGGTGGCATCAATGCCGACGACCAGTGGATCGGCATCGTCGCCGAGGACGAATGGGAGGCACCGAAGCTCGCCGCACCCGAACTCTCCCTCGACGCCGATCCGCTCGACACCGACATCTGACCTACCAGGGCCGGCTCGCTCAGTCGGTGAGCGACCGACGTTGGTCGTCGCTGAGGGTCTCGGATCCGACGCTCCGATCCGCCCACGGATCCGGGCCGTCCAACACACGGGTCGCCATCTCCACCGCCGAGTCGAACAGCACGTCGACCGCGAGTTGCTCGGCCAGGGCGTCCCAGTCGACATCGTCGCCGGCGGGCGCGAAGCCACTCGCCGCCAGCCAGCCGGGAACGCCCACGGAGGATTCGTCGCTGCTCACCGTGCACCACCTCCGGCCATGTCGTGGCGGGTCACCAGCACCGCCAGCTGCGCGCGGCTGTTGACGGCCAGCTTGCGGAAGATCGCCTGCAGTTGGGCATCGATGGTCTTCGCGCTGACGAACAACCGCTCGGCAGCCTGTCGATTCGACAGCCCCTCGGCGATCACGCGGGCCACGCGCAACTCGGCTTTGCTGAGCGTGCTCAACGGGCCGGCGAGTTCATCGCGGCGCGAGTCGAGCTGCCGCTGGGCTTCGGTCGACGACTTGGCTCGTTGGGCGCAGCGCGCCGCATCGATCGACAGCTGGCCTGCATGGCGCCACGCCTCGACCGCCTCGCGCAGCCGGCCGGAGCGTTGGAGATGCTCGGCCAGCAACTGCAGGTCGTCGGCCAGCTGGTCGTCGGGGCCGGCGGCCCCGGCCACGCGATGGCGCAGGCGATGAGCGCTGTCGTCGGGGCCACTCCACGCGGCTGCGAGTGCGCGGTGCGCAGCTCGGCGCGACGGCAACGCCAGCGAGGCATACGCCACCACCCGCCGCATCGGGTGATCGAACACCACGCGACCGTCGCGCACCACCACCACGCCCGCGGCCTCGGCCGGTTCGAGATCGGCGAACGACTCGCCCAGCGCCGCCACGGCACGGGCCACCACATCCACCTGGCCGCTGGGCTCCGCAGCCACGACGCACAACACCCGCCGCGTCGGTTCGGGCAGCTGCACCAGCGGGCCGGCGAAGGCACGCACCATCGCCTCGCTCACCGCGGGCAGATCCGGGAAGGGGACATCACCCGAACGTTGCTCGGGGGTGCTGAGACGAGCCAGCTCCACCACGGCCATCGGCAGGCCACCGGTCAGTTCGACGACCCGGGGGGCCACCGGTGGGTGCAGCGAGCCAGCGATGCACTCGAACAGCGCCAACACGGCGTTCGCATCGAGCCCATCGATGTGCAGTCGCTCCAGCCCGTCGAGCGCCTGCCGGGTAGCGCTCGAACCAGCCGAGCGTTCGCCGCCGAGCGGCTCAGCACCCAGCGCCAGCAGCACCGCTGCCGAATGGCCGACCAGCCGACGCGCCGCATAGGCCACGGCGGCCACGCTCGCCGGGTCGCCCCATTGCACATCGTCGACCGCCCACAGCACCGGCCGCCGCCGGGCTGCCGCGCACACTGCGTCGTGAACGGCCGGCGGGGAGGTGTCGTGATGCCCGACGAGCTGGCTGACGACGGCGCCGTCGATGTGACGTTCCACCACGCGGCCGGCCGCCCGACGAACCTCGAAGCCATGGTCGGCGCCCACACGCACGGCTTCGTCGAGCAGCCGCGACTTGCCGGCACCGGGTGCACCGTCGAGCACCAGTGCGCCACCGACCCCGCCGATCGCGTCGGCCAGCAGCGCCCTCACCCGCGCGAGTTCCGCGTCGCGGCCGACCAGCGGCAGGCTCGTCATGGCAGCCGAACCTCGGCGATCACGCGCGTGAACGCCGCGCCGACGCGGTCGACGTGCTCTCGCGTGCACGTGGCCACGGCCACGAGCAACGGCTCGCTCGCGCTGCCATCACCGCTGACGGCATGCAGCTGTATGTCGTCACCGGCCGCCACGACTTGGATCGCGACAGAGCGGCCACCGAGGTGGCCGCGACGGCGGAACTCCACCGCAGCTGCCGGAGTGCGCGCCCGTACGCCGGCGGCGAGGCGCGCAGCCACGGCTCGCTGGTCGATCGGTGGCTGCGGCACTCGGTGCCACGCCACCGCGATCGTGCCGTGTGCCGAACGCAGCACGGGGCCGGCCGGGTCGGCGGTAGCCACCCAGCCCTCGATCGTGGGCACCACGGCCTCGCCGGCGACGTGCGCAGTCACCCCGCTTCCGCCAGCGCCAGCTCGTACACCCGAGCGATGGTGTCGCAGACCTGCACCGCCAACGGGCCGCCGCGCGGGTCGGCCCCCAGCGTGCGCCAGCGCTCGATCGCCTCCAGCAGCTCGGGCTCGCCGACGACCCCGCCGACCATCGCCATCGGCCCCTCGGGAGCGAGCAGCAGTCGTTCGGCCTCGGCGCGGTGGGCCGGCGGCAGTGCCACGGTGCCGCTCGCCACGAGGTGCGCGACCGTGAGCGCCGCCAGATCGACGCCTTCCACCTGCAACCGCTCGAGCTGCCGTCGCACATCGGCGGCCAGTACCGGGTGGAGGGTCTCGAAGGCGCGAGCAAGGGCGTCGAGCTCGATCACCGCCGTGTGCGACTTGAGCGTTCGCGCTCGCGGGAGGAACGTGGTGGTGATCACGTTCCGCAGCCGGGCAAGGCCGGAGTGGGCCAGCAACCAGCGGGCCAGGTCGGAGGACGTCATCGACGGATCGCTGCGAATCGCGCGAATTGCCAGCCGCAGACCGAACAGGCCGAAGCGATCCAGCAGCTCGCGTCGCGTCTCGACGGTGAGGGATGTTCGCGACACGTCGCACAGGTCGTCGACCGAACGCAGCAGCACCGCCAGTTCGTCGTCGGAGCAATGCGCCATCTCGCGCAGCGCCGCCACCTCGCGTTCGCGAAGCGTGGCGGCGGTCTCCGCGAGCAGACCGGCGACCGGAATGACGCTGCCCACCAGCGCCGACACCACCGGATCAGCCTCCATCCGCCGAGCGATGCGGTCGGCGGACACCATCGCGTCGTCGCGACAGGCGGCGATCTCGTCGGGTCGGGCGAGCACCGCCACCGAGTTCACCGGTGACGCCCCCACGACCCGCCGGTCGAGGAAGGCGCCGAGGAACTCGGCATCGAGCGCGTGCAAGTGACGCATCAGGTAGATCACCGCGTCGGCACCCGAGGTGTCGGATTCGCGATCGCTCGCCGCGAGCAGGAAGTCGAGGCTGCGGCGCGAGATGGCTTCGTTCAGCGAACCCAGCCCTGGTGTGTCGACCAACGTCAGTTGCTGCAGCACCGACGCCGGCCAGTCGATCTCGATGCGGTCGAACGACGACGAGTTCGCTCCCTTCAGGTCGATCTCCCACGACCCGTCGTCGCCCTCGCCCACGCGGCGCAGGCCAACCGGCAGCGGTGCGCCGTCGCGACCGAATCCACGCGTGTCGTACACGTCGCCACGGCCGTACACCGTGACGATCTGGGTGCACTCGCCCGCGTCGGTGGCCGCGAGACGTTCACCCACCAACGCATTCAACAGCGTGGACTTGCCGGCCTTCAGCCGACCGGCGATGGCGACTCGCAACGGCCCCGACAGCCGGGCAGAGATCGCCGCAGCTCGCGTCGCGTGCGGCGTGCCGGGCAGCGTCGACTCGATGCGAGCACACACGTCGAGCAGCTGGTGGTAGGCGGCGTCGATGCTCATGCCGGCACCTGCTCGGCCAGCTGGCCGACGCACTGCGCAACAGTGTGGTGCACCGACCGCAGCTCGCCGGAGAGCGTATCGAGGCGCGCGATCTCGCCGGCGCGCTCCTCGGTGCCTCGCGTGAGGCCTTGCTTGGCCTGTTGCAGCGACTCGGCCCAGCTGCGTTGCAGCTCCACCAGCAGCGCGCCGAACTCGTCGCGGAACTCGCGCTGGATCGAACGCACCAACGTGCCCAGGTCGTTGCTCACCTGGAACTGCACGTCGTCGACGAACTGCCGCAGTTGCGTGCGGGCCGTCTGCCGCCGCATCGCCACCTTGCGTTTGCGATCTTCGACGAGCTGGTAACCGCCGAACACGGCGCCGGCCGCCAGCAACACCGGGTTGCTGACCAACAGCGTGGCCGTGGCCGCGGGGAGGAACTGGCCGGCCATGCCGAACATCATGATGCCGCTCTGCGCGCCGCGCAGGCCGGTGAGGCCGGTGGACACTGCTTTGCCAGCGGCTCGCGCAGTGTCGAGTGGTTTGCCCCGCCACAGCGAGCCGACGTCGAGCTCGCGTAGCCGCAGACCGTCGGCACCGCCGAGGCTGGCATCCTCGGCCGCCAACTGCTCGACGAGTTCGGCGCGGATGTTGGCGCGGCCCGTCTCGATCACCTCGAACAGACGCGTGACGACACCGGCGAGATCGCGTTGCAGTTGTTCGGCCTGTTGCTCCCATTGCTCGGAGGTCTTCAGCGCTTCGATCGACTCCTCGTGCGTGCGCGTGAGCTCGCGCAGGTCGCCGCGGAACGCGAACGAGGCATCGTTGGACAGGTCGCCCATGCGGTCGCCGAGCGTGATGCTCCAGCGTGCGCCGGGCCCGCGGAGGTGCTCGATGCGCTGCACCGCCTCGTTGACCCTGGCCTCCAACTCATCGATCGAGGCCGAGTCGTCGAGCACGGCCCGGCGCTGCGCCAGCGAACCGACCAGCGAGGCCACGAGCGACTCGACCTCGCCGGCGATGCGCTGCGCCGAACCCGTGCGTGCGGGGATCACGATGCGTTCGCGGAGCGCGGCGACGAGCGCATCGATGCCGCCCTCGGCACCGGCGCGATGCAGCAAGCTGGACACCGCGACCAGCGGGATGTCGAGACCCATCCGCACGAGGTGCGCGCGATCGAGGTCGGCCACGCGCCGCCAGTGGGCCGCCATGTCGATCTTGGTGAGCGCGAGCATCACGTTGGGGCACCGCGAGCGAGCTTCGGCGAGGAAGTCGAGCTCGGGTTGGGTGAGCTCGGAAGTGGCGTCGCTGACGAAGATCAGCCCGTCGGCGAAGGGCAAGAACGCGAGCGTGGCCGCACCGTGCCCGGCCCTGATGCCCCCGGTGCCCGGCGTGTCGGCGATTGCCATCCCCTCGCTGAGTAACCGCGCCGGCACCAGCACGTCGACGCGATCGACGCGCTGCTCGTTGGAGGGGTTGCCCGCCTCGCTGACGAAACGCTGCACGTCGGCCAGATCGATGTTCTCGGCGATCGCGTCGCCATCCACGCGCCGCCGCACCACCGCCCGGCCGGCGTCGCCGTGGCGTACGAGCGTGATCGCCGACGTCGCCAGGTCGTCGTCCACCGGGCACACGTCGGCCTCGACGAGCGCGTTGACGAGGCTGCTCTTGCCCTGCTTGAACTCGCCCACCACACACACGACGGTGGTGGGCCGATCGAGCCGCGCACGTGCACCGTCGACCCTGGCCTCGAGATCGTCGCGACCCTCGGCCGCCACCAACTGGCCAAGCTGATCGAGCGCAGCATCGACGCGATCCAGCAGCTCGTCGGTGGTGGGTGAAGGGGCGGCGGCCGTCGTCATCGGGTGTCGTCAGAACAGTTCGTCGTCGAGCGGCAGGGGTTCTTCCGGCAGTGACGGTTCGTCATCGAGAGCGACGATCGGTTCGAAGTCGAAGGTGGGGACGACATCGTCGAGGTGGCGTGCTGCACTGGAGGAGCTGTCATCGAGGTCGGGAGCGGCAAGCAGCAGATCGTCGTCCACGTCGTCGGCGGGCGAGGCCTGGAGTTGGCCGTGCTCGTCGGTGGCCCCCGAGTCGTCGACGGGCGGACGCTCTTCGCCCGCGGGCCGCTCCGGGGTCGGCAGCCGACGCTCGGCCCTCGGCGCGAACAGGTCGTCGCGCAATTCGTCGTCACTCACCGGGGCCACCAGTTGGGCCAGCAGCCCGTCCAGCGCGTCGTCGGCCACAGCCTCGCTCGATTCCGGAAGGAATTGCTCCCAGTCGTCGATCTGACCCGAGCCCATGGCAACGGTGTCAGCGGCGTCGGCGACAAACCCCAGGTCGTCGAACACCTCGGCCCAACTACTCATCACTCACCTCCCGACTCGGCGTGCGCACCGGATGATACGACACGGTGGATCAGCGATCCGATGTTGCCTCGCGATCAGAGATCGAGGCCGCCGTCCAGGTCGGGTTCGCCACCGAGGTCGTGGTCCATGACAAGCGGATCCTGCTCGACGAACGGCAACAGCGCGTCGACCCCGTCGTCACTCTGGATGTACGACACCTCTTGGTTCGCATATCGATCATGAGCTCCTGTCGCTTGACCACTGGCGACGTCGCGCGGCGACTTGATCGACATCGAGTCGTCAGAAATGGCGCTGATCACGATGTCCCCGAGGTAGACCTGTGAGCTGGCTCCGGCCTCCGCCCCCACACCCGCGGAAGTGGGGCCCGCGGTGCGGTTCGCATTGGCGTCGAGCTCGGGCAGCGCCTGGTAGCCCGACTCGGCAACTACCGTCTCGATCTTGGTGAAGTTCAGCGAGAAGCCTTCGGCCGGTTGCACGTCGCCCGAGTCGTCGGGACCGTCGCCCACCACATGGCCCACCTCGTGCGTGGCCGTATCGCCCAGCATTGATTCCCGAACGACGTGCACGATGTCGGTGTCGTCCCACACCGAGTCGTCACTCTCGGCTGCGGGCTGAGCATCGTCATCCATGATCACCACGCTCTGCACCTTCTTAAAGGTGTAGCCGCTCGGCTGTTCTCCGCCGTCAATGAGGACGTCCTGGAACTTCGTGGGCGGGGTCCAGCTCGGCGTCTCCTTACCCTCCGGCAAGCCGGACTCACCCGGCGAGAACTGGTCGGGTGCAGACAGTTCGACGCTCTCGTCGGCGCCGGTCCACTCGGCGACCACCTCCGACTCCGTGAGGACGTCATCACGTATCACCTTCGATTGCGACCTGCCCGACCTGGTGATGTCGTCGGAATCGTTGTGGTTGTCGCGGCGAGACATGTGCTTTCCTCCATTGGTGAGTGCGTGCTCACACGATGCGCAGACCGTGCATCTTCGCGCATCGGGTGAACACCTGATTCCGAACTCAGATCGCGACGGCGTCCACCAGCAGTCCGACGACGTCGGCGGTGCCCTCACGCCGCAGCACGCACTCTTCGATAGTGATCGCGCCGAAGCCCACCGACACCAGCCGTGCGCGCAGTGCGACCGGGTCGTGCTCGAAGCGGCCAGACTCCCGCAGGCGGTAGCCGGAGGCAGGTAAGTCGGTACCGCGCTCGAGCGTGAACAGCACGACACCGCCGGTTCGAAGCGCTGCGCGAGCAGCAGAGAGGGCCGGCTGCAGCTCGCCGAGGTAGTTGAGCGTGTCGGCCGACACCAGCACGTCGAACATGCCCGGCCGGGCCGTGAGGAACTCGACCAGGTCGCCCGCGAGCAGCTCGTCGTAACACCCGCGCTCGTCGGCCTTCTGCAGCATCCCTGGCGACAGGTCCACACCGGCCAGACGCTTCGTGAGGTCGCGCACCAACTCGCCCACCTGGCCGGTACCGCAGCCCAGGTCGGCGAGATCGGTCGCCGCAGCAGCCGGTGAGCGCGCCGCCAGCAGCACGGCCAGGCGGTCGGCCACCAGCCGAGGGGCGCGATAGTCGAGGAGCGCGAGGTGGTGATCGAATTGCGGCGCATACATGTCGAACAGCCGGCGCACGTGCTCGGCGGGTGCGGCGGCCACCTGACCGCCCGAATAGACGCTGAGGAAGAACTCGGCAACGTCGTCGCCAGGGCAGGCCACGTCCCATTCGATCAGTGCGGCCCGTACGCCCTCGACGTCTCCAGCGCGCCGGCGCGCGGCCACCAGCCGCGACCACGCGGAACGGGAAGCTGGGTCGAGCTCCGTGAGGCGTTCCGCCGCCCACGTCGCTGCGGCCACACGGCCGGCGGCGAGCGCGCGGCTGCTGAGTGCGCCGAGCTGCTGCTGCAGCTCGCGCCGAGCGGGCAACGCGACGGCCAGCCGACCCAACAACTCGACAGCGTCGTCGAGGCGGCCGACTTGCTCGTAGGCACGCACCAGGTCGTGATGCACCGCCGCGCTCGTTTCACCGAAGGCCACCGCGGCCTCCAGCCGCCGCACGGCAGCCTGCGGGTCGCCGGCAGCGAGCAGCTCACGCGCGTCCTGGCTGGCCGCCGGGACCACCTGCGTGGGCGTCATCGGTCGAGATGCGTCCGCACGACACTCAGCACTCGATCGATCCCTCGCGGCCAAGATCGTGAGCCGACGAATCCAGCTGGCCGTCGTCCGGGTCGATCGGATGGGGATCGAACGCGTCGGAACCGCCGTCGACCGCCAACGCGACCTCCTCGTACTCGGGGCCTGACACGGCCTCGCCCGGGCCCTGTTGCCCTGCTGCGTCGAACCCGGGGAACTCGACGGCACCGAAGTTGAACGAGATCGACTCGGTCGGAATCGGGTCACCCGATCCCTGACCGGAGATCTCCGGCGCCTCGTCCGGCGCCTCGTCCGCGGCGTCGTCACGCAGCTCCTGCCGCACGCGGCGCGGCCGCAACACGTCGTCATCGTCGGCCGCGTGACGTTGCTCAGTGGTGCCGTCGCCGGCGGGGTTCGGGCGGAATTCGCCGTCGATCCCGTCGAACTTGATATCGCCGATCTGGGCGGGTGCCTTCTGCACGAAGCCCTCCACCTTGCTCGGCTCCTGCGGCCCTCGGGTTGTTGCCATTGGTTTTGCTCCTTCGTTCCCGGCCGCTCGGCCGCACACGTTCGTGGCGACATCATCGGCTTGAGTCCCCTGCACGCACATCGGGTGAACACCCGATTTGCGCACCATAGCCGTCGCTCCCGCGCCATAGATCCGGGCCGAAGGAAGCGGAAAGGCCTGGTCCCGCAGTACGGGGCCAGGCCTTTGCGGACACTGTGGTGGGAAGATCGCTTCCCAGCAGTTGATTATTCGCCGCGGACGCGCTTGATGATCTCGGCCGACACGTTGCCCGGCACTTCCTGGTACAGCGCGAACTGCATCGTGTAGGTGGCCCGACCCTGGGTGCGGCTGCGCAGGTCGGTGGAGTACCCGAACATCTCCGACAACGGAATCTGAGCGCGGATGACCTGGGCGTTGCCCTGGGCCTCCATGCCTTCGATGCGGCCACGACGGCTGCTGAGGTCGCCCATCACGTCGCCCATGTAGTCCTCGGGGGTGACGACCTCGACCGACATGATCGGCTCGAGGATGACCGGCTTGGCCATCTCGGCGGCCTTCTTGAACGCCATCTGACCGGCGATCTTGAACGCCATTTCCGAGGAGTCGACGTCGTGGTACTGACCATCGACCAGGCTGGCCTTCACGTCGACCGTGGGGTAGCCGGCGAGCACGCCAGAATCCAGCGCCATCTGCATGCCCTGGTTGGTGGGGTTGATGTACTCACGCGGGATGCGGCCGCCGCTGATCTTGTCGACGAACTCGTAGCCCTTGCCCGGGTTCGGCTCGAGCGTGATCTTCACCACTGCGAACTGACCCGAACCACCGGACTGCTTGATGTGGCGGTACTCGACCGACTCGACCATCTTGGTGATCGTCTCGCGGTAGGCAACCTGCGGCTTGCCGACCGTGGCAACCACGCCGAACTCGCGCATCATCCGGTCGACGAGGATCTCGAGGTGCAACTCGCCCATGCCGGAGATGACGGTCTGGCCGGTCTCTTCGTCGGTGCGCACGCGGAACGTGGGGTCTTCGTCGGAGAGCGACTTGAGCGCCTTGCCCAACCGGTCGCTGTCGTCCTTCGTCTTCGGCTCGATGGCCACGTGGATCACGGGCTCGGGGAAGATCATCCGCTCGAGGATGATCGGGTTGTTGCGATCGCACAGCGTGTCGCCCGTGGTGGTGTCCTTGAAGCCGAGGCCGGCCACGATGTCGCCGGCCATGGCCACGTCGAGATCCTCACGCTGGTTGGCGTGCATCAGCAGGATGCGGCCGAGCCGCTCCTTGCGCTCCTTGGTGGAGTTGTAGACCTCTTCGCCCTTGTTGATCGAGCCTGAATACACCCGGAAGTAGGTGAGCTTGCCGAACGGGTCGGCCACGATCTTGAACGCCAGTGCGGCGAACGGCTCGCTCTCGGACGGCTTGCGGGACAGCACCTCGTCCTCGTGGTTCGGCTTCACACCTTGCGTGGGCGGGATGTCGAGCGGGCTGGGCAGGAAGTCGATGACCGCGTCGAGCATGGGCTGCACACCCTTGTTCTTGAACGCCGAACCGCACAGGATCGGCACGAAGTCGAACGCCAGCGTGCCCTTGCGGATCGCGCGCTTGATCTCGGCCTCGGTGAGCGACTCGCCGGCGAGGTACTTCTCCATCACTTCGTCGTCACTGGTGGCGATGGTCTCGAGCAGCTGCTCGCGGTACTCGGCGGCCTGGTCGGCCATGTCGACAGGGATGTCGAGTTCGTCCCACTTGGCGCCGAGTTCTTCGTCGTGCCAGATGAGCGCCTTCATCTTCACGAGGTCGATGAGGCCGGCGAAGGGCTTGTTGCTCTCGGGGCCACCCGAGCCGATGGGAAGGTGCAGCACGGCCGGGTTGGCCTGCAGGCGGGTCTTCACCATGTCGACGGTGCGGTAGAAGTCGGCACCGATGCGGTCCATCTTGTTGACGAAGCACATGCGCGGGACCTTGTACTTGTTGGCCTGACGCCACACGGTCTCGGTCTGCGGTTCGACACCGGCCACCGAGTCGAACACCGTGACGGCGCCGTCGAGCACGCGCAGCGAACGCTCGACCTCGATGGTGAAGTCGACGTGGCCAGGCGTGTCGATGATGTTGATGCGGTGGTTGTTCCAGATGCACGTGGTGGCGGCGGAAGTGATCGTGATGCCACGCTCCTGCTCTTGCGCCATGTGGTCCATGGTCGCCGCACCGTCGTGCACTTCACCGATCTTGTAGCTCTTGCCGGTGTAGTAGAGGATGCGCTCGGTGGTGGTGGTCTTGCCGGCGTCGATGTGGGCCATGATGCCGATGTTGCGGGTGCGCTCCAGGGGGTATTCGCGCTTGGCCATCAGTGTCTCTCTCTACTCTCGTGCGTCGTACTGCGATCGTGGGGGCGCGCAACGACCGAAAACGTCCGATGGCGCGGTTGGCAATGCTATCGGGGTGCGGAGCCAACACGACCTCGGCGGCACCGGGCTTCGCTCGGCTGCGACGGCAGGTATCAGCCGAGGCGGGTCAGCACGCCGAGGTGGGCGTGGTGATCTCGGTGGGCTGGTTGATGCTGCGGCTGCCGTCGGTCATCACGGCGGTGATCCGCAGCGTGAGCGTGGTGTTCGGGGGCTGAGCCTCCAACGCGGCGATGGTGACGGCCGATGACATCAACGGGGTCAGCATCGACCAGGCACCCTCGGCGTCTTGCAGCTCGACGTCGTATTGCTGCAGCCCGGGGACATCGCCCGGCCAGTCGGCCAGCAACTGCCACCCCGACCCGGGGCTGGGGCACACGGGCGAGAACGACACCAAGGGTGCCGGCAGGGCCGCCGCCATCGGGCCGGACACCGTGGTGCTGGTGTCGGGCAGCACCGTGGACGGCCCTTCACCGCCGTTCGACGTGTCGTCGTTGAGGATCATCGAGGCCGCTGCACCGAGCGTGCCGGCCACGAGGCACAGGCTGAGCACGACGGCGACGACGAACCCACGGGAACGCTTGTGCCGTGGCGCCGACGAGCGGCCAGCCGCAGCGGGAGCGGCGATGACCGCACCGCCGGGCGAACCGGCAGGGAATGCAGCAGGAATCAGTGCCGGTGGCGACACGTACTCTGCCGGCACAGGGGCCGAGGAGGTCTCGACCGCACGGAACGTCTCGTCGCGGCGCCGGGCCAGTTCGTCCATCTGCGGCGACACCATCACCGGCGCCGCGGCCACCGGCGCAGCGGAGGGCAGCACCGGCAGCGAGGGCCCGCGCGGGTCCAGCGGCGGTGCCGGCGGCTCGGGGCGCGTGGGCACATCAGTGCGCGCCATGCTGCCGGGGTTGAACAGCATCGGCAGCGCCTTCTCGGAGACATCGGTGATCTTGTGCGGCGGCAACAGCGTGTGCGACGCGCGAGTGATCACCCGCACCAGGTTCTCCGCGCTGCACACCAGCACACCGTCGATGGACGGCGGGGTGGTGGCCGGCAGCGCGGTGCCGTGGAACCCCAGCACCGGCGCCACAGGGGTGCCCAGCGCTTGCGACAGCTGCCCGGCGATCGAGCGCAAGCCGTCGAGTTCGCCGGTGAGGGCGCGCTCGCCGGCGTACAGCGCACCGTCGCGGAACGCCACTGCGTCGGTGAAGCGACGGGTGATCACCAGGAAGGCACCGCCCGGCCCCACGACCACGTGGTCGATGTTGCCTTGCGAGCCGCTGAGTTTGAGGTCGTGGAGGATCGCGTAGGCGGGTGACAGACGCTCGAGATGGGCCGCCGTGGTGCGTTCGTCGTCGGCGACGGCATCCAGCCACTTCGCCTCGGCCACCAGACGCGACGCGACGGTGCGGCGCTGGTCGGCATGATGCGCGGCGCTTCCTCCGGCTACTCCACCTTCGATCACTCCAACAATCTACTCAGGCTTGCCACCCACTTGTCGGCGACCGGGGAATCACTGCCCAGCTCAGGCCTCGGCCGACAGCACCAGTGCGCGTCAGGCGCGTGCGTTCTTGAGTGCGAGCAACAATCGTGCGTCGAAGTCGCTGACCGCCTGTGAGTCATCTCGGCCGGCCGTGCCTTGGCGGGTCACCACCAGGTCGAGGCTGGGGATCACGTAGATCTTCTGGTCCTGTGCGCCGAGGGCGGCAACCAGGTCGTCGACACCGCCACCGCGCCCGAGGTGTCCCTTGCCGAGCAGCCACCACAGGTAGCCGTAGTCGCGTGCCTGCGGGATCGGTGTCCAGGCTTCGGCGAACCATCCCGGGTCGGTGATCTGCGTGCCGCCCCAGTTTCCGTTGCGCATGGCGAACAGGCCGAATCGGGCCATCTCGCGCGCCCGCAGGTTCAGCCCCCACAGCGCGGAACCGACCGCGTCGGGGGCACCGATCGGTCGCGGTGCCCAAGCAGAGGGGTTGTCGATCCCGATCGCGTCGAACAGCCACTCGCCGGTCAGCGAGTTGATGTCGGTGTCGGCAGCCACCTCCAGCACGTGGCGCAGCTTCTGGTACGCCACCGTGTTGTACTCCCACGCCGCGCCCGGTGTCCGCGACGCTTGCAGCGTTCGCTCGTCCAGACCGCTGGTCATCGTCAGCAGATGGCGGACCGTGATTGCACCCTCCTCGGCCGGCCTCGCGTTGGTCCACCCCGGCTCGAGGTAGTTCGACACCGGGTCGTCGAGCGACAACAGCCCACGATCGCGGGCCAATCCGATCAGCGTGGACGTGAAGCTCTTCTGCACCGAGGCCACGTCGCGAGTGGTGTCGGCCGTGGCACCGGCCCAGTACTGCTCGGCGACGAGCAGGCCCTGGTGCAGGATCGTGAACGTGGTGCTGTTGCTGTCGGCCACGAGTTGCACGACCTCTGCAAGTCCCGCCTCGCTGAAACCAGCGGCACCCGCCGTGGTGGTGTCCCACTCACCCGTCGGCGGCGGCACGTAGGCGCCGTTGACCCCCGACGGCACCGTCGTGGGTGCTTCGGGAGGTTGCACCGTGATCTCCGGATGCAGCGTGACATCGGGCGTCGTCGACCCGCCGGATCGCCGAGTGTCGCTGCACGCGGCCAGCGCCCCCGTGGCGACGGCGGCGGTTGCCGCCAACAGCGTGCGCCGGGAAAGGGCCGAGTCGTGGTGCATCACCGGATGCTAGGCCACCGGTCGCAGCACGGTCCGAGGATTCGCCGCGGGCGGCGGCATGATGGCGGGCGCATGTTGATCCAGCTCCTGCGCCACCACCTGCGGCCCTACCGTCGCGTGCTCGTCGCTGTGGTGGTGTTGCAGACCGTGCAGGTGATTGCCTCGCTGATGCTGCCCAGCATCAACCGCGACATCATCGACAAGGGCGTGGCCACCGGCGACACCGGCTACATCTGGGCGCACGGCTCGCTGATGTTGGCGATGAGTGCTGTGCAGCTGGCGTTCACGATCGCCGCCGTCTACTACGGCTCGAAGGCGGCCATGGGCTTCGGGCGCGATGTGCGCGCCGCACTGTTCCACCAGGTCACCGAGTTCTCGGCCCGCGAGGTCAACCAATTCGGACCGTCGAGCCTGATCACCCGAGTCACGAACGACGTGACGCAGGTGCAGATCCTCGTGCAGATGACCTGCACCCTGCTCGTGGCCGCACCGATCACGGCAGTCGGCGGCGTGATCATGGCCCTGCGCGAAGACGTGCGGCTGACGTGGGTGTTGGCCGCGGCGATCCCGTTGCTGATGATCAGCCTCGGATCGCTCATCTACCGGATGGTGCCCACGTTCCGTCGGATGCAGGAACGCATCGATGGCATCAACAAGGTGCTGCGCGAGCAGATCACCGGCATCCGCGTCGTGCGCGCCTTCGTGCGCGAGCCGTACGAGATGCAGCGCTTCGAGGAGGGCAACGATGCCCTCACCCGCACCGCGCTGCGCGGCGGCCGGCTGATGGGCGGCATGTTCCCGACGGTGATGTTCATCGTCAACGCCTCCAGCGTGGCAGTGGTGTGGTTCGGCGGCGCCCGGGTGGGCACCGGCGACCTGCAGATCGGCGCATTGATCGCGTTCCTCAGCTATCTCACGCAGATCCTGATGGCCGTCATGATGGCCACGTTCATGGCCGCACTGGTCCCCCGCGCGGCCGTGAGCGCGGAGCGCATCCAGGAGGTGCTCGGCACTCCGTCCAGCGTCGTGCCGCCCGCCCACCCCGTCACCGAGGTGGCGCCGATGGCATCCGTCGAGTTCCGCGCCGCCGGGTTCCGCTACCCGGGGGCCGAGCACTCCGTGCTGTCGGGTATCACCCTGCGCTGCCAGGCCGGCAGCACCACCGCCGTGATCGGCAGCACCGGGTCGGGCAAGACCACGCTCGTCGGCCTCGTGGCCCGGCTGTTCGACGCCACCGAGGGCGCTGTGCTGGTGAACGGTGTCGACGTGCGCGAACTCGACCCAGGCGTGCTCTGGCAACGCATCGGCCTGGTGCCGCAACGGCCGTACCTGTTCAGCGGCACCGTGGCCAGCAACCTGCGGTACGGCAAGCCCGACGCCACCGACGACGAGCTGTGGGAAGCACTCACCGTCGCCCAGGCGGCCGACTTCGTGCAGGCGATGCCGGGCCAGCTCGACGCCACGATCGCACAGGGCGGCACCAACGTCTCGGGAGGCCAGCGCCAGCGCTTGGCGATCGCCCGTGCGCTCGTGCGAAAGCCCGACGTGTATCTGTTCGACGACTCGCTGTCCGCCCTCGACATGGCCACCGACGCGCGACTGCGCGCGGCGCTCGCACCACACACTCGCGACGCGGCGATCATCATCGTCGCCCAGCGGGTCACCAGCATCCGCCACGCCGACCAGATCCTGGTGCTGGAGGACGGCGAACCGGTGGGCCTTGGCACCCACGCCGAACTGCTCGAGCAGTGCCCCACGTACGCCGAGATCGTGCACTCACAGCTCACCGACGAAGAGGCCGCGTGAGCGAGCAGACGCGCAGCCAGCAGGACGAGGCCGACGAGGTGCGGCCCGCCGGGCCGGCCACAGACATGCGCGCCGGCCGGTTCAGCACGGTGGGCGTGCCGATGGAGAAGTCGAAGGACTTCAAGCACTCCGTGCGGCGGCTGGCCCGCCGGCTGGGCCCGGAGCGTCCGTTGGCCGTGGGGGTGCTGGCGCTCGCGGTCGTGAGCGTCGGCCTGGTGGTGGCCGGGCCGCGTGTGCTGGGCAACGCCACCAACCTGATCTTCGACGGCCTGATCCACCAGGGCCGCATCGACTACGGCGCGCTGCACCGCACGTTGTGGATCGCCGTCGCGCTCTACGTCACCGGCGGATTGTTGTCGTACCTGCAGGCCTACGTGCTGGCCGGCGTGGTGCAACGCACGATGTTCCGCCTGCGCGGCGAGGTGGAGGCCAAGCTGCACGAGATGCCGCTGTCGTACCTCGACCAGCAGGCCCGCGGCGACGTGCTCAGCCGAGTCACGAACGACATCGACAACGTGTCGCAGAGCCTGCAGCAGTCGCTCAGCCAGTTGCTGCAAGGTGTGCTCACGATCCTCGGCACCGTGGGCATGATGCTGTGGATGTCGTGGCAGCTGGCGATCGTCGCCGTGGTGTCGGTGCCGATCTCGCTGCTGACGATGAAGCAGATCGCGAAGCACTCCAAGGCCCGCTTCGTCGCCCAGTGGAAGCACACCGGCACGCTCAACGCGCAGGTGGAGGAAACGTTCACCGGCCACGCGATCGTGAAGGCCTTCGGACGCGACAAGGAAGCGCAGGCCCGCTTCGACGCCACCAACGAAGAGCTCTACCAGGCCAGCTTCGGCGCCCAGTTCATCAGCGGGTGCGTGCAGCCGGCCACGATGCTGATCGGCAACCTGAACTACGTCGCGATCGCCGTGTTCGGCGGGCTGAAGGTGGCCAGCCGCTCGATGGGCCTCGGCGACGTGCAGGCGTTCATCCAGTACTCGCGCCAGTTCAGCCAACCGCTCACCTCGGTGGCCTCGATGGCCAACGTGCTGCAGTCGGGCATCGCCTCCGCTGAGCGGGTGTTCGAGTTGCTGGACGCACCGCAGCAGTCGCCCGACCCGGCACCACAGGCGGAACCGCAGCACGTGAAGGGTCGCGTCGAGTTCCACGACGTGTCGTTCGCCTACCTGCCCGACCGGCCGCTGATCGAGCACCTCTCGCTCGTCGCCGAGCCGGGCCAGACGGTCGCCATCGTCGGCCCCACCGGCGCCGGTAAGACGACGCTGGTGAACCTGATCATGCGGTTCTACGAGCTCGACGGCGGGTACATCAGCCTCGACGGCCGCGACATCTCCACGATGCGCCGCAGCGAGTTGCGCGCCGAGTTGGGAATGGTGTTGCAGGACACCTGGCTGTTCGGCGGCACCATCCGCGACAACATCGGCTACGGCAATACCGAGGCCACCGACGAGCAGATCGCGGCTGCCGCGAAGGCGTGCTACGTCGACCGTTTCGTGCACTCGCTGCCACACGGGTACGACACCGTGCTCGACGACGAGGGCACGTCGGTGAGCGCCGGCGAGAAGCAGCTGATCACGATCGCCCGGGCATTCCTCGCCGACCCCTCGATCCTCATCCTCGACGAAGCCACCAGCTCGGTCGACACGCGCACCGAAGTGCTGATCCAGCGAGCGATGGCCCGCCTGCGGGGTGGCCGCACCAGCTTCGTGATCGCCCACCGACTGTCCACCATCCGCGACGCCGACACGATCCTGGTGATGGATGCCGGCCGGATCGTGGAGCAGGGCAACCATGCCCAACTGCTCGCCAACGGCGGTGCCTACCACACGCTGTACTCGGCGCAGTTCGCCGGGGCTGCCACGGAGCTTGCCTGAACCCAACTCGTCGGGCCTGGGTGGCGGCATGACGCCGTGGGGCACGTGCCTGTCGGGAGAGGAGCACCCCGCCGGCAACGTGTTCGAGTGCGACCAGCAGCGCCCCTCGCAGGGCATCCGTCGTGCCGCCCTGGGCACCTTTGCCCACGAGATGATCGCCGTCGACCCGGCCCATAGGTCCCCCGCACTCCGGCAAGTGGCCCTATCCCGAGCGGACCCTCGGGAGTACGTTCACCGTATGACGGTCGATCATTCAGTGTTCGATCACGCCGCGCGGGTGCACGCGGTGCTGGTCGTCGACGACGACCCGCTGGCCAGAGGGCTGATGACCGAGAGCCTTCGCCAGGCAGGGTTCGATGTCGTCAGCGCGTCGTCGGGCCAAGAAGCGCTCGATCGGCTGGCCGAAGCGATCCCCGATGTCATCGTGTCCGACGTGACGATGCCGGGCCTCAGCGGCTTCGAGCTGATCGGGCGCATTCGCTCCCAGCCTGCCCTGCATGGCGTGCCGCTGCTGTTCGTCACCACGCGATCGGCGCAGGAGGACATCGTCCACGGGTTGGGCCTCGGCGCCGACGACTACCTGATCAAGCCGTTCGGGGTTCCCGAGTTCGTCGCTCGCGTGCGAGCCAAGGTGAACAGGCCGCCCACCGAGGCCGCGCTGATACCGGTCGATCGGGCCTCGGGGGCGCTCACCCGCGACGCCTTCGTACGCGTGGTCGAACGCGAGCAGTTGCGGTCGCGCAACCCGGGCGTCGTCGCGCACATGCGCACACCCGAACTCGATCTGGTGCGCACCCGCTTGGGTGTGCGCAGCGAACGAGAGGCGATCCGCCAAGTGACGAGCGTGCTGCAGGGCTCGCTCGGACAGACCGAAGTGGTGGCCCGCATGGCCGACGGCGGATGGCTGCTGTTCTTGAACACCGAACCCGACGCGGCCGAGGAGACACTGACCGCGATCGCCCGCCGGGTCAACGACGAACACGTGGTGGTGGCCGGCACCAGCTTGCGCCTCACGCCGGTGATCGGGTTCGAGGTCGTGGAGCCCGATGTCCCCGCCGCCACGTTGGTGCAACACGCACAGCTCGCGTCGGCGGCCGCCGCGATCCATCTCGATCTGCTGCCGGTGCGCTTCGACCCCAGCCTCGCGACCGCGGTTCGCGAGCGTGGACACGCCAGCCGGGGCCGGCTCGCCACCCGGGTGTGGCGCCGAGTTCGCACGCCGTTCCAGATCCTGCTCACCGTCGTGGTCGGTGGCGTCGTGCCATACCTCGTGTACTGGGCAGCCGACAGCGCCGGCTTCGACCTGGCCGGCGTGATGTACCTGGTGATGGTGGCAGCACTCGTGTTCACCGGCGTCCTGATCTGGGTGGAGGGCTTCAGCGCGCTCACCCCCACCACCCCACCCGCGCTACCCGAGGGAGAGTTCCCCACCGCGTCAGCCATCATCGCCGCCTACCTGCCGAACGAGGCGGCCACGATCGAGGGCACGATCGACGCCTTCCGGGCGATCGACTACCCGGGTCGTCTGCAGATCATCCTCGCGTACAACAGCCCGCATCCTCACCCGGTGGAGGCCACCTTCGTCGAGATCGCCCGAGCCGACCCGCGCTTCATTCCACTGCGGGTGGAGGGCAGCACCTCGAAGGCACAGAACGTCAACGCCGCGCTCGCGCTGCTGGAGGGTGAGTTCGTCGGCGTGTTCGACGCCGATCACCACCCCGATCCCGGCTCCTTCACTCGGGCATGGCGCTGGATCGCCTCCGGAGTCGACATCGTGCAGGGCCATCCCGTGGTCCGCAACGGCGACGCCTCGCTGATCGCCCGTACAGTGGCCGTCGAGTTCGAGGCGATCTACGCCGTCAGCCACCCGGGCCGCGCCCGTCTGCACCACTTCGGCATTTTCGGCGGTTCGAACGGGTTCTGGCGAACGTCGCTCCTGCGCAGCATCCGCATGAACGGCCGCATGCTCACGGAAGACATCGACTCGTCACTGCGCGTCGTGCAAGAGGGTGGCACGGTCGTGTCCGATCCAGGTCTCATCTCGCGCGAGTTGGCCACCACCACCATCCGCCAGCTGTGGAACCAACGAATGCGCTGGGCACAGGGCTGGTTCCAGGTGTCGATCAAGCACACGCTCCCGGCCCTGCGCAACCGCAACCTCACCACACGCCAGAAGGTCGGGTTCCTGCACCTGCTGTTGTGGCGCGAGATCTACCCGTGGCTGTCGTGGCAGATCTTCCCGATCATCGCCTACTGGATGGTGAACACCGGGAACCGCGTCGACTGGTTCGTGCCGATCTTCGTGCTCACCACGCTGTTCACCCTGTCGGTGGGGCCGGGCCAGACCTACTTCGCCTATCGACTGGCAGCACCCGAGATCCGCGAGCACCGACGCTGGTTCATCGCCTACTTCTTCATCTCCAGCCTGGTGTACACAGAGTTCAAGAACATGATCGCCCGAGTCGCCCAGATCAAAGAGCTGATGGGCGATCGACAGTGGAAGGTGACTCCCCGTCAGGCCACGCCCGACGCCGGCGCTGACCCCACAGGCGCCCCTCCGGTGGACAACGGGCAATGACCGATGATGAGCGGCGAGTGGAGCGGCGAGTGCGCCGCGAGGCCCAGGAGTGGATGCACGTGGTGGCCGAGTCGGTGGTGGAGAGCATCGTCGGCGTCGACCTCGACGGTCGCATCGTGTTCGCCAACAGCCGGGCGCGCGCGCTGTTCGGCGACGCACCGCTCTCGCCGCTGATCGGACGATCGGCAGCCGAGCTCATCTCCGACCAGTCACCCGCCCAGATCGCCACCCTGATCAGCAAGGCGGAGTCCGGTGACCCCAGCGGCCGGCTCGAGATGGTTGCCAGATCGGCCACCGGCGAGCAGATCCCCCTCGACATCACGTTCTCTCCGGCACACCTCGACGGCCGTCGGGTGTACATCGCCAGCGGCCGCGACCTCACCGATCAGCGCCGGGCACAGCGCGCGCTCGAGCGGATCAGCCAGCAGCAGCACCTGATCCTCACCTCGTCGGCCGACGGCATCGTGCAGATCGACCGAACGGGAATCGTGGTGTATGCGAACCCCTCGGCCCATCGCATCCTTCGCCGACGGGTCGGCTCGATGCACGGGCACAGCCTGCACACGATGACGCACCGCGCCGACGACGAAGGGCGAGTGGAACCGTGGGTGTCGTCGAAGATCTGGCGAACGCTGGAGGACGGTGAGATCCTGTCCAACCAGCGCGACATGTTCGCTCGTGCCGACGGGTTGCCGATCCCGGTGTCGTTCACGTCGGCCCCGATCATCGAGGATGGAGCTACCTCCGGCGCCGTCGTGGTGTTCACCGACGTCTCCGAACAGGCGGCAGTGGAGCGCGCCAAGGAAGAGTTCGTCTCGCTGGTCAGCCATGAGTTGCGAACACCGCTCACGTCGTTGAAGGGATCGCTCGGCCTGCTCACGGGCGGGGTGTTCGGGCCGCTCCCCGACGAAGCTCAAGAGATGCTGCAGCTCGCGGTGTCGAACACGGATCGTCTCGTGCGGCTGGTCAACGACATCCTCGACCTCCAACGGGTGGACGACGGTCGGTTGCAGCTGCACCTGCAGCCGCATCGCCTCGGCCAGTTGGTCGACGACGCGGTGTCCACGGTCGCCGGGTTGTACGCCAGCCGAGGTGTGCTGCTGCAGCCCAGCGGGTCAGCGCTCGACGACCTCGACGTGGTGTGCGACGGCGACCGCATCGTGCAGGTGCTCACGAACCTGCTGGGCAACGCGGCCAAGTTCTCCGCGCCAGGCACCACCGTCGTCGTCACCTCGAATCTCGATCCCGGGGCTGGCGACATCGTCATCGACGTCACCGATCAAGGGCGCGGCATCCCCCACGAACGCCTCGAACAGATCTTCGAGCGCTTCGAGCAGGTCGATTCCTCCGACGCGCGCCATGGCAGCGGCAGCGGTCTGGGCCTCACCATTTCGCGAGTGCTGGTGGAGATGCACGGCGGGTGGTTGACGGTGGTCAGCGAGCAGGGCAAGGGCTCGGTGTTCTCGGCGAGGCTGCCGATCGCCGGACCACCACAGGAGGCCGAGCAATGACCCGACGACTGCTGCTGGTGGACGACGACGACGGCGTGCGCCTGGTGGCCCGCACCGCGCTGGAGCGCGTGGGCGGATGGGCGGTGACGGCGGTGTCATCCGGCGAAGAGGCGCTCGGCCAGGCCGCCACCGATCCACCCGACGCGATCCTGCTCGACGTGATGATGCCCGGGCTCGACGGGCCGGCCACGCTCGCCGAGCTGCGGACCAATCCGCTCACCGCGCACATCCCGGTGATCTTCCTCACCGCCAAGGCACGCACCACCCATCACGCCCGGCTGCTCGAGCTAGGGGCGTCGGGCGTGCTGGTGAAACCGTTCGATCCGATGCAGTTGTCCAACGAGGTCGCGGCCGTGCTCGGTTTCGGGCCGTGAGCCTCGACGACATCATCCGCCAACTGTGGCATGAGCACTGCGATAGTGCCCTGCGCCTGGCCGACGAGCTGGTCGCGCTCGCATCGGCAGCGGAGCCGTCGATCGAGGCCCGTGAGCGTGGCCACCGGGCAGCGCACCAACTGGCCGGGAGCCTGGGCATGTACGGCATGGCTGACGGCAGCGAGTTGGCCGGGCAACTGGAGGATCACCTGCTGCCGGGAGCCGACGCGAGCATCGACGCCACCGAGTTCGCACGCATCGCCGGCAACCTGCGCCGGGTGGTTCTGCACGGCCCGCGCTGATCGGGCGAGGGAGTTGGCGGGTCGGCCCTCTAATCTGCTCACGATGATCGCCGTCGTGGTCGTGAGGTCGGGGCAGCTCCCGGCAGGGGCAGCAGAAGCCGTCGCCGAGTGCGATGGCCGCGCCATGCTCGTGGGCACCGGCACGGTCGAGGCCGCGGCCGGCCTGGCCGGCGTCTCCGCTGAAGTGGCGTGCGCCGAGCTGGGCGATGCACCACTGGCAACCGGCGGCGCCGGTGTGTTCCGCCCCGCCGCGCTGGCCGCTGCGCTGGCAGGACTGTTGGCCGACGAGCCCATGGTGGTGTTGCCGGCCTCGCCCGACGGCCGCGACCTCGCGCCGCGCCTGGCCGCACTGCTGCACCGCCCGTTGTGGGCCGGGGCGGTGCAGGTCACGGAGGCGCGAGTGGATCTCGCCCGCAACGGCAGCACCGAGCTGCACCGGGTGTCGCCCGGCGCGGCGTTCGTGGCCACCCTGCAGCCTGGTGTGCGCGGCGTGGCGGTTGCCGCGGGTGCGGCCGCCCCCGCGATCGTGCAGGTGGCCGTGAACCTGGGCGACCTGTTCGAGATCGACGCCAAGGTCACCGAAGTGCTGCCCCCCGACCCGGCCACCATCGACCTGGCCGAGGCCGAGCGGATCGTGGGCGGCGGCGCCGGGCTCGACTCCACCGAGCGGATGGCGCAGCTGTCGCGCGTGGGCCTGGCGCTCGGGGCCAGCATGGGCGCAACGCGTGTGGTCACCGACCGCGGCTGGGCGCCGCACGCCCGCCAGATCGGCACCACCGGTGTCGTCATCGACCCCGATCTGTACCTTGCGTTCGGCATCAGCGGCGCGGTGCAGCACACCAGCGGCCTGGGCAATCCGCAGCACATCATCTCGGTCAACACCGACGGCCACTGCCCGATGATGCAGCTCGCCGACCTGGCGATCACCGCCGATGCGAACGCCACGCTCGCCGAGCTGGAGACGTTGCTGTCCAGTGGGGCCGGCTCGTGAGCACTCCCACACTCGGCCTCGACTGCGACGTGATCGTGGTGGGCGGCGGCCCCGCCGGGTCGTGCGCCGCGCTGGTCGCCGCCCGTGCGGGGCTGGATGTCGTGCTGATCGAGCGCGGCCCGTTCCCCGGCAGCAAGAACATGTACGGCGGCGTGGTGTATCCGCGCATCCTCGACTCGCTGATCCCCGAGTGGTGGTTGGAGGCCCCGATCCAGCGGTGGGTCACGCGGCGCAGCACGATGCTGCTCACCGACACCCAGGCGATGACGGTGGATTTCCGCAGCGAGGCGTGGGGCCGGCCGCCCTACAACGGCGCCACCGCGTTCCGCCCCGACTGGGACTTCTGGCTGGCCGGCCACGCCGAGGCCGCCGGCGCGCAGATCCTCACGAGCACCACCGTCACCGGCCTCATCCGTGATGCCTCCGGCGCCGTGGTGGGCGTGCACACCGACCGGCCCGACGGCGACCTGCGCGCTCGCGTGGTCATCGCCTGCGACGGCGTGAACAGCTTCCTGGCCAAGGAGGCCGGGCTGTACACGCACACCGACGCGAAGCACTTCACGCTCGGCGTGAAAGAGACGCTGGCCCTGCCCGAGGAAGTGATCGACGAGCGGTTCAACGTGCGCGACCGCCAGGGGGTCGACATCGAGATCCTCGGTGGCACCTCCGGCGTGAACGGCGGCGGGTTCATCTACACCAACCTCGACACGCTGGCCGTTGGTGTGGTGCTGAAGCTGCCCGCGCTGGCCGCGCAGAAGGCCCGGCCGGAAGACATCATCGCCACCCTCAAGGCGCACCCGGCGATCGCCCCGCTGGTGCAGGGCGCAGAGCTGAAGGAGTACAGCGCACACGTCATTCCCGAGGCCGGCTTGGAGATGATGCCGAAGATGACGATGCCCGGCATGCTCGTGGCCGGCGACGCCGCGGCCCTGTGCCTGGCCGCGGGCATCTGGCTGGAAGGCGTGAACTTCGCGATGGCCAGCGGGATGTACGCCGGCGAGGCCGTGATCGAGGCGATCAAGGCCGGCGACCTCGGTTCGAAGGGTCTGGCGGGCTACGAGCGACGGCTGCGCGACACGTTCGTGCTTCGCGACCATCGCAAGCTGCGCCGCGCGCCGAAGCTGGTGCTCAGCGACCGGGTGCAGCACCTCTACCCGGCGATGGTGGCCAACACCGTCGAGCGGATGTTCCGCGTCGACAACCCTGCGCCGAAGCCGGGCGTGCGCCGCATCCTGCGCGAAGAGCGCAAGCGTGCGGGCGTGAAGTTGAGCGATCTGGCTCGTGACGGCTGGAACGGGTTCAGGAGCTTCGGGTGATTTGCGCATGAGTACCACTCCCCCCACCAACCGGCCCACCGAGATGCTCGAACCCCACGCGTGGGGCGGCATGTCGTTCCAGGAGCGGATGGCCACGGCCGAGTTCCGCATCCACCACGAACCGCACATCGTCGTCGACGGGTCGGTGTGTTCCGACTGCAGCACCCGCGAGTGCGTGGTGGCCTGCCCGGCATCGCTGTTCGTGCCCACCAGCGACGGCGGCATCGTGTTCAACCACGAGCAGTGCTTCGAGTGCGGCACCTGCTACCTGGTGTGCAACCGCGAGGGTGCGATCAGCTGGAACTACCCCGAGGGCGGGCACGGCATCGTGTTCCGGCGCACATGAGGCGCGCATGACCATCGGTTCGATCGTCGCCTGCCTGAAGTGGGTCGCCCACCCGGGCGAGCCGAACGACGAGCGCTTCGCGGGCATGAGCCCGGCCGACCAGTCGGCGCTCGAGTTCGCGCTGCAGCAGGGCGCGGCGATGGGTGTGGGCGTGGTGGCCGTCACCGTCGGCCCGGCCGGCGCCGAACGGGTGCTGCGCGACGCGCTGGCGTGCGGTGTCGCTCGGGCGGTGCGCATCCATTCCGCGCGGCCGATGCAGTCCGACGACGTGGCCGCGGCGATCGCGGCCGTGATCCCCGATGCGACGTGGGTGTGGTGCGGCGACTACTCGCTCGACCGTGGCAGCGGCAGCGTTCCCGCGTTCCTCGCCGGCCGCCTGGCCGCGCAGCAGGCGCTGGGGATCATCTCGGTCTCGCGCTCGGCGGACGGCGTCATCGAGGCCACCCGCCGCCTCGATGGCGGCCGACGCGAGCTGTTGTCCGTCGCCGCGCCCGCGGTGGTCAGCGTGGAGGGTGCCACCGCCCACCTGCGCCGTGCCGGCCTGGCCGCGCTGCGTGCCGCCGGCAAGGCCCCGATCGAAGTCGTGCAGTCGTCCACCCCGGCCGCGCCGTACGACGCGGTGGTGCATCCCTATCGGCCGCGTGCCCGTGCGCTGGCCGCGCCGGCAGGCGATGCAGCCCTCGACCGGTTGCGTGCGTTGACCGACGCCGGCGCCGCCGTGTCGGCCCGAGGCGAACAGGTCACGCTCGAACCCGCCGCCGCCGCGGCGAAGATCGTCGACGCGTTGAAGTCCTGGGGCTACCTGGCCTGAGCACTGAGCCGGCCGGGCCGGGCCGGGGGCGTGCACTGTTTGGCCCCCGTCTCGTCGTTCCGATTTCGAATTGACCGGACGCTCAGCAACAGAGGGGACGGAAGTCGACGTTGTTCCCCTCTGCGTCCGTGGTGCGCGACCCAACTGGCTGTTGGAAGGCGTAGGCCGACCACCCGTCCTGCGGGGGCGTGAGCGCCACCGGCGTGTCCGGCGAACCGTCGCCCTTGGTGACCGACAGGCTGTGGCCCACCTGGACGATCCCGTACACGGTCTGCAGCGACGACTCGTAGTCGCTGCCCCACAGCACGATCACCGGCATGTCGTAGGCGGTCAACCCGTCGCACCCGCCGACCTGCCCATCGGCAAGAAGGGTGCAGATGCCCGACGCACCGACCTGCAGGCTGATCGACGTGCCGTCCCCGAGCGTGATCGGCCCGTACGTCGCATCGAGGCCATCGGGAGCCACGATCGAGAGCGTGCTGGTGGTGCTTGTGGTCGGAACCAGCGGCACGTTCGCCACTGCATCCAGCACTTGCACGGCGACGCTCTGCAGCAGCACCACGGTCGTGACGCCGGAAGTTGCGCTGGTGAGGCGAACGGCGTAGCCCGTCGGGCTGATCGCCCACAGTGCTGGCAGTCCGCCGTAGTAGCCAACTTGACCAACCACCCGAGTCGCCGGCCGAGGGTAGACGGAGGTGAGAACACGCACCCGTGTGCGGATCGCATCTTGCGCCCCTAGTTCGAACGTGTAGTCCGAAGCCGAGGCCTCGAAACCTTGTGGCGCGTCACCCAGCTGACTCGCCAAGAGCGCGAGCATCGCCTGCGGGTCGATCGCATTCGCGTTCCACTCGCTCACCGAGAGCAGTTCGGCCCCGGGCACGGCGGCGCTGATCTGCTCCAGTTCGGCCGGCTCGACCTGCGAGTCGTTCCCGGTGTCGCACCGGGGCGGAGTGACGGCGAACGGCGCTTGGCCTTTGTCCACGTCGCAGGTCACTTCCACTGCCGGCGCCGACCCGCCGGTGACGACGATCTCCAGCGCCTTGCCGTCGTTCGGGTCGATGGCCACGAAGGTGATGCCATCCAGGCCGACCGCCGTCAACGCCAGGTACTCGAACCGCTCGGGCACGGCCGCGCGCAGCAGCGGGTACCACGCGGGCACCGCGGTGGTGGACGCCACGGTGGTGTCGGTGCCGCCGATCGTGCCGGACCGGTCGTCGCGACCCACCACAAAGGCGATCGCCACGACACACGCGGCCACGGCCAATGCACCGACACCCACCCAGCGTCGGTCCCGCACTTCGTGCGTGACCCACCGGCGGCCAACCGGGGGCGCGTCCACCACGTCCACCACGCCGACCTGTTCGATCAGCTGGGGGATCATCTCGTCGAACGTCACGCGCAGGCGGCGTTCCAGGTCGGTGCTCATCGCAGTTCCTCCTCCAGGTGTCGCAGGGCGCGGTGCAACGTGCTCTTCACCGAGCCGACGGGCCAGCCGAGCGCGTCGGCGATCCCCTCCACGGTCATGTCATTCCAGTAGCGCAGCACCACGACGGCGCGTTGCTTGGCGGGCAGTTGTTGCACCACGGCCCAGGTCTCGTCGATCTCCGGTGTGCTCGCCACCGGCGGCGGGGTCAGCGGGTGGGCGGCAGCCACCTTGCGGCGGCGCACCCGGTTGATCGCCAGGTTGATCACCGACCGCTGCAGGTAGCCCTCGGGGTTGTCCACCCGTTGGGCATGGCGCTGCAGGCCGACGAACGCGTCCTGCACGATCTCTTCGGCCGCGCCCGGGTCGAGCGTGATCGCCGCGGCCAAGCCCAGCAGGCGTCGCCGCTGCGCCACGTAGATCGAGTCGACCCTCACATCAATGACCTGACAGCCGACACCCCGAAATGGTTCCACACCCTCCGCACCCAGGCCCGCCCCCTCAGGGTTTTGTGGCACACCACAAGCGCACGTGTCACTTGTGGTGTGCCTCAAACCGGGCCCGGTCGCACCCCTCCAGATTTGTGGCACGCCACAGACGGACGTTTCGTTCATGGCGTGCCACAAACTCGGGCCGGGCGGGCGGCGAGGGTCAATCGGCGAAGACGAAGGCGGGGATCTCCTCCATGTCGCCTTGCACCACCGGGTCGTCGGCACGGCTGGGCAACCAGCGCCAGGCGATCAGCGAGCCGACGAACACCACGCCCGCGGCCACCCACGAACCGGTGTGGAAGCCGTCCATGAAGGCCGTGTCCACGGCCTGCTTCACGAACGCACCCGCCTCGGGCCCGGCCTGCAACCCGGCCTGGCGGGCCACTTCGGCGCCCGCGCCCACCGACTCCTTGGCGATCGCCAGTGCGTCGGCCGGCAGCGCCGAGCCGGTGAGCAGCTCACCCAGCTTCGAGGCGTACACCGAGGCGAACAGCGAGCCCACGATCGCCACGCCCAGGGTGCCGCCCAGCTCACGAGCGGTGTCGTTGACCGCCGAGCCGACGCCGGCCTTCTCGGGCGGCAGCGAGCCCATGATCGCCTCGGTGGCCGGTGCGTTCACCAGGCCCAAACCGCCGCCCATGAAGAACATCTGGCCGACGATCAGCCAGTACGACGAGTCGACCGAGTTCACCGTGGTCCAGGCGAAGCCGATCGCCATCGACATCAGGCCGGTCGCCACCACCGCCTTCGTGCCGAAGTGGTGCGCCAGCTTGGCCGACAACGGCGCGGCCACCGCGGTGAACAGCGCGAACGGCACCGTGCGCACGCCAGCTTCCAGCGTGTCATAGCCACGCACCACCTGGAAGTACTGCGTGACCATGAAGATGAACCCGAACAGGGCGAAGAACGCGAACGTGACGGCCACGCTGCCGGCGGTGAAGCGCAGGTTGGCGAACACGCGCACGTCGAGCATCGGGTGGTCGCTGCGTCGCTGCCACCACACGAACATCACCAGCAGCGCGGCGGCCAGCCCGAACGCCGCGGCCGACGACAGCGACAGCCAGCCGTGCTTGGGGCCTTCGATCACGGCCCACACCAGCACGGTGATGCCGACGATCGACAGCACGATGCCCAACGGGTCGAAGCGGTGCACGCTGGTGTCGCGCGACGTGGGCACGATCCAGGCCACCAGCACCATTGCGATCAGCACCACCGGCAGGTTCACCAGGAACACCGAGCCCCACGCGAAGTGACGCAGCAACAGGCCACCGCTCACCGGGCCCAACGCCACTGCCAGGCCGCTGGTGGCCGCCCACACCGAGATCGCGATCGCCCGCTGCTTGGGCTGCGTGAACACGTTCACCAACAGCGCCAACGTGGCCGGGAAGATCAGCGCGCCGCCCACGCCCATCGCCGCTCGCCACGCGATCAGCGAGCCCGCCGATCCGGCCAGCGAGGCCATCACCGAGGTGAGACCGAACAGCGCCAGGCCGACCTGCAGCACACCCTTGCGCCCGAAGCGGTCGCCCAAGCTGCCGGCGGCCATCAGCAGGCCGGCGAACACCAGCACGTAGGCATCCACGATCCACTGCAGTTGGCTGGTGGTGGCGCCCAACTCGCGCACGAACGTGGGCAGCGCGACGTTCACGATCGTGCCGTCGACGACGATGATGAACACGCTCGTGCACAACACGGCGAGGATCACCCACGGTGATCGGGCGGGCTGGGTGCGGGTGGAATCGGGCATGGCAGCGGCTCCTCGGGGGTGGTGGGGCGACGGAATGGTCGAGAGCTGTAACAGTGTTATCACGACGATATTCCTGTCGCCAGCGGCGCGGGTGATGACATCCGACACACACCCCGGGGCTAGCGTGAATCCGTGAGCCGCACCACCGTCACCACGCTCGACGAGGTGGGCCAGGCACTGGTGCAGGCCGCCAGCGACCTGCTGGCCACCGACGGCGCAGCGGCACTGACGGTGCGCGCGATCGCCACCGCGGCCGGTGCCAGCACGATGAACGTGTACTCGCGTTTCGGCGGCAAAGACGGCGTGGTCGAGCAGCTGTACTTGCAGGGCTTCGAGCTGCTCGCCACCGAGATGCGCAGCGGGGGCATCACCGCCGACCCACTCGCCGACCTGCAGCGCTGCGGCCAGGCGTATCGCCGCTTCGCGCTGCAGCACTCCACGCTCTACGCGGTGATGTTCAGCCGCGCCGTGCCCGACTACGAACCCACGGCCAAGGCCAAGGCGTTCGGCCTGCGCACGCTCGACGACCTGGCCGACAGGCTTCAGCGGGCGATGGACGCCGGCCTGTTGCGCCCGATCGATGCCGACCACGCGGCCGCCATCGTGTGGAGCACGTGCCACGGCGTGATGAGCCTGGAGCTGGCCCACCCCGAGGGCACCCCGGTGGATTGGGAGCGAGTGTTCGCCGACGCCACCGCCACCGTGATGAAGGGGCTCGCGGCATGAGCTCGTTCACCAAACACGGGATGGTGTTCCTGCTCGTGCTCGCGCTGCTCGGTACGGGCCTCGGGTTGCTCACCGAGGTGTTCTCCGGCGAATCCGAGCCGTCGACGATCGACGCCGGCACCGACGGCAACGGCGCCACGGCCAACACCGACGACACGGGGCCGCTCGCAACCGACACCACGATCCCCGCCACCACCACCTCGTCGTCCACGACCACCACCGTGGCCGCGCCGCGCACCGACGTGCTGGTCGACCCGGCCTCGTTCGGCACACCCTACGGCACCGCGGTCGCCGGCGTGCTCACATTCCGCGGCAACCCCACGCGCAGCTATTACGGCACCGGCCCGGTGCCGCAGAGCCAGCCGCAGGTGCTGTGGCGCTACCCCGGCAGCAAGATGTGCGGCACCAGCAGCGAGTACGGCAACGTGCGCAGCTGGTGCGGCACCGGCTGGACCGGCCAGCCGGCGGTGTTCGAGCGCGACGGCCGCACCTGGGCGGTGTTCGGCGCGTACGACTACAAGATCCATTTCGTCGACGCGATCACAGGGCAGGACATCATCCCCCCGTTCGAAACCAACGACCTCGCCAAGGGCAACGTCACGATCGACCCCGACGGCTACCCGCTCGTGTACGCGGGCTCGCGCGACAACCACCTGCGGGTGATCGCGTTCGACGGCACCGAGCCCCGCGAGCTGTTCTCGATCGACGCCCGCGTCGGCGACCGGATGCACAACGACGACTGGGACGCAGCCCCGCTGGTGCTGAACGACCACCTCATCGAAGGCTCCGAGAACAGCTGGTTCTACGGCCTCAAGCTGAACCGGGCGTACGCCGCCGACGGCACGGTCACCGTCGACCCCCAACAGGTGTTCCGTGTGCAGGGCTGGGACGACCAGCTGATCAAGGATCTCGGCTCGAAAGACCCCAAGCGGGTCAGCCTCGAAGCATCGGTGTCGGTCAGCGGCGACACCGCCTGGCTCAACTCGTCGGGCGGCCTCGTGCAGGGGTGGGACATCTCGTCGCTGCGCACCGGCGGGGGCGAGGTGACGCGCACGTTCCGCTTCTGGACCGGCGACGACAGTGACTCGTCGATCGTTCCCGACGACGAGGGCTTCATCTACGTGGGCGCCGAGATCGACCGGATGACGTCGCGCTCACAAGAGGTGGGCCAGATGCTGAAGCTCGACCCGCGCAACCCCGACAACCCGATCGTGTGGTCGGTGAAGACGACGTTCCGCGCCGACGACGGGGTGTGGACCACGCCGATCATCACCGGCAACGTCGTGATCTGGACCACGAAGCCGGGCGAGATCTACGGCATCGACCGCACCACCGGCGCGGTGCTGTGGACGCAGAAGATCAACGGCCCGGCGCTCAGCTCACCGCTGCTGGTGGATGGTGTGCTGATCCAGGGCGACGGCGCCGGAATCCTGCACGCCTACGACGTCTCCAACCCGAGCGTGCAGCCCTCCGAGCTCTGGACCGTGCAGCTCGACGGCAACATCGAGAGCACGCCGGTGATCTGGAAGGGGCGCATCTACGTGGGCACCCGCGGCGGCTATTTCGTCTGTATCGGCACACCCTGATCCTGTTCGCCGGCCACGGAAGCAGCCGTCGCCAGCCAGAATGATCGGCGCATGACGCGCTACCTGGGCAACACCCACTGGACCGACTACTGGAACTCCGGCCGCCGCCCGCTGCTGGTGGTGCCCGTGGGCTCGTGCGAGCAGCACGGGCCGCACCTGCCGCTCGACACCGACACCCGCATCGCCAAGGCGCTCGCAGAGCACCTCGCGTCGAAGTTCGACGACGGAGAAGTGCTCGTCACTCCCGCCCTGTCGATCTCCGCCAGCGGCGAGCACCAGGGCTTCCCGGGCACGCTGTCGTTGGGCACCGAGGTGTTCCAGCAGGTGCTGATCGAACTGGTGCGCAGCGCCGACTGGAGCGCCGGCGTGGTGCTGGTGAACGGCCACGGCGGCAACCGCGACGCGATGCGTGCCGCGGTGCGCGTGCTCACCACCGAACAGCGCCGGGTGCTGGCCTGGTTCCCGAAGGTGGAGGGCGGCGACGCCCATGCCGGCGACACCGAAACCTCGATGATGCTGGCGCTGTCGCCCGAGCTGGTGCGCATGGACCAAGCCGAGGCCGGCAACACCGCCCCGCTGTCCGAGTTGCTCGACGCGATGGCCGGCAACGGGGTGCGCGCGGTCAGTTCCAACGGTGTGCTCGGCGACCCCACTCAGGCCAACGCTGCTCACGGCCGCGCGGTGCTCACCCGGTTGGGGATCGACCTGATGGCCGCGGTCGACGAGTGGTGGGAGTGAGCAGCACTCCCGGCCACCCGCACGCGCCCGCCACCGGCCTGCGGGTGCGCCTCGACCCCACCTGGCGCCGCCCGGCGGGCCCACCGGCCGACGGCAAGGTGGTGATCGCCGGTTCGCCGTTGCGGCTGTTCCGCCTCTCCACCGGCGGCGCCCACGTGATCGCACTCGCCGAGACCGGCGAGGTGCCCGACACGCCCGCGATCCGCCAGTTGATCGACCGCTTCATCGACGCCGGCGCGCTGCACCCCACCCCCGCGCACGGCCCCTTCGCCCCCGCCGACGTCACCGTGGTGATGCCCACGTTCGAGCGGGTACCCGCAGCACTCGGCACACCCGCGCTGGCCGGCCTGCGCACGATCGTGGTCGACGATGCCAGCCCCGTACCCGCACCGGTGTCGGGCGGGGCCGGCGTGGTGCGACGAGCCACGAACGGCGGCCCTTCGGCGGCGCGTAACACCGGCCTGGCGCAAGTGGCCACCCCGCTGGTGGCGTTCATCGATGCCGACGTGCGGCTGCCCGACGGCTGGCTGGCCCCGCTGTTGGCCCACTTCGCCGACCCGCGGGTGGCGCTGGTGGCCCCGCGGGTGATGGGTGCCCCCGGGCCCGGCGTGCTGGCCGGCCACGAGCAACGGCACAGCCCGCTCGACCTCGGTGACCAGCCGGCGCGGATCGCCGCCGGCACCCGCGTCAGCTACGTGCCCGCGGCCGTGCTGGTGTGCCGCACCGAGGCGGTGCGCGCGCTGGGCGGGTTCGACGAGGGCATGCGCCTGGGCGAGGACGTGGATCTGGTGTGGCGCCTGGCAGAGGCCGACCATCGCTGCCGTTACGAGCCCGCCGTGGTGGCCCACCACGAGGCGCGGCACACGGTGCTCGGCTGGGTGCGCCAGCGGATGGGCTACGGGCGCTCGGCAGCCACGCTGGCCCGCCGCCACCCGGGCGCGCTGGCGCCCGTGCGGATGAGCGGCTGGAGCGTGCTGGTGTGGGCGCTGGCGCTGTCCCGCCGGCCGCTGCTGGCACTGGGCGTTGCGGCCGGCACGATCGTGGCCTTGCAGCGCAAGCTGGCCGATGTGCCGCCGCGCGAGGCAGCGCGCATGGCCGGTCTCGGCCATCTCGCCGCCGGCCGGCAACTGGCGCAGGCCACCACCCGCGTGTGGTGGCCTGTGGCGCTGGTGGCCGCCGCCTGCTGTCGCCGGGCGCGCCTGCCGGTGTTGGCCGCGTTCACCGTGCCGGTGCTGGCCGATGCCGTGCGCACCCGCTCGCTACGGCCGCTGCTCGACGCGCCGCTGTTGTTCGTCGATCAGGCGGCGTACGGGGCCGGAGTGTGGGCCGGTGTCGTGGCCGAGGGCGAACCGGGCCCGCTGCTGCCCGACGTCAGGAACTGGCCCGCACGAGCCGGGCGCTGATGTCGTTGCACTCCAGGCACACCTCGGCGGGGATCAAGCCCCACCGCATCAGCCGGTTGAACACCACGCAGCCGAGGCAGAACCCGGCAAACGCTTCCAGCGAGGCGGCTGCCACCAGGCCCACGATCAGCGCATAGCTGACGGCGTGGGCGCCGAGGCCCCAGGCCAGCAGGGCGCCGCCGCTGAACACGAGGCCCACACCCTGGGCGAAGCGCTTCGGCGGGCCGGGCACGATGCGGTGCTGCAGCTGCAGGCGGGGCGTGACCACGCGGGTGACGAACTGGCCGAGCGGGCTGAACCGCGGCCCGGACAGCACGCGAGCGAGGAAGCCGTAGGTGAGCGGGATCAGCACCCACCACTGGCGGATGGCGAGGAAGGCCACGCCCTGCGTCACCACACCGCCGGCCACCAGGCGGGCCGAGGTTTCGTTGACCGGATTGGGGAATTCGAACAGCCGTGACCGCATGCGATGATCGTAGTCCGATAATCCCGATCAGACAACTCGGGATTACCTCCACCGGACGCTGGCTGACCCGCCGACGACCGCTGGGGCTACCCTCGCGACGATGACCGTGCGCCTCACCGTTCGCCGCGCCGAGTGGCTGCAGCACGTGCACGCCACGGCCAACGCCTACGGTCGTGGCTTGGTGCCGGTCGTGAAGGGCAATGGCTACGGCTTCGGCCGCACCGTGCTGCACGACCTGGCCCGCGACCTGGCCGGCGAGGTGTGCGTGGGCACCACCCGCGAGCTGGCCGGGGTGCCACCCGAGCTGACCCCGATCGTGCTCACCCCCACGTTGCAGGCACCCGCCGACGCTCGGGCGGTGCTCACCGTGGGGCACGTCGCGCACGTTGCCGCGCTCGCCGGCTGGCACGGCCGGGTGATGGTGAAGCTGGCCAGCAGCATGCGCCGCTACGGCGTCGACCCTGCGGGCCTGCCCGCGCTGATAGCCGCCGTGGCGTCGGCTGCGCTGGCGGTGGAGGGTTTCGCGATCCACCTGCCCCTGGTCGGCGACGACGACAGCCGCGCGGCCGAGGTCGAGGCGTGGCTGCCACACCTGCCCCCCAATACTCCCCTGTGGGTCAGCCACCTCGGCCCGCAGGCGTTGGCCATGCTGTGCACCCGCCACCCGGGCCGCGAGTTCCGCATCCGCGTGGGCACCGCGCTGTGGCACGGCACGCCGAAGGGGCCGTTCCTGCGGCTGTCGGCCGACGTGCTCGACGCGCGGCCGATCCGCGCCGGCGAGCGTGCCGGCTACCTGCACAGCCCGGCACCGCACGACGGCACGTTGTTGGTGGTGGGCGGCGGCTCGGCGCACGGCATCGAGGCGTTGCCCCCCGAAGCCGCCGGGGGTGCCCCGCTCAGCCCGTTCCACTTCGCCCGCCGTCGGCTCACCCTGCTCGAGCGGCCGCACATGCACAGCACCCTGGTGATCGCCGACGATCGCGCGGCCGTGCCCGCCATCGGCGACAGCGTCGACGTGCAGCGCCCACTGCTGGCCACCCTGGCCGACGAACTCGACACCGTGGCGGCAGTGCGCGCCAACAGCATCAACCCCGGCGCCACCCGGACCAGCATGCGTGCCCAGGCTTACCCTGGGGAAAACCCGGCCAACAACCCGCTGCCGGAAGAGATCATGCCGGTGTACCTGTACCTGATGGGCCCGGACAGCTCGGGGATCAATGGGCAGGCGTTCGACGCGCAATAATCTTCGGACATGACACTACGCCATTGTGGGGCTTGTGTGGGAGCGGGCTTGCCCGCGATGGCCTTAGGTACAGGGATCTACACAA
>JAUSLV010000006.1 GCA_030645495.1 Actinomycetota bacterium
CTCCGCGCGATCCGGGCGCTACGCGAAGTCCTCGCGCAGCGCCAACAGGACCATGTCCTCACGCTCCGCCGCCACGGCGCCAACTGGGCCTTTATCGGCCGCCACCTCGGCGTCACCCGCCAAGCAGCCATCGCGCGCTACGGCCACTGGGAAGCACCCACACAAAGGTGAGGACGACAACGCCGGTTGTCGTCGCGACAACGCAGGTTGTCGATGTGGAAATGAGGACCTCCCGGGCCCCGACCGAGTGCAGAGCGAACGATGATCCGCGCGGCACTAGGCTCGGCGGCAATGGACCCGGTGGCGCGTACACAGCGGTTGGCGAAGGCCTTGCGGCTCCTCGGCCCCTTGGTGTTGCTGTTCGCGGTGGTGAATGGCGGTGTGGTCGATGTGCTCGGGCCAGTGACCGTGCTCGGCCTTCTCCTGTACGTCGCCATCATCAGCTCCGGCGCTGCCCGCGCATGGTTCAGCGCAGCAGCAGTGGCGCTTGCGTGCGACGCCATCGCCGCGTGGGTGTCCTGGCAGCACGAGGGCTCCACGGCAGGCGCCGTCGTCATCGCCAGCAGTGGTGCAGCGCTGCTGCTCGCTGTGCTCGGCTGTCGGCATCTGGCCACCTGGTTCGGTGGCCTTCGCCGTTGGACGACAGCGAGCGTGCTCGCCGGCGGCACCGCTCTGGGCCTCGCGATCGTCGCGGGTTACGTCGCTGGACGGCCGATCGAGACCGACGGCCCGATGAGGTACTTCGAAGGGCACGTGCCGGTGAACGCGCTGACGATCGTGGTCATGGTGATCGCGCTTGCAACGTACATCGCCACGTGGCGAGCGTTCGCCGATCTCCGCGTCCGGGTTGACGCGGCCGCCGATCGGGCCACGCTCGACAGGGCGACCGCGACATATGGCTGACGGAACCGGCAAGCGTCCGTTCTGGATGCATCAGCTCGTGGAGTACATCCTCGGCGGGGCGCTGGTGGCCACCGGGATGCAGAGCCCGCAGCCGTTGGTGCCGTCGGTAGTGGGTGGCGTGATCCTGCTGTACGCGGCGTGCACCAAAGGCGCTGTGTCGGCGTTCCGGCTGATCCACCGCCGCGTGCACCGCGTGTTCGACCCGGTGCTGATCGGCCTCGAACTCGCCGCCGCGCTGCAGCCCTGGGTCGACGTGCGCAACGACACCCGCGTCGTGATGGTGGGCATCGCGGTCGTGCACGCGGTCGTGTGGTGGGGCAGCAGCTTCGAAGAGAACGTGCGCCTCACGCGCGACGAGAAGGTCGCGGCCCGCCAGCAGGCAGCGGCGGACGCGCCGGCGGGCGACCGCAGCACCGAGCTGGGCAAGAAGGCCGGGCGGGCAGTCGGCACGGGTGTGAACATGGTGCGCCGGGCACGGGCCAAGCGAGAATCCTGACCCGCCGGTACCCTGGTCGCATGGCGTTCGAAGCTCCTGCACCCGATCTCGGCAAGATCCTCTCCGCCTGGGAGGAATTCGAGCGCGGCGAACAGGCTCCCGGCAAGGTGCTGGCCTCGCTGAAGACCGCCGGCCTGCCCACGGTGCTGCGACAACTGATCGACAGTGGCTGGACCCCTTCCGCCTGAGCAGCGCCCCGGCGGGCAGCAGATCATCAACCGCCCCGCAGCGTGGCGGCCCGGTGTCGGCCCGCCCTGGCCGGTGCCGGCAGCGATCCACGACACCGCGCACGCCATCCGTGCCCTGATCGCCGAGCCATGGCCCGACGACCCCGATACCAGCCACGACGACCGCCCGGCGGCCGTGCTGGTGCTGCTGGCCGACGGCCCGCGTGGCGCCGAAGTGCTGCTGACCCGCCGCCCGTGGCACATGCGCACGCACAAGGGCGAGGTTACGTTCCCCGGCGGCAAGCTCGACCCCGGCGAGACCTACGAGCAGGCCGCGCTCCGCGAAGCGTGGGAAGAAGTGGGCCTGCTGCCCGAAGCCGTGACGGTGGCCGGCCGGTTGCACCCCGTGCGCCCGCTGATCAACAACAACTGGATCATGCCGGTGCTCGGGCACATTCCCGAACCGCTGGAACTGGTGGGGCACGCGGCCGAGGTGGACCGCGTGCTCTGGGTGCCGTTGCACGACTTCACCCTGCCCGGCACCTATCGCGAGGAGTACTGGGACATCGGCTTCGGTGAGCACCCGATCGCGTTCTACGACCTCGACGACGAGACCGTGTGGGGCCTCACCGGCCGCATCCTGAAATGGCTGCTGGAGGTGGTGTACGACATTCCTGGTCGCACACCACCTTCAGCGAACGAACCGATGCCCTGAACCGGGCACCTGGCCGTGCCGGTTACTGCCGGGGCCGACCGGGCTACGGCCCACCCCACAGGCGCACGGCCGTGTAGTACGTCTCGGCCCAGCCGAAGCACGACGGCTGCAGCCACACTGCCCTGCCTCGGCAGTGCGACTTCATGTCGGCCAGGAACTGCTGATCGACCCGCCGGCGATTGGTGCCGTTCCAGAGGCCCGCGCCGTACCGTCGGTCGAGCAGCTTGAGGTTGCGGTAGCCGAAGTCGTGCCGCCGGCAGGCCGCACGGAAGTCGAACGACAGGCCGGTGCTGCCCACCAGTGGCGCCGAGCAGTAGTCGGTGCTCCAGTCGTACCAGCGGTCGCCGGTGCCGGTGTGGGCCACGAACGTGCCGAGCGACACGCTGTACAACTCGTACTGCACGTAGGCCCAGTCGCCGGCGACAGCGTGGGCGGCGGGGTGAACGGCTGCATGGACAGGGCCGGCAGTGGCCGGCGATAGGACGGTCAGGACACTCGTGACCGCGACGAGCAGTGCGAACCGGAGCCGCATGCTCTTCTCCTTCTGACACGCCCGGATGTGGGCGTGAGTCGGAGTCAATCGGTTGCGAGCGCCTGCAACAACTTCCACGCGGCAAGCACGTGCCGTTCCTCGGTGGTGCGCCCGCCGATCGACACGCGGCAGGCCACCTTGCCGTCGAGCACGGTGCGCGTGAAGAGCGCCTGGCCAGTGGCGTTGGCTCGCTCGATGAGCGCATCGGTGGCCTCGTCGCCGGTCGTCAGGCGGATGCACAGCAGGTTCAGCGGGTGCGGTGCCACCACCTCGAAGCGATCGTCGGCCTGCACCAGCTGCACGAGTTGCTGCGTGAGCGCCACGTGCCGGCGGATCATCGCGACCGCGTCGTCGGCGCCGCCGGCGCGGATCGTGAACCACAGCTTCAACGCGCGGAACCGGCGGCCGAGCGGGATCTGCCAGTCGCGGTAGTCGATCGCCTTGCCGCTCTCGGCCGCCGCGCTGCGCAGGTACTCGGGGAGGATGCTGAGCGCGCCCAGCAAGGCCACCCGGTCGGCGGTGTAGAACAGGTCGCAATCGAAGTTGACGCCCATCCACTTGTGCGGGTTGGTGCAGTAGCTGTCGGCCAACTCCAGCCCGTCGTTGATCCAGCGCTGCTCGGGCGCCAGCGCGCCGATGCCGCTCATCGCCGCGTCGACGTGCAGCCACAGCCCGTGCCGCTGCGCGATCGCCCCGATCGCCGGCGTGGGGTCGAACGCCATCGACGACGTGGTGCCGCGCGTGCTGCACACCCAGAACGGGGTGAGCCCGGCGGCCCCGTCGGCTTCGATCAACCGCTCGAGCTCGGCGGGCACCATCGCGTACGCGGCGTCGTGGGGCACGATGCGCAGGTGGTGGGTGCCCACACCGGCGATGCGCAGCCCCTTCTCGATGCTGCTGTGCGCCTGTGAGGTGGCATAGGCGACGAGCCGGCTGGTGTCGCCGGTGGTGTTGATCTCGCCGCCGGTGATGCGCCAGCGCGCCGCCAGGATCGACGCGAGGGTGGCCTCGCTGGCCGAGCCGTGGATCACACCGCCACCTGTGGCGCTGGTGGAGCGGAACCGTTGGGGCAGGCCCAGCAGCTCGTGCATCCAGTCCATCATCAGCGTCTCCACCTCGGTGCAGGCGGGGCTGGTGACCCAGCTCATGCCCTGCACGCCAAGGCCCGCCGCGGCCAACTCGCCGAGGATCGCCGGGTAGCTGGAGTTGCCCGGGAAGTAGGCCATGAACGACGGGTGCTGCCAGTGGGTGATGCCGGGCATCACCACTCGGTCGAGGTCGGCGAGCACGTTCGCGAACGGCTCGGCCGCGGTGGGCGGGTGCTCGGGCAGCGCGGCACGAATGTCGCCGGGCTGCACCTGGCTGGCCACCGGGTAGCGCTCGACCCCCTCCACGTAGTCGGCGATCCAGTCGATCAGCGCGTGGCCGTGCAGGCGGAAGTCCTCGGGTGTCACGCCGTCGACGCTAGCCCTGAGGTGGTTCAGGCGGTGGGGTCGCCCTTGTCGCCCTGGTCGTCGGGGGTCGCGTTCATCACGGCGTCGCGGGCGCGGATGCCGATCGACACCCGCCAGGCGATGAAGCCGACGCCGCCGAACAGCGCGGCGAACACCAAGTACAGGTGCAAGCCACCCTTCGACCTGCTGCCGCAGCCGGGGCGTTCGTTGGTGCCCACGCAATCGCTGATGTTCTGGTCCTCGGGGAGGAACTCGTTGGCGGCGATGCCGGTGGCCGGTGTCGTGGAGGCCGTGTCGTCGGCGACCGTCACCACCGCGGTGTCGTCGGAGGATTGGAACGGTCCGTCGCCGCTGCAGCCGGCGATCGCGAGGCCGAGGGGCAACAGGCCGAGGCCGCCGCGCAGGAGGAGGTGGGTCACCCGTGTCATGGGTCCACATCGTCGCAGCGGAACGCGCGCTTTACACCGCGACGGCGGAGCTCAGTCGCCGATGCCACCCTCGGTGAGTGCCGCCCACGTGTTCACGCCCACCTGGCCGTCGACGGTGAGGCCCCTGGAGGCTTGGAACGCACGCACGGCGGCGTCGGTGTCGCTGCGGAACTCGTTGTCAACGGTGCACGGGAAGCCCAGCACGGTGAGGCGCTCTTCGATCGTCTGCACGTACCCGTGGTCGTCGCAGTCGCCGAGGCGCACGTTGTCGTCCCATGCCGCGGGCGTGCGGCGGCAGGTGAACGCGGTGGTGGGCGTTGCCGACGCCGTCGTGGACGGTGCAGTGGTGGTGGCCCCGCCGGAACCGGCGATGGTGGTGGACGGCGTGGAGGATGTGGAATCGCCCGCGGCGGTGATCGCCGCGCCGGGGGAGTGCGAGTCGCTGCTGCAGGCCCCGAGAGTGAGCAGGCCGGAGGCGACGGCGACGCCCACGGCGACTCGGTGGAGGATGTTGCGGTGCATAGAGCAAGTTGACCAGATCCTCGTGTTCATGGCTACTCATTCCTGTCGGCGCAGTACTCACTGTGCGACGCATGGATATGACCGTCCGCCACGATCACCGCCTACCATCCACGGAATGGTGCGAACACACACGGTCCTGGTGGTCGACTTCGGGGCGCAGTACGCGCAGCTGATCGCGCGGCGTGTCCGCGAACTCAACGTGTACTCCGAGATCGTGCCGCATCGCATCACCGCTGCCGAGGTGTCGGCCAAGCAGCCGTCGGCGATCATCCTCTCGGGCGGCCCCAAGAGCGTGCACGTGGACGGCGCCCCGTCGCTCGACCCGGCGATCTACGACCTCGGCATCCCGATCCTGGGCATCTGCTACGGCGTACAGCTGATCGGCCAGCAGTTGGGCGGCACGGTGGGCCGTGGCCTGCGTGGCGAGTACGGGCGGGCCAAGGCCACGCTGGTGGGCGAGTCGGCCCTGCTGGCCGGGCTGCCGGCCGAGCAAGACGTGTGGATGAGCCACTTCGACGCGGTGACGGTGGTTCCCGAGGGGTTCGTGGCCACGGCAACCACCCCAGATGCCCCGGTGGCCGCGATGGAGCACGTGGAGCGTGGCATCTACGGCGTGCAATGGCATCCCGAGGTAGTACACACCCCGTTCGGCATGCAGGTCCTGCAGCGCTTCCTGCACGACCTGGCCGGCTGCGAACCGAACTGGACGATGGGCTCGATCATCGACGAGCAGGTGGCCGTGGTGAAGGCCCAGGTGGGCACCGGCCGGGTGATCTGCGCGCTCAGCGGTGGCGTGGATTCGGCGGTCGCCGCAGCGTTGGTGCACAAGGCGATCGGCCACCAGCTGGTGTGCATCTACGTCGACACCGGGCTGATGCGCCTCAACGAATCCGACCAAGTGGTGGAGACGTTCAAGCGCAACATGGGCATCGAGCTGATCCACGTCAGCGCCGGCCCGCGTTACTTCGAAAAGCTCGCCGGGGTGGTGGAACCCGAGCAGAAGCGCAAGATCATCGGTGAACTGTTCGTGCGCATCTTCGAAGAGCACACCGGCGGGCTCAGCGACGCGAAGTATCTGGTGCAGGGCACCCTCTACCCCGACGTGATCGAAAGTGGTGGCGCCGATGGCACCGCCGCGGTGATCAAGAGCCATCACAACGTGGGTGGTCTGCCCGACGACATGACGCTCGAACTGGTCGAGCCGCTGCGCGACCTGTTCAAGGACGAGGTGCGCAAGCTGGGCAAGGAACTCGGCCTGCCCGACGAGATCGTGCTGCGCCAGCCGTTCCCCGGCCCCGGGCTGGGGGTGCGCATCCTCGGTGAGGTCACTCCCGAGCGCGTCACCACCCTGCAACTCGCCGACGCGATCGTGCGCGACGAGATCCACAAGGCCGGGCTCGAGCGCGAGCTGTGGCAGAGCTTCGCCGTGCTGGCGGCCGACGTGCGCTCAGTGGGTGTGATGGGCGACGAACGCACCTACGCCCACCCGATCATCATCAGGGCCGTGACCAGCGACGACGCGATGACGGCCGACTGGGCGCGGCTGCCGTACGGGCTGCTGGAGACGATGTCGAACCGGATCATCAACGAGGTGCCGGGCGTCAACCGGGTGGTGTACGACGTCACGTCGAAACCGCCGGGAACGATCGAATGGGAGTAGGTGCGCCATCGCACCCCGGTGCTCCGCAATGCATTCGTAACATTGCTAGACTGCCGTGGTCATGTCCTCCCCTCGCCGGCTCCCGCTGCTGCTGACCGCAGCCGCACTGCTGGCCGCCTTGCTCGGCGGCCCGCAGGTGGTGACGGCCGACGGCGTCGGCTCGGCGCAGCGCAAGGTCGACGCGATGCTTCAAGAGCTCGAAGACCTCGCCGACGCGATGGGCCAGATCGACGAGGACTACGGCGAGGCCGAGGAGCGCCAGGCCGAACTCGAGGTCGAGGTTGCCGCGTCGCAGGCCAAGATCGACGAGCTGAACGCGCAACTCGGCGATGTGGAGAACGTGTTGGCGCAGATCGCCCTCGATCGTTACACCAGTGGCGACACGTTGACGCTCAGCCCGATCTTCTCCGACGCCGACACGTACAGCAAAGCCGAGCAGACCGCCGCGCTGTCGCTGGTGGCCATCGATGTCGGGCAGACCGATCTCGACGGTCTGCACGCGGTGGCCGACGAGCTGGTCGACGTGAAGACTCGGATGGAGCGCAACCAGGCCGAAGCCGCCGAGCTGCTGACCACGCTCGACGACAAGCGCGACGCCTACGCCGAACTGGAAGACGTGTACACCTCCAAGCTCGCGAAGGCGAAGAAGGAACTGGGCGAGGCCAAGTTCAAGGCCGAGCAGGATCGAAGGGCGCGGGCCGCCTCGGCCAAGCGGGCGAAGGCCGCCGCGGCGACCACGAAGAGCGCACCGCGGGGTGGCGGTTCGGGCGCGAGCGCTGCGGCCGTCAGCTATCCGGCGCCGTCGGGCAAGGCCGGCATCGCGGTGAATGCCGCATTGAGCCAGCTGGGTGTGCCCTACAAGTTCGCGACGGCCACTCCGAACCCGAACGGTGCATTCGATTGCTCCGGGCTCACCTGGTGGGCGTGGGCGCAGGCCGGCGTGTCGCTGCCAAGAACCAGCCGCACGCAGTACAACGCCGTCACGCACGTGCCCACCGACCAGGCCCAGCCGGGCGACCTGATCTTCTACTACTCGCCGATCGGCCACGTGGGCCTGTATCTCGGCAGCGGCCAGATGGTGCATGCCCCGGAACCGGGCACCACGGTCAGCGTCACCGTCGTGCACTGGAACAAGGTGGTCGGCGTCGGCCGACCCCGCTGACACCGCTCACAGGGGCGAGCAGCCACTACGGTTGCCGCTCGTGCAAGGTATCGACGCCGAACCGGTCACTCGCTGGCTGGTGGAGAACATCCCCGGTGCCGCAGCGCCGTTCACCTTCGACCTGATCGCCGGTGGTCGCTCGAACCTCACGTTCCGAGTCGCCGACGCGAACGGCGAACGCTACGTGCTGCGCCGTCCACCACTGGGCCATGTGCTGGCCACGGCACACGACATGGCGCGCGAGCACCGCATCATCTCCGCGGTCGGCAGCACCGGCGTGCCCGTGCCGCCGTGCCTGGGGCTGTGCACCGACGAGGCCGTCAACGGTGCGCCGTTCTACGTGATGGGGTTCGTCGACGGGGTGGTGCTCGACGGTGTCGAGCGAGCCGCGTTGCTGCCGGTGGCGTTGCGCGGTACCGCCGGCAACGATCTGGCCGACGTGCTGGCCGACCTGCACGCGGTCGACATCGATGCCGTCGGCTTGGGTGACCTGGCCAAGCGCGAGGGCTACGTGGAGCGGCAGGTGAAGCGCTGGAGCATGCAGTGGGAGCAATCGAAGACCCGTGAGCTGCCCGCGATCGACGAGGTGGCCCGCCGCCTGCGCGAGCACCAACCGGCGCAGCAGGCGGTGTCGATCGCCCACGGCGACTACCGCTTCGGCAACGTGTTGGTCGACGTGTCGTCGGGTCGGGTGACCTCGGTGCTCGACTGGGAGCTGTGCACGTTGGGCGACCCGCTCGCCGACGTGGGCTACCTCGGCGTGTACTGGTTCGATTCAGCGGCATCGAACTTCCGGGCGAACGACCCTACGCCGGCCGGGGGTTTCCCCGCGTACAACGACATCGTCGAGCGTTATGCACGGCGCACCGGCCTCGACCTGTCGCAGATCGATTACTACGTGGCGTTCGGCTGCTGGCGGTTGGCCGTGATCAGCGAGGGCGTGTACGCCCGCTACCTGAAGGGCGCGATGGGGCGCCAGGACGACGTGGATGTGTCGTCGTACAAGTCGGCCACCGACGCGCTCGCCGAGCGCGCCCTCGACGCGCTGAGGCGCCTGTGAAGGAGATGCTGCGATGACGACGGTGTTGGACGGTTGGGAGCGGTCGCAGTTCACGGCTGCCGGGTTCACCCGCGACGTGTACCGCCGGGGCACCGGCCCAGGAGTGGTGGTGGTGCACGAGATCCCGGGCATCACCCCCAAGGTGACCGTCTTCGCGAACGAGGTGGTCGACGCGGGGTTCACCGTCGTGATGCCCGATCTCGTGGGCACACCGGGGAAAGAGGTCAGTGCCCCCTACATCGCGTCGTCGATGCTGAAAGTGTGCATCGCCCGCGAGTTCACCACCTGGGCGCTCAACGAGACGTCGCCGATCATCAGTTGGCTGCGCGCGCTGGCCCGCAACCTGCACGGTGAGGTCGGCGGTGTCGGCGTCGGTGCGGTGGGGATGTGCTTCAGCGGCGGGTTCGCGCTGGGGATGATGGTCGACGACATCATGGTGGCCCCGGTGCTCAGCCAGCCCTCGATGCCGTTCGCGATCGGTGCGAAGGAGCGGGCCGCGAACCTCAACCTGTCGTCCGACGACGCGCTGCTGGTTGCCCGCCGCGCCGCCGAGGGCTGCCAGGTGTTGGGGCTGCGCTACACCGACGACAAGCTCGTGGGCACCCGCTTCGATTCGTTGCGCGAGCTGTTGGGCGAGTCGTTCATCGCCGTCGAACTGCCCAGCACCACCAAGCGCGACCACAGCGTGCTCACCGAACAGCGCGACGAGCCGAGTGTGCAGCGCGTGCTGCAGTTCTTCCGCGACAAGCTCCAGAGCTGACGTCGCCCCGGCCCGGCCCGGCCCGGCCCCCGGCGGCCACCGGCGGCCGTGATCAGTCCACCAGGTTGCGGGCGCCCTTGTAGTCGGCCTTGCCGTTGGCAGCTCGTGGCACCTCGGCCACGAACACCACTCGCTTCGGTGCCTTGTACGCGGCGAGGTCGGTCTTCACTGCGGCGATGATCTGCGCCTCGGTGACGACAGCGCCGGGCACCAGCGACGCGACCGCGGTGACGGCCTGCCCGAACTTCTCGTCGTCCACGCCCACCACGAGGCAGTCGATCACGCCGTCGACACGCTTGACGGCTTCCTCCACCTCTTCGGGAAAGATCTTCTCGCCGCCGGAGTTGATCACCTGGCTGCCACGCCCGAGCAGGATCAGCGACCCGTCGGCGGCCACCATCGCCATGTCGCCGGGGAACGAGTAGCGCACCCCATCGATCGTGCGGAACGTGCGCGCCGACTTCTCCGGGTCCTTGAAGTAGCCGATCGGCACCATCCCGCCGGCGGCCAGCAGGCCCACTTCCTCCGAGCCCGGCTGCACCTCCCGGTCGTCGTCGGTGAACACCTTGGCGTTGGGGTTCTTCGTGAACGTGGCGGTGGCCGGGGGCACGCCCTTCATCGAGATGCTGGTGCCCATCGAGCCTTCCGAAGAGCCCATCGCGTCGAGCAGGATCACGTGCTCGATGCGGTCGATCAGCTGCTCTTTCACCTCGGCGGTCCACATCACGCCGCTCGACACGATCATCTTCAGCTTCGACAGGTCGTAGGGCGTGCCGCTGGCGGCGGCAGCATCGAGCGCGGTGATCAGCGGGCGGGCGAACGAGTCGCCCACGATCGTGAGGTTGGTGACGTCTTCGCGTACGACGGTGCTGAGCACCTCGTTGGGGTCGAGCGAGCGGCTCTGCAAGGTGACGATCTGTGCGCCGCCCAGCTGCGGGATCATCGCCCCCAGCCACATGCCCGTGCCGTGCATCAGCGGCGCGCTGGGCAAGCTGATCAGCCGGCCGCCCGCATCCGCGACCTCCTTCACCATGCCGGCGATCTCGCCGGCGTCCTCCGGCGGCTCCTTGCCCAGCAGCGGGAAGCCGAGCGCCTCGAACGAGCGGGTGAGGTTGCCCATGTCGTACATCACGCCCTTGGGCATGCCCGTGGTGCCGCCCGTGTAGAGCATGTACACGTCGGTCTCGGAGCGGGTGAGACGGGCCATCGGGTCGTGGCCGGCGATCACGTCCTCGTAGCGCAGTGCACCCTGCACGCGGCCCGCGTCGCCATCGTCGACCTCGATGAACAGCTTCACGTTGGGCACGCGCTCGCGTACGCGCTCGACGCGGTCGCCCAGCGACGAGTGGAACACGAGCGCCTCGGCGTCGGAGTTCTCGAGCAGGTAACGCAGCTCTTCGTCGATGTACCGGTAGTTCACGTTGATCGGCACGCCGCGCATCTTGAAGGCCGCGTAGTGCGACTCGAGGTACTCGTTGCCGTTGTAGAGGTACAGCCCCACCTTCGAGTCGGGCCCGAGGCCGGCGGCCGCATACGCGGCGGCCATGCGAGCGGCCCGGTCGTCGTACTGCGACCAGGTGAAGCGGCGGTCGGCGTGCACGACCGCGGTGTGGTCGCCCAGCACATCGGCGATCGATTCCCAGACGGTGGCGAAGTGGTGTTCCATGCGGCGATGGTAGGCGGCGCGCGTCACCCGATCGTTCAGCCGACGGACTTGCCGTACATCTCCAGCAACGGGTCGCTGATCAACTCCAGCCGTTCACCGTCGGGCCCGCGGAAGTAGAGCGACGACCCGTCGACGTGGGCGAACTCGATGCCGGCTGCTGCCAGGCGCCGGCGGGCACGCTCCCACTCGTCCCGCTCCATCGAGATCGCCAGGTGGTGGTGGCCACCCAGCACCTCCTGGTAGGGCCCGACGTCGAGACCCGGGAGGTCGAAGTAGGCGAGCGTGTTGCCCTGCCCGAGGTCGAAGAAGAAGTGCGTGCTGCCCTGGTAATCGCGGTTCTCGAACATCTCCAGCAGCGGGAAGCCGCAGATCTCCACGTAGAAGCGGATCGTGCGCTCGACATCGCTGCTGATCATCGCTGTGTGGTGCACACCACGCGCGCTCGACTCCGGTCGACGGTCGCGCGGCAGCAGGTACTGTGCGCTCAGCTCCTCGCGGCGGGCGGTGAACGCCGCCCGATCGTCACCCTCTAGTCCGTGGCCCATACCGACAGTTCAGCACCTTCCTGGCCGGCGGTGAACCGCAGGCCCTCCGCAACGCCGGTGATGCGGACCGCGTCGCCGGTGTCGAGGTCGCCCGCAGCGTCGAGCGCGCCGCTGCCGACGGCGACGAACAGGTGCACGTGCTGCGCTGTCGGCACCGCCAGCGACTGACCCGCGCCCAGTCGGGCACCCCAGAGCATGGCACCCTGCTGGTGGATCGTGATCGCGCCCTCGTGCCCCTGCCCGCTGGCGATGGCCACGAGACCACCAGCGGCGAGGCGGTCACTGAGGTCGCGTTGCTCGTAGCCGGGCTGCACGCCGGGCGTGTCGGGCGGCACCCACATCTGCAGGAAGTGCACGGGCTCGTCGGGGCTGGCGTTTATCTCGCTGTGGCGAATGCCGCGACCGGCGCTCATCCGCTGTGCGAGGCCCGGGTGGAGCACGCCGTGGTTGCCCTCGCTGTCGCGGTGCTCGAGGCGGCCCGACAGCACCCACGTGACGATCTCCATGTCGCGGTGGCTGTGCGTGCCGAAGCCCTGCCCAGGGGCCACCACGTCGTCGTTGTTCACCAGCAGGAGGCCGTGCCCCGTGTGCGCCGGGCTGAAGTGCGGTCCGAAGTTGAAGCTGTGCCGCGAGTGCAGCCAGCCGACGTCGGTGAGGAAGCGGTCACCCGCTCGTTGGATCGTGATCGTACGCATGATCCGTCCAACATCATTGCGCACACAACTATTCCGCTCAGCGTGTTCCGGCTGCGGATCAGCGGGGGCGGGCGACGGGGGCGATGGCGGCCCAGGTGTCGGCGGTCTCGAACCCCATCGCCCAGAACGCCACGCCACCGATCCGCTCGGTTCGAGCCAGGTCGATGCGGGCGAGCACGCCGAGCGCATCCATGAACCGCACCTCGCGGGTCTGGGTGCACACGCCGGTGTCGTCGAGTCGTTGGTAGGTGAACACGGCTTCCTCGAACGTCGGGTCGTGCACGGGTACTACGGTGTGTTCCTGCATGAGTGCGGCCACTTCGATCTGCGACGGGCTGACCCGCCCGGGCGTACCGTCGGGGCACGTTCCTTTCGTGGCCGTCACCCAGTTGCGACCGTACAGCGGAATGCCGAGCACGATCTTCGAGTCGTCGGCCACCAGCTGCTTGAAGGCGCGCACCACCGTCTGCACCCACTCGATCGGAGCGATCGGCCCGGGCGTCTCGACGCTGTAGTCGTAGGCCATCACCCGGATGGCGTCGGCCACTTCGCCGATGGCTTTCGGGTCGTACACCCAGCGCCCGCTGTCGGGCGTGCGTTCGGTGTCGTACACCGGGGGGATGGTGACCACCAGCAGCTTGCCGTCGTCGTGCAGTGCCGCCGCCAGCTCTTGCACGAACGCCACCCAATTGGGTCGCGTGGCTTCCCACGTGGCGTAGGCATCGGTGAACGCGAATGCTTCGTAGTCGATGTCGATGCCGTCGTAGGTCTTGGCGATCGCCACGAGAGCCTGCACATGGCGCTCGCGAGCGAATGGGTCGGCCAGGATCGCCGCCATCGCTCCCGGCCCGGTGCTGTCGGTGACCGATGGGATCACCTTCGCGCCCGAGGCGCGTGCGGCGGCCTCGAACGTGGCGGTGTCCGCGACCGTGATGTTCGCCGCGTAGGTGATCGTGCTCGCATCCTTCGCGGTGTACCAGAACGGCGACACCTCGTGGATCAAGGCGCCATTCGTGGCGATGCTGGCGGTGGCCACGTCGAGCTCCCAGTACGGCGCCCACACGCTCACGGCCATGTCGGGGTAGGGCGGCGGCGGCGCCTCGTCGCGCAACAGCAGCACGCCACCGGCGGCCAGCCCCAATGCGGCGGCGAGTGCCGCGAACGTCGCCACAACTCGCCGCCGATGATGCTGGGCGGTGCGCCGGGCACCGGCGACGCGACGCTCACGGCTGGGCGAGGCCAGCCCGAGCGCGGCGCGGGGGATGTCGTCGAGGGACGGCACGACGGTGTAGCCGGCGCCGGGTGCGATGTCGACCACGTTGGGTACGGCGAAGGTGATGCACCTCGCAGCCACCGCGCTGCGGATGCCGGTGGGCGAGTCCTCCACGGCGACGCAATGCTGCGCCGGCACCCGCAAGGCCCGCGCCGCCGCCAGATACGGCTCGGGGTGCGGTTTGCCGTTGGTGACCATGTCGCCGCTGATCACTGCGGCGAACGTGCCCTCCGGCAGGATGTCGACCACCGCGTCTGCGAGGCGCTGCCAGCTCATCGTCACCATCGCGCAGGGGATCCCCGCTGCGTTCAGGTCGGCCAGCAGCTCGCGGGCACCGGGTCGCCACGGCACGGCGCGGTTCACCCGCGCAATCACCCCGTCGAGCAACCGGTTGACGATCTCGTCGATCTCCAGTTGTACGCCACCGCGCGCTTGCAGCACCTCGGCCGCATCGCGCAGGTCGAAGCCCACCAGCGAGTGCGCCTTGTCGTCGTCCCATGCGTCACCGAAGCGCTCCACCAGCTCGTACTCGCACTCGATCCAGTACGGCTCGGTGTCGACCAGCGTGCCGTCCATGTCGAAGAGCACGGCGGCCGGCGGCGCCGCGGCGCGGGAACGATGCGAGGCGGCACTCATGACGTGCTGAACCCTAGTGGGCCGGTGTCACACGGGCAGGGCGGCGCAGCGGCCTTCCAGGACGGCTGGCGACTCGTTGTGAGCAACAGCCAATCGGCTGAAGGACATGACGGCTCTGCATGAGGTGCCCTCAGCTACGGACCTTCCGTCGGGACGCGAACGTGAAGAAGGAACGAACCTGTACGAACCTGCTCGACGAGACTGAAGTTGTCGATCGTGGCAGCGGCTGACAATTCGCAGGTCCTCCGACCTGAACTGGTGTCGAGACTGAGCGCGACATCCACACCGGAACCGTCCGGGAGCACGACTTGCGAGCGATGGTGGTCGCACGGGTCGCGTGGTGTTTCCAGATCACGCTCATCGCTCCCGGTCAGTGTTCGTCCGACCGACGCCTCGGCGGAACGCCTCCGTCGATCCGGGTACGAGTTGTTCGGCCACCGCCAGGTCGCGGGGCCGGCCAACTGCCAGCTTCATGATCAGGAGATCTTCGAGCGAGGCAATTCGCACGCTCAGTTCACCGTGTCGGAGCGTCTTGGCGTTCGCATCGACCGCCCGCCAGTTCACCGTGCCTCCCGTCGGCCCTTTCGCGACGACGAGCACATCGACAGCACCGGCCGCCGTATCCCACGAAGTATTCATCCCCCATAACCCGTCCGTCGTGGCGACCGTTGCGAGGTCCGAGCGTGCGCTCAGCTCATTGAGGGCCGCCGCAAGCCGCTCCATGTTGTCCGGCATGTCTCTCGCGAGGATGTCGAGGTCTTGAGTGGGCATGCTGGCGCCGTAGACGCGGGCGGCCATCCCACCGATCAGGACGTAATCGACGTGGTGCCGATCGAGCGCTGCGATGAGCGCTGCCAAGTCAGGTTCGGGGGCCGATGACAGCACGGTTGGCCGCGACCTTGGCGAGGTACTGCTGTTGGCTCAACTCATCCAGTGTGGCCCCATCGCGCGCGACGCGGTCGATGGGGTCGGGAGCAGGCAGGTGCGGCCACTCCCTGATCAGCCGCCCGAGCGGGTCCGGCGCCTGGAGCGCGTCGCGTTCAACCCGCTGACACAGCTTTCGAATGTCATCCCAGGTGGCTGCCACAGCGATGGATTCTAGTCCTGAAGCCCGAGGTCGAACTCCAGGCTTCCGACCTTACCGGCGGCGGCTCACACCGACAGCGCGGCGCGACGGCCTTCCAGCACAGCCTCGTGCAGCGTGCGCGGTGCCACGCAGTCGCCGGCCTGTGCGTGCACACCGGCGATCGCCTCGGTGGGCAGGCGGAACCCGCAGTCCACCAGGGCCGCCGCGGCGATGGTGCGGCGCTCGCCGCTGAAGCGGTCTTCCAGCTCGACCTCGCCGGGGCGCGCCGCGCGCAGGATGCTGCGCTTGGCAACCGTCACGCCCTGTTGCTGCAGGCGCACGTTGGCGGGTGCCAGGTCGCCGGTGCGGCTGAGTTCGTTGCCGGCGATCTGATCCTGCGTGATCAGCGTGGCCCGCTCGCCCAACTGCTCGGCGAGGCCGACGGCGATCGGGCCCCCGATCGGGTCGAACAACGCAATCGGCCCGTCGGGCAGCGTGACCGCGCCCGAGTGCACCTCCACGACATCGACCACAACTGCGCCGGGGGCGATCTCGTACGCGCGGCGGCCGGGCTGTGCGCCGGTGGCCTGGATGATCAGTTCGCCGGGCCGGGCGGCGGATTCGTCGAGGCCGAACTCGATGCTCACGCCGGCGGCGGCGCACTCGGCCGCCAGCCACTGCACGAGTGGTGCGCCAGGGCCGGTGACGGCGGCGATGCCACCCACCTGGCTGCTGCGCTCGACGACGCGCACCCGATGCCCGCGCAGGGCAGCGACGCGTGCAGCCTCCAGCCCGGCCACACCGGCGCCCACCACCAGCACGTCGCGCGGGCGGGTGGTGGTGGCGTACCAGTCGGGGTCTTCGGTCTCGCGGCCGCTGCTGGGTTCGCCCACACATGTGACCACCGGGCTGCGGCCGTCGCGCACCTGGCAGGTCTGGTTGCAGCGCAGGCACGGGCGCACGCGGTCTGCCTGCCCGCCGGCCAGCTTGGCCATGAGGTCGGGATCGGCGATCTGGGCGCGGGTCATCTCCACGCCATCGCTCACCCCGTCGGTCACGGCCCACTCGGCCTGGCCGGGGTCGATCACGCTGCCCTGCAGGAACACGGGTGTGGTGGGCAGTGCGGCCTTCACCGTGCGGCACACATCGATGTTGTGGCCGGCAGGTTCGTGGAAGTCGGGGCGGGTCTTCTCGACCGAGAAGATCGAGCCGCGCACCATCACCACGTAGTCCAGGCCTGCGGCCACGAGGGCGGTGGCGATCTCGGGTGCCATCTCGGGCGTGATGCCCGCCCACGGGGCCAGCTCGTCGCACGACAGACGCAGGCCCATCACGTTCGTGCCGACGGCGCTGCGCACGGCCTCGATGATCTGGCGGGCGAACAGCGTGCGATCCTGCCCCCATTCGTCGCCGCGCTGGTTGGTGAGACCGGACAGGAACTGGCGCACGAGGCTGTGCTGCCCGGCGTTGATCTCCACACCGTCGCATCCTGCGTCGATCGCCACCTTGGTCGCGCCGGCGAACCCGGCCACCACGGCGGCAATGTCGTCGGCCTCCATCCACTTCGGCACTTCACGCGAGTTCACCTCGGGCACGCGGCTGGGGGCCCACAGCTCGCGCTGGTGGTACGCGCTGCTGCCCTGGCCGCCGGCGTGGTCGAGTCCGGCGATCGCCAGCGAGCCGTGCGCGTGCACTGCCGTTGCGATCGCGGCCCAGCCGTCGGCCGCCAGCGTGGCCAGCGGCGCCCGCTCGTACGGCCAATCGCTGTCGTGCACACTGGCGCCCTCGATCACCACCACGCCACAGCCGCCCCGAGCGCGACGCTCGTAGTAGGCGGTGTGGCGGGCGGTGAAGGTGCGGTCGAGCGCACCGAGGTTGGTGACGTGCGGCCCGAACATCACCCGGTTGGGGGCAGTGGTGCCACCGAGGACGAGTGGTTCGAGCAGACGCATGGTGTTCCGGTGTTCCTACTTGCGAGTGAGGCGCAGCACCGGGATCACCCGGTCGCCGGCACCGACGACGTACTCATTGAACTGTGGCAGGACGGCGGCCTGCGCGGCGAACAGGCGGTCGCGCTCGGCACCCTGCACCTCGACGGCGGTGGCCTCGAACTTCTCGGTGCCCAGCTCGACGGTGCATGCCGGATTGGCCGTCAGGTTGAGGTACCAGTGCGGGTGCGTGGGCGCGCCGGCCTTCGAGGCGATGATGATCACGTCGCCGTTGTCGACGGTGCAGCACAGCGGGTTCGTGCGCACGGTGCCGGTCTTCGCGCCGGTGTGGGTGATGAGCGTGACGGTGGCGCCCTCGAAGGGGCCGCCGACGACGCCCTCGTTGGCGCGGAATTCGGTGATGATCGATTGGTTCCAGGCATTCAGGTCAGTCATGGCCGCGACGCTATCCCTGCGACGACGGCAGTTGTTGCGCGGACAACTCTTCGCCATCCAACAATCTCTTGATGTTGTCCGTGTGGCGGATCATCACCAGCCCGTTGATGCCGATGATGGTGGCGATCTCCCACGCGGGGGCACCCTTGATCGCCACGCCGGCGGGCAGGCCCACCATCACCACGATCGATGCCACCGACGCCTTCTGCGAGGCCTTCAGCGAGGCGTACCACAGCACGGCGAGAAGGCCCGAGACCACCGGCTGCAGCACGAACGCCGCGCCCGACATGGTGGCTACGCCTTTGCCACCGCGCAGGCGGCGGGTGATGGGGAACATGTGGCCGAGCACCGCGGCGGTGACCATCCCCCAGGCCACTCGGCGGTCGTCGATCAGTAGGCCCACCGCCGCGGGAATCGTGCCCTTCAGCCCGTCGAGCACGAACACCAGCACGCCCCACGGCTTGCCGAATGTGCGCGAGATGTTGGAGGCGCCGGGGTTGCCCGAGCCGACCTTGGTGATGTCGACGCCCTTGCTGCGGGCGATCATGACCGCGCTGGGGAACGTGCCGAGCGCGTACGCGGGAATCAGGAGCAGCCAGATCATCCGCCCCCCTTCCGAACGCTGGCGGTGCAGGTCACCTTAGAGCGTGCGCGCCCGCCCGACCGGGTCTGCCCCGCCACTCACCATTCCCGAGGGTTTCGGCGAGGCCTGCCCACGTAGAAACCCTCGGGAATGTGGTGCGGCTACGCGTGGGCGGGGTGGCGAGCGGGTTTGGTGTGGTCGGGGGTGGGGCGCGGCTTCAGGCTGACGCTCACCGGCACGGCGGGCTGCTGCGCGCCTAGGCCGGCCAACTGTGCCAACTCGGCGAGCGCGACTTCGCCGTCGCCGCCGACGCACTCGGGGTCGGGGCCATCCAGCGGCAGGCCGGTGAAGAACTTCGCGGCCATGCACCCGCCCTGGCAGGCGTCGAACGCGCCGCAGCTGGCGCATGCGCCTGCCGACTGGGGCTCGCGCAGTTCGCGGAACAGATCGCTCTCGCGCCACACCTCGGTGAAGCCACCCTGGTCGCGCACGTTGCCGGCCTTGAAGTCGCCGTGGATCACGAACGGGCAGGCGTACACGTCGCCCACCGGATCCACCAGGCACACCACTCGCCCGGCGCCGCACATGTTCAAGCCGGGCAGCGGGTCGCCCAGCGCGTTGAGGTGGAAGAACGAGTCGCCGGTGAGCACGTTGTCGCCGTTGGCCATCAGCCAGTTGTAGATCTCGCGTTGCTGCGCGTTGGTGGGGTGCAGATCGTCCCAACTGTCGACGCCGCGACCGCTGGGGCGCAGGCGGGTGAGCCGCAACTGCGCGCCGTAGTCGTCGGCCAGCGCCTTGAACCGGTCGAGCTGGGGCACGTTGTGGCGGGTGGCCACCACGCTGATCTTGAACGGCCCGAAGTTGGCCGCCGCCAGATTGTCCATCGCCTTGCGGGCCATGTCGTAGCTGCCGATGCCGCGCACGGCGTCGTTGGTGACCGCATCGACCCCGTCGAGGCTGATCTGGATGTCGAGGTAGTCCATCGCGGCCAGCCGGCGGGCCTTCTCGGCGTCGATGAACGCGCCGTTGGTGGAGAACTTCACGCCGATGCCGTTGCCGATCGAGTGCTCGACGATCTCGAAGAAGTCGCGGCGCACCATCGGCTCGCCGCCGCCGATGTTGATGTAGAACACCTGCAGGTCGCGCAACTCGTCGAGCACCCGCTTGGCCTCGGCGGTGGACAGCTCGCGCTCGTCGCGTTGGCCCGACGACGACAGGCAGTGCACGCACTGCAGGTTGCACGCGTAGGTGAGCTCCCACGTGAGGCAGATCGGGGCGTCGAGCCCGGTCTTGAGCTGGCTGACGAGGGACTCGACGCTCACGGACGGCTCCGTTCGATGACGACTTCGGACTTCACTAGCGATTGAAACGCCGACGCGAACGAGGGCCAGCGGCGCGGCTCGATGGCGCACGCTTCGAGCGTGGCGGCCAGCGACGGATGGTCGGCCAGCGCCCTGGCGACGGCGACCATGTCGGGGTGCTTCAGGAACACCAACCGGCGGTTGCCGTAGTGGTACGCCAGCGCGCCGAACGGCTCGGGGCGCAGTGCCACCTGGGGGTGCAGCGCGAGCGGCCGGGCCAAAAGTTCCGCTGGCAGAACGGCGGGCAGCTCGTGCGGCAGAGCGGGAGCGCTCAGCTCAGTAGACACCGCACATGCCGTCGATGGAGATCTCTTCCACCAGCAGCTCTTCCTCGATCTCGATGGCTTCGTTCGTGTCGACGATGTCGCGTTCCATGGAGGCGAGACTAGCGGCCCTGGAGCGGAATCTGGATAGCGTGGCGACCCCTGTGAATTCGTCCGTGTTCCCCGATCTCGCCGCCGAGCGGGCGCACCTGGGGTTCGCCCGCGCCTGCCGCGACCGGATGATCGAGCGCTTCGGCGCGCTCGACCCGCAGGGCGCGGCCGACGAGATCACCAAGGAGTACATCGAGGTCACGGTCGCCGAGGCGCTCGACGACCTGCGCACACCGGGCGCAGGCGACTTCTTCGGCCGGATCAGCGAGGAAAGTGCGGCGGGCAGCGCTGTCGGCGACACCTGGTACATCGGCCGGCGACACATCGAGAACGACCACCACGACCCGGTGGTCGTGGATTGGCGGGCACCGATCGCTGCGCCGTTCTACCGTGCCACCCACGCCGACCCGTTCGGCCTGGCCCACCGCCGCCGCTTCACGCTGGCCACCGACGAGCAGGGGGTCAACGAGCTGACGGCCTACTTGGACGAGCAGCTCGACGACCCCGACCACGAGGCCGCAGGTTCGGGCATCCCCGACCCCGTGCTGGCCGAGATCGGCGCGGCGCGCACGGGTGCGATGCGCGAGATCGTGGCCACCATCCAGGCCGAGCAGGACGAGGTGATCCGCGCGCCGCTGGGCCAGTGCCTGGTGGTGCAGGGCGGCCCGGGCACGGGCAAGACGGCGGTGGGTCTGCACCGCGCCGCGTTCTTGCTGTTCGAGCACCGTCGTCGGCTGGTGCGCGACGGCGTGCTGGTGGTGGGCCCCAACAAGGTGTTCCTCGACTACATCGGCAATGTGCTGCCGTCGCTGGGCGAGCGCAGCGTGCAGCAACGCACCGCGCTCGAGCTGTGCGTGCCCAAGGTGGAGATCACCGGCGAGGATTCGCGCGACGAGCGACGGCAGAAGGGGTCACCCGAGATGCTGGCCGCGTTGGAGGCCGCCACCACCGGGCACGTCGTGGTGCCTGCGGAGGATCTGCGCATCCCGCTGGGGGCGCGCACGGTGGTGATCACCCGCGACGAGTTGGCCGGGTGGCTGCAGCAGGCGTTGGCCGCCAACGCGCCCGTCAACAAGCGCCGCGACTCGATGAAGGGGCTCGTGCAGCGCGACATGATGCGCCGCCTCGATCGCGACGACGTGTGGGAGAAGGCCCCGGCGCTGCGCGCTGCCATCACGAAGGCATGGCCCACCCGCCTGCCGATCAAGTTGGTCGACCAACTGCTCGCCGCTCGGGTGCCTGGGCCGTCGGGCAAGAAGCGGCAGTGGACCGTGGCCGACCAGTTCTTGGTCGACGAGGCCAACTCACTGCTCAACGGCACGCCGTTCACGTACGGCCACGTGGTGGTCGACGAGGCGCAAGACCACAGCGCTGTGGCGTTGCGCTGCATCGGGCGCCGCAGCCCCGCAGGTTCGCTCACGATCCTCGGCGACCTGGCGCAGTCCACCACGCCCGCCGGCCAGCGCGACTGGGCCGAGGCACTGCGCTACCTGGTGGGCGGCGGCGATGCGTCGGTCGCGCACCTCACGATCGGCTACCGCGTGCCCGCCCCGATCCTCGACGTCGCCAACCGCCTGTTGCCGCACACCGCGGTGCACACCCCGGCCAGCCGCAGCGTGCGGGTGGATGGCATCGCACCAGCGGTTCGAGTGGCGGCGCCCGGCGAGCTGGCTGCGGCGGTGGCCGACGAGGTGCGCCTGGTGCGCCACCGCCACCACAACACCGGGCTCGTGGCCCCGCTGGCGCTGCATGGCGCGCTGGCGCAAGCGCTGGCCGCGATCGGGCTGCACGCCACCGATCGCGTGCACGACCTCGGCCACGACGACGTGCCGATCTTCCACGCCGAAGCGGTGAAGGGCCTCGAGTTCGACGGCGTGGTGGTGGTGAACCCGCACGAGATCTTCGACGGCTCCGCGCTCGGTGCACGGTTGCTGTACGTGGCGATGACCCGTGCGGTGCAGGTGTTGCACGTCGTCACCGACGCACCGCTGCCCGCAGCCATCGCCTGACGGCGGCTACGCCTGTGGCGGGGCCGCGGCCTTGCGGCGGCGCAGCAGCGCGGTGATGGCGACGGCGGCCACGGCCACTGCGACGGCGGCGACGATGCCCACCACGAGGCCGGTGTTCGAGCTGGAGCCGCCGCTGGCGGCGGCGGTGGTCTCGTCGGGGATGACGTCGGCGGGCAACCAGGCGAGTGTGTGCAACAGGGTCATGATCGGTTCCTTGCAGTGGTCGTTGGAGTGATGGTGGGAGTGGTCGTGGAGCGGGACAGGGCGATGGGGCCGGTGGCGAGCGTGGCCAGCAGCAACATCAACAAGGGGTACTCGACGTAGGCGTGGTACGAGGCGAGGGACGCGTAGATCCGTCGACCCTCCGGCCCGCTGGTGAGTTGCAGCACGCCGATCAGCGTGGCCAGCGCCAGCAGGCCGGGCACGAACACACGCGGCCGCAAGAACTCGCCGAAGCCGCGCACTCGGCCCGCGCGGCGGTGTTCGGGGCCGGCCACGGCGGGCAGGAAGCCGCACCAGATGACGTAGTGCATCAGCTGCCCGAAGCAGAACACGATCAGGAACCGCAGCGGCCACTCGCCGCCCCATCCGGCCGGTGTGTAGACGGCAGCCACCTGCGTGGCGGAACGGTCGGCAGCCCACGTGCCCAACCCCCACGAGCTGCGGTCGAACACGCCCCCCAGCACGAGGGCCGGGATGGCCACTGCCCACCCGAGCTGGGCGACGCGGAACAGCGTGCGGCCGGCACGAGTGCCACGGTCGCGCGACCACTCCCACAGGAACGCCACCGGGGTGAGGTTGTGCAGGTGGGCCACCACCACGACGTACCACGCCGGGTTGCGCAGCGCGGGCACGGCCAACCCGCCGATCGCGATCACACCCACCAGCGCGGCGGCCCACCGGCGGCGGGTGCACCAGGCCCACGCACCGACGGCAAGGGCCAGTGCGATCGAGGCCTCGATGCGGGTGCCCTTCGGGCCCAGTTGCGCCAGCCGCACGACGGCGATGGCGGTGAGCGGCACGAGCAGCCAGGCGAATACGCGCCACGACACGGCAGTGGAGAAGCGCCCGATGACGTAGCGCGATTCGAGGCCGAGATGGGCGACGCCGAACACTGCGATCGCGATCACCGCCAGCGGCACCGGAGCGATCACCGCGAGCACGAGCGCGAGCACCGGCGCGACGACGAAGGCGAGCACGAACGGTCGGCCGTGCGCCGGCGATGCTGACGGCGCGTCATGCGCGGCTGGGTCATACTGCTCGGCGTGTCGTACGTCGCCGACCTGGGGCTCACGCTGGTGGTGGAGGTGCCCGTCGTCGTGGGTGTCACGCATGCGGTGGGCGTCGCCGCTCGCCGCAGCCTGCCCGTCGCGATCGCCGCCAACCTGCTCACGCACCCCGTGCTGTGGTTCGTGGCCGCGCCGTGGGGCACCGATCACCTGGGCATCACCGGCCTGCTGCTCGCCGAAGGCTGCGTGGTGGCCGTGGAGGCTGCTGTGTTCGCTTGCTGGTTGCGTCCCCGCCCCCGCCCCCGCCCCCGCCGGAACCCCCGCCCCCGCCTCGCCGGCGGGCTGACCGGCGGGCTGGCCGGCTGGCTGGCCCTGCTGGCCAACGCCATGTCGGTGGCCGTCGGCATCGTGGTGCACTGAGAACCCAGAACCCCGCCCGGAGCTGTTCGCCATGGGCGGATCGTAGTGCACACACCGGTTCGGTACTCACGGTGCGACACGCGAGGCGACCCGCGGGTAACGTGCGCGCCAGCAACGAGTTCGACACGCCAAGTGGGGGTAACACCGGTGAAGACGAAAGCAGCGGTTCTGTGGGAGCGCAACACGCCGTGGGTGATCGAGGAGATCGACCTCGATCCGCCCAAGGCCGGCGAGGTACTGGTGAAGCTGGTCGCCAGCGGCATGTGCCACAGCGATGAGCACATCGTCACCGGCGACCTGGCCGGCGTCACCCCCGAGCCGCCGGTGATCGGTGGCCACGAGGGCGCGGGCATCGTGCTCGAGGTGGGCCCGGGCGTGTTCTCCGTCGCCCCGGGCGACCATGTGGTGTTCGCGTTCGTGCCCGCCTGCGGCCGCTGCCCGTCGTGCAGCAGCGGTCACAGCAACCTGTGCGACCTCAACGGCATCAGCGGCTACCAGATCTCCGACGGCACGTCGCGTCACCACGCCAAGGGCCAAGACCTGCGCCTCGCGGTCGGCGGCCTGGGCACGTTCGCCCATCACACGGTGGTCAACGAGGCCAGCTGCGTGAAGATCAACCCCGAGTGGCCGCTCGACCGGGCCTGCTTGCTGGGCTGCGGCGTGGTCACCGGCTGGGGCTCGGCCGTGTACGCCGCCCAGGTGCAGCCGGGCGACATGGTGGCCGTGGTGGGTATCGGTGGCATCGGCGCCGCCGCGGTGCAGGGCGCGAAGCTGGCCGGCGCTCGCGTCGTCACGGCCATCGACCCGGTCGAGTTCAAGCGCGAGAAGGCGATGGATTTCGGTGCCACGCACACCGCCACCTCGATCGAGGAGGCCCTCGGCCAGCTCGAAGCGGTCACGTGGAACCGCGGCTACGACAAGGTGATCATGACGATGGGCGTGGGCAGCAGTGAGGCGCTCAGCCAGGCGTTCTGGTTGGGTGCCAAGCGCAGCAAGATCGTGGTCACCAACATCCACCCCACCAGCGAGCAGAGCATCGCCATCCCGGCTTCGCTGCTCACCCTGCTCGAGAAGTCGCTGGTCGGCAGCATCTTCGGCAGTGGCAACCCGCGCCACGACATCCCCAAGCTGATGGAGCTGTACACCCAAGGTCAGCTCGACCTCGACGGCATGGTCACCACCACGTATCCGCTCGAAGGCGTCAACCAGGGCTACGCCGACATGTACGCGGGCAAGAACATCCGCGGCGTGCTCGTCTACGAGCACTGATCCCCTCGATGACCGACGTCCGATGACCGACTCCGCGTCACTCGTCCAGCGCGTGCTGGGCCGAGTGGTGGGGCGCGCCCGCGAGGTCGAACTCGTGGTCGCCGCGCTCGCTGCCGGCCGGCACGTGTTGCTGGAAGGGCCGCCGGGCACCGGCAAGAGTACGTTGCTGCGCGCCGTGGCCCGCGAGTTGGGGCTCGGGTTCGAGTTCGTGGAGGGTAATGCCGAGCTCACGCCGGCGCGCCTGGTGGGCCACTTCGATCCGGCGCGGGTGCTCACCGACGGGTACGACCCCGAGGTGTTCGAGGACGGCCCATTGATCACCGCCATGCGCGACGGCTCGCTGTTGTACGTGGAGGAGATCAACCGCATCCCGGAAGAGACGCTCAACGTGCTGATCACGGTGATGAGCGAGCGCGAGTTGCACGTGCCGCGGCTCGGCCGGATTCCTGCGGCGCCGGGCTTCCGGCTGGTGGCGGCGATGAACCCGTTCGACGCGATCGGCACGGCACGGATCAGCGGCGCGGTGTACGACCGTGTGTGCCGGCTGGCGGTCGACTACCAGGATGCGCCCGACGAGGTGCAGATCGTGCGCACGGCCCTGCCCGAGGCGCAGATCCACGGCGAGTGGTTGGGCAGGGTGGTGGAGGTGGTGCGCCGCAGCCGTACCCACTCCGACGTGCGCATCGGCTCGTCGGTGCGCGGCGCGATCGACACCGCCGCCGTCGCCCGTTCACTGGGTGAACTGCGTGGCCTGCCGGCTCATCACCGCGCCGTCGGCCTCGACGCTGCGCTGGTGGCACTCAGCGGTCGGCTGCGGCTGCGCGAAGGGTGCGCTCGTACGGCGGAAGACATCGTGCGTGAGTTGTGGCAGCAGGTGTTCGCCGACAGCGACGACGGCGATTCGCCCGATGACGGCGCAGAGGGAAAAGTGATCGCCCCGACGGGGGCGGCTCCCGCTCGCTGAAGTCGCCGCCCACGCCGAAGGAAGGCGCGGAGGCCGACGCGGCGGTGGCGAAAGCCCAGCAGCGCACCACGCCGCGACGCGAATTGGCGCAGAACCCGCTGTTCGAGCAGGTCTCGCCCGAAGTGGGTGTGCTCGACGACGCGGCATTCGATGCCGCGATGCGCGCCGACCCCGACGAGGCACTTGCGCTGTTGGCCGACCTCGTCGGCGCCACCGACGTGCGCCTGCGCGAGTTGGCCAAGCGGCTGGCTGGCAGGCTGTTCTTCGATGTCGCGCAACGGGGCCCGCTGCCGCAGCGGGGGATGGGCACGTTGCGTTCCCTGCCCTACCGACCCGATGGCGGCGACCTCGACCTCGATGCCAGCATCGAGACGATCGCCGAGGGCCGTGCCGGGGTCATCGACATCGACGGTCTGCGCGTGCGTGGGTGGGTGCGCCCGGCCACCGCGATGTGCTTGCTGGTGGACCGCAGTGGGTCGATGGGCGGCAGGCCCCTCGCCACGGCGGCGCTCGCGGCAGCAAGTGTGGCCACGCGCTCTCCCGCCGACTACAGCGTGCTGGCGTTCGGCAAGGATGTGGTGGTGGCCAAGAGCCAGCTGACACCCAAGGCGGGCGACGCGGTGGTGGGCGACGTGCTGTCGCTGCGCGGCTTCGGTACCACCGATCTGGCCGGTGCGCTGTGGGCCGCCGGCCAGCAACTGCAGCGCAGCCGTGCGGGGCGCAAGGTGGCGGTGCTGCTCAGCGACTGTCGTTCAACGGTGGAGGGCGACGCGCTCGCCGCTGCACGGGCGTTGGACGAGTTGGTGATCGTCGCGCCCGACACCGATGCCGAAGAAGCGCAGGCGTTCGCCGCTCGCGCCGGTGTGCGGTGCCTCACCGTGGCCGGCCCGTCGGCAGTCGCCGACGCGCTGTCGCAGGCGCTGTCGCGCACCGCCTGACGCCTCGCCGGCGGTCAGTGGTCAGTGGTCAGCTCAGCACTGCACGTCCTTGGGCGGGATGATGTCGCCCAGGCCGTTCTCCGTCGGGTCGACGGTGGTCGGTGCCGCAGTGGTAGCGGTGGTGACCACCGTGCTGCCACCATCGGACGTGGTGGTGTCGAACACCTGCTCGGGTGCTCCGGCCAGTGGGGCGGTGCCCTGGAAGATGGCCAGGATCGCCTTCATGTTGTCGCTGTCCAGCGACGGCACACGCACCGACGTTCCGCCCTGGGAGGCGCTGACGCTGTCCACTTGGTACGTGCGAATCGTCTCGGGGGCGACATCGCGCATCACACCGGCGAAGCGCAGCATGTCGTCGATGGTGAAGCCGCTCTCGGTGACGATGTCGTTCTGCAGGCTCTCGAGAATGCCGCGGGCCACCTTGGGGTCGTAGAGCCCCTTCGAGAGGGCTGTCTGCAGCACCCGCCGCAGGAAGTCCTGTTGGCGTGATATGCGCCCGAAGTCGGCGGCACGGTCTTCGAACGTCTCACCCTTCGCGTCCACCCAGCGCAGGTGGCGCGAGCGAACGTAGGCCAGCGCTTCGTCGCCGATGAAGGAGTGACAGAAGGGCAGCGCCTCGCCCGCAGCAGGGCTGACGGACAGGCCGACATGGCGGTCGACGATCGGAGTGTCGAACGGCACCGAGACGCCACCGACGGCATCGACGATACGCTTGAACGCGCAGAAGTCGACCTGGATGTAATGGTCGACGCTGATGTTGAAGTTCTCGAGCAGCGTTTGTGCGAGCAGTGTGTAGTCGTTCTGCACGTACGCCGAGTTGATCCGGTTCTTGCCCTTGCCCGGGATCTTGATCCACAGGTCGCGAGGGAACGACAGCACCGCGGCAGCACGGGTGACGGGGTCGACCCGCATCACCATGATCGTGTCGCTGCGGCTGCCGAGGTTGGTGCGCGCCGGATCGGCCGCGCCCGCCCACGCCGAGTTGAGGTCGACACAGGCGTTGGCGTCGGAACCGGTGATGAGGAAGTTCTGCGCGGTGGGGTCGGCCGGCGGGAACGTCTCGGCCGGCACGGCAGTGCTGTCGCCACCACCGTCGCTGGTGGTGGCCTGCGGTGGCATGGTGGCCACGGTGGTCTGCAGTTCGACCTTCTCGGTCTGCAGGCGACCATCGAGCTGATCCTTGCCGTAGATCAGCGCGAATGCGCCGACGAGGCAGGCGAGCACCACGACGATATTGAGCGCAAGCACGGCCCGCTGGATGTTCGTGTGGCGTGGTTTGATCGGCGACGCTGGCGACGTTGGCGGCGTCGGCGTTGAGGGGGTCGATTCCATGACCGGCTCAGGCTACCCGGCCGCTCGCCGGTGATCGGGTCGGCCGTTGGCGGCAGCGCAGCTGCTCAGCACTTCACGTCGTCGGGCGGCAGGATCTGACCGACCGTGTTGTCGGCCGGCAGCGTGGAAACGGGCGCGCCGGCCACGGTGGTGGGAGCAGCGGTGGTGCCGGTGGTGCCACTCGTGGGGGTGGCGACCGTGGTGGTGCCACCCGTGACCTGGTCGGGTGCGCCCAGCAGGGGGGCGGTGCCCTGGAAGATGGCCAGGATCGCCCGCATGTTCTCGCTGTCGACCGGCATCTGCACGGCGTTCGCGCTGATCACCTTGCCGTACGACTCGACCTGGTAGGTGTGGATCGACTCGGGGTTGACGTCGTGCATCACGCCGGCGAACTTCAGCATGTCGTCGACCGTGAAGCCGGATTCGGTGACGATGTCGTTCTGCAGCGTGCTGAGAATGCCACGGGCGACGCTGGGGTTGAACAATCCCTTGTCGAGTGCGGCCCGCAGCGCCCGGCGCAGGAAGTCTTGCTGGCGCGAGATGCGGCCGAGGTCGGCAGCGTTGTCCTCGTGCTTCACGCCTTGCGCGTCGATCCACTTGAGGTGGCGTGAGCGCACATAGGCGAGGGCTTCATCGCCGCTGAACGTGTGGCAGAACGGCAGCGTCTGGTTCTCGTCGGGGTGCACGTAGATGCCGACCTTGGTGTCGATGATCGGCGTATCGAACGGCACCGCCACGCCACCCACGGCATCCACGATGCGCTTGAAGGCACAGAAGTCGACCTGCAGGTAGTGGTCGACCTCGATGCCGAAGTTGTCGGACAGCGTCTGCGCGAGCAGCGAGTAGTCGTTCTCGACGTACGCGGCGTTGATGCGATTCTTGCCGTGACCGGGGATCTTGATCCACAGGTCGCGTGGGAACGACAGGACGGCTGCGGCGCGACTGACCGGGTCGATCCGCATGACCATGATCGTGTCGCTGCGGCTGCCGAGGCCTTCGCGACCCGCTGCGCCGCCGGCCCACACCGAGTTCGGGTCGGCGCACGAGTTGGCGTCGGAGCCGGTGACGAGGAAGTTCTGCGCGAGCGGGTCGGCGGCGGGGAACGTCTCGGGCGTGATCGTGGACGCGGTGTTGTTCGGGTCGACCGTCACCGCCGGAGCGGTGGTGGTCTGCACCTCGACCCGCTCGGTCTGCAGGCGGCTGTCGAGTTCGTTCTTGCCGTACAGCAAGGCACCGGCGCCCACGAGACAGGCGATGACGACGACGATGTTGAGCGCCAGGATCGCCCGCTGAGCGACGGTGTGGTGCTGCCGTGACGGGAGGGAGGCCGCGCTGGACGGCTGGAGGGGGGTGGGCTCCATGGCCCGCTCAGGATATCGGACGACATCCGGCGGCGGGGGTCGCCCCCGGCGGTTGCGAGGCTGCACGGTAAGGTCCTCATCGTGCTCGCCAAGCAGCCGCTGTGGGTCCAACGACTCGACGAACTCCACCTGCTCACCGCCGCCACCGTCGCGCTCAGTGTGCTGGTGGCGATCCTGCTCACGTTCATCGTGCGCCGCATCATCAAGCGCATCCTGCGGCGCGTGCTCGAGCTACCCGGCTCCGACCGAGGCCGTGCCGAAGCTCGCCAACGCTCCCTGGCAACAGCGTTGCGCGGCGCGCTCGTGGGAGTGATCTGGTCGCTGACCCTCATCGTCATCATCGGTGAAGCCGGTGTGAACATCGGAGCGTTCGTGGCCACTGCCACGGTGGTGGGCGGCGCAGTGGCGTTCGGTGCGCAAACCTTGGTACGCGACGTGATCGCCGGGTTGTTCATCCTTGCCGACGATCAGTACGGCGTGGGCGACGACGTCGACCTCGGGGTGGCCTCGGGCACGGTCGAGCGTCTCACGCTGCGCTCGGTGCGACTGCGTGATGGCGCCGGGGCGGTGTGGTACGTGCAACACGGCGGCGTCGCGCGTGTGGGGAACATGACCAAGGCGTCGGCCACGAGGTTCGACCTGGAAGTGGCGCGGCACACGTCGCTGGCCGACCTCGACGCGGCGGTCGAAGCGCTATGCGCCGCGCTCGCCGCTACGCCGGCAGCGGCACACTTGCTGGCAGCCCCGCCCACGCCGGCCGGGATCGCTTCGATCGCCGACGATCGGCTGGTCTACCGGGTGAACGTGCCGGTGCGCCCCGGTGCTCACGACGAACTCGGGGCGATCTGGCGGCGGCTGGTGGTCGGTGCGTTCGAGGCCGGCCGACTGGTGCCGCCCAGCCCGAACACGAACGCGGTGCCCCGAGGCAACCCGGGCGCACCGTCGGTCACCGAACCCGCCTGAGCGCCGTCAGGGAACGACGACGACCGTGGTGCCCATCTGGGCCCAGTCCCACATGAACATCGCGTCGGAGGTGGACTGACGCACGCAACCGTCCGAGGTGGGCCAGCCGAGCCACTCATCTCCTTGTAGCGGCTTGCCATCCCGGACAGGGATCTCGTGGAACCCGATGTTGCCGCCTTTGGGGCCATGGGCGAAGCGGACCATGAACCGCATGCAGACGTCGTGGTGCACGGCGCTGCAGGTGTACTTCGACCTCGACCAGACGGCGTAGGTGCCGGGATCGGGTTGGTCGAGTCTGCCGGACACGCGGAAGTCGCGGACCACTCTTCCGGACTCCTCCACCATCCACACGCGCTGTTGGCTCTTGGAGTAGATCACCCGTCGGCCGGTGCCGTCGGGCGATGGCGCGGTGGGTGTCACTTGCACCGTCGTGCCGCGAGCTGCAGGTTCGAGCGACGAGTCGACAGTGCCGTCAGCGCTGCCGGTGCGCGGTGCGAGCCACAGGCCGGTGGCCAGCAGACAGCACGCGAGGACGGCAGCACGGGAGCGTGACATGGGCCAGCAGGCTACTGAGCCTCGGCAGCGGGTGCCAGGGTGACGTCGCACGTCAGCGTGTCGCCGACGAGCCACTCGGTCGCGGTGATGGTGCCGGCGTCGGACAGGTCGACCTGCGCGGCGCGGATCGATGCCAGTTGGCTGTCGGGTGCATGCACCACCAGTAGTGACACGGCCGCCTTCTGGCTGGCCTTGGCCTCGGTCTTGGCGCGGCGCACGGCGGCCATCACCTCGCACACCGGGTCGAGCAGCGATGCGTCGCCGACGCGTCCGGAGGCCACTGGCCACGGCTGAGCGTGCACCGAACCCTGTTGCCACCACGACCACACCTCTTCGGTGACGAACGGGATGAACGGGGCGAACAGGCGGTGGACGACATGCAGGGCCTCGCGCAGCGCGGCCTGTGCGGAGGCCGCGCCCTCAGGGCCGTGGCCGTTGTACGCGCGGCCCTTCACCAACTCCACGTAGTCGTCGCAGAACCACCAGAAGAACCCTTCCGTGGCTTCCAGCGCACGGGCGTAGTCGAAGCCGGCGAACGCGGCGGTGGCCTCAGCGACGACAGCGTCGAGTTTGGCCAGCATCGCCAGGTCGATCGCCTCGGTGGGTGCTGCGCCGGCCGGCGGCTCGCCGAATCCGAGCACGAACTTGGTGGCGTTCAACAGCTTCGTGGCCAGCTTGCGGCCGATCTTCATCTGGCCCTCGTCGAACGCGGTGTCCACGCCGGGGCGACCACTGGCCGCCCAATAGCGCACGGCGTCGGTGCCGTACTGCTCGAGCAGGTGCAGCGGGGTGACCGTGTTGCCCTTGCTCTTCGACATCTTCTTGCGGTCGGGGTCGAGGATCCAGCCCGACAGCGCGGCATGGCGCCATGGCGGGCAGCCGTGCTCGTGGTGGCTACGCACCATCGTGCTGAACAGCCAGGTACGGATGATGTCGTGGCCCTGGGGGCGCATGTCCATCGGGAACACGTTGTCGAACAGCGCACCCTCGGTGGCTTCCCACTCGCCGGCGATCTGCGGGGTGAGCGAGCTGGTGGCCCACGTGTCCATCACATCGGGGTCGCCGATGAAGCCGCCGGGCACGCCACGCTGCATGTTGGTGAACCCGTCGGGGCAGTCGGTGCTGGGGTCGACCGGCAGGCGGTTCTCGCCGGGGATCAGCACCTGGTCGTACAGCGGCAGGCCCTCGGCGTCGAGGCGGTACCACAGCGGGATCGGCACCCCGAAGAACCGCTGGCGGCTGACCAGCCAGTCGCCGTTGAGGCCGCCCACCCAGTTGTCGTAGCGGTGCTGCATGTACGGCGGGTGCCATTCCAGCTCGCTGCCGCGGGCCACGAGGGCTTCGCGCAGGTCGTTGCCGCGGCCGCCGTTGCGGATGTACCACTGGCGGGTGGCCACGATCTCGAGCGGGCGGGTGCCACGCTCGTAGAACTTCACCGGGTGGGTGATCGGGCGCGGTTCGCCATGCATCTCGCCGCTGGCCTGCAGCAGCTCGACGACCTTCTTCTGTGCCTGCTTGGGTGCGAGGCCGGCCATCGCCGTGTAGGCCTGCTGGCCGGCGGCGGTGGTGATCCAGTCGGGGCACTCGGTGTGGAACCTGCCGTCGAAGCCCAGCAGCGCACGCGACGGCAGGTTCAGTTCGCGCCACCACGTGACGTCGGTGATGTCGCCGAACGTACAGATCATCGCGATGCCGGTGCCCTTTTCGGGGTCGGCCAGGTGGTGGGCCAGGATCGGCACCTCCACCTCGAACAGCGGTGTGCGCACGGTGGTGCCGAACAACGGCTGGTAGCGCGGGTCGTCGGGGTGGGCCACCATCGCCACGCAGCTGGCCAGCAGCTCGGGGCGGGTGGTATCGATCAGCAAGTCGGCGGCACCGCTCGTGGGATGGAACGCGAGCTTGTGGTAGGCGCCGGGAACCTCGCGGTCCTCCATCTCCGCCTGGGCCACCGCGGTGCGCTCGTCGATGTCGTAGAGCGTGGGTGCGTCCTGCTGGTAGGCCTCGCCGCGGGCCAGGTTGCGCAGGAACGCACGCTGGCTGACCTGGCGAGCGCGATCACCGATGGTGGTGTACAGCAGCGTCCAGTCCACCGACAGGCCGAGGCGGCGGAACAGGTGCTCGAAGGCCTGCTCGTCCAGGTGCGTGATCTCGCGGCACAGCTCCACGAAGTTCGGGCGGCTGACCGGCACGGCGCGGTGATCCTTCGGTACGTCGCCGTGGAACGGCGCGGTGAACGAAGGATCCTGTGGCAGTGACGGATCGCAGCGCACGCCGGTGAAGTTCTGCACGCGGCGCTCGGTGGCGAGGCCGTTGTCGTCCCAGCCGATGGGGTAGAACACGGCCTTGCCGGCCATCCGCTGGAAGCGGGCGATGGTGTCGGTGTGGGTGTAGCTGAACACGTGGCCGATGTGCAGCGAACCGCTGACCGTGGGCGGCGGGGTGTCGATCGAGAACACACCCTCGCGGGGTACCGAGCGGTCGAAGCGGTAGGTGGCGTCGGCCTCCCACTGCTGCATCCAGCGGTCCTCGATACCGTCGAGCGACGGCTTGTCAGGTGTGTTCGTGTTCGCAGGCATGGCCCGCACAGGCTATCTGGTGCCCGGAATCCGTTCCCTTCCAGTTGGCCGCGGCCCGTAGGCTGAGCGACCATGCTGCACCTGTACGACACCGCCACTCGAGGGGTACGTGAGCTCGCCATGCGCGAGCCCGGCACGGTGAGCATCTACCTGTGCGGCCCCACGGTGTACGGCCCGCCGCACCTCGGCCACGGCCGCGCCACGTTGGTGTACGACGTGCTGCGTCGCTACCTCGAGTGGTCGGGTGTGCGCGTGCGCCTCGTCAGCAACATCACCGACATCGACGACAAGATCATCGAGCGCGCCAACCGCGAGGGCCGCCCGTGGGAAGAGATCACCCACAAGTGCGAAGCCGTGTGGTTCGAGGCGATGGGCAAGCTGGGTGTCGCACGGCCCACCGACGTGCCGCACGCCACCGAATACGTCGAGCAGATGGTCACGATGATCGGCCAGTTGGTCGAGATCGGTCGCGCCTACACCACCGAGGACGGTGTGTACCTCAGCGTCGAGACCGTGGAGGACTACGGCCTGCTGGTGAACCAACACCTCAACGACATGCTCGAGGGCGGTGGCGATCGCGAGGTGTTCGGCGCCGAGCACAAGCGGCACCCGGCCGACTTCGCGCTGTGGAAGTTGTCGAAGCCGGGCGAGCCGTCGTGGCCGTCGCCGTGGGGCGATGGCCGCCCCGGGTGGCACAGCGAGTGCGTGGTGATGAGCCTCGACCTGCTGGGCGAGGGGTTCGACCTGCACTGCGGTGGCATGGACCTCAAGTTCCCCCACCACGAGAACGAGCGCGCCCAGGCCGTGGCACTCGGCAAGCGCTTCGCCAACCACTGGATGCACAACGGCTTCGTGGTCGATGCCGAGGGCGAGAAGATGTCGAAGAGCTTGGGCAACGTGGCCAACCTGCTCGATCTGATGCAGCACTACGACCCGCGGGCCTACCGCATGCTGCTGCTGCAGTCGCACTACCGCGGCCCGGTCAGCGTGGGGCAGGACAACATCGATGCGTCGGTGAAGTCGCTGGCCGGCCTGGATTCGTTCGCCGCGCGCACGGCAGGTGTGGCCGCATCGGCGCCCGATGCCGACGTGCTGGCTCGGTTCCGCGAGCGGATGGACGACGACCTCGACACGCCTGGCGCCACCGCGCTGTTGTTCGACACGGTGCGCCGCGCCAACGCCGGGCTCGACGCCGGCGGAGCCGAGGTGCCCGCGCTGGTGGCTGCGGTGCACGAGATCTGCACCGCGTTCGGGTTGGTGCTCAACGCCGGCGGCGACGTGCCCGCCGACGTGGCAGCGAAGGCCGCCGCGCTCGACGCTGCCCGTGCGGCGAAGGATTTCGCCGCCGCCGATGCGCTGCGCGCCGAACTGCAGGCCGCCGGCTGGACCGTCGAAACCACCAAAGCCGGCACCACCCTCCGCCGCTGACCCGTCTCACCCTCTGGAATCTGGGGCTGGATCGTCCCATTCCGGGATCTGGGGCTGGATCGTCTCCATCTCCGGGACGATCGCCGGGGTATTTGCAGGGTCAACCACCGCCATCGGGGGCGGGCATCAGATAGAACGGGTGACCGTGTCGAAGGCTGAACGCACCCCGTTGCCCAAGGGGTACATGACCATCTGGTTCACGGTGGCGCTCGATCTCATCGGGTTCGGCATCGTGGTGCCGATCCTCGGTGTGTACGCGGAGCGCTTCGGCGCCTCCGGATATGCCGTGGGCTGGCTGTTCGCGACGTTCTCGCTGGCGCAACTGGTGTTCGCGCCGCTGCTCGGGCGGCTCAGCGACCGCATCGGGCGCAAGCCGGTGATCATCATCTCGCTGGTGGGCACGGCCGTGGGCAGCTTCGTCACCGGAGCCGCAGGCGCGCTGTGGGTGCTGTACCTCGGGCGCGTGATCGACGGTGCCAGCGGCGCCAGCCTGTCGGTGGCCCAGGCCGCGGTGGCCGACATGGCCACGCCCGAGCAGCGCCCGAAGCTGGTGGGCATGCTCGGGGCCGCATTCGGTATCGGGTTCGTGTTCGGTCCGGCGATCGGTGGCCTGGCTGCGCTGGGCGGCCCGCACGTGCCGTTCTACGTGGCCGCCGCGCTGGCCGCGGCCAACGCGATCGCGGCGCTGATCCGCCTGCCGGAGACGAAGGTGGCGTCGGGCCCGCGGGTGAAGGGCACGAAGGCCGCCAAGGGGCCGCGCCTGCCGGCATTGCGTCGCTTGGCCATCATCGGGTTCCTGGGCACGTTCGCGTTCACGGCGTTCGAGGCCACGTTCTCGCTGTTCGGCAGCAACCGCTTCGCGCTCACCGAGGGATCGTCCGCCGGGGTGTTCCTGGGTATCGGTGTGGTGCTGGTGGCGGTGCAGGGTGGTGGCTTCGCCCGCCTGGCGGCGCGCATGCCGGCCCGCCACCTGTATCCGGCTGCGCTCGTGTTGGTGGTGGTGGGCCTGGCCGTGGTGGGTGCCTCGAAGTCGTGGGCGCTGCTGATCGTGGGCCTGCTGGTGCTGTCGGTGGGGCAAGGTGTCGCCTCGCCGGCGCTCACCGAGATGGTGAACCAGGCCGCGCCACCTGAACGGCGCGGCGAGGCGATGGGGTTCCAGCAGTCGTCGTACGCAGTGGGTCGCGTGTTGGGTCCGCCGTTGGCCGGCTCGGCGTTCGACCGCATCGGCGTGTGGAGCCCGATGGCCGCGGGCGCGGCAGTGACGGCGATGGCGCTGTGCCTGGTGCTGGTGTGGGGCATGCATCGTTCGGCCACGACCGACACGTCCGACGCGTCCGGCGCGGTGACACCCGAGCCGGCCTGATCACCTGCGAGACTTCTCACCCGTGGCCGACCCTCAGGATCACCCCGCGCTCGAACGGCTGTTGAAGTTCGAGCGGCGAGGGCAACAGCGAACGCCGGCGGCACCGCCGCGCATGGGGTATCAGCCCAGCCTCGATGGCATCCGCGCGATGTCGGTGATCGGGGTGATCCTGTACCACGCCGGATTCACCTGGATGCACGGCGGGTTCTTCGGCGTGGAGGTGTTCTTCGTCGTCTCCGGCTTCCTCATCACCTCGCTGCTGATCGAGGAGCGCGACAAGACCAAGGGCGTCGCGCTGAAGGCGTTCTGGATCCGCCGCTTCCGGCGCCTGCTGCCCGCGCTCTTCGCAGTGCTGGTGGCGGTCGGCGTGTGGGCCGTGTTCTGGGGCACCGCCGAGCAGCACACGCAACTGCGCCACGACTACCCGTGGGGCATCTTCTACCTGGCCAACTGGGGGCAGATCTTCAGCCAGGTGTCCTACTTCTCGGGCACGCCCACGCTGTTCCGCCACCTGTGGAGCCTGGCGGTGGAGGAGCAGTGGTACGCGATCTGGCCGTTGGTGTTCATCGCCATCAACCGCAGCGGTGCGCGCAGCAAGCGGGCCGACCAGCGCCGGGGCAGCATCTTGTTGATCGTGTCGTTCTCGGTGATGGTGGGCACCGCCCTGGCCGCGAGCGCGAAGGTGCCGACGACGTTCTTCAATCCGTTCCGGCTGGCGACGCAGTCGGTCGACCACATCAACTTCCTGTACCTGTCCACGATCACCCGTTCCAGCGGCCTGCTGCTGGGTGCGGCGATGGCGTTCCTGTGGCGCCCGTGGCGGATCGGCGGAAAGCCGAAGGGCAATGTCGCCGGCGTGCTCGACGTCGCGGCGGTCGTCGCCGTGATCGTGCTGATCGGCGCGTTCTTCACCGGCCACGTCGCCGAAGAAGCCACCTACCTGTGGCTGTTGCCGCTGGTGACGATCGCCTCGGCCGTGCTGGTGGCGGTGGTGGTGCACCCATGGGCCACCGGGGCGCGCCTGGTGTTCAGCTCGCGGCCGATGGTGGAGATCGGCAAGCGCTCGTACGGCCTGTACGTGTGGAGCTGGCCGATCATGCGCATCCTTGACGCGTACAAGGGATCGTGGCCGAAGTTCCTGCTCGCGGCGGTGATCACGGTGCCGGTCAGCGAGCTGTGCTACCGCTTCATCGAGTCGCCGATCCGCGCCGGTTCGTTGAGCACGTGGTGGAACGGCCGCCAACGTCGCGACTGGTCGCTGATCACCGCCTGCGCGGGCGTCAGCACGGTGGTGCTGGCCAGTTCGCTGGTGTTCTTCTTCGGCTCGGCCGACAAGGTGTTCGACGCGGCGAAGGACAACAGCAGTGGTGTGGTGTTCGATCCCAATGCGGTCGGGGCAACGTCCACGACGGCGGCCGCCGCGGTGACCACCGAACCCAGCGTGACGGCCGAGAGCACTACGTCCACCACCACCGGCCCCACGGTGCCCGTCACTGCAGCCGTGTTACCGCGCCATCTGGTGATCGTCGGCGACTCCACGGCGCACGCCTTGGCGGTGAACCTGCCCGACGGTATCGAGGGAACGTTCACCATCAACGACGGGTCGGTGCAGGGCTGCAGTGTGTACAGCGCGGGCACTGCCGTGTCGGCCCAGGGTTTCAAGCGTTCGTTCACCGGCTGTGGCGACTGGGTGCGGAACTGGGTCTTTGCCGCGAAGGAGATGAACGCCGACGTCGCGTTGGTCGTGATCGGGGCGTGGGACGTGTTCGATGTGAACCTGGGTGGCCAGGTGGTGCCATTCGATTCGCCCACGGTCGACCAGCGCTTCACCGACGGAGTGCAGCAGGGCATCGACGCGCTCACCGCAATCGGGGTGAAGGTGGCGCTGTTGGAGGTGCCGTGCATGCGGCCCCAGGATGTGGAGGGTGCGGGCACGCCAGCGCTGCCGGAACGGGCCAACGACACGCGGGTCGCGCACGTGAACGAGCTGCTGCGCGAGGTGGCGGCGAAGAACCCCGAGACCACCACGTTCGTCGTCGGCCCGCCGCAGTACTGCGCCGACGAGTCGATCGCCAGCAGCCTGGCGTATCGCTGGGACGGTGTGCACGCTTACAAGCCCGGCGCCAAGCTCACCTTCGAGGCGATCGCCCAGGCCCTGCTCACCATCCCCGTCGGCTGACCGGCGGCCGTACCCAGCTTTGGCGTTCAGACCGGCTGGTGCCCGGTCTGAACGCCGAAGCTCGGCTGTGGCCGCGTCGGCTGTGGGTGGGTTGACCCTGGGGTTACTGGTCGGTAGAGTTACCCGTCAGTAACTTGTCCGTCCGTCTCTTCCCGAGGTGACACGAAAATGGCCGACTTCGCTCTGAACGAAGACCAACTGCAGATCCAGAAGTGGGTCCACGACTTCGCCGAGCAGGTGATCCGCCCCGCCGCCCACGAATGGGACGAGCGTGAGGAGTTCCCGCACCCGATCGTGCAGCAGGCGGCCGAGATCGGTCTGTACGGCTGGGAGTTCCTGATGAACGCGATGGCCGACACGAGCGGCCTCACGCTGCCCGTCGCCATCGAGGAGTTGTTCTGGGGCGACGCGGGCATCGGCATGGCGATCATGGGCTCGGCCCTCGCCGCGGCCGGCATCAGCGGCAACGGCACGCCCGAGCAGGTCATGGAATGGGTGCCGCAGTGCTACGGCGACGCCAAGAAGGTGCAGCTGGGCGCGTTCTGCGTCAGCGAACCCGATGCCGGTAGCGACGTGAGCTCGCTGCGCACCCGTGCGGTCTACGACCAGGCCACCGACGAGTGGGTGCTGAACGGCACCAAGGCCTGGATCACCAACGGTGGCATCGCCGATGTGCACGTGGTGGTGGCTGCGGTCGAGCCCGACCTCAAGGGTCGTGGCCAGGCCAGCTTCATCGTGCCACCCGGCACGAAGGGCATCAGCCAGGGCCAGAAGTACAAGAAGCACGGCATTCGTGCGTCGCACACCGCCGAAGTGGTGCTCGACGACTGCCGCATTCCCGGCAGCTGCCTGCTGGGCGGCAAGGAGAAGCTCGACGCCAAGCTGGCCCGTGCCCGCGAGCGCGGCAGCAGCGGCGAGAAGCAGCCGGCGATGAGCACGTTCGAGGCCACCCGCCCCAGCGTGGGCGCGCAGGCCTTGGGTATCGCTCGCGCTGCGTACGAGTTCGCGCTCGACTACTCGAAGGAGCGCAAGGCGTTCGGCAAGCCGATCGTGATGCACCAGGCAATTGCCTTCAAGCTGGCCAACATGGCCACCGAGATCGACGCCTCGCGTCTGCTGATCTGGCGCGCCGCATGGCTGGCCCGCAATGGCGGCTTCAAGCACGGCGAAGGCTCGATGAGCAAGTACAAGGCCAGCGAAGTGGCCGTGCGGGTCACCGAAGACGCCATCCAGATCCTCGGCGGCTACGGCTACACCCGTGAGTACCCGGTCGAGCGCTGGCACCGCGACGCGAAGATCCACACGATCTTCGAGGGCACCAGCGAGATCCAGCAGCTGGTGATCGCCCGCGCGATCAGCGGCCTGCGCATCGAGTAGTCGCGGCCGGGCTCTGTCAGGTGCGTTCTTGGCGACTGGAGTCCCTGTGCATGTCATCCCCGCCATGCGGAACTGACGACGCAGCAGGCAGCCGCTGTGCTCGGCCTTTCGCGCACCTATGTCGTGCGACTGATCGACCAGGGTTCGGTGTCTGGGTCACATGGCCGGCAGCCATCGCCGACTCCGTGCGAGCGATGTGCTGGCATGCCGGAAGCGTCGGGCGTCGAAGCTCGCCGGGCTGGTTGAGCTGACCGAGGCGACGAGGAACTCGGGTTGAGCTACTGACCGTGGCGTGGTCCGTCAGGTGATGACGCCAAGTGGCTCCAGCCAGTTCACCAGATCCATCCGATGGCGGGCTCGCCATGGTTCGTCCTTTGCGAGGCCAGGTCTATGCCAACGAGAGTGGAACGCGGGTGCCCCAATGTTGGATCTGCACGATCGATGCAGCGAGCATCTCGGGGCTGCCGTTGTTGACGAGCCCGTTCGGGAAGTACGCGCCCACCGATTGCAGCATCGGGTAAACGATCTGTTGGTTCGCCGTGAACCGTGCTGCGCCACCGTTCTTCACCTCGACCAACCTGTAGCGGCCAAAGACAGTCTTAGTGACAAGGTCGAGTCGTGCTTTGGTTCCCGCCGCGACGACGTCCACTTCCCGTGCGGCAACACGGTCGAAGCGGAGTGCTGCCAGCAGCTCAGATCTGGCAGTACCTACTTTTCCGCTCGCGACGGCGACACCTTCACCTGAGCTGAGAGCGGTAGACAGGGCCTGCCTGGCGCCGTAGATCTCAAAGATCGATGTGCCGACTCTCACCGCGGCGAAGACCGCTCCGACTGCAACCGCCGTTGACGCGATGGCCAGACCGCACTCGGCGATCTGCCCGCCGGTGCACGAGCGAAGTGCCAGCGGGATCGAGGCGATGAGGCTTTGCGCGCTCTCCTCGGCCACGAGCGCTACAGCCAGCGCTGCAACCGGGACGCATGCAGCGACGGCCGGAGGGGCGCACGCGGCGACTGCCAGAGCGAAGGTGCCAGCCGAGATGATCAGGCGCGAGATGGGGTTGGACATCACGAACCGGACCGTGTCGACAGCGAGATTGACGACGCCGCCGACGATGTCGGTGACCGTGTCCTTGGCGCGGTCAAGGAGCGAACCCCCTCCTCCGGCCTTCTTGTTGAGTAGGCCGAGCGCGAGACCGCTGGGTGCGGCGTCGACGAACGGGTTGAACGCCGCAGCAGATCCGTTCTTCGGATTGACCACGGGGACGTGAACGGACACATCGCCGTTCACGCGAATCGCCGGCATCAGCCTCGCGATCTCGGCAATGATCATCTGCTCTGCAAGATGTGGCAGATCACGAACTCCGACCGTTGCTAAGACCTGTGGGGTCGCCCTACCGATGGCGGACCAGATGTTGTCGAACGGGTTCGGTTCCGGACTGACGAGCAGATCGATACCGCTGACGGACGCTGCGCCTACGATCTCGGCGCTGCTATTCGTGGAAGACAGCGGGTTCGCCAAGGAACTGGGAAGTGGCGTGCGAAGAGCGCCGTCCGTGCTGAACAGACTGTCGACGATCTCCTTGTCGCCCTCGATGCGCCGTTCGCCGTTCGAGTAGGTGATCGTCGTCTGCTGCGGGTCGTCACCCGGGCGGGATGTCAGAACGGAGGAGACGCGTCCTGTGGTGTCGTAGCCGATCGTTGTGCTGGCAGTGTCCGTCACCAGGGTCGCGGGCCGACCAAGTTGATCAAATCGGATCTGCCCGGACTTGTCGTCCTGCCCGTCAAGGGTGATGGATTTTAAGTATCCGTTTGGTTGCTCGCTCGCGTTGATCTGGATGTCGTCGGTGGCGTAGCCAGTGAGTGTCCCATCGACCACCATGTACTGCTGGGCGGTGTCCTTCCCCCGCTGCTGAACCGTGAACGAGTCACCCGACGTGGCCCAGGTGACATCGACCGCCCTCTTCTTGTCCCAGCTGACCGCCACCGGCCTTCCGGCACGGTCGGTCTTCAGCCCAATCGCATCGCGCCCGGAAGCTTGAACAGCTGTAAGTACGTCCTTCGACCAAGATGCGACCAAGGACTCGTCACCGTTGCTGACTTGCGTGAGGTGGCCGCTTTGGTCGTAGGCGAAGGCGTAGCTGTCCGAACCAGCGGTCACCATGCGCAGCTGGCCAGCGGCGTCGTACGTCCACTCCTCGGTGTTGTCGATCGAGGTCACGCGTCCGGTGGCGTCGTAGCCGTACTCATGCTTGCCCTCACCGGTATTGGCGGTGCGGACCTGCCCGCGTGCGTCGTAGCTGTACTTGTCGTCGCGGTCGTGGCCTTCGCCGCTGGAGCGAATCCGGACTACCGACCCGAGTTGGTACTCGTAGGTCGTGGCGATGCCGCCGGGTTCGTCCGCTCGGAGGAGGCGGCCTACGCCGTCATAGGCCCACGTCCACTGGCTTCCATCCGGAGCGTGGTACCTGGCGAGGTGACCGTCCGGGGTCCAGCCGAAGGTAGCGATCGATTCTCCGACAGATCGGGAAACGGGCCGGTCGGCACTGTCGAATGTCCACGTGGTCGTAGTGCCAGCCGCATCGACGAAGGTGTTGGCTCGCCCGTCAAGGTCGTAGCTGACCGATGTCTTCGTTCCGTTATGGAGTGTCGAGGTGAGTTGACCGGCGCGATACGTAGCCTGCCAGGTGTCGGCGCCTGAGGTTACTGAAATGAGCCGACCAGCAGCGTCGTAGGCATAGATGGCCGTCTCGTTGCCGTTGGAGGCGGTCGTCATCCGGCCGTTTTCGAACGTGTACTGCGTGCTACTCGTCGGGCGTCCGTCGAGTGTCTCGACCTTTCCGATGGCGCGCCCGGAGTCGTCGTAATCGATGGTTGACTCAAGCCGGCTCGCGTCGCGGGTAACAACTGTGGTGAGAGGGAGATCGAAGACGAAACTCTGTACGAGCGTCTCGACCAAGGTTCCGTCCGCCTCGTACGAGTGGCGCTCAAGTTCGCGTCCGATGCTGTCGAGGCGCGTCACCGTGTACACCCCGTCAGGAGCCGTGACAGTGATGGAGTTGCCGCCATCGGCCTGCGGCTCTGTCGCCGTTCTCCAGACCCGATCGCCAGGCAGGATCGTTGCGGCCAGTCGGCCACTTGCGTCGTATTCGTAGCGAATCGTCTGCCCGTCAGGTCCCGTCTCCTGCTCGAGTCTGCCGTCGCCGCTGTAGTCCAATGCTCGCGGTTGCTTGCCGGGCAGTGCTTCTTCGATGAGGTGTCCAGCCGTGTCGTACCGGTAGTGGGAGGCCCGGCCGAGCGGATCGCGTTCTCCAATCAACCTCGAACGTGGCTCCCACGTCGACGCCCAGATGCGCCCAGAGGGGGAGACCGTCGAGGTGATATTGCCCTCGGCATCGAACGTGTACGTCCATGGGCTTTGGTTACCGACAGCGTGATTGATAGGGCTTCCCAATGAATCCCGGCCGGTCGAGGTCGCCATGCCGGTCGCATCGACGACCCGGGTAACGAAACCGTTCGTGTAGACGATCGTGTCGCGACCTCGCGTGGGACTCGTGACCGCGGTGGGGAGCGGCGCGTTCGACGTGTACTCGAACTCGGAGACGTCAGAACCGGTCGTCACCGACTCGACTCTTCCAAGGTCGTCGTACTCGATCGAAGACTTGAGGCCGTTCACCGTTTCACTGGTAAGTCGTTGCTTCTTGTACGTCCGCTTGATCGACCGAAGAACTTGCTGTCCAGGCTGCACGTAGTCAGTCGCCTCAGTCAGTCTCCCAGACTCGTCAAACTCCCGGACGCTGATCTCGTTCTCACCGCTCAGTGCACGTACAAGTCGGCGTTCGTCGTCGTGTTCATATACGAGGGTCTCGTTGCCCGTGACAGTCGTGGTTCCTTTGTCGTATGTGATCGAGAGCCGGGGGCCTGACGGTGGGACCTGATCAGCGACCGTGTTGTTCGAGTAGCCGACCTTCGTGACTCCGGCAGCATTCGACGTCTGGACCATGAGCACGTCAGCGTTGTATGCGTAGGACGATTCCGCACCAGGGGCAGAGACCGCGGAGAGGACGCCATTCTTGTAGTCGAACGTCACCGTTCTTCCGTCGTTCGTGCTCGCGCCCGACACGAGCCCGTTCTGATTCGTGAGGGTGATCGTCGGCCCTTGCGAGGAACGAATGACCGTAGGGATACCGGCGGCGCGTTCGATGCTCACCATCTGCCCGTACGGGCTTGACATCAACAACAGGTTGCCATCGACATCAAATGCCCAGCGTTCACCAGTGGGCCATGCCACTTCGGCGCCGGAAGACGTGCGGCCGATCGTCGGGCCTCCAGAGACCGACCAGTGGGTCGGAGCCTCCGGCCGCCAAAGCGGCGCAAGACCGAGCGGAGCATCAAGCACCAGCCCACTGCCTTGAGCCTTGAGCGTCGTGTCGTAGACCGTCGCCCAACCTTGTCCGAGCCACCCCGAAGTAGTGCGATCGGAACGATACGAGCGCTTGAACTCCACTCCGTAAACGCCACTGGGGAACGCGAGGTCGCTTTCCTGGACCGTGTACGCCCCCGTGCTCGTATCGATGCCTTCGCCGGCGCACCCAACAATCTCACAACCCTGCGGCGCCAAGACACTCACCTGCAGTCGCTCGGCGTGGTCTTCGCTTCTCGACGAGCTGCAGGAGGGTGCTGCAAGAACCAACACGAGAATGCCCGCGACACCTCGACGACTCGACGTGCGCGCTCGGAAGCAGGCGACCTTGTCTCGACGACTGAACATCACTCAGTTTCTACTTCATCAATCAGATCGAGCCACGCACTGGCCCCATCTCCAGGAGGTGCCTCTAAAGCCATCGGAACCCACTTCACGACCAACGCCTCAACGCCTTCGGCGTCGTCAAGCGACACCGTCGCCTCGAACAGCGCGAACGCTGCCTCAAACGCGGAATCCGTAGGGGTGGTGCCTTCAATCCACGTGTCCTGAAGCATCTGGAGCGCGAGCATCTGAGAGAAGGCCGGATCGACATTCGTCAATGCTTGAGACCACACGTGTAGCAGCGGCACCGGTAGCGATTCACCAGCAGGTTCTGCGAGCAACCGGATCCGACGCATCAACTCCTGAATCCCTGCGGCATCAGCTTTGGCACCGTACGCCGTCACGCCGGCCACGGCGACGTACATGAGCTCGTCGAGCGATGGACTGTTGCCGGATTCGCGTCGTGCGCGCTGTTCGAGGTCGAAGAACCGATCGACCCTTGCGATCACTTGGTCAGGGTCTTCCACGCGAGCGGAGCAGATCGCAGAGGTAGCGGATGTGTGGCGCCGTGTGGGGATACTCCGCGACTGTGCGATGAGTTCGTCGCATTCATCAAGCAGCGAGGTCAGCTCCTGCAGCACTTTGGCCGCAGCAGGGACCGGATCGAGCGACCTCCACATCTCGAACTCGCCCAACGCGTTGCTGGCTCGGTCGGCGAGCAACTCGGCTTTCCAAAGGCCAGAAGGCGCCCGACCAAGCTTCTCAAGGTGTTCCCGGAAGACCACGCTGATAAGGGCCGCCTGATCCACGTCGGTGCTGGCATCGACATCCAACAACTCAGCAAGCTCGCCCATCATCAGACGGAGCTCCTCCTCAAACGACGGGTACAACTCGTCACGGGAGTAGCCGACGAGCCGGTCCCAGCAGGCATCGAGATCCGCCGTCGACAAGTTCAGCGGCTCCTCCCCGAACTCGATCTCGTCGAGCCACTCCTCGAGGTCGCCGAGATCATCATCGGTTTCCGCGACGAGCCGTCCAACGACACGTTCTGGCCAGATCATTAGCGCTCCTCGACCTGATGCGTGTTATTCGAACGAACCAGCGACTCATTCGCAGGTACTTGGGGGATGCCGGTCGAGCCTGACCCTTCATCTGAGCGAAGTCTGACCGATGGGTGTGACAATGAGGAGTAGCTCGGCCAACGACGCAGGCGGCGGGAGTGCACACGGCCCCGCAGCGGATCCGGATTGACCGGCAGCGACGTGAACTCGCTGCGTACCCGTGCGGTCTACGACCCAGGCCACCGACGAGTGGGTGCTGAACGGCACGAAGGCGTGGATCGCCAACGGTGGCATCGCCGACGTGCACGTGGTGGTGGCCGCGGTCGAACCCGACCCAAGGGCCGTGGCCACGCCAGCTTCTTCGTGCCCCCGGCACGAAGGCATCAGCCTGGGCCAGAAGTACAAGAAGCACGGCATCCGTGCGTCGCTCACCGCCGTCGATCAGCACCGCGGCGAAATCGGTGGACGGCCCGGGGACCTTCAGTGAGTGTCCAGGGGCGAGTTCGGCCGGCCCCATCCGACCTGTTGACCTGTGGCTGTCAGCGGGCCGATGTCATCCCTAGTTCGCATCCCTAGAGCTGTCCGGACAGATCAACACGAGTCGTCACCGACGTCCGTGAATCCGCTGCTCAGGGGCGTCGAGCATCACTCGTCGACAACCAGAAAACGGGGGACCGTGAACCACACGATCTTCGAGGGCACGAGCGAGATCCAGCAGCTGGTGATCGCCCGTGCGATCTCCGGCCTGCGCATCGAGTAGCTCGCCTCTACCCCCAGCCGAACGTCTCAGCGCTCGCATCGGCTGGTGGCGTAGACTTGGGCCATGATTGCCCGCCAGATCGAGGTCGTGGACGGATTCGAAGCCGCCGACCGTTGCGATCGTGAGTTCTGGTGGTCGCGCACGCCCCACGAACGGTTGCTGGCGCTGCAGCAGATGCGAGTCCTCAACTATGGAACCGATCGAGCTACCGCCCGACTTCAGCGAGTTCTTGAGGTTGTTGAACGCCCACGGCGTTGACTACCTGCTCGTCGGTGGCTACGCCGTTGCGTTTCATGGATTTGCACGTGCCACCGTCGACATGGAGGTCTGGGTGGCTGTTGAGCCCGGCAACGCCGAGCGTCTCGTCGCAGCCCTGGGCGAGTTCGGTTTCGATCTCCCCGAGCTGAGCGTCGACCTCTTCCTGCAGCCGGAACGCCTCGTCCGTATGGGCGTCGCGCCGCTGCGCATCGAGCTGCTCACCTCGATCGACGGCGTGACCTTCCGGGAGTGTCGTGAGCGGAGTGTGTCCGTGCGCATCGGCGACCTCGATGTCCCGGTCATCGCGCTAGCCGACCTTCGTGCCAACAAGCTGGCAGCCGGGCGCACGAAGGACCAGCTCGATCTGGAGAACCTTCCCGAGGCGTAGCACGGCAGCCACACAGCGCTCACGCGGCTCTGCCGCCTGGGCCGTTGCGGCCATGACGGCGACGTTCGGCGCGGTTCGGCCGATGCGTGGGGGCCGCAGTGAGCGGACCGGGAAGATCGAGCCGCCGGACGGCGTGGGCATGGCACTCGCAGTACACCTCGTCGGGCAGGACCACTTGGAGCGCTTGGCCTGGGCGAGGGAGGTGGCCGTAGCGATTCGCCCAACTGCCGAAGAATTCGGACACCAGGTTGTCGGCATGCACCTCCACGCAGCGGAGGCCGCCGAGCGCGAGCAGGCCTGCTGGTGGCCGACCTCGCTCGATGATGCCGTCGACGAGCGGCTTGATCAGCGCGTGTTGGAGCTCGGGCTTGACGTCGACGGCAATGAGTTTGGGGTGGCCGTAGTTCTCGACCAGCCCGATCGTGTAGGCGAAGCTGGACGAACCGTCTTCGACCTGGACCAGCGCCCAGCCATACGTCCTGATCTTCAGGTCGAGGCCGCGCATCACTTCTTCGTGGGAGAAACCATCACATTCGAGGCACATTCCTGGATGGTGCCAAAAGGGTGCGACAGGGTTTCGCCCCGATGGGTCAGCACGTCGCGCTGGTGATCGCTGGCGCGATCAGCGGCCGCGTATCGAGTAGATCGCGTCTGGCCTCGGGCTACGTCGTGGCCGCCTGTGTCCTCTCCTCGGTCGCCCTTCCACGGCTAGTGCGAGTCGAGCTCGACGATGCACCCAGCGAGCTCGACGACCCCGCCATCGAATGCCCTACTCCAGATCAGCAAGCGCCCGCCATCGCCGAGGTCGGGACCACCAAGCAAGGGATCGCCGTCGAACTGGAGCAGCAGCTGATGGTCGGGTGGTGCTGCAAAGTCTTGGATCGTGTCTGGAGATCCGAACATTTGGTGGCGCGGACCGGCCGGCGTCAACGAGGCGAGGAGCTCCTGGAGCTGTTCGCCGTCGACGCCATCGATGTTCGACGGCAGCGTCAACGTCGGCTCGGGAACTGCAATGGCCAGTGTCAGCCGGAGTTCGTCGGGAAGTCGCTTCGGCCAGGGCAACCGGCGCACATCCTCGAGCGGGACGACGTGGACCGAGACGGCGTCCGGTTCGACGGGGTACCCGCCGTCCGGCTCGATCGCAGCGAATACCGCCACGAGAACATCGTTCGACGGGAGGGCGCCTGGGAGTGCAGCGTTGATCTCATCGGCCCTGATCTGACCGATGAACATCATCGGCTGCCCGTCGTACATCGGCCACTTGTGACCGGCGGGGAGATCCGGTCGTCCACCGAAGTGGCTCGCACCGACGGGCACTCGGCCCATGGCGAAGCACGACCGAAGTCGTACGCCGGGGACGAACCTGCGAATCAGCTCATCTGCGGGGAGTCCTGCACTGTGGAGTGCTGCCACGAGAGCGTCCCGGGTCTGGCGCAGCAGGCCCTCCCTGACGTCCTCAGGCACAGGGCCACTCCACGCAGGAAGCAGCGCGTCGCGAAGCTGCCCAGGGTCGAAGCGCCCTGAGATGTTGACACGAGGAAACGAGCGTGCAGGAAGACCGGTCAGTGTTTCCGAGGCGCCCGTCACGACGTGAACAGATCGGTAGGTGCGTTGACCAACCTGCAGGACGTGATCGCGGTCGATCCATGCCAACGCATCGGTGTCGGTTCCTGGGTCGAGCGTGAGGACCTCGTGCTCTCTGATGGCGATGGGGTGGTCGATTGCGAACGCGACTTGTGAGGCGTCAATGTTGTACACCGGCGAGAGCCAGAACGCGTCCGGGGGAACTGGCGTGGTCGTTGTCCGGCCGGTTTCCGCGTCCACGATGTGCATGCGTGCGCCGTCACTGTCGACGATGACCAAGTGCCGTCCGGACAGCACTGCGATGGCCTCGCCGGGCGCGGGTAACGGACGCTGCTCGCCCTCCCAGGACAGCAACGACCCCATGGTCACTACCCAACCAGATCGCAGTTCCCCGACGGCGCCCCACACGTTCGCGGTGACCGATCTCACGACTCGACCGTCCATGTCGACGAGTTCGATGACCTCGGAATCGTCGTGACCACGACTTTCCCCGAAGTAGCGCCGGACGAGCACCAGCGAGGGATCCGCGGCAGGTGCGATGCCCCACGCGTCAGGGAGGCGCGACGGACGGAGCAGGTCACCGTCTCGGAGGCCGATCACCTGATACCCGACCTGAACGGCCACCCAACCCGACCGATCCAGTGCGTGATCGGACACGTAGCTGTCGTCGGTCGGCAGTGGGAGAGGCAGCCGCTCGCCCGAGTCGGTGAGCAGCTCGACGGCCGGCCGTCGATAGGTCGCTCCGAGCCACAACGATGCCATTCGCCCATCCTTGCCGACGGGTGGAGACCTCGTCGTCAATCGGGTGGCCCGTTCATGGCGGTGGCGCCGCGATCGATTCTTGTACGTCCACCCATCCGGCCTGCCGCGGTTGGCTAACCTCCTGCGATGACATCGTTCTGGCGGATGACGACGGGTGCTGCGGCATTGACAGCAGTGTTGGTGGCGGTAGGTGCGGCGGCATCGGCCGAGGTCGACATGGAGTCGTTCGCGATCTCGCCGCCCGAGGGCTTCGAGGTGTCCACCGATCCCAGCATGCCGGCCGGGCCGTACACGGCCAGGGAGTTCGTCGTCGCCCTGACCGGACAGTCCAGCAACTCGGACGTGGGCGAGTCGCTGGTCTTCGTCCAGGTCTGGGATGCACCCGACGCGCGGGGCATCTCGATCGTGTTCGACGGCGCCTCGTCGAACGACGACGATGACTTCATGGCTGGAGTGCTGAGTGCCGGTGGGACGGGCTTGGAGGAGTTCGACCCAGGAGTGGAAGGAGCTGTTGGCCAGATTGTGCGCCTGGATGGTCTGACGGAGCACGTGGCCGCCTGGCATCAGGGGCAGTATTTGGTGGCCGTGATCTGTCTTTCCGCGGACCCGACGCGAAGCGAAGCAGTGGCCCGCAACCTCACGCTTCGCCAGTCGGTTCAACTCACTACCGTGTTGGGTCCTGATGCCAAGGTCACCGGCTTGGACAGCTCGGACAACTCGCTGGCCTACAGCGTCGGCCAGATCCTGGGATTGCTGTCAGTCGTCGGCGTCATCGTCGCCGTGCTGTACTTCACGGTGGGATCCTCACGGCGGAGGCGTCAGCAGCAGTGGGTGACCTACCCCGCGGGCTACGTGCCGCCGCAGTTCCCATCGATCTCGACGTTGCCGCGGACCGTGGGAGGTCAGCCGCCCGCCCCTCCCTACCCTGGTAGCTCGCTGCCGCCACCGCCGACGTTGTGACCGCGGTCGGGCGCGGCGGGCACGCCCCCACCAGCGCCACGCGTAGCCTCGGCGCATGAAGGTCCAGCTCATCGACGGAACCCGACTGTGGTTCGACACGGAGGGGCTGTCGCTCGTGCCCGACGGCGACACCATGCGGCAACGGCCCACGTTGATCGTGATGCACGGTGGCCCGGGCGGCGATCACAACGGGTTCAAGCCGGCGTTCTCGGCGATGGCCGACACGTGCCAGGTGCTGTACTACGACCACCGCGGCCACGGGCGCAGCGACCCGTCCACGCCCGACCACTGGAACCTCGACCGCTGGGCCGACGACGTGGTGGAGCTGTGCGCGGCGCTGGCGATCGAGCGGCCGTTCGTGCTGGGCCTCAGCTTCGGCGGGTTCGTCGCGCAACGGCTGGCCTCGCGCCACCCCGGCTTCGCCGCCGGCCACATCTTCCTCAGCACCGCGGCCACGAAGGACAGCGAGGCGATCTACGCGATGTTCCACCGCCTCGGCGGCGACGAGGCCGAGGCGATCGCCCGCGAGTTCTGGGGCGCTCCCGACGAGGCCGCGATGACTGCGGCCGTGGTGCGCTACGTGACCGTCTGCGGCCCGCTGTACACCACCTCGGGGATGAACCCGTTCGGCAGCAAGCGCACGATCTTCCGCAACGAGGTGCTGACCCACTTCAACCACCACGAAGGCCCCGGGCTGAACCTGCTGCCCGAGCTGGCGAACGTGCGCGAGCCGGTGCTGGTGGCCCACGGCGAGCACGACCCGGTGACGCCGATGGTCGGCGCCGAGCGGATCGTGGCCGCGCTACCGGCGCACCTGGTGCGCTTCGAACGCTTCGCCAACTCGGGCCACGGGGTGTTCCGCGACGAACCCGAGGCGTTCTTCACCGTGTTGCGGTCGTTCATCCACGACCATTGGACGAGCTGAACCGAGGTCAGTGCTGCGGCGTGTCGCCGAGGCGCAGGACCACCGGGAGATCCTGCGCGTCGGCGAGCAGGCGCACCACATCGAGGTGGTCGTCGGCGACGAAGTAGTACCACTGCACGGGGAAGCCCGTGACCGGTCGTGCCCGCAACCCGGGGATGCCGGCCCACTCGCCGGCGAGCGGCGAACCGATGCCGGGCATTCGTTCTGGCGACCGCAGCGCGGCCAGCGCGGCATTGAAGAAGCGGACCGCGAGTGCCTCGCCGCCGGCCGATCGGTACCACCTGGTGCGTTCGATCAGGTCGGTCTCGGCGAGCGGCCGCAGGCGAGCCGGCGGCCGCTGCCGCGTCATGACGTCGGGCCCAGGGCCCGCTCTCGCAGCTCAGCGGCATAGCGACGGTCGAGCGGGCGGGAATCGCCCGACTGCAGACCATCGGTGATCAGGTCGCGGAGCCGCTTCCTTGCCTGATCCTCCTGGTCGCGGCGAACGAGATCGCGGAGGTATTCGCTGGTGTTGCCGTACTGGCCGGTGCGCACACGATCATCGATGTACTCGCGCAGCGACTCGGGCAGGGAGAAACTCATCGTGTTGCCGCTCACGCGATCATGATGCTGCCCTGACCCGAAGGTTGTCAACAGTTGTCAACTCTCCGCCCAGCGCTCAGTGGGCCGTGGGCATGCGCCAGTAGTCGCGGTTGTACGTCACCAGGCCGTTCGTGCGGCGACCCACCGACACGCCACGCATGCTCAGCGGGTGCATCGTCCACTCGTGGTAGTAGCTGTCGCCGAACTCGCTGCCGCCCACGTAGTCGAGGCGCATGTCGGCCATCTGCGTGAACATCTCGACTGCCGATGCGCGCATCGCCGCCCTGCTGCTGATGCGATGGGCCAGGCCGACATCCTCGAAGTCGGTGTGCTCGGCGAAGAACGCAGCCACGCCGTCGGCGTCGCGCCGGTTCCATGCGGCGAGATAGTCCTCGTACCAGTTGCTCATCGCGGTCTCCCCGTGGTGGTCAGAACATCGTCAGAACAACTTCAGGATGGCACGCACATCTTCGATCGAGCGCAGTGTGTCGTTGAGGTGCGTGCAGGTGGTGATGCCCACCAGCTCTTCGCGCACGCTGGGCCGGATGCCGCGCAGTGGTCGGCCCGCCAGCCGATCGCCGCTGGCCTCGGCCTGGATGCACTCCGCCCACGGCAGCGAGTGCGCCACGGCGGAGCTGCGGATCACCGTCTGGGTGACCGGGTCGACGAGCGCGGTGACGGTGTACTCGTGCACCACCTTCTCGCGCCCATGCTCGTCGACGTGGCTGTCGCGGAAGTAGGCCTCCACCTCCACCGGCGCATCGGCGGTGGCCCCGGGCAGCACGTCGAGGCGGCGTAGTCGGCGCGCGTCGTGCGGCCCCATCGGGCGCAGCTCGTGCCAGGCCAGCGGGTCGCCGTTGGCCAGCGACGGCGCCTTGGGGCCGGTGACCGCCGGTGCGTGGTGATGGGCGTGCACCTCGTTCATGATCGTGCCGCCGGCCTGGAAGCCGGCGCACAGCCCTTCGATCTGCAGCGTCGGCCCGGTGCGATTGAGATTGCTGAACCTGCCCGCCTCGCCGATCACCACTCCGCTCACCAGCGCGGCGCCGGGCAGGTCGTCGAGCAACGAGTAGAGCGCAGTGGCCTGCTCGAGGTCGTGTGGCAGAAGGTCGGCAACGGCCGCGCGAAAGCCGGTGGACACCGAACGACCGATCAGCTCGTGCAACCGTTCGCGTGAGGGTGTCGACTCGATCTCCACCAGCGTGAAGTGCGTGGCGAAGTCGACGCGCGTGTTCACCTCGGCCGTCTGCAGCACCGTGGCAGTTCCGTCGGCTGCGGTGTGCAGGTCGCGTAGCACGGCGTGCTGCACGATTTCGCCGAGGATGTCGCCGGGGCGGGAGGTGTCGATCGTGTACGTGCGGCGGATCGAGTTGCCGCGCCGCGGCGGTGTGGAGGCCCTGGGCGCGTGCAACCCATGACGCGGGTGCAGCGGTCGCTCACCGATCGTGACGGTGGTGGTGCGATCGTGCGTCATGCCGTGGTCCAGTCTGTCGCCGCCGAGAACGATGTTTTCAATGGGCGGCAGCGTACCCGCACGGTCACGGTCAGGCGAACGGGCCGGTGGTGGGCCAGTCGCGGGTGATCTGCGACTGCCACACGGGTGGGCGCTTCTGCAGCGCGGCGGTGCCACCCTCCAGCGCGTCGGGGCGACCCATCAGGATCCGATGCGCTTCGCTCTCCAGGTCGTCGACGTGGGCCATGTCGCCATCGGCCGCGGCCCACAGGATTCGCTTGCTGAGCCCCGCGGACAGGGGCGACACCTCGCGGGCCATCTCGCGAGCCAACTCCATCACCGCCGACAGCACCTCGGCGGCGGGCAGGCAGCGACTGGCCACGCCGAGGCGCAGCGCGTCGGTCCCGGTGAACAGCCGCCCGGTCAGCACGATCTCGGCCGCGTTGGCCATGCCCACAGCGCGGGCGAGTGTCCAGTGCGAGATCGCGTCGGGCACCACGCCGCGGCGTACCTGCACGACGCCCCACTTCGCCTCCTCGGCGATGTAGCGGATGTCGCAGTGCAGCGCGAGCGTCATCCCGAGGCCCACGGCATGGCCGTTGATCGCGGCCAGCACGGGCTTGCGGATCTGGAACGCCAGCGGGCGGCGCGGTGACGAGCGGTACTCGACGGGCTGGTGTGGTGCCTGGAACGCGCCGCCCGCGCGGGTGAGATCGGCCCCGGCGCAGAACGCGCGGCCGGTGCCGGTGAGCACCACCACGCGCACGGCGTCGTCGGCGTCGAGCCGTTCGTACGCGGCCGACAGGTCGCGGATCGAACGCCCGTCGAGCGCGTTGAGGAACTCGGGGCGGTTGAGCGTGACGACGGCGACGCCGTCGGCGATGTCGACGAGGATCCCGTCCCGGGGCGGCTTCATCTGCATGCCCCATGATGACCCACGCGCGTCGTCACCTGTGAATACAGGTGGTGGATGCGGCATCCTGGGCGCGTGCAGTACTCGTTCCGCAGTACGAGTTTCGGGATGCGTCAGTTCCCGGTGGGGGCCACCGAGTCGAACGACTATGGCGAGCACATCATGGGTGTCACCGTGATGACCTGGCTCAGCAGGTTCGCCGTCGCCGAGTGGGGTGCCGATTGGGCACGCCACGGCTCGATGGATCTGCGCTTCCGGTCGCACCTGTCGGCCGGGCTGGACCTGCTGATCGATGTGCAGACCGAGGCTGCTGAGATGACGTTCGCGGTCACCGACGCGGAGGGCACGGTGTACTCCACCGGCTCCGCCCACAGGAAGGGCAAGGTGGCGGCCGCGGCCGCCGACACCACGTACACGCGCAGCCACAAGGTGCCCAACACGCACGCGGCGCTCGACGGGTTGGTGCTCACGCCGGTGCGCTGCACGTTCCTGGCCGACCGCGATCTCGAGATGACGCCCGGCATGGCCGACGGCGGCTTCTGGCGCGAACACCGGTGGGCGCACCCCGCCTGGGTGGCCAGCGCAGCCAATGCGGTCTTCCGCGAGAACGTGGAGTTCGAATCACCGACACACTGGCATCACGCCGGCATCGAGACCACGTTCCACGCCCCGGTGACCGACGGTGCCGAGGTGGTGCTCGCTGGCCGCGTGGCGCAACTGTTCGACACGGCCCGCAACCGGTTCGCCGTCAGCGCGACGGAGGCCACGGTGAACGGCGAGCCGGTGATGTCGCTGCGCTCGACGTTCGTGTATCGCCCGCTCAGCTGACCCGCGAGAACTCGGGGATGCGGTAGTCGCCGCCGGCCACGTTGATGAGGTGCGCGGTGACGCGGTCACCAACGCGCACGTCGTTCGGGTCGCCGGTGATGCGGCCGGTGAGCCGGATGCCCGGTGCGTCGTCGAGGTCGATCAGCGCGATCGCGTGCGGTGCATCGCCTTGCCCGGGCACGGAGGCGCGGTGCATGACGATGAACGCGTTGATGATGCCGTCGCCGGAAATCGGTTCGTACGCGAGTGGGCCGCCGCAGTGCCGGCAGCGTTCGAGCGGCGGGTGCGTCCACGAGCGGCACGCGGTGCAGCGGCAGATCGCGATCTGCCCGGTGGCGGTGGCATCCCAGTAGCCCTGCGAATCCACGTCGGGCAGCGGCTGCGGTGGGATCGTGCGCCAGTCGCCGGTGTTCTCGGGGGCGGTCATGGCTTCTCCTTCGCCAGCACGTTGGCGCCTCCGTAGGGGCCGGCGCCGGCGGTGACGAGCGCCAGCTCGGCATCGGCGACCTGGCGCACACCGGCCTGACCGCGCAGCTGCAGCACGGCCTCGTAGTGATGGTTGAGGCCGTGCACATAACCCTCCGACAGCAGGCCACCGTGGGGGTTCACCACCACGTCGCCCCCGTAGGTGGCGTGGCCCTTGGCGAAGTACTCACCCACCTGGCCCTTCTCGCAGAACCCGAAATCCTCCATCGTGGCCATCACCGTGTACGTGAAACAGTCGTACATGCAGGCCACGTCGATGTCGGCAGGGGTGAGGCCGGTGCGTTCCCAGATTCTCGGGCCGGCCGTCCGCGAGTACATCGAGGTGGGGTCGTCCCACTGCACCCACCCCAACCCGCTCTGGCTGTTCGACGAACCGAGCATCCACACCGGCTGCGACTTCACGTCGGGCAACAGGTCGGTGGACACGATCAGCAGGGCCACCGCACCGTCCACCTCGTACGCGCAGTCGAACACGCGGAACGGCTCGTTCACCCAACGGCCGGCGAGGTAGTCGTCCATCGTGATCGGCGCGCGACTGACGGCATGCTCGTTGGGCACCGCGTGGCCGCGCTGCGTGATCGCGATCTGGCCGAGGTCTTCGCACGTGCTGCCGTACACGGCCTGGTGACGCGAGGCCCACATCGCGATCCACTGCGGCGGCAGCATGTAGCCGTGTGGTGCGGAGAACTGCATCTCGCCAGGCACCTCGAGCGGGCCGCTGACGGTGCCGTAGCGGGCACCCGAGCGGCCGTTCAGCGAGCGGTACACCAGCACCGCCTTGCAGATGCCGCTGTCCACCATCGCTGCCGCGGTGCGCACCACCTCGGCCACCGCGTTGCCGCCCGCGTACTGAGCGTTGGCGAACTCGAGTTCACTCTTGCCCAGCGCCCAGGCGACATCCATCGGGAAGGCCGAATCCATCGTGTGGAAGCAGGTCACCCCGTCGAGCACGCTCGTGGGCAGCCCGGCGTCGGCGAACGCGGCGCGGGCGGCCTCCACGGCCATCGCCAGCGGTGTGCGGCCCGAGTCGCGGGTGTAGGCGGTGCGCCCTATGCCCACGATCGCGCTCCGCGGTTGGTTGCTCATCGGCGTGCCCCACTTCCGAAGGTTGTTGCTCAGGAGGCCTCCCCAGGCTTCTTGACGCGAACGTCACCTTACCGAATGGTCAGCTGAGCGATGGCTCCGGCACGCCGACGCGACGACTCCACCAGTCGTGGAAGTGCGACACGCCCGCTTCGAGCGCGCTGCCACCGAGGTTGGGCACGTAGTTGTCGAACGTGATGCCCAACGAGCGGGCCGACACCATGCCGTCGTGGCGGCGCTCGACGAGGTCGTGGTCTTCGACCACGGTTTCCTCGAACGCGTCGACGATCGCCTGGGCCAGGCCGGGCACCAGCGTCTCCATGTCGGCAGGCACGCAGTAGTGCACCCGGTTGACGTACGCGCCGAAGCCCGTGGGCACGATCACCGACAGCACGCGCAGGCCGTTGTACACCTCGAACATCAGGTTGGGGTAGATGCCCACCCAGCCAACGCCCATGCGCGGCGTGGTCTCGCCACGCTTCGCGTGGTACTCGTCGAGGCCGTCGGCCCATTGCGAGTACTTCTCCGACTTGCAACCGCGCTCGTCGGACAGTGCGAGGAACTGGGCGTGGAAGTTCTCGCCGAACGTCCACTCGATCGACCCACAGTCCACGAACGAGGCCAGGCCCGGGTGGTACGGCGGCACGTGGTAGCAGTCGCCGAACACCTCCAGGAAGGCCTTCCAATCGCCCTCGTACGGATCGTCGTGGGTGGAGAACACCACGCAGTCGTCGAGATCCAGCCATTGCGCCACGCCGCGATCGGCGAAGTCGGCATCGATGCGGGCCAGGTCGGCGGCGTAGGTGTCGCTGTGGGTGGGGTCGACCGCAAAGTGGAAGCCGTGCCAGCTGAGCAGGTCGAACCCGGGGATCTGCAGGGCGCGGCGGCGCGCCTCGGCTTCCTCGCCGCGGCCGAGGTCGAAGTTCGCGCCGCCGATCAGCGAGCCATCCGAGCGGAACGCCCAGTCGTGGTACTCGCACGCCAGGCGTGGCTTGTTGACCGGCTCGTCATGGCTGAGGATCGGGCGGCAGGCGTGGGTGCACAGGTTGGCCAGCAGGTGCACATCGCCGTCGGCGTCGCGAGTGAGCACCAGGCGCTCATCGCCATCGCTGCGGCGATGACCACCGAGCGGCAACAGGATGTCGTGACCGACGTACTTCAGGCCGCCCTCGGGAGAGAACGCGCGCTCCATCTCACGCTCGAACACCTGGGTGTTCGCATAGGCCGTGTTGGGCAGTGACTGCACCTCCGCAGGGTCGAAGGCGTACCCGGGGCGTTGCCATGTAGGGGAAGTCACGGAGCGACGCTATCAGGGGGGTCGCCCTGCTGCCCCGTCCCGGTGAACGCGTCGTTCACCGTGGGGTCGCCGCGCGTCACTTGCGCAGCAATACGTCGAGCCGTTTGGCCGCCAAGGCAAGAGCCGCGATCGACACGGCCAACAGCACCGCCACGTGGGCGAGCACCGACGCGGTCCACACCCCGGTGTTCGCCGCCCGCACGAGCGCGACCCCGTGATACAAGGGGGAGATCTGCACCACCCACCCCCAGCTGCCGTAGCTGGACGCAGGGAAGAACGTGGCCGAGAACAAGAACAGCGGCATCGTGGCCGTGGTGACGATCTCGAGATCCGACCAACCGCGCATGTAGGTGGTGGCCGCGAAGCCGATGCCGGCGAACGTGAGCCCCACGAGCGCACACGCGGGCAGGGCCATGAACACCCACCACGACTGCACCAGGCCGAGCGCGGCCATCACGCCGAGGAAACTGCCCGCGTAGAGCTGCCCACGCAGCAACGCCCAGCTGATCTCGCCCACGGCCACGTCGGCAGGGCTCATCGGGGTGGCGAGCGCAGCGTCGTAGATGCGCGCGTACTTCATCCGGTGCAGCACATTGCCGGTGGAGTCGAAGATCGCGCCGTTCATCGCCGATGAGGCCATCAGCGCCGGAGCGACGAACGCGTCGTACGGCACGGCCTTGCCGGCCACCGACACGTCGCCCACCAGGCTGCCGAGGCCGGCGCGCATGCTGAGCAGGTAGAAGAGCGGCTCGAAGAAGCCACTGACGATGATCAGCCATTGCCGCCGGTACGCGACGACATGGCGTTCGATCATCCGCTGCGGGCGGCGCACCACGAAGCGGGCGGGGATGATTCGCAACAGCGTGGTCACGAGTACAGCTTTCGACGCATGTTGCGAACCGCGACGACGGTGCCCACCAACGCCCACAGGGCGACATAGGCGAGATGGCCGGCGGTGGCGGCCCAGCGCACGTTGCCGGTGGTGCACCAGCGGGCCACCTCCACGCCGTGCCACAGCGGTGTCGCCTTGGCGGCCCACTGCACCCCGACGGGCAGCTGCGAGAGCGGGTAGAACGCCCCGCCGAACAAGAACAGCGGGATGATCACGAACCGCTGGATCGCAGGGAACGCACCGTCGAGTTCGGCCGTGATCGAGAACGCCATGATCGGCATCGCGAACGCGAGCCCCACGAGCATCGAGATCGCGATGGCAGGTAGCAGCCCCCACGAGCGGGTGTCGGGAAACAGCGCCAAGGCCACCGACACGGCCGCGCTGGCGATGCCGCAGCGCACGGCCATCCAGACGCCGTGGCCCACCACGATGTCGCCGGCGGTCAGCGGGGTGGCGGCGATGCCGTGGTAGCCGCGCTGCCACTTCAGGCCGCCCATCACCGGCCACATGCTCTCGCCGGCGGCCAGCGCCATGGCTGTGGTGACGAGCAGGCCGGGTGCCACGAACGCGACGTACGACGCGCCGCCCAGCGTGTCGGTGGAGCCGGTGTTGCGATCGACCAGCGCACCCACGCCCACACCGAGCCCCAGCAGGTACATCAGCGGTTGCAGGAACGACGACATCACGTTCATCTTCCACATGCGGCGGAACGCCACGACGTGGCCGCTCATCACCCGCAGCGGGCCAGGGGTCGCGAAGTGCGCCATCGGTGTGCCTCAGTCCGCCAGGGTGCGGCCGGTGAGCAGAAGGAACACGTCTTCGAGACTGGATCGGCGCACGAGCGCGCTCTCGGGCTGCAAGCCGCGGGCGTGTGCCTCGGCGAGCGCCGCCTCGCCGTCGGCGGCGTACACCAGCACGCGGTCGGGCAGCAGCTCTTGGCGCTCGCCGATGCCGCCCAGCTGTGGCGCCGCCGCCTCGTTGGTGCCGGCGGCGAAGCGCAGCTCGAGCACTTCGCGAGTGGAGTACTGCTCGATCAGGCTGCGTGGCGAGCCCTCGGCGACGATGCGGCCCTGGTCCATCACCACGAGGCGATCGCACAGCTGCTCGGCCTCGTCCATGTAGTGGGTGGTGAGCACCAGCGTCACGCCCTGTTGCTTCAAGCGATACAGGCGATCCCACAGCACGTGCCGCGCTTGTGGGTCGAGGCCGGTGGTGGGTTCATCGAGCAGCAGCAACTCGGGTTCGTTGATCAGCGAGCGGGCGATCGAGAGCCGCCGCTTCATGCCACCGCTGAGGTTGTCGACGATGCTGTCGGCGCGGTCGGTGAGCTGGGCGAACTCGAGCAGCTCGGCAGCCCGGCGCTTGGCCTCGGCGCGTGGCAGGTCGAAGTAGCGGCCGTACAGCCACAGGTTCTCTTGCACCGTGATCTCGGTGTCGAGGGTGTCGAGTTGCGGTACCACACCCAGCCGGCGGCGGATCTGAGCGCCGTGCGTCGCGGCGTCGAGCCCGAACAGCCGCAGGGTGCCGGCGGTGACGGGCGAGACGCACCCGATCATGCGCATCGTGCTGCTCTTGCCCGCGCCGTTCGGCCCGAGGAACCCGAACGCCTCGCCGCGCTGCACCTCCACGTCGATGCCGTCGACGGCGGTGAAGTCGCCGAAGCGCTTCACGAGTTGGCTGGCGACGATCAACGGCTCGGGCATCGTCGTGCAGGCTAGCCAGACGTCCTCGGCAGGTTGCCCGGTATTCTCCGGGCCGAGACGCGAAAGAACCCCGCCCGAGGGCGGGGTTCTTTCGCGTGATGAGTGATCCGTCAGCCGGCCGGGGGCGGCGGCGGGGGCGTCATGCCGGGGGGCGGCGGCGGCGGGGGCGTGCTGCCACCGGGGTGACCGCCACCGAAGCTGGCCTTCAGCTTGTTCGGGTCCTTCAAGTCGGTCAGGCTGCCGCCCGACTCCTTGAACATCGTGAACGCACCGAACGTCGCCGCGGCCGCGGCGATGATCGCGAGGTACAGGCCGAAGCTGGCGTCGACGGTAATGCCGAGCTCGGGCGCCTCGTCCTCGCCGATGATCAGCTTGAGCACGGTGAACACGGTGGCCAGCCCGGCGACACCGAGGTAGGCGATCGCGGGCAGCTTGGGAGCTGCGACACCGAAGGCCGGCAGCACCAGGAGCACCGCACCGGCGAGCAGCAGCAGCGCCCACAGCGAACCCCACAGGAACCCGAGGTCGCCCCACGCCGAGGCGGTCTCGGAAGCGCTGAAGCCGCCGAAGCTGGCCTCGGCCTTGTACCACGGCAGGAACGAGGCGATGAGGAATACGATCCCCGCCCCCGCGAAAATCTGGCCGCCTTTACTGACTTTACTGAGATCCACGGAAAGCCTCCCGAAGTGTTGGTAGTTGCTGACTCAGCTGTCGCGAACCGTACACCTTGTCGCGAGGGTGCTCGCGCATTGTGGTGTACTCATCCCGCCGGTGGCGACGGCGGAGCCATGCCCGGCGGTGGCGGCGGTGGCGGTGGGCTGGCAAACGGCGGCGGTGTGGTGGGCTGTTTTGAGCCGCCGCCGAAGTTCACTTCCTGCGTGCCCTTGCCGAGCAGCGACATCACCGTTCCGACAGCCATTGCCACCGAACCGAAGAGCATGAACCAGAAGCCGATTCCTTTGTCCCAGCCGACATCTTGGGTCATGAAGGCCAACATGATCCCTGCGGCAGAGATGCCCCAGGTGGCCTTGAGCTGGGCTGCCGAATAGGTGAGCACCTGCTTGGGCAGATTGGTGCCGGCCAGCTCGGCGATCGTCCACGCCAAGAGCACGATGGCAAGAATCGCCGGAATCGTGGTGACGAAGGCTCCCGTGTCTTGGCTCCAGGCCGAGCGGCCATCGCCGGCGTATTCGTAGAAATTGAAGAAGGAGAACAGGGTGGCGGCGAGGGCGCCCGCGCCGGCCACCAGTTGGGCGACGGTCAACTTCTGTTTCATGTTGGTCCCCTTTCGACGGAGGGGTCGTGACCACCTCAATTCGGACGGTACACCCTCCCCGAAGACGGTGCTGCCGTACACGTTGTAAAGGCTCTGACTCGTCGACCCGCCCGTGCACCTACATTCGTGTCATGCCCACCGCGCTGCTCTCCGTGTACGACAAGACCGGGATCGTCGATCTCGCCCGAGGCCTGGCGGCGGCGGGATGGCGGATCGTCAGTAGCGGTGGCACCGCGAAGGCGATCGCCGAGGCGGGCATCGAGGTCACCGACCTCGCGGATCTCACCGGCCTGCCGGCGATCCTCGACCATCGGGTGGTGACGCTGCACCCGAAGGTGCACGGTGGCCTGCTGGCCGACCCCACCAAGCCCGAACACCAGGCCGACATGGCCGCGCACGGCATCGAGCCGATCGACCTCGTGGTGGTGAACCTGTACCCGTTCGCCGGCAACCCGAGCATCGAACTGATCGACATCGGTGGTCCGGCGATGGTGCGCGCCGCGGCGAAGAACCACGCGCACGTCGGTGTGGTGGTGAACCCCGTCGACTACGCCACCGTGCTGCAGGAGGTCGCCGACACCGGCAAGTTGTCGTCCGCCACTCACCGCCGGCTGGCTCGCGATGCGTTCGCCGCCATCGCCGCCTACGACGCGGCGATCGCCAACTGGTTCGACGCACCGTCGGCGGATTCGAAGGACGAACTGCCGATCGGCCTGCACCTGTCGCTCGACCGTGCGCAGACGCTGCGCTACGGCGAGAACCCGCACCAACAGGGCGCCCGCTACCGCTTCGCCGGTGCCGCCAGCTGGTGGGACAGCGCCGTGCAGCACCAGGGCAAGGAGCTCAGCTACCTCAACCTCTACGACACCGAGGCCGCCTGGAAGCTGGTGCAGCGCATCGGCCGCCCGGCATGCGTGATCGTGAAGCACGCCAACCCGTGCGGTGTGGCCGTTGCCGACACGATCGAGCAGGCGTACACGCTGGCCAATGCGTGCGATCCGGTCAGTGCCTTCGGCGGCATCGTCGCGCTCAACCGCCCGGTGCCGGCGGCGCTGGCCGAGGCGCTCGCTCCGGTGTTCACCGAGGTGGTGGTGGCACCGTCGTACGCTCCCGAGGCGCTGGAGGTGTTCGCCAAGAAGGGCAACCTGCGGGTGATGTCGGCCGGCGCGCCCAAGGGCGCGGCGCTCGACATCCGCTCGATCGACGGCGGCCTGCTGGTGCAGCAGGTCGACACCGTGTCGCCGGATCGTTCCGGCTGGCAGGTCGTCACCGCCGAGCAGCCCACGCCCGAGCAGTGGGGCGACCTCGAGTTCGCGTGGCAGGTGTGCGCGGTGGTCAGCAGCAACGCGATCGTCTACGCCAAGGACGGCCAGGCGTTCGGCATCGGCGCCGGCCAGCAGAACCGACTCGACAGCGCGCGCATCGCCGCTGATCGGTCAGCGGGGCGTGCCGCCGGTGGTGTGTGTGCGAGCGACGCGTTCTTCCCGTTCCGCGACGGCCTCGATGCCGCCGCCGCGGCAGGCATCAAGGCCGTCATCCAGCCGGGTGGCAGCGTGCGCGACGCCGAAGTGATTGCGGCCGCCGACGAGCATGGCATCGCCATGGTGTTCACCGGCGAGCGGCACTTCCGTCACTGATCGGGTTCTGTCCCGTCCGCGGGTGATGTTGCCACCTGGCTGCGCGTCGCGTTGTCCTGGATGGCAGAGGCCACCAGCGCCGTACCGATGAGGATCAGCGCGGCGACGATCGCCACGGCCCCGTTGCTCGTGCTGGAGTCGGGCTTCATCTCGGCGGTGATGAACGCGATCAATCCGCCGGCTGCGAGCAACGCACCCCACCACGTCGTGGCGCGTCGTGCGCCGTGCGATCCGACGATGCACACCACCACACCCACCAGCGTCACGAACATCGGCGCGGTGGTCTCGCCGAAGTCGGCCACCTTCAACGCCGTGCCGATCAGCGCCGCCGCCAACCCAGCGGCCACCAGCGCGGTGGCTGGGCCCTTGCGGCCACGGCGATCGAGCCACCAGGTGGCGCCGAACAGTGCCAACGCCCCGCCGAGGTAGATCAGGCCTTCGTCGCCGGTCTGATCGGTGAGGTCGGTGGGCAGCAACGAATCGGACGACTCGTCGTAGAAGTCCTGACACTCGGCGTTGAAACGGTCGTAGTCGCCTTCGTCCATGTAGTTCGAGCAGCGGTCGTAGTGATCGTTGTCGGGACCGCTGAGCGTGCCCAACGCGGCCACCAACGACAGCGCGGCGATGCCGAGCAGCAGGTTGCGGTGGCGCAGGCCGGGCAGTGCCCAGGCGGCCCCGAACACCGCGACCATCACCAACCCGGTGACGAACGTGCTGTCGCCGCGGTCCTCGGTGACGGCGACGCTGAACACGGCGCCGCCCACCACGAACGCGCCAACCGCGAGCGCCTGCAGCGCCGCCACCTTCACGAACATCCGCAGCGCCCACGCCCCGAGCGCGATGGCCACCCCGGCGCCGATGAACTTGCCGCGGCTCGGGTCGTCGCCCACCACCATGATCAAAATGCCCACGGCGAGCACCGCGCCACCGATGCCGGCGAACGCGTCGCGCAAGCTGGGCGCGGGGCGCTCCGTCGCCTCTGGACCCATCCAGTTCAGGATGCGCTCGCCGCCGTTCGCGGGTGCCGCAGGCTGTGCGTCGCCCGTTGCATCGTCCGGTACTTCGACCTGACCGTCCACCTCAGCCATCGTGACCCCCCATTGAATTTCGTACAGACTGGCACGTGTTCGGGCTGTGTTCGCGCAATGCTGTAGCAAGTGGCACGCATCTCCGATCTCCTCGCCGGCGGGCGCACCTATTCGTTCGAGTTCTTCCCGCCCAAGCACGAGGCCGGGTGGCTCAGCCTGGGGCGCACGATCTCCGAACTCGAGCACCTGCGGCCCGACTTCGTCAGCGTCACCTACGGCGCAGGTGGCAGCACGCGCACCAAGACCGCCGACCTCGTCAGCTGGGTGCGGCGCCAGACGCCCATCGCCCCGATGGCGCACCTCACGTGCCAGGGCCACACGCGCGCCGACATCCGCGAGATCCTGATGACCTACAAGGCCGAGAGCGTGGAGAACATCCTCGCGCTGGGCGGCGACCCGCCGGCTCACGGGGCTGCCCCGATGCCCAGCGACTACCGCTTCAGCGGCGAGTTGGTGGAAGACATCCGCGAATTCGGTGGCTTCTCCATCGGCGTGGCCGCACATCCCGAGTTGCACCCGCGGTCCACCGACCGCGCCAGCGACCGGCAGCACCTCGCCGACAAGCTGAAGCGCGCCGACTTCGGCATCACGCAGTTCTTCTTCGACATCGATCACTACCTGCAGATGGTCGACGAGCTCGCGGCACTCGGCGCCGATCAGCCGGTGGTGCCGGGCATCATGCCGATCAGCAACCTCGGCCAAGTGACGCGCATGGCCACGATGAGCGGCGCCGAGGTGCCCGAGTTCGTGATCCGGGCCGTCGGCAAGGCCGGCGACGACATCGACGAGGCCGAGCGCATCGGCGTGGAGCTGGCCTCCGAGTTGTGCGCCCGCCTGCTGGAAGCCGGTGCCCCCGGCCTGCACTTCTACACGCTCAACCGCAGCTGGGCCGCCACCGAGATCTTCACCAACCTCGGCCTGCGCCCCTGACCCACGAAGCGCCGCCAGCCGGTCGGTCGGTCGGTCGGTCGGTCGTGCCAGTTCCTGGCTTGTGTCACCTCGCCACGTCCGATTCCGGTGGGCAGCAGGTGACACAAGCGATCGAGAACGGTGGGCTGCGCGCGACGCCGGCTCAGCGCGGGGCTGGGCCGAGACGAATCCACTCGTCCCATGTGCGCCTATCAGGGTCGCGGTGGTACACGGAACCCGTCAGCCAGAACGGCAGTGTCACCGAGAGCACCGTGCGTGGCACATAGATGTAGGCGTGGCCGGGATCAGCCGTAAAGGCACCCGCGGCGAACCCCGCTCCGCCGCATTCGAACCGTGCCGGTGTCGGGCGGAGCGTGAGGATGGGGAGCACCGCCCAGCCGTCGATCGGAACGGCGGTGGGATGGCCGCCATCCACGCGGATGACAGGGACCGACCGCCCGTACCACGGTCCGCGCAGTGCGGCCACGGCGATGTCTGTCGGTGGCACTTCTGGGCATCGCGCACTCAGCTCGCTCATCCGTCGCTGGAGGTCCACCTTCGCGAGCATAGGTTCGGCCCCTTCACCCCCGCTTGTGTCACCTCGCTACGTCCAATGATGGTGATCAAGAGGTGACACAAGCGCTGGGCTGCGCGGGGATGCGTGAGCCGGGAGGGGACCCCGGTGCGTCCGCTCGCACGCTGACACGGGCGAGGGCCTAACCTCACGGGCATGCGCGCGTACGAGAACATCTTCATCAACGGCCAGTGGATCGCCTCCGGTGGCACCGACACGCTCCCGGTCACCGACAGCACGACCGAAGAGACCATCGCCACGATCCCCGAGGGCACGGCGGCCGATGTCGACAAGGCCGTCGCCGCGGCGAAGGCCGCCTTCCCCGCCTGGAGCGCCCTGCCCAAGGAAGCCCGCGCCGACTACCTGCTGAAGATCCAGGCCGGGCTCGACGCTCGCACGGAGGAGATCGCCTCCACGATCGCCAAGGAAGTCGGCATGCCGATCTTCCTCAGCAACCTGATCCAGGCCGGGCTGCCCAAGGCCAACTTCGGCATCGCCGCCGGGCTGCTGGGCAGCTACGAGTTCGAGCAAACGGTCGGCAACGCGCTCATCGTGCGCGAGGCCATCGGCGTCGTCGGGTGCATCACCCCCTGGAACTACCCGCTGCACCAGATTGCCCTGAAGGTGGCCCCGGCCCTCGCCGCCGGCAACACCGTGGTACTGAAGCCCAGCGAGGTCGCCCCGATCAACGCGTTCATCCTCGCCGAGGTGATCAACGAGGTCGGCCTGCCGGCCGGCGTGTTCAACCTCGTCACCGGCATCGGCCCCGTCGTGGGCGAGGCGATCGCCTCGCATCCCGATGTCGACATGGTCAGTTTCACCGGCAGCACCCGCGCCGGCAAGCGCGTGGCCGAGGTGGCCAGCCAGACGGTCAAGAAGGTGTCGCTGGAACTCGGTGGCAAGAGCGCCAACGTGATCCTGGCCGACGCCGACTTCGAGAAGGCCGTCACCGACGGCGTGGGCAAGTGCCTGCTGAACTCGGGCCAGACCTGCACCGCGCTCACCCGCATGCTGGTGCCCCGCGAGCGCCTGGCCGAGGCGGCGCAGATCGCCGGCGCGGCAGCGGAAACCTTCACCCCCGGCAACCCGTTCGACGCGGCCACCCGCCTCGGGCCGCTCGTGTCGGCCGCCCAGCGCGAGCGCGTTCGTGGCTTCATCAACAAGGGTGTCGAAGAGGGCGCCACGTTGGTCACCGGTGGCGCGTCGGCCCCCGAGGGCCTCGACACCGGCTACTTCGTGTCGCCCACCGTGTTCAGTGGCGTCACCCGCGACATGACGATCGCCCGCGAAGAAATCTTCGGGCCCGTGCTGTCGATCATGCCGTACGACACCGAGGCCGAGGCGATCGAGATCGCCAACGACACGGTGTACGGCCTGGCCGGTGGCGTGTGGGGCGAAGCCGACCACGCCAAGGCCGTCGCCCGCCAGATCCGCGCCGGCCAGGTGGAGGTGAACGGTGGTCCATTCAACATCATGGCCCCGTTCGGTGGCTACAAGCAGAGCGGCCTCGGCCGCGAGGCGGGCACGTTCGGTCTCGAGGAGTTCCTCGAGGTGAAGGCCCTCCTGCTCTGATCGAGCGGCTGGGATGGCGGCGCCGCGGGGAATGATGACCCGCGGCGCACCCACCACTGGGCGATACTGGTCGTCCGCATGAGCACTCCCTCCGCACGCGTGCCGTACCTGCCCGGGCTGGACGGGTTGAGGGCGCTCGCCGTCGCGGCCGTGATCGCCTACCATGCCGACCACTCGTGGCTCACCGGTGGGTTCCTCGGCGTCGAAGTGTTCTTCGTCATCTCCGGGTACCTCATCACGCTGCTGCTGATCGGCGAGCGGCAGGACACGGGTCGCATCAGGCTGGGTCGCTTCTGGATGCGCCGGGCGCGTCGCCTGTTGCCGGCGCTGTTCTTGATGTTGGCCGCGCTGGCGATCTACCTGTCGTTGTTCGACCGCGACGTGATGGGCGCCTACCGGGGCGACTTCCTCGGCGGCATCTTCTACGGCAGCAACTGGTTCCAGATCTGGGTGGGGCAGGGCTACGCCTCGGCCGAAGGCCTGGCGCCGCTGCGCCACCTCTGGTCGCTCGCTGTGGAGGAGCAGTTCTACCTGGTGTGGCCGATCGTGATGGCGCTCGTGCTGCGTCGCGGCGGCCCCCGGTTCTTGCGCAAGGCGATCTGGTTCGTCGTCATCGCCGTGGGGCTGACGGCCGCGACGGCAGTGCTGTTCGTCGAGGGCGACGTCGCTGCGGAGTGCTCGGCCTCGATGCATGGCTACGTCACCGTGTTCGACCGGTGCATCAACATCAACGAGGCGATGTACCTCGGCACGATCCCGCGCATCAGCGCGCTGCTGCTGGGCTCTGCGTTCGCGATGGTGTGGCGCCCGGATGCGATCATGCGTGGTCGCGCTCGCGGTTGGGGGCGACGGATCGACCTCGTGGCGCTGCTCGGCCTGGGCGCACTGGGCTTGTTGGTGACCCGACTGTTCCTGGGCGCCGAGGCCGACGACGTGTTGTTCGGGTTGCGCTACGACCCGTGGCTGTTCCGTGGTGGCTTCCTCGCGGTCGGTGTGGGCACCTTGTTCGCCATCGCCGCCGCGTCGCACCGCAAGTCGTGGGTCGGTCGGCTGCTGGGCATCCGCCCGCTGCGGTGGGTGGGCACCCGCAGCTACGGGCTGTACCTGTATCACTGGCCGGTGTTCCAGGTGCTGCGTGAGCCCGGGCTGCCGCTCTCTGCCATCCGTTTCGCGGTTGCCCTCGCGATCGTGCTGCCGATCACCGAGTTCAGTTACCGGTTCGTGGAAACGCCGATCCGTCACGGGCGACTGGGGGCGTTCTTGCGTGGCCAGCGCGCCAGATCGCGTGCGGCCGCGAAGGGTCGCCGCCGGATCATCATGGCGACCTCGGTGCTGGCCGTGCTGTCGGGGTACGCAGCTGTCTCGGTGGCCATCGCCGATGTGCAGTGCGAGGGTCAGCAGTGCGACTTCGCGGCAGGCAACGCGGCGATCGGCGATCAGCCACCGGTCTCGCCGGGCAGCACCATCGGGCCGACCGCGTCCACCGGTGTGGTGCCCACCACACCCGGCGATGGCAGCACGATCGGCTTCGACACGATCCCCGAACTCGCCACGACCACCACCTTCGATCCGCTCGAGTTCGTTCCTACTGTCGCCGCCGGCGAATCGGTGATGCTCGGCGCGGCGCCGCTGCTGACCGAGGTGGGGATCGTCGTCGATGCCCAGGTCAGCCAGACTGGCCCGGGCCTGGCGGAGGTGCTCGAGCGGATGCGTGCGGAGGGTCGCCTCGGCCGCACGGTGGTGATCCAGATCGGCACGAACGGCACTGTGTCGGATGCGTCCTTCGCCCGCATCATGGCGACGGTGCCCGCCGAGCTGACCCCGCGCGTCGTCGTGCTGACCGTCAAAGCACCGCGGGGCTGGATCGCGGAGAACAACGCGAAGATCAGGGCATTGCCGGCGATGTATCCCCACGTGACGGTGGTGGACTGGGAGGTCGCGGCGAACGAAGTGGCGGGCGAGTTGAGCGAGAGTGACGGTGGCATTCACCTGGAGACGCCGCTCGCCAAGCAGTTCTACGCGAACCTCATCTTCGATGCCATCGGGAGGCCGGATCTGAAGGGGTAGAGGCCCCTTCGGCCGCTCCGTCGTCCATACTTGTCGTTCGATGTCGGCACGTTCACCCCGTCTGCCCTCGGGCACGCCTTCGGCCGGGCTCAGTCGCGTCCCCTACCTGCCCGGTCTCGACGGGCTGCGGGCGATCGCCGTCGTGGGCGTGATGATCTACCACGCTCACCACGATTGGCTGCCCGGCGGGTTCCTCGGCGTGGAGGTGTTCTTCGTCATCTCCGGCTACCTCATCACGCTGTTGTTGATGGGCGAGCAGGAACGCACCGGCCGGGTCGATCTGAAGCAGTTCTGGACGCGGCGCTTCCGGCGCCTGTTGCCCGCGCTGTTCGTGATGATGGCCCTGGTGGCGGTGTACATCGCCGCGTTCTTCACCGATGCCCGTGAAGAAACCCGTGGCGACTTCATGGGCGGCATCTTCTACGTCAGCAACTGGTACCAGATCTTCGTCGGTCAGGGCTATGGCAGCAGCGAGGCATTCGTGCCGTTGCGGCACCTGTGGTCGCTGGCGGTGGAAGAGCAGTTCTACCTGCTGTGGCCGCTGGTGATGGTGTTCCTGCTGCGTCGGTCGCGTGGCCGCCTGCCGTCGGTGGGCGTGAAGCTGCTGTTGCTCAGCGTGGGTATCGCGGTGGCGGTCGGCCTGGTGTTCGTCAGCGGCCCGGTGGCCACCTCGTGCACGGCGGAGTTCAACACCGGGTGCTGGAAGCTGGGCGACAAGTTCATCAACGTCAACGACATGCTCTACCTCGGCTCGTTCTCGCGAGCCGGTGGTTTGATGCTGGGCGCGGGTTTCGCGATGTTGTGGCGGCCGCTCGCCGTGCTACGCGGCCCGCTGCGCGAGAAGGCCCGCCGCCTCGACGTGCTGGCGGTCGTTGGCCTCGCGGTGTTGCTGTACCTGATGGCCACGATGTACCTGTCGAAGCAGTCGGGCTCGGTGTACAACCCGCTGCTGTACCGCGGTGGGTTCCTGCTCACCGGCGTGGCCACGCTGCTGCTCATCGCGGCCGCCACGCACGCTCGCGCGGCCACCGGCAAACTGCTGGGCAATCCGCTGTTCCTGTGGATCGGTACCCGCAGCTACGGGTTGTACCTGTATCACTGGCCGATCTACCAGATCATCCGCAAACAGGCGAACGTGCAGCTGACGCCGGTGGAGCTGATCGCAGCGATGCTGATCACGGTGCCGATCACCGAGATCAGCTACCGCTACATCGAAACCCCGATCCGCACCGGGCAGTTCGCGGCGATCCGTCACTCGCTCACGCACCATGGCAGCCACATCCTTGCCACGGTCAGCGTGGTGGCGCTGCTGGGCGTGGGCTCGTACAGCCTCGCCACCGCTGATCCGCACTGCGTGGGCGACGTGCGCTGTGCGCTGGCCGACGACTCCACCGCCACCACCGACGGTCCGATCACCACCGACACCGCGTCGACCCTTCCGGGGGAGACGACCACCACGACGATCAAGAAGCCACCGAAGAAGTTCGTGGCGATCGGCGAGTCGGTGATGGACGGCGCGCGGATCTACATGGAGACCGGTGGCATCTCCACCTACACCCAGGAGGGCCTCGGCCCCGAGGGGGTGAAGAACTCGGTGAAGAACCGCACCGCCGAAGGCAACATCGGTACGGCCACGGTGATCATCATCCAGGTGGGGCACAACGCTCCGGTGGGCGCCGACGCGATCGACGCGATCATGGCCGAGGTGCCTGGCGACGCGGGTTCCGTGTACTTCATGACGCTGCACGGCGAGGCAGCGTGGATCGGCCCGAACAACGAAGTGATCAAGGCGATCCCGCAGACGTACCCGAACGTGAAGGTCATCGACTGGGAGGCGGTCGCCGAGCAGACGACGCTGTGTAGCGACGGGATGCACCTCACCTGTGGCGGCGACGCGCCGACGTTCTTCGCCAACACGATCCTCACCGCCCTCGGTCTGCCCACCGTCTGAGCGTGTGGTCTGAGCGTCAGCGGGCGTGGCGGGCTTCCTACTCGACACGTGAGCGACCTACGCTTGATCCCATGACTACTCCTGTACGTGTTGCCGTCACCGGTGCTGCCGGCCAGATCGGCTACAGCCTCCTCTTCCGTATCGCCTCGGGCTCGATGCTCGGGCCGAACACCCCCGTCATCCTGCAGCTGCTCGAGATCACGCCGGCCCTCGGCGCCCTCGGTGGCGTGAAGATGGAACTCGACGACTGCGCGTTCCCCCTGCTCGCCGACGTGGTGTGCACCGACGACGCCAACGTGGCCTTCGGCGATGCCGACGTGGCCCTGCTGGTGGGCGCGATGCCGCGCAAGGCCGGTATGGAGCGTGCCGACCTGCTCACCGCCAACGGTGGCATCTTCAAGCCGCAGGGCAAGGCCCTCAGCGCGAGTGCGAAGAAGGGCGTCAAGATCCTCGTGGTGGGCAACCCGGCCAACACCAACGCGCTCATCGCCCAGCAGAACGCCCCCGATCTCGACCCGCGCCGCTTCACCGCGATGACCCGCCTGGATCACAACCGGGCGATCTCGCAGCTCGCGCAGCGCACCGGCACCACGGTCAACGACGTCACCAACATGACGATCTGGGGCAATCACTCGGTCACCCAGTTCGCCGACCTGTACCACGCCAAGGTGGGCGGCAAGAACGCGTACGACGCGGTCAACGACCACGCCTGGTATGCCGACACGTACCTGCCCACCGTTGCCAAGCGTGGCGCGGCGATCATCGAGGCCCGTGGCGCGTCGTCGGCCGCCTCGGCCGCCAATGCCGCGGTGGATCACATCCGCTCGTGGTCGCTGGGCACGCCTGAGGGCGATTGGGTGTCGATGGCGGTCGTCAGCGACGGCAGCTACGGCGTGCCCGAGGGCCTCATCTCCTCGTTCCCGTGCGTGTGCAAGAACGGTGAGTACTCGATCGTGCAGGGCCTCGACATCAACGAGTTCAGCCGCGGCAAGATCGACGCCAGCACCGGCGAGCTCGGCGAAGAGCGCGACGCCGTCCGCGAGCTCGGCCTGATCTGACCCACGAACGAAACTGGGGCTGGATCGTCTCCATCATGGAGACGATTCAGCCCCAGTTGCCGTTTTGGCAGCGCTCTCAGCCGATGGCGAGCTCGCAGGCGACTTCCATCATTCGATCGACGCCCACCTTCAGCTCGGCGTCGCTGATGCGCTCGGCCTGGCTCTCGCTGGCGATCAGGTCGCTGATCGTGGCGATGCACAGCGTCTCGATCTTGTGGATCGCGCCAAGCGTGTACAGCACGGCGGCCTCCATCTCGACTGCCAGGTGGCCGCGGTCCTTCCAGCGCTGCATGATGCCCTCACGGGGGTCGTAGAAGATCGCCGACGACACGATCGGCCCCACGTGCACGCGGGCGCCCTTCTCGCGTGAGAGCTGCACTGCCCTTTCGACCAGCGAATAGGTGGCGGTGGGCGAGTGCGCCTCGCCGTCGGTGAGCTGGCTGACGATCTGGTCGTCGGCCGTGGCGCTCATCGCCACCACCGTGTCGGCCATCTGCAATCCGTCGGCCAGCCCGCCGGCGGTGCCCACGCGGATGAGGCGGGTGGCGCCCAGTTGGATCAGCTCGGTGTAATAGATGGCCGCGCTGGCGCAGCCCATGCCGGCAGCCTGCACGCTGATCGGCTGACCCTTGTACGTGCCGGTGAAGCCGAGCTCGCCGCGCTCTTCGTTCACCTGGCGGGCACCGGGGTCGAAGAACGTCTCGGCGATGTACTTGGCTCGGCGCGGGTCGCCCGGAACGAGGACGGCGGTGGCGTAGTCGGCAGCTTCGGCGCGGATATGGATCGGCATACCGTCAGCGTAGGACGCCAGCACGGTTGGGGGCACGGGACCTTCGCCCCTACGGAGGTCGCCGGGACTCGCGATGAGTGATGGCTAAGACCCGAAATGGGCGGGAGGAGGCAAGGGGCGCGCTCGGCTTCTTCGCTGTGGGTGACGTGGACATCACCGCGCTGACGGGTCACGGAGCCCGGTTGCCCGGCCAAGGTACGACGTGGGAGAGTGCATCGTCATGGCGGTTCGACAGTCCCCGGCCGATGGCGATGCACTCCTGCGCGCCAAGGCACTCAGCACACCCAGTCGGGTGCGCATTCTCGACCGCCTGCACCGGGCATCGACGCCGCTCACCGCGGCCGATCTGGCGCAGGCGATGGGGATGCACCACACCGCGGTGCGCGAGCACCTCGCGCTGTTGATCGGGGCGGGCATGGTGCGCGGCGAGGGCCTACCGGTCATCGGCCGCGGTCGCCCGCGAACCGGCTACGTGGTGGTCGCCCGCCCCGAACCGGCCGAGGCCTACCGCACGCTGGCTTCCATGCTGGCCGACGCGGTGCGAGGCGGCCTCACAGCCCGAACTGCAGGCCGCCAGGCGGGTGCGATGGTGCCCGTGTCGGCCGATGGTGCTGTGGCCACCCTGCGCGACGAGGCCCAGCGGTTGGGCTTCGAACCGACAGTGCGGGTGAAGGGGCAGGTGCACGAACTGGTGCTCACCTCCTGCCCGTTCGGGGAGTTGGCGGCTCAGCGGCCCGAGACCGTGTGCGACGTGCATCTCGGGATCGCCGAGGGCGTGTGCGAACGCGTGGGTGGCGCGGTGGTGGAAGGAATTCGCCTGGCCGACCCGCGCAAGGGTGGCTGCCGCATCACGATGCGCGTCACGCCCGCCCCGATGGGCTGACTACTTCAGGAACTTGCTGGTGGTGTTGTCGGCCAGCACCTTGCCCACCGTCTGGCAGGTGGGGCAGTACGCCACGGTGTAGCCGCTGTAGCTGACCGAACGGATGGTGTCGCCGCATTCGGGGCATGCCTGGCCCACGCGACCGTGCACCCGGCCGGGACGGTCGGCGCTGGAGCTCATGTCGGTGCGTGTGCGCTCGTAGGTGAGGCCGTCGTCGATCGCCGCAACGATCGCCGCATGCACGGCCGCCGCCCCGGCGGCGCCCAGCTTGCCCGTCATCGCGAAGGGTGAGACGTGGGCTCGGTGGCACACCTCGTTGGCCAGCATCCGCCCCAGGCCGGCGATGTGGCGCTGGTTGCGCAGGAACCCGTGCACGCGCATGTTGTCGGCGGCGAACGCGGCAGCCAGTGTCGCCGGCGTGTACTCCAGCGCTTCGGGCCCGAGCCGGTTGAGTGGTGGGCCAGCGAGTGCGTCGGTGGCCACACACCACACGCCGGCGCGGCGCTCCTTGCCCGCCTCGGTGAGCAGCAACGCAGGGCCGTCGGCGAACACGAACCGGGCCTGACCGTTGCGCGGCTTGGCCGACTGCGACGTGTCGACCAACAGCCGCCCGCCCTGCATCAGGTGGATCACGAAGTGGATCGGCCCGAAGTCCAGCAGCAGGTACTTGCCGCGACGGCCGACACCCAGCAAGGGAGTGTCGTACGCGTCGTCGGGCCGGGGCACGGCGGTCTTGAGGGCCGTGAAGTTGAACGGCACGAACCTCTGCAGAACGGCGCCGCGGAACTGCTGGGTGAGCCGCTCGGCGTGGGCCTGTACCTCGGGCAGTTCGGGCATGTGCGGCCGGCCCTCGGGTCAGGCGTAGTCGGTGCGCTCGCGCACAGTGCGGAACACGGTGTCGAGCGCGGCGAACACGGGCTGCGATTGCATCAGCACCTGTTGGCTGCCGGTGAGCAGGATGCGGCCCTTGATGAACGCCTCTTGAGCGTTGATCGCCCCGGTGGCCACGCCGACTGCCGTGTCCCACGTCTGTTCCATGCGCACATCCTCGGGGAACGCGCTGCCGGCGCCGAAGCGGGCGACGCCGTCACCCACCTGCAGGTGGTACACCACGGTGCCCTCGGGGCCGTCGGTGACGGCCTGCGTGACGCCGATGGTGTGCTCGGTCGCGAGGCGCTGCAGCTCGTCGCTGCCCGCGACTTCGGCGGTGAGGGCTTCGAGCCACTCGAGGCTGAGATAACGAATCACGCTCATAGTCTGGCCCACGTCAGAGTGGATGACGACGAACTGGAGCCCACCGGTACGACGATCGAACCAGCGACGTCACGGAATGGGAGCCGGGCCGGCACCGTCTTGTCCCGAGTTGCTCGCGCGACCCGCGCCGGCGCTCGGGGGTTGTGGCCTGCCCGAGGGCGGCGGGCCGGTCGGCGGGCGCGGGCGCCGATTGAACCGCGACACGAACAGGAAGACGATCCCGCCGAGCACGAGGAACGGCAGCGTGTAGCCGACGAACAGCACGATGGCGCGCAGGATGGTGACGAACGCATGCCACCCGTCGCGGAACGCCTTCCCGATCGTCGTCGGCTCGTTGTCGCCACCTGGTTGGGCAGTTGTGAGGTGCACAGTGATCGTGGCCATTGCGATGAGGTCGTCAAGGTTCGACTGTTGCGCGAGGAGTTGCTCGAGGTGCGTCTCGCGGGTCGTCAGCTCACCCTCCAGCGTGACCACGTCGGACAACGTGGTCGCCTTGTCCATCAATGCGCGAACGCGCTCGACGCTTGCCCGTGCGTTGCGGATCTGCGAGTCGAGGTCGCTGAGCTGATCGGTGACGTCGGACGTGGTGCCCTGCAACCCGGTGCGTCGGCCGATACCGGGGCTGAGACCCTGCAGGAACCCATCCACCTCCTCGGGTGGCACCTTGAACACGAGGTCGCCGTTGGCGTAGCGCGGGTCGGAGAGGTCCATCGCCGAGTCGTAGAGCAACCCGCCGTGGCTCTCGGCGAGCGCAACCACCTTGTCCACGGCGACCGAGGCATCGGCAACCTCCAACCCAATGGTCATCTTGATCACCAGCTTGCGCGTGGTGGCCGGGGTGGTGTCGGTGGTGGACCCCTCGGGGGACGTGCCGCCGCCGAGCGAACCGTCGCCGCCCTCGCCCGGCACCTGCACCTCGGCGGGCAGCGTCGCCGACGACTTCTGGTCGTCGTTCGCGCAGCCCACCAGGCCGACGATGCCGACGAGCGCGACTGTTGCGAGCGAAGCGGCCGACCCGAGGCCCCGCCTGGACCTGTTGGTGGATGTCATGGAGCCGACGCTACTGCAGGTGCGCCGATCGTGCGGCGGCGGTCGAGCGTTCACCTCACCTAGCCTGACCCGAGTGTTCAACGACCGTGACGAACTCGAACATGCGGGAGCGGGGATCGAATCGTGGTGGTGGTGGGGATCGGCGGCCGACGGAACCGCCTCGGTGTTCGTCGGGCTCAGCGTGCGCGGCCGGCGGTTCGACTACCGGGCAGGGCTGCTGCGCGCCGGCCGGGCGCCGCTGTACATCGAGGAGCTCGACGGCGAGGGGCGCCGCGCCGGCCTCGAGCTGAAGCCGCCCGAGATGTGGGCCGACCACACGTGCGACGTGCCGTACCAGCAGTGGAGCCTGGGCAACGAGGCCCACGGGGTGCTGCTCGACGACCCGGCCGACGCGCTCGCTCGCCCGTTCGGCACGCCGGTACCGGCCACGTTCGACATCGAGTGGTACGCCGTGTCCGAGCCGGTGGCGATCGACGACGGGTACGAGCAGGCCGGCGAGATCGACGCGCAGATCGAACTCAGCGAGGGTGTGTTGCACCTGCAGGGCGCGGCGCACCGAGTGCACGTGTGGGGCGCGGAGATGACGATCGAGACGCGGGAGATGCTCACTCGCGTGGGGTGGTTGCCGCCTACCGTGGGGCCTCGATGACCTACAGCGGCGACATCCTCGACGACTTCGACAAGGCCAAGCGCGGCCCTGCGTACCCCACCGTGCCGGCCACACCGGGCCTGTTGGTGGAGGAGCGTGCCAGCCACTTCTGCGGCGATGTGGTGAAGGCCGACGCCCGTGCCGTGGTGCTACGCGACCGCAACGGGCGCGAGCGCGAGTTCGTGATGCGCCCTGGCGCGTTCCTGATCGAGGGCAAGCCGGTCACCCTGGTGCGGCCCACACCTGGCCCGGTCGTCGCCGGCCCGAAGGTCACCGCCAGCGGGTCGGTTGCGGCCGCCCGGCTGCCTCACTCCCGCGCCCGCATGGCCGCAGCCAGCCGGATCTGGGTGGAGGGCAAACACGACGCGGAGCTCGTCGAGCACGTGTGGGGCGACGACCTCCGCGAGGCGGGGATCGTGGTCGAGCCGATGCACGGCCTCGACGACGTGGTGGCGATGGTGGCCGAGTTCCGCCCCGGCTCCGATCGCAAGCTGGGCATCCTGGTCGACCACCTCGTGGCCGGCAGCAAGGAGGCGCGGCTGGCCGCACAGGTCAGCGGGCCGGCCGTGCTGGTCACCGGCCACCCGTTCGTGGATGTGTGGGCCGGTGTGTGGCCGCGGGTGATGGGCCTGCAGGAGTGGCCAACCGTGCCTCGCGGAGTGCCCTGGAAGGAAGGGATGTGCGCTGCGCTGGGCGTCGACGTGGCCGGCTTCTGGCCGCGCCTGCGCAACACGGTGCACAGCTATGCCGACCTGCGCCCCGAACTGGTGGGCGCCGTCGAGCAGTTGATCGACTTCGTCACCGTCGGTTGACCCCCGACAACGGGCGTCAGTCGGCGGCGGGCTCGACGGCGACGGTCGCTGTGTCGGCAGCGGCACCTGCGGCCTTGTTGGCCTTGTGGTGCTTCCAGAACTCGAATGCCATCGGCAGCACGGAGATACCGACGATCATGATGGCGGCGATCTCGATGTTGTTGGCCACGGCATCGACCTGGCCGAGGAAGTAGCCGAGCGTGGTGATGCCCGCGCCCCACAGGATGCCGCCGACCATGTTGTAGGTGACGAACGTGCGGTAGTGCATGTTGCTGGCACCGGCGACGGTGGGCACGAACGTGCGCACGATGGGCACGAAGCGGGCGAGCACGATCGTCTTCGAGCCGTGCTTGGCGAAGAACGCCTCGGCCTTGGTGACATTGGAGGGGTGGAAGAAGCGGCTCTCGGGGCGGTTGAACACCGACGGCCCGAGCTTGTTACCAATCATGTACCCGACCTGGTCGCCGATGATCGCCGCGGCGGCGCACGTGAGCGCCACCCACGGCAGCGCCGGCAACGACGGCAGATCCTCGGGCTTGGAGGACAAGAACCCGGCGAGGAACAGCAGCGAGTCGCCGGGCAGGAAGAAGCCGATGAGCAGGCCTGATTCGGCGAAGACGATGGCCGCCAGTACCGGCAGACCCCCGTTCTCCACCCACTTGTTCGCGAAGTCCAGCAGTCCGAGCATGGTGGACAACGTTAGCGGGAAAAGCACGAAGGCCCGGGCTCGCGCCCGGGCCTTCGCAGTGGTGTTCGGTCAGGCCGTGGCGCTGATCGAGTTGTTCTTGCGGCTGCTGAAGACGATCGCACCGATCAGCACGGCGAGGGCGCCGGCGGCGATGCTGAAGCGAGCGCCGTCGTTGTCCTGCAGGCTGATGACGGCCGGCAGCACCAGCAGGCTGACCAGGTTCATCACCTTGATCAGCGGGTTGAGTGCCGGGCCGGCGGTGTCCTTGAACGGGTCGCCGACGGTGTCGCCGATCACGGCGGCCTTGTGGGCATCGCTGCCCTTGCCACCGTGGTTGCCATCCTCGATGTACTTCTTGGCGTTGTCCCATGCCCCACCCGAGTTGGACAGGTAGTTCGCCATCAGCTGGCCGACGAGGATGACGGCGGCGAGGAATGCGCCGAGCGCCTTCCAGTCGAGGCCGAAGCCCACGGCCACGGGGGTGAGCACGGCGAGCAGGGCCGGGGTGGCCAACTCGCGCAGCGAGGCTTCGGTGCAGATGTCGATGACCGGGCCGTACTCGGGCTCCTTCTCTCCTCGCATGATCTTGCCGTCGGCGAACTGCCGGCGCACTTCCTGCACGACCACACCTGCGGTACGACCGACGGCGCGGATGGCGAACGACGAGAACAGGAACGGCACGGCGCCACCGATCAGCAGACCGATGAAGATCTTCGGTTCGGCGACGTTGATCGCCAGCTCGGGGGCACGGAACACGCCGTCCTTCAGCAGCTTCGCACCGACGGCGAGTTCTTCGCCGGCGGTCTCGATGAAGCTGGCGAAGAGGGCGACAGCGGCGATGACCGCCGAGCCGATGGCGAAGCCCTTGGTGACGGCCTTGGTGGTGTTACCCACCGCGTCGAGCGCAACCATGATCTTCTCCGGCTCGCCGTGGAACTCGCCGCTCATCTCGGCGATACCGGCAGCATTGTCGCTGACCGGCCCGAACGTGTCTTCCGACACGATCACGCCGGTGGTGGCGAGCATGCCCATGCCGCACAGGGCCACGAGGTACAGCGAGAACGTGAGGTTGCCGCCGCCGAGGGCGAGGGCAGCACCGATGGCGATGGCGATGGCGATGACGGCATAGACCGAGCTCTCCATACCGCTGGCGGTACCGGACAGCACCACAGTGGCGGGGCCGGTCTCGGCGCTCTCGGCGATCTCCTTGACCGGCTTGTAGTGGGTGCCCGTGTAGTACTCGGTGAGGCGGCTGATCAGCTGGGCGAGCACGAGGCCGATGGCCACTGCGCCGAACACGCGCCAACCGGTGCCACTCATCGGCGACGCCGTGCCGGCCGCGTTCTGCTGGCCGACGTCGTTACCGACGTACATCAGCGACACGATCAGCGTGCCGATGAGGGTGAGCGAACCGGCGACGAGGAAGCCCTTGTTGATCGGCTTCAGGGCGTTGGTCTCGCCCTCCTTGGCCTTCACGGCGAACACGCCGAAGATCGAGGCCACCACGCCGATGGCGCGGGCGGCGAGGGGGAACACCAGGCCGAGCGCCGGGTTCATGCCCACCGAGTTGAACGCGGCCACACCGAGGATGATCGAGGCGACGAGGGTGACCTCGTAGCTCTCGAACAGGTCGGCGGCCATACCGGCGCAGTCGCCCACGTTGTCGCCCACGTTGTCGGCGATGGTGGCGGGGTTGCGCGGGTCGTCCTCGGGAATGCCGGCCTCGACCTTGCCGACGAGGTCGGCGCCGACGTCGGCCGCCTTGGTGAAGATGCCGCCGCCGACGCGGAGGAACAGGGCCAACAACGAGCCACCGAAGCCGAAGCCGATGAGGATCGCCGAGCTGGTGTTCTGGAAGGCCATGATGATGCCGGTGGCACCGAGCAGGCCGAGGCCCACGGTGAACATGCCGGCCACGCCGCCGGTGCGGAACGCAACGGTGAGCGCCTTGGGCATGCTGCCGGTGAGGGCCGCCGCGGCGGTGCGCACGTTGCCACGAGTGGCGAGCGTCATGCCGATGTAGCCGGTGAAGCCGGAGGCGAGGCAGCCGAGCACGAACGCCAGGGTGCGGAACAGACCGGACTGCACGAACGAGAGCGCCTCACCCCCGTTTTCGGGCTTGTTGATCGCCTGCGACGTGAAGAACACGATCGCGGCGAGCGGCACGAGGATGACGGCGATCGTCTTGAACTGGCGCTTCAGGTAGGCGAGCGCGCCCACCTGGATGGCCAAAGCGATCTCCTTCATCTTCGGAGACCCTTCGTCGGCCGCCATGACGAGCTTGGCGAGGACGAATCCGACTGCGATGGCGATGAGGGCGGCTGCGGCGGAGAGCAGGAGGATGGCCCACTCGCCACCCTTCAGCTCGAATACCTGATAACCGCCCTCGGCGATAAGTGCTGGCACCGGTGAACTCCCGGGTGTCTCGGGCGCGGCTGAGAACACCGCGCTGATTGGGCAAACGTGGAGAGTGTAGAGAGTTCTCGCCGATCCGATGAACTTTTGGTGCAACAGGACCGGCGGTGGGGTGCGAACGCCCGTGCCGGCCTCCGCCGCGTCAGGCGGCCCGCAGACGTGGCGGTGGGTGCTCGCGCCGCTCTCCGTTGGGGCCGATCAGGGTGACGCTGCGATCCTGGTGCAATTGGATCGTCCACCCGCCCTCGTGCACCAGGTGGTGGCAACGTGCGCACAACGGCAGCAACCGGGTGATGTCGGTCGACCCGCCCTCGTCCCAGATGTCGACGTGGTGGATCTGGCAGCGATCGAATGGCGTGTCGCAACACGTACATGTGCGGTGCAGCACTGCGAGCGCCCGACGCTGATCCGCAGACGCCAGCCGCGTCGTGCGGCCCAACATCAGCCGGGTTCCGTCGAGGCCGACGATCACCGGGGTGATGGCCATCGTGCACGCCCACCGACGGATCGTGTCGAGCGGCAGATCGAACCCACACAGGTCCAGCACGGTGCGGTCGTGCTCGCCGTTGATCAGCGTCTCCGCGTCGATCACCAGCAGCATGTTGGGCCCTGAACTGGTCTCGACATCACCGTCGAAGAGCCGAGCGACTGCCACTGCCTGCAGCCACAGCCGGCGCTCCGCAGGATCATCCGGCGCACCCTTGGGCAACGGACCCTGCGCCAGCAGGTCGGTCGCGCCCTTGGCTCGGCCCTGCAAACGGGCGCCTGTCTCCGGGTCCCAGCGGCCGCGGAAGTTCCACATGCCTTCCTGATCGAGCCACCACGATGCCCGGCACGCAGCCTTCTGTCGCGCCAGCCGCGTGACCGCATCGTCCTGACGCAGGCGGCGCACCAACTGCTGCAACCACCGCCGGAACTCGAACTCGCCCACCTGGCCGGCCTTGGCACGGATCTCATCGCCATGCCCGGCAACACGTGCACGGTCGGCCGCCGACAACGACGCCAACACATCCGCGACCACATCCACGTGTTCGGCAGTGGTCTCGCCCTCTGCCAACGCGTCGTCCAACTGCGGGATCGCCTCGCCCGCATCAGACCGCCGCTGCGCCTTCGCCGACGCCTTCGACGACGACCTAGTGGACTGCGCATGCTCGCCCTCGCCATCGGCCCCCAAGTGTCGCAAGCGGCGCAGCACCTCCATCTCGCGCCGGGCCAACACCGCCCGCACCGACCCGAGATCTGCCAGCTCGCGACGGCACGCAGCCAAATCCGCCAACCCCGCCGCCTCCACCAGCGCCCGAATCGCCCGAACTTCCATACGAACAACTGTACGCAGGGGGTGTGACAGGGTTTCGCCGACGAGGGCTTCAGTACGGACCCAGTACCCCAGTCGAGTCGGACATGGCAGTGCCTCCAGACGTGAAACGGTGGGCAGCCCCTCAACGCGACACCACCCGGTCGCGCCGGTTAACGCCAACCGGTCAGTCGCCTGACAGCAACTCGCCGCAGATCTCAGCGACACCGACGTGGCGTCGTTCCGCCGCGGCGCGCACCAGCACCACCACTGCGTCTAACGCGTGGACCCACAAGTCGTCGTCACGCCACCACGAGTTGTCCTCCGGTTCGGCACCGGCAGCGATCAACACGGCAGCGGTCAGCGCGTACCTTCGCTTCTGCTGTGCCGTGTTGCCTCGCGCGGGCCACTCCGGCAACAGGCGACGCGCCAAACCCTCGAGCTCGAGAGGGGCCGATCTGGTCGCGCCAGCCGCCCCGAACGCGTCAGCGGCCAACTCCAACAGCGCCCTCGCAGGAACGTTCGCCGGCCCGAGAACGAACGGTCTGACAGCCTCATGCACCGCGCCAAGATCACCGCCACCAGCGAGGGCAACCAGCACCACCCTGACAACCTCAGCCGGGTCCTCCGGACGTGATGACGCATCCACCTTCGCAAGCATCCCCACCCTCAACCGGCCCGTCAAGCAGCACTTGCGTTCGTGCGCCATAACGGGCAAAGTGCTCGCTCCCAGCGGTTTCTGGGGCTGATCTGTTCCATTCCCGGAACTGGGGCTGAATCGTCCCGGAGATGGAGACGATCCAGCCCCGGATATTGGAGTCCTCGGGCGATGAGCGCCCCGAGCTGCCGATAGGCGTGGCCTCGCCGGGCATACTCTGCGAATGGCAGCTGGAGGACCGGGCGACGACCCGATCACGGACATCGTGACGTTCAAACTTCCGGTGTTCGGACCCGCCGCCGACCGGCTCGTCGCCGAGATCCACGTTCTCGGCGGCACCGACGAGATCATGTCGATTTGCCGCGCCGAGCACTGGCCGCCGAGACACGAAGCGCCTGATCGAGTTGTACCAGCGAAGTTTGTCTCCATGCTCCAGCGGGTGCGGGTGCGCGTCGAGGCAAGTGCGCGGCAGCGGGGCTGGGACGTGGACTCCCTTCTGGACACTGCTCGCTGGGCGACGAGTAGCACCTATCTGCCGGAGTGCGTGGTGGACAGCCGACCCGGGATCGGAGCAATGTGGCAGGGTGCCTTTGACTGTCGCAGATCTCCGGAAGTACCTCGAACACTGCGAGGGGGACGAGCACGTCGTGATCGCGGCGACGCTGTCCGACGGCACGGCACTGGGAGTCGAGGAAGTGACGCTCGGGTTTGACCAGGGAGGTCCGACGGGCGACGGCATCGAAGTCGTGATCTCCTGGGAACGTGGCGCCGAGATCACGACGAGTCCATAGCTGCCTGATTGTGTGGTGGATCGGCGACAGGTTTCCTTGCGCCATCGCGCACGAAACCTGTCGCTGGCGCGAAACGAACTGTGGACCTGCGCCGCAGGGGCGGTCAGGTGGGAGCCAGCACGCTCGGCAGGTCGATGAAGCCGCGGCGTTGGCGGATCTTCCACACGCCACGCTGGCGCACCAACAGATCCTGGTGGCGCCCGCACGCGGTGAGCTTCGGCGACCCGTCCTCCATGCGGCGCAGCACGGTCCACATCACCTCGCTGGTGGCGGTGTCGCCGTCGAGCACGACGGCCGGGCTGGAGATGATGTGGATCGTCTCGCCCACCTTGTCTGCCAGCAGGCCCTCCATCAGCGCACGGATGTGCTCCGGTCCCTGGGCACGGCCCATCGGCCCCAGCAGCACCTCGCCATCGTCGGCGAACAGCGCCGCGTACGCGGCCCAGTCGCCCTGGTCGAGGTGGCGCCCGTAGTCGACGAACAGCTGGTGGATCGCCTGCAGGTCTTCCAGGCGCTGCAGCCGGGCTGCCAGCGCCGCGACCTCGGACGAGCTCATGCGTCGAGCCGCGCCGTCGCCGTACCCGACACGACCGCCTTGCCGTCGTGGTTCACGGTCTCGACGGTGAGATCGGCGAACCACTGGCCGGCTTCCTCGCGAATGGCAGCGATCGTGGCGGTGCCGGTGAGCGTGTCGCCGGGCCACACCTGCGTGCTGAAGCGCACCCCGAACTTGGTGAGGCGGCCGTCGCCCACCCAGTCGGTGAGCAGTTTGCCGGTGATGCCCATGGTGAGCATGCCGTGAGCGAACACCGACGGGTAGCCGGCCGCCTGGGTGGCGTACACCTCGTCGGAGTGCAGCGGGTTGTAGTCGCCCGAGACGCCGGCGTACTGAACGATCTGCGTGCGGGTGAGGTTGTCGACGAGCACGTCGGTGTGCGTGTCGCCGACCTTCAGCGTGGATGCAGACAGAGCCATCTCAGGCCTCCTTCGACTCAGCAGCGCCAGCCGGCTTCGGCGGCATCACCTTGATCATCCGCGCGGTGACCACCAGTTCGCCGGTGGCCTTCACGCGGTACTCGGTGACCGACTCCTCGAACTTGAGGATGCCGCCGCTGCGGTTCGTCTTCTCCCACCGCTCGCCTTCGCGGAACACGGTGGTGAGCACCTCGCCGGCCAGCAGCGGGCGGTGGTACTCGAAGTGCTGCTCGGCGTGCAGGATGCCCGCCGACTCGCGGTTGAACCCGCTGGGCGTGCGGCCCGAGCCGAACCACGGCTGCCCGATCTTCGGGCGCACGGCGACCTCGTCGTCGAACTGCGAGCCACCCACCACGAACGTGGGCGGTGCGATCACGCCGCCCAACGCCTGTGCCGCCGCACAGCTCGGGTCGCTGTACACCGGGTTCGGGTCACCGATCGCCCGGGCGAACATCATGATGTGGCCTGCTTCGACGGGGAAGCATTCGATGGTCATCTGCCCTCCTCAGGCGACGAAGCTACTTGACGAAAGTGTCACCCTGACAACACGGGGTGGACGGCGACACCCCACGACCGCAATAATCCTGTCGCAGTCTGCCAAAGGAGCACAGCATGTCGAAGCCGTTGGAAGGGGTGCGCGTCCTCGAGGTCGCGGCCTGGACGTTCGTTCCCGCCGCTGGGGCGATCCTCGCCGACCTCGGCGCGGAGGTGATCAAGGTCGAGCCGCCCACGGGCGATCCGCAGCGCGGCCTGAAGAACATGCTGAACCTCTCGGCAGATGGCCCGAACCCGTTCAACGAGATCCCCAATCGGGGCAAGAAGAGCATCACGATCGACCTCAGCAAGCCCGCGGGTCGTGAGGTGTTGTTGAAGATCGCCGCGGTGAGCGACGTGTTCCTTACCAGCAACCTGCCCGCCATCCGCCAGAAGATGCACACCGACATCGACGACATCCGTGCGGTCAACCCGAACATCATCTACGTCTGCGGCAGCGGCTGGGGCGTGGAAGGCCCGATGAAGAACACCGGCGGCTACGACCTCGCCTGCGCGTGGGCCAGCTCAGGTTTCGCCGCCCGCATGGCGCAGAGCTCGCCCACCGGCACTCCCCCGCCGCAGCCGCCGGCGTTCTACGACCTGCAGGGTGGCAACACCATTGCCGGCGCGATCGCGATGGCGCTGTTCAAGCGCGAGCGCACGGGCGAGACATCGGTGGTCGACGTGTCGCTGCTGAACGTGGCGATGTGGTCGATGGCACCCGACATCGTCAGCGCCCCCTACGTGGCCGGCATCACGCTGCCCGACCGCCAGCACCCGGGCAACCCGGTCACCAACTGGTACCGCACCAAGGATCAGCGGTGGATCTACTTCGTGTTGCTGCAGGCCGACCGCTTCTGGGGCGAGCTGTGCGATGTGATGCAGCGCCCTGATCTGAAATCCGACCCCAAGTTCGAGAACGCCACGGTGCGTTTCCAGCACAAGGAGGAGTGCGTGGCCGTGCTCGACGCGATCTTCGCCGAGCACACGCTGGAGGAGTGGAAGACGCGCCTGGCCAACTTCACCGGCGTGTGGGCGCCGGTGATCGACGTGAAGGAAGTGCACGACCACGTGCAGGTGGGCCCCAACGGCTACCTGCCGATGATCACCGGCAACGACGGCAACGAGTTCCGCCTCGTCGCCGCGCCGTATCGTTTCGACAACCACGACACCACCCCTGCGGGCCCCGCGCCCGAGTTGGGCCAGGACACGGAGATGATCCTGATGGATGCCGGACTCGATTGGGACCAGATCAGCGCCTACCGCGACGCGGGTGCCCTCGGCTGACGAGCGGGTTCGCTACGTTGTCCGCGTGAGCGCCGCCGACACCCGCGAAGAGATCCTGACCGTCAGCGCGCGGCTGTTCGCGACGCGGGGATTGGCGGGCACCACCATGCGCGCCATCGCCGACGGCTGCTCGATCAAGGCCGCCAGCTTGTACCACCACTTCGCGTCGAAGGACGAGATCGTGGCCGAGATCATGACCCGTTCGCGCGAGTTCGCCGCGGGGCTGTACCGCGAGATCGCCGACGCACACCTCGCCCCGGCGGCCAGGGTAGAGGCCGTGCTGCGGGCCACGCTGCAGAGCTTCCGCGCCCACCCCGAGGCGTCGCAGGTGTTCCTCGAGAACCCTGCCTACGTGGCCAGCGCACCGCTCTTGAAGAGCATCCGCGCCGACGCCCGGGCGATCGACGCACTGTGCGTGCGAGCGATCGAGGAGGCGATCACGGTCGGAGCGCTACGCGACGACATCGCGCCGCTGCGGCTGTGGCTGCTGTTGCGCAACATGCTGCGGTCGACAGCACGCGAGGCCGCAACGGCGGACGCCGACGACGCGATCGCGATCCTGCTGCACGGAATCGCGGCACCGACGCACCGGTCAGGGCAGCAGTGAAGGTCCCAACGTCTGCATCCTGTGATGCGTCGCCATCGCCGAGCCGGGCGGGCCCATCAGCGCCTTGTACCGGCACCACCGGCGGTTGAACAGCTGCACCAGTGCCACGTCGTGCGCGCCGTTGTCGGCCAGCACGAACTGCTCCAACTGCGCCTCGCACTCGTCCCAGCTGTGCGGCGCCGGCTGACCGGTGATCGCCTCGATGTCGGCGCGATCGTGCTGCAGCACATCGCCACCGATCTGGTTGAACCGTTCGAGGTGGCGGGCCAGGCGGAACGCGATGCGCACCTGGTAGGCGACGAACGGATCGTCGACCTTGATCGACTGCAGCGAGCGCGACAAGTGCTCGTGCGGTGCCGACACAGGCGTGGAGAGCACCTCGGGGATCTCCACCTCGTCGAGTTCGATGCCGAGGTACTCGGCCATCGTCTCGATCGTGTGCAGGTTCGTCTCGCTCACCCACTGTGCATACGTCATGTAGTCGGTGGCCGGGATCGGCTGGGCGAGCGCCCGGTGGAACGACAGCGTGTTCGTGAGCGTGAAGAAGAGATGGTGGTACTGGATCGCGGCCATGTCGACGGGTGTGCCCGTGAGCTCGGCGTAGCGGGCGTACAGCGCGTTGAAGTCGCCGAACGGGATCACCGTCTCGCGCATGCGCCACGCGGCGAGATCCATCATCGGGTCGCCCAGGTGGCCCAGCTCCACGTCCATCACCGCGGTGAAGTGGCCGTCGCTGTGATGGAACTGACCCGAGTCCCACACCACGGGGGCCTCACGGTCGGACGGCGGCAGCGGGTGGCGCTGCAGCCAGCCGAGCACGAACTCCATCAGCGGGTCGGGACGCACCTTGATCTGGCGGAACACGCGCACGAACTGGCGGATGCCCACGTGCGCAGCGTCGGCCGGCGAGTCCCCGCGGGTGATGCCCGCGTCGATGAACGGTTGCAGCGGCAGCGAATGGATGCGCGCCAGCTCGTGCAGGTACTCGTCGACGATCACGGCCCGGTCGGCGGGCGACGTGCCCTTGAAGTCGGGCTGTCCCGGCACGGTCGCCATCGCGTAGGCACGCGGCTCGTCGCACCATCCGTACACGTGGGGCACGGCGATGCCCTGCTGTTCCAGCAACTGTTGGAAGCGCATCTCGTGATCGAGGGGGAACTGCAGCACCGAGTCGCTGCGCTCGCCGCGCACGACCACCCGCTCGGTGGCACCGTTGCGTTCGATCTCGACGAACCACATCGGCCGCCAACGCGGCTGGCGCGACCACGCCACGACCTTCCCGTCGAGCAGCCCCTCCAACCACGCGATGATCTTCGCGTCGTCACCCACCACTGCCGTCTCGCTCATCCAGAAGCCCCCAACCCATCGCTGTACTGCCCAACCTAACACGCGTTAGGTTGGGCAGTACACTAGGGGTCAGCTCGTTCGTCAGCGGTCTTTCGTCAACAGCAGGCAGCCGCCCAGCGGGCCGCCGCCGGCGCCCACCACGGACACTTCGGCGCCCTGCACCTGGCGGTCGCCGCCCTCGCCGCGCAGTTGCACGCACGCCTCGTGCAGGTAGCCGTAGCCGTGCATCCGGCCGCCCGACAGTTGGCCGCCGTTAGTGTTGAGCGGCAGCTCGCCACCCAAGCCGATGCGTGCTTCACCACCATCGAGGAAGCCGGCCGCCTCACCCTTGGGGAAGAACCCAAGGGCCTCCAGCCACTGCAGGCACAGGTATGAGAACCCGTCGTACAAGTGGGCCGAGTCCACGTCGGTGGGCTTCAGGTCGGTACGCGCCCACATCATCTTGGCCGCGTCATGGCTGGCCATCGTGGTGAGGTCGGCTCGCTGGTCCCAGCTGTCGCGACCGTGCAAGGCCGAACCGATCGCCTCCACTCGCACCACCTGCTTGAGGTCGGGCGCGGCATCGGCGCGCGACACGATCACTGCCACCGAGCCGTCGCAAGGAATGTCGCAGTCGTACAACCCCAGCGGCCACGACACCAAGCGGGCGTTCAGGTAGTCGTCCATCGTGAGCGGATCGCGGAAGATCGCCCGCGGGTTCAGCCCGGCGTGGCGACGAGCGTTGAGCGCGATCTGACCGAGGTGTTCGCGCTGCAGCCCGTACTGGTGCATGTACCGCTGGGCGTACATTCCCACCCAGTTGGCCGCCGACACGGCGTGGAACGGCACGAGGTACTGCATCGCGCCACCGATCCTGCTGCCGCCCGAGCCGACCACGCTGGCGCGGCGGCCCGCGGTCTGTGCACTGGACTCGGTGACCGTGCGGAAAACGAGCACATGGTTGGCCAAGCCGGCGGAGACCGCGGCGATCGCATTGAACAGCGCACCCAACTGGGCCGGCCCCTCGGCTCCACCGTGGAACCAGTTCACCTTCAGCCGGAGTGCATCCTTCAGTTCGGGCACGCCAGTGGGCGACATGCCCGGCGACGAATCCATCGCGCCCGGGTACGAAGCGACACCGTCGATGTCGTCGCGGGTGAGGCCAGCGTCGGCGATGGCTGCCAGCGCGGCTTCCACCGTCAGCGAGATGCCCGTGCGCCCGAGGCGACGACCGACGGGCGACTGGCCGATGCCGGAGATGACGGCGTTGCGCTCGCCGATGACAGGGGGACGTGCGGGGATGCTCATCAGTGGTCCTTCACGGGGCGGAACAGCGGCAGCCAGATGTCAGCGGCGGCCTGGAACGTGACCTCGACGGGCATCCCCACGGCCACCTGGTCGGGGGCGCAGTCCACGAGCCGTGTGGTGAGCCGCACGCTGGGGTCGTCATCGAGCTCGACATAGGCCAACACGTAGGGCACCTCCATGTCGGGCGCCCACGGCTGCACGTTGATCGTGTAGGCGGCCACGGTGGCCCGCCCCGAGGCGACCTCCGGGCCGACGTTGATCGAGATGCAGGCCGGGCACACCGGCGCCGGCGGATGGAACCAGGTGCGGCAGTCGCGGCAGCGGTTGATGCGCAGCTCGCCGACGGCGCCGCCCTCCCAGAACGGAGCGGTGTCGTCGGTGACAGTGGGCAAGGGTTGGAACGTCATCGAGCCTCCGAGTGACCGGGATGGTGCTGACCGAGATGGAGCTGTCCGGGACGCTCTGTCTCGACCAGGTCATCGTGTGATGTCATCGCGATGTAGTCTGACACGCACGTCAGAACGTCGGAGGATCGGCGGTCCTGCGCAGGCACGGGGAACTGGAGGAGGAAGCGTTCGATGTCCGGCACATTCGTACGTCGCACGTCGTATGGCCCCAGCAGCCCCGTCGTCGGCACGCGCGGCGCACGTACGCGCCAACAGATCCTCGACACCGCGCTGCAGCGCTTCACCGAGCACGGTTTCCACGGCACCTCGATGGAAGACATCGCCGCCGGCGCCGACACCTCGCGAGCCACGCTCTACCAGTACTTCGAGAGCAAGGAAGCGATCTTCATCGAGCTGATGCAATCGGCCGGTGCTGCGCTCATGCGGCTCACTCGCCGGCTCGGCCCGCTCGGCCCGACGGAGGAAGGGTACGACAATCTGCACTGGTGGCTCGGTGAGTGGTCGTGGGTCTTCGACCGCTACTCGGCGATGTTCATCGAGTGGGCCAACGTCAATTCACCGAAGAACCCGTTGCGACCCCTGCTCGCACAGTTCAATGCCGCGCACAACGCGCGTCTGGGCACCGCGCTGCAACTCGGCGGCATTGCGCCCGCCGATGCCCGCACATGGTCGAACTTCATCAACGCGATGGCCAACCGGGTGAACTACATCCGCCACGTGTACCGACCGGGCCCCACCGACAGCGAGATGCTCGACAGCCTGGTCACAGCGCTGCAACTGACGCTGTTCCCCACCACGCCGCGAGCGATCATCACCGCCGGGCCGAAGAGCGTCGACCGCAACGCCACTCCCCGCCCAGCGGCTCCCGCGGTGCACACCATCGGCCCGCTCGCGCAAGTACCCGAGGCCGAGCAGACGCAGAGCACCGATCCGTTCGAGGGCCTCAGCTCGCAGGCGGCCCGTACCGTTCGCAGGTTGCTCGACGCGGCCAGCCAGGTGTTTGCCGACGCCGGCTACGACGTTGCCAACGTGGATCAGATCGTCACCGCTGCGGGAGTCTCACGCGGCACCTTCTACCGCTACTTCGACGACAAGCTGCAAGTGCTCACGGCACTTGCCGGCGAGTGTGCGACAGAGATGTCGGCCCCATTCGCCGAGCTGGCCGAGTACGGCGAGCACATCGACCCCACCCAGCTCCGGGCGTGGTTGCGCTGGTTCAACGAGCTGCACGAGCGCTACGGCGGCGTGCTGCGCAGCTGGACCGAGGGGTTCCCCGTGGATCAAGCGGTGCTTGCGCCCAGCCGGGTGATCATCACTCAGCTCGGCGCATCCGTGCGGGCGATGTTCGGCCCCAAGCGCGACTACACGCTCAGCCGCCGCGCCACTGGTGTGATGCTGGCAGCGATGCTCGAGAACTACCCCAACGAGGCCAGGGGCACCAGCCAGCAACCGCCGCTCCACCAGCTGATCGAGATCGAAGCGCTGTTCATCGAGCGAGTGCTGCTGACGCGCTGAATCACCCGTGGCGCGCCCGCTGGGCCAGCACGTTCGCGAAGCGCGCCCAGCTGTCGATGCTGCCCTGCAGCTGGTGTGACGGCGCGGGACGCACCACGATCTCTTGCGACAGCGAGCACAGCCGCGACCCATCGCGAGTGAACAACCCGCCTTGGTACACACCCCTGCCACCTGTGGCGATGAGCGGACGAAGGTTGAGCAGCAGCCATTGGTCGACACGGACCGGGCGGTGGAACCACACCGAGTGGTCGAGCGTTGGCCCGCCTCCGAACGGCTGGCCCGGCACGTCGACCTCGTTGAACCCGCTGAACATGTCGGAGATGAACATCACCAAGCTGGAGTGCAGCGCGGCATCGTCGGTCACCGGGCCGCGTGGCTTGATCCAGATGCGCGCTGGGGCCCGGTGAAAGCCCTCGGGTGCGTCGGGGTGCGCGGCCATCGGGTACACCCGGAACTCGAACGCGTCGTGGTGCTCGGGGTCGCCCTGGCCGTACGCGGCGGGAACGCTGTCCTCGAACGTCGCCGCCTCGCGCTGCGCGTCGACCTCCACCTCGAACGCACCCGCCTCGGGCACGTGGAACGAGCAGGCGAGACTGAAGATCACCTCTCCGTCCTGAATCGCCTCCACCCGCCGATGCGAGTACGAGCGGCCGTCGCGGTCGCGGTGCACCTGCAGGATCGTTGGCCGGCCGGGCTTACCCAACCGCAGGAAGTAGCCGTGAGCGCTGTTCGCGAAACGGTCGTCACCGACGGTCGCGGACGCTGCTCGCAGCGCTTGCGCGGCCACCTGACCGCCGTAGAGCGATCGTGGACGACCGGGGTTCTGCACGCGGTACAGGTCGCGGTCGATCTCCTCGAGCGTCAGGATGTCGAGCAGTTCCGAGAGCGGCGTCATCGATGATCAGGCTATGGCCACCACCGCGGCCACGACCGTGGGGATCACTTCGAGATCGGCCGGAAGCGCGGCGTGGACATCTCGTCGTTCACGTGCTCGAAGACGATCTCCACCCGATCGCCGATGCGCACCGTGTCGGGGTCGACGTCGATGATGTTCACCAGCATGCGTGCGCCGGCGCCCTGGGTGCCGTCGAGCTCGACCGTGCCCGACACGTACGGGCAGCAGTCGGCCAGGCCGGGGTGCAGCGGGTGGCGCACCACGGTGAAGCTGTGGATCGTGCCCGTACCGGGCAGCTCGGTCCACAGCACGTCGCGGGTCTGGCAGTTGAAGCAGAACGGCGACGGGGGCAAGCGGAACGTGCCGCAGTTCGTGCACTTCGGGGCCACCAGCTTGTCGCGCCGCGCGGCCTCCCAGAACGGCTCGGTGGACGCATCCGCGTGCGTCTCGAACAGGATCGTGGGGAACACGCCCTTCTTCAGTTCTCCGAATTCGGTCATCTCGCTCAGGCCTTTCGCAGCAGGGTGCCGGACACCGGGCTGCCAGCAGGGCCACCCGTCACGAGCGCGACCTCCGCGCCCTCCACTTGGTTGATGGCGGTGCCGCGGATCTGCTCGACGGCCTCGCGTACATGGGTCATACCGATGATGTACGCCTCGGAGAGGTTGCCACCATGGGTGTTCACCGGGATGCTGCCGGTGGCGTAGCGGATGTTGCCATCCCCCACGAACGGGCCACCCTCACCGATCGGGCAGAACCCGTAGTCCTCCAGCTGCATAATCACCATCGGCGAGAAGTGGTCGTACAACAGCGCAACGTCCACGTCGGCGGCGGTGATCCCGGCCATCTCGTAGATCCGCTTGGCGACGGGACGGTGGCCCGACGAGGGGAACTCGTCGTCGGGGATCTGGAAGTACTTGAACAACGCCGGACCCCACCGACCGGTGGCCCCGTGCGCCGAGGCCATGATCAGCACGGGCGGCTGCTTGAGGTCCTTGGCCCGCTCGGCCGACGTGGTGATGACGGCGACGGCGCCGTCGCTCTCCATCGTGTAGTCGAACAAACAGAGCGGGTCGCTGATCATGCGCGCGTTGAAGTAGTCCTCCAGCGTCAGCGGCTCGGTGCGCAGCGCAGTGGGGCGCTTGATCGCGTTGTCGCGGGTGCTGATGCACACCTCGGCGAAATGCTCGCGCTTGGTGCCGTAGAGGTGCATGTGGCGCGACGTGAGCTGGGCGAAGCTGTGGCCCGGCGAGAGCATGCCGTTGTTGGCGGTGAACGCCGCGCTCGGCGGGATGCCGCCGCCACCGTACGGGCTGGCGCCGCCTTCGGACATCAGCGCGTAGCCGAGCATGCCCCCGACGGCCGAGCCGCCGAGGCGCTTGTTCAGCTGCTGCAGCGTCATCAGCGTGACCACCGTGGTGGCCATGCCACCGTCGATCGCCGCGGCGGCGACACCCAACGCACCCGCACAACCGCCGCCGCCCGAGGTGGTGGTGGTGGCCCAGCGGATCTCTGGCACACCCAGCTCGGCGCCTACGGTTGCCGGGTCGCACGAGCTGGAGTAGATCGAGAATCCGTCGAGATCCTTGATCGTGAGGCCCGCGTCGTCGAGCGCGGCGAGGATGGCGCTGCACGCCATCGAGAGCTCGCTCTCGGGGTACGACTGGCCGCGCTTGAAGTACGGCGTTGCACCGACGCCGACGATGGCGGCTTTGTCCTTGATGGTCATCGCGCTGTGAGCCCTCCACTGCCGCACGGGACGGCTCTCTGATTCTCTGGCTGGTAGTTGTCGAACAGAACGTCGTCGGTGCTCGTGTCGAGCACTGCGTACGACAATTGCTTGCCGTTCGTGTGGTCGCGGGCCTGGCCCACGGAACCGGGGTTGATCACCAACGGGCGGCCCATTCGATGAGCCATCTGCGCGTGGGTATGGCCGAGGATGATGTAGTCGGCCTCGATGTGCTTCATCTTCTTCAGTTCGGGCGAGTGCGGGAACACGTACTGCGTGTGCGGGGCGAGCGGACTGGCGTGGGTCATCAACAGGTGCTTGCTACCGACCTGCACTTCGATCGACAGCGGCTGCTCGGCCAGCCACTGCACGAGCGACTGATCGACGTGATCGGCACTACGGGCGCGTGCGCCGTGCGGCGAGAGCAGGCCGATGTCGTGGTTACCCAGCACGCACCGGGCCCCCCGGTCGCGCAGCAGTGCGAGCACCTCGTTCGAGCAGCGGAACTCCTCCACCATGTCGCCGGCGCACAACAGCTCGTCGACATCACCCATGCGATCGAGCGCGGTCATCAGGCCAGCGGCGTTGGCATGGATATCCGACACGATCCCGATGCGCACGCGGCCCCCTCACTACGACGTCGGCTGAGCGACCATAGCACCGCGACGAGACATCACGAAAACGCTATTTTCAAGCAGGCGTGTCAGCCAGGGAGGCGCTCGATGATGGTGCCGGTGCCCAGCCCGCCACCACAGCACATCGAGATGAGGCCGTAACGACCGCCGGTGCGTTCGAGTTCGTTGAGCGCCTTCGTGATGAGGATCACGCCGGTGCCACCGAGCGGGTGGCCGAGGGCGATCGCCCCGCCGTTGGGGTTCACCTTCGCCGGGTCGGCGCCGACGGTCTTCTGCCACGCGAGCACCACCGAAGCGAACGCTTCGTTGACCTCGAACACGTCGATGTCGGTGATCGAGAGACCGGTGCGGCGCAACAGCGCCTCGGTGGCCGGGATCGGGCCTTCGAGCATGAGCACCGGATCGCAGCCCACGAGCACCGAGTCGACGATGCGGCCACGAGCCTTCAGCCCCAACTGCGAGGCGCGCTCGGGCGACGCGAGCAGCAACGCTCCGGCGCCATCGGAGATCTGCGACGAGGTGCCCGCGGTGTGCACCGCATCGTCGGCCTCGCGGTTGGTGCGCAGCTTCGCCAGCCCTTCCAGGCTGCTCTCACGCATGCACTCGTCGCGCTCGAACACCTTCGTGCCGGTGACGGCGCCGGCGTCGTCGAACACGTTGACCGTGACCGGCGCAATCTGCCCGGCGTAGCGGTCCTCGGCCCACGCGGCGATTGCCCGCTGCTGCGACTGCACGCCGAACGCGTCGGTGTCGCGACGGGTGATGCCGTACTTGTGGGCGATGCGGTCAGCACCCTCGAACTGGGTGGCGGGCTCGTACACCTCGGCGTAGCTGCCGCCGCGAGGAGCACCGAAGGCGGGGTTGGCCAGTGCAGAACCCATCGGGATGATCGACATCGTCTCGACGCCGCAGGTGACCGCGACACCAGCCATGCCCGAACCGATGAAGCCCTGGGCGATCATCGTGGCTTGCTGCGACGAACCGCACTGCACGTTCACCGTGGCCGCCGGCACCTGCAGCGGCAGACCGGCCGTGAGCCATGCGTTGCGGGCGACGTTCGCGCTCTGCTCGCCGATCTGCTGGATGCAGCCGCCCACCACCTGGTCGACGTGCAGCGGGTCGATGCCGCTGCGCTCGATGATCGCCTTCTGCGCGGTGCCCAGCAGGTCGTTGGCCCCGGTGCGGGCGAGCGTGCCGTTGCGCCGGCCGACCGCGGTGCGGACGGCATCGATGATGAGCACTTCGTTCATTCTGATTCCCCTGGGACGCTGGTCGACGACCAGGTCACCATAGTGCCGGGTCGGCAGCAGCTACCTGTCCAACCACGGCCCTTGGAACTGTTGATCACGGGCTGCCTTCATCGCTTCCATCCCGCCGTCGCGCAGGATCTCGTCGAACAGCCGGCCGTCGGGGCTCTTGGCCAGCCTCGACATGTCGCGAGTGACCACGTCGTGCACGCGCCCCACCGCCGTGCCGGCTGTGCGCCCCATTGCGTCGGCCACGCCGTTGATCGTGGCCTTGTTCAGCCCGGTGCCCTCGCGGGGCATCCGCGCGAGGCGGCGGGCCAACTCGGTGCAACGTTCGATCAACACGTCGGCCGGTTCGGTGGTGAGCACCAGGCCGATCTTCTCCGCTCGCGCGGCGCCGATGATCTCGCCGGTCAGCATCAGGAACTTGGCCCACGCGGGGCCAACGATCGGCACGATCTCGGTGGCACCAGGGTGACCGATGCGACCTTCGATCAGGCCGAAGCGGCAGTCGTCGGCCGCGATCACGAAGTCGAACTGGGCCAGCAGCCCGAGGCCAGAGCCGAGGCACATCCCGTGCACCGCAGCGACGATCGGCTTGTGGATCGCCCGAACCCGCGCATTCGACGCGGCCAGCTGCTCGATGAACAGGTGGTGTTCGTACGCGTTCTCCGCAGGGACCACCCCCACGAGGTCGCCACCGGCGCAGAACGCACGACCGGCGGCGCTCACGAGGATGGCACCAACCGAATCATCGCTGTCGGCCAGTTCGAGCGCGTCGACCAGTTCCTGGCGGTTCGAGCCCCGCCCGAGCCCGAGCGCGTTCAGCTTCTCGGGTCGGTTGAGGACGACGTGGGCAACGCCATCGTCGACGCTGTAGAGGATGTGCTGCCAGTCCACCGCGGCGACTCTAGGCGGCCGCGCCGCGGACGACGTCGAACAGCTGCTGTGCATCCGCCGGCGCACTGTCGGCGCGCCAGGCCACCTGGCCATCGGGGCGCACCAGCACGAGCAACCGGCCGTACTGGCCGGCGATCTCGGGCTGATCGATCGCCTCCACGGTGAGCGGCACACCCGTGGCCGCCGCCGCGGCGGTGAGCGCGGCGACGTCGGCTGCCGCGGCGCCGAAGTTCAACAGCACGAAGCCCTTGCCGAACAGGTCGAGCATCGAGCGGCCGTCGGCCAGCCACGCGTGCGGCGCACGGTGGCCGGGGCGAGCGGTGGGCTGGTAGTTGCTCGGCTCGTCGGCCGGCTCGGGCGTGCCGTCGGGAACGACGATCGGTGAACCCTCGTAGCGGTAGCCCATGCCGATGCCCTGCGAGAACCACTCCTGGTGCAGACCGACCGTCAGCATGTTGCCGATGTTCTTGCGCGCCGCGTCGCCCTTGGGGCCTTCGGCCAACACGTTGGTCATCCCCGCGCCCACCCACACCTTGTAGTTCTGCGTGGAGTTGCCGAAGTTCCGCCAGCCCACCGGGCGCCGCTCGGCGGTGTAGGCGTCGATCAGGCCGGGGCCGCCCCACCCGGCCACCAGCGCACTGACCATCCAGCTTGCGTCGGTGGCGTCGCCGATGCCCGTGTTCACACCGTGGCCGCCGGTGGGCGACGTGGTGTGCACCGTGTCGCCGGCCAGCAGCACGCGGCCCTGCGCGTACGACGTGGCGAGCATCTGCGCGCGGCGCCACGGCACGAGGCGCAGCACTTCGTACTGGATGCCGGTGTTGCCGAGTGCGCGGCGCACGATCGGGTTGATGTCGAACGTCGCCGGATCGAGCGCTTCCTCGTTGCCCACGACCGTGAAGCGCCACAGGCCGTGGCCGTCGATGGCGGTCATGTTCGCCCAGGTGCCCTCGGAGCCGATGAACATCATCCGCTCGCACTCGGGGATGTACTTGTACAGCTCCGCGTCGTCGAACTTGATCATCGCGCTGAGCGAGAAGTCCATCTGCGCGATCAGCTCGAACTCCACGCCGAGGGTCTTGCGCACGGTGCTGCCCGCGCCGTCGCAACCGACGAGGTACTGCGAACGCACTGTCACCTGCTCGCCGGTGGTGACATCAGTGAGCAGCGAGGTGACGCCGTCGGCGTCCTGCGTGAAGGACTCGAAGCGCAGGTTGTAGCGCACCGTGGCATGTTCGCTGGCGATCGCTGCGTTGGCCAGGATCGGGTCGAACAGGTGCTGGCCGCAGCGGCGCAGCATCTCCGGGCCCACCATCGGGGTGCCACGCTGGTCGGCCGAGGGAATCACGCTGCGCCCCAACACGTGCCCATCGAGCGCGGTGCAGTACACCGTGTCGCGGGCCAGGTCGGGCGGGAACACCGAGGCGATCTCGTCCACCAGGCCCCAGCGGCGGCAGTACTCCATCGTGCGCTCGTTGACCGTGCCCGCCTTGGCCAGCAGCACGACGGCGGTGCCGGGGTCTTGTTCGGCAACCAGGCACGTCGTGCCCATGTGGTTCAGGTCGAGCGCGAGCGACATGCCCACGGGGCCGCCGCCGGCAATGAGGACAGGTACGTCGTAGTGGTTGGTGGTCATCGTGATTCCTTCTCAGTCCGTCGTGGGAATTGATGTGGGTGGGATCAGTCGTTGCAGCAGTGCGTCGTCGACACCCGCCTCGCGCAGCACTTCTTCGGTGTGCTGGCCGAGCAGCGGGGCAGGGCGATTCGGTTCGGGCTGCCAGCGCGACCAGGTGGTGGGCATCGCGATCTCACGCATCGTGCCCTCGGTGGGGTGTTCAACCACGTGGAACGTGTCGGTGGCCACCAGGTGCGGATCGTGGAACACCGAGTCGAGCGTGTGCAATGGGGTGGCCGGGATGTCGGCCGCGTTGAACGCATCCAGCCAGTAGGCCGTGTCGCGCGTCTTCAGCACCTCGCCCACCTCCGCGTACAACTCCTTCGCGTAGGTGGTGCGCGCCAGCAGGCTGGACACACGCTCGTCGGTGGCGAAGCGATCGGGCTGACCGGTCATCTCGAAGAACGACTGCCAGTGCCGATCGGTGTAGATGATCGCGCAGACATGGCCGTCGGTGGTGGGGTACGGCCGACGCTCGGGCGTGAGGGTGCGCTGGTAGCCAGGAGGGCCGTTCGGCGGCTCGAACGTCTGGCCGCCCATGTGATCGCCGACGGTGAACTGCACCATCGTCTCGTACATCGGCACCTCCACCACCTGGCCCACGCCGGTGCGCTGGCGGTGCTGCACCGCGGCGAGCAGGGCGATCGCTGCATGCAGGCCCACGGCGCGGTCGTTGAACGACAGCGGCACGTAGTGCGGGTGGCCCGAGCCGGCCGACACGAGCAGCGAGGGCATCGCCGTGAGGCCCTGGATCAGGTCGTCGTACGCGGGGCGACCGGCGTAGGGGCCGTCGCTGCCGAACCCCACGAGGCTGAGCCAGATCAGGCCCGGGTTCTTCGCCGAGAGGCGTTCGTAGGTCACCCCGAGGCGGCCCATCGCCGCCGGGCGCACGTTACACACGATCGCATCGACGCCGGCGGCGATCTCGACCAACGCCTCGACCGCATCGGGGTTCTTCAGGTCGAGTTGCACGCTGCGCTTGTTGCGGTTGAGGTGCAAGAACATGCAACCCATGCCCGCGTTCCGCATCGGCGGGATCTGGCGCGTGGTGTCGCCGGTGGGCGGCTCGATCTTGATCACGTCGGCCCCGTAGTCACCCAGCACCTGCGTGCAGTACGGCCCCATCACGACATTGGTGAGGTCGATGATGCGCATACCTGCGAGCGGGGCGCCCACGTCGGTGGGATTGACGGTCATTCGATGCTCCAACTGATGTGGGCGGCGAGCACGGTCGCCGTCCGTCCGACTATAGTACACTCTGTCCGCATAACGAACAAGCCCCGCAAACCACGGTCCGCGGCAACCACCCGAGCGTACGATGGATGGGCAATGGCCGGTGGAGCAGCGTTCGAGCACGATTTCGAGAAGGGTGAGGTGTCGCAGACACTCGACCGTGGCTTGGCCGTGCTGCAACTGTTGGGCGCGGGCCGGTCATCGCTCACCCCGGCGCAGATCGCCGCCGAGCTCACCATCGCCCGCCCGATCGCGTACCGCCTGCTGCGCACCCTCGTCCGCCGCCGGCTGGTGGTGCGCGACGACGACGGCACCTTCCGCATCGGCCCGGGCGTGCTCGATCTCGTCGGCGGAGTCGCCAGCAACGTGCTCGAGTCGGCGATGCCCGAACTCACGCGCTTGGCCGACACACTCGACTGCACCGCGATCCTGGCGATCGCCGATGGTGACGACACGGTGTTCTTGGCCACGGTCGAGCCGGTGGGCCCCAACCCGCACCTCAGCTATCCCCCTGGCTTCCGCCAGCCCGCGCACGAGTCGCCGTTCGGCATCGCCATCCTCGCCGGCTGCCCCCGTCTCGCCGGTGAGCCCGCATCGGTGGCGAAGTCGCGGCGTCGCGGTCATGTGCTCGTTGCCGGAGCAGTGGCAGCGCCGATCAACCGTCGTGGGCGCGACGCCACCGCCAGCATCGGCGTGGCGTCCACCGAGTCGGCGGCATTCGACGGCGCTCGCGCCATCGCACTCGTCGCTGCCGCAGCAGCGCGCATCGGAGCCCGCTGAAGCGTGGCTTCGGCGCGGCGGAGCTAAATCGCATACTATTTTCCCGTGGACCTGACTTTCACCCAGGAAGAGCTCGACTTCCGTGAGGAGGTGCGCACCTGGCTGCACGAGAACGTGCCGAAGGAGGCGCGCCCGCACGGCGATCGGCCCGACAGTCGCGAGTTCGACCTCGCCTGGCAGAAGGCGCAGTACGACGGTGGCTGGGCGGGCATCTCGTGGCCGGCCGACTTCGGCGGTCGGGGCCTCAGCACGATCCAACAATTGATCTGGTACGAGGAGTACGCGTTGGCCGACGCGCCATGGATCGGCGCCTGCTTCGTCGGCATCAACCACGGTGGTCCCACGCTGATCGCCCGCGCCAGCGACGAGCAGAAGTCCTTCCACCTGCCCAAGATCCTCAAGGGTGAGGTCGTGTGGTGCCAGGGCTTCAGCGAACCGGGTGCCGGCAGCGACCTGGCCGCGATCCGCACGCGTGGCGTGATCGACGGCGACGAGTTGGTGGTCAACGGCCAGAAGATCTGGACCAGCTTCGCCAACATGGCCGAGTACCAGGAGTTGCTGATCCGCACCGGCGACGAGCAGCGCCACAAGGGCCTCACCTGGGTGATCTGCGACATGCGCACCCCGGGCATCACCGTGCGTCCGATCTCCACGATGGACCGTGGCGCCGAGTTCTGCGAGGTGTTCTACGACGACGTGCGCATCCCGCTCACGAACGTGGTGGGCCAGGTGGGCGATGGCTGGAGCGTGGCGATGAGCACGCTGTCGCTGGAGCGCGGCACCGGCTTCATGGCCGACATCCTCCACGCCACGCGCACGATCGACGAACTGATCGAGGAGTGTCGCCACCGTCGCGGCCCCGACGGCCGACCCGTGCTGCACGACGACGAATACGCCCGTCGCCTGGCCGCCGCCAAGGCCGAGATCACGGTGCTGCGCTCGATCACGTACCGCTCGATCTCGCGCAACATCCGCACCGGCATGCCCGGGCCGGAGGGGTCGATGCTGCGCCTGCAGTATGGCGATCTGGTGATGGGCCTGTCGCGATTGGCGATCGAGATCCTCGGGCCCGACGCACTTGCCTACGTCGACCGCTTCCGAGCGGGTGGCTGGACCGGCAACTGGCTGCGCGCCTTCGCCGCCGGCTTCGGTGGCGGCACGCTGGAGATCCAACGCAACATCATCGGCGAGCGCGTGCTCGGCCTACCGAGAGGGTGACCCGGCCATGGACCTGATGCCTTCCGCCGAACAGGACGAGATCACCACCACGGTGGCCTCGTTCCTCGCCGCCCGCCTGCCCGCCACTGCGCACGCCTCGGTGTTCGTGACGCCCGGCCCCGAGATCGATCCGGTGGTGTTCCGCGAATGCGCCGAGCTCGGTTGGCTGTCGCTCGGCCTGCCCGAGGCGTTGGGCGGCGTGGGTTATGGCTTGGCCGAGGAAGTGATGCTGTTCCGCGAACTGGGTCGCGGCCTGGCGCCCGGTGGATTCCTGCCTGCGGTGTTGGGCGCCCGCGTCGCCGCGTTCGCAGGCCAGCGCGAACTCGCCGCGTCGATCGTGGCCGGCGAGGTGCTCGTGGCGTTGGCCACCCGCGACAGGGTCGGTGCCGACGACGTGTCCGTGTTGCACGCTGCCGAGGCCACGCTACTGGTGGTGTGTGACGCGGCCGGGGCCGCGTTGTACTCGCTTGCCGACTGCACACTCACGCCGATCGATCCCGTCGACGGCTCGATCCGCGCCGCCCGCGGCGCGCTGGGCGGCGCCACGGTCGCCTCGGTGTCGTCGGAGATCGACCCAGTGTTCGTTCGCGGCCTCGTGCTGTGCGCCGCGATGCAGGCCGGCAGCGCCGAGGCCCAGCGCGACCTCGGCGTGGCGTATGCCGGCGTGCGCGAACAGTTCGGCAAGCCGATCGGCGCGAACCAGGCGATCAAGCACCGCTGCGCCGACATGGCCGTACGTGCCGAGGGAGCGTTCGCCCAAGTGTGCTACGCCGCGACCGCAGCCGACGGCGGAGCCGATCGGTTCGTCGATGAAGCGGTCATCGCCAAGTACTTCGCCGACGAGGCCGCCCGCCTGAACGGAGAGGCCTGCGTGCAGATCCACGGCGCGATCGGGTTCACCACCGAGACCCTCCCCCACCGCCACGTGTGGCGCGCCCACACCCTGGCGCGAGCCCTCGCCGTCCGCGCGGCCCTGCTCGACCACCTCGTCCCCCGCACCTGACGCCTCTCACCGACCGTGTGTGAAGCCGGAACCGCACTCGGTGCGGTTCCGGCTTCACACGCAAGAGGGAGCACGGCTCAGAGCTGGGGGTTGAACACCGGCAGGCCGTTGTCGAAGTCGGCCAGCAACTCGCCACGCACCGACTCGATGCGCTGGATGCTCCAGTCGGAATCGCCCGCGTCGAGCTGAGTGACCGGGTGCCAGCCCTTCAACAGTTGGATGCGGGCACCGCTGACGGCGAACACCTGGCCGGTGACGCCGGCCGCGAGATCGGTGCACAGCCACACCACCAACGGGGCGATCTGATCGGGCCCCAGCGGATCGTGCTGACCAGCGGGGATCTCGGGCAGATCCTTCAACACCGTGCCCAGCAGACGCGTGGCCGCGGTGGGAGCGATCGCGTTGACGCGCACCCCGGCCGAGGCGAGTTCGCGAGCCATCGTGATCGTCATCGCCGCGAGACCCATCTTCGCTGCGCCATAGTTCGCCTGGCCGAGGTTGCCGTAGAGCCCGGAGGCCGAGGACGTGTTCACGATCACGCCGTTCACCTGCTCGCCGGTCTGCTTGAACTTGTTGCGCCAGTACGTGGCAGCGAAACGCGACGGGGCAAAGCTGCCCTTGAGCACGACGTTGACGACGATGTCCCACTCGTCCTCGGTCATGTTGTGGCTCATCCGGTCGCGCAGGATGCCGGCGTTGTTGATCAGGATGTCGAGCCCGCCGAACACCTCCACGGCCTGATCGATCATCGCCTCGGCCGCGCCCCAATCCGCCACGTTCGCGCCGTTGGCCACCGCCCGGCCACCCATCGCTTCGATCTCGGCCACCACCTGCTGCGCCGGTGAGAGGTCGTTGCCGTCACCGCGCCCATCGCCACCCAGGTCGTTCACCACCACCGAGGCGCCCTCGCTCGCCAACAGCAGCGCGTGCCCCCGGCCAATGCCGCGCCCAGCGCCGGTGACGATCGCAACCTTGCCGTCCAACAGTCCCATGTGTGTGTCTCCTCGTCGTTCCGATGTTGTCGATTATGCGATGTCGCGCGGCTTCTTGCCCGATTCCAGCAGCGCCATCCGGGCCGCATGCGCGTCGGAGGTCTTCTCCATGATCGACATGATGTCAGCCGACATCTGCAGGTGCTGGCGCATGCCCATCTGCTCCCACGCGCGGATCAGCAGCGCCTTCGTGCCCATCAGAGTGGACAGCGGAGCGCGAGCGATGTGCGCGGCCATCGCCTCCACCTCGGCTTCCAACTGGTCGCGCGGCACCACCTTGTTCACCAGGCCGTACTCGCACGCCTCGCCGGCGGTGAGCGTGCGCGCGGTGTACAGATACTCGGCGGCGCGCTTGCGGTTCATGAACGTCCAGGGCTCGACCATCGTCTCGCCACCGGGGAAACCGAGGCCCTGCACCAGCGGCATCTGGAAGTAGGCGTCGTCGCTGGCGATGGTGATGTCGGTGAGGTATGCCCAGTACGTACCGCCGCCGATGCAGTAACCGTGCACCTGAGCGATCATCGGCTTGGGGAACTCGAAGAAGCGCAGCGTGGGCCACAAGAACAGGTCGCGGCTACCGATCCAGTTCGAGTCGATCGCGTTCTGCGAGGCGACGAACTCGGGGTATGTCTCGGGGCCGGCGAGCACGTGCCCGGCACAGAACCCCTTGCCGTTGGCGCGCAGGATCACGACCTTCACGTCGTAGTCGTGCTGGGCGAGATCGAGCGCGGCATCCAGCTGGTGCACGGTCTCGCTGGACTGGCCGTTGGCCTTCTCCGGCCAGTTCAGCGTGATCCGCGCGATCGGTCCGGTGGCCTCGTAGAGGATCTTGCCGAGGTCCTGTTGCTGGTCCATGTCGTTCCCCCACGGCTCGATGCGGCAGACTTGACGCGTGTGTCAGATGACACCATAGTTCGCCACTCCGCGCGACCAACCAGGAGACACCATGAGCCAGCCGGCCACGCCGCCGATCATCGAGGACCCGTTCACCCTGTACTTCTGGGAAGGCACCAAGGCCGGCCAGTTGCTGATCATGCGCTGCCAGTCGTGCGGGTACTGGGTGCACCTGCCCAAGCCGGTGTGCCGCAACTGTCAGTCGATGGACCTCAAGCCCGAACCGGTCAGCGGTAAGGGCACGGTGTATTCGTTCACCGAGACGCACAAGGCATTCCACCCGTACTTCGTCGACAAGGTGCCCTACCTGATCGCGGTCATCGAACTCGCCGAGCAGCCGCACTTGCACTTCCAGTCGAACCTCGTCGGCATCACCGAGCCCGACGTGCGCTTCGGCATGCCGGTGCAACTGGAGTTCGCCGCGTTCGGCGACAAGACGATCCCCGTGTTCCGCCCGGTGGCGACCACGGCAGACCGGACGGTGGCGTGATGGCCATCACCACCAAGAACCGCCGCGTCGCGATCGTCGGCGTCGGCTACTCGAAGGTCGGGCGCAACACCGGCCTCACCGAGCGCCATCACGCGGCGCAGGCCGCCAACGCCGCGCTGGCGGATGCCGGCCTCACCGCCAAGGACGTCGATGGCGTGGGGTCGTGGGGCGGCGACGCCGTCGACTTCGGCTACATGATGGGGTTCCAGGAGTTGCGCTGGGAGCTCAACGTGGGTGTCTCCCCCGCGTTCATCGCCCCCGCCTACCACGCGGCGCAGGCCGTGGCGGCCGGACACGCCGATTGCGTGATGGCGTTCCGCATCATGATGCAACAGCCCAGCAGCGCCAAGCTCGCCGCCGGCGGGGCGATGCTCGGCGCACCCAACATGGAGGACACCGTCTTCCAGTACCCATACGGCAACTTCAGCCCCACCCAGTGGGCCGGCCTGCTGATGAACCGCTACCTGCACGAGAGCGACAGCACCGAGGAACACTTCGCCAAGTTCGCCGTCTCGCAGCGCGAGTGGGCGCTACTCAACGACGACGCGCTGCAGCGCACACCGCTCACCGAGCAGCAGTTCCTCGACACGCCGTACATCACCAAGCCGCTGCGCATCCTCGACTGCGACTACCCGTGCGACTCGGGCTCGGCCGTGATTTTCACCACCGAGGAGCGGGCTCGCGACCTGCGTCAACCGGCCGTGTTCGTCGACTCGTCGGCGCTGTGCAGCATCCACGACATGAACTTCGAGGTGCTCCCCGACATGGTGCGCACCGCGCCGGTGAAATGTTCGAACGAACTCTGGGCGCGCACCGACCTGAAGCCAACCGACGTGTCCACCGCCCATCTCTACGACGGCTTCAGCGTCATCACGATGCAATGGCTGGAGGCCCTGGGGCTCGTGCCGCCGGGCCAGGCCGGGCCGTTCATCGCCGAGGGCAACACCCGCCTCGGGGGGTCGCTGCCGGTCAACACCGACGGGGGCGCGATCAACGTCGGCCGCCGCCACGGTGCGAACTTCTGCATCGAGGCCGTGCGGCAGTTGCGTGGCGAGTGCGGCGAACGTCAGGTGCAGGGCGCCGACGTGTCGGTGTGGGCCAACGCCGTCGGCCCCTTCGCCGGTGCCATGCTGCTCACCAAGTAGCCACCCGCGGCCCCACCTCAGCGTGTGAAGCCCGCACCGCACGGAGTGCGAGTGCGGCTTCACACGCTGTGACGGGTGTCAGAGGTGGCGGTTGGAGCCGCCATCGACGGGGATCGACTGGCCGGTGATGTGGCAAGCCTGCTGCGAGCACAGGAACGTGACCAGGGAGGCCATCTCCCGCGGATCGCCCTGGCGGCGCACGGGGATGCGCGAGTGGAACGTGGCCGTGACCTCCTCGAAGGTGGACCCGGTCTGGCTCGCGAGCCAGGTCCAGTACGACAGGTTGCGCTCGGTGAGGATCGAGCCGGTGAGGATGTTGTTGACGGTGATGCCGTCGCCCGCCAACCGAGCGGCCATGATCCGGTACATCCCGGCCACCGCCGGGCGTACCACGTTGGGCAGCACGTGCGGCAACTCCGTGGCGGGCTCGCGGGCCACCCCCGAACCGATGTTGCAGATCCGCCCCCACCCCTGCGCCTTCATGTCGGGGATGCATTCGTGCGCCAGCGCCCAGGCCGACACGAACAGGTGCTGGAACTCGCGGCGGTACTCGGGCGAGGGCATCGAGGCGAAGTTGCCGGCACCCGGGCCGTCGCCCTCCTTCTTCGAGTCGATGACGTGGCCGATCACGTTGCTCACCGCGATCGACACCGGCCCGAACGTTGCCCGCGTCGCGGCCACGACGGCTGCCACGCCGGCCGGATCGGTCATATCGGCGGCCACCGCGGCGATGCGCCCGGGAGCGATCTCCTGCAGCGCAGCCCTCGCCTCGTCGAGCGGCTCTCGCGAGCGGGCGGCGATCATCACGCTCGCACCCTCGCCGGCCAACATCGTCGCGATCGCGCGGCCGATGCCCTTGCTGCCACCGGAGACGATGGCCACCTTGCCCTGCAGGCCGAGGTCCATCAGAACATCCCCGAGCCGACGCCGCCGGTCACGTCGACCGAGGCACCTGTGATGTAGCCGCACCACTGCGAGCAGAAGTAGGCGACGGCGGCAGCCACCTCGTCGGCCGTCGCCGCACCACCGCGCAGTACCGAGTTGGCCACCACACCCTCGGCGCCCCCCTCGGCGGCGATGACCTTCTGTGCGGCCCGCATTGCCAGCGACGTGACGGCGCCCACCTCGTCGAGTTGCCCAGGTAGCTCGGCGTCGAGCGCCCGCGAGCCGGCGGTGCCCACCCACACGAACCGCCCCCACCCACGCGAACGCATGCCGGGCAGCGCCCGCCCGAACACGTCGAGCGCGGCCACCACGTCGTTCCAGGCCGTGTGCCAACCCTCCGCCGACTCGACCGCCAGCACCTGCGACCCATGCCGGGTGACGCCGTGAGCGATCACGATGTCGACCACGTCATCGTCCACCGATGTCGCGAGACGCGCCCCCTCGGCCGTCAGCAATCGCCGGCAGGCACCGGCCACCTCGTCATCCGGGCCGACGAGCAGCGCCGACCGTCCTGCAAGCCCCAGATCCATCGCTCCCCCTCGTGAGTGGCCGTCAGACCGCCATCACCGAACCCGACTCTGCCAGATGCCCGTCGGCGCGCATCGCATCGCGCTCGGCGCCAAGACGCTCCTGCATCGCTTTCGCCTTCGCCTGCGCGGGCATGAACTGGGCCAGCACGATCACTGCGATCAGGATCCAGAACGCAATCCGGAACATCGAGTTGTAGGCGTGCAACCCCTCGACCGCCGCAGCAGGCGATGTGTCGCCCCGCGCCGGCGCCAGCCCGAAATACACCGACGCCATGACGGCCAGGCCCATCGCCAGCGTGAGCTGCCTGCCTACCTGGCTCAACGCAGTTGCCTGCCCCACCTGGGTGGCCTTCACCGCGTTGATCGAGATGACGTTCGGCGCGGTCATGCCGATGCCCGACCCGAGACCACCGATGAAGATCAGGATCGAGATCGTCCACAGCGACGTGCTTGCGGTGAGGTGCGACAACGGCCAATACACCGCAGCCACGATGCTCATCCCGATCGTGGAGGGAATCCGGGCGCCGAGCTTGTCGACCAGGCGGCCACCGATCGGCAGCGTCACCGCCATACCCACCGCCGACGGCATCATCAGCCACCCGACAGTGCTCGGCTCGATGGCGCGCAGACCCTCCAGTTCGAGCGGGATGTACACGATTCGCGCGTACTGAGCGAGGGTCGACAACGACATCACCAGCAGCGCCAACGAGAACACCGGGTTGCCGAAGATGCGCACCTCTGCCAGCGGCGACCGGATACGGAGCGCACGCATCACGAACGCCGCGGTGAGCAGCACGCCGACGGACAGCAGGAGGATGACGCTGAGGGCACCCCAGCCCCACGAGCCGCCCTGCTGCAGGCCCACCAACAGCGACACGAGACCAACGGCGACGATCCCGAACCCGAGGCCGTCGAACGGGCGGCGCGCGACAGGGGCCGACTCACGCAGCAGCCGGGCGGTGATCGGCACGGCCAGGAGCCCGATCGGCACGTTCACCAGGAACAGCCAACGCCAGCCGATGGACGACACGAGCGTGCCGCCGAGCACCGGCCCGATCGCCGGGGCGGCCATGATTGCGATCGAGAAGTAGCCGATCGCGCGACCGCGTTCGCTGGGCTCGAACAGGTCGTAGATGATCGCCATCGCGATCGGCACGACGATGCCGCCGCCGATCCCCTGCAGCGCACGTGCAGCGATCAGCGTGCCGAATGTGGGCGCCACGCTGCAGGCCAGCGACCCGACGGTGAACACTGCGAGGGCCCACACGTAGGCGCGAGCGCGGCCGAAGCGGTCGCCCAGCCACCCGCTCACCAACTGCGCCACACCGAGGGCGACGATGTACGAGGTGACGACCCACTCGATGTTCTTCGCCGCATCGAAGTCGTCGGCCACCGAGGTGAGGCCGAGGCTGACGATGGTGGTGTCGAGCACCACCATGAACGTGCCCAGGAGCACGATCCACATCGCCCGCCATTGGTAGGGCAGTCGGCGCAGACGACCAGCGCTCGCCGGTGCGATCTCGCTGTCCACTGGCCTCCTTTTTTGTCATCCGGTGATGACTTCAGTGCGACAGCATACCTCTGCGTGGAGCTGCGAGTGATTGACGAAGGGTGACACCACCGTTAGATTTCCCTCGCGCCGGTGGCGCACGGACTGGGGGCAGAGCCAGATGGACCACGATCAGGTGCGCGCATTCGTACACCAACAGGGCGAGCAGTGGAACGCCGGCGACCGCGACGGGTTCCTCGCCACCTATCGGGCGTTCGCGCCGAACGGCTTCCGGATCGAGTTGCCCGTCGGCCAACCACCCAAAGACGGGCCAGCGGTGATGGACCAACTGTGGGCCGGTTACCAGGGCAAGATGTTGATGAGCTATCCGGTGATCGCGTTCGGTGGCGACGACGAGTTCGCGGTGATCGAGAAGGTCGATGCACCAGTCGATGGGCAGGTGCACACCCGCCACACGATCCACGCCTACGCCGTGCGTGACGGCGAGATGCTGATCCGCTACTTCACCGACGCCGCACCGGCGACCCCGGCCACCGACGCCACCCGCGACTTCCTCACCCGCCAGTACGACCACTGGAACGCCGGTGAGCGCGAGCAGTTCTTCGCCGCGTACCACGCGTTCACCGGCGATCGCTTCGACGTCGAGTTCCCGCCCGGCACTCCTCCCAACCCGGGCAAGCCGGTGCTCGAACAGCTGTGGCAGGGGTACAACGCGACGACGAAGCTGCGCTACCGGCAGATCGTGGTCACGGAGAGCAACGAGGCTGCGGTGTGGGTGGGCAACGAGCGCGAGGTCGACGGGCAGCCGCACGTGAACAACAGCATCGAGTTCTATTCGGTGCGCGACGACGGGTTGCACATCCGCTACTTCCACGAGGGCCACTGATGGGCGAGCCCACTCATCACCTGCGCTCGTGCCACCTGTGCGAGGCGATGTGCGGCATCGAGGTGCGGGTGGAGGACGTGCAGATCACCCGCATTCGCGCCAACCAGGACGATGTGTGGAGCAAGGGCCACCTGTGCCCCAAGGGCGCCACGCTGGGAAGGTTGCACCACGACCCCGACCGGCTGCGCAACCCGCTGGTGCGCGATGCGAACGGCGTGCTGCAGCCGGCCACGTGGGACGACGCGTTCGCTCGCGCGGAGGAGATCCTGCACGGAATCATCGCTCGGCATGGCCGTGGCTCGCTGGCGGTCCGCACTGGCAACGCTGCCGGCCGCAGCACGTCGCTCAGCCGCTACATCGCCGCGTTCTCCGGCCTGGCCAAGATCGCCCGCTACGGCAGCAGCACCGTGGATCAACAGCCGAAGAACGTGTCCTGCAACCTGATGTACGGCAACGCGTGGAAGATCGCCGTTCCCGACATCGCCCGCACCGACTACTTCCTGGTGATGGGAGCGAACCCGGCCGAGTCGATGGGCAGCATCCTCGCCTTCCCCGACGTGCTCGGTGAGATCGAGCGCATCCGCGAGCGCGGTGGACGCACGGTCGTGATCGACCCGGTGCGCACCCGCACGGCGAAGATCTCCGACGAGTGGGTGCCGATCGTGCCAGGCACCGACGCGCTGTTCCTGCTGGCCGTGTGCAACGTGCTGTTCGCCGACGGCCTGGTGCGGCTCGGCCGCCTGGCCGACCACGTCAACGGCGTGGAGGCGGTGCGCGATGTGTGCGCCGAGTTCACGCCCGAGTCGGTGGCGGCCATCAGCGGTGTCCCCGCGGTGACCACCCGCCGGATCGCGCACGACATTGCGGCTGCGCGGGCCGCCGCTGTGTACGGCCGGATCGGCCTGTGCACGCAGGAGTTCGGCACGCTCGCGTCGTGGCTCACCGACGTGGTGGCGATCCTCACCGGCCACTTCGACGAGCCGGGCACGCTGATGTTCGCCAACCCGGTGGCGCCGTTCATGGACATCCTCCCCTCGCGGCCGTTCACCGTGGGCACCACCCACACCCGTGTGCGCAACGCCCCCGAGGTGATCGGTGAAGTTCCCGCGGCGTGCCTCGCCGAGGAGATCGACACACCCGGCGAGGGCCAGATCAAGGGCCTGATCACGATGGGCTGCAACCCGGTGATCAGCGCCCCCGACTCTGGCCGGCTCGACGCAGCGCTCCCCCTGCTGGAGGGCATGATCAGCATCGACCTGTACGTGAACGCCACCACGCGCCACGCCGACGTGATCTTCCCGGCCACCTCGGCGTTCGAGCAGCCGTACAGCGACATCTGGTCGTGGATCTTCGCGCTGCGCAGCGGCATCAAGCACCACGACCCGCTGTTCGAGTCCCCCTCCGACTGGGTGCCCGAGTGGCAGGTGCTGCTGCGCCTCGGCGCGATCGTCAACGGAATGCGCAACGACGAGATCGACATCGCCGCGCTCGATGATGCGTTCTTCTCCAACCTGTGCACGTACGCCGGCATCGACCCCGCGCCCGTGCTCGCTGCGGCACCCACGCCCGGCCCCGAGCGGATCATCGACTGGGCGATCCGCCTCGGCCCGTGGGGTGACCGGTACGGGGAACGGCCAGACGGGCTGACGATGGACAAGGTCCGCGAGGCACCGCAGGGCCTCGACTTCGGGCCGGCCATCTCGCGTCTGCCGGAGATGCTCACCACCGCCTCGGGCAAGATCGAGCTGGCGCCCGAGTTCATCCTCTCGGATCTGCCCCGGCTGCGCACGCTGCTGACACGCTCGCGACCGGAGGTCGTGCTCGTCAGCCGCCGTCACGCCCGGTCGCTCAACTCGTGGATGCACAACCTGCTACCGCTGGTGAAGGGCAAGCCACGCTGCACGCTGCACATCCATCCCACCGATGCGACACGCCTCGGCCTGGCCGATGCCGGCATGGCCACCGTGGCCAATGCCACTGGTTCGGTGGACGTGCCCGTGGAGATCACCGACGACATCCTGCCGGGCGTCGTCAGCCTGCCCCACGGCTGGAGCCAGGACCACGACGGCATGCAGATGGAGGTGTCGCGCCAGTACGCCGGCGTACTGAACAACTACCTGTCGCCGGGCGATCTGCTCGACGAGATCTCCGGCAACGCCGTGCTGAACGGCATCCCCGTCACCGTGTCCCCCGCTCTCGCAACCACCGTCCCACCCACCCGCCTCGAAGGATCCACCCGATGAGCATGATCGTCCACCTGAACGCGTTCAGCGGCACCGAGCCCGACGCACTCGCCGAGATCAGCGCGATGGGTTGGTACCCGTTCGCCAGCGATGTCGCGCCCGAGCACAACGAGCCGCACTTCCACCCGTTCGACTCGATCGTGTTCATCGTCGACGGCGAACTGCGGTTCCACGACGTGGCCACCGGCGAGCTGCGCATCTGCCCGCCCGGCACGCGCATCGACGACATCGGCGAGAACCTGCACCGTGAAGACCACGACGGTTACCGGGCGATCGTCGGCTTTGCCGAGGATCCGGCCGTACTCTTCGCGGGAGCACCGAAGAAGGAGTGACCGAGTGATCGAACGAGTCGTCGACGTCACCACCCCCGATGGGGTGATGCCAACGTTCCTGTTCCACCCCCAGCACGATGGCCCACACGCGGTGGTGCTGTACCTGATGGATGCGCCAAGCATCCGCCCCGCGCTGAAGGACATGGCCTCGCGCCTGGCCAGCGCGGGTTACTACGTGATGTTGCCGTTCCTGTACTACCGCGGCAGCGAGTACCGCGAGTTCGGGATGAGCGACGAGGACATGCACGCGCGGAAGGAACTGATGGGCACGATCACGCCCACGAACATCGTCCCCGACGCCGAGGCGCTGCTGGCCTTCGCCGACGGCGACCCGGCTGCCCGAGGCGGCAAGGTGGGCGCAGTCGGGTTCTGCATGAGCGGCGGGCTGGCGGTGTCATTGGCCAAGGCGCTCCCCCAGCGGGTGGCTGCCGCGGCGTCGATCCACGGGGCGTGGCTGGTGCGCGACGCCGCCGACTCACCGCACCTGGGCCTCGACGCCATCCGCGGCGAGTTGTACTTCGGGTGGTGCGACAACGACGTCACCGCACCACCCGAGCACGTGCCGATCATGCGCGAGGCGCTCGAGCGCGCCGGCGTGCGGCACACGATCGACTGGTTCACGGATGCGGTGCACGGCTATGCGCCGCCAGGCACCGAGCGCTACAACCGCCACGCCTCAGAGCTGCACTGGGAGCGCGTGCACTCGCTGTTGCGCCGCAACCTGTAGAGCGAGGATCAGCGGCCCTTCCACTCCGGGGCGCGCTTCTGGGCGAAGGCGGTGGCGCCTTCGCGGGCGTCCTCACTACCGAACACGGGGGCCACGGTCTTGGCGACGTGATCCAGCGGATCCTCGCCGATCTCGTCCCACATCAGGCGCTTCGTGGCCTGCACGGCCAGCGGGCCGTTGGCGGCGATCAGCGAGGCGAGCGCGAGCGCCGTGCTCATCACATCGGCGGCCGGAACCACGCGGTTCACGAGGCCCAGCTCCAGCGCACGAGCAGCCGTGATGGGTTCGCCGGTGAGGCCCAGCTCGAGCGCGACCTGCAGCGGGATGCGGCGCGCCAAGCGGGTGCCGCCGCCGGCGGCCACGAGGCCACGCTTCACCTCGGGGATGCCGAACTTGGCGTGATCGGCGGCGACGACGAGGTCGGCCTTCATCATCACTTCGAACCCGCCGGCCAGCGCCATGCCGTTGACCGCCGCGATCACCGGCTTCACGCAGGTGGTGAGCTTGTGCAGCCCCTCGCCCACCAGCGCCATGTTCTCTCCGGCGGCGAACGCCTTGAGGTCCATGCCCGCGCAGAAGATCTTCTCGCCCGCGCCGGTGACGATCAGTGTGCGGATATCGGGGTTGCTGTTGGCCTCGTCCATCGCGGCCACGATGCCGGCACCCACCTCGGGGTTGAGCGAGTTGCCCGCCTCGGGGCGGTTGAGAGTGAGGATCATCACGCCATCGCGGATCTCGGTCAGGACACTCATGGGATTACTCCGTGCTGTGAAGGTTTGGGCTGTGAGGGGGTGGGCTGTGAAGGGGTGGCTGGGCGACTGAAGTGGAAGCTACTTGGCGAGGGGGTCGCGGGGCAGACCCAGCAGCCGCTCGGCGATCAGGTTGCGCACGATCTCGGAGGTACCACCGGCGATCGTGAGGCACCGGCTGAACAAGTAGTGGTGCTGGATCTTGGCCGCACCGACCACCTCGGGGTCGGCAGTGATCCCGGCGAAGGGAGCGAGGCGCATACCGAGCGCAGCCGTCTTCTGCGCGTGCTCGGCCGACAGCAACTTGGTGATGTTTCCCTCGGCACCAGGGGGACCACCGATCACGGAGCGCGACACGTGGCGCAAGTTCAGCGCGGCCATCGCGTGTTCCTCCGCTGCGCACTGGCCCACCTCGATGTGCGTGGCCGTGTCACTCTCCAGCGCGCCGACGAGCAGCGGCACCAGATCGTGGACACTGACGTTGTCGAGCCGGCCCTTGTTGCCACCGATCGACACGCGCTCGTTGCCGAGCGTGGCGCGGGCCACGGCCCAGCCCTGGTTCACCTCACCCACGACGTCGTCGTCGGGCACGAACACGTCGTCGAAGAACACCTCGTTGAACAGGTTCTCGCCGGTCAGCTCGGTGAGCGGGCGCACGTCCACGCCCTTGGCCTTCATGTCGATCACGAACGCCGACACGCCACCGTGCTTGCCCATCGAGCTGTCGGTGCGCACCGTCGCCAAGCCATGCGTGCTGTTGTGGGCGCCGCTGGTCCACACCTTCTGCCCGTTCACCAACCAACCACCGTCGACCCGCGTCGCCTTGGTGGCGATGGCGGCGGCATCCGATCCGGCGTTGGGCTCGCTGAACAGCTGGCACCAGTAGTGCTCGCCGCGAAGCGCCGGCCCGATCCAGCGCTCATGCTGTTCGGCGGTGCCGCACTGCACGATCGTGAGCAGCACCCACGAGCCGATGCCCAGCTCCAGCTGCACCAGGTCGCCGAGCTCCTCGTCGATCACGAGTTGCTCGACCACGCTGGCACCGCGGCCGAACGGCTTGGGCCAGTGCGGCAGCAGGTAACCCGACTCGATCCCTGCGGCCTGGCGATCAGCTTCGGGCAGCGCGAAGTAGGTGTCATGGAACGCCTTGGCATCGGCGCGGTACTGCTCGGCCTCGGGCGGCAGATCGAGCCCCAGGTTCGGATGCACGCCGGCACGCAGCAGGGCGGTGACATCGAGCGGCGCCTGGCGGTCGCCGCAGAACAGGGCGGCGAGCACAGGTGCACGGCGCAGATGCAGGTGGGCGTCGTGCTCCCAGGTGTAGCCGATGCCGCCCAGGATCTGGATGTTCTTCTCCGCGCAGCGACGGTACGCGGGCAGCGCCTGAGTGGCGGCGAACGCCGCAGTGAGCACGGCCTGCTCGCCGGTGGCTCCGGCGCGGGCAGCGTCCCACGCGTTGGCGGCGCCCAGCTCGGCATCCACGAGCATGTTGGCGAGGTGATGCTTCACAGCCTGGAACGAGCCGATCGTGCGCCCGAACTGCTCGCGCACCTTGGCGTAGTCGGTGGCCATCGCCACGCACGCGGCAGCACCACCGGCGGCCTCGGCAGCGGCCAGCAACCTGCCGATCGAGGTGGCCACGACGGCACCGCCGGCGATCACGTCGCTGTCCGCCACCACCACGCCCTCCACATCGATGCGGACGACGCGGCGCGTGGGGTCGAGCTGCTCGGTGGGAATGCGCCGTACCGCCGCGGCGTCGACGATCACGATGTCGTCGCCGACGGGCAGCAGCAACAGCTGGGCCAGTTCCCCCGACAGCACCAGGCCGGCATCACCGGACAGGCGGCCGTCGGCACTGCGGCGCAGCGTGCCGGGCGCCGCGACAGCACCGATCACCGAGCCATCGGCCAATCCGCGCAGATGCAGGTCGCGCTGCGCAGTCGTGCCCGCAACATCGATCACCGCGGACGCGTGCACGGTGGCCAGGAACGGCCCGGGAGCGACGACGCGACCCAGTTCTTCCACCACGACGATCAGCTCGGGTAAGCCGTACCCCGAACCGCCGACCGCCTCGGGCAGGTGCAGGCCAGGCCAGCCCAACGCGCACAACTCGGGCCAGAACGCGGGCAGCGCGTCGGCATCGGCGCGCAGCAACTCGCGAGCGGCCAGCGTGGCCTCGCGGTCGGCGAGGAACGACTGCGCCACTTCGGCGAGCGCGCGATGGTCTTCGGTCAGGGCAATGGACATGGCGGAACCTTGGTGGGAGAGAGGCGGATGGGGCAGAACGGAGTCAGTCGCCGATGAAGTTCGGCGGCCGGTTCTCCACGAACGACATCACGCCTTCGACGCGGTCCTTCGTGGTGGAGATCAGGGCGGTGGCATTGCGCTCGTCCTCGAACGCCGTGGCCATGTCGGTGGACAGCGCACGTCGGTACAAGCGCTTCGTGAGGCCCAAGGCTCGCGTGGGCCCTGCCGCCAGCCGCGTGGCCAGCTCCATCGCGGTGGGCAGCACCTCGTCGGCGCCGACGCAGCGGTTGATCAAGCCCCACTTGTCGAGGTCGGTGCTGGTGAGCGTGTCGCTGAGCAGCGCAATCTCGCTGAGGCGGTGGAACGGGATGATCTTGGACAGGAAGTACGGGTCGCCCGCGTGCGGCACCATGCCGCGGCGGCTGAACACGTGGGTCCAGCGCGCATCGGCGTTGGCCACCACCAGGTCGGCCAGCAGCGCGAGCATCCAGCCGGCGCCGGCCACATTGCCGTTCACCGCACTGATCACGGGCTTCTCCACCTCCCACAGCGCCTTGAACCAGCTGCGGTAGTCCTCCGTCGCGTAGCGGTAGTCGAGCGAGCTCATCTTCGGCGCGCTCGGCGGCACGTCGGCGCCGGTGCAGTAGTTCTTCTGCGTGCCGGTGAGCACGATCGAGCGCACGGTCGCGTCGACGTTGGCGTCGGTGAGGAACTGCGTGTAGGCGCGGGCGGTGTCGATGTCGACCGCATTGCGCCGTTCGGGGCGAGCCAGGCGCAGCACCACCACACCACCGTCGTGGCGCTCGATCTCCAGCCCTGCGCGGGTTTCGGTTTGATGTCCCATGGTGCTTCCCCTTCGCATCCGGCAGCGTTCTGACGCTAGTGTCAACCCGGCTTCCGATTCAACACGGAGGCCCCTGTCCTGCGGTGCACAGCAGCGCCCCACGATGAAAGCGAGCACGACAATGCCCGGACTCCTCGACGGAAAGATCGCCATCGTCACCGGTGCCGGCCACGGCATCGGCCGCGGCCATGCAGTCGAACTGGCCAAGCACGGTGCCACCGTCATCGTCAACGACCTCGGCTCGAACGTGTCGGGCGAGGGCTCGGGCCGCGACGCCGACGTGGTGGTCGACCTGATCAAGGCCCGTGGCGGCAAGGCCTCGGCCAACTACGGCAATGTCGCCGACGAAGAGCAGGCCAACGCGATGGTGCAGCAGGCGATCGACGAATACGGTCGCCTCGACATCTTGGTGAACAACGCGGGCATCGTGCGCGACAAGGCGATCTGGAACATGAGCGTGGCCGACTTCGACCTGGTGATGAACGTGCACGTGCGCGGCACCTGGCTACTCAGCCGCGCCGCTTCGCAGCACTGGCGCGAGGCCGCCAAGGCGAATGGCGGCAGCACCTACGGCCGCATCATCAACACCACCTCGGGCGCCGGCCTGCACGGCAACTTCGGCCAGACCAACTACGCCACGGCCAAGGGTGCGATCGTGGCCCTCACGCTCACGCTCAACGTCGAGCTCAACAAGCTCGGTGTCACCGCCAACTGCATCGGCCCCGGCGGCATCACCCGCTTGTCGGCCGGCTCGATGGGCGTCACCGCTCGCGAGCCCGACGAGATCCCCGACGACGAGTTCGACCGCTTCGACCCGTCGCTGTGCAGCCCGGTGGTGGCCTGGCTGGCCAGTCCGCAGGCCGGCCACGTCAGCGGTCAGGTCATTCGGGCGATGGGCGAGAAGATCTTCTGGATGAACGGCTGGACCGAGGAGGTCATCCTCAACAACGGTGGGAAGCGTTGGGACGCAGAGAAGCTGGGCGACCTGTTCGCCACCGACGTGTTCCGCACCAAGGCCCCCGGCCTGCGCATGGGCGGCTGAGCGCAGCGAAGCGCCCAACCAAGCACAGGCGGCTGAGCGCACCTGCGCTGAACAGTTGTATAGTGGCCCCTCATGGGGACCAGCGAGACCGACAACGGGGCCACGCGACTACGTGATGCGGCACTCGTGCTGTTCGGCGAGAACGGGTTCGAGGGAACGAGTGTGCGCGCGATCGCCGAGCGGGCGGGCGTCACCGCCGGTCTCGTGCTGCATCACTACGGCTCGAAGCAAGGCCTCCGCGAGGCCGTGGATCAGTACGTGCTCGATTCGGTGCGCGCCGCGTGGACCGACCTCACCGACATTGCCGCCGATGCCGACCACCTGGCACTGCGGCAGCGTGGTTTCCAGATCCTGTTCCAGCAACACCCGTACATGGGTCGCTACTTGCGCCGCGCGCTGCTCGAGTCGTCCGATGCTGCAGTCGCGTTCTTCGACGGCCTGATGGATCTGTCACGCAGCTTGTTCGACTCGCTGCGGGCGGCCGGATTGGCGCAACCCACCGACGACCCCGACGCACAGGTGCTGTTGTCGATGGTGCTCGGCTTGATGCCGGTGCTGCTGCCCCGCCACCTCGAACGCAACCTCGGCATCTCGCTGCGATCGAACGAAGGGCTGCAGCGTTGGACGGCCGCCGAGTACGAGTTCCTCACCCACGGCTCGCTGCGTGCCACGCCGGCACCCGCGAAGAGGGCACGATGACGCGCACCGCGCCGTTCGAGTCGAAGGTCGCTGACGAGGCGATCGCCGACCTGCGCACACGACTCGGGGCGACGCGCTGGCCCGACGAACTGCCCGGCGTCGGGTGGGACTACGGCGTGCCGAGTCGCGTGCTGCGCGACCTGTGCGACGCGTGGGCGCAGCACGACATCGACGCGTTCGTCGACCGCTGCAACCGCTGGGCGCAGGTGCGCGGGCGCTACTCGGTCGACAACGGTCCCGGCGTGCAGATCCATGCGATCCACGCCCGCTCTCCTCATCCGCAGGCCCGCCCACTCGTGCTCGTGCACGGATGGCCAGGCTCGGTCGTGGAGTTCTTCGACGTGATCGAACCGTTGCTGAACCCGCCCGACCCGAACGACGCATTCCATGTGATCGTGCCGTCGCTGCCCGGGTACGGGCTGTCGGGGGTCACCACCCGGCGGGGCGTCGATGCCGCGACGATCGCAACCGTGGTCGACGCGCTGGTGGCCGACCTCGGCTACGAGCACTACCTCGTGTTCGGTGGCGACTGGGGGTCGGTGGCGGGAATGGCGTTGGGTGCGTTGTTCCCCCAGCGGGTGCGCGCCCTGCACCTGACGATGATCAACGTGCCCGCGCCACCGAAGGACGAACGCGAGGCGTTGCTCACCGACAGCGACCGCCAGCTGCGCACCCAGGCACAACAGTTCGGCCGCACCGAGACGGGCTACCAAGCCATCCAGAGCACCCGTCCGCAGACCTTGGCCTACGGGCTCACCGACTCGCCTGCCGGGCTGGCTGCCTGGATCGCCGAGAAGTTCCACGCCTGGACCGACCGGCGCGGCGCGTTGGCCGACGCGCCATTCGGCGCGGTGCCGCTCGAACGGCTGCTCGACAACCTCTCGATGTACTGGTTCACCGGCACGATCAACTCGTCGATGCGGTTGTACTACGAGGTCTTGGGTGGCGCCCGTCTCGCACAACCGCTCGTGGCGACGGTGCCGGTCGGGCACACGCGCTACCCCGCCGAGATCTACACGACGCCTCGCGGCTGGGCCGAACGCGCGCTGCACCTCGAGTACTGGCACGAACCCGAGCGCGGCGGCCACTTCCCCTCGTTGGAAGTGCCCGACCTGTTCGTGCACGACCTGCGCAACCGCTACCGCGCCTACCGCTGAAAGACCACCTCATGCACTTCGCCATCGATGACCCCGACTTCTGGTACCAGTACCCGAAGGAGGCCGACTACCTGCGACCGATCGTCGAGCAAGGCCGCGCGAACGGCGTGCCCACCTCGATCTTCGTGATGGGCGACCCGTTCGACGAGAACACGCCGTGCTTCGTGCTGTTCAAGATGCCCGAGGGCGGGCGGCTTCCGCGCCACGGCCATGACTGCCAGCGCTTCGAGATCCTGCTGCGCGGCAACATGACCTCCGGTGGCCACCCGGTGGCGCCCGGCGACGTGATGACCGCCGAGCCCGGCGAGTACTACGGCCCACAAGAGGCCGGGCCGGGTGGCTACATCGTGTGCGAGTACTTCAGCCGCTTGAAGGGCTCGTACGAGATCATCTGGGAGACGAAACGCGGCCCGTTCGTGGAGAACGTGCTGGCCGGCTGGGCCACCAAGATCGAGCGCGCCGGAGGCCCCGCGTGAGCACCATGCAGGGCAGGTTTGGGCTGGTCACGGGAGCCGGTTCGGGTATCGGTCGCGCCAGCGCGGTGCGCCTCGCCCGTGCAGGCGCTGCGGTGTTGGTCACCGACATCGACGGCGACGCCGCCGAGGCGACCGCGGCCACGATCCGCTCGGCTGCCGGCGGGGTGGCGTTCTCGATGCGCACCGACATCGCCGACGAGGACTCAGTGCAGGCGATGGTGGCCGCGTGCGTCGAGCGCTTCGGACGACTCGACTTCGCACACAACAACGCCGGCATCGTCGGCACCCAGCACCGGCTCGTCGACTACAGCACGGCCGAGTACGACCGCATCCTCGCGATCAACCTGAAGGGCACGTTCCTGTGCATGCGCGCCGAGTTGCAGGTGATGGTGCCGCAACGCAGCGGCTCGATCGTCAACACCGCATCGGCCGCCTCGATCAAGGGCAGCGCCGCCGACGCGGTGTACACCGCCAGCAAACACGGCGTCGCGGGCCTCACCAAGGTGGCCGCGCTGGAGAACGCCCGCCGCGGCATCCGCGTCAACTCGGTGTGCCCGGGGGTGATCCTCACCGGCATCCTCGAAGAGGTGGAACGCACGAACCCCGAGCAGTTCCAGAAGACCAAGTCGCTGATGCCGATCAACCGTTACGGACTGCCGGAGGAGATCGCCGAGGCCGTGTTGTGGTTGTGCAGCGATGCTTCGTCGTTGATGACCGGCCAGATGATGGCGGTCGACGGCGGCTGGTCGACGATGTGAGCGCGCCACGGCTGGGTGGTTTCGACGGCGCCGTCGTGGGCGGCGCGCACGACCACGACCCCTCCGCGCTGCTGTCGGGCGCACCGGTGTTGGGGCTGCGCCGCGAGTCCACCTACCTGTTCGCCTCATTGCGCGACGCCGACGGCCGGATGTACTCCGCAATGCGCCGGCAGTCCGACCCGGCCGGCTGGCCGAACCGGCTCCTCACGCGCTCGTCGCTCGCCACCGGAGCGATCGACCGCCACGACCTGCCCGTCCGCACCGCAGCCAGCGCCGCCATCAGCAGCACGCTGCGCGCGGACGAAGCCGTGTTCAGCGCGCCGTCGTCCGAGGGCAGCGAGCCGTTCGAGTGCACCGTCACGAACACGGCGTTGCGCTGGAGCGAAGGCGCGGCACTGCACCTCGCCGGCCACGACGTGAGCCAAGGGTTGCAGTGGTACCTGCCCGACGCAGCCGGTTCGATGCTGTACGTGTCGCGGCTGTTCCACGTGGAGGGCACGTTCCACGGCACCCCGGTAGAGGGCATCGCCGGCGTCGATCAGGTGTTCCTCGAACCCGGGCGCGCCAACTACGTCGACGACCCGCTCACCGCCCGTCACCTGTCGCTGGCCTGGACCACGTGGGCCAACGTGTACGACGACGGCACCTCCGAGTCGGGCCACGCCGCATTCGGCCCGGGCAGATTCGGCTTCGCCGTACGTTCCACCAACGCCGGCGACGTGCACGTCGCCCAGCACGTCAGCGGCTCGCTCTCGTTGGTCGGTGGCTCGCCCGATCACGCGACGTTCGAGATCGACGGCGCCGAGTGGGAGTACATCGTCGACGACCTCGGCCACTGCCCGCCGCTCGGCGGGCCGGTGCTGCAGTCGGAAGGGTGCCTGCGCCGCGTGGGCGACACCCGCACCCCGCTTGCGTGGAGCGCGTCGCTCGAAGTGCCCGCCTGATCGGCTCCTGCCCGTGTCGGCTCAGAGGGCCGAGGAATAGCCACCGTTGAGTGGATACGTCTGGGCGGTGACCCACTCGGCGCCGTCACTGGCAAGGTACAGCGCCAGTGCGGCCACATCGGCGGGAAGGCCCGGACGGCGCACCAGATAGCGCTGCAGCACCACCTTGGCATCGGCCTCGCTGATGGTGGCCCAACGGTCTTCGCTGAGTGGGGTGCGCATCGTTCCCAACGAGATGTTGTTGGCGGTGATGTTGTGGCGGCCCACCTCGTGGGCGACCGCACGGGTGAACGCCGCAGCCCCACCCTTGGCGGCCGCGTAGGCCGCCATGCTCGGCTCGCCGACCCGGCCGGCGTCGGAGATGATCGTGACCACGCGCCCCCACTTGCCCTGGATCATGCCGGGCAGCGCGGCGTGCACGCAGTTCATCACGCCGTACAGGTTGACGTTGATGAACTTGCTCCAGTCGGCAGGCGACGTGGTGTGGAACGGCGTCATCGCCGTCCAGCCGTCGCCGCCCGCGTTGCCGGCGTTGTTCACCAGGATGTCGATCGCGCCGACCCGAGCGAACGCCGCGCTCACTGCGCTCAGGTCGGTCACGTCGAACGCAGCAGCCTGCGCGGCGTGGCCCTGCGCCCGCAGCGCAGCTGCGCCCGCCTCGGCCCGTTCTGGCACGAGATCGTTGACGACCACCTCGGCCCCGGCCTCGGCGAGGGTGGCGGCGATCGCCGCTCCCACGCCTTGGCCGGAGCCGGTGATGAGTGCCCGACGACCCGACAGGTCGATGGAAACCGACATCAGCTCGCGGGGTAGGCGAGGATCTTGGTCTCCAGGTATTGCTCGAAGCCCTCGAGGCCGTTCTGGCGGCCGATGCCGCTGTCCTTGTAGCCGCCATACGGCATGTCGGCGCCGTACCACACGCCACCGTTCACGCCGATCGAGCCGGTGCGGATCTTGGCGGCGATGTTCATCGCTCGCTCGTGGCTGCCGAACACCGAGCCCGACAGGCCGTAGTTGCTGTCGTTGGCGATGCGGATCGCGTGATCGTCGTCGTCGTACGGCATGACGGTGAGCACGGGCCCGAAAATCTCTTCGCGGGCGATGGTCATCGAGTTGTCGACGTCGACGAACAAGGTCGGCTCGACGAACCAGCCTTTGGGCAGGTGTGCTGGCTTGCCGCCGCCCATCACCAGGTTGGCGCCTTCGTCGACACCCTTCTGGATGTAGCCCAGCACGCGGTCGCGCTGCTTCTGGCTGACCAGCGGTCCCATCAGGTTGGCGGGATCCTGCGGATCGCCGTAGGGCACGAAGCTCATCCCCATCTTGATCAGCTCGACGCCCTCCTCGTAGCGAGAACGGGGCAGCAGCATGCGGGTCTGCATCGCGCAGCCCTGGCCGGCGTGCATGCACACGACCGAACCCATCGGCACGACGGCCTGGAAGTCGGCGTCGTCGAGCACGATCATCGCGCTCTTGCCGCCGAGTTCGAGGAACACGCGCTTGAGGCTGGCCGCGCCCTTCTCCATGATCCGCTTGCCGGTGACGGTGCTGCCGGTGAAGGAGATCATGTCGACCATCGGCGACAACGTGAGTTCTTCACCCACGAGGTGGTCGCTGGACGTGACGACGTTGAACACGCCCGCGGGGATGTCGGTCTTCTCGGCGACGAGGCGACCAAGGCGGGTGGCATTCCACGGCGTGTCGGGGGCCGGCTTCAGCACCGTGGTGTTGCCCGTGGCGAGGATCTGGGCGATCTTGTTGATCGTCACCTCGAACGGGTAGTTCCACGGCACGATCGCGCCGACCACACCCATCGCTTCCTTGCGGATCTCGCGCTGGCTGCGGCGGCCGAACATCTCGGCCACGCCCATGTCCTTGATCCACGGGAACGTGGCGATCTGCTCGGCGGGCCACTTCAGGCCGTCGGCCAGCGGGCCGTCGAGCTGGGCCATGTGCGTGATCATCCGCGGCGACCCGACCTCGGCGATCAGCTCTTCGCGGATCTCCTCGGTCTCGGCCACCAGTGCGTCCTGCAGCTGCAGCAGGCACTTGGCGCGGAACGCATGGTCGGTGCTCCAGTTGGTCTCGTCGAACGCGCGACGGGCGGCTTTGATCGCCCGCTGCATGTCGGCCGGCGAGGCATCGGCCACGCCGCCCAGCACTTCTTCGTTCGCGGGGTTGATGTTGTCGAACTCCCTCCCACCTTCCGCAGCAACCAGCTGGCCGTCGATGAGCAGGCGCGTCTCGGGGATGAACTTCAGATCGGTCATGGTGAACTCCGTTGGATCGGTGGGAGGGATTCGAGCGCGGCTCAGCCGAAGCCGTTGGGGGCCTTGATGTACGAGCCGGCGTCGACGCGCAGGTTCACGCCGGTGACGTAGCGAGCCTCGTCGGAGGCCAGCCACAGCACCGCGTTGCTGATGTCGCGGGGCTCGATGTACGGGATCGGCATCGCCTGGAACACGTTGAACGCGGGCAGCACGTCGTCGAAGCCGGGGTTCGGCAGATCGGGGCGGAACAGCTTGTACAGGTCTTCGTTGTGCAGCAGGTTGGTGTTGCAGTTGGTGGGGTGGATCGCGTTGACGCGGATCATCTTCTCGGCCACCTGCAGCGCCAACACCTCGGTGTACTTGACGATGAACTGCTTGGCGAGGCCGTAGCCGGAGCCACCGGGGCCGAGCGCCGGGTTGTTGACCGAGCCCTCGATCAGGCCGGCGGTGCTGCCGGTGAGGATGATCGACGCACCAGCAGTCAGATGCGGCAGGGTGACGCCGACAGCGTTGAGCACGCCACCGAAGTCGACGTCCATCGCGTCGACGAACGCCTGCGGGTCGCGACCCTTGATCGGCAGGATGCCGGCGTTGGCGCACACGATGTCGAGCTTGCCGAACTTGGCCAGGCCGGCGTCGAGCGCCGCCTTCAACTGGCTGCGCTCACGCACGTCGCCCTTGGTGGCGACGATCTCGCCGCCGACGGCCTTCACCTGGGCGACCGTGTCGGCGAAGTCGGCATCGGAGCCGAGGTCGTAGCGCACGGTGTCGATGTTCTCGCACAGGTCGACGGCGATGATCTTCGCGCCTTCCTCGGCCAAGCGGACACAGTGGCTCTTGCCCTGCCCGCGAGCTGCGCCCGTGATGAACGCAACCTTCCCTTCCAGACGACCAGCCATCGTGAGTGCTCCTCTTCGGTGTTGTGAATCGGTGTTGTGAAACGATCTGTCTCGGAACTCTGCCACGCGGACCGGTCTGCCGGGAAACGCCCAACGGCGCACCGACAGCGGCAACCCCCGAGCCTTGTCCTAGTGCGACACACTAGTCAGAACTGGCGATGGATCGGGAAGTCAGCCCAACGCGTCGAGGTGGCGGGCGGTGATGTCGGTGACCCAGGTGACGAACTTGGCAGCGACGGCCGGCTCGGACGCCCCACTCTTCACCAGGAGGTCGGCGAGGCGACTGTTGATGATCGAGAGCACGAGCCCGCCGAGCACCGAGTAATAGTCGATGCTGCGCAGGGAGCGACCGCCGAGTTGCTCGTACCGGTCGAAAAACTCCTGCCGGCCGGCGATGCCGGGCAAGCGGGTGGCCCCACGGCTCTCACACAGGAACTCGTCGAACAACACCCACCAGGCCACATCGATCTCGGGTGGGCCGAGCGTGGCACCCTCCCAGTCGAACATCGCCGCCACCGAGAGGTCGTCGGCGAACATGATGTTGCCCATCCGGGCGTCGCCCCACACGATGCCCCCGGTGTCGTCGGTGGGCATCTCGCTGAGCGCGAACTCCATCGCCCGGTCGATCACCTCCGGCGCGTGCACCCGCACGGGAGCACACCATTCGTACCAGCGATGGATGTGGTGCACATAGCGTTCGAGCGCCGTCGTACCGTCGCCGGGCGTGTCGAGGAACTGGAACGGCGCGAGGTCGGTGATGCCGTGCAGACGGACGAGTTCGCGCAGGCCGTTCTCGTGCACCGCGCGCTGTTGCCGCTCGGGCAGTTCGGCCACCCACCCCTTCTTGTGGAACGTGGGCACGTCGGGCGGCACGCGCCCGTGCGTGCGGTCCATGAGGTAGAACGGCGCCCCGAACACGGTCGGGTCGGGCTCGGTGAGCCACACGTGCGGCACCGGCACGAGGCCGGCCAGTGCCGACACCACTTGCGCCTGGCGGATCGCGTCGGGGGTGACGAACAACTGGTGGCCCGTGGGCTGGATGCGCAGCACGAACTCCTTGGTGTGCGCGCCGTCGCCGTCGGTCCAGTCGGCGCGACCCAGGATCGTCTCGTTGGAGAAGCCCGCCTTGGGCAGCGTGAGGTCGCCGATCGTCACCTGCAGCGCGCCGAGGCGGCGGCCCAGGTAGGCAGCCAACGTGGCGGTGGTTTCGTGGGGGTCTCGGGAGGTGACCGCAGATGACACGTGTGTCAGACTAGACCGATGGCCGCCCCCGCTCGCACCCCAGGCACACCGCACCCGCTCGCTCGGCTGGGCGCCACGGTGCTGCCCGGGCGCGTGGCCGACCCCCGCGCTGCCATCGGGCAGGCGGTCACCGCCGAGCACCTCGGGTTGGGCACCATCTGGATCAGCGAGCGCTACGGCACGAAGGATCTGGGAGTGCTGGGCGGGGCCATCGCGCAGGCCACCTCGCGCGCCAAGATCGCCTCGGGCATCTCGCACTTCGCGTTCCGCCACCCACTCGCGCTGGCCAGCATGGCGATGACGATGCAGGCGCTGTCCGGCGAGCGGTTCATGTTCGGCGTCGGCCGCTCCACGGCCCCGATGTGGAAGGCCGTCGGCCTGCCGGCGATGACCAACCAGGTGCTGATCGATTTCGCCGAGATGTTCCGCACGCTCTGCGCCGGCGGCAAGGTGCGCTACGACGGCCCGGCAGGCACGTTCCCGTCGCTGCGCCTCGGCGACCTGCCCGACGTGGCACCGCCGCCGATCCTGCTGGGCGCCATCGGCCCGAAGACACTCGACCTCGCCGGCACCCACTTCGACGGCGCGATCCTGCACCCGATGCTCACCACCGAGGCCGTCGCCCGCTCGGCCGCCCGCGTCCGCGCTGCCGCCGAGGCCGCCGGGCGCGACCCGCAGGCGGTGACGGTGTACGCCACGGTGGTCACCGCCCCCGACCTCACCGCCGACCAGGAGGCCGCCGTCGTAGGCGGCCGAGCCGTCACCTATTACCAGATCCCCGAGTTCGGCGAACTGCTCGCCGGGGTCAACGGCTTCGACCTCGCCGAGCTGGCCACGCTGCGCGCGCACCCGATGCTGGCGGGCCTGCGCGGCGCGGCCGACAACGCGTTCACCAAGGACCAGTTGGCCGAGGTCGCGGCGTCGCTCCCCCGCCACTGGTTGCAGGACGGCACCGCCACCGGCTCGGCCGCCACGTGCGCCCGCCGCCTGCACGAGTACCTCGCAGCGGGGGCCGACGAGATCCTGATCCACGGCGCGGTGCCCGACCTGCTCGGCCCCACGCTGCAGCACTTCGTCGACGACTGAGTGCGGCGCGGCGCACTCAGCCGATCAGCAGGTCGCCGTTGATCGTGACGCCGCCATCGGCCGTGATCAGGTCGCCGTTGATGAACGACGACTCGTCCGACGCCAGGAACAACGCCGTCGCCGCGATCTGGCCGGGGTTGCCGATGCTGGTCGAGGCCTTCGACATGCCCACGCCGGAATCGCCACGACCGGCGACGACGCGGCCGACGATGATCCCGTTGCAGCGGATGCCGTGCGGCGCACCCTCGACCGCCAGTGTGCGCGTGACGCTGTTCATCGCACCCTTGGCCGCTCCGTACGCGCCGAAGCCGGTGAAGCCGCGCAGCGACTGTCCGGAGGAGATGTTGACGATGGTCGAGTTCCCGGCGGCCACCAGGTGCGGCCACGCGTACTTCGACGCCCAGAACACGTTGCCGGTGAGCGCGCTGGTGATGATGCCGTTCCACTCGTCGGTGGTGTACTCGTGCAAGGGCTTCACCGTGGTCGCAACCTCGGTGGTGGGCGCGGCGTTGTTGATCAGCGTGGTGAGTGACCCGAAGCAGGCGACCACCGCCTCGATCGTGTCGTGCACGCTCTGCTCGTTCGTGACGTCGAGCGCGAAGAACTCGGCCTCGCCGCCGGCCCCGCGGATCGTGTCGACCACCTTCTGGCCCTTCTCCACCGTGCGGCCGGTGACGGCCACCTTCGCGCCCTCGGCGGCGAAGGTTTCGGCGATGGTGCGACCGATGCCGCGGGTGCTGCCCGACACGAGCGCGACACGACCAGCCAGACGATTCCCCATTGCGCTCCCCTTCGAACCGGCCACCGGATACGTCGGTGACACAAGTGTCAGTTACGGTATCAGTCGGTTCCATGACGTTGGAGGTCGAAGAGATGAGTCGCCGTGTCGCGATCGCTGGGGTTGCACTGTCGGAGGTCGGCAAGGTCGACAACCAGACGCCGTACGCGCTGATGGCGCAGGCCAGCCGCCGTGCCCTCGCCGACGCCGGCCTGCGGCCCGAGCAGATCGATGGCTTCGCCTCCACCGGCTTGGGCACGATGGCCCCGGTCGACGTGGCCGAGTACATGGGCATCCGTCCCACCTGGATCGACAGCACCGCGGTGGGTGGCTCGTCGTGGGAAGTGATGGCCGCGCACGCCGCCGATGCGATCAGCGCCGGCCACGCCGACGTGGTGCTGTTGGCCTACGGCAGCACCGCCCGCGCCGACCTGCGCAAGGGCCTGCGCACCGCCAACCTCGACTGGGGCGCCCGCGGGCCGATGCAATGGGAGGCCCCCTACGGCCACACGCTGATCTCGAAGTACGCGATGGCCGCCCGCCGGCACATGCACGAGTACGGCACCACCATCGAGCAGATGGCCGAGATCGCGGTGAGTGCGCGCTTCAACGCGGGCCTCAATCCCGAGGCGTTCGTGCGCGACCCGATCACGATCGCCGATGTGCTGGATGGGCCGATGATCGCCGACCCCTTCACCAAGCTGCAGTGCTGCATCCGCAGCGACGGCGCGGCGGCCGTCATTCTCGTCGCCGAAGACCGTGTGGCCGACCTGCCCGGCAAGCCGGTGTGGATCCTGGGCAGCGGCGAAGGCATCTCGCACATCAACATGGCGCAGTGGACCGACTTCACCAGCGGCCCGGCCGTCGATTCGGGTCGCCTCGCCTTCCAGCGCGCCGGCATCACGCCCGCGGATGTCGACGTGTGCGAGTTGTACGACGCGTTCACCTACATGTTGCTGATCACGCTGGAAGACCTCGGCTTCTGCGGGAAGGGCGAGGGCGGCGCGTTCGTGGAGGACGGCGCGCTGCGAGTCGGCGGGGCGCTGCCCACGAACACCGACGGCGGCGGCCTGTCCGCCTGCCACCCCGGCCAGCGCGGGCTGTTCCTGCTGGTGGAGGCTGCCAAGCAGCTGCGCGGCGAGGCCGGCGACCGCCAGGTGCCCAATGCCCAAGTTGCGTGTGTGAGCGGCACCGGCGGCTGGTTCTGCAGCAGCGGCACGATGATCCTCGGCCGCGGCTGAGCGCCCCGGGCGGCGGCCCGGCGCCTCAGGCGCGGCGGAAGATCGGGGCGGCGATGTCGTCGGTGAGCGGACGGAAATCCACCACCACCGGCATGTCGACGAAGCACTCGGCGGGCGGGCAGTCGACGATGTTGGTCATCAGCCGCGGACCTTCCTCGAGCTGCACCACCGCGGCGATGTAGGCACCCCACGAGTCGAACGGAGGCAGGTCGTTGCGGAAGATCGTGGAGTACGTGTACACGGTGCCCTCACCGCTGCACTCCTTCCACACCACGTCCTCGCTCCAGCACGTGGGGCAGAACGGACGCGGGTAGTGATGCACCGCGCCACACGCGTTGCATTGCTTGATCAGCAGCGTGCCGTCGGCCGCGGCCTTCCAGTAGGGACGCGTCTCGTCCTCCACCGTCGGCAGTTCGCGATCGTGCGCCATGACAAATCCCTTCGTGACAGGTGTGTCAGACGGTACCAGGCACGCCAGTATTGGAGCCATGAGACCACTCCACGAACGCGGCCCCCTGTTCGAGGATTTCGAGATCGGTGGCACGATCCCGGCCCTCCCCCCGCTCACGCTCACCGAGGCCGACAACGCGCTGTACCGCGCGGTCACCGGCGACCAGCATCGCTTTGCCGCCGATGTGCCGGCCTACCGCGGCGCCGGCGGCACGGGCGCGCTGGCCAACCCCGGCCTGGTGATGCAGGTCAGCATCGGCCAGACCACCAACGCCACCCGCCGCGCCATTGCCAACCTGTACTACCGCTCGGTGCGCGTGCTGCGCCCGGTGGAGCTGGGCGAGACGCTCACCACCGTCGCCACCGTGTTGGGCCTGCGCGATGCGGCGGCCAAGGACGGCCAGCACCGCGGCAAGGTGTGGCTGGGCATCGAGACCCGCAGCGAGGCCGGCATCGTCGCCCAGTACGAGCGCTGCGCGCTGGTCGCCGGCACGCGCTCCCCCGGCCACGCCAGCGAGATCCCCGGGCCGTCCGACCCCACTCCCCTGGCCGACCTCGTCGGCCTCGTGCCGAACTGGGAGCTGTCCGAACTGCCCGGCACCGAGTGGCCCACGGGCGAGACCCGCACCGACCCGTTGCGCGACCACATCGACCTCGCCGCACCGTTCGCCCGGATGACGTTCAACCAGGCTGCGGTTCACCGCGACCACACGCTCGGCCCCGGCGGCCGGCGCCTGGTGTACGGCGGCCATGTGCAAGGCCTCGCGCAGGCCAGCCTCACCCGACTGTTGCCCGGCCTGGCCACGATCGTGGCATGGGACGGCTGCGACCACCTCGCGCCGGCGTTCGAGGGCGACATGCTCGAGTTCCGCCACACACTGGTGGAGCGCCTGCCGGTCGAAGGCGGCCACCTGATGCGCTTCGAGGTGATCGGTGCCGGCGTTGCTGACGACGGCTCCACCAAGGACCTGCTGCGCTGGACCCCGGTGGTCTGGGCGCCGTAACGCCGCGCGCCGCTCAGGCCTGCAGCACCACCATGAACTGACCCCCGCCGGCTTCGACGGTGACACGCAGCTCCATGTCGCGCGCCAACCGCGACACGCGATCGGCCAGCCACGCGGCCACTGCGTCGGCATCGGTTCGTGACGGCGAGCGGCCCACCACCGAGCGCCCGCCTTTGCGGCGCAGAGACTCCACGGTGTCGATGATCGGCGCCGGGTCGGCGATGAACAGGTGCTCGGGCCACGGCGCCACTGCGGCCACCGCACCCTTGCGCGTGTTGCAGCCGCGGTGCGCCAGCCGTTCCTCGACGGCGCCCTTCGACTTGCTTTTGGCCTTGGTGATCACCTGGTCGACACTCGGGCCACGCGGGTCGTTCACCGACATGCGCGGGTCGACCGGCTCGTCACAGATCCAGCAGCGCCACTCGTCGCGCTCGGCGACTTCTTCCAGCTTGGCCATCGGGTCACACTACGCTCAGCCGTCACGCGAGCAGCAGAGGGAGAACGGGTCATGAGGGGTGGACCGAGCATCAAGCATCTCGACGACGTGCCAGCGGAGGAGATGCTGCGCTACAAGTTCACGGACGGGCACACCGCGTCGATCTGGGAGAAGTGGATCGAGATGTCGCCGCGGTACATCGCATTCTGGAACAAGTGGGATCCAGGTGCGATGAGCAACCACCACGGCCACACCGGCGACCACATCAACCTGATCCTCAAGGGCAGCATCAGCTGCGGCGACATCGTCTGCACCGCGGGCACACACATCATGCTCGAGTGGGGCGACACGTTCGGCCCGTGGGAAGCCGGCCCGGACGGGTGCGAGCTGTACGGGTTCATCGCCGGCGAGGGCGCCGCGTTCACCGGCGACCAGCAGGCGTTCGACGATCTGTTGGCGGAGCGCGGCGCCGAGATGATGCCGCTGCCGATGCCCAAGCGCTTGCCGCCGTGGATGCTGTCGAAGATCTCCGGCAGCAAGGCAGTCAACTGGGTGGCCGACGACGGCCAGAAGTTCTGACCGCCACGATGCGCATCGCGTACGCCGACGGCCCGTTGGGGCCGCTGAGCAGCCCTGCCGCCATCGCCGCTGCCGTCGGCCACGTCGGGCCGATCGACCTGTTCCTCGGTTGGATGGTCGATCGGCCCGAGTGGTTGGCCGATCCGGCGCTGACCGGCCGCACCTACATGGCCGGCTTCGCGATGACCCGCGCCGTTGCCGAGGGGCGCATCCAGGCGCTGCCCATGCGATTGTCCGCCGTCCCGGCGTTCATCGGCAACTGGCAACCCGACGTGGGCGTGGTCACCGGGGTGCGCCGTGGCGACGGGTACGCGTTCACCTCGTCGGTGGGCTATGCAGATGCGCTCGCGCTGGCAGCCAAGCAGGTCGTGGTGGAGGTGGATGACGACGGCGAGGATCTGGGCGCGCCGCAGATCGTCGGCAACATCGTCGCCACCGTCGCCCGGCCCACGGCGCCGCCCGAGGCACCGGCCGCGCAACGGCCCGGCGACGCGGTCGACACGCAGATCGGCGCGCACCTGGTGTCGCTGCTGCCCCACGACGCCACGTTGCAGTTCGGCCCCGGCGGCATCGGCGAGGCGATCGCCAACTCGCTCACCGAGCCGGTGCGCATCTGGTCGGGCCTGTGCACCGACGCGATGGCCGCGCTCGCCGACCGCAACCTGCTGAAGGCTCCAGTGGTCACCGCCTACACGTGGGGTGGTGAAGCGGTGCGGCGGCTGGCCGCGGCCGGGCTGCTGGAACTGTGCAGCATCTCGCGCACGCACGACCTCACCCAGGTGTCGGCGATCCCCCGTTTCATCGGCTGCAACACCGCGCTGCAGATCGGCCTCGACGGCGCGATCAACCTCGAGCGGGTGAACGGCAAGGTGATCACGTCGGTGGGCGGCCACGCCGACTTCTGCGTCGCCGCCTCGCGTTCGGTGGGCGGCATGTCGATCGTGTCGGTGCGTTCCACCAACGCGAAGGGCGACAGCACGATCGTGCCCACGGTGGAGGTGGTGTCCACGCAGCGCAGCGACATCGGTCTGGTGATCACCGAGCACGGTATTGCCGACCTGCGCGGTGTCGACGACGCGGAACGCGCTCGCCGTCTGATCGCCGTCGCCGCGCCAGAGCACCGCGAGTCGCTGAGCGCCGGGAGGAACGAATGAAGGCCGCCGTCTGGTACGGATCGAAGGACCTGCGCATCGAGGAGATCGCCACTCCGGAACCCGCGCCCGGCCAAGTGCTGCTGGAGGTGTCGAGAAATGGCATCTGCGGCAGCGACCTGCACACGTACGTGGGCAGCGACACCGGTGGCGCGGCGATGCACGTGCCCGGCGTGGTGTTGGGCCACGAGTTCGCCGGGATCGTGCGGGAGGTGGGCGAGGGTGTCACCGACCTGCCCGTCGGCACGGCCGTGGCCGTCGCCCCGATGGAGTGGTGCGGCGCCTGCTGGAGTTGTCACCATGCCTGGCCGCAGATGTGCCGCAAGCTGGCGTTGTACGGCGGGTACCGCGAGCCGCTCCATGGCGGCCTGGCGCCATTCGTCGCCGTGTCACGTCGAGCGTGCTACGTGGTGCCCGCCGGGTTGAGTGTGATCGATGCCGCGCTCACCGAGCCGATGGCCGTCGCCGTGCATGCGGTACGTCGTGGCCCCTCCACGCTGGGTGCCACCGTGCTGGTGCTGGGTGCCGGCCCAATCGGCCTGGGCGTGCTGCAGGCGGTGCGCGCCGGTGGTGCGCAGGCCACGATCGTCGCCGACCTCTCCCCCGCCCGCCGCGCCGCCGCTGCCACCCTGGGCGCCACTGCGGTGGTCGACCCCGTGGGCGGCGACCTGCGTTCGGCCGTGCGCGACATCGCCCGTCAGGGCGTCGACATCGTGTTCGACACCACCGCGTCCAGCGTGGCCTTCAACCAAGGCGTGGCGCTCGTGCGCCCACGGGGCACGATCGTCAGCGTCGCCGGCTGGCAGGAGCAGGCCCGCGTCGACATGGGCCGGGCGATGGTGAACGAGATCGACATCCGCTACTCGATGACCTACGAGCCCGAGACCGACTTCCCCGCCACGCTGGCGATGCTGGCCGGCGGCGGCTTCGACTGCGCCACCATGATCAGCGATCACATCCCGCTCGACCGTGTGGTCGACGACGGCCTGGAGGAACTGCTCCACCACGCCGACCAGCACATCAAGATCCTCGTCGACCCCAGTTAGAACGCGGTGCCACCGTCGATGTTGATCAGGGCGCCGGTGAGGTAGCCGGCGCGGGGCGACAGCAGGAACGCGATCAGGTCGCCCACTTCGTCGGGCTTGCCGGGGCGACCGAGCGCGATGTCGAGGTGCCACTCCTCCACCATCACCCGCTCGAGCGCCTCCTCGTAGGGGATGCCCTTGGTCTCCGACATCACCTTGCGGATCTGTGTGAGCGCGGTGGTCTCGATCGCACCCGGCGCGATGCAGTTGGCGCGCACGCCCTGCTTGCCGTAGTGGCGGGCGATGCCCTTGGTGAACGCCGCGACCGCGGCCTTCATCGACGTGTACGGCAGGCGCGCGATCTCGGGGCCGCGGATGGAGAACGCGGAGGTGGTGACGACCGTGCCCTTCGACTGGATCAGGTGCGGCAACGCGGCCTCGACGGTGCGGGTGGTGCCCAGCAGCACGTCGTTCAGCACCTCCACCCAACGCTCGTCGGGGATGTCGAAATGCTCGTGGCCGATCAGCCCGGTGGTGATCGCCACGCCATCGAGCCGGCCGTAGGCAGCGACCGCCTGCGCCACAGCGCCGGCCGCGCCACCGGGTGCCGACACGTCGAAGATCGCCGCCTGCGCCGCCGTCGCCCCGGCGGCCAGCACCTGTTGCACCGCACTCGCAGCTCGGTCGGGGTCGCGACCCACGAGCGTGATCGACGCGCCGTCGGCCGCCAAGGCCAGCGCCCCGGCCAACCCCATGCCGCCGGTGCCGCCGGCCACGAGATACGCCTTGTCCGCGACGCGTAGATCCATTTCAGTCAACCCCCTCGACGAGGCGTCTCTTTGACGCTCGTGTCAGAATGTACGCCATGGGGGAACACGAGGGCTTTGCCGCGGGCGACACCATGTGGGCGCTGTTCGCTGATCGGGTGCGACGCACACCCGACGCGTTCATGTTCGGCGACGAGCACGGCCGCCGGTTCACGTGCGCGCAGATGCAAGCCTGGGCCGAGCGCGTGGCCGCCGGGTTCCACAGCATGGGCGTCGATGGCAACACCGTCGTGTCGTGGCAGTTGCCCACGCGGATCGAGACGGTGATCGTCTCGATGGCGCTGTCGCGCCTCGGCGCCGTGCAGAACCCGATCATCCACCTCTACCGCGAGCGCGAGGTGGGCGCGCTGCTGCGCATCGTGAAGGCCCAGCTGTTCCTCGTGCCCGGCGTGTGGAAGGGCTTCGACTACGGCGAGATGGCGGCGCAGTTGCAGGCCGCGGCGCCGACGAACGACGGCCCCACGTTCGACATCCTCCTCACCGACGATGGCCTTCCGGAAGGCGATCCGACCACGCTGCCTCCGGCGCCCACCGACCCGCACGCGGTCAAGTGGCTCTACAGCACCTCCGGCACCACCAGCGAGCCCAAAGCCGTCCGCCACAGCGACGGTGGGCTGATCGCCGCCGGCACCGGCATCGCCAAGATGCTGCAGCCCGGCCTCGACGACATCGCCGCACTCGCCTACCCCTACGCCCACATCGGCGGCCCCGACCACCTGGTGATGGCGCTGCGCACCGGGATGGCCACCGTCACCGTCGAGCAGTTCACGCCCGCCGGCAGCTTCCCGCTGTTCGCCGACTTCGGTGTCACGGTGTTCGGCGGCGGCACGGCGCACTACCTCGCGTACATCAACACGGTCGGCGACGACCCGCAGCACCCTCCCCTGCCCGCGCTGCGCCAGTTTACCGGAGGTGGCGCGCCGAAGCCGCCCGAGCTGTTCTGGCGGATGCTGCAACAGACTGGTGTCCGCATCCGCCACGGCTACGGCATGACCGAGTGCCCGATGATCGCCAACGGCTCGGTGCACGACACCGACGAGCAGCTGGCCAACACCGATGGTGCGCCGGTGCACGGGTGCGAGGTGATCATCGTCGACGAACACGAGCAGCCCGTGGCTGCCGGCGTGGACGGCGACATCTGCGTGCGCGGCCCAATGCTGTTCAAGGGCTACCTCAACGAGGGGGCGGATGCCGAGGCGTTCAGGCCCGACGGATTCTTCCGCACCGGCGACCGCGGCCACCTGCGCGCCGACGGCCACATCGTGCTCACCGGTCGCACCAAGGAACTCATCATCCGCAAGGGTGAGAACATCAGCCCACGCGAGGTGGAGGATGTGCTGATGAGCCACCCCTCGGTGGGCGCCATTGCGGTGATCGGCCTGCCCGACGAGGCCCGCGGCGAGCGTGCCTGCGCGGTGATCGAAACCGCCCCCGGGGCCACGCCGATCACGTTCCAACAGATGGCCGAGCACTGCCGTGCCGCCGGCCTGATGACACAGAAGATCCCCGAGCAGCTGGAGGTCGTCGACGTGCTGCCACGCAACCCCACCCTGAAGATCCTCAAGCGCGTGCTCGTGGAGCAGTTCAAGTGAGCGCCGCCGACACCGCCGCAGCCTGGTGGGCCGAACGCAGCGACCTCGCCGGCCGGGTGGCGATCCTCACCGGAGGCGCCGGAGGCCTTGGCGAGATGATGACCCTCGACCTGCAGGCGAACGGTTGCAAGGTGGCGATCGTCGACCGCGACGAAGCGGCGATCGAGGCCATTCGCAGCGAACTCACCACCCGCGGCGCCGACTTCCTCATCCACGTCGGCGACGCACGTGATCCCGACGTGCTCGATGCGCTGTTCGCCGCCACGGCCGAACGCTGGGGCCGCCTCGACATCCTGGTGAACATCGTGGGCGGCACGTTCAAGGCGCCGTTCGAAGGCAGCACTCCGAAGGCGTGGGACACGCTGTTGCGCACCAACCTGATGCACGTGCTGCACGCCAGCTCACGCGCGATCCCCGCGATCAAGGCCGGCGGGCGCGGCGGCAGCATCATCAACATCACCACGATCGAGGGCTACCGCGCGGCCCCCAACTTCGCCGTGTATTCCGCAGCCAAGGCAGCCGTCGCCCAGTTCACCCGCTCGCTGTCGCTGGAGCTGGCGCCCGATGGCATCCGCGTGAACTGCGTGGCCCCCGATCTCGCCCCCACACCGGGCATGAAGAAGATCAGCGCCGGCGTGGAGAACTCGATGAACTACGAGTTGGGCCAGCAGGTGGCGATCCCGATGGGTCGTACCGGCACGATGACCGACATCTCCGACGTGGTGGTGTTCCTTGCGAGCGGGCTGTCGAAGTACATCACCGGCAGCACGTTGCATCCCGACGGCGGCACCTTCACCTCGGCGGGCTGGTTCAACTGGCCCGGCGACGGCTACGGCAACACGCTGCCGATGGACGTGATGCGCTACCTCGAGCAGCGCGGCGAATGACCGCCCGGACTCCGAACGGCGAGCTGCGCTTCGACGGCCGAGTCGCGATGATCACCGGAGCGGGGGCCGGCCTCGGCCGATCGCACGCGATGCTCCTCGCAGCCCGTGGTGCACACGTGGTGGTGAACGATCTTCACGCTGACGCTGCCGACGCCGTCGTAGCGGAGATCACGGCGGCGGGCGGCAGCGCAGCGGCGCACGCGGCAGACATCTCGCAGCCGGACGGCGCCAGCGGCCTGGTGCAGACGGCGCTCGACGCGTGGGGTCGCGTCGACATCGTGATCAACAACGCCGGCCTGCTGCAGCCCACCGACTTCGCCGACATGACGCCCGAGATCTTCGACCGTGCCTACGCGGTGAACCTGCGCGCGTCGTTCCTCGTCACCCACGCGGCGTGGAAGCCGATGGTGGCGCAGGGCTACGGCCGGGTCGTGCACACCTCGTCGAACTCCGGCCTGCTGGGCATCGCCGGCAGCACCGGCTATGCGTCGGCGAAGGCAGGCCTGTGGGGATTCACTCGCAGCCTGTCGCTGGAGGCGAGCCCTCTGGGCATCCACGTCAACGCGATCGGCCCGATCGCCTACACGGCGATGTCGCGCACCTCCAGAGTCGCGCCGGCAACATGGAAGAGCGGCGAGGGCGATGCCTGGTCGCGTCGCCTCGACGCCGCGCTGGTGTCGCCTGCCGTCGCCTGGCTGGCGCACGAAGACTGCACGCTGAACGGGCAGGTGCTCAGCGTCGCCGCGGGTCGCGTGGCCCGGTTCGTGATCGGCCTGAACCACGGGTTCGTTCGCGACGCGCTCACCGTCGAGGACGTTCGCGACCACGACGAGCTGCTGCAGACCGAAGCGCCCGACGAATTCCCCGCCACAGCGAACGAAGAGAGCATCGCCCTGCACCGCCGGGTGATGCCCCGGCCCGACCCTGGCCGACGACTCGACAAATAGAACTTGACACAAGCGTCGACTAGAGTTCCTCGGCCGCCGTACCCGCAGGAGAACCGCATGCAGTTCATGTTCCAGTACCCCGATTTCCACGGGATCGACGGCAGCATGCTCGACGCCGGGCCGGTCACCGACGTGGCCAAGACCTGCGAAGACGCCGGCTGGGGTGGCATCTCGTTCACCGAGCACCCGGCCCCCGGCGCCAAATGGCTGCAGGCCGGCGGCCACCAGACGCTCGACCCGTTCGTGGCGCTCGGCGCGGCGGCCGCTGTGACCAACCGGATCAAGCTGCTCACGTACCTCACCGTCGTGCCGTACCGCAACCCGATGATGCTGGCGAAGTCGGCGGCCACCGTCGACCTGCTCTCCAACGGCCGGATGATCCTGGGCACCGGCACCGGCTACCTGAAGGGCGAGTACCGCGCCCTCGGTGTCGACATCGAGGAGCGCAACACCCTGTTCGACGAGGCGCTCGACGTGCTGCCGTTGCACTGGAGCGGCGAGCCGTTCAGCTATGAGGGTACCCACTTCAGCGCTCGCGACGTGATCGCCCGCCCGGCCCCGGTGCAACGCCCGATCCCGATCTGGATCGGCGGCAACGCCAAGCTCACCCTGCGTCGTGTCGGCGAGCGTGCTCAGGGCTGGATGCCGCTGCTCGGCGATGAGGCCCTAGCCAAGACCACCCGCAGCCCGCAGCTGGAGAGCATCGACGCGATCAGTGAGCGGTTGGCGATGCTGAAGGAGTACGCCGGCGATCGGTTCGCCTCGCTCGATCTCGCGGTGCCGTACCTCGACCAGTCGGTGTTCCAGCCGAGCGTCGACGCCGCGAAGCACCGCGACCAATTCGCCCAGATCCGCGAGCTGGGGGCAACCTGGGTCGTCGTCCCCGGCCCGATCGGCCACGCCCCCCTCGCCCAGAACTTCCTCGAAGCCTTCGCCGCGGAGTACATCAGCACATGACCAGCCCTGTCGCTACCCCCACCGCCGACATGTTCGACTCACCGTCCGCATACGCGGCGGCACTGCAGCAGTTCCTCTCCACCGACGAGCGGGCCAAGCCCTACATCGGCTACCGCCCACACAGCCTGGAGGACAGCGCATCGCACCTCACCGGCCTGCAGGCGTTGTTGTTCGACTCCGGTTGGTCGCGTCTGGGTTGGCCTCACAGCGCCGGCGGCCTGGGCGGCGACCCGCGCTTTCGTGCGGCGATGTTCCAGACGCTGTGGAACATGGACATGCCGATCCCCGAGCCGTTCACCACACTCGAGATCCTGGTGCCGGTGCTGTTGGTGTTCGCCCCGCACCTCTCCGACGCATTGCTGCCCGGCCTGCTGCGCGGCGACGACACGTGGGCGCAGGCGTTCAGCGAACCCGATGCCGGCAGCGACCTCGCGTCGTTGCGCACGAAGATGGAGCCCGACGGCGAAGGGTTTCGCCTCACCGGCCAGAAGGTGTGGAGCACGTTCGGCCACCTCTCCAAGCGCTCCGTGCTGCTCGCCCGCTCGGGCGGCCCCGGCCACAAGGGCCTCACGATGGTGTTGGTCGATCTCGACCAGCCAGGTATCGAGGTGCGCCCCATCCGCGCCGAGGACGGCGAGAACCACTTCTCCGAGATCTTCCTCGACAACGCCTGGGTGCCCGCCGATCGCGTGATCGGCACCCTCGGCCAAGGCTGGGCGATCGCGATGTACATGCTGCAGTGGGAGCGTGGCGCGTGGGGTTGGTTGCAGCAGGGCCGCTTCCACCAGCGGCTGCAGCAAGCCGTCGAACTCGGCACGCCGAACCCCGACTTCGCCCAGCAGCTCGGCCACGCCTACGCGCTGTCCGCAGCGCTGCGCCTCACCACCAAGCAGACGGTCGAGCGGCTGGCCCGTGAAGAGCAGCTGGGGCCGGAAGTGTCGGTCGACAAGCTGCTGCTGATCGACGCCGAGCTGGCCACCTGGGACGCGATCCGCGCCTACCTCGGGCCGCGCTTCGAGGCCGACGACAGCCTGCAATGGCTGCGCCACGAGTACCTCTTCAGCCGTGCGGCGCCGATCTACGGCGGCTCGCAGGAGATCCAACGCACTCTCGTCGCCCAGCGTGTGCTGGGCATGCCCCGCGACTGAACGACGCAGGAACGATCACCTCATGATGGACAACGAATGATGGACAACGACACTCTCGACATGTTGCGCACCAGCCTTCGTCACGTGTTGACGGAGGCCAACACCGTGCCCCTCGCCGAGCGCCTGGCCGAGCTGGGCTGGGACGACGTCGTGGCCGACGACCCGGTCACCGCGCTGCACACCCTGTTCACGCTGAAGGGCGACACGGTGTCGTCGGCCGACGCCATCGGGCCACGCCTTGCAGCAGCCCTGGCCGATGCCCTCGGCGACCCGCAGCTCACCACCGCGACCATCGGCCTCGACTCGCCGTTCGGCCCCTCGGCGCTGGCCGCCGACGGCTCGCTGATCGTGGATGCCGTCGTCTTCACTCCGCCGGCCACCAACCCTGTCGTCGTACTGGTCGACGCTGTGCACCTCGGGGTCGTCAGCGGTAACACGCTCACTTGCACCGCGCTCACCACCACCGACGGCAACCTGGCGCAGTATCGCCTCACCGGCAACGTGCCGGCCGCCCAGGTGCAGTGCATCGAGGGCGCCACCGCCTCGATCGCGTGGAACGCGATGGTCACCCACGGCCGTTGGCTGATCGCCTGCGAGCTGGTGGGCATCGCGCAGCACGTCATCGCATCCGCGGCGCAGTACACCGGCGAGCGCATTCAGTACGGCAAGCCGATCGGCACGTTCCAGGCACTGCAGCACCGCATCGCCAGCGCGCACGTGCTCGTCGTCGGTGCCGCCCGCCTCACCGAGTTCGCCGGCACGAGCGGCGACGCGTGGTCGGCGCTGGTCGCCAAGACCGTCGCCGGTCAGGCCGCCGAGAACGCGTGCACGCAGGCCCAGCAGTGCTACGGCGCGATCGGCTTCACGTGGGAGCACGAGTTCCACCACTACTTGCGCCGCACGTACGTGCTCGATCGCCTGCTGGGCGACTGGCGCAGCCTCGAGCGCCAGATCGGCAACGAACTGATGACGTCGCGCCAGGTGCCCAAGATCGGCATGCTCTGACCCACCATGGATCTGCGCTACTCCCCCGAAGCCGAGGCGTACCGCACCAAGGTGCGTGAGTTCCTCGCCGCCAACCTGCCGGCTGACTGGCAGGGCCTTGGCGCGCTGGCAGGCGACGGGGCCGAGGAGTGGGCCAACAACTGGCGCGACGTGATGGCCGCCAACGGATTCCTCGGCATCACCTGGCCGAAGGAGTACGGTGGCCAGGGGCTCACCAAGCTGGAGCAGGTGGTGCTCGGCGAAGAACTCGCCAAGCACCGCGTGCCGCAGTACCGGGCCGTCGACACCACCAACATCAAGATGCTCGGCAACACGCTCGTCAAGTGGGGCACGGAAGAGCAGAAGCGGAAGTACCTGCCGCGCATCCTGTCCGGCGAGGACACGTGGGTGCAGGGGTACAGCGAGCCCGAGGCGGGCAGCGACCTGGCCAGCGTGCATCTGAAGGCTGAACTCGACGGCGATGAGTGGGTGCTGAACGGGCAGAAGATCTGGACCTCGCGCGGCATGGAGGGCACGGCCATCTTCCTGCTGGCGCGCACCGACAACACGGTCGCCAAGCACCGCGGCATCACGTTCCTGCTGTGCCCGATCCCCACGCCCGGCCTGGAGGTGCGCCCGATCCGCACGCTCACCGGCGTGGAGGAGTTCTGCGAGGTGTTCCTCACCGACGTGCGCATCCCGGTGGCCAACGTCGTCGGCCCGGTGAACGAGGGCTGGAAAGTGGCCAACAGCCTGCTCGGCCTCGAGCGCGGCGAGGAGGCCGCCACCAACCCGATCTACTTCAAGGCCGAACTCGACCGAGTCATCCAACTCGCCCGCGACAAGGGCCGCATCGACGACCCGATCATCCGCGACCGGCTGGCCTGGTGCCACATGAAGGTCGAGATGATGCGCTTCCTCGGCTACCGCATCCTCACCCAGGTGCTGCGCGACGGCGCACTCGGCCCAGAAGCCAGCATCTCCAAGCTGTTCTGGAGCGAATACCACCAGGTGATCACCGACCTGGCGATGGAACTGCTGGGCCCCGAGGCTATGGTGCGCGAGGGCCGCCGCCCCTACAAGCATTACCGCACCGACGAACCGGGCGCGGCGAACAACTCGAACTCCTGGATCGACGTGTTCCTGATGAACGCGCGCAGCGGCACCGTCTACGCCGGCACCTCGCAGATCCAGCGCAACATCCTCGCGGAGAACATCCTCGGCCTACCGAAGGAACCGCAGACCAACTCGTGAGCGGCGTCGCGAAGCAGGGCAGCGCGCTCGGTGCACTGCGGCACCGCGACTTCCGCCTCATCGCCATCGGCAACATGGTGTCGCAGCTGGGCTTCTGGGGCCAGTACGTCGCGGTCGGATGGACGGCTCGCGAGCTCACCGACAGCGACTTCATGGTCACGGTCGCGTTCGGCGCACAATGGTTGCCCGCCCTCTTCCTGTCGTCGTTCGCGGGCGTGGCGGCCGATCGCTACGACCGCCGCACGCTGGTGATGTGGGGCAACATGGCGATGGTGCTGCCGCCGGCGGTGATCGGCGTGCTGATCATGGCCGATCGCATCTCGCTCTGGTCGCTGATCGGGCTGGTGCTGCTGGGGGGCGCGGGGCAGGCATTCACACAGCCGGCCACCGCCGCGTTCGTGCCGGCCCTCGTGCCACCCGCCGACTTGCACTCCGCCGTCGCGCTCAACTCGGGCATGACGAGCTCCACCAGGGTGATCGGCCCGGCGATCGCCGGCGCCATCATCGCCGCATGGGGCGTTGCCTGGGGCTTCAACATCAACGCGATCAGCTTCTTCGCAGTCTCGGCAGCCTGCGTGTTCGTGCGCGCGCGACCCGTGCGGGCCGAGCGAGCGCCCACCAGCGTGCGCAGCGAGATGAAGTCGGGGCTCGACTACACGCGCCGCAACCCGGCGGTGGCCCGCCTGCTGCTACTGATCGGCTTCGAGGGCTTCTGGGTGATGCACTCGGCGCTCATGCCGATGTTCGCTCGCGACGTGCTGCACGGCGACGCGTCCACGTACGGCCTGCTGTCGTCCGGTCCGGGTATCGGCTTCGTGATCGCAGCGGTGCTCACCACTGCTCTCACCAGCGGTCGACAGCGTCGGGCCGCACTGCGTTGGGCCTCGTTCGGCACCACGGCCTCGATGCTGCTGATCGCAGGATCGCGCGAGGTGTGGCTCACCGTCACCGCGCTCGGCCTGTTCGGCGTGTGTTGGATGACCCTGCAAACGCTCATCACCACGATGCTCGTCGCCGCCACGGACGACGAGTACCGCGGCCGCGTGATGGGCCTGTTCACCATGGTCGCGATGGGCGTGTTCCCGATCAACTCGGTGCTCGCCGGCCTGCTCTCCGACTGGCTCACCGCACCGGGCACGGTGTACCTGTGTGCAGGGGCGGTGCTGGTGTTCAACATCGTGTTCTTCACCAGCGACAGCATGAAGATCATCGAACAGGGCACCGAGCATCCGCCCGAGCCCGCCACCACCACTTCACCCTGATACCGTCCGCGGCGATCGAGGGGGTCGAGATGGATTTCGGGATTGCCGGCAAGGTCGCGCTCGTGTCGGGCGGCAGCAAGGGCATGGGAAGAGCGACCGCCGAAGAACTGGCACGCGAGGGCTGCAACGTGATCGTCACCGCCCGCGGGCAAGAGGCGATCGACGAGACGGTGCAGGCGATCACCGACGCGGGCGGTACGGCCATCGGCGTTGCCGGCGACTTCACCGTCAAGGCCGACATCGAGCGCATCATCGCCACCGGCCGCGAGGCACTGGGGCCGATCGAGATCGCGGTGTTCAACGTGTACGGCCCCACCAGCGGCCGCTACGAGGAAGTCACCGACGACGCACTCACCAGCGCCTACAACGACATGGTGCTGGCGCAGCACTGGATGACCCAGGCCGTACTGCCCGACATGAAGGCCGCGCGCTTCGGGCGCCTGGTGACGATCAACTCGATCGGTTCGAAGGAAGTGCATCGCGACCTCCCGTTGTTCACCGCCAACCTCACCCGCGTCGCTGCGGTCTCGTTCAACAAGACGCTGTCGGCCGAGGTGGGCAAGTACGGCATCACCGTCAACACGATGGGCACCGGCGGCTTCCTCACCGAGCGCTACAGCAGCTACATGCGCAAACAGGCCGAGGCTCGCGGCGAGACCTACGACGAGCTCACCGCCATGCAGCGCGCCGACGTGCCGGTGGGCCGCATCGGCTACCCGGAGGAGATGGCCGCAGCCGTGGCCTTCCTGTGCTCTGCGCGGGCGAGTTTCATCACCGGCCAATTCCTTGTCGTCGACGGTGGCCTTGTGCGCACCCTGTGGTGAGTACGGGCTGGTGAGGGCCTACTCCCAGCGGAACTCGGGGTCGCGCTTCTCGAAGAACGCGATGCGGGCTTCGTCGCTGTCGCGGTGGCGCTTCACACGGCCGGTGTAGTCCTGCTCGAGGCGGTAGCCGTCCTTCAACGACAGTTCTTCCACTCGGTTCGCCGACTCCTTGGCCAGCCGCACCGCGATCGGGCTCTTCTTGCTGATCGGCACGGCGAGCGCCATCGCCGCGTCGAGCAGTTGCTCGGCGGGCACCACAGCCTCGAGCGCGCCACGGCGGTACAGCTCGTCGCTGCCGACGAACTCGCCGGTCAGGAACATCCGCTTGGCCAAGAACTGCCCTACGAAGCGCTGCGTGTGGCGCACCCCGCCGAGCACGCCCACGTTGATCTCGGTGAGTGCAAACGTGGCGTTGTCGGCTGCCACCACGAGGTCGCAGTTGGCGAGCAGCGCCACACCGACGCCGATCACCTTGCCCTCGACCGCGCCGATCACCGGGATACCGGCGTCGTAGATCGACCAGAAGCACTCGCGCACGATGCGGCCCGGATCGACGTGGTAGCGGGCGTCGATCTGCTCGCCGCCGTCCTCGAAGCGGCCGTCGGGGCGGTATCGCTTGGGCGAATCGGCGAGGTCGACGCCGGCACAGAAGATTTTCGCTCCCGGAGCGGCGCGCAGGATCGCCACGGAGGCATCGCGGCCGGCGCTGAGGCCGTTGAACACGTCGGCCAACTCCGCGAACAACGCATGGTCGAAGGCGTTCACCGGTGGCCGACTGAGCGTGACCACGGCGATCCGGTCCGCGATCTCGACCTGCACATGACCCACGATCGCCTCCATTGCCACTTCGGTCGGTGCCTTGACACTAACGTCATGTCATCATGGCTGGCACTTCGAGCACCACGACCGACAACGCAGACGAGGAAAGCCCGGAATTCCCTGCGAACGCGGTGTACCGGCAACCTGCCGACGAGCTGGGGCCGCGGGCGCAGCGCACCATCGCGCGCATCGTGGAAGCCACTCGCGAGGTGTTCCTCACCCACGGGTACGCGGGTACCACCATCGACGAGATCGCCCGCGCTGCCGACGTGTCGCGCGCGTCGTTCTACACCTACTTCCCGTCCAAGCGCGAGGTGCTGCTGGCCGTCGGTGCCCGCTCGGTCATGGACACCAAGGCAGTCCTGCGGCGCCTGCCCGAAGAGGGCAGCACGCTGGCCGGCCTTCGCGACTGGGTACGCGAGTACTTCCAGCTGCTCGACGGGCACGGTGCGTTCGCATTCGCCTGGACGCAGGCTGCGCACGAGGACGAAGCAATTCGCACCGCCGGCATGAAGGGCCACATGGCGCTCAGCCGGGAGTTCGGTGAGATGCTCGCCGCGTCGGCCGGCAAAGAACGCACCGACACCGTCGAGCTCGGCATCGCGATGTTCAGCCTGCTCGAGCGCAGTTGGTCGTATGCACACCTGTACAGCGCCGACTACGACCGCGACGCGCTCGAGGAAGCGGCGACGCTGTGCTTGTGGGGTGCTGCGCGGCAAGTACCGGGCAAGCGCAAGCCTGCCTGACGGCGATGACCACCGCCGACTTGTTCGTCGTCGACGCCACCGACGCGCCCACCCGCTTCACGTGGGACCCGTCGCCGTACCTGCTCACGCCGGCCGGCACATTGCAGGGCGGTGCCGGCCTCGGTGGTGCGGTGAGTGCGCTCGAGGCCGTCACCGGGCGACCACTGTTGTGGGCCACCGCGCAATACCTCTCGTACGCCGCGGGCACCGATCGTTACACCCTCGATGTCACCGTGGAGGCGGCGGGTCACAACACGTCACAAGCTCGCTGCGTGATCACGCGCGACGACCGTGAGGTGCTCACGGCGCACGCTGCGCTGGGTGGCCGCGACATCGACCACGACGGCGTGTGGGCGATCCGGCCCGACGTCGCCGAGCCGCACGACTGCCCGACGTACGACTTCTTCCGGCCAAGCGACACCGACTTCGCCGGGCTGATCGACATCCGCCTGGCCCGCGGCCGGCAGGAGTACGAACTCGACGGGACACGGGGCGATGGCTCATGGGCCGCCTGGTTCCGCCTCGCCAAGGGTGCGCACCCCACCAGCATCGGCGAACTCACCTTCGTCAGCGACTTCGCCCCGATGGCGTTCGCCGAGGCGCTGGGGCTGCCGTATTCCGGCAACAGTCTGGACAACACCATCCGTATGGGAGCATCGGCCGCGACCGAGTGGATCCTGCTGTCCGTGCACGTGAACCACCTGATCGACGGCTTCGGGCACGTCAACGCCGACCTGTGGGCACAGGACGGCACGCTGCTGGCGCAGGGCAGCCAATCGGCCGTCGTGCGCCGCCACCGCACCATTGCGCGCCGAGGAGTGCCCGATGGCGCCGTCTGAGCACTTCCTTCCCACGGCCACCGGCGTGCCCGGCCGCTTCACCTGGGAGCCGTCACCGTTGCTGTTCATTCCTGCCGGCACGCTGCAGGGCGGCGCAGCACTGGGGGCCGCGGCCGAGGCCATGTCGCAGGTCACGGGCAGGCCGCTGGTGTGGGCCACCGGGCAGTACCTGTCGTTCGCGGCGCTCGGTGGCGAGATCACGTTCGATGTCGTCGTCGAGGTCTCCGGCCACAACACGACTCAGGCGCGCTGCATCGTCTCCAAATCGGGCAGCGAGATCCTCACCGTGCACGGCGCCCTCGGCAGCCGCCAGATGGAACACAGTGGGGTCTGGGCGCGGATGCCGAACGTGCCTCACCCCGACGACTGCCCCGAGTACGACTTCTTCCCGCGCGGCAACGGCGACATCGGCGACTTCACGGATGTCCGCCTCGCCCGTGGTCGCCAGTTCGCCGACCTCGACGGCACGCGCACCGACGGCAACTTCGTGGTGTGGCTGCGGGTGGGCGCTGGTGTGCACCAGACCTCGGTCGCCGAACTGACCTTCGTCGGCGATTTCATGCCGCTGGGGTTCGCCAACGTGCTGGGTCAGCCCTACACCGGCCGCAGCGTCGACAACACGATTCGAATGGGCCAGCTGGTGCCTACCGAGTGGATCATGGTGTCGGTGCATGTCAACCAGATCGTGCACGGGCACGGCCACGGCCACGCCAACCTGTGGGCCCAGGACGGCACGCTGCTGGGCCAGGTGAGCCAAACCGCGGGAATGCACCTGCGCACGCACGTGACCGAGCGCGGCGTGCCACGCAACGCGGTCTGATCAGCGCACCGGTGGGCGGCGCTGCAGGCGGGCCAGCAGCGGCTGGCTGTATTCGATGCCGCCGGTCAGTTGCTTCGGGTCGCCGCTGCAGAGTGCGAGCGCGGCCTCGGCCATCAAGCTGATGTCCTCGATCGCGAACCCATCCACCAGGTCGTGCGCGCCGGCACCCGGCGTGACCACGTTGTCCCACGGGGCCAGCGAGTTCACCGCGATGTTCGCGTCGTACAACTCAGGCGCCGCGGCAGTGGTGAACCGGTCGAGCGCGGCCTTCACCATGCCGTACACCGTCCACCCGCCGTCCTTGAAGAGCTGCTGGAACGGGGGGCCCTGCGGGTGCACCCCGGCGCGGCTGGTGATGTTGAGGATCCAGCCGGCACCGTTGGCGCGCATGCCCGGCAGCACCAATTGCGTGAGCTCGTAGGGCGCCCACACCTGCACCTCGAACATCAGGTCGAAGCGCTTCTTCGGGAAGGTGTCGATCGGCAAGAGGAACGTGACCGCCGCGTTGTTGACCAGGATGTCGACTGGGCCTAGCTGGTCGACCGTCTCCTGCACCATCCGCGCCCGATCCTCGCCCTTGGAAATGTCGGACTGCACGCCGATGGCGGTGCCGCCGGCAGCGCGGATGCGGGCCACGGTCTCGGACACCGAACCGTCGTACTTCGGGTCGGGGTCGAGCGTGCGAGCGGCGACAGCCACCTTGGCGCCTGCCTCGGCCAGGCGCTCGGCGATCGCCGCACCGATGCCTCGGCTGGCACCGGTGATCAGGGCGACCTTGCCCTCGCATTCCAGGTTGTTGGCAGCTGACATCTCGCTCCTCGGGACTTTGACGACGTTCGCTTGACAGTATCGTCAGTTGGACTACCGCCAGGCCAACTGCGCGGCATAGAGTCGAATCTCGTGACTCAGAATCGTTTGTGTGAAGGCCGTGTGTGCATCGTCACCGGCGCAGGCCGCGGCATCGGCCGCGAATACGCACTCCTGCTCGCGCAGCATGGTGCCCGGGTGGTCGTGAACGACCTCGGTGCCGCTCGCGACGGCGAGGGTGGCGACCAAGGCCCGGCCCAGAACGTGGTCAACGAGATCAAGGCGATGGGCGGCGAGGCGGTTGCCAACACCAGCGACGTCAGCAGCCTCGAAGGTGCGCAGGCGATGGTTCAGCAGGCGATCGACTCGTTCGGTGGCCTCGACGTCATCGTCAACAACGCCGGCATCCTGCGCGACCGCATGCTCTTCTCGATGGCCGAGAACGAGTGGGACGCGGTCATCAAGGTGCACCTCAAGGGCACCTGGGCGCCCAGTCGTGTGGCCGCAGAGTACTGGCGCAACCGCGCCAAGGAGGGCTTGGTCAACGACGCCCGGATCATCAACACCACGTCGGTCGCCGGCCTCTACGCCAACATGGGCCAGACCAACTACGGCGCCGCCAAGGCCGGCATCGCCGCCTTCACGCAGATCGCCGCGCAAGAACTGGGCCGCTACGGCGTCACCGCCAACGCCATCGCACCAGGCGCACTCACCCGGCTCACCGAGGATCTCGGCCTGCCGGAAGAGATGCTGAACCGCTTCGGCCCCGAGTGGGTGGCCCCGGTCGTGGTGTGGCTGGCCTCGACCGATTCGAACGACGTCAACGGCGAGGTCATCGAGTCGTCGGGCATGGTGTTGGGCATCGCCGAAGGCTGGCGCCGCGGCCCGAGCACCGACAACCCGCCACAGGATCCGCTGGAGGTCGCGAAGCTGGTGCGGGGCTTCATCGCCCAAGCCACCCCGCGCACCACCATGGCCGACATCAGCTGACACCACCACGACTGCACTGAAGCACTGGAGCATCACAATGACCGAAGCATGGATCATCGACGGGGTGCGTTCGCCCCGCGGCAAGGGCAAGTCGAACGGCTCCCTGCACCACATCCACCCGCAGGAGAACCTGGCCCAGGTGCTGAACGCACTGGCTGCTCGCACCGGCGTCGACACGTCGCTGGTCGACGACGTCGTCATCGGTAACGGCAACCCCGCCGGCGACCACGGTGCCTGCATCGGCCGCATGGCCGTGCTGGCCGCCGGTTGGCCGGTGGAGGCCCCGGGAATCACGCTCAACCGCTTCTGCGGCTCCGGCCAACAGGCCGTCACCTACGCGGCGATGGGCATCCAGGCCGGCCACCAGGATCTCGTGGTCGGCGGCGGCGTGGAATCCATGTCGCGCTGGCCCGTCGACAACGCCCCGCCCGACTTCACGTCGGGCAACTCCGCGCTGCGCGAACTGCACCCGCTGGTGCCCCAGGGCATCTCCGCCGACCTGATCGCCACGATCGAAGGCTTCACCCGCGCCGACGTCGACGCGTTCGCGTTGGAGAGCCAGCGCCGCGCGGCCGTGGCGATGGCCGAGGGCCGCTTCGACAAGAGCGTCGTGCCGATCCACAACCCCGACGGGTCGGTGGCCCTCGCGGTCGACGAGTTCCCCCGTCCGTCCACCACGATCGAGGGCCTCGGCCAGCTGCAGCCGTCGTTCGGCCAGATGGGCACGAAGATCTTCGACGGCTACGACCGGTCGTTCGACGACATGTGCAAGCAGGTGTACCCGCAGATCAACGCGGTCGACCACGTGCACCACGCCGGCAACTCGTCGGGCGTCGTCGACGGCGCGTCGGCGATGTTGCTCGCCTCGCCCGACTTCGCCAAGGCACACGGCCTCAAGCCGCGTGGCCGCGTCGTGATGAGCGCCGTCGCCGGCGCCGAGCCGGTGATCATGCTCACCGCCCCCGGGCCGGCAGCGTTGAAGGCACTCAAGCGCGCCGGCATGACGGTCGCCGACATCGACCTGTGGGAGATCAACGAGGCGTTCGCGGCCATCCCGATGAAGGCCATTCGCGACCTCGACATCGACCCGGCGAAGGTGAACGTGAACGGTGGCGCGATCGCCCTCGGTCATCCCATCGGCGCCAGTGGCCCGATGCTCATCCAGACGGCACTCGACGAGCTCGAGCGCACCGACCAGCAGATCGCGCTGATCGCGATGTGCACCGGCGGCGGCATGGCCACCGCCACCATCATCGAACGCATCTGACCCACATCACCCGAGGGGTCCCACCGCATGATCGAGTTCGAGTACTCCGAGCTCACGCCCTCCGAGCGTGCGCTCCAGGCCGAGGTGCGCGAGTTCCTCGACCGCGTACTGCCACCTGGCAGCTATCACCCGGCGCTCGGTTTCCAGGCAGAGAAGGACCCCGAGTTCAGCCGCAAGCTGGGCGCACAGGGGTACCTGGGCATGTCGCTGCCCAAGCAGTACGGCGGGCACGAGCGCAGCGCCGTCGACCGGTTCGTGGTCACAGAGGAGCTGTTGCGTCGCGGTGCCCCGGTGGGCCACCACTGGGTGGCCGACCGGCAGTCGGGCCCAGTGATCGCCAAGTTCGGCACCGAGGCCCAGAAGCAGCGCTTCATCCCCGGCATTGCGGCTGGCGAGCTGTCGTTCTGCATCGGCATGTCCGAGCCCGACAGCGGCAGCGACCTGGCGTCGGTGGCCACCAAGGCCACGCGCGACGGTGATGGCTGGGTGCTGGAGGGGCGCAAGATCTGGACGACGTTCGCCCACCTCAACGACTGGGCGATCGTGCTCTGCCGCAGCACGCCGGTGGCCGAGCTCACCGACAAACGCCAAGGCATGTCGCAGTTCATCGTCGATCTCACGTCGCCGGGCCTCACCGCCACGCCGATCCCGTTCATCGACGGCACGTCCGACTTCTGCGAGGTCGAACTCGACCACGTGTTCGTGCCCGACGAACTGGTGCTGGGCAGCATCGGCCAGGGCTGGGCGCAGAACACCAGCGAACTGGCCTACGAGCGCGGCGGGCCTGATCGATGGCTCAGCAGCTACACACTGCTCGCCGAACTGCTGCGCCTGCACGAGCAGCAACCGCTGCCCGACCGCATCGCCGACGTGTTGGGCGAGGCACTGGCCAATTACTGGGTGCTGCACTCGCTGTCGCTGTCCGTGGCGCGCAGCATCGACTCGGGTGGCGCCCCTGCGGTCGAGTCGTCGCTCGTCAAGGAGATGGGCACGCGCTTCGAGCAAGACGTCGTCACCGCGGTCAACGCCGTGGTCGACGAAGCCCCGAACATGGCCGACACCTCCACCTTCTCGCGGCTCCTCATCTCGGCCACGCTCACCAACCCCTCGTTCACCATCCGCGGCGGCACCAACGAGGTGTTGCGCTCGGTGGCCGCCAAAGGTCTCCAGCCGTCCGGAGGGAAGCGATGAGCGCATTCGCGGCAGACGAACTGGTGGCCGAAACCGTCGACCGCTTGTTGCTCGACCTGTGCTCGCCCGACGTGGTGGAGCACGCCGAGGCCGAGGGTTGGGTCCCCGACCTGTGGCACGCGTTCAGCGAATCAGGATTCCCGTGGGTCTCGTTGCCCGACACGGCCGGCGGGTCGGGCGGCACGCTCGGCGACGCCGCCGCGATCCTGCATGCCATCGGCCGATATGCGGCGCCTGTGCCCGTGGCCGAGACAGGCATGTTGGCCGGCTGGCTGCTCGCCGGCGCGGGCCTCGCAATTCCTGGTGGTCCCGCCACCGTGGCCGTCGGCCTGTCGCTGGAGGGTGCTCGCCTGGTGGGCGACGCCACCGTGGCGTGGGCCGCACGCAGCGAGCGCATCGTCGCGCTCGTGCAGGACGGTGCCACTTGGAAGGTCGCTTCGGTGCCCGCCTCAGCGGTGTCGATCACCCGTGGCGCCAACCTGGCCGGTGAACCGCGCGACCTGGTGCGCTTCGAGGTCGCCTCCGGGGCATTCGACCTCGCCGCGGCCGCCGACGGCGTCGATGCCGACGCGCTGTTGCAACGCGGTGCGTTGTCGCGCGTGGTCATGTCTGCGGGCGCATTGCGCGCGATGACGCAGATCACCGTCGACTACACCAACGAACGCAAGCAGTTCGGGAAAACCATCGCCGGGTTCCAGGCGGTGCAGCAGTTCCTGGTCAACACGGCCCAGTGTTCGGTGCGCGTGAACATGGCCGCCGAGCGCGCCACTCGTGCGCTCGCTGCGGGTGAGCCGGGCATCACCATCGCTGCGGCGAAGGTGCTCACCGACGCAGCCGTTGCCGAGGGCACCCGCGCGGCGCACCAGGCGCACGGCGCGATGGGCGTCACTCGCGAGTACCCGCTGCACCAGCTCAGCCGTCGCCTGTGGGCGTGGCGTCACGAGTACGGCACGGCCTCGATGTGGCGCCGCCGCCTCGGCACCGCTGCCCACCGGGCCGGCGCCGAGGGCCTGTTCCAGCTCGTCACCGGCTGATCCACCTGGCAAGTTGACGGCAGCGTCAAGTCGCCCTAACGTCGGGCTGTTCAACGCGCCGATCCGGTGGCGCCGTACCTGGGGGAAAGCATGAACGCCGACGACATGATCCTGATCTCCGTCGATGACCACGTCATCGAGCCGAAGAACATGTTCGACAACCACTGGCCCGCCAGCCTCAAGGGCCAAGAGCCGAAGAACACCCGCCGCGAGCGCGGCGATGTGTGGGAATTCCAGGGCCTGGAAGCCCCGAACGTGGGCCTCAACGCCGTCGCCGGGTGCCCGCCCGAGGAGTACAACCTTGACCCCACCGAGTACGAGCAGATGCGACCCGGCTGCTTCGACAGCGACCTGCGCGTGCTCGACATGAGCGCCTCGGGCATTCTCGCCGGCATCAACTTCCCCACCTTCCCGCACTTCTGCGGCCAGTACTTCCTGCGCATGCCCGACAAGGATCTGTCGCTGGCCGCCGTGCGCGCCTACAACGACTGGCACATCGATGAGTGGGCCGGCAGCCACCCGGATCGTCTGATCCCGATCTCGCTGATGCCCCTGTGGGACCCGCAGTTGATGGCCGACGAGATCCGCCGCGTCGCCGCCAAAGGCTGCCGCGCGGTCACGTTCAGCGAGAACCCGGCCAAGTTGGGCCTGCCCAGCTACCACACCGAGCACTGGGACCCGTTCCTGAAGGCCTGCGCCGACGAGAACGTGAACATCTGCCTGCACATCGGCTCCAGCAGCAGCATGCCGCTCACCACGCCCGACGCGCCGCCGGAGGTCGTGATCTCGCTCACCCCCACGAACAGCATGCTGGCGATCGCCGACGTGGTGTTCTCGGGCATCTTCAAGCGCTTCCCGACGCTGCAGATCGCGATGAGCGAGGGCGGCATCGGTTGGATTCCGTACATCCTCGAGCGGATGGACTACACGTACCAGCACCACCACGCCTGGACCGGCACCGACCTCGGTGGCCGCATCCCCAGCCAGATCTTCCACGATCACTTCTGGACGTGCTTCATCGACGATGCCGCCGGGCTGCAGATGCGCGACCTCGTGGGTGTCGACAAGATCATGTACGAGCTCGACTACCCGCACAGCGACTGCACGTGGCCCACGGCCCCCGAAGCGTTGTGGAAGGGCCTCGGCCACCTGCCCGAGGCCGACATCAACAAGATCACCCACGAGAACGCGATGCGTTGTTACGGCTTCGACCCGTTCAAGCACCGGCCGAAGGAGAAGAGCACGGTCGGCGCGCTGCGCGCAGAGGCGGCCGCCGCCAACGTCGACGTGGAGATCAAGTCGATGGGCCGGCGCAAGGCCGAGGGCAACGCAATGGCGACGCTGCTGAAGAGCGCCGCCCAGGGCGCCAAGGAGTGAGCGAGCGCCTTCGCCACCTCGTCGACCCGGCACACACCGCAGTGCTGACGATGGAACTGCAGAACGGCATCGTCGGCGACGCGGCCATCCTGCCGATCCTGCCGCAGGTCGTGAACGCCGCCGGCATGCTGCCGGTGGTCGCCAAGGTGGCGAAGGCAGCACGCGCCGCCGGCGTACGCGTGGTGCACGGCACCGCGGTCGAACGTGAAGACGGCGCCGGCGGCGCGGTGAACTGCAAGATCTTCGCGATCGGCGACAAGCGCCGCCGCGAGGGCAGCAGCCCGATCATCATCGGCAGCCACGGCGCTCAGTTGGTCGACGAGCTCGACGTGCAGCCCAGCGACATCGAGGTGCCGCGCATTCACGGGATGACGCCGTTCACCAGCACGGCACTCGATCAGATCCTCCGCAACCTCGGCGTCACCACCGTGGTGATCATCGGCGTGTCGCTGAACCTGGGCATCGTGGGTGCTTCGCTCACCGCGCTCGACCTCGGCTATCAGGTCGTGGTCGTGCGCGACGCAGTGGCCGGCATTCCCCAGGAGTACGCCGACGCGGTGTTGGCCAACACCATCAGCATGATCGCCACGGTGGTCGGCTCCGACGAGCTGGTCGCCGCCTGGCAACCCGCCTGATCCGAGTGGTTCGCAACTTGACGGAAGCGTTAGGTACTCTGCAGATCCCGCAGCACCCCCACGCTGCGTCCCAGTGAGGTGCAATCAGTGAGGTGCAATCAGTGAGGTGCAACCCGTGACCATCCAGCACATCGCTTCCGTCGGCACGTATCTGCCGCCGTGGGGCACCGACGCCGCGCGTGTCGTCGGCCGCGACGAGGACGTCGTCACGCTCGCCGTTGCCGCCGGCCTCGGTGCGCTCGCCGGGGTCGACCTGGCCGAGGTGCGCAAGGTAGTGCTCGTCAGCCGCGACCTACCCCTGCTGGAGGGCGGCAACAGCGCTCCGCTGCTCGCCGGTCTCGGTCTGCCGGCCAACCTGCTGGTGCGCGAGGCCATCGGCGGTGGCCCGGCTGCGCTGTCCGAACTCGGCGACGCCGATGCCGGCACGTTGGTGATCGGCGCCGATCTTGCTCCGGCCGGGGCAGCCGCTGCCTACGTGGGCGCCACAGGCGCCTCGGTGCGCACGGTCGACCGCATCAACCGCAGCATGCCGATCACCGTGCGCGACGGCCACGGCAACACGTCCGAGTACGCCGACCCGCGCCTGCTGCGCGTGCGTGGCATTAACGCCTCGATCGACCGCCTCGACCTGTCGCAGCCGATCATCGCCGCGGCCGGCGTGTCGGCCAAGGACGCTGCGTCGTTCTGCGAGGGCACTCCCCCAGCGCTGCCCACCACGGGTGCCAGCGCGCCGCTGTTCGGCATCGCAGCGCTCGTGGAGGGCAACCGCCACGGCCGCCTGCTGGCCGTCGAGCAGGGTGCCGCGGTGCTGTCCGAGTTCTCCGTCGGCACCGCTGCCGTCGTGCGCGACGAGCGGGCCGCTGCGCCGCTGCCGAAGGGCACGCCGGCGCCTGGTGCGGGCATCAACATCGCGCTGCCGTCGTACGACCGCAACTTCGATGCCAAGACCCGCCTCGAGGCCGCCAAGTGCCGCTCGTGCGGTGTGCTGATCTACCCGCACCGCTTCCGCTGCCCGCAGTGCGGCAGCGAGGGGCCGTGCGACATCGTCGCCCTGCCCCGTGAGGCGCAGATCTACTCGATGTCCACGATCCGCGGCCAGGTGCCCGGTCTGGTCAGCCCGTATTCGCTGGTGATCGCCGAGCTCGGTGACAGCGGCGTGCGCCTGCTGGTGGGCACCACCGGCGCGCTCGCCGGTTCGATGAAGATCGGCGACACGGGTCGCCTGGTGTTCCGCCTGGTGGCCACCCGCTCGGGTGTGCCCGACTACGGCTACGGGTTCCTTCCCGCTCTCACTGCGGCTCTCGACACGGAGGTTTCGGCATGAGGCGCGTCGCAATGGTGGGCGCCGGGATGACGCAGTTCGGCGAACTGTTCCACCTGGGCATGAAGGACATGCTGCCGATGGCGATCAGCGAGGCGATCGACAGCGTCGACAAGGGCTTCGACCGCACCGACATCCAGGCCGTGTGGTTCGGCAACCTGATCCCCTCCGACGGCTTCTCCACGGGCATCGTGGCCGACTACTGCGGGTTGATGGACGTGCCGGTGTCGCGCCTGGAGAACGCGTGCGCCACGGGCAACGACGCGGTGCGCCACGGCTTCATGGCGATCGCCGGTGGACACTACGACGTGGTGCTCGTGGTCGGCGCCGACAAGGTGCGCGAAACGCCGTCGAGCACGACGTTCTGGGAGTGGGCCGCGCTCACGCGCGACAGCGCGTGGGACTTTCCGCTCGGCCTGATCGCCCCCTCCAACTTTGCGCTGCACTCGAACCGCTGGCTGTACGAGAGCGGCAACACCCGCGAGCACCTCGCGATGGTGGCCGTGAAGAATCACCACAACGGTGTGTCGAACCCGAAGGCGCAGTTGCGCACCGAGATCACGATCGAGCAGGTGCTGAACGCGCCGATCATCGCCGATCCGTTCGGTCTGTACGACTGCTGCCCGCAGAGCGACGGTGCCGCCGCAGTGCTGTTGGTGGCTGAGCACCTGGCCGACAAGTACACCGACAAGCCGGTGTGGGTGCGTGGCGCGGGCCTCGGCCTTGATCGGGTGATGCACGCGCAGAAGCCCGACCTCACCACCTTCCCCGCCACCGTGAAGGCCGCCAAGATGGCCTACGCGCAGGCCGGCCTCACCGCCAACGACATCCATGTCGCCGAGGTGCACGACTGCTTCACCGGCGTCGAGCTGATCGACTACGAAGACCTCGGCTTCTGCGAGAAGTTCGGTGCCGGCAAGATGATCGAGAGCGGCGCGGCCTCCATCGGCGGCCGCCTGCCAACCAACCCCAGCGGCGGGCTGAAGGCCAAGGGGCACCCGCCGGGAGCCACCGGCGTGGCCCAGTGCCTGGAGATCTACCAGCAGCTGCGCGGCGAGGCCCACAACCAGGTGGAGGGCGCGGTCAACGGGTTGACGCACAACATCGGCGGCCCCACCGCCGCTGGCGCCGTCGTGGTGCTGAGCAGCGAGAAGGGCTGAGGCTGGTTCGCCTGGCTGCCCGGGTCCACCCCGGTTGCCATTGCCCCATTCCACCTCTTTCAGATTTCAAACCCAGGGCTGCGTGCCCGGTTGTCCTGTTTTCGACGAGCGACAACTTTGGTTGCGCGATCGCGCAACCAAAGTTGTCAGCCGCCCCATCGGATTGCCCGCCCAGAGCGACGCTCCTATGTTTGTCAAGGTGGTTGTTGCCGGTGTTTTGGGCAGGCCAGTGATGGGCCACTCGGGTGAGGGCAGGCTCTTATGAGGCCACGTGTCCGGCGGTGGTGTGCGGTGACGGGACGGCATGTCGTTCGAAGGACAACCGTTGGTGGTGTCAGGCAGTTATGGGGCCAGTCACGTCACCGCGTTCTTGTCAGCGTGGCAGCGCCTGGAAGACCTCTCGGGCGACGTAACGCTTGAGACAACGAACGATGGCGCGCTTCGACTTGCCCTGGGCGAGGCGGCGTTCCATGTACGCGATCGTGCGGGGTTCGTGTTGACCGAGGCGGGTGATCACGATCCGCCAGATCGCGTTGTTCGCTTGTCGGTCACCGCCGCTGTTGAGGCGGTAGCGGCCATCGATCATTCCGGACGTCGCGGGGATCGGTGCGATCCCGCAGAGCATCGCCCATTTCGCTTCGGAGGTGATCCGTTGAGGGTTGTCGCCGGCGGTGACGAGCAGCACGGCGGCAGTGTCGATGCCGACACCGAACACGTTCAACAGATCCGGTGCTGCGGCTTTCACCAACGGCCCGATCTGGGTGTCGATCACAGCGAGCTCGACGTCGAGCGCCTGGATCCGGCGAGCCAGGATTACGGCGGTGGTCTTCACGCCGTGCATCACGATGTCGCCACCGGGGTGTGGGCGGAGCTTGGCGGCCTCGCTGACCAGCAACGCAGGACTTAGCCCACCCAACCGGGCGCGCAGTTCGTCGGGGGCGGTGAACATCAGATAGCGCAACTGGACGATGGTGCGGATCCGTGTCGAACGCGCCGACCGCGTCGCAACCAGCAGCGCTCTGAGCGCCTCCGCGTGACCGTCACCGGACTTGGCGATCCCTTCGCATCGACCCGACAGTGCGCCACGGGCGGCTTCGACCGCGTCGAGCTGATCGGACTTCCCGCGCTGGCGTCGCTTCTGCCGGTTCGGACGATCAACCTCGATCACCGCCACCGCGGCTCGCGAGAAATGGCGTGCGAGGCCGGCCCCGTAGGCGCCGGTGCCCTCGATCCCGACACGTTCGATCGTGCCGAACCCGGCCATCCACGACGCCAACAACTTGTGCCCTTCGCCGGTCGTGGGGAACGACTCCACACCCAACAGACCACCGTTCATGTCGACCACCGCAGCGACGTTCACATCACGATGCGTGTCCACCCCACCCACAATCAGGCGCGCTGAATCTACGATGACCATCGGCCACCCCTTTCCAAGTTGAGGGGCAGGCACGCACGTCCCGTGAAGGAGACCAGTGACCGAGCAGCTGTTACCGCAGCAGCTCGAGTCGCCCTCCGGAACGGGGCGTGTCGAACCCCGATGAGACCCTCAGCCTGACAGCCCCCACCAGAACCGAACGCGATGCCAACCGGCTGATCTCATTCTCACTGGCAGCTATGGCGCTGGATGCGAACGCTCCGGTGTTTGTGGCACGACACAAACGGACGTTGCGTTCGTGGCGTTCCACAGATCCGGCCGCCGAGCGCAGCGGCCCACTGGCCTCCGGATCTGGGGCTGGATCGTCTCCGTCACCGGGACAATTTCGGACGCAGAAGCCCAGTTGGAACAGGTCAGCCCTAGATCCAGCCGGCGGGCTTCGCCAAGCACTTTGCCCGTTCTGTGCGCTGCGTGCAAGGGCGAAATCTGAAAGAGGTGGAATCGAGCACACCCACCTGGCCCGCCCACCGACCCGGCCGACCGGTCCAGACCGACCCGGCACCTAACCCTTCAGGCGGTCGCGCAACACGGCCTTCTGGATCTTGCCGCTGGCGGTGCGGGGCATCTCGTCCACGATCACCAACGACTCGGGGGTCTTCTGCTTGGCCAGGCCGGCGGCGGCCACGTGGGCGCGCACGTCATCGAGCGACAGGCCCTCGCCTGCGGCCACCACGACCGCACACACACGCTCGCCATAGCGCTCGTCGGGCAATCCGATCACGGCCACCTCGCGCACGCCGTCGTGGGTGACGAGCACGTCCTCCACCTCGCGTGAGGCGATGTTCTCGCCGGCGCGGATGATGATGTCCTTCTTGCGATCGGTGATCGTGAGGTAACCACGCTCGTCGAGCACGCCGATGTCGCCGGTGCGGAACCAGCCGCCTGGCAAGCGGGTGGCCGCGTTGTGCTCGGGATTGGTGTAGCCGGGCATCAACTCGGGGCCGCGGGTGATGATCTCGCCGGGCGAACCGAACGGCAGGTCGTTGTCGTCGTCGTCGAGGATCCGCACCTCGACACCGGGCAGCAGGTGACCATCGGTGAAGGCACGGTCCGCGAACGAATCCGACGGACGGCCCGACGAGATGGTGGGCTGCTCGGTCGACCCGTAGCAGCGGTAGGCCTTGATACCCCGCGAGTCGGCCAACTCGATCAGTGACGGCGACACGGTGGTGGCCCCCAGCATGATGCTGCGGAACGTGGACAGCGACAGGCCGGCCGCATCGGCCGCTTCGAACAGTGACAGCAGGTGGAACGGTGTACCGGCAGTGCTGGTGACCCCGTACTCCTCGACGATTCGCGCCGCCAGCGGGGCATCCCACACATCGAGGAAGATCGAGTGGCGGTTGCGCAGGAACAGCCGTGCGCAGCCGAGCACGCCGGCCATGTGACCGATCGGAAAGGCCACCAGCGCGACCTCACCCTCCTCGCCCTCCATGTAGCGCAGCACCTGGGCGATCTCGGCGAGCAGGGTGGCATGCGTGTGCACCACACCCTTGGGCTCGCCGGTGGTGCCCGAGGTGTACAGCAGCACCATCCGGTCGTCGGGCTTCGGGTTGGCCTCGGGGTACTCGACCGCGCTGTCCATCACCGACTGCCAGCTCACGAACCCCTTGGGCACGTCGTCACCGAGCACGATCACCTGCCGCAGCGTGTCCGGCCGGGCCTCGGGCAGGATGCGGTCGGGGAAGCTGATGCCGCGCCACTGGTCGGGGATCACCAGCGCTGCCGCGCCCGACTGGCGCAGGATGAACTGCAGTTCCTTCGGCCCGTAGATGTGCACCACGGGAACGAGCGTGAGGCCCAGTTCCGCTGCGGCCACGAACGTCACCACGGCCTCGGGCCAGTTGGGCAGTTGCATCGCGATCGAGTCGCCGGCGCGCAGACCGTGCGCGTACAAACCGCCGGCCAGGCGGCGACCGCGCTCGAACAGTGCCGACAACGGGCTGGTGGGCTCACCACGAGCGCCGGTGAACGTGACCTTCAGGTCGGGCCACAGGTTCAACCCGGCGCGCATCGCAGCGGTGAGTGTGGGGGCGGACAACGGGTCGATCGCGGCAGTCATCACGGGCTCTCCTGGCTGTGGTCGGCAGCCGTTAAACAGGATACTATTTCGCCCATGCCGGACATCGCCGCACAAGTGAACGCCTGGGTCGACGACAACTGGGACACCTCGCTGACACTACGTGAGTGGTGGAAGCGGCTCGCAGCCGCGGGCTACTCGCAGCCCACGTGGCCGCAAGGGCAAGGCGGCTGCAGCGCCAGCGGTGCCACCGCCCGGATCATCTCCGAGACGCTCGGCGCTCGCGGCGTGATCGCCGCTCCCACCGGTATGGGCCCGCACATGGCCGCGCCGATGATCATGAAGCACGGCACCGACGCGCAGAAGGCCGAGATCATCAAGATCGCCACCGGCGAACAGCACTGGTGCCAACTGTTCAGCGAGCCCGAGGCCGGCAGCGACCTGGCCAGCGTGCGCTGCAAGGCCGTGCGCGACGGCGAGGAATACATCGTCAACGGCCAGAAGGTATGGAACTCGGGCGCCGACGCGGCCGACCGAGGCATGCTGCTGGCCCGCACCGACTTCGAGGCACAGAAGCACGCCGGCGTCTCGTTCATCCTGATCGACATGTTGCAGCCGGGCATCGAGGTGCGCCCGCTCGTCACGATGAACGGCAGCGCGCACTTCTGCGAGGTGTTCCTCACCGATGCACGCGCCGCGGCACACGAACTGGTGGGCACGGAAGGCGGTGGGTGGGCCGTGGCCACCACCGTGCTCGGCCTCGAACGCAAGATGGCCGCTTCCGGCTCGGCCCGTGGCGCCCTCACCGTGGTCGGTGGCAGCAAGAGCGGCAACCTCGACCGCACCTGCGCCGAACTGTTCGAGATCGCTGCCGAGAAGGCGAAGGAGAAGCCGCAGGCGATGATCAGCAGCAGCCGCGTGCTGATCAAGCAGGCGCAGAAGGCCGGCGTCAACACCGACCCGGTACTGCGCGACGACCTGGCCCGCTACCACATCCGCAGCGAGGTGTACCGGCTCACCAACCTGCGCGCCCGCCAGACCGGCGGCTCGGGCCCCGAGGCCAGCATCGCCAAGATCGCGCTGTCGGGCATGGCCCGCCACAGCCGCGACCTTGGCCTGCGCATCCTCGGCGCGGGCGGCATGCTCATCGGCAACGACTCGGCGAGCGGCGGTGCGCTGCAGTACGCCGCGCTGTCCACCGGCGGCGTGTCGATCGGCGGCGGCACCGACGAGATCCAGCACAACGTGATCGGCGAGCGCGCGCTGGGCCTGCCCAAGGAGCCCGCCTGACGGTCTGGCCATCGACGAGCCGGACGCAGCCCGATGGCCACGTCGATCCACGCGGACATCCGAACTACGTACGGAGGCGTACAGCGGGCTGAGTTGCCTGCGCCGCCGATCCGACTCGGGCAAAGACCCAAGGGAGCGACAGCGAAACCTTCATCAGGGTCGCATCGTCGCCGGCCACCTCTCCCACGACCGGTTCCGACTGCACACCTGAAGCCAGGTAGAAATCTGCGCCCGCCGGCACGATGAAGGAGTACATCTTGTCGACATGCGGGATGGCCAGATCGACGCGGCCCACCACTTCGCCGCTCCCACCGCTCAAGCGCAGCACCGAATACGCAGCCTCCCCGTGGTGACGAAGGAACGTGATCCCATCAGCGTCAACCGCAGCGGCGGCTGACCAATTCCACGGGCCGTACGCCGCTGCCACCTCGACGACGCCGCCCGTGCCGAACGAGGTGTCCAGAGCACCCGACTCGGTCAAACGTGCTGCCGTCTCGGCCGATGTGACCTGGGCGTCCGGCGCGGGATACAGGATGGTCGGCACGGTCTGACCGGTGAGAACGATGTTCGAGCCGACCAATGTGACATCGAGGAAGTTGCCCCACGATTCGTGCCGCAGTTGCGTGGTAACCGTTCGGCGCCCGGACGATCCGAACGACTGGTCGGGCTGACCGTTGGCCGTGAGCCGCGACACGATGGCAAAGGCCTGTGACTCCACTGACGGCTCGCCGAAGTTCGCTCCCCGCGCGAACACCGTGCGGCCGCTGGTGTCAACGGCAAATCCGTACCTGTGTCCGAGCGTCGGCGCGACCATAGCGACACTCCCGGCGGTGCCGAAGGACGAGTCGAGAGCGCCCGTCACCGCGCTGATCTTGGAGAACGACAACGAGATGCCGTCGGACACAGCCATGATCAGCACCGGCGCCCCGGCGGCGCCACCAGCACGAACTTCGACCGACGCGACAGACGCCACACCGTTGGTCCCGAACGTCAGATCGGGTGTTCCGTCGTGGTGGTACATCGCCATCGCCCACGGCCCAACGAGGTAGGTCGAGACTTGGTACGTCATCGCGAACCGCCCATCCGGGAGCGCGAGTAGGTGAGCCGGTATTAGGTACGACTCGGTCATGCCCAACTCGCGGGTGACGATCACATGGCTGGTGGCGGGAGCGACCGGCCCGCCGTCCGCACCGACACGGGCGATACGAACCGTGGTGCCGGAACGGTACCCGACCAACGTCGCACCATCCGACTCACGAACCGTGCTGAACACGACGGCACCCGGATGCTGAATGAGATCCATCTCGCCATCGCCGGCGAAGGCCGTCACCGGCGATCCCGCAACGTCATAACGGAACACCTGCCGCGGAGAGTCCTGGCCGAACCCCAGGACGATCCCGGCAGACGTGGCCGACACGAGACCCCGCCAGGCGAGTGCTGGGTTCGTCACCGGAACGGTGATGGAGCCGTCGCCGTCAGCACCTCCTGACCCGAAGCTGCCGGCCAACGCAACAGCGTTGACATCCACGGCCACGACGAAGATCTGACCGCCGTACGTTTGAGATCGGTGCAAGATGACGTACGTGACGTCGCCGACGCTCGCCGACCCGCACCCGGAGAGCTCGACGTTCGACGGAATCGTGACGCTGGCATAACCTCCGGCACCGAACGTCGCGTCGATCGCTCCCGTGGTGGGCACGAGGCGCTTCAGATAGAGCTGTCCCTGAACGCCCGCCGTCGTTGGATCGATCAGCACCAGATGCCCAACGCTGTCCGTCGTCAGGCATGGATCCTGGAACGGGCCCTGCAACACACCGTGTGTGCCGAAGCTGGCCAGAGCGACCCCGGAGCTGGTGAAGCCGTACAATGCGGCTGACGAATGCGTGGCCACGTAGAACACCCCGGACGCCAGGGAAACCATGCGCGTCGGGTAGAACCCAGCTGAGACCGTGCCGGACGTCCCGAATGCTCCATCGATCATCCCTGACGGCAGCACCCGTGTCACGAACCCTTGTCCGAAGTCCTGCCTTGTGAGAACAAGCCACGCACCTCCCGCGACTTGCTTGACGTCGACGAGCTGGGTGCCCGGCAGCGCGACGGCTGCCACACCGGCGGAGCCGAACGCCTGATCGGACGCGCCGCTCTTCGTGAAACGGCGAACAGCGTGCATCGAGATCAGCGAAACCGATCCATCGGGGTTCTGTATTATGGTGCCCGATTCAGGCACCGGCACTGGAGCGCCCTGGTTCCACGTTGGATCTGGCATTCCACCGGCAGTGAGACGCGTCAGCACCACGCCGTGAAAGCTGGAACCGGCCTCGGCCATCACACGCCCGTCAGGCAACAGCAAGATCTGGATAATGCCGAGGAAGGCCCGATCCGTTCCGGTGCCCAGACGCACCAGTCCGTTGTCGCCGAAGCTGCTGACGGGGTCGCCTTGCGCGGCAGACGTGGTCCTGGTGCCGACCCACGCACCCACCAACATGAGCGCGGCAACGCCAACCGCCGTCAGCCGCCGTACCGCTCCCCGTCCCGCCATCGGCGGAATGATAGTGCGCGACTCGCGCTTGCCTCGATTGGCCTGGCTGATCTAGCCGGCGGCCACCTCCCGTGTCGCCACGACGTCGACCCCGGTGCCCAGCACGTCGGCCAGCACCACTTGGCCACAGAGCACAGGCGCGGTCACGCGCACCCCGCGCAGCGCCACGCACACGCCGCGCACGAAGCCCTTCGGCACCGTGCCCGAGGTCTTCACCGGCAGCCGCGTCAGCGCCGCTCCCGACAGCGCCACAGTGGTGGTGACGCTGCGGCGCGGGTCGGTGTGCTCCTGGGCGGCGAACTCCTTGCCCTTCTTGCACGAGAAGCCGCGCACCTCCAGGCCCGAGCCGTCGACCATCTCGTCCACCTCCAGGCGGCACCCGAGCGGGCAGCCGATGCACAGGTAGTTCGCGGTCATCGCGGCACCACCTCCACGATCAGCGAGTCGCCATGGAAGCCCTGCAACAGCGACGGCCGCAGCTTCAGGTTCACCATCTCCGCCGGGGCCACGTAGCGCAGCTTGCGTTCGTGCACCACCGTGCCGTCGGGCGTGCGCAGCCGCAGCAGGCACGGGTCGAGCATCGTGCGCACCCGCAGGTACACCACGTGGTCGCGGTCGGTCGACACCGTGTGCGGCACGCAGTAGCCCACGTTCGCGCCCGGCAGCAGGCGCACGTTGTCGGTGGGTGTCATCTGGCCGGTTGCGTACCGGCCCGCGTGGCGGCCGGCGAGCTCGGCCTCGGCGCTGACGAAGTCGACGAGGTCGTGGATGTGCACCACGTTGCCGCAGGCGAACAACCCGTCTCGTGAGGTCTCCATCGTGCTGCTGACCACCGGCCCCATCGTCGTCGGGTCGATCCGCAGCCGCAGTTCCTGCGACAACTCGTTCTCCGGGATCAGCCCCACCGACACCAGCAGCGTGTCGCACGGAACGTCCCACGCGCGGCCCATGATCGGCTGCCGGGCGTCGTCCACGGGTGCGACCGTCACCCGCTCGACGCGGTCGCGACCGTGGATGCCCACCACCGTCGTGGACAGGTGCAGCGGGATGTCGAAGTCGTGCAGGCATTGCACGATGTTGCGGCTCAGCCCGTTGGGGTGGGGCAACAGCTCGAACACGCCAACCACCTCCACGCCCTCCAACGTGAGCCGCCTGGCCATGATCAGGCCGATGTCGCCCGAGCCGAGGATCGCCACTCGCCTGCCGGGCAGCACCCCGTCGATGTTCACCAGCCGTTGCGCCAGGCCGGCGGTGAACACACCCGCAGGCCGGTCGCCCGGGATGCGGATTGCGCTGTGCGTGCGTTCGCGGGCGCCCATCGCCAGCACGGTGGCCCGGGCCTGCAGCGAGACCACGCCGTGGCGCGGCGAGGCGATGGTGACGGAGTGATCCGGCGCGACGTCGAGCACGAATGCGTCGGTCACCACGTCGACCCCGTCGTCGAGCGCCTCGCTGAGCACCCGCTGCGCGTACTCGGGCCCGGTGAGTTCTTCCCCGAAGCGGTGCAGCCCGAACCCCGAGTGGATGCACTGCAGCAGCACCCCGCCGGCCTCGGTGTCGCGGTCGATCACCAACACCCGCTCGGCGCCTGCCTCGCGGGCCGCCACCGCCGCGCCGAGACCAGCGGGCCCGCCACCGATCACGGCGACGTCGTACGCGGGGCGCAATAGGTGTGGCCGGTCGTCGATCACGGCTGCATCCCCTCGTCGCGCTCGACCACCAACCACGAGTCGCCACCCCGCTTGGTGACCGCAGTCAGGGGCACGTCGAGTTCGCTGGCCAGCAACGCCATACACCGCGACGTGCAGAACCCACCCTGGCAGCGGCCCATGCCCGCGCGGGTGCGGAACTTGATGCCATCCAGCGTGCCCGCCCCACGCGCGATCGCCTGGCACACCTCCGCCTCGGTGACGACCTCACAGCGGCACACGATGTGGCCGTACCGCGGGTCGGCGGCGGCCAACTCCTGCTGGCGGGCGATGGGGGCTCCGGCGAAGTGCACGAACGGCGGCAGCGGCGGCAGCGGTGGCCCCGAGTCATCCAGGTCGAGCCCGGCCTCGCGCAACAGGTCGGCCACCATCAGCGCGATGGCTGGCGCGGCGGTCAACCCGGGCGATTGGATGCCTGCGACGTCGAAGAATCCGGGCGCCTCGGTGGGCCCGATGCGGAAGTCCTCGCCGTCGACGATCGCGCGCATGCCGGCGAACTCGGCGATCACGTCGCGCTCGCTGATGCCGGGCACGAGGCGCTGCGCGGCGGCGATCACTCGCTCGGCGCCGGAGGCCGTGGTGGCCAGGTCGTCGGCGTCGAGCACCTCGTCGGCGGTGGGGCCGATCATGATCGTGCCGTCGTAGGTGGGGATCACCAGCGTGCCCTTGCTGGTGGGTGACGGGCACGGGTAGATCACGTGCTGCACTAGGCCCTGCAGCCGCTTGTCGAGCAGGTACTCCTCGCCCTTGCGGTAGCGCAGCCGGTACTCCCCCGCCCCGGCCATGGCGGCGATCCGTGCCGCCGCCGTGCCCGTCGCGTTCAGCACGAAGCGAGCACGCACGGGCCCGGTGCACGTGGCGATCGTCCACACCTCGCCGTCGTGCGACAGCGCTGTCACCGCGCACCCGGTGCGGATCTCCACGCCGTTGCGGGCTGCACTCTCGGCCAGCCCGAAGCACGCTTCGTACGGGTTGATCACGGCTGTGGTGGGTGCGTAGACCGCGGCGATCGCCTGCTTCGTGAGGTTCGGTTCGGCGTGTCGCAGCCTGGCGCGGCTCCACCGTTCCACCCCGGGCACGCCCTTGGCGGCGGCGTGATGTTCCAGCGTCTCCAGCGCGGGCAGGTCGGCCTCGTCGAGCGCCACGGTCAGCGCTCCGACCCGGGCGAAGCCGAAGCCCAGCTCCGCGCACAGCGCATCCCACAGCTGGTTGCCCTGCCACTCGAGGCGGCCCTTCAGCGTGGTGGGCGCGGCCTGGTGGCCGCCGTGGATGATCCCGCTGTTGGCCTTGCTGGTGCCGAACCCCACCTCCGCGGCCTGCTCCAGCAACACCGTGCGCAAGCGCGAACGGCCCAGTTCGTGGGCGATGGCGCAGCCAACGACACCCCCGCCGATGATCGCAACGTCGTGCACTCGCTGGGCCATGGACGCCTCCGCAAGGCCCAGCGTACGTTCAATGCGACTGCGTCAGCGCACCACAGGCTTGGGGCCTTGCACGCGCTCGGGGCGCTCGCCGGGCTTGGGGTTGCCGATGTGCGTGTAGGCCAGGCCGTTCTGGATGGCGATGTGGCGCGGCATCTCGATGCTCTCCCAGATGGCGCGAATCGTGCCCTGGATTGCCTCGGGGCGACGCTCCGCGATCTGCGCGGCGATGTCGTGCGCGCGAGCGCGAAGGTCGGCAAACGACAGCACTTCGCTGACCAGGCCGATTCGCAACGCGGTCTGCGCACCGATGCGCTCTTCGTTGCCCATCAGCGCCCAGCGCAGCACCTCACCGAGGGGAATGCCCCGCTGCAGCATGCCGATCGGCTCGAGGGCCGACACGATGCCGCCGTTCGCGTGCGGGTCGAAGAACGTGGCGTTGTCCGAGCAGATCACGATGTCGCACTCGTTGATGAAGTACATGCCCCCGCCGGCGCACATGCCCTGCACAGCAGCGATCACCGGCTTCCACACCTTGTGATGCTTGGGCCCCAGCGCGGCGCCCGGGTCTTCGTGGTTCCAGATGTCCTTGTCGGTCCACCACGCGCCCTGCGCGATGTCGATGCCGGTGCAGAACGCCCGGTCGCCATTGGCGCGCAGCACGGCGACATGAATGCCCTTGTCGTCGCGCACGCGCGCCCAGATCTCGGTCATCTCGTTCGCCATCGTCTCGGTGAACGAGTTCATCTTGTCGGGGCGGTTCAGCGTGATCGTGGCGATGTGGTCGGCCACCTCGAACTCGACGGTCTCGTACGGAACGGTCTCAGGAGTGTTGCTCATCATGGTCACCGGGCCTCTCGCGGCAAGCCGAGAATGCGCTCGCCCATCAGGTTGCGTTGGATTTCGTGCGTGCCACCGGCGATGCGCGCCTGGCGCGAACCGCTGAGGGCGTGGGCAGAGTAGTCGGCGTCGGGCTGATCGGCTTCCCACGCGACACCGGCCGCGCCGCGCAGATCGATCACCAACTCGCTGGACTGCTGCTCGAGATCGCCGGCGAACACCTTGACCAACGAACCGGCCGCGGGGTTGCCACCCAGTGCGACGCCGGCGTGGATGCGCTCGGCGAGTAGCTCGAGGATGCGCTCGCGAGCGGTGATGTCGACGATCCGATCGCGCACCACCGGGTCGCCCAGCTTGCCAGCGGCGGTAGCGGCCGCCAGCGCCTGGCGGCGGCGACGGCCCTTGCCCGAGCCACCGAGGTAGCCAGAGCGTTCGCCAGAGAGCGTGCCATTGGCCACCTGCCACCCACGGTTCACCTCGCCGATGATCTCGTCGTCGTGCAGCACCACGTCTTCGAGGAACACCTCGTTGAAGTGGTGGCCACCGGCGATGTCGACCAACGGCACGACGGTGACGCCCTTGCGGTCCATCGGCAGGATGAACATCGTGATCCCCGAGTGCGGCTTCTCGGCGTTCGGGTCGGTGCGTGCCAGCAACATACCGAACTGCGCGTCGCTGGCGAACGACGACCACACCTTCTGGCCGGTGATCACCCAGGTGTCGCCGTCGCGCACGGCCTTGCACCGCAACGACACCAGGTCGCTGCCCGCGTCGGGCTCGCTGAACAACTGACACCACACCTCCTCGGCCGCCACCAGCTTGGGCAGGAAGCGGCGCTTCTGTTCCTCACCAGCGGCACCGAGGATCGTGGGCATCGCCAAGCCCATGCCGATGCCCAGTGGGCGCAGCGACGGACAGTCGAAGCGCATCAGTTCCTCGTTGACGATGTCGTCGTGTGCGCGCGTGAGCCCCTGGCCGCCGTACTCCACCGGCAGGCGGGTGGCCCAGAAGCCCGCCGCGTAGAGTGCCTGCTGGAGATCGATGGCGCCCTGCACCATGGCGGCGTGGCCTTCGGGAGCGCGAGCGATCGTGTCGCCGCGTTCGTCGTCCTTGGCTGGGTCGACCTGGGCGTACCGCTCGGCGAGCCACGCCCGCACCTGCGCCCGGAATGTTTCCAGTTCGCTCATCCGACACCCCTCGTCACTCTTGTTCGTACGGCCGACCGACGACTCGGCTTCGCGTCGCTGTTGTAAAATAGGTTACTCTTTAGTGGTTCGTTCGCTCCAAGCCGGAGCCGAGCGTCCTTGAGCGTGGAGGAATGTATGGTGTCGAACAGCTGGGATCAACGCCTCGGGGTGTGGTACATCGCCGACGACCACCCCGACACAGTCGCGATCGCCTCCTCCCCCGAAGGCACGTTCACCTACCGCGAACTGGCCGCTAGCGCGCACCAGCTGGTGCACACGTTTCGTGCGCTCGGCGTACCCAAGGGCGGCATCGTCGGGGTCATCTCCCCCAACGGTGTGCTGCCCATCCAGGTGAGCATGGCCTGCCAGGAAGCCGGCTTCTTCCTGCTGCTGGTGAACGCCTACCTCACCCCCGAGGAACTCACCGCGATGCTCGAGCATGCCGGCACTGCGCTGCTGGTGGTGCACGAGGCGCACAAGAGCGCGCTCGACGGGCAGTTCGGCGAGCGCGTCAAGGCGGTCACCACCGTGGTGGGTGTGGGCGACGTGCCCGGCGTGCCCAACCTGGCCGATCTCGCCGCGCAGCAACCGCTCACGGCACCCGACGACCGCAGCGAGGGCGGCTTCCTCGCCTACTCCAGCGGTACCACCGGCAAGCCGAAGGGCATCTCACGGCCCGGTTCCGGAGCCGACCCCAGCGACATCGCCAGCAAGTCGGCCGTCTTCGGCCGGGCGTTCGACTTCCGGCCGTTCGACGGCCCGCACCTGGTGTCCACCGGCATGTACCACGGTGGCTCGCACAGCTACTACATGGCGGCCCTCAACGTGGGCCACGCGCTGGTGATCATGCGCAAGTTCGACGCCGAGGGCGCGCTGCAGCTGATCGACCAGTACAAGGTGCGCACCGCCTACATGGTGCCCACCCAGTTCCACCGGATGCTGCAACTGCCCGACGACGTGCGCGCGAAGTACGACGTGAGCAGCCTGCACTCCGTGGTGCACAGCGCCGCCCCGTGCCCGCGGCCGATGAAGCAGCGGATGTTCGATTGGTGGGGCCCGGTGATCTGGGAGACCTACGGCGGCATGGAAGGCGCGGCCACGATCGCCAAGCCGCAGCGGTGGCTGGAGAAGCCGGGCACCGTTGGCCGGGCGATCAAGGGTGTGCGCTTGGCCATCCTCGACGACGACGGCAACGAGCTGGGCCCCAACGAGACCGGCCACATCTACTACGAGACGGAAGCGGGCTTCCGCTACCACAAGGACGACGAGCTGACGAAGAGCACCTACAAGGGCAACCGGTTCAGCATCGGCGACATCGGCTACGTGGACGACGACGGCTACCTGTTCATCCAGGACCGGGCGAAGGACATGATCATCAGCGGTGGCGTCAACATCTTCCCCGCGGAGATCGAAGGCGTGCTGTTGAACCATCCGGCCGTGCACGACGCCGGCGTGATCGGCATTCCCGACGCCGACTGGGGCGAGAGCGTGCTCGCCCTCGTCGAGCTGGGCGAGGGCATCGAACCCACCGACGAGCTGAACGCACAGCTGATGCAGCACTGCGCCGATCACCTCGCGGCGTACAAGCGGCCGCGGCGCGTGGAGTTCCGCACCGACCTGCCCCGAACGGAAGCAGGCAAGTTGTACAAGCGCCAGATCCGCGCCGAGTACTGGAAAGACCTCGACCGCCAGGTCTAGGCCGCTGCCAACTGAACGACACACGAACGACAACCGAGATCGACAAAGGAGAACCGCATGAGCACTGACCAGTCCGACACCCCGAAGGGCCTGCAGGTGGACGACGCCGTCGCCGCCGAATTCGATAAGGCCACCGCCTACAAGCTCACCGACGAAGACATCGAGCGCGCTCGCATCCTCATCGGCCACAACACCGCCAGCCGCTACCAGGAACTGAACTCGGTGGCCAGCGCCGATGCGATCCGCAACTGGTCGCTCGGTGTGGGCGACGACAACCCGCTGTTCACGGAGGAAGACGGCTACGGCCGCGGCACCCGCTGGGGAAGCCAGATCGCCCACGGCACCCAGGTGGGCCACATCAAGACCCCGATGCTGGGCGACCCCATGCCCGAGGAAGTGCGCAAGGCCACCAAGAGCGTGTTCCGTGGCATCCACGTGTTCGTGTCCGGTGGTTCGTGGGAATGGTTCCGTCCGATGTACCCCGGCGATCGCATCTACTCGTACTCCGGCGACGAGAGCCTGCAGGTGAAGCAGAGCGAGTTCGCCAACCGCAGCGTGGTGAAGGTGCGGCGCGACGTGGCGATGAACCAGTACGGCGACGTGGTGGGCATCTACCGCATCCTCAGCATCCTCACCGAGCGCGACACGGCCCGCAAGAAGGGCAAATACGCCGAGATCGAGGCCGCCAAGTACACCGACGAGGACTACGAGCGGATCGACGCGATCTACGCGCAGGAGAAGCCGCGCGGCGCCGACATGCGCTGGTGGGACGATGTGAACGTGGGCGACCAGTTCGACCCGATGGTGAAGGGTCCGCTGACGGTCACCGAGCAGATCGCGTTCCACGCCGGTGGCTACGGGTTCGTGCCCTACGGCCTGCGCGCCGGCCGCGTGGGTTACCAGAACCGCAAGCGCATCGCCCCGTTCTACGTGAAGAACGCGCAGGGCATCTGGGACGTCGCCCAGCGCCTGCACTGGGACAGCGAGTGGGCGAAGGCGATCGGTAACCCGATGGCCTACGACTACGGCGTGCAGCGCCAGTGCTGGTTCTGGCACTACCTCTCCGACTGGGCCGGCGACGACGCGATCGTCATCAAGATGGACGACTCGATCCGCAAGTTCAACTACATGGGCGACACCACATTCCTGTCGGGTGAGATCACCGACAAGCGCATCGAGCCCAACGGCCAGACCGTGGTCGACGTGCGCATGCGCATGGTGAACCAGCGCGACACAGAAACCGCGTACGGCAGCGCCACCGTCGCCCTGCCGTCGAAGGACCACGGCCTGCCGACCTACCCGTCGGTGCCCGACGAGATCCGCCAGGAAGCGGCCCGCATGTTCGCCCGTCACAACGAACTGTCGGCGCAGAAGAAGCGCGGCTGACATGAGCACCCGGGTGCTCGATGATGCGACGGTCGGAACCGTACGGATCGGCGACCTCACCGTCCGCCGCCTCGGGTTCGGCGCGATGCGCATCTCGGGCGCCCTCGATGCCAACGGTGTACGCGATCGCGACACGGCGCGCCAGTTGGTGCGCCGTGTCGTCGATCGTGGCGTGAACCTGATCGACACGGCCAACATCTACGGATACGGCGAGTCGGAGGAGATCATCGCCGAGGCGCTCTACCCCTACCCGAAGGATCTGGTGATCACCACCAAGGCGGGCTTCAAGCCCGCCAAGATCCTCAAGGGCCACGCCACCCTGCCCCCCAAGGGCGACCCGGCGCACATCATCGAGGAGTGCGAGAAGAGCCTGCGCCGCCTACGCGTTGACTGCATCGACCTCTACCAGGTGCACACCCCCGATCCGAACCACGCGTACGACGACACGCTCGGCGCGTTCGTGCAACTGCAACAACAGGGCAAGGTGCGCCACATCGGCATCTCCAACGTGTCGGTGATGCAGCTCACACTGGCGCTCGAGCTGTTCCCCGTCGCCAGTGTCGAGAACCGCTACAACGCCGCTGATCGTGGCAGCGACCGCGTGCTGGCCGAGTGCGAGGCCCGAGGCATCGCGTTCATGCCGTGGGCGCCGGTGATCCTCGGCACGCCGAAGGTCGGTGCCGTCGTCGACTCGATCGCTGCCGCCCACGGTGCCACCGCCCAGCAGGTGTCGCTGCAGTGGCTGCTGCACCGCTCGCCCGTGATGCTGCCGATCCCCGGCACGTCGCAGCTCGCCCACGCCGACGAGAACATCGACGCCGGGTGGCTGGCGCTGTCGACCGACGAACTCGCGCTCATCGACGGCACCGTCGGCCCGGCATGACCCACCGGCGCAGCATCGTGCGGCCCGCGACACCGGCGTGGTGCTTCGATGTGGACGGCACGCTCGTCGACAGCTTCGACGCGCAACACCTGCGACCCTTTGCCACCGAGCTGTTCCACGCGCTGCGCCAGGCGGGCTCACCGATCCACGTGTGGAGCGCCGGCGGGATTCCGCACGCGCGCACCGTGCTGGAACGCCATGGTCTCGCCCACCACGTGGTGGGCTTCCACGACAAGACGCCTGGCCCCGACGGCCGTTGGGAGCGACCTGCCGAGCTGAGCGATCATGACGACATCGTGTACGTCGACGACCAACCCGACCGGCTGCCGGCCGACAGCCGTCAGCACCGGGTGTTCCCCTACCTGCACGCCAACCCCCACGACCGCGACCTTGCCGTCGTCCTGAAGGAAGTTCCCGAATGAGTACCGATGCCCTGTCGCCCGCAGCAGCCGAGCTCCGCACCGTGCTCGAGCGCATCGTGCCCGCACACCGCGCGAAGTGGGGCGACAGCAACGGATGGGAGGCACTCACCGACTTCCAGCGTCAGCTGGGCGCGGCGGGCTGGGGCGCATCGGCGTGGCCGGTGGAGCTCGGCGGCAAAGGTCTCGACGTGAACGACCAGTTGGCCTGCGATGTGGAGTTCGCCCGCGCCGGCGCGCCGCGCCGCGTCGCCGTGTACGGCACGAACAACGTGGCCCCCACGATCGCCGCTGTCGGCACCCCCGAGCAGAAGCACCACCTTCGCGCGATCATGATGGGCGACGAGTTCTGGTGCCAGGGCTTCAGCGAACCCGATGCCGGCAGCGACCTGGCCGGCCTGCGCACGAAGGCCGACGTCACCGACGACGGGTTCACCATCAACGGCCAGAAGGTGTGGACCTCTATCGGCCTCAACGCCACCCACTGCATGCTGTTGTGCCGCACCGACCCGGATGCGCCGAAGCACAAGGGCATCTCCGCCCTGCTGGTGCCGATGGACACGCCCGGCCTCACCCGGCGGGCGATCAAGCAGATCAACGGCGAGGCCGAGTTCGCCGAGCTGTTCCTCGACAACGTGTTCGTACCGCGCACGGCGCTGCTCGGCCCGCTGCACGAGGGCTGGCGCGTCACCATGACCACGCTCGGCTTCGAGCGCGCGGGTGTGCTCACCATCGCCGGCTCGCTCGTCGGCAAGGTGAAGGCGCTGATGCACTCCGAGCGGCTCGCCGGCGTGTCGCCGACGCTGCGCGATCGAGCGATGCACACGTACTCCAAGGCGCTGATCCTCGAATGGATGGGAAAGCGCGCGCTGGCCGAAACGGCAGACGGGCCGGGCGCCGTGTCGTCGCTGATCAAGCTGGTGTGGTCGCAACTGTCGGTCGAGTACGCCGAACTGCACGCCGACGTAGTGGGCCTCGGGTTGATCGCCGGGCTGGAAGCCGACGCTCAGAACGAACTGCTCAGCAGCCGCGCAGCCAAGATCGCCGGAGGCACCAGTGAAGTGATGAAGAACCTGATCGGCGAGCGCAACCTCGGGCTGCCGCGCGAACCCCGCTGACGCCTGCCCGGCTCAGAGCAGTTGGTCGACGAACGGCGCGTAGTCGTCGATCATCGGCATCGCGGTGGCCGGGTCGTCCCAGCCGACGCGCGCCGCGCCGAGGATCGTGCGCTGCACGCCCAGGTCGCGGTATTCCTTCAAGCGGTCGAGGCTGGGGTTGCCGAACGCGACCATCGTGATCGGGATCTCACCGCGCCCGGCCGCAGCGGAAGCCTCGCGGAACTTGCCCACGTTCTTGGCCACGTTGCCCAGCGCCACGTCCATCGGCATCCACTCGTCGGCCCAGCGCACCGCATGCTCGGTGCCCAGCTTCCCACCAACGCCCAACAGCACCGGCGGCGTGGGCTGCTGCAGCGGCTTCGGGAAGCTCCACGCTGCATCGAAGTCGTAGAACTCGCCGTGGAACTCGCTGTCGTGCTCGGTCCACAGGTTGCGCAGCGCAGTAACACACTCCTCCAGCCCTCGGTAGCGGGCCTTCCACGGGATCGGCCGGTGGTTGGCCAGTTCTTCTTCGTTCCAGCCCACACCCACGCCGAACAGCATGCGACCACCGGACATGAGATCGAGGCTGGCGACCGTCTTGGCCAAGTCGAGGATGTCGTGTTCGAGAGCGAGGCACACGCCGGTGCCGATCTTGAGTTCCTTCGTGGCCATCGCCGCCATCGTGAGGCTGACGAACGGATCCATCATCTCGATGTACGCCTTGGGCAGCTCGCCACCCGACGGGTACGGCGTGGCGCGCGAGGCCGGGATGTGCGAATGCTCGCCGACCCACAACGAGTCGTAACCTCGGTCTTCGAGCACGCGCGCCAGCACATCGGGGCGCACGTCGTCGGGGCCGTTCATCGTCGAGAAGCCGAGTCGCATGAGCGCCCACCGTAGTCCGCAACCCCCAGGAACATCCCATGACGATCACCGAACGCTTCACCACCAACGACGGCATCCGACTGCGCTGGCTCGACAACGCTCCGGCCGTTCCCGAGGGTCTCCCGGTGCTGTTCTCGCCCGGGTTCAGCGACTACGCCGACGAGTACGTGGAGATGCTGCACTTCATGGCGCCACGTCGGGTCGTGGTGGTGGAAGTGCGCGGCCGCGGCGGCAGCGACGCCCACGAGGATGCCGACTACTCGGCCCCGCAGCACGCCGCCGACCTTCGCGCGGTGGTGAACGACGCAGGCTTCGATCGCTTCCACGTGATGACGTTCTCCCGCGGCACCACGTGGGGCCTGGAGCTGGCGTTCAACATGCGCGACCGCGTCGCGTCGATCTCGATCGGCGACTACTGGGCCAAGGAACACGGCGTCACCGAAGAGATGGCCCGCGGGATGCTGGCCAGCAGGTTCCGCGGCAAGCCGTTGCCCGAACGCATCGACGAGCACGTCGTGCTCAGCGTGTTCCGCGAGTCGCGTGAGCGGCCGTTCGCGAACCATCTGGCCGACATGCCGTGCCCGGTGCTGTTGGCCCACGGCACCGAGGAAGGCCGCCTGGTCGACGAGGACGGAGTCGCCGAGTACCGCGCGGCACGGCCTGACATCGAGGTGGTCACCATCCACGGCGCCGCCCACGACCTGTTCCGCCACGACCGCCACGCCTACCCGCGTGCCGTGCTGGCGTTCATCGCCAACGCGTGCCCCGGCCAGTAGCGCGATCAGCAGGTTCGGTCGGCACCCGCCGCTAGGGTGGGTGAGGTCCCGTGTGGACGCCTGTTGACGGGAGCCGTGATGGCCGAGCATCTTGCAAGTCCCGCCGACGACCGCACGCTCGACAGGGTGTCACGGGGTGGCGGGGCGTGGGTCGCCCTCGCCGCCCTGCTGGCAATCTTTGGCTCGTTCGCGTTCGCGGTTGCCGCAGCATCCGTTGCCGACGTGGAGGCGGAGCGATCACGTCAGGTCTTCGAGCAGAACGCGAGGGAAGTTGCACTCACGCTGCGACTGGCTCTGCGCAGCGAGGAGAACCTGATCATCAGCACAGCCGGATTCCTGCTCAGCGAGCCTTCCGCCACCAACGCCGAGTTCAACGACTGGACGCGCGCCGTGCGGGCAACCGAGCGCTATCCCGAGTTGCTCGGCATGGGCGAGGTGGTGATCGTGCCCGCGGCCGAACTGCCTGCTTTCATCGCGTTGCTACCGCCCGAGATGCTGCCGCCGGGAACCCCCTTCCAGGTGTTCCCCGCCGGTGATCGGCCGCTGTACTGCCTGCTGCGCTACAGCGCCGCGATCGACCCGAGCATCGTGGTACCCGCCGGAGCCGACTTTTGCGCGATCGGCACCGGCCTGGGGCCGCTCGCCATTCGCGATTCCGGGGTGAGCGGCTACCAGGTGGCCAGCCTTGGCGACGACACCCTCCTCACCGTCACCGCCCCGTTCTATGCGGGTGGAACGGTGCCGGCCTCGATCGCTGCCAGGCGGGCGGCGTTCGAAGGTTGGATCGGAATTTCGGTCGACCCGAAGATCGTGTTCGACACGGCGCTGCAGAGCCAGACCGAGATGGTGGTGGCCTTGGTCTACCACGCCGGCGAGGAAGATGCCGTCGAGTTCCGCAGCGGCGAGGTTCCGGCCGACCAGCAGTCGCTGGCGATCGATGTCGGCAACGGTTGGACCGTGCAGACCTTCGCACCGAAGGCGTCGGTGGGGATCTTCGCCAACGGTGCTGCCCTCGCGCTGTTGCTCACCGGTGTCGCCGGCAGCGTGCTGCTCGCCGCGCTGGTGCTCGTGCTCGGCACCACACGCGCACGAGCGTTGCTCCTTGTTGCCCAACGAACGGGCCAGTTGCGCCACCAGTCGTTGCACGATGCACTCACCGACTTGCCCAACCGAGCACTGATCGTCGATCGGCTCGGCCAGCTCCTCGCTCGGACGCGACGAAACGGCACCTCCAGTGCCGCGCTGTTCATCGACCTCGACGACTTCAAGAACGTCAACGACACGCTGGGCCACCAAACGGGCGATCGGCTGCTCATCGCTGTCGCCAACCGCCTGCAATCGGCGCTCCGCGATGTCGACACGATCGGCCGAATGGGTGGCGACGAGTTCGTCGTCCTCATCGACGGCGACCAGCTCAGCGTCTCGCCGCAACTCGTCGCCGAGCGGCTGCTCGGCGTGATGCGCCAGCCGTTCGAGATCGAGGGTTGCCTGGCGCCACTGATGATCAACACCAGCATCGGCATCGCAGTCAGCGACAATCACTCCGGCGACGACCTCCTTCGCGATGCAGACGTCGCGCTCTACCAGGCGAAGGCCGCCGGCAAGAACTGCTACAGGGTCTTCCAGCCCGAGATGCGGTCGCAGATCGGCCGCCGCCTCGAACTGGAGATCGACCTGCGCTCCGCGATCGAGCGCGAGCAGTTCCGCCTCGCCTACCAGCCGATCTACAACCTGGAAGACGTCTCGCTCGTCGGCGTCGAGGCATTGTTGCGATGGCACCATCCCACCCTCGGGCTCATCGAGCCCGACGAGTTCATCCCGATCCTCGAACACAACGGGCAGATCCTGGATGTGGGCCGGTGGGTGCTGAACACCGCGTGTGAGCAGATGGTCCGATGGCACGCGCTGGGGCACACGCTCGACCTCTCGATCAACGTCTCGGGCCGCCAACTCGACCACGACTCGATCATCGACCACATCGCCGGCGCGCTCGACGCAAGTGGCCTCGCTCCCACGTCGTTGATCATCGAGGTGACAGAGACCACGTTGATGCACAATGCGGCCGCGACGGCCCTTCGCCTGGCAGCGATCAAGCAGCTCGGCGTCCGGATCGCGGTCGACGACTTCGGCACCGGCTACTCCTCGCTGGCGTACCTTCAGCAGTTCCCGGTCGACTGCCTCAAGATCGACCGGCAGTTCACCAGTGCGATCACCTCGTCGCCCGAGTCGCGGGCGCTGATCAGCACGCTCGTGCAACTGGGCAGGGATCTCGGCCTACAAACCCTGGCCGAAGGCATCGAGACCGAGGAGCAGATGAACAGCCTGCGGTTCGAGCAGGTCGACCAGGCCCAGGGTTTCCTGCTGTCGCGGCCGCTCGACCCGAGCAGTCTCGAAGCGCTGATGCTCGCACCTCATCGCGCCCACTCGGCTCACCCGGATTGATGCGATCGGCCGTGATCAGATCCAGCGGGCGGTGAGGCTGGTGAGCCGCTCGCCGGTGAGGTCGTTCAACTTCACGCCCACCAACTTCGAGACTCGTTCGGAGGTCTGGTAGCGGAACACCGGTGCCTCGGCAGTGGCCACCTGCACCAGCACGTCGGCCACCTCCCGCGGCGGCTGCGCGCCGGCGTAGCCACCCTCCTGGATCGCCTGGAAGCGCGCGCGGGCCGCGGCGTACGGGCCGTCGACAGCGCGCTCGCTGGGGCCGCTGCCGTGCTGCACGAACTCGCCCGCCACCGGGCCGGGCTGCACCACTGACACGTGCACGCCCAGCTGCGCAGCCACCGGGTGCAACGATTCCAGCAGCCCCTCCAGCGCCTGCTTCGACGCGCAGTACGCATCGTTGAACGGTTGGCCCAAGGCACCGGCCACGCTGCTGACGGCGATCAGCCGACCCTCCCCGCGCTCGCGCATCGCCGGCAGTACCGCCTTGAACAACGACACCGTGCCGAAGAAGTTGGTCTCGAACACACCGCGGATGTCGTCGAGCGACAGCTCTTCCAACGTGCCATCGGACGCCACACCTGCGTTGGCCACCACGACGTCGATGGGGCCGTGGTCGGCGGTGACGCCCGCAATGGCTGCGGCGACCGACTGCGCTGAGTCCACGTCGAGCACGCGGATGTCCGCGCTGAGCCCTTCCGCTGCGAGCGCGGCGCGCAATGCGTCGGCCCGGCCGAGGTTGCGCATCGTGGCCACCGTGGTGAACCCGTTGCGGGCGAACTGCACTGCAGCAGCGAGACCGATACCACTGGAACACCCGGTGATGAGGACGACGGGAGCGCTCAACGCATCCACCTTTCTGCGAACTGCTCGAGGCCGGCCACCACCGCGGCCGTGGACGAATCCGTACCGAGCGCCACACCCGGCACGACGACGGACTCTACGCCCAGCGCAGCGAGGGCTTCGGCGTCGCGGGCGATCTTCGGGCTGCCTACCACCTGCACCGTCAGCGGTCGCTCGGCCAGTGGGCCGTCGTCGCGGTAGCTGTGCAACTCACCGAGCATGCGGGCCACGTCGTCGATGTCGGTGAACGTCGCGATCCAGCCGTCGTTGCGTGCCGCACGCCGCAGCGCGGGGCGGGTGTTGCCACCGATCAGGATCGGCACGTTCGGCGCAGCAGGCAGCATTCGAACCGGCGGGAAGTCGATGTGCGCACCGTGGAACTCCGCCATCTCGCCGGTCCAGAGCAGGCGCAGCACCTGCACCATCTCGTCGAAGCGCGCGCCGCGAGTGGCGAACGGCTGCCCCACCGCGGTGAACTCCTCCTCCAACCAGCCGGCGCCGAAGCCGCACGACAGTCGCCCACCGCTGAACGCGGCCGCGGTGCCGACGCTCTTGGCCAGGCTGAACACCTCACGCAGCGGGGCGATGTACACCCCCGTGGAGAACTGCAGCGTGGTGGTGGCCTGGGCCATCGCCGCGATCGCCACCCAGCAGTCGGGCCACGGCGCGTCGGCGGGCCACATGATCTCGCCGTCGGCCGAGTACGGGTACTTCGACGAGAAGTCCTCGGGGAAGAACAGATGGTCGGGCAGCATCACGCCCGCGAACCCCAACGCCTCGCACGCCTGGGCCACCGGCACCAGCTGCTCGACCGCCAGGAATCCGGCCATGATCCAGTACTTCACGAGCCGCGCCCCACTGCTCATCACAAGCACCCCTCACTTCCTCTGGCAACCATGCTGGACATCGATCTCATTTGACGGTAGTGTCAAGTGAGCACCCCACTCGATTCCTGCCGCAGGAGGCAACCCTCGTGACCATTCTGGACCGCCCGCAGATCGATGCCCTGATCGACTACCAGATCTACGACGCCGACCAGCACTACTACGAGGCCGAAGACGCGCTCACGCGTCACCTCGACCGCGAGTTTCGCAGCGCGATCCGTTGGGCCGACATCGAGGGTCGCCGCACCGTCATCATCAACAACAAGCTGCTGACGGTGATCCCCAACCCTACGTACGACCCGGTGGGCGTGCCCGGTTCGCTGGAGAAGTACTTCCGCGCGGAGAACACCGAGGGGCTGCCGATCAGGGACATCATCTCGATGCAGCGCATCCAGCCCGAGTACCGCGATCGCGACGCCCGCGTGCAGCGCCTCGATCAGCAGGGTGTGCAGCTGGCCTGGCTGCTGCCCAGCCTGGGCCTGGGCATCGAGGAGATGCTGTCGGAGGACCCGCGCTCGGCACATGCGATCTTCACTGCCTACAACCGCTGGCTGGAGGAGGACTGGGGCTACGACCGCGACGGCCGCATCCAGACCGGCCCGCTGATCTCGATGCTCGACCCCGAGCTGGGCGAGAAGGAACTCGACCGTGTGCTGGCCATCGGCACCAAGTTCGTCACCATGCGCCCCGCACCCGTCACCGCCCCCGGCAAGCACCGTTCACCCGGCGACGTGGCCCACGATCGCATCTGGGCCAAGATCGCCGAAGCCGGCGTGGTGGTGGCGATCCATGCCGCCGACTCGGGCTACAACAAGTACCTGGGCGACTGGGGCGAGAGCACCGCCTACACCGGCCTCAAGACCACCCCGCTCACCGAGGTGCTGTCGATCGCCGTCGAGCGCCCGATCTTCGACATGATGGCCGCGATGATCTGCCACGGCGTGTTCGACCGGCACCCCACACTGAAGGTCGCCACGCTCGAGCTGGGCGCCGCCTGGGTGGGCGAACTGCACCGCCGCCTGCGCGTGGCCTACGGCAAGACGCCGCAGCTGTTCGGTCAGGATCCATCCGAGTCGTTCCGCGAGCACGTGTGGGTCGCCCCGTTCTACGAAGACCTCGTCACCAAGCTGCGCAACGACCACGGCGCCGATCGCATCCTGCTGGGCAGCGACTGGCCGCACCCCGAAGGCCTCTCCGAGCCCCGCGCCTGGGTGCCCGACTTCCTCGGCCTCAGCGACGACGACCGCCGCCTCGCCCTGCGCGACAACCTGAAGTTCCTCTCCGGCCGCTGAGGTCGGTGGGGGTCGGCCAGCCAGCCGGCCGGCGGCGAGGTGGGGCGCACGGTGTGCCCCATTCCTCCTCATTCAGATTTCGCCGCGCTTGCATCACCGATCCATATCGGACTCTTCTCGGCTCACACGCCCCTTCATGTCGCGGGCTTGACCGCAGATCTGCGGTACGGCCCGCGACGCGAAGCTGAGGTTCCGTCGCGCACTCATCTGCCGATCTGCGCTGGTGAGCCGGGCGCGGGCGGCCTGAGTCTGAATGAGGGGGAATGCGGTATCACAACGGCCGGCGGCACGCCGCACGGCCCACCCACCCACGCCGTCAGGCGATGACCGCCTCGGCCACCCACTCGAGCGTCTCGATCGAGGCGTCGGGGTCGTCGCCGCAAATGTTGAAGCACTGCCAGTCGACGCCCATCGCCTCGAGGCGGCCGATCTCGTCGCGCAGCTCCTCGGCGCTGCGCGCCTTGCGGATGTCCATCAGGCCCCAGTTGCCGTTGACGATGATCTCCAACGTGGCGAAGTCGCGGCCCACCCGGTCGCACTCGACGCGCACGTCGTCGATACGGCGTGCCATCGCGTCGAGGTCGGGGATCGGCTTGGTCTTCAACGTGGGCGTGCGCTCGGGGCCGATCACCATGCCCATCCAGCCCTGGCAATGCTGCACCGCGTAGCGCAGGCCCCAGTCGGTGTTGCCGTGCAGGTACAGCGGCGGGTGCGGCGTCTGCAGCGAGGAGGGCACGGCGCGTACACCGCGGGCGGAGAACTGGCGGCCCTCGAACGTCACGTCCTGGCCGGCCCACACCTGGCGGGCGACCTCCAACGCCTCCTCGAAGTCCTGCCGCTTGAACGATGGGTCGGTACCCAATGCGAAGTACTCGCTCTTCAGGTATCCGGTACCAAGGCCGAGCGTCACCCGACCCGCGCTGAGGTGATCGAGCGTGGCCACCGCGTGGGCCATCAGGAACGGGTTGCGGTAGTTCGGCATCAGCACGAACGACATCAGCCGCACCCGCTCGGTGACCGCAGCGCAGAAGGCCAGCGACGTGAACAGGTCGGCCACACCCTCTCCCCCGCTGTCGACCCAGCGGTTCGACGGCGCCGGGTGGTCGGTGAACGCGATCGCGTCGTAGCCCACGCGCTCGGCCGTCTGGGCGAAGCGCCTCACCTCGGTAGGAGTGATGATCGCCGGTGTCCAGCGGCTGTCGCCGATGCCGTGCTGCACGCCGAATTTCATTGGTAACCCTCCGAGGTTGGATGATGTGACATGACGTTGTCGAATGAACAGAAGCTGCAGATCGCCGAGGCGTACATCGCTGCGAGCCGCACCAACGACCCGGCCGCGCTCACCGCGGTGTGCCGCGAGGACGGCGTCACGTGGCACAACTTCGACGAGGTGGAGGTGGGCCCGGGCCACTCCGCGAAGGCGATGGGGTGGATCCACCGCACCGTGCCCGACATCACCTGGACCACGCTGGCACTGACCGCCACCACGGACGGCTTCGTGTGGCAGTCGTTGCTGTCGGGTGCCGCGCCCGGTGGCCCGCTGCACTGCCACTCGTGCATCGTCGCGACGCTCGACGGCGACGGCAAGATCGCCCGCATCGCGGAGTACCTCGACACCGCGCAGACCGCGCCGCTGCGCGGCTGACGCACCAGCCTCACAGCCGCACCGCGAGCTTGTCGATCAACTCGACCACGTGGCGGGCAGCAGCCACGAAGGCCTCCACCTCGCCACCACCAGGGTCGGCCACTTCCTCCCACGGCTCCAGGTTGCGACGCGCCAGATCGAGCGCACCCAACCGCTCGTGCAACGCGGCCTCGCTGGGCGTGAGGCGCTCGGCCAGGAAGCCCAACGTGGCCGTGCGTTCTGCCACGTGCGGGTACTGGCGGCGCACCCATTCCACGTGCTCGGGCGCGAGCCCGATCACCACATCCGCCTGATCGAGGTGCAGGCGCGTGGCCTGCTTGCTCTTGTGGCGAGGGAACGGCAACGCATGAGCGGACAGCGCGGCGCGGGTGCGCCAGCTGATCGGCATGCCGTCGACCGTGAGCGTGCCCGCCGTCTCGATGTGCAGGTCGGGTCGCTTCTCGCCCAACGCCACGCCGGCCATCACCGAGCGCGCGGCGTTGCCCGTGCACAGGAACAACACCGTCGTCACACGCAACTCCTCACGACAGGCCACCTCACGCGGTGATCAGCACCTTGCCGGTGGCCTTGCGGTCGGCCACGAAACGCAGTGCGGCACCGGCCTGTTCGAGCGGGTACTCGGCGGAGATGTGCGGGGCGATCTTGCCGGCGGCGAGCAGCTCGAGCAGCTCGCGCTCATCGCGGGCCGCCGCCTCCGGGGCGTAATGGGCGAACGTGCGGATCTCGAAACCCTTGATGATCGGGCCCTTCAGCAGCACCAGGTTCAACGGGATGCGCGGAATCTCACCCGATGCGAAGCCCACCGTCACGAACCTGCCGCCCCACTTGGTGGCCCGCAACGCGCGCTCGGCCAGCGGGCCACCCACCGGGTCGATGATCACGTCGGCGCCGTCGGGCGCCACCTCGCGGATGCCGTCGCGCAGGTCGGTGGTGGTGTACTCGATCGTGTGCGCGGCGCCGCGCTCGCGACACAGCGCCAGCTTCTCCGCGCTGGAGGCCCCGGCGATCACCACCGCCCCCAATGCGACCGCGAGTTCCACCGCGGCCAGGCCGACGCCGCCGGCCGCCCCGAGCACGACCACCTTGTCGCCCGGCTGCACCTCGGCCACCGAGCGCAGCGCGTGGTACGCCGTGGCGTGGGCCACCCAGAAGCCAGCGGCCGCATTCAGCGACACGCCATCGGGCACCTTGCGCACGGCCTCGGCCGGCGCGGTGACGTACTCGGCGAAGCCGCCGGCCATGGTGCTGCCGAACACCCGCTCGCCGACGGCGAAGCCCTGCACGCCTTCGCCGACTTCGGTGACGACACCGGCGAACTCGCTGCCGGGTGTGAACGGCAGTGGCATCGACACCTGGTACTGGTTCGCGCAGATCAACACGTCGGGGAAGTTCACCGCCGCGGCGGCGACCTGCACCTGCAGCTGCCCGGCCTTCGCAGCCCGCAGCGGCACGTCGCACACCACCAACGCCTCGGGCGGCCCGTACTCCTCACACACCACTGCGCGCATCAGCGTTCCCCGTGTCGTTCCCCGTCGTGGGTCGTGAGCCGACCCGCGCAGCTGCCAACATAGTTGACGATGACGTCAACCGACTCGCCCACTGTCCTGTCCGAACTCGACGAGCACGGTGTGCTGTTGCTCACGCTCAACCGTCCCGAGCGCAACAACGGGTGGACGATCGAGATGGAGGAGGCCTACTTCGGCGCCCTCATCGCCGCGGCCAACGACCCGACCGTCAGGGTGATCGTGGTCACCGGCGCGGGCAGGGCGTTCTGCCCGGGCCTCGACATGATCGCCCTCGCCGAATCTGCCGCCACCGGCAAGCGCATCGGCAGTCGCCGCTACCCGATGGACCTCGCCCGCCGCGTGCACAAGCCGATCATCGCCGCGATCAACGGCGCTGCCGCCGGCATCGGGTTCATCCAGGCCTGCTGCGCCGACATCCGCTTCGCCGCCAGCACCGCCAAGTTCACCAGTTCGTTCGCCCGCCGCGGCCTGCCCGCGGAGCACGGCATCACGTGGGTGGTCGAGCGCATCGTGGGTTACGCGAACGCGGCCGACCTGATGCTGTCGGCTCGTGTCGTGATGGCCGACGAGGCCTTGGCGATGGGGCTGGTGAACCGCGTGCTGCCGCCCGACGAGTTGCTGCCCGCCGCACTCGCCTATGCGCGCGACGTCGCCCACAACTGCGCGCCGATCTCTCTGGCGCACATCAAGAGCCAGTTGCTCGACGACCTCGAGCGCAGCAGCGACGAGGCACGCCTGCAGGGCCTGGTGTTGATGGCCGACCACAGTGGCACCGCCGACTTCAACGAAGGTGTGAAGAGTTTCCAGGAGAGGCGGCCGCCGAACTTCAGCGGCTACGACGCCGAGCTGCGGGTGATGCGGGGCGTCTGACCCGGAATCTTGGCGGCCACCCACGCTCCGTGCGATTCGGTGGCACGATGGACGTTGTGGATGAGTGTCGCACCGTCGCTGGGCCGCTCCCTGGTGACCCCAAACTGCGTGTCGACCTCATGCGCCGCTTTGCTGTCGTGATGTTCCTGGTGGGAGGCGCCGCCAGCGCCTCCGGGTTCGTGATCACTGCCGAGACCGACGACGCGCGAACCACGCAGGCGATCGCCGCAGCGGTGTTCGTCGCGTGCGGGCTGATCCTGCTGGTCATCCGCACCCGGCGATGGATGATCCTCACCAGCATTGTCATCAGCATCGCCAACGTCGGCGGGCTGATCGCCGGCTCCGAACCGCTGGGCATTGCCCCGATGGGCTACCTGTGGCCGATCGCGTTCACCGCATTCTTCTTCCCTCGCCGGATCGTGATCGTGATGTGCGCCCTCTCCACCGCAAGCCTCAGTGTCGCGCTGGCACTGAACGATCACCACGACCTCAAACTCGATTCGTTCGTGGGGTCCACCGCCAGTGTCTGGGTGGTTGCCGGATTGATGGTGTCGATGAACCGTCGCGAAGACCGGCTACGCGCCGAATTGGAGCTGAGCGCCGACACCGACCCGCTGACCACGCTGCTGAATCGCCGCGGCTTCGCCCCCCAGGTCGACCGGATGATCGCGCTCGAGCGGGCGAACGACGAGGTGTTGTCCTTCGTGATGTTCGACCTCGACCAGTTCAAGCAGTTCAACGACGAGCACGGCCACCTCGTCGGCGACGATGCACTGCGCCGCCTCGCCGGCATCCTGCGCCGCCAATCCGGCCGCACCGATGCGATCTGCCGGTTCGGTGGCGAAGAGTTCGCCGTGGCCATGCCCGGCGCAACCGTCCGCCAGGCGCTGGCCTACGCCCAACGTGTGGCCACCGGGTTGCACCGAGAGGGCGAACCCCACTGGCACCTCACGATCAGCGCCGGCATCTCGGTGCTCGCTCCCGACGACACCGTCACGTCGCTCACCTCGCGCGCCGACACCGCGCTGTACGCAGCCAAGAACGCCGGACGCGACCGAGCGGCGTGGTACCACGGCGTGATGGAAGTGGCGCCGCCGTTCTGCGCGGCGTCGGGCGACTGAGGCTCAGCCGGGTCGTTGAACCTGCCGAGTTCGCCGGAAGTCGCCATACGATGACAACCGATGCCGCGCCAGCACCAGCCACCCAGCACCGGTGCGGTGATCTTCGTGCTCGCCTACTGCGGCGGGCTCGTGTCGGTGACCGGCTCGTTCGCGCTGCCGCTGCTGCACGACCTGCCCGACCTGCTGAACGCGTCGATCAGCGACGTCAGCTGGGTGTCCACCTCGGCGCTGCTGTCGGGAGCCGTCTCCACGCCCGTGCTCGGCCGCATCGGCGACATGTACGGCAAGCGCAAGGTGATGCAGCTCAATCTGTTGCTGCTGACAGTGGGTTCGGTGGTGTGCGCGCTCTCCACCTCGGTGTGGGTGCTGGTGGCCGGGCGCACGGTGCAAGGCATGAGCCTCGCGGTGCTCCCGATCGCGATGGCGCTCGCCAAGGATCTGCTGCCACCCGCCAAGCTGAACAGCGGCATCGCCTTGGTGAGCGCGATGTTGGGAATCGGCGGCGGCCTGGCGCTGCCGTTGGCCGGCGTGATGCTCGATGTGTGGGGTTGGCACAGCGCGTTCTGGCTGTCGGCGCTGCTGGCAGTGTTCGGGATGGTGGTGACCGCGAAGGTGATCCCTCCGGTCGCTCCTGGTGAGCGCGAACCGTTCGACGTGACCGGTGCGGTGCTGCTGTCGGTGATCCTGGTGGCGCTACTGCTGCCGCTGTCGAAGTCGTCGTCGTGGGGCTTCCTCCAACCCAAGCCGCTGGCCTGCTACGCGATCGGCAGCCTCGGCCTGCTCGCCTGGTTCCGGTACGAGCAGCACCCAGCCGTACCGCTGGTGAACCTGCACCTCATGCGCCAGCGACCATTGCTGCTCACCAACATCGCCGGAGTGCTGTTGGGCTTCGGCATGTTCGGCAACAGCTTCATCACGCTGTTCTTGTTGCAGGCACCCAAGGAGGTGTCGCACGGGTTCGACATGAGCGTGATGGGTGCCGGCTTGGTGATGCTGCCGGCGGCGCTGGCGATGATGTTCATGGCCCCCGTGTCGGCACGCCTCACCAACCGCTACGGCGCCCGGCTGACCCTGTGGACCGGTGCCGCGGCGATCGGCATCACGTTCGTCACCCGTCCGTTTCTCGTCGGGTCGCCGTTCCTCGTGGGTCTCGGCGCAGCGTTGGTGAGCTGTGGCATCGGAATTTCCTACGGCGCGATGCCGGCCGTCGTGATGTCGTACGTGCCGATCAGCGAGAACAGTTCGGCCAACGCGATCGGCACGCTGGGCAGATCACTCGGTGCCTCGATCAACAGCGCGGCGTTCGCAGCACTACTCAGCTCGCTGACGGTGCTGCACCAGGGCGACGACGTTGCCAAGCTGATCGCGTTCCAGATCGCGTTCGGCCTTTCCGCCGTGGCCGCGCTCGTCGCAGCCGGCCTGGCGTACGCCCTGCCTCAGCACGCAGCGCCGACGTTCACGAACGACTGAACACCACGTTCCCACCCACGATCGTGGCGCACACGGCCAGCGCGTCGGGGGTCGCCAACATCTCGGTGAGTGGGCGGTCCAGCAGGCACAGGTCGGCCGGGGCGCCCACCACCACTTCGCGGGGCCGCGTCGGTTGTGCTGCCGACCCGTGCAGCCGGGCCAGCGCGTCGGTTGCCGACAACGCTTCGTGCGCGCCGAGCACCTGCCCGGCTGCAGTGCGCCGCTGTGCGGCCGCACGGATCATCGCCCACGGGTCGGCCGAACCGTACGGGGCGTCGCTGCCGAATGCCACCCCGACACCCGCATCCACGAGCGAGCCACACCGCCACAGGTGCGGCCGGTCGGCCAGGTCGACGTCGGTGAGGTACTGATCGCCGCGCTCGTGCACGAACGACGGCTGGGTGACGACGGTGAGCCCCAGCCCGGCGAGATCGGCGAACAACTCCGGTGGCACCACCGCCCCGTGCTCGACACGGTCGCCACGTACGGCTCCTACCTCCTGCCATGCCACCAGCGCCAGCACGAGAGCCTCACGGGTGACGCAGTGGACGGCCACCGCGCGGCCGAGCCGGCGCGCCGCCTGGAACCGCGCGATGAGATCGTCGAGCGACGGCAATTCGTGATCACCCACCACCACCTTCACCGGCCCACGCGCCAATTGCGGCGTCTGTGTCGCGGGCAGATCTGCGCTCCCCGTGATGGTGACCGCGACGCGGAGGTCGCCGTTGGCGACGGCAGCGCCGAGCAGGGCAACTTCTGCCGGGTCGGAGGTGGGCGTGAGGTCGGTGACGCCAGTGACGCCGTACCCGGCCAAGCGGCGGCCGACGGCAGCGAGGTCGAGCGGATGGTGCGGCATCCGCTCGCGCAGCCAGCCGTCGGCACGTAGGAACCTGCCGTCATGATCGGCCGAGGCGCCAACCGCCGCCAGCGCCGCCGAGTTGAGCACCCACATCGCGCCCGAGCGGTGCTGCACGCGCACCGGGCAGTCAGCCACGAACCCGTCGAGCACGTGCCGATCGAGTTCGCCGGCCACCGACTCGTGGTAGCCGATGGCCCGCACCCATTCGCCACGGGTGGCCTCGCCTGCCGCAGCGTGCAGCCGGGCAGCGAGCGCGTCGCTGTCGGCCACGTCGACGGGACCCACCGCCACCGAGCCCACCGCGGCGGCCATCGCCAACAGGTGCAGATGGTGATCGTGCAGGCCGGGCAGCAGCGCCCCACCCGCGGCAGGTACCACGAGGTCGTCGCCGCTGGGGCGAGCGCCACCCGTCGGCACGATCGCGGCCAGCGACCCGCCGGCAATCACCACGTCGACGCGCTGCCCGCGCAGCTCGGCGTCGACCACCACCAACCGGGGAGTCACCGCGCACCGATCACTGATGCGGTGTGCTGGCCAAGCATGGCTGCCCGGCCTGGCCGCTGGCGCGCTCGCGGCGATGCCACGGCCTCGAACTCTGTGGCGACGATCGGGTCGTGCGCGGCCACGCCAGCGGCGAGGTGCGCGGCAGTGCCGGCCAGCGACAGATCGAAATGCCCCGCCACACCATCTGCGATCGCAGCGACCACCACCGTCGCGGCGAGCAGGCCGGTGGACGGGTCGGCGATCGCATCGGCGCAGAACACCGGGCCCCGGTCATCAACGGCCACCAGGCCCCCGGCAGCGGCCGCGTCATCACCGAAGGCCACCCGCTGGGCCATTTCGTCACGGCGGCCATGCCCGGTGATCGACACCCACCGGCCGCGCCAACCGAGCGCGTGCATCGCCGCGAACGAGGCGTCCATGGCTGCCAGGGCCCGTGGGCGGCTGGCCTCGATCACGATGTCGGCCCGCAGCATCAGGTCGCGTAGCTGCTGTTGCCCGGCGGCCGAGCGCAGGTCGAGCGCCACGCTCTCGTGCCCGGCGTGCAACAGGTCGTAGAACGCTGCCGGGCCGCGGCGGGCGCCATCGGGCCGCCCAGTGCTCTCCACCTTGACGACACGGGCACCGCCGAGGCCCAACAGGTGCGCACACAGCGGGCCGGCCCACAGGCTGGAGAGGTCGACGACCAGCGATTCGTGCAGCGGGCGCGAGGCGGAGCGCTGCACACGCTCCGCCACCACCAACGGGGTGTCTGCCCGGCGTTCGCCCACCGCCGCGCACGGCAGCCCCAGCAGGATCGCTTGCTGCACGAGTGCGTCCACCGCCCCGCTGGCCACGGCCGCCTCGATCGCGGCCCACTCGCCGGCGCCCAGCGGCACCGAGCTGTGCAGGCCCAGTGGTCGGCCCAGCCAGGCATCCACCAGCCCCACGTCGTCCTCACGCGCGAGCGACACCGCCACCACGCCATCCGTCGCGGGCAACAGCCGACAGGCCCCGCCGCAGCTCGTGGCCCCCTGCCGCTGCAGCCCGCTGAGCGCGGCCCGCTCGCCGAGCAAGGCCGCACCGTCCACCCGGATCGCGTGTGGCGAGCCCGCGGTCGCTGCTGCGAGCTCGTCGGCCCACTGGTCGAGCGCGAGCGCCACCCGCGCCGGCCCGGCGTGTGGTGCACCGTCGGGCCGACCGGTGAGGGCCATCGCTCCACTCGCCGCCCAGCGACCGAGTGCCAGCACCGGGTCGCCCGCCATCGCTGTAGCCAGCCGCTCGGCTGCCTGCGACGCCCCTGCCCACTCCACTCGGCCATCGTACGGTCCGACCACAGCGGCGACGGCCGACCTCACAGTTCGCTCATGATCAGCTGCGACAATGTGGGCATGCGATCACTGCCCCTTGCCGCGTTCACCGTCACGTTGCTGCTCGCCGGGTGCTCCTCGGACGATCCCTTGGCAGAAACGACCGACACGAACACGATCGAGACCACCACCACCTCAGCGACGGTCGAGACATCGCCATCCACCGCACCGGTGGACGCCGTGGAGGGTCGCTACTTCGAACATGTCTTCAGCGACGTCACCGTCAGCACGGACGAGGTGTACGCCACGGCACCCGACCTCGTCTCGGGTGCCGACGTGACGCTGCACCTCGACGTCTACCAACCTGTTGACGACACGCTCGCCTCACGCCCCACGATCGTGTGGGTGCACGGGGGCGGGTTCAAGGCGGGCAGCAAGGAGATCCTGCGCGAGGTCGCCACCGAGTGGGCCCGCCGCGGGTACGTCACGGTCTCGGTGGAGTACCGACTCGATCGGGGCAACCGGTGCCAGGACGTGCAGGATCTGAAGATCGCCGACGGCGAGGTGGAAGTGGAGCGGCTTCGCTGCGCGGCGGCGATCGATGCCGCGCAGCACGACACGCAGGCGGCGATCCGTTGGCTGCGCGCAAACGCCTCCGAGTTCGGCATCGACGCCGAGCGCATCGCGATCGGCGGGTTCTCGGCGGGTGCCGTCACCGCAGTCAACGTGGCGACCCAGGCAGATGATCCCGGTGACGTGGGCGAGCACCTCGACCAGCCGTCCGACGTGTCGGCTGCGCTCGTAGCGTCGGGTTGCAGCTTCATGCCCGAGGAGATCACGGCCGGCGACGCGCCCATGTACCTGCTCGCATCCGAGAACGACCAGGCTGTGCCCTTCACCTGCACGCAGGCGACCGAGGGCCTCGCGCTCGCTCAGGGCATCATCGTCGAGACCAGCTACCACCTGGGCGAGGGCACCCACGCCAAGGCCCTGTACGGCAAGTACCAGGCCGAGGTGGACCCCGAGTGGGCCGAGTTCCTCGTGATCCACCTCGGCCTCAGCTGAACCGGAGGTCGCCCGATACCGTTCTGGCCCTCATGACCCGTGCCACCCGCCTCAACCGGTTGTTCGTCTCCTGGGTCGGTGTCGGGATCGGCGTGCCGCTGCTGGTGCGCGCCGAACTCGGTGTGGCACCGTTCGACGTACTGAACACCGGCCTCAACCACCGCACCGGCTGGTCGTTCGGGTTGTGCTTCATCGTCATGTCGGCGCTGTTCTTCGGCACCGGCTACCTGTTGGGGGCCAAGCTGGGTTGGGCGTGCCTGGGCGGCACCCTCACCATCGGGCTGCTCGTGAACCGCGTCCTCACGCTGGTGCCCGAGCAGCGCGCGTTGGTGCCGCGGTCGGCCTATCTCCTCGCCGGAATCCTGATCATCGCCGCCGCGATCTGCCTCGTGGTGAGCACCGATCTCGGCCCGGGGCCGACAGAGGTGGTGATGCTCGGCCTGATCAACCGAGGGATGGGCGTCATTCCCGCCCGCTGGATCAGCGACGGCACACCGCTGGTCGTGGGCGCAGCGATGGGCGGCTCGATCGGCGTGGGCACCGTCGCGTTCGCGTTCGGGATGGGGCCGATGGTGAAGTTCGGCCTGCGGCGATTGGGCTATCGGCCCCATGTCGCGGCGCCACACGCCGGATAGGGTCGGCCGTGATGAGCACCTCCCGTCGAGTCGCACTGGTCACCGGAGCCAACCGAGGAATCGGGCGAGCGATCGCCGAGCGCCTCGCGGGTGATGGCCACCTGGTGGCCGTGTGCGCAAGGGTGTTCGGCGACGCCGTCGAGGCTGCTGCAGCAATCGGCAACGACGCGTTCCCGGTGCAGCTGGATGTCACCGATCCCGTCTCCGTCGATGCTGCGGTCATCGCCGTCATCGCTCACGCAGGTGCCGTGCACGTACTGGTCAACAACGCCGGTGGCCACTTCGACGAGGGCGTGCAACCCTCCCAGGTCGGCGACGACGACCTGCGCGACGCGTTCGAGATCAACACGATCGGCCCGCTGCGGATGATCCGTGCGGCGCTCCCCCACCTGCTGGTGGCCGACAGCCCGCGCATCGTCAACGTGTCCAGCCGGTCGGGCACGTTCTCGTCCACGTGGGCCAACGCTCCGGCCTACGGAGTGTCGAAGGCCGCGCTCAACATGCTGACGTATCAGCTGGCCAAGGAACTGGAGAGCAGCAGCATCCTGGTGAACACCTGCTGCCCCGGCTGGGTGCGCACACGGATGGGTGGCAGCGAAGCCGAACTCTCCGTGGAGGAAGGTGCCGACACACCGGTGTGGCTGGCCACGTTGCCCGACGACGGTCCCAGCGGCGGCATGTTCTGCGAGCGCCAGCCGCTCGCCTGGTAGCTCACTCCTCGGGCTCGGGCTCGACCTCGATCTCGACGTCGACACCGGCCTCCGGTTCGGGCACGGGCTTGGGTGCCCAGGCGGGGGCGGTACCGGTCTCCAACTCGATCAGCTTCGCCTTCGCCACCTTCCAGGCCGCATCGGCCTCAGCGCGGCCCTTGCCGCTCTGCTTCGCACGACGCACCGCCTCGACGGCCCGCTCGAGGTCGCGCGTGGCATCGCCGAGCGACCGCGCGTGCGCCTGCGCCTCGCTGGCACGCTGCTGTTGCTGCTCGCGGGCAGCGCGGTCCTTGTCCTTCGCCGCCCGTTCGATCTTCTCCGACTCCTTCAGCGCCGCCGCGAACCGTTCGAGGTCGCGCTGCACATCGGCGGGGTTCAATCTCTGCTGCTTGGCCATGCCCGCAGTCTGGCACCGCACGTAGAGTCGCTGCCATGCATCCGATCGAACTGCGCAGCGACAACTGCGCCGGAGTGGCCCCCGAGATCATGAACGCGCTCGCCGAGGCCAATGTCGGCTCGGCGCTGGCCTACGGCGGCGACGACCACACCGCCCACCTGCGCGACCTCGTGCGCGAGGTGTTCGAACACCCGTCGGCCGAGGTGTTTCCCGTGATCAGCGGTACCGCCGCGAACTCGCTGGGCCTCTCCGCGATCTGCCCGCCGTGGGGCAGCGTGCTCTGCCACGAGACGGCGCACATCCTGCGCAACGAGTGCGGCGCCACCTCGATGTTCGGTGGTGGTGCCGTGATGCGTGGCCTGGCGGGCCACGACTTCAAGCTGCAACCCACCTCGCTGGAAGTGGCCTTCGCGGCCACCAACTGGGGCGATCCGCACCATTCGCAGCCGTCGGCGGTGTCGCTCACGTGCCCCACCGACATGGGCACGGTGTACTCGGTGGCCGAGGTGCAGTCGTTGGCCGCCGCCGCTGCGGGGCCTGGGCTGCGGATGCACCTCGACGGGGCGCGCGTGGCGAATGCGATCGTGGCCCTCGGGTGTGCCCCGGCGGAGCTGTTGACGCACGCCGGCGTGCACGTGTTCTCGCTGGGGGCCACGAAGAACGGCGCGCTCAGCACCGACGCGATCGTGTGCCTCGACCCCGCCGTCAGCGAGCAGCTGCTGTACCGGGTGAAGCGTGCCGGCCACGTGGCCAGCAAGATGCGCTTCCAATCGGCACAGCTGCAGGCGTATCTCACCGACGGCCTGTGGCTGCGCCTCGCGCGACAGGCCAACGACGCGATGGCTGCTCTCGCGGCCGGGTTGTGCGAGCTGGGTGCGCAGTTCGTGGTGCAGCCGCAGGCCAACATCCTGTTCGCCAACGTCGGGGCACCCGCGGCGGCGTCGCTGGCGGCGACCGGGCTGCTGTTCTACGAGATGAACGACGGCCTCATCCGCCTGGTCACCAGCTTCCAGACCACCGAGGCCGACGTGCAGGAGATCCTGCGCCGCGCGGCGCCGGTGCTGACCGCTACGAACTGAACTGCACCGCCACCCGTTCGGCGATGTGCGGGGCGATGAAGTCGTTCAGCACGGCCTGATGCTGTGGGTGATCGCGGTACGCCTCGAACGCCTCCACCGAGTGCACCTCGGCCACCACGCAGAAGTCGAAATTGCCCTGGCTGATGCCGAGGTCGCGCCCCACGTGGTAGCCGGCCAGCTCGGGAATCACTGCCGGCAGCGCGCGCAACGCGGCTGCCGTGTGCTCGGCGTGCTCCGCCGTCACGCCGTCCTTCCAACGGAACATCGCCACATGCCTGATCATCGTCGTCTCCTTCTGCTCGCCGTCAACCGTTCAGGTGTAGCGCAGTGAGGCCGCGGATGACGAAGTTGGGGTGATACTCGGGTTCGACGGCCACCGCCAGCTCGGGGAACCGCAGCGCCAAGCCGGCCACGGAGACCTCGATCTCCTGGCGAGCGAGAGGCGCCCCCACGCAGAAGTGGATGCCGCCACCGAAGCCGATGTGGGCCACGTCGCCACGGGCCACGTCGAACCGATCAGGGTCGTTGAAGCGCCGCGGGTCGCGCTGGGCCGCACCGAACAGCATCGCCACCTCCTGGCCCACCTCCATCCGCTGCCCGGCGATCTCCACGCCATCCTCCAGCACCCAACGCTCGAACAGATGCAGCGGCGGGTCCCAGCGCAGCATCTCCTCCACCGCCACGCGGGCGGGCACCTCACCCGACACCACCCGCTGCCACTCACCCTCGTGGCGCAGGACCGCACGCATGCCGTTGCCCAGCGTGTTGACCGTGGCCTCGTGCCCGGCCTCGAGCAACACCATCGTGGTGCTGATGATCTCGTCGTCGGTCAGCCGATCGCCCTCGTCCTCCACCTGCACGAGTTCGCTCACCAACAGCCCATCAGGGTTGCGGCGCTTGTCGGCGATCAGCGCCTTCGTGTACTCGATGTACTCGGCCGCAGCCGTGTTCGCTGCGGCACGCACGTCGTCGGTGGTGGCCAACTCGTACATCTTCACGATCGCGTGCGACCAATCGAGCAGCAGCTGGGTGTCGGCTCGGGGCACCCCGAGCATCGAACAGATGACGGCCACCGAGTAGGGCTGCGCGTAGTCGGCCAGCAGCTCGAAGCTGCCTTTCTCGCGGCATGCGTCGAGCAGCTCGTCGGCGAACCCCTGCACGGCCGGGCGCAACGCAGCCACGGCCTTGGGGGTGAACACCTTCGCCACCAGGCGGCGGATGCGCGTGTGATCCGGGGGTTCGAGGCACAGCAACGACCAGCGTTCGTGCTGTTGGAACGCCGCCCAGCGCGGATCGGGCCCGGTGCGCCCCACCTGCGCGTGGCTGTAGAGGTGGCTGTAGCTGCGCCCGAGCCGACGGTCGCGCAACGTCTCGAACACATCAGTGAAGCGAGTGAGCGTCCATTGCTCGGTGTTCGCGTTCCAGAAGATCGGGGTTGCCTCGCGCAGGTCGTTGAGCACCGGATACGGGTCGGCGACGAATGCGGGGTCGGCAGGGTCGAAGCGGGCGATCAGGTCGGCGAGGCTCACCTGCGAGAGCGTACGGCCACCGCCTACACTGCTGCACCGTGGCCCCCAACTCCGCCGGCGAGTCGCCCCTGATCGTCGTCGCCGGCGAGGCGCTGGTCGATCTCGTCATCGACACCGGCGGTGGCGTGGTGGCCAAGCTGGGTGGTGGCCCGTACAACACGGCCCGCACGATCGGTCGCCTGGGCCTGCCGGTCACGTTCCTCGGCTGCGTGTCGCACGATCGGTTCGGCACCCAGCTGGCTGCGGCGCTGGCGGCCGACGGGGTGAGCGCCGCCGCCGTGGTGCGCACCGAGCTGCCCACCACGCTGGCCGCAGCCGAGCTCGACGAGCGCGGCGCGGCGACCTACCGCTTCTACTTCGCCGGCACCTCCGCGCCGGCCCTCGACGCCGTGCCCGCGGCTGCGGCCGTCCCCACCGCGGTGCACGCGGGCACGCTGGGCTTGGTGCTCGAGCCGATGGCCACCACACTGCTCGGCTACCTCGCCGGGCTGGCAGACGACACGCTCGTGATGATCGACCCCAACTGCCGCCCTGCTGTGGTGACGGATCGCGCTGCGTACGCGGCACGTGTCGCTGCCGCGTGTGAGCGGGCGGATGTGGTGAAGGTGAGCGACGACGACGCCCGGTTCCTCGCCCCCGGCACCGAGCCGATCGAGTATGCCCGCAGCCTGGTGGCCGACGGCGTGTCTGCGGTGCTGCTGACGGCCGGCGCAGCGGGCACGTGGGCGATCACCGCCACGGGCGAACAGCTGGTGCCCACGGCACCGATCACCGTCGCCGACACGATCGGCGCCGGTGACTCGTTCGGCGGCGGGTTCCTCGCGTACTGGGTACTCGCCGGCCACACCGCCCACGACCTGCGCGACATCGACCTCGTGGCCGAAGCCGCGGCCGCCGCGCAGGAGGTGTCGGCGATCACCTGCCAACGCGTCGGCGCCGACCCGCCGCGGCGCGCAGAACTCAGCACACGCTGGACCCGTTGATCACGCCAGCGTGCGCAGGCGGCTCTCCACGTCCTCGCGGTTGAAGTAACAGCCGCACATCTTGCGTTCGCCGGTGTACGCGGCGCGGCCGTGCAGCACGCGCCAGTTGTCGAGCAGCAGCGCCTCACCGGGCCGCAGCACGTGGCGCCACTGCATCGACGGATCGTTGGCCAGTTCCTCGAACACCCGCAGCGCGTCGTAGAACGCGATCATGTCGCCCTCGGCCAGCAAGAACGGCGCACGGTCGTAGTTGTTGAACGACACCTGCACGAGGCGGCCGGTGTGGTCGTGGCGGAACACCGGGCGGGCGGCCACCAGGTGCGACCCATCACCGACGTACTGGCCGGGCACCATCACCGTGGACAGCGTCTCGAACTCGTCGGGGTGTTCGCTCTCCATCCGCCGAGCGATGGCGAACGCATCCACGATCGTGCTCTCGCCGCCCTCGCCCTTGAACGTGAGGCAGTGCAGCAGCTGGCAACCGGGCGCATCGTTGCTGTACGTGCCGTCGGTGTGGCCACGCAACTCCAGTGTGGTGTAGGCGGTGTCGGCCTTCGCCAGATCAGCGGTGAACTCCCAGAACCCACCGAAGATCGTGTGCCGCAGATAGCCGACCCGCTGCGCCAGCGCTTCGGTGGCACCGGCGGTGGCCGGCGTGCCGGTGACGATGCAGAAGCCGTACTGCAGCGTGGTGGTGAGCCATTGGCGCACACCGGCGTCGGTGTTCATCACCAAGTCGTGGGCGATGGACGGTGTGGTGAGCGTCGCACCCTTCCACAGTGTGATCGGCACGTCGACCGCGACGCGGGACACGCGCGGATGGCGGTACGCCTCGAGGAACGCGATCGGCAGCACCGAGGCGGGCTCGAGCACGTCCCAGGTGATGTGCAGCGCATTGTCGGCGACCTCGGTGCAGAGACCCCTGAGTGCCCGCGGGACGCGTGCCGTGAACAGCTGCCGCTGCCGAGTGCCGGGGTGCAACGTGTCGGCGTCGTGGGCATTGTCGCGCAGCCACAGCCAGGGGTAGCGAGTGGTCACTCGGTCGCTCCACACCACCTCCAGCGAGTTGTCGTGATGCTGCAGGGACGCAACCGTGGCCATTTCGCGAAGCGTAGTTCAGGCCCTACGAATCGACGCGATGGCGACGCCCGCCAGCGGACTCACTCGTCGATGATGATCGCGTGCTCGGGGCAGTTGCCCTGAGCACGTCGGGTGCCGGCTTCCAGGTCGGCCGGGAGGTCGCCCTCGATGAGCACGACAGCATTGCCGTAGTCGTCGGCTCCGAACACCTTCGGCGCAGCAACCGCACAGGCCTGGTGGCCGTGGCACAGGGAATCATCGACGCGAACCTTCATCAGCCGGAAGTTACCGGCTCGCGAGGTCGCGTGCGCAGGCGGAGGGTCAGCTCCAGCTGAGCGTGAGATCCTTCACATGGCGCAGGCCGAGCGGGAACTGCAGGTCTTCGTGCCCGGGTTTGATGCCGTACTGCGGGATGCGCCGGTGCCACTCGGCCAGTGCGATACGCAGTTCGCGGCGAGCGAGGTGCGAACCCAAGCAACGGTGCACGCCACCACCGAAGGCAATGTGGCGGTTGTCGTCGCGATCGAAGCGCACGTCGAACCCGTCGGGGTACTCACTGGGATCGATGTTGGCGCCACCGTACGAGACGGTGACCACCGTGCCTTCGGCCAGCGTCGTGCCGTTGGGCAGCTGCACGTCCTGTGTGGCCACCCGCGGCACACCGTACGGCACGGGCGTTTCCCAACGCAGCAGTTCCTCGACCGCGCCCGGGATCACCCTCGGGTCGTCGACGATCAGCTGGCGCTGCTCGGGGTGTTGCGCGAGATACGCGAAGAGGCACGTCAGCGAGTCGCTGACGGTGTCGAGCCCCGCGATCAGGAACAGGTAACACAGGTCGAGCACCTCCTCGCGCGACATCGTGTCGCCGTCCACTTCGGCGGTGATGAAGTGGGTCAGCAGATCGTCGGCGGGGTTCGCCTCGCGCTGGTCGAGCTGCTCGTTGAAATAGGTGTAGATCTCCTGGCCGGTGGCGTTCATCACTGCGAAGCGCACGGTGAAGTCGGCCTCGGCGGCCGGGTCGACCTTCTCCGGGTGCAGGATGCCGTCGCGCAGGTGCAGGAACATCTCGAGCTGGTCCCATGGCATGCCCATCAGGCCGAGGAACACCGCCGACGGGAACTGCTCGGCGAACTGCTCGCTGAAGTTGCACTCGCCGTCGGCGACGAACTCGTCGATGAACTTGTTGGCCCGTGCCGCAATATCGGGCTCCATCTCGTCCATCCGCTTCGGGGAGAACAGCGGGTCGAGGATCTTGCGGTACTTCGAGTGCTTCGGCGGATCGATGTTCAGCGGGATCAGCGGGCGCACGTTGCCCAGCGGCATGTCGACCGCCGATGAGAACAGCTCGTGGTGGCGCAGCACGAAATCGGTGGTCTCGCGACCGAACGACACGGCGATGCCGTCCATCGGACACATCAGCCCGCCCGGGTGCGCTTGCTGCATGGCGACGTAGTCGGGCTGCGGGTTGGCCAGGCGCACCTGTTGTGCGAGCGCCATCTGAGTGAAGAACGACGCACGGATCACCGGCGGCAGCAGCATCGGATCGAAGTCCACGGTTCCCTCCCCAGGGGTCGAGGGCCGACCATAGCGCCTCTTTGATCAGGCGATCGCCGCGCCGAACACCTTGCCGACCAGCATCGTGAAGCCCATCGCGGCCGCACCGCCGATGAGCACCCGCACGATCGGGCGGCCCGGCTTGGCCCCACCCGCCTTCGCCCCGATGAACCCGAGTGCAATCAGGGCCACGACCGTGACCGACAGGATCAGGCCGATGCGCAACGAGATCGAGGCCAGCGAGGCAGCCACCATCGGGATCACGCCACCGATCATGAACGCCACGGCCGAACTACCCGCCGCCTGCATCGGCCGCGCGAGCTCGTCGGCAGAGATGCCCAGCTCGTCGCGCAGGTGCGTGGCCAACGCGTCGTGCTCGGTGAGTTGCACCGCCACCTCGCGAGCGAGGGGCTCGGTGAGGCCACGCGCCTGGTAGATCGCGGTCAGCTCCTCGAGCTCCATCTCGGCCTGGTGCTTCAGCTCCCAGGTCTCCTTGGCGATGTCGCTGTGCTCGCTGTCGCGTTGCGACGCTACCGACACGTACTCGCCCAAGGCCATCGAGACGGCACCGGCCACCAGGCCTGCCATTCCTGCCGTGAGCAGCGTCGAGCGCGTTGCATCGGCGGCAGCCATACCCAACAGCAACGCGGCGATCGAGATGATGCCGTCGTTGGCGCCGAGCACCATCGCCCGCAGCCAGCCGATGCGGTGGCCGAAATGAACCTCTTGTTCCCGCATTTGATCACCCTACCGATGAACGATGTCGGTCCAGGAATGGATCACTCGGTAGTAGTTGGCCCGTTCGTAGATCTGCGGATCGGGTACGTTGCCGCGGCTGACGCTGCCCCGCAACTCATTCACGCTGTCGTAGTCGCGGTCCACCATCCACTGGCGGATGAACCGCTCCATCGCCACGAGGTGCTCGGGGCCGTGCAGCAACAGCGCACTGGTGGTCATCACCACGTCGGCGCCCGCCAGCAACAGCTTCAGCGCATCGGCGCCGTCGTGCACGCCGCTGCTGGCAGCGAGCGAACAGCCCACCTGACCGTGCAGGTTGGCGATCCAGTGCAACGGCAGGCGCGTCTCGACCGACGTGCTGAGCGTGAGGCGCGGCACCACGTCGAGCGTGTCGAGGTCGATGTCGGGCTGATACAGCCGGTTGAACAGCACCAGCCCGTCGGCGCCGGCCTGCTGCAGCTTCACCGCCAGGTTGCCGAAGGCCGTGAACCATGGCCCCAGCTTCACGGCGAGCGGCACCGAGATCTCGGCCTTCACTTCTTCCACCAGCTCGACGTACCGACGCTCGATCTCGGCGGCGGTGATCCGCGTGTCGGCGACGATGTCGTACACGTTCAACTCGATGGCGTGAGCACCTGCATCCGCAAGGTGCTTCGCGTAGCGCACCCATCCGCCGGGAGTGGTGCCGTTCAGGCTGGCGATCACCGGGATCTCCAGTTGCTCGCGCGCCTGCTCGACGAGCGCGAGATAGCGGCCGGGGCCGACGGCCGGCTGATCGAGCTTGGGCAGGAAGCTGAGCGCTTCGCCGAACATGTCGGCCCCGTGATCCTCGGCGAATCCGACCGCGAACGCATCGTGCTCGATCTCTTCCTCGAACAGCGACGGCAGCACGATCGCACCGGCACCGGCAGCCTGCAGGCGTTGCCACAGTGCCGGGTTGCCCGTCACCGGGCCGGCCGACGCCACCAGCGGGCTGCGCAGCGGCAGGCCGAGGTAGGTGGTATTGAGATCGGTCACGACTCGTCCTCCTGGTCGGCGATGGTGCCCTCGGTGGCGTGGCCGGGCGACGTGCGCTGCACGTCGGCGAGCTGGCGGTAGTAGTGCCAGCGGTTGTCGACGTCTTGCTGGGCGAGGCCGACCAACTCGTCGGAGCGCTCGGGGTTCGAGCGGGCCAACATCGCGAACCGGGCCTCGCTCGCGGCGAAGTCGCGGTACGGCACCGAGGGGTCGGCGCTGTCGAGCTGGAACGGCTTGGTGTCGCTGTCGGCCGACGGGCGGTAGCGGTACAGCGGCCAGTGTCCGCTCTGCACCGCCACCTTCTGCTGCACCATCGTGTTCTTCATGTCGAAGCCATGCGCGATGCAGGTGCTGTAGGCGATCACCAGCGAGACACCTGGCCACGCGTCGGCCTCCAGCAGCGCCTTCACGGTCTGCACCTCGCTGGAACCCATCGCGATCTTCGCCACGTACACGTCACCGAAGCTCATCGCCTCGAGGCCGAGATCCTTCTTCATGCCACCCTTGCCGCCAGCCGCGAACTTCGCCACGGCACCGCGCGGCGTGGCCTTCGAGGCCTGGCCGCCGGTGTTGGAGTACACCTCGGTGTCCATCACCAGGATGTTCACGTTGCGACCACTGCCCAACACATGGTCGAGGCCACCGGCCCCGATGTCGTAGGCCCACCCGTCGCCACCCACGATCCACACGCTCTTGCGCACCAGGGTGTCGGCGAGGTCGAGCAGGCGGCGAGCGTCGGTGCCCTCCACACCCGCCAGGGCAGCCTTCAGCGCCTTCACCCGCTCGCGCTGGGCGCGGATCGGCAGTTCGCCGTCGTCGTCGACACCGGCGACCAACGCGGCCAGGGCATCGATGCCGAGCGCTGCTTCCAGTTGCGGGCGCACGGCCTCCAGCATCACCAGCGCCGTACGACGCTGCGACTCGAACCCGAGGCGAATGCCCAGGCCGAACTCGGCGTTGTCCTCGAACAGGCTGTTGGCCCACGCGGGCCCGCGGCCCTCGGCATTCGTGGTGTACGGCGTGGTGGGCAGGTTGCCACCGAAGATGCTGCTGCAGCCGGTGGCGTTGGCCACCAGCATGTGATCGCCGAACAGCTGTGTGAGCAGCTTCAGGTACGGCGTCTCGCCGCAACCCGAGCAGGCGCCGCTGAACTCGAACAGCGGCTCGCGCAGCTGGCTCGTCTTGACCGATGCGGGGTCCCACTGGGCCGGATCGGCGGAGGGCACTGCGAGGAAGGCGTCCCACGCGACACGCTCGGCGTCGAGATGCTCGAGGATCGGCTGCATGTTGATGCTCTTGCGCTTCACCTGCGTCTTGTCGTGCGCGGGGCACGACTGCACGCACACACCGCAACCGGTGCAGTCGTCGGGGGCCACTTGCACCGTCAGCTGCATGCCGGGCACTTCGCGGCTGCGGAACGACTTGGTCTTCAACCCGGCCGGCAGATCGGCCGGGTCGTAGACCTTCATCCGGATCGCTGCGTGCGGGCACACGATCGCGCACTTGCCACAGTCGATGCACAGGTCGGCTTCCCAGATCGGGATCTCGGCGGCGATCGTGCGCTTCTCGTACTGCGAGGTGCCGGTGGGGAACGCACCATCGGGCGGCATGGCGCTGACGGGCAGCAGGTCGCCGTCGCCGGCGAGCATCATCGCGGTGACGCGCTGCACGAAGTCGGGCGCATCGGCGCTGACCGTGGGGCGGCGGTACACGGTGGCGGTCACCGCGGCGGGCACGAGAACCTCGTGCAGGTTCTCCAGCGACTTGTCGACCGCGGCCACGTTGCGTTGCACCACCTCGTCGCCACGGGCGCCGTAGCTCTTCTCGATCGCGCCCTTCAGCTCGTGCAGGGCCTCCTCGGTGGGCAGCACGCCGGCGAGACCGAAGAAGCAGGCCTGCATCACGGTGTTGATGCGACCACCCAGGCCCGCATCGCGAGCAACCGCCGCGGCGTTCACCGTGTAGAGCTTCAGGCCGCGATCGATCACCCGCTGCTGCACCTCGACGGGCAGGCGGTCCCACACCTGGTCGGCCGCATACGGCGAGTTGAGCAGCACCGTGGCGCCCTGCGCGGCGAGGTTCAGCACTTCCAACCGGTCGAGGAACGTCCACTGGTGGATGCCCACGAACGTCGCCTCGCCGATCAGGTAACTGCCCTCCAGCGGGTGTTCGTCGACACGCACGTGGCTGACGGTGGTGCTGCCCGACTTCTTGCTGTCGTACACGAAGTACGCCTGCACGTGCAGGTCGGTGTTGGCGCCGATGATCTTGGCGGTGTTCTTGTTCGCGCCCACCGTGCCGTCGGAGCCGAGGCCGTAGAACACGGCGCGCACCTTGGCACGGTCGGTGCTGAACGCCGGGTCGTAGGCGAGGCTGCTGTGGCTGACGTCGTCGTTGATGCCGACGGTGAACGAGTTCTTCGGTTCCGGCTTGGCGGCTTCGTCGAACACCGCCTTCACCATGGCGGGCGTGAACTCCTTGCTGCTGAGGCCGTAGCGCCCACCGATCACTCGCGGTCGCTGCCCACCTGCCCAGCTGGCCTCGTCGCTGTGCCACAACGCGGACAGCACATCGAGGTGCAGTGGCTCGAACGGAGCACCCGGCTCTTTCGTGCGGTCGAGCACGGCCACCGTGCGCGTGGTGGGCGGCAACGCCGCCAACAGCTGAGCCGTGGGGAACGGGCGGTACAGCCGCAACGCCACCACACCGACCCGCTCGCCCGACTCGTTCATCACGTCGACGGCCTCGCGAACGGCACCGACGCCCGAACCCATCAGCACGATCACGCGCTCGGCATCGGGCGCGCCGTGGTACTCGGCCAGGTGGTACTGACGGCCGGTGATCTCGGCGAAGCGGTCCATCGTGGCCTGCACGGTGGCGGGCACCGCGGCGTGGAACGGGCTGCAGGCTTCACGTGCCTGGAAGAACACGTCGGGGTTCTGCGCGCTGCCGCGCAACTGCGGGCGGTCGGGGTCGAGCCCACGCTCGCGGTGGGCGCGGATCAGCGACTCGTCGACCAACTGTGCCAGTTGCTCGGGCGACGGCAGCACCACGGTGTTCAGCTCGTGGCTGGTGCGGAACCCGTCGAAGAAGTTGAGGAACGGCACCCGCGAGGCGAGCGTGGCGGTGTGAGCGATGGCGGCCATGTCGGCCGCTTCGGCGACATTGTGCGCGCACAGCATGGCGAAGCCGGTGCTGCGGGCGGCCATCACGTCGCTGTGGTCGCCGAAGATGCTGAGCGCATGCGTGGCCACCGAACGCGCTGCCACGTGGATGACGGTGGGTGTGAGCTCGCCGGCGATCTTGAACATCTCGGGCAGCATCAGCAGCAGGCCCTGGCTGGCGGTGAACGTGGTGGCCAGCGCACCGCGCAGCACGGCGCCGTGCAAGGTGGCGGCCGCGCCGGCCTCGGACTGCATCTCGATCACCTCGGGCACCACGCCCCACAGGTTCGGATGCCCCTTGGCGCTCCACTCGTCGGCATGCTCGCCCATGGGCGAGGCGGGGGTGATCGGATAGATGGCGATCACTTCGGAGAACAGGTGCGCAACCCGCGCGACTGCCTCGTTGGCATCGACCACCTCACGTCGCAGCTCGGCTGCGGAAGATCTGTCGGACACAATTGCACCCTATGGACGCTGCGCCCCCAGGGCAAAGGGTCTTTCGGCCCCGCGGTCGGCGCAACAGGCACAAGGTCCCTGGCACCCCCTGCAGCGACAGCACAGGATGCGTGCGGAGGGGGGTTCAGCCATGCCCCAGGGGCCGTATCTCAGTCAGACCGACACCATCATGTGGATGGTCGAGGCCGATCCGCTGCTGCGCAGCACGATCCTCGGAGTCGTGCTGCTCGAGGCCGCGCCGGAATGGGCACGGGTGCGCAACCGCATGGAGGAAGTCACCCATCACATACCCGCGCTGCGCGAGAAGGTGGCCCCGGTGCCGCTGCACCCCACCTTGCTGCGGTGGATACCCGACCCCGACTTCGACCTCGACTTCCACTTGCGGCGCATCAGCCTGCCCACCGGCAGCGGCGTGCAAGACCTGCTCGACTGGGCGCGCACCGCCACGATGGGCGGGTTCGATGTCGCCCGCCCGCTGTGGGAGTTCACGCTGGTGGAAGGCGTCGGCCACGACGGCTTCCTCGACGGGGCAGCGTTCGTGATGAAGGCGCATCATGTAGTGACCGACGGCATCGGTGCCGTGCAGCTGGCAGCCCACCTGTTCAACTTCGAGCCGTCGCCACCGGCGCACGAACCCACCGACCGCCCCGCTGCCCGCTCTCACGGCCCCCTGTCGTTGCTGCGCGACGTGATCGCTCACGACGTCGAGCTGGGAGTCGACCTCGCCCGCCACCAGCTTGGTTCGATCGTGCCCAACCTGTTGCAGGCGGCGCGTCACCCGCAACAGGCGGCCAAAGAGATCCTCGAAACCGCGAAGTCGATCGGCAAGGTGGTTGCCCCGGCCATCACCCCCAAGTCGCCGGTGATGGTGGGGCGGATGACCACCACCAACTACCGACTGCTCGAGGTGCCGGTCGACGCACTCCACGATGCCGCCAAGCGCGCGGGCGGTCGGTTGAACGACGCCTACCTGGCCGGCATCACCGCCGGGCTGCACAGGTATCACGAGCACCACGGCCATGTCGTCGACGAGCTGCGCGTCGCCATGCCGGTCTCGCTGCGCGAAGACGAGCACGCCGAGGGTGGCAACCACATCACGGTCATGCGGTTCCAGGTTCCGGTGGCGGCCACCACCGTGAAGGAACGGATCGAAGCGATGCGGTCGGTGGTCGACGGCATCCGTCACGAACGATCGCTGGAGCACACCTCCACGATCGCCGGCTTCCTCAACCTGATGCCCAGAGGCGTGATCGGGGCGATGCTCAAGGGCGTCGACTTCCTCGCCAGCAATGTGCCCGGGGTACCACTGCCGATGTGGCTGGAGGGCAGCCGAGTGGTGGGCTTCTTCCCGTTCGGCCCCACGGCCGGCTCGGCGCTGAACGTCACGCTGATGTCGTACAACGGCATGTGCTGCATCGGCGTGAATGCCGACGCGGCGGCGATCCCCGACCCCGACGTGCTCACCGAGTGCTTGCGGGTCGGCTTCGCCGAGGTGTGCGCGTACGCCTGACCTGCGAACTCCGTCAGGCCGAGGCGCGCACCGTCAGCCGGCTCCAAGCCCCCAGGTACACCCGGTCGCCGTCATGCAGTTCGTGGGGTACACCTGGCACCAGCGCCGCGGTGGCCTCGGCGGGCTCGTCGCCCCCGGCCACGACGTACGTGCCGTTCGTGGACGACAGGTCGACCACGGTGAGCCGCTCGCCGTCGCGCACGAGCTGGGCGTGCCGACGCGACACACCGGTGTCGGCGTCGAGCGCGATCTCGGGATGGATGTCGCGCGACGCTGACGAGCGGCCGACGAGTGCCGTGTGGTTGGGCAACGGCACCGTGGACGACGACGCCGGCGGGCAGGGTTGATCGGCCAGCATGCCCTTCAGCGCGTACCACGCGGTGTCGACCTCCACAACGGCGATCCAGTCGACGGTGGAGCCGATCACCGGCTGCGACGGAGCGCCAGCAGGTGCCGCAGCCGGTGCCGGCGCCTGGCCGGTGGTGAAGTCGTAGCCGCACACCTCGCAGAACAACGCATCACCCGGGTTCGAGCTGTCGCAGTGCGGGCAGGCCTGGGTGGGTCCTTGCGGCCCGGCCGCCTGCGCGGGCACCCGCGCCGTGGGCACCGCCGGTGCGACCGCACCGCTCGTGGCACCGCCGATCTTCGCGCCACAGGTGTCGCACCACTGGGCGTCGGCGCTGTTGTGGCCGTTGGGGCAGGTGACGGGGCTCATGAGGTGCGCCGGATGCGGGTGGTCTTGGTACTGCGCGTGTCGAGTGCCATTTCGTCGGTCTTCTCCACGTTCTGTTTCAACCGCACCGTACCCGCGTCGGCGTCGACCACATCGACCACCTTGGCCAGCAAGCGGGTGGTGTTCTCGTTGCCGCTCTGATGGGCCAGTTTGGCTGCCTCGCCCAGCAGCACGGTGGCAGTGCGCTCGTCGCCGGCCGAGCGGGCCGCGAGACCCTTCCGGATGGCGTCGGCCAGCTGCGCTTGCCCGGTGTAGTGCGCGACTGCCGGGTCGATCCGTGTGGTGAGGTCGGTGTCGGTGCTCCACACGGCCTTCACCAACGACTTCGCCAGCACCTGATCGTTGACCACCAGTTCGACACGCGCCGCCAGGCGCTCGTTGCCCACCGGGGCCACCGGCACCTTCACCGCCACGTGGAAATCGCGCGACTCGTCGCTCCATGCACCCGTGGGGAACTCGCGCACCAAGGGCGAGATCTGCACGCCGCGCGAGGTGATGTCCTCCACCGCGGGGGCCACCTGGCGCACGAACAGCAACTCACTGCCCTGGGGGGTCCAGACGCGCAGGCGGACGTCGCCGACGCCGCGGCTCATCGCGGTGCGCATCATGTCCTCGAAGTCGGCCTCCAGCTGTTCGGGCTTGGCCACGATGTCGACTGTGCCGAGCAGGGCGGTGGAGATCTCGCGGAGCTCTTCGACCACCCAATCCTGCCCGATGCCACGGCAGTCGCACTGGAACTTGCCGGCAGCCGAACGCAGTGCATGCGTCAGCACGAGCGAATCCTCGCCCTCGATCTTGCCGTCGGTGAGCAGGATCGCGTGGCACTGCGCACCGCTGGTCTGCTCGAACAACTCGGTGGCCGCGTTGATCCAAGCGCCGATGGCGGTGGCACCTCCGCTGCGTAGCCGACCCACCTTGGCCAAGGCTTCGGCGCGGGTGATCTCGCTCATCTTCGCCATGCCGGGATGGGTGGGGTACACCATCTGCGCCACGCTGTGACCGCTGAGCACCGCGAACCACGCGCCGTCGACGATCTCGCCGATGGCCACCTTGGCGGCGCGTCGTGCGGCGGCGATCTTGGCCGGCGGCATGTCCATCGAGCCCGACGTATCGATGATGATCACTTCCGCGACCTCACCCGACGTACCGGCCTTGCCCGCGTTGGCACAGCTGACCGACACCACCGCGTGCGTGTCGGTGGCCCCTTCGGGCAGGTATTCGTTCTGGAACACTTCCGCCGTGAAATCGGCCATGACGACCTCCGTGTGGTCAGCGTAGTGAAGGCTGGTGGCGCGCCAGCGCTGCGGTGATGTTGTCGTGCCCGCCGCGCCCGTTGGCCCAGCGCACCAACGCCTCGGCCAGCGCCAACGGCTCGGTGTTGCCTGCCGCCAACTGTTCGCCGATGACGGCGGTGATCGCCTCCGGCGATGAGGCGTAGTTCCACAACCCGTCGCTGCACACCAGCAGCCACCCGGGCGACGACAGCTGCACGCTGTGCACCTCGGGAGTGGAGTCGACCGAGTCGGCACCCAACCAGCGGGTGATCGTGTGGAACGTGGAGTCGGCCTCGGCCTGTTCGCGAGTCATCCCGCCCTGCATCAGCTCGGTGCCAAGTGAGTGGTCGACGGTGAGTGGCTGCGCGGTGGCACTGTCGGGCAACCAATAGGCACGCGAGTCGCCGCACCAGGCGACGGTGGCCACATCGCGCTGCAGCACCGCGGCGACGAACGTGCACGAAGGTGCCTCGGGCGGATCGCCCAACGTGCGGGCCACGCCGACGGCGGCACCGTTGGCGGCGGTGCAGGCAAGCACCAACGCGTCGGTCCAGTGGGAGATGATCCCTGCCGCAGCTCGACTGTCGGCCGCCGGGGTGGCGACCAACGCAGAGCAGGCCGCGCGCGCTGCCGCCAGCGAGGCGCGGTCGCTGTCGGGGGCCGAGGTGACACCGTCGCACACCACGAGCACGGCCAGCGAGCGGTCGTCGAGGCCGGCCAACGCCATCGCGTCCTCGTTGCGAGCATGCGCGATCCCCTTGTCGCACACGCCCCCGATCCAGGCCGCCGGCGACTCGCACCAGTGGTCGCGCTCGGTGGGCGCCTTCGCACCGCAGCGCTCGCAGAACCCATCGTCGAGCACGCTGCCACCGCACGCACTGCAGGCACGGCCGTTGGTGCCCGCTGCTGCTGCCGGCTGCTCGCTCGGTGCGGCGACCGCGTGCGCGGTGAGTCCGCTGCCGCATTGTTCGCAGAATGCGTCGCCGTCGGCCACGGGGGCCGAGCAGGCGGGGCACGTGGTGCTCATACGACGGTGCGCGGTCGCACGGCGTTGGCCCGATCGACGAGTGCGACGCGCTGCGCGCGATCGGGTGCCAGGCGCGCCGCCTCGCGGTACGCGTCTTCCAGCGCGCGACGCAACGGCAGTTCCTGGGCGGGCACCATGCCGATCTTCACATCGAGCGGAGTGCCCTGCTGACGCACGGTCTGCAGCGCGCGCTCGATGAGCCGAATCCGCAGGTCGGCCCGCTCGGCAGGTTGCATCGTGGCTTCCTCCAGCTCTGCCGCCGCGGCACCCAGGTCGGCCAAGGCGTTCGTGGGGTCCATCGCCGATGCCAGCAGCAACGCCCGCACGCGTCGTGCGTCGCCGTACGCCCGGCTGGTGGCCGGAATGCGACCCAACGCACCGAGCGCGTCGGCGCGCCGACCCGCCGCCGCAGCAATCCGGCCCAACCCGAACAGTCCTGCCGCCACATAGGCGGCGTCGGTTGCCGCGCAGGTGACGTACAGCCGCTCGGCGACTGCCGCCTCACCAGCTGCCTCGCACGCTGCCGCGAGCGCCAACTTCGGGGCCAACTCGCCCGGCAACTGCCCGTACACCGCGTTGAACGCGGCGACCGCAGCGCCGTGGTCGCCTTCGTCCATCGCCGCCAGCCCCTGCAGCCACACGCCACGCCACTCCCAGGGGTCGGTCTCCAGCACCTTCTTGGCCGCACGCTCGGCCTGCCGGCGGTCGCCCGCACGCAATGCCGCGTCGGCCTGTTGCACCAGCACCGCCACGGTTGCCTGGGGCGCGCTGCGTAGTGCTTCCGACCGGGCGGCAGGATCGTCGGTGGTGACTCCGGCCAGCCACGCGGCCATCGGGTCGGCAGGGTCGGTGGCCAGGCGCGGCAGGTCGGGCCACGCCAGCCGGTCGGCCGTGGTGGACGGAGGGTCGAACAATGTCGAGGGGGTGCTGCGCGTGACCGTGCCCTGCACTGAAGCGGCCATCACCTCGCGCAAGACACCCAACAGCTGTTCGCGCATCTCGTCGGCCGACTGGAAGCGATCCTCCGGGCGGGCGGCCGTGCCCTTCACCAGCCAGCGGTAGAGCGAGTCGAACTGCTCGAACAGCGGCACTTCGTCGGCCACCGGCAGCGTGGTTTCGTATGTGGACTGATAGCCCTTGAACTCGAAGATCAGCACCGCCAACGTGCGCGCAATGGTGAACAGGTCGCTGGCCACGGTGGCCCCGTCGGCGGCCACTTCCGGCGCTTGGAAACCCACCGTGCCGTAGATCGGCGACACGTCGTCATCGACGCGCCGCACCCCACCGAGGTCGATCAGCTTCAGCCCATCACCCACCTGGATCAGGTTCGCCGGTTTGAAGTCGCAGTACAGCAGGCCCAGCGAGTGCAGGTAGCCGAACGCCGGAAGGATCTCGACGATGAACGCGATCGCCTGATCGACCGGGATGGCCGAGAACGCTCCCCCGTTGGCCTTCATCCGGTCTTTCAGCAGGTTGTTCAGCGAGCGCCCGCCCACGTACTCCATCACGATGTACGAGCGGCCGTCGGCGGTGGTGACGAAGTTGTAGATGCCCACGATCAGCGGGTGCTCCACCTCCGCCAGGTACTGCTTCTCGGCGATCGCCGCTCGCGATGCATCGGGGTCGCCGGCGTTCAGCAGACCCTTCACCACGACCCAGCGGTCGTTCACGTTGCGGTCGCGAGCAAGGTGGATCCAGCCCATGCCGCCGTGCGCGAGCGCGCCCACGATCTCGTACTGGCCGCCCAGCAGGTCGCCAGGCTGCAGCTTCGGGTCGAAGTCGAACGGCGTGCGGCACTTCGGGCAGAAGCCCTTGGTGCGCCCCTGCGTGTCGCCGCGACTGCGCCCCACCTGCGACTGGCACACGCTGCAGAAGCGCTTCTCTTCGGCCACTGTGGGCGGGTCCATGAGGCTCTGGCGCGGGTCGACCTCTGGGATCGGCGGCACCTGCGTGAGGCCGGCGCCCAGCCGCGAACCCTGCGCCGCGCCGAGACGACGGGTGGGGCGCGAGGCGCTGACGTCGCGGGCCGAACCCAGCGGTGCGCTGCCCAAGCGCGCCGTGCCCGACCGTGCGCTGCTGCGGCTGCTACTGCCACCGACGGTCGACGGGGTGCCCGCGGACGCCGACCCGGCGAGACCGCACACGTCGCAGTACCCGTCGAGGATCGTGCCCCCACAACCTGGCTGTACGCACCTCATCGGGAAACCCCCTCGATCTTCTCGTTCACTGCCGCCACATAGCGATCGACGAGCGCCTGCGCCGCCACGAGGTCGCACGGCGCCGACCACAGCGCGTCCTTGGCCTCGCGGAACAGACCGTCGAGCTCGGCGGTTTCGAGCACCCCGTGGGCCGATGCCTTGCCGGCGAACGACTGCAGCAGCCCGCGTAGGTCGTCGCGGCGACGTAGCGGTTGTGCGAAGCGCTGCTCGGCCTCGGCCAGCGCAGCGGCCAGGCGGTCGAGTCGTGCCAGCACCGGCACGATCCGCCCGCGAGCGCCGGCCCACGGCACGCCACGGAGATCGGCGCTCGGCGACAGGTCGTCGGCGACTTCCTCGCGGAACGCCTCCACCGACGGCACCGCGATCGGCGGCGACTGCACGACCTTCTCGCGGCACCGCGCGGCCGCCTCGCGCACGCGGGTTTCCACCGTTGCCAGCTCGTCGAGACGCGCGGCGACTGTCGACCACGCCGCCAACAGCCTCGCTCGTTCGGCGTCGGCGGCCTGCAGGCCGGCCAACGCGTCGGCTGCTTCGCGCCCGACCGCGGCCAGGTCGCCACCACCGCCCACTCGTTCGCGCAGCGACGCCACATGGTTCACCTGCATGCCCAGTTCTTGCGCCAGCGCCGATGACCGGGCGAGATCGGCGTTGACCTGCTCGTGCGCCGCGATGCGCGATTCCACCCGCTGCAGCACCGCGTCGAGCAGACGCGCTGCGCCATCGAGGTCGTCACCCACCCTGCCGCCCATGTCGTCGAGCACCGGCTCGGCCGCCAGCGCTGCCGCAGCCCCGTTGCGCGCTCCTGCCGCAATCATCGCCGCCAGCCGATCAGTGATCGCCTTGCGCGCCACGAACGCGGCCGCGACATCGGCTGCGTCGGTGCCGCTGCCCCCGGTGCGTACGCGCTCGTCCAGCGACAGCAGCGCGTCGGTGCGCGACGACAGCCAGGTCTGCCACTGCTCGAGCCACGCGTCGGGCGGTGCCCCGTTCGCCATCAGTCCTCCGTGCGTCCGTAGCGCGCGGCCGGCGGGTCGGGCACGGTGTCGGTGAGCGATGGCACCAGCCAGGTCTCGTAGATGGCGGCCCAGCGGCCGTCGGTGCGCATGTCCTCGATCACCGAGTTGACGAACTTCACGAAGTCGACCCGGTCGGCGCGGACGCCCAGCCCGTACGGCTCGTTGCTGAACTGCGGGCCCACCACCTTGGTGGCCGGGTCCTGCGCAGCGAGGCCGGCGAGCACCGTGTCGTCACCGGTGATCGCCTCTACCTGGCCCTGCTGCAGGTCGACGAGGCAGTCGCTGATGTCGGTGCGCACGACCGCCACCGCGTTGGGGTAGGCGGTGAGGTTCTCCTGGTTGGTGCTGCCGTCGGGCACGCACACGGTGGCACCTGCCGAGTCGAGATCGTCGATCGTGCGGTACGTGGAATCCACCTTCACCAGCACGCGTTGGCCGGCGTGGAAGTACTCGCTGGAGAACGCGATCTGCTGCCAGCGCACGCAGTTGATCGTCATCGTGTGGGCCACGAGGTCGACCTCGTCGGCCTTCAGTTTGGGCAGGCGCTCGCGGTACGGAATCACCGTGATGTCGAGATGCTGGCGAGCCTCGGCCTCGGTGTCGACGGCGAAGATCGCCTTGGCCACTTCGAGCAGCACATCCACGTCGAAGCCCTTGATCACGTTGTCCTGCGGATCGAGCGAGCTGAACAGCAGCGTGTCGGCGGAGATGCCCACGCGCAGCACCCCGGCTGCCTTGATCGCCGCCATCGTGGAACCAGCGGGCATCTTTCCCGGCGCGGGCGTGGGGCCATCGGGTGCGTACGACGGTTGGGTGACGCCGTCGGGCAACTGCTGGTCGGCAGGGCACTCGACGGCAGGTGGCGTTGCACCAGCCGTGGTGGTGGGCGCTTCCACCTCCACCGCAGACGGCAGGCGCCCGGTGGTGGAGCAGGCGACCATCACCACCGGCACGAGCAGGACGGCGCTGATACCGCGTCGCTTCCTAGGTCGCTTCATGGGTCGCTTCATCGGGCGGTTCATCGATACTCCCGGAGGCGGCGGCCGTAGCCGATGAGGACGAGCGCCGCCACGACGAGGCCGGCGAGGAACACCACGACCCGTGCGCCCTGCACCCCACCCGGGGCATCAGCCAACGCGTTCGCAGCAGTGGTGGCGTGGCCATCGCTGGTGAGCTCGATGTCGCGGGTGAAGCGATTGAACTGGATGCGCGCGTTGCCGGTGAGGCTGGTGTCCTTGGCCGCATCCCAGTCGCCGCCGTCGTCCATCTCGCGGAGATCGGTGTGCGCATCGACGACGGCGCGGAACTCCTCGATCTCGGCACAATCGGCCGACAGATCGCACAGCTGGGTGAGGGCCAGCGCAGCAACAGCACTCGACTGCCCCCATGCCGCTTCGTCGGCGGCGCCGTTGCCGCGGTTGATGAGCGTGAGCAACTCGTGGGTACGCGCGTCGTACGCGGCGGAGAGTGCCTGCGCCGCCAGATCCGCAGAGAGCAACGGGCCGTCGACCGCGTCTTCGGCATCCGACATCGCCGATGCTTGTACCCCGCCGACCGCTGCCAACACGGCGAACGCTGCGATCGCGCCCGCGGCGAGCGGCACGTTCACCATGCGACGGAAGCGGCGGGCCATCCATGCCCCGCCGAGCAGCAGCAACAACAGCAACGGCCAACCGGCGAGATGCAGCCACACACCGGCCGCTTCGGCGCGGTCGAGGTCGTCGTTCACCTGCTCGCGCAGCGACGCCTGTACCGAACGGAGGATGGCCACATCGGCGGAGGCCGCCTCGTTGGCGGCACGCAGGTAGGCAGCCCCGATCGGGAAGCCCTGACGGTTGTTCGCCCGCGCCTGCTCGACGAGGCCGGCGTACTTGGTGAGGCCGTCGGCGGCGGCGCGCAGCAACTCGGCCTCTTGCGCCGGCACCTTGTTGCTGACAGCCACCAGGCCGGAGCTGGCATCGGCCAGTTCGGTGACGTATTGCGCTCGCTGCTCCGCGTCTTCCGGGCCACCACGCAGGTAGTTCTCGGTGGCCAGCGCAGCGGCGCCGACCAACGACACCTGCACCCGCTGCACATCGATCAGCTGGGCCGAGGCATCGCGTGCGTCATGCAGCGCGTTGTCGCGCCGACCGAGGCCGGTGGCCCCCAGCACGCCGAGCCCGACGGCGAACACCGCGGTGAGCACCATCCACATTCGCAGCCGGGCGGGCGTGGACCCACCGGCGAACATGCCCTTGACGGCGCGACCGACCACGCGCCCCACGCTCTGCATTCCCGAGCCCCGTTGGGGTTGCGTCCTCGCCACCACGCCTCCTTGGTCGTGCATCCTAGGTTGACTACGGTCTGCGGAATGCCCCCGGCCTTCCTGCACCCCTTCGCCAAGCCAACTCGCGAGTCGTTCATCCGCATCGTGCGCGGTGAGGGCGCGCTGCTGTACACCGCCGACGGGCGCGAACTCGTGGATGGCATGGCCAGCTTGTGGTACTGCGCGATCGGTCATGGCCGCAAGGAGATGGCCGACGCGATCGCTGCGCAGGTGGGCACGCTCGAGGCCTATTCGTGCTTCGACCCGTTCACCACCGACCCGGCCGAGCAGCTCGCCGAACTGTTGCGCGAGATCGGCCCGATCCCCGACGCGCGGGTGTTCTTCACCGGCTCGGGCGGCGAGTCGATCGACACGGCGATGAAGCTGGCGCGCATCGCCCACGTGCAGGCCGGGCAGGGCCGCCGCAAGCTGATCATCTCGCGCACCCGCGGCTACCACGGCACCACGTACGGCGGCACCAGCGCGCAGGGCATCGCCCCCAACCGCGAGCACTTCGGCCCGTTCGTCGACGAGGTGGTGCAGGTGCCGGCCGACGACGTGGAGGCACTCGCCACGCTGATGAGCCAGCGCAGCGACGAGGTGGCCGCGGTGATCGTCGAGCCGGTGCAGGGTGCGGGTGGCATCTGGCCGGCCGAGGAGGGGTACCTGCAGAGCGTGCGTCGCCTGTGCGACCAGCACGGCGCGTACCTCGTGTTCGACGAGGTGATCACCGGTTTCGGTCGCCTCGGCGACTGGTTCGCCGCCCACCACTACGGCGTCACTCCCGACTTCGTCACGTTCGCCAAGGCGGTCACGTCGGGCTACCTGCCACTCGGGGGCGTGTTCGTGGGCCCGCAGCCGACGGCTGCGCTCGAGGCCGACAGCGACTTCTTCCTGCGCCACGGCATGACCTACTCGGGCCATGCCACCGCCTGCGCCGCGGCGCTGAAGAACCTGGAGATCATGCAGCGCGAGCAGTTGGTGCCACGCGCCACCCACGTGGGCGCCCGCCTCGAGCAGGGCCTGCAAGCACTGGCCGACGACGGCACGATCGACCACATCCGCGGGTGTGGGGCGATGTGGGCTGCCGCTCTGCGCCCCGACCAGAACGCGATGGCGATCCGCGACGCGATGTTCGAGCGCGGTGTCGTGTGCCGCGCACTCAACGCCGATTCGTTGTTGTTCTGCCCGCCGCTCGTCACCACCGACGAGCAGATCGACCGGATCGTCGATGCCGTGGCGGTGGCGGCGGCGGGCTGAACCTCAAGAGTGGATGTCAGGCAGCGGGTGCCGGCGGCGCGGGCGGTTGCTCGGCCGGTGCCGCGCCGCCACCCCGTGAGCTGACGACCCCGATCACTGCCACCAGCAGCAGCCCGATGAGCGGCAGCAGGGTGACCAGCACGCTGTTCAGCGGGATGACGCCGAACAGCACGAGGTCGATGGCCACGAACAAGAAGAAGAAGAAACCGAGCGCACACGCTCCGATGAGCCGTCCGACCTTCATCGCGCACCTCCGATCCCGGCACCGACGGCCGACTTCACCATGGCGATCAACAGCAGGGCCAGCGGCCCGCCGGTGAGCGCGGTCAACACCAACGCACCCCAGATGATCGGCGAGTCGAACGCGCCGCCCTCGATCTCCAACCGCACGTACCCTTCGCAGTGGCCGTTCGAGTCGGTGTGCTCACCCACCACCTTGAACTCCACGCCTGCAGGCACCAGCTTGGGCAGGTCGTAGTCCTCGGAGCCAGCGTTGTTGTTGTTGTCGCTCGTTCCACCCCAGTTGTCGATCTCGACCTTGCCGAACGGTGGTGGCAACTCGATCCAGATCGAACCCGAGTACTCGCCCGGCGGCCCCGACACCGACCCCTGCCAGTCCACGGTGTCCTTGCGCGGGATCGTGACCAGCTCGTCGCCCACGGATTCGGCATCGACAGCGAGGTCACTGTCCTTCCACACCCCTGAACCGCTGCACTCGCCCTCGAGCTGGGCGGCAGCGGGGCTGCCTGAACCCACCATCACCGCCCCGAACAAAAGGCCTGCGGTAACCCATCGAATCGTCTTCATGAGTCTCCTCCTGATGAGGGGAGGGCCAACCCTCCGTCTGCATCATGCCCCATCAGAGGGGCATGATGCAGAACATCCGGAGGTTCAGGCTGCGGGTGGTGCGGTGTTGACCGCGCTCCCCTGCTTCCGTGATGCCACGACAACCAGCGCGGCGCCGAGCACCAGGCCGATGATCGGCATGATGGTGACGACAACGCTGTTCAACGGGATGACGCCGAAGAGCACGAGGTCGAGACCGATGAAGAGGAAGAACATGAAGCCCAACAGGGCAGTGGTGATCAGCTTTCCGATCTTCACAGCGCGCTCCTTGCAAAAAACCCGGCGTTGACCAACATCTTCCAGACCACCAAGGCGAACAAGACTCCGAACAAGGCCGTCAGCACGAAGAAGATGATGGAGACGAACGAATCGAACAGTCCACCATCGATCACCAGCTTCACGTACCCGGTGCAGTCTCCGTTGTCGGCGAAGTGCTCACCCGCCACTTCGAATTCGACGCCAGCAGGAACAAGCTTCGGGATGTCGTACTCCTTGCTTCCCGAGTTGGACGTGCTGTCACCGTTGCCGGACCAGTCGTCGATCTTCAGCTTCCCGAAGGGCGGCGGCAGCTCGAGCCAGATCGAGCCGCTGTACTCACCCGGAGGTGAGCTGACCGAGCCTTCCCAGTTGACGGTGTCCGTACGCGGAATCGTGATGACATCGTCGCCCACGGTTTGCGCATCGACCTTCAGCCCATTGTCCTGCCACGCACCCGATGCCGAGCATTCGCCGTCGATCTGTGCCGACGCCGTATTGGCGGTACCGAACACGAGAGCACCCATCAGGATCCCCATCGCAACCACTAGTCGCTTCTTCAAGTGGCCCCCCTCTCTTTCCGTCGGAAAAATATCACGTTTCTATCAAGTCGCGGACCGACGGCGACGGTGTGTTCAGTTCAGTCGTTCGCGAGCAGTTGGATGAGGCTGCTGGTGTCCCAACGGCGTCCGCCCCTGGCAATGACCTGCGCGTAGAACTGATCGATCAGCGCGGTCACCGGGAGGCGGGCGCCGTTGCGGTTCGCCTCGTCGAGCACGATGCCGAGATCCTTGCGCATCCACTCGACGGCGAACCCGAAGTCGAACTCGCCCTTCACCATCGTGTGCCCGCGGTTCTCCAGCTGCCAGCTCTGCGCCGCGCCGTACTTGATCACGTCGGTCACCTGCTGCGGGTCGAGGCCGGCCTTCACGGCGAAGTTGAGGCCCTCGGCCAGGCCCTGCACGATGCCGGCGATCAGGATCTGGTTCACCATCTTGGTGAGCTGACCCGAGCCCGCCGGGCCCATCAGCGCGCTGGCCTTGGCATACGACCCCATCACCGGCTTGGCCAGTTCGTAGAACGCTTCGTCGTCGGCGCCACACATGATCGTGAGCTGCGCGTTCTCCGCACCTGCCTGGCCGCCCGACACGGGCGCATCGATGAACCCCACGCCGAACTCGGCGGCGGCTTCGGCGAGCTCTTTGGCCACTTCGGCGGAGGCGGTGGTGTGATCGATCAGCACCGCGCCGGCACCGGCACCGGCCAGCACGCCGTCGGGGCCGTACACGACGTCGCGCACGTCGTTGTCGTTGCCCACGCAGAGGAACACGAACTCGGCACCTTCGGCCGCCTCACGCGGTGTGGGCGCGGCGCGATGACCGTAGAGCGCCACCCACGCCAGCGCCTTTCCCGGCGTGCGGTTGTAGACGGTGACCTGATGGCCGGCGGCGGCGAGGTGACGGGCCATCGGCGTGCCCATCACGCCGAGCCCGATGAAGGCGACGGAACTCATACCCACAGTCTGGCCGGTCACGAGAGCACGAGCTGCACAGCCCCCAATCAGCGCAGGCCGGCGATCAGTTCGCTGACCACCGAAGGGGGCGTCAGCGGGTGCATGAACACCAACCGGCCGACGGGCTCTCCGCGGTGGGTGGTGGGTGCCACGAACGCGATGCCCGCGGCCAACACGTCGGCGGCCCACCGCTGCCACTCAGCGCGACCCCACCCATCGCGGCGGAACAGCACCACGCCCAAGGTGGGCCGCATCACGAGCTGGGTGGTGGGGCAGGCGTCGAGTGCGTCGGCCATCTGCGCGGCGAGGTGGACGCCCGCACGGATCGCCTTGCGGTGCGCATCCACGCCGTGGAGCGCGAGCGCGAACCAGAGCGGCAGCCCGCTGGCCCGCCGGGTGAGCTGGTAACCCAGATCGCTGGGGTTGTACGTGCCGTCGCCGGTGCGGATGCTCTCGATGTACGGGCCGTGCTGAGTGTGCACGGCCGCGGCGAGCGCTGGATCGCGGTAGAACAGCGCGCACGAACCCACCGGCGCGAACAGCCACTTGTGCGGATCGACGATGAAGCTGTCGGCGCGCTCGATGCCGGCGAACTGTGAGCGCAGCTCGGGCAGCAGCATCGCCGCCAGCCCGTACGCGCCATCCACGTGCAGCCACGCGTTCAGCTCGTCGGCGGCGTCGGCGCAGCCGGAGAGGTCGTCGATCACGCCTGCGTTGGTGCTGCCCGCGGAGGCCACGATCGCGGTGATGTCGGTGCGGCCCGCCGTCGCGGCACGGATCGCCGCGCCCGTGAGCCGGCAGTCGTGCCCGGTGTCAACCACCAGCGAGCGCAGGCCCAGCAGGTGCAGCGCGTTGTGAACCGAGGCGTGCGCCGTGTCGGCCACCACCACGGTGCGCCGCTCGCCGGCCTGCTCGCGCGCCACTGCCAGCGCTGAGAGGTTGCCGATGCTGCCGCCGCTCATGAAGCAACCACCCGCGCCGGCGGGCAGCCCTGCCTGATCGGCGAGGAACTGCAGCACGTGCTGTTCGGCGGCGATCGCGCCGGCCGCCTCCAGCCACGCCTCGCCGGAGAAGTTGGCCGTGCCCACGATCGCGTCCATCCACACGGCGGCGGCCGATGGCGAACACGGGATGAACGCGAGGAACCGGTTGCTGTCGAGGCCCACGTTGTTGGGCGCGGCCACGTCGGCGAACATCCGCCACGCGCCGTCGAGTCCCAGGCCGGCGTCGGTGACCGAGCCCGCCAGCGCAGCAGTGAGTGCGCCAGGGTCGCCCACCACGCCCGCACCGGTGCCGGCCAGACGGTGCTGGATCCACCTCACGGCACGTGCCTCGAGGTCGCCCGTGGCGGCGCCCGGGCCGTGCAACGTCATGTCACTCGGGCGTGACGTACGCCGCGGTGATGCCACCGTCGATGATCAGCGACTGGCCGGTCATCCAGCTGCTCTCGTCGCTGGCGAGGAACAGGGCGCCGTTGGCGATCTCGATCGGCTCGCCGAAGCGGCCCATCGGGATATGCACGAGGCGACGATTGCGCTTCGCATCGTCGCTGAGGAACTTGGCCAGCAGCGGGGTCATGATCGGGCCGGGGCACAGCGCGTTGCAGCGAATGCCCTGCCGGGCGTAGATGGTGGCGATCTCGCGGGTCATCGCCAGCACGGCGCCCTTGGAGGCGGTGTACGCGATCTGCGGCGTGGCCGCGCCCATGTGGGCCACGAACGACGCAACGTTGACGATGCTGCCCGACCCCGACTGCTGCATCGCCGGGATGGCGTACTTGCAACCGAGCATGGTGCCGAGCACGTTGATATCCATCGTGCGCTGGTAGGTCTCGACGCTGGTGGTGACGGGGTTGTCGTCGTCGCCCAACATCACACCGGCGTTGTTGTACAGCACGTGCAGGCCGCCGTAAGTCTCGACCGCGAAGTTCACCGCGTTCTCCACGCTCTCGGGGTTGGTGACGTCGCAGGCGACGAAGCTGGCCTCGCCACCGGCCGCGGCAATCGCATCGATCACCTCATCGCCATCGGTGATGTCGGCCACCACCACCCTTGCCCCTTCGGCGGCGAAGCGCTCGGCTCCAACCCTGCCAAGACCCGACGATGCACCTGTGATGAGGGCGACCTTGCCCGCGAGACGACTCATGGCGAACCACGGTATCGGATCGGCCAGACTTGCCCGGTGACGACTTGGCGGGTGATGACCTGGAACATCCTCGGTGCCCACGACCCCGACCTCGGCGACATCGCTGCCGTGCTACGCGAGCACGAGCCCGACGCGGTCGCGCTGCAGGAGGTGCGCCGCGGTCAGGCCCGTCGGATGGCGCAGCGGCTCGGCTGGCAACACGTGTGGGCGCGCAAGCACTATCCGTACACGCCGCTGCTGTGGTGGCGCGCCGAGGGCCTGGCGATCGTGTCGCCATGGGCGCTGTCGGGCCGCATGCGCACCACCATCTCCCCCGGTGTCAGCACCTGGCACTACAAGCACCGCGTGCTGCTGGGGGCCACCGTGCGGCGCCGCGACGGCGCGCTGCGCCTGTTCGACACGCACCTCGCCAGCCACGACGCCGACGAGCGCATCGCCCAGGCCCGCCGGGTGGCCGACCGCATTCGCGCCGACACGTCGCCGCTGCGGGTGCTGGCGGGTGACTTCAACACCACGGATGATACGGCGGTGGAAGTGATGCGCGAGTTCCGCCCGGTCGACCTCGTCGACCACGGCGGCGAGCACACCAGCCCGTCGAACGCACCGTACCAACGGCTCGACTACGTGCTCGTGCCCACTGCCGTGCGTGTGCTTGCCACCGTCACCCCCGACGGCGACCAACTGTGGCGCCGCCTCAGCGACCACCTCCCCGTCCTTGTCGAGTTCGAGGTCTGACGTCATGGGCAGCAGACAGGTGGCGCGGTGGGAACTGGCGGGCGTGACCGGGCCGGTCGTGGTGATCGATGTCATCCGCGCGTTCACGACGGCCGCGTACGCGTTCGGTGCTGGCGCCGAGGCGATCTACCTCGTCGGCGGGGTCGACGAAGCCCTGGAATTCAAACAGCGACACGCAGGTGTGCTGGCGATGGGCGAGGACCATGGGCGCCGCCCCCAGGGGTTCGACTTCGCGAACTCGCCCGTCGCGCTCAGCCGGGCCGACCTCCGCGGTCGCACGCTCGTGCAGCGCACCTCGGCTGGCACACAGGGCGTCGTCGCCGCCTCGCACGCGACGCGGCTGTGGGCAGCGAGCCTCGTGTGCGCGTCAGCCACGGCGGCGGCCGTCACCGCCGCGGGTCTGGGCGACCCGACCTACGTGATCACCGGCTGCTTCCCCGACGCGCCGGACACCAGCGGTGACGACGACCGGATGACCGCGGCACACATCGAGGCCATCCGCCTCGGCCACGCACCGGACGCCCGCGACGTGGCCGCCGCACTGTTGGTCACGGACGAGGCGATCCGCACGCTGGCGCTTGGTGACGGCCACTGCCACCCGCTCGACATCGAGTGCGCAGGCCGTGTCGATGCCTTCGACTTTGCCATGGAGGTGACCCGCGACGACCGCGGCCTCCGCCTCGCCCCCTCCTTCCCTCCTTTCGTGTCGCGGCCGTGACCGCAGATTCCGTGGTCGCGACCGCGACACAGACCGGGTAGCGGCACGAAATCAGGCGACCGGAGCAGGCGGGGCGGGGCTACGGTCGGCGGGCGTGACAGCCTTCGCCGGAGCGACCGCAGTGGAGTGGGTGGACGATGGCCACCAGCTTCTTCACCTTCTTCGACTGACAGGGTCAGGACCGTCGCCGGCCGGCAGCGGCGAAAAGCAGGATGATCGGGATGCCCCCGAGCATCCACAAGGGATGCCAGCGGTACGCGCTGGACGCAGATGCGAGGGAGCTGGCGACGAGCGCACTCAGGAAGCACACGATCAAGAGCGCACCGTGCACGCACCCACGTCCAACGGGAACCGGGTCGTCGCTCGGCGTATTCGGATCGCTGTCGTACACCGGTGACGTCAACCTGGCGACGGCATACACCCCAACCGCAGCGGCGACGCACCCAACCCCCGTCCACAGCAGCCAGACGGGTGCAGGCTGGTTGCCTGATTCGTCACCGCGACCAGGAAAGTGGACCATCAGCCATCCGAAAATGAAACCGAACCCGGTCACGGCCAACGGGGCGAAGGCGCCGACAAGCCGTCGTTGCCACCGTCCCATCGCCCGCGGCACGAGGTACCACGGCATGCCACCGTTCGGCATCAGCTAGATGCGCTCCCAGTAGCGGCGCAGTTCCCAGTCGGTGACGGTGTGGTTGAAGGCCTCCCACTCGGCCTTGGCCATGGTGAGGATGTGATGGTGCACGTCGTCGCCGAAGGCCTCGCGGGCGATGTCGCTGCGCTCCCAGGCGTTGATCGCGTCGACGATGTTCCACGGGATGCGCGGGATGTCGGCGGCTTCGTAGCCGTTCCCCACGAACGGCGCGCCCAGCTCGAGCTGGTTCTTGATGCCGTACAGGCCACCGGCCAGCGTGCCGGCGAAGGCGAAGTAGCTGTTGGCGTCGGCACCGGGGATGCGGCACTCCACGCGGGTGCCCTTGCCGTGGCCCACCTTGCGGAACCCGAGCGTGCGGTTGTCGATGCCCCAGCCGATGCCGGTGGGCGCCCACGAGCCGAGCTGGAACCGCTTGTAGCTGTTGATCGTGGGGGCCCACAGCAGGCTGAACTCCTGCGCGGTGGCGATCTGCCCGGCGAGATAGTGCCGGAACGTGTCGCTCATGCCGTGAGCGCCGTGGTGATCATCGAACACGGCGGTCTGCCCGTCCAGCGACCACAGGCTGGAGTGGATGTGGCACGACGAACCCGTGTCGTTGAAGTCGTACTTGGCCATGAAGCTGACCGATCGCCCGGCGAAGTGGGCGATCTCCTTCGCGGCCAGCTTGTACACGCTGTTGCGGTCGGCCATCTCGACCGCGGTGGTGTAGTCGAGGTTGATCTCGTGCTGGCCCTTGCCGGCCTCGCCCTTGCTGAACTCCACCGGCACGCCGGCGGCCTCCAGGTTGCGGCGGATCGCACCCAGCACGTACTCGTCCTTGGTGGTCTGCAGGATGTGGTAGTCCTCCAGCCACGGCGAGTGCGGCCGCAGGTTGCGGTAGCCCTTCTCATGGGCCTCGTCGTAGGTGTCCTTGAACAGGTAGAACTCGATCTCGCTGGCGACCATCGGCAAGAACCCCATCGCCGCGGCCGCGCCCACCTGGGCCTGCAGGATCGAGCGCGGCGCCACCGAGATCAACTCGTGGCTGTCGACCTGCAACAGATCGCACATGATCATCGCCGTCTTCTCCACCCATGGGATCACGCGCACCGTGTTCCAGTCGGCCTTGGCCAACATGTCGCCGTAACCCTGCTCGTAGCTGGCGAAGCGGTAGCCCGACACGGGGTTGTTGTCCATGTCGCAGGCGATCAGGTAGTCGCAGTTCTCGGTGCCCGCGTCGGCGACGCTGTTGAGGAAGAATCTGCCGGTGGTGCGCTTGCCCACCAGCCTGCCTTGCAGATCGGGGAACACCATCAGCACGGTGTCGATGGCACCGTCCCGGATCAGTTGTTCGAGCTGTTCGCGAGTGTGCGTGCCGGACATGGGCCGCACACTAGACGGCTCAGGCCTTCTTCTTCGCCGCTTCCTTGGCAGGCTTCAGCACACCCTTGGCGAGCGCCTCGTCGAGATAGCGCTCGGCCTCCTCGGCCGACACCTTCAGCGCCGGGGCGATCTCGCTGATCAGGTTGATGCGCGCACGGTCGTACATCGTGCGCTCGGCAGCCGACAGCGATGCGTCGCGGTTGCGGGCGGCGAGGTTACGAACCACCTCGGCCACCTGGTACACGTCGCCGCTCTTCAGCTTCTCCTGGTGGTTCTTGAACCGGCGGCTCCAGTTGGAGGGCACGCGAGGATCGGGCTTGCTGAGCACCGCCACGAGGTCTTCGAGTTCTTCGGGGTTGACGGGCGGACGCACGCCGACCTCGCTGGCCTTCAGGGTGGGCACCGACAGTGTCATCTCGTTGATGACGGTCTTCAGGATCAGGTACTCCTGCATGCTGCCGAAGGCTTCCATCTTCTTCGTACCCACCACGATGCATGCACCGTGCTGTGGGTAGATGACCGTGTCGCCCTTCTTGAACTTCACTCGGAACCTCACCTCTGTTGCCCCTGATGGACCCGCTCAGGGTAGACCGCGATGAGCGCTTTCCCTACGCCTCAAGCATGAGCGCCCCCGGAGAGACTCGAACTCCCAACCAACGGGGTAGAAACCCGCTGCTCTATCCATTGAGCTACGGGGGCGTGGCCGCCAGCCTACGGCGCGGTCACATCGCCAAGAGTGCACGGCGCAGCAGGTCGAGCGCGCTGATCACGCTCATCTGCCGCATCTGCTCGCGCTGGCCGGGCATCCGCAGCGTGCGTGTGTGCACCTCATCGTGGATCGCGATGCCCACGCACAACGTGCCCACGGGCATGCCGTCCTGCTCGGCGGGGCCAGCAACGCCGGTGAGCGCCAGGCCAACGTCGGCCTGTAGCACGCGCTGCGCACCACGCGCCATCGCCGCTGCGGCCGCTTCGCTGACGACTGGGCCGTGCGGCACGCCCAGCAGCTCGTGCTTCACCGCGCTCGCGTAGCTCACCACGCCGCCGCGGAACACCTCGCTCGCACCGGGCACCGCGGTGATGCGGCCGGCCACGAGCCCACCCGTCACCGACTCGGCCAACCCCAACGACAGGCCCTTGTCGCGCAGCAACTGCAGCACGACGAATTCCATGGTCTCGTCGTCCATCCCGAACACCACGTCGTCCACCAGCAGGCGCACCTCCGCCTCCCAGCGGCCCAGCACCTGCAACGCCTCGGCCTCGGTGGCGGCCTTGGCCGTGAGGCGCACCTTGATGCCCTCCCACCCGCTGGCCAGGAAGGCGAGCGTGGGGTTGCCCTCAGTTTCGAGGCGGGCGATCAGCGGGTCGAGCCGCTCGTTGAGGCCGCTCTCGCTCTCGCCCCAGGTGCGCAGCGTGCGACTGCGGATCACACTCGCCTCGCCGGCGCGGGCCAACAGGTCGGGCAGCACGGCCCGCTCGATCATGTCCTTCATCTCGTGCGGCACACCGGGCACCGCATAGACCACCTTCGCCACGCCGTCGAGAACGACCGGGCAGATCAGGCCGGGTGCGGTGCCGCGGGTCTGCGGGATGATCGTGGCGCCATCGGGCACCTGCGCCTGGCGCAGGTTGTTGGCCGCCATCGGGCGACCGCGGGAGGCGAACATGTCGGCGATCACCTGCGCCACACCCTCGTCGTGGTGCAGCCCCACGCCCATTACGGCGGCGATGGCGTCACGGGTGATGTCGTCGTGCGTGGGCCCCAGCCCGCCACACATGATCACCGCATCGGCCTCGGCCAGCGTGCGCCGCAGCAGCGTCGTGATGCGCGCCAGGTTGTCGCCCACCTTCACCTGCATCAGGCTGTCGATGCCCGCCAGCGCGAGCTGCTCGCCCATCCACTGGCTGTTGGTGTCGGTGATCTGCCCCAGCAGCAGCTCGGTGCCCACTGCAACGATGTCGCAGCGCATGGCTCAGATGGCGTTCGCGGGATCGGCTTCGAGGGGGCCGCTGCGCATCGCCCGGTACACGTACTGCCCACCGCTGATGACGGCGAGGGCCACCGAGATCCAGAGCAGGCCGTTCCACAGCCACTTCGCGTCGCGAGCGGTGGGCGGGATGATCGCGAACCCGACCGCCAGCTGCTGCACGAACGTCTTCCACTTGGCGATCTTGCTGGCCGGCACGCTGATGCCTTTGGAGGCGACGAACGTGCGGTACAGGCTGATCAGCAGTTCGCGAGCGGTGACGATCACCACCGGCACGATCCAGAACGTGTCGTTGGCGACCAGGATGAACATCGCGCCGAGCACGAGGATCTTGTCGGCCAGCGGGTCGAGGAAGGCACCCAAGGTGGTGGCCCCGTGACGTCGGGCCAGGTAGCCGTCGATGCCGTCGCTGGCACACAGCACGAACCACAGGGCGAAGGCGGCCCAGCTGCCACCCCGATGGTCGGGGATCAGCACCAGCATCAGCGGGGCGATGAGCACTCGTGCCACCGTGACGAGGTTGGCCCAGGTTTTGACGGCAGACGGGTCGACAGGCATCAGAGCGAGTCTGCCACGAGATCGGGCCCCATGGCATCAACGATCCGCACCTCGTAGAACTGCCCCACCGCGAGATCCGCGGGCACCTCGATCACGCCATCGATCTCGGGGGCTTCACGCGTGCTGCGCGCCTCGCCGGGCGAATCCACCAACACCTTCACGGTGGCACCGATCAGGTCGTCGCGACGGGCGGCAGTGATCTCGTCCTGCAGCTCGCGCAGCTCGGCCAGGCGCTGGTTCATCAGCCCGGTGGGCACGGTGCCGTCGAGTTCCATCGCGTACGTGCCCTCCTCGGGGCTGTAGGCGAAGAACCCGCACCAGTCGAGCTGAGCGTTCTCGACGAACGACAGCAGCTGGTCGTGGTCTTCCTCGGTCTCGCCCGGATAGCCGACGATGAAGTTGCTGCGGAACGCGGCCGTGGGTTCGCGCCGGCGGATGTCGCCGATGCGGTCGAGGAACCGCTGGCCGTCGCCCCAGCGGCGCATGCGGCGCAGCAGCGGCTTGCTGACGTGCTGCAGCGACAGGTCGAAGTACGGCACGCCGGTGTCGCAGATCGCGTCGATCAGCTCGTCGGTGAGATCGCTGGGGTACAGGTACAGCAAGCGGGTCCAGGGCACCTGCGCGCTGACCGCCCGCACCAGCGGCACGATGCTGCCGGCGCCCAACTCGGCCGGGCGATCCTTGCCGTAGCTGGCCAGGTCTTGCGCGATCAGCACGATCTCTTGCGCCTGCAGTTCTTCCACCTCGTGCAGGATCGAGCTGACGTCGCGGCTGCGCTGGGGGCCACGGAACGACGGGATCGCGCAGAATCCGCAATTGCGGTCGCACCCCTCGGCGATCTTCACGTAGGCCCACGGGCTGGTGGACTTGGGGCGCGGCAGGTTCAGTAGATCGAGCGTGGGCACTGTGGAGAGCGGGATCAGCTTCTTACCCGACCCTTTGCCCGGTTTGGCACCCAGGTTCACCGGCACGCCGAAGCCCGACACCTGATCCACCTCGGGCAACGCCTCGGCCAGCTCGGCGCCGTAGCGCTCGGCCATGCAGCCGGTGACCACCAGCCGGCCGCCCTTCTTGCGCTGATCCTCCAGGGCGAGGATCGTGTCGATGCTCTCCTTGCGCGCCTCGTCGATGAACGCGCAGGTGTTCACCACCACGAGATCGGCCTTCGACGGATCGTCGGTGGCGCTCATGCCGTCGGCCAGCAGCGTGCCGATCAGCTTGTCGCTGTCGACCTGGTTCTTGGGGCAGCCCAAGGTCTCGACATAGAAGCGCTGACCCATAGGGGAACCAGGCTAGAGGGAGTTGCGGCCGGTGGGCCTGTGGCAGCATTTCCCGATGCGTCGCGTGATCCCTCTTGTCGCCCTCGCCGTTGCCGCCCTGTCGTCCTGCGGTGGGGATGACGGGTCCGACAGTTCCGACATGGGCTCCGCAGCCACCACCTCCCCCACCGCCGCCCAGGGCTTGTGCACCACCATCACCGAGGCCCACTTCGCGCCGTTCTTCAGCGATGGGATCGGGCCCGGGGTTCCGGAGGGCACCGACTTCAAGTGCAACTGGCCTGCTGTCACCGACAACGGGGCCAACCGAGGCCGGCTGTTCGTGGGCACCACATCGATCCCCTACGACAAGACGGTTGCCGACTCCGAGCAGCTCGGCCAGGCCATGACCGACGTCGACGGGCTGGGCGACCGCGCGCACTTCACGGTCGACGGAGGCCTGATGTGGATCACGCTCGAGCTCGAAGGAACGGTGCACAGCGTGGCGGTCGAGTACTTCGACACCGCCGGAATGCCGCCCACCGACGAGGTGGAGGCCGCCCTGCGCCAACTGGCCACCGACTACTTGGCGAGTCGCTGAGGAAGAACGGCTCGATCAGAGCCAGTTCAACCGAAGGCCGCGGGTGGGCCAGCGCATGTGCAACAACCGACCAGTCGTGCTGGCGGTGATGTAGGCGTCGCGGTACTCGCCGCTGCCGTCGTTGTCGCCGAAGCAGATGTTGGTGGTGATCCGATCGTCCACCGGCACGTGGTGCATGCTGCCGTCGTGCGGCGAGATGACGGTGATGCCGCCGTTGATCAGCGTGGCCACGCACACATTGCCCTCGGCATCGATCGCCAGCGAATCGAGCAGCTGGTGGCCGGGCAGGCCCGCCAGGCACGGCCACTCATCGAGGCCGGCGGGTTTCTCCACCACACCCGGCGCAACCACCTTGCGCCGCCACACCCGGCCGGTGTCGGTTTCCGCCCAGTACAGCACGTTGCCGTCGGGCGACAGGCCGATGCCGTTGGGCGCCTCGGTGGGAAACACCTGCTCGCTGATGAACGAGCCGTCGGGCAACGCGTAGTAGATGCCGGTGATGTCGCCCTTGCGTGCGGCCCGGTCGCGGATGCCGTGGTCGGTGAACCAGAAGCCGCCGTGGGCGTCGAACACGAGGTCGTTGGGGCCGCGTAGGGGCCGGCCGTCGCAGTGCGTGTAGAGCGTGGTGAGCTCACCAGTGGCGAGATCGAGCCGTTGGATACTGCCACCCAGGTAACGGTTGCCGTCGAACGCACCGGGGAACGTGAGCTCGCGGAACTCCATCGCGGTGAAGCTGCCACCGTTGTTGCACAGGTACAGTGCGCCGTCGGGCCCGATCGCTGCCCCGTTGGGGCCGCCGGGCACGTGCGCCACGGTCTGTTTGGTGCCGTCGGGGAACACGCGGGTGACGCACTCGCCGAACATCTCCACCACCAGCACCGTGCCGTCGGGCATCGCCACCGGCCCCTCGGGGAACCGTAGGCCGCTGGTGATCTCGGTGATCTCGCTCATCGGTTGCGGTGCGCCTGCTGGATCAGCTCGTACTCTTCCACCGTCATCATCACCGAGCGGGCCTTGCTGCCTTCGCTGGGCCCCACCACGCCGCGCTGCTCGAGCAGATCCATGATCCGCCCGGCGCGAGCGAAGCCCACCTTCAGCTTGCGCTGCAACATCGAGGTGCTACCCAGCTGGCTGCGCACCACCAGTTCCATCGCCTGGCGCATCAGCGTTTCGTCTTCGTCGCTGTCTTCGCCGTTGCCGCCGAAGTCGCCACCACCCAACATGCCGTCGCTGCCCTCGTCGCCCTCCACACCGGTGGCGTACACCGGCTCGGGCGCCTGGCGGCGCCAGTGGGCCACCACCTTGCGCACTTCCTCTTCGCTCACGAACGAACCCTGGATGCGCTGCGACACGTTGCTGTTGCCGGGCAGCAACAACATGTCGCCCTTGCCCACCAGCTTCTCGGCACCCGGCTGATCGAGGATCACGCGACTGTCGGTGAGGCTGTTGACCGCGTACGCGATACGCGCCGGGATGTTGGCCTTGATCACGCCGGTGATCACGTTGACCGACGGCCGCTGGGTGGCAACGATGAGGTGGATACCCACCGCACGGGCCTTCTGCGCGATGCGGGTGATGGATTCCTCCACGTCGCGAGCGGCGACCATCATCAGGTCGTTCAACTCGTCGACCACCACCACGATGTACGGCAGACGGTCGTGGATGGTGGTGGTGTCGGGGGCACTGCCCGGCTCGGGGGTCAGCTCGCCGCGGTCGTACGCGGCGTTGTAGCCGGTGATGTCGCGGAAACCCACCTCGAACAGCAGGTCGTAGCGACGGTCCATCTCCTTGCACGCCCAACCGAGTGCATTGGCGGCCTTCTTCGGGTTGGTGACCGGCTGGGTGAGCAGGTGCGGTGCGCGGTTGTACTGGCCCATCTCGACCTGCTTGGGGTCGATGAGGATCAGGCGCACCTGATCGGGGGTGGTGCGCATGAGGATGGACGTGATGATGCAGTTGAGGCCGCTGGACTTGCCCGAACCCGTGGTGCCGGCGATGAGCAGGTGGGGCATGGTGGACAGGTTGAGGAACACGGCCCGACCGGCGATGTCTTTGCCCACCGCCACATCGAGCGGGTGATTGGCGGTCTTCGATTCGGGGGCGTTCATGATGTCGCCAAGGCTGACCAGCTGGCGAGTGTGGTTGGGCACCTCGACGCCGATCGCCGAGCGGCCGGGGATGGGCGCCAGGATGCGCACATCGATCGCTGCCATCGCGTACGCGATGTCGCGAGTGAGGCTGGTGATGCGTGCCACCTTCACGCCTTGGCCCAGCTCGAGCTCGTAGCGGGTGACCGTAGGACCGACGGTCTGGCCGACGAGGCGGGTTTCGACACCGTGCGACGCCAGCGAATCGACCAACGTGCGGCCACGAGCCTCGACCTCGGCCTTGTTGATCACCTGGTTGGTGCTGCGCTGCAGGTACGTCATCGGCGGCAGCGTCCAGGCCCCGCGCTGGGCACCCGGCCCGAGTTCGAGTTCGCTCTGCTCGCCAGGGCCCGTGTCGACCGGCGGACCCTTCGGCGTGCGCGTGCGCTTCGTGGCGGCGGCGGTGAGCAGCGGATCGGTGGTGGGCGGATCCCAGTCGTTGTCGGCCTCGCCGTCGTACAGCACCGGGGACGGCAACTCGCCGGCGAACGTGCCAGGCTGCCCCTGCCCACCCTCGCGCTCGCTCTTCAGCGTGGCCATCGAATCCATCGTGTGGCGCAGCTTGCGGCCCATCGGCCGAAAGACGGAACCCATCCCCTTGCCGGTGCTGCCGGCCATCGTGCGCACCGAGTTGCCGGTGATCAGCATCAGCCCACCGAGGAACAGCACCACCAGCACCACGATCGCGCCGGCCGTTGCCAACAAGCCGCGCAGCGGCGCGCCGAACAGCGCGCCAATCCAGCCACCGGCATCGCCCATCTCGTCGAGCCCGTCGGGTTGGCGCGCCACGTGCAGCACGCCCATCACCGACGCGGCGGCCAACGCCCAGCCGACCGTGAGCCGCCAACGGCGATCGCTGCGACCCTTGCGCACGAGCGCCACGCCGGCACCGATCATGGCGATCGGCACGATGAACCGGCCGACACCGGAGAACCACCCGACGACCGTGGCCACCCCACGCCCGACCGGACCGGCCTGATCGCCCATGTAAATGCCGAGACCCAGCAGCAGGCCGAGGCCCACGAGACCGATCCCCCAGAACTCGTTCTCGCGACCACCGACCGCTTCGCGCAGCTCGGCCGACGCCTGATCGCGGCGTGAACGAGGTAATTCGTTGGTGGCTGCAGTGTCGTTGCGCGCCGCCGGCCGTGCAGGCGCGGCCTTCTTGGAACGTCGAGAGGGTTGGCCCCAGGTTGCCATTCCGCTCACGGTACCAAGGGGGCGCGCGGCAGAGCGGGCATCGCCTCGGCCCGGTCAGTTGACTGGGTCGACCGAGAGCACTTCGCCGGCAGGCCCCAGCAGCACGTCGAGGCCGCCGCCCTGTGCGGAGGTGAGCAGGGCGCCGTACTGCACATTGCCGTCGCCGTCGCCGTTGACGTAGAAGCTCTCGATCGTGGCGCCCGGCAGTTCGGTCTGCAGCTTGGACAGCACCAGCGAGGCATCGAACGTGAGATCGGCTGCCACGAAGGTGCCGCCGGCGGCGGGCCGCCCCTCCTGCGACGACAGCTCGCCATCGAGGTACAGCCACGGCTGCACGATCGCTCCGTCGTTCAGCGACACGAACAGGTTCACCAGCTTGGCGGTGGCGTTGATCTCGAAATAGGCCTGCGGGCCGCCCAGTTCCGCCTCGAGCGCGGTCACCGCTGCGTCGATCTCGCCGACGATGGGCACCGCGAACGTCGGCGGCGCGGGCGCCGAGGCCTCGGCCACCGTGGTGGTGGGGCCAGCCGCGGAGTCGCTCGCGTCGCTGCAGCCCAACAGCAGCGCGCCACACAACCCGGAGCCAAACAGGAACAGGAGCCTCGACGACATGGAACCGATCACCCCGACACGCTAGGCCCGGGTGCAGCCTCCCGAGGCGTCGGCACAGGCATGATGGGGGCGATGACGACAGCGCACCGAAACTCGCGCGGCACGATGATCTGTATCGCCGCCGTCGGCTGCTCGCTCGTCGTGCCCGGGGCCGGCCACCTCCTCATCCGGGCCAACACCCACCGGGCCAAGGTGCTCGTGCCCACCATTGCCAGCATCGCGGCAACCGTCGCACTGCTGTACATCGTCGCGACCTCGCGCTCGCGCACCGACGTCGCCGAGATGGTTGCCGACCGCACTCGGTTCCTCGCCGTTGCGGTGGCCCTCGTCGTGCTCGCACTCACACGGCTGTGGACTGCCCTCGATGTGGCGTGGGCCGCACGTCCCGAGCGCGGCGTGTGGCGCACCACGCTCGCCGCGGTCGTGTGCATGTCGCTGGTGGCCGTTGGCGTCACGCCGCTCGTGGTGGCCGCCGACTACGTACGCCGCACGAACCGCGCGATCGACAACGTGTTCGGTTCCGAGGATGCCGTCGTGGCCCTCCCGGGTACGTTGCCCACCAGCCCCGACACGTCCGTGTCGGCCAGCACGATCACGCCTACGACGCCGGCCCCGTTCCCCGGCCAGGACCGCGTCAACATACTGCTGCTCGGCGGCGACGCCGGCAAGGGCCGCTACAGCTTGCGCACCGACACGATGGTCGTGGTGTCCGTCGACCCGCACACGGGCCGCACGGCGATGATCTCGGTACCCCGCAACCTGCAGCGGTTGCCCTTCCCGCCCGGCACTCCCCTGGCGGCCCGCTATCCGCGCGGGTTCGACGATCTCGCCAACGCCGTGTACCCGGTGATCGATCGCAATCGTGAACTGGCAGGGGGCGGCGACGACGCAGGAGCACTCGCGATCAAGCAGGGCATCGCCCAGCTGCTCGGCATCCCGATCCAGTACTACGTGCTCGTCGACATGAAGGGCTTCATCAATGTCGTCGACGCGCTCGGCGGCATCGACGTCACCGTCACCAAGCGAGTGCCCTCGCCGGGCAACCCCTACGAGGCCAAGCACCCCGTCCCCGCGTGGTTCGAGCTGGGACGCCAGCACATGGACGGCACCGTCGCCCTCGCCTACGCCCGCTCGCGCAAGGCCGACGACGACTACAAGCGAATGGGCCGCCAGCGCTGCGTGTTGGCAGGGATCGCCGACGCCGCCTCACCCTGGGCGCTCACCACCGGTCTTGGCAGCCTGATGGACGCGTTCGGCAGCGCCGTGCGCACCGACATCCCCCGCCATCGCCTCGGCGACATCGTGCAGTTGGTCGAACGCTTCTCGAGTGCCGGCGGCATCGCCACGGTCGACACCCTGGTCCTCGCGCCACCGGTGATCCAGCCGTCGCGCTGGACACCAGAACGCATCCGTGCCTTGGTGGCGGCACTCTTGGCGCCGGTACCCACCGACGACGGTGGCACCACCACCACCGCCGGCCCCTCGCCGAGCACCACGTCGACCACCAGTGTGCCCAGCGAGGTACTGGCCGACGACTGCGTCTGAGCCCGATGACAGTGTCTGAGTGGCGTCAGGTCTCCATCACGACGGGCACGATCATCGGCCGCCGCTTGGTGCGCTCGCTGACGAACTTGCCGGCCGCCTTGCGCACGTCGCGCTCGAGCGACTCGACGTCCTTCACTCCGGCCGCGAGCGACGCTTCCACCACGCCGGCGACACGGTCGCACGCTTCGTCGAGCAGGTCTTCCGCCTCGGGGGCGTACACCCACCCGCGCGTGATGATCTCCGGGCCGGTGATCACCTTGCGCGACTCGAGGTCGACCGTGACCACCACCACGACCACGCCCTCCTCGGCGAGCACCCGGCGGTCGCGCAGCACGCCTTGGCCCACGTCGCCGACGATGCCGTCGACGTAGAGGTAGCCGGCCGGCACACGGCCGACGGCCTTCAGCCCGTCGTCGCTGAGTTCGAGCACGTCGCCGTCTTCACACACCAGCACATGATCCTTGGGAATGCCCATGATGTAGCCGAGCTTGGCGTTGGCCACCATGTGGCGATACTCGCCGTGGATCGGCACCAGCCAGTCGGGTTCGGTGATCGACATGTAGGTCTTCAGCTCGTCGGCCTGCGCATGGCCCGTCGCGTGCACGTCGGCCACGCCGCTGTGCACCACTTCCACGCCGGAGCGCAGCAGGTCGTCGATCACGCGGTTGACGTTGCCCTCGTTACCGGGGATCGCATGGCTGGAGAGGATCACCGTGTCGTTCGCGCTGACCTTCACCCACTTGTTCTCGCCGCGGGCCAACAACGCGAGCGCCGACATCGGTTCGCCCTGCGACCCGGTGGAGATGACGCACAACTGCTCGGGCTTGTACTTGTCGGCTTCCTCGATGTCGATCAACTTGTCGTCGGGAATCTTCAGCACCCCGAGGTCGCGGCCCAGGCGCACGTTCTTGCGAATGCTCATGCCCAGCGTGGCGACCACGCGACCGTTGGCGATCGCCGCGTCGGCGATCTGCTGGATGCGGTGCAGGTGGCTGGCGAAGCTGGCGGTGATGACCCGCCGACCCCTCTGCTCGGCGAACACCGCGCGCAGCACGGCGCCGACGCTGCTCTCGCTGGGCGAGTGGCCGTGCTCTTCCGCGTTCGTGCTGTCGGCCAGCAGCAGGCGAATGCCCTCGGTGTTGGCGATCGCGCCGATGCGACCGAGGTCGGTGCGCCGCCCGTCCACCGGGGTGAGATCGAGCTTGAAGTCGCCCGTGTGCAGGATCACGCCCTGCGAGGTGTGCAGCGCGATGGCGTGCGCGTGCGGCACCGAGTGCGTGACCGGCAAGAACTCCACGTCGAACGGCCCGATCTGCCGCCGCTCGCCATCCTTGACCGCGATCAGTTCGGTGCGGCCCAGCAGGCCGGCCTCCTCGATGCGGTTGCGGGCCAGGCCGAGCGTGAGCGCCGAGCCGTAGATCGGAAAGCTGAGCTCGCGCAGCAGGTACTGCAATGCACCCACGTGGTCTTCGTGGCCGTGCGTGGCCACCAGGCCGACGATGTTGTCGGCCTGCTCGCGCAGCCAGGTGAAGTCGGGCAGCACGAGGTCGATGCCGTGCATGTCGGCATCGGGGAACATCAGCCCACAGTCGATGAGCAGCACCTTGCCGTCCTGCACGATGCCCATGCAGTTGCGGCCGATCTCGCCGAGACCCCCCAGGAAGACGATGCGGACAGGTGCAGCCATCAGTGGAACCTCATACGGTACGGGCGGTCTGGAGGTTGGCCCACACCTGAGGTGCACGCTCCTCCACGAACGCCGGGGCGGGGCCCATCGGCAGGCGGGCCTGACCCACCTTGAAACCGAGGTGGCGCATCATCGCCTTCGTGGGAATCGGATTGGGTGCGTCGTCGCCGGTCTCGAAGGCAAAGCTCTCGAGCAGCCGGGCGTTGACGCGCCGGGCGCCGGCAGTGTCGCCGGCCTCCCACAGATCGAACATCTGCTGGTGGTCGGGGGCGGTCCAGTGGGTGGCCACCCCCACGATGCCGACGATGCCGCTGGCCAGCAACGGCAGGGTGAGGCCGTCGTCGCCGCTGTACACCTCCACGCCGTCGGGCGCGTTGGCGATCAGCACCGCGGTCTCGCCGGGATTGCCGGCCGCATCCTTGAGGGCGACAATGTTGGGCACCTCGCGGAACAGGCGCAGCAGCGTGGACGTGAGGATCTTGCGGCCGGTGCGCACCGGGATGTCGTAGATCATCTGCGGCAATGGGGTGCACTGCGCCATGGCCCGGATGTGCGCCTCGATGCCCGCCTGCGACGGCCGGTTGTAGTACGGGCACAGCGCGAGGATGCCTGCCGCGCCGAGCGCCGTGGCCTCCTTGGTCATGTGCACCGAGTGGGCGGTGTCGTTGGTGCCCGACCCGGCGATCACCGGAATCGTGACCGCCTCGATGACCGCGGCGAACAGGCTGAGCCGCTCGTGGTCGGTGAGCACGGGCGACTCGCCGGTGGTGCCGGCCACGACGAGACCGTCGTTACCCTCGGCCTGCAGGTGGCGAGCGAGGCGCTTCGCCTCGTCGAGATCGAGCGCCCCGTTGTCGTCGAACGGGGTGATCATCGCCGACAGGACACGTCCGAAGCGGGCCATCAGTAGCTCCCCTCGGTGACGCGGTCGAGGCCTTGCGTGAGGATGAGGTCTTCGTGCAGCTCCATCCACACATCGTGGTAGCTACCGCACATCACACCCGTGAACATATTCGTTTCACCTTCCACCACTCGCTGGCACGTCCGTGCCAGTCGCGGCCCGTACGGAACGAGCCGGCTCAATACGTCACCCATCTGCTGCACGACCGGCGCCACCTCACGATCGAGGGCCACCAGCCGATCGATCACACTACGGTCGTACACCGCATCCGAGTGGTCGTTCGGCTGAGCCTGCCTGAGCTGCCAATCGCCGCACAACTCCTTGAACCGCTCGTTGATCGCGAGGAACTCGCCATACGCGGGCGCAAGAGCGTCGAAGAGATGGCCACCACCGACATCCGAGGCCAACGCCACCCGGTGCTCATCGCGACCCACGGGTGTCAGCTGCCACAACTGGCGCGCTTCACGGAACATCGCCCACTCGCGCTGTTGCAGGCCGTCGAGGTGCTCGCTGACGACCGCCAGCGGCAGATCGGCCACTTCGGCGATCGTTTCCGCCTTCGCGAACCCCTTGATGCGTACCGCGTGGAACGTGCGGAAGAAGGGGTCGGAGGCGTGGGACATACCTGCGAGCAGCGTACTGGCACGCCCGTATCAGTGGGCCAACCGACCCCACAGCAGCACACGGCGGAACGGGAAGAAGTACGGCGAACGATCGCCGATCTGACGCAACAGCTCGGCCTCGTAGGCGACGACGAAGCGCTCGAACAGCTCGGGTTCGAGCACCCGCTGGAACCGCGTGAGCGTCGTTCCGCGTACCCATTGCACGACGTCGCGACTCGACGGCAGCACGTGCGGGTACACCTGCAGTCGCACGTGCTGGCGCGCGAACCCCAGGTCGTGCAGCAGTTGCGCGTACTCCTCGGGTTCCAGCACGTTCAACGCGACCGGGTCGGCTGGCGGCGCGCCACCCATCGCCGACAGGAACGGCTCGCGATGGGCCACCTCCGCCGCCACCGTGTGCGACGGCATGTAGGCGTTCGCCGGCACCTGCACCGCCAACTGCCCACCTGGTGCGAGCGCCGCCGCCCAGCGGGCCAGCACTGCCGGATGATCGGGGGTCCACTGCAGGCTGGCGCTGGCGAACACCAGGTCGTGGTCGTGGCCCGACGTCCACTGCCCCAGATCGCCCTCCACGAACCGCACGCCGCGACGCGCGTGCTCGGCGGCCGACGACAGCATCGCCGGCGAGTTGTCGAGCCCCACCACGTCGGTCGCGCCGGTACGGTCGGCGAGCAGCACGGTCAGCTCGCCCGGTCCACACCCCAGGTCGACGGCACGGCCCACCGCCCCGGCATCCACCAGGGCGAGCAGGTCGTGAAACGGTTGTGCTCGCTCGTCGGCGAACATGCGGTACTGCGCAGGACTCCAGTCGGCGGTGGTCACGCCGGCCAGGGTAGATCACGCACCCGGGACGGGCGACGGCATCTCCGAGCCGATCTCGAACTTGAGGTATTCATCGCCCGTGTCTTCCCAATCCTCGAACTGGATGACGCCCATGTCCTCGAACTTGTGGCGCAACCACTTCTCGTTACGGTCCAGCAGGCCGAGCTTCTTGCAGTTCGGCACGATCTTGCTGAACAGCATGCTCTGGAACATGCCGCGAGTGGGGTCGGCCAGCACCAGCGGAATGATGTCCTTGGTGTTCACGCCCATGCGCTCCCACACTTCTTGCTGCATGAAACGGTCACGCATGCGGATCGCGGCCTCGAACGCGAACTCCTGGCGATCCTTGAGCTCGGCGTCAGTCATCTCGTCGTACGCCTCCTTCAGGCTGATCACACCGAAGGCCACATGGCGGGCTTCGTCGCTCATCACGTAGCGCAGCAGTTGCTTGAGCAACGGCTCGGTGGTGAGCTGGTGCATGAAGCCGAAGGCGGCCAGCGCCAGGCCTTCCACCATGATCTGCATGCCGAGGTAGGTCATGTCCCAACGGCTGTCGGCAACGATGTCGTCGAGCAGCATCCGCAGGTGCGCGTTCACCTGGTACTCGCCGCCCAGCTTCTCCTGCAGGTAGCGGGCGAACACCTCCACGTGGCGGGCCTCGTCCATCACCTGTGTGCTGGCGTACATCTTCGCGTCGTACCACGGCACGGTCTCGACGATCTTGGCGGTGCAGATGAGCGCGCCCTGCTCGCCATGGAGGAACTGGCTGAGCATCCAGTTGCGGCCCTCGACGCCGAACTGCAGCCACTCCTTGTCGTTCCACTTCTCCACCGGCGTGCCCACGTAGAGGCTGGCGTCGACGCCGGTGCCGATCAGCGCCTGATCGTCGGCGATGGTCTTCTCCACGTCGACGTCGATGGACCAATCCAGGTCGACGCTGCCGTTCCACTGGCCGACCTTGGCCTTCTCGTACAGCTTGTGCAGCTGCGGCCGGGCCAGCGAGTAGTCCCAGGTGAAGATCGTGTCGGCGTTGTTCTTGACGACGTGCTCGATCTCGTTCGGATCGGTCATCGGCACCGAGAGAATCGCTTCGACATCGTTGATGTCGGCGCGACCGATGATCGTCTCGTTCGAGTTGTGGGTCACAGTCATTGAATTTCAGCTCCTGGTGAGTGAGTCGTGGAAGGCGGGAAGGACGAAGGTGCGAAGGAACTCGCCTGCCGACTGTGGATCGGCGAAGTCGACGAGGTCGGACGGTGCGAGGAAGTAGCTGATGACCAACCGGGCCAGCAGCTCCACCAGGCGCACCGACTCGTGGCGCGGCAGGTAGCGATCCACCATCGGCACGAGGAACACGGTGGCCACGCGCATGATGCGCGGCAGGCCCTCGACGGTGAGCTGGCCGAGCGTGTCGCCGGGTTCGGAGGCGAGCATCAGCGACAGGTGCTGGTCGTCGCGCAGTTCACGTGTGGCGACGCCCACGATCCGCACGAGCAGGCTCTCGAGATCGTCGTGGCCGTCGACACTGGTGCCGACGCGAGTGAAGAAATCTTCCAACTCGCGCACGCGCAGCGCGTCGAACATCACGTCCTTGCCGCCGGGGAACATGCGGTACAACGTGGCCCGACTGACACCGGCCTCGCCGGCGATGTCGTCGATCGTCACCTTGGCGATGCCCCACTTGGCGGTGCACAGCTTGGCTGCGTCGAGCACTCGGGTCTCGACATCGCGTGTGACGGGAGTCATGAGCTGAGACACTAAGACGCTTTGCGTCTCAATGTCAAGGGGCCTTCACAACTTGCGGCTTGATAGTCTCGCCCACCATGAAGAAGCTCATCTCCCTCGCCGCCATGAGCGGCCTCCTGCTCGTCGCTTGCGGCGACGACGACAAGAAGTCCGACACCACCAACACCACCCCCGCGGGTGGCGCGTTCGACCTGGCCACCCTCGAGGTGAACGACGAGGCCAAGGCCTGCGCCGAGGGCAACACCCTCGAAGCCGGCAAGCTGGTGCTCGCCACCGGCGACCCGGCCTACCCGCCCTACATGCTCGACGACGACCCCACCACGGGTGAGGGTTTCGAGTCGGCAGTGGCACTCGCCGTCGCCAAGGTGATGGGCTTCGACGGCGACGCCGTCAGCTGGGTGCGCACCTCGTTCGACAGCGCGGTCGCCGGTAGCGACACCAATTTCGACTTCAACCTGCAGCAGTTCTCGATCAACGCCGAGCGCGAGGACGTCGTGTCGTTCAGCGACCCGTACTACACCGCCAACCAGGCGATCCTCGGCTACGCCGATGGCCCGGGCAAGGATGTCACCAAGCTCAGCGACCTCAAGGCGCTGAAGCTGGGTGCGGCCGCCGGCACCACCAGCCTGCAGTTCATCACCGACGTGATCAAGCCCGACACCGCCGCGTTCGAGTTCGGCAGCAACGCCGACGCCAAGGCGGCGCTCGACGCCGGCCAGATCGACGCGATCATCAGCGACGTGCCCACGGCGCTGTACTGGTCGGTGGCCGCCGAGGAAGACGGCGGCGTGCCCGGCACCACCGTGTTCGGCCAGTTCTCCATCGATGCCGGCGGCGCCGGCGATCAGTGGGGCCTGCTGTTCGTGAAGGACAACCCGCTCGTGGAGTGCGTGAACCTGGCCCTGGCCGACCTCGAGTCGACCGGCGCGCTGGCAGCGATCACCGAACAGTGGATGGCGGGCTACACCGAGGCCCCCACGCTCTCGAAGGACTGACATGACGCCACCGACCCGGCGCCAGCTGTGGCTGCGGCGACAGCGGCGCCGGGCCGTCGTGGTGGCCACCGCGTCGACGGTGATCACCGTGGTCGTGCTGTGGCTGCTGATCACCAACTCGTCCGGCTGGCCGCGAGTGAAGAAGGTGTTCTTCGACGGCCAGCACTTCCGCGACGACTTCCCCGTGCTGCTGGGCTACCTGTGGCAGGACGTGAAGCTGTTCCTGCAGTGCGCCCCGTTCATCCTGCTGTTGGGGCTGGCCATCGCGATGTGCCGCAACACCCGCAACCCGGCGCTGTTCCCGCTGCGCGCGTTCGCTGCTGCTTACACCGACTTCTTCCGCGGCATCCCGGTGATCCTCACCGTGTACCTGGTGGGTTTTGGCATCCCGCGGCTGGTGAGGGACTGGGGTGATTTCGAGATTCTCGGGTTCGGTGGCGCCTGGAACTCGCCATACCTGTGGGGCCCGGTGGCACTCGTGCTGGCGTACAGCGCGTACGTGTCGGAGGTGTTCCGCAGCGGCATCGAGGGTGTGCACGAGAGCCAACGCGCCGGTGCCCGCTCGCTGGGCCTGTCGCACGCGCAGACGATGCGCCACGTGGTGCTGCCCCAGGCGTTCCGCCGGGTGATCCCGCCGCTGATGAACGACATGCTGTCGCTGCAGAAGGACGTCGCGCTGATCTCGCTGCTGGGCATCGTGGAGGTGTTCAAGCGGGCCAGCTCGATCAAGGACTACAGCGGCAACTTCACGCCGCTCGTGGCCGCCGCGCTGATCTTCCTGGTGCTCACGATCCCCGAGACCCGGCTGGTCGACTGGTACACCACACGACAGCGCCGTCGTACCAGCGGGTCGGTGATCACATGACCGCCAAGCTCTCGATCCGCAACGTGCGCAAGTCGTTCGGTGCCAAAGTGGTGCTCGACGACGTGTCGCTCGACGTGGAGGAACACGGCGTCGTGTGCCTCATCGGTGCCAGCGGCTCGGGCAAGAGCACGCTGCTGCGCTGCATCAACCTGCTGGAACCGGTCGACGACGGTGAGATCGTCTTGGACGGGCTCGACATCAGCGAGCCCGGGCTCGACCCCGACCCGATTCGCCGGCGCATCGGCATGGTGTTCCAGAGCTACAACCTGTTCCCGCACATGAGCGTGCTGCACAACGTGACGCTCGGGCCCGCCAAGGTGCTGCGCACCGACAAGGCCGAGGCCCGCGCACACGCGCTCGAACTCTTGGCCCGCTTCGGCCTCGACGACAAGGCGCACGCCTACCCCGACCAGCTGTCGGGTGGCCAGCAGCAGCGGGTGGCGATCGTGCGCGCCTTGGCGATGCGACCCGAGTTGATGCTGCTCGACGAGGTGACCGCCGCGCTCGACCCAGTGTTGGTGGGTGAGGTGCTGAACGTGATCCGCGACATGCGCGGCCAAGGGATGACGATGATCCTGGCCACCCACGAGATGGGCTTCGCCAAGGAGATCGCCGACCTGGTGTGCTTCTTGAAGGATGGCGTGATCCTCGAGTCCGCTCCCCCGGCGAAGCTGTTCAGCTCCCCCGACCGCCCCGAGACTGCCGAGTTCCTGCAACGCGTGATCGCCAGCGGCCGGTTGTAGTTCAGCCGCTGACGCGGCCGCTGGCCACGCCACACACGACCTCGCGGTGCAAGCACAGCTCGACCTCGCGCGTCAATCGCTCCTGATCCCACCCATTCATGAAGTCGGCGTGCCCGGTGGTGAGCCCGCCGCTGGACAGTTCGAGATCAAGTGCCGGTCCCCACACCGGGTACTCGACGCTGAATTGCATCTGGGGGATCGGCACGGGGTAGCCCTGCGGGCAGGCCCCCTGCGAGCTGTAGGCGATGTGCGTGTGGTGGTTGTCGCTGTCGAGGTGCTCGCCGTCCCAACAGTCGGGGAAGGTGACGATCAACCGTAGGTTGCGCCCCTCGTGGCATTCGGGCGGCAGCACCGCGCGGGTGATCCCCGCGCCGCACGACCAGGCGACGACCGACACCGGCTGCTCGCCCGCGGCCCCGGCATTGCCGGCGATCATCACCAGCCCGGCGGGGAAGGGCTGCACCGTCGTCGGGTCCACCTCCAGGCCAGGTCGGTAGTACGCAGTGCTCTTCACCGGCGTCAACACCTGCGGGCCGCGTAACAGCGCGGGCACCCAGTAGGCCGCCTTGTCGAGGCGTTGATCGCAGGTGGTATCGCCGTCGGCCAGCGACTCGATCGTGGTGTTCGCATCCACGTTCGTGTTGCCGAAGAACATGTGCAGGTGGCTGGCCCCGAACTCACCGGGCGCCACGATCGGATCATCCGTCGCCGCGTGGCTGTAGCCGCACTCCACCACGAATTGCGGCACACGGCCTTGCGGCCCGGCGATCGGCTCGTCGGGTTGCCCCAACGACGTCGCGTCGGTGGACGGGTGCAGCGTCAGAGCACCCTTCGCGGGCGCACCGTCGTCGCTGCACCCCGTCGCGACGAGCGCGACGAGGGCAGCGACGAGCACGCTGCGCGGGACACCACGCCCCACAGGTCAGGCCGGCTTCGACGGCACCGCGATCGACGCCAGGTCGACCTGCTTCGGCACGTCGACGGCCGGGTGCGCCGGCGCAGTGGCGGCGTCGGGCATGTTCTCCTGAGCCGTCAGCTCGGGCAGCGGCGCGGTCTTCCAGTCGACTCCCGGCGGGTGCTCGGTGGTGAGCCACGAGAAGATGTCGTACTCGCCGTCGAGCCAACTGCCGGTGCCGGTGCCCTCGCACGGGGCAAGTGCCTCGATCAGCCTGGGCGCCGAGGCGGTGAACGTGTTGCCCACGAAACAGTTGCCCAGCGTGCTCTCGTCGAGGTCGGCGGAGGCCACGATCAGGTCGGCCTCGCGGTTGTCCTCCAACACGTTCTCGGCGACCCGGTTGTTGTAGCTGTTCCACAGCATCGCCTCACCCGGATCCTCCGGGCGCAGCTGCCGCTGCTCGTCGCACGTCTGCGTCCACTGCTCGGGGGTGGGCTGCTTGTCGTTGGGGTCTTCTTCCAAGTACGGGGCCAGCACGATGCCGCCACGGTCGTGGTCGTAGATCAAGTTGCGCTCGATGTCGTTCCCGACACCGCCGGCGCTGACGATGCCGTTGCCCATGGCGATGAGCGCCCAGTCGATGGAAGGCGAGTCGGCCTGGTTGTTGCTGTAGATCAGGTTGCCCACGATCGTGGTCTCGCGCTCGGGGTAGCACAGCTCGTACGTGCCGCTGTTGGGCACCACGCCGGCGCGGTTGTTGCGGAACACCGAGTTGATGATCAGCAGGTTGCCGCCCGAGTTGGTGCCCGAGTAGCCCAGGCCGTTGTGCTCGCTGACGGTGTCGGTGAGCACCGCGTTGCACGGGTAGCAGCCGCCGATGTACACGCCGGCGTCGACGCTGCCGGCGGTGTACAGGTGGTCGAGTTGACCGTTGACCGAGTCGTACACGTACACGCCGTAGTCACCGGTGCGGTACGTGTTGAGGTACGCGCCGTGGTAGCCGTCGACCCCGGTCCAGAAGAAGCCGTTCTTCGTGTAGTTCATCGCCGTCATGTTCTCGACGGTGACGCCCTTGGCCCCCAGGATGCGGATGCCGTTGTCCATCTCGAACTCGCCGTCGAGGATCACCGTGTTGCGGTCGAGCCCGCGGATGGTGAGCTGGTCGGTCTCGACCTGCACAGCTTCGGGGTAGGTGCCCGGGGCCACCAGGATCAGGTCGCCCGGCACGGCCGCGTCGACTGCTGCTTGGATCGTCGGGTAGTCCGCGGGTACCTGCAGCGGCCCTGCGGCCGCCTCGGTCGTGGACGGCGCGTCGGTTGATGGCGCGTCGGTTGATGGCGCGTCGGTCGACGCCGAATCGGACGTCGAGTCGTCGCTGCAGGCCCCCAGCAGCACCAGCGCCGCGGTGGCCGCGGCAAGGATCTTCCTTCGCATCTGTGTCTCCCCCATGATGGTCACGGTGCCGTGACTTCGATCGTGCCGACCATACCGGCCTTCGCCGAACCGTGGATCGTGCAATAGAACGTGTACGTGCCCGGCGTGGCGAAGACGTGAGAGTACGTGGCGTCGGGCAGGAAGTGTGCATCGAGCACACCCCACTCGGTGGCTATGGGGTCGTCGGCCGGCACCACGTTGTGCGGGTTGTGCCCGGCGTTCTCGAACACGACTTCGGTGCCGGCAACCACGGTGAGCGTCTGTGGCAGGAAGTTGTTGTCGATCGCGAGCACGGAATCGGTGAGGCCGTTCGCCGGGTACGACTCGACTGTCGAGCCGGCCGTGTCACCATCGCCCCCACACGCGGCCAATGTCACCACCATCGCGAGCGACCATCGAATTGCCTTGCTGCGCACGTTTCCCCCTGTCTGCGCCACTGCGACGGGGACCGCCGCGTAGTGTGCCCCCCTGTGACCGTCGCAGAAGATATCGCCCCCGCGCCGACGCCCCGCACCGGGCCGATCTGGGTGGCCGCATTCATCGGCCTGGTGGTGTGCACCAACATCGCCACCGCCTCGTGGGTCACGATGGACGACGAGCACCCGGCCAGCCTGCTGCTGCTGTCGTCGCGCAACCGCTTCCTCGTGGCCACCGTTCCCAGCGGCATCTCGCCGGTCACCTGGGCGTTGATCGCCTGTGCTCGCATTGGCGCATCGGCGATCGTGTGTCACATGCTCGGTCGCGCCTACGGCGACCGGGCACTGCGCTGGTTCTGGCGGTTCCTGGGCATGCCACCCGAGCAGGTGACGAAGTTCGAGAACGCGTTCGCCAACGCCGAGTGGGCGGTGGTGCCGTTCTTCGTGGGCAGCAACATCGTGTGGGTGCTCAGCGGCGCCGCCAAGACCACCTGGAAGCGCCTGCTTCCGCTGGCGGCCGTGGGTTTGGCAATCCGGCTGGCGCTGCTGTGGTGGTTGTCGAAGCAGTTCGAGTCGGAGGTGCGCAGCACGCTCAAGTGGTTCGATCAGTATCAGTGGTGGATCCTGATCGGCTCGGTGTTGATCGTGCTGCTGGTGAACGTGCGCAACTTCCGCGGCAAGTGACCGCGGTAGGTAAGCTTTACGTCATGGCTACTACCACTCTCGGCGGCAACCCCGTCAACACCATCGGCGATCTTCCGGCAGTCGGCTCGCAGACCCCCGGCTTCACCCTCACTTCGTCGGCCGATCTCAGCGACATCACCGCTGCCTCGCTGCACGGCAAGCGCGTCGTACTGAACATCTTCCCCAGTATCGACACCCCCACGTGCGCCACCAGCGTGCGCAAGTTCAACGAACTGGCCTCGTCGCTCAGCAACACCACCGTCGTGTGCGTGGCAGCCGACCTGCCGTTCGCGATGAAGCGCTTCTGCGGCGCCGAGGGCATCGAAAACGTGGTCACCGCCAGCACCTTCCGCAGTGAGTTCGGCACCGCCTACGGCGTGAAGATGGTCGATGGCCGCCTGGCCGGCCTGCTGGCCCGCTCGGTCGTCGTGCTCGACGAGGCCGGCACCGTCATCCACAGCCAGATGGTGCCCAGCATCGGCGACGAGCCCGACTACGACGCCGCCATCGCCAGCCTCGGCTGAGCCGGATCCCCAGAGCTAGATCCCGAGGAACGGGTCGAGGCCGATGGTGAGGCCGGGGTGCTGGGCGATCCGCTTGCACGCCAGCACGACGCCGGGCATGTAGCTGGCGCGGTCGTAGCTGTCCTGGCGGATGACGAGCGTCTGCCCTTGCGCGCCGAGGATCACCTCTTGGTGAGCCACCATGCCGCGCATGCGCACGCTGTGCACGCGGATGCCGGCCGGGCCTGCCCCGCCGCGCGCGCCGGGGTACACCTCGTGCTGCGTGGGGTCGGGGGCCCACGTGGACGACGCCGCGGCCATCCGCTGCGCGGTGGTGACGGCGGTACCCGAGGGCGCATCGATCTTCGCGTCGTGGTGCAGTTCGATGATCTCGGCCGTGTCGAAATAGGGCGCCGCCAGCTCGGCGAAGCGCATCATCAGCACCGCGCTGATCGCGAAGTTGCTAGCGATGAGGCAGTTGCTGCCGCTGAACTCGCTGCGGAACAGCGCCAGGTCGGCGTCGTTGAAGCCGGTGGTACCCACCACTGCATGGATGCCGTGCATCGCCAGGAACGGCAGCGTGGTGCGTGCCGCCGGAGCGATGGTGAAGTCGACCACCACGTCGCAGCCCGCATCGACCAGCGAGCGGGGCTCGGCGGCGATCGTGACACCGTTGCGTACTTGGCCCACAGCATGCGGGTCGACCGCGGCCACCAGCTGCAGCTCGGCGTCGGCGGTAACGGCCTCGCACACTGCAGTGCCCATGCGGCCGCCGGCCCCCACCACGCCCACACGAATCGCTGTCATGGTGACGAACGTAGCCCTTGATCAAGGGTGTACAACAACAGGTATGAGCAGCTTCCTCGACAAAGCGAAAGAGAAGGCCCAGCAGTTGGGCACGGCCGCCAAGGAAAAGGCCGACGACATCAAGGACAAGCGCAAGGCCGACGACCTGCTCGACGACCTCGGCCGCATCGTCTTCGCCCAGCGCACCAACCGTGGCGGCGCCGACGACGAGACCAAGATCACGACCATCGTCGATCAGCTGAAGACGCTCGAGGCCGAAGGCACCGCGATCCTCGGCGAGAAGCCCGCCAGCAACCTGCCGCCGCCCACCGCCTGATCAGGCCAGCGGCCCCACGGTCACCGTGATCGGATCGGCCGTCAGCACGTCGGCGATCACGGCGCGCACGGCGTCCTGATCGACTGCCGCCCAGCGGGCCACCTGCTCGTCGATCGGGCGCACCTCGCCCGTGGTGATCAGCAGGCCACCGCTACGCGCCATGCGCGCGCCGGTGTCCTCCAGGCCCAGTTCGAACGCGCCGGTGAGGTAGCCCACCGCAATGTCGAGCTCTTCGTCGGTGACACCGTCGGCCACCAACTTGTCGAGCTCGGCGTGCAGCAGCCCTTGCACCTCGTCGGCGTGCTCGGGTTGTGTGCCCGCGTACATCTGGAACACGCCCGCATCGGCGAAGGCCGACACGCCGGAGTACACCGCGTAGGCCAGGCCACGACGCTCGCGGATCTCCTCGAACAGGCGGCTGGACAGGCCACCGCCGAACACGTGATTCACCACATCCAGCGCCTCACGGCGCGGGTCGCGGCGGGCCAGCGCCCGCGAACCGATCACGATGTGCACCTGCTCGGTGTCGTCGTCGATCGCTTCACCGGCACCCACCGTGGTGGGAGCAATGCGAGCCGGCCGCCCGCCGCCGAGGCGAACCCCGGCGAACGCCTGCTCGATACCGGCCAGCATCTCGTCGTGCGTCAGCGGCCCGGCTGCGGCCACCACCATGCCGTCGGCGCGGTAGTGCTGCTCGAAGAACGCACGCACGTCGTCGGCGGTGATCGCCTGCACGTGTTCGCGGTCGCCCGCTGGGTCGCGGCCCAACGAGTGATCGGCGAACAGGGCCGCGGCAAAACGGCGGTGGGCGACATCGTCGGGTGACTCGTCGTCCATTGCCAGTTCCTCGAGAATCACGGCCCGCTCGGACTGCACGTCGTCGTCGCGCAACGCCGGCCGGCACAACACGTCGCCCAGCAACTCGATGCAGAACGCCGAGTGTCGTGCGGGCAGACGGCAGTAGTACGCCGTGTACTCCTTGGAGGTGAACGCGTTGAAGTCGCCGCCGAGGCGATCGACCCCTCGTGCCAGCTCTTGCGCCGTGCGCGTGTCGGTGCCCTTGAACAGCAGGTGTTCGAGGAAGTGGCTGACCCCACTGAGATGGTCGGGCTCGTCACGCGAGCCAACGCCCACCCAGACACCGGTGGCCACCGACAGCGCGCCAGGCACGCGTTCGGTGGCCACCGTGAGGCCGGAATCCAGTTGTGTGATCCGGAGATCGGTCAACGCATCACCAGATCAGCGGTGACGGCGGCGGCCGCCGCGATCGCCACCGCGGTCACCACGGTCGCCGCCACCGGCGTTGCCGCCGGCTTCGCCACCGGGGCCGAGGTCGCCCAGCTCGCCGGCGAGCTCGGCATCGAACGCGTCGTCGAACGACACGGCAACGGCGCCGTCGGGAGCAGCGACCGGGGCGGCCGAACGCTCGGGACGGTCGCTGCGCTCGCGGCGCGGGCCACGATCGCGGTCGCGGTCGTTGCTGCGCTCACTGCGCTCGCCACGGTCACGGTCGCCGCCGCCGGACGACGCTGCGCCTTCCGGGATCACGGGGTCCCACGAGTCGGCCGGGGTCAGGCTGACCTTGCCCTTCTCGTCGATCTCCTCGACGACGACCTCGATCTCCTGGCCGAGCGTCAGCACGTCTTCGACGTTGTTGATCCGCTTGCCCTTGCCGAGCTTGCTGATGTGCACCAGACCGTCGCGGCCCGGGAGGATGTTGACGAACGCACCGAACTTGGTGATGTTCACCACGCGACCCGGGTAGGTGGCGCCCACTTCGGCCATCGGCGGCGACACGATCGCCTGGATGCGAGCCTTGGCTTCTTCCATCCGCCACGCCTCGACGGCGCCGATGGTGACGATGCCCTGGGCACCATCGTCGTCGACGGCGATGTCGGCGCCGGTCTCCTGCTGGATCGTGTTGATGACCTTGCCCTTGGGCCCGATGACCTCACCGATCTTGTCCATCGGGATGAAGATCGTGGTGATCTTCGGGGCCGTGGCCGCCACTTCGGCGCGCGGGGCGGCGAGGCAGGCGTTCATGTTCTCGAGGATCGCGGTACGAGCTTCCTTCGCCTGGTCGAGCGCGGCGGCCAGCACGTCGGCGGGGATGCCGTCGATCTTGGTGTCGAGCTGCAGGGCGGTGATCGCATCGGCGGTGCCGGCGACCTTGAAGTCCATGTCGCCGAAGGCATCCTCGGCGCCGAGGATGTCGGTGAGCGTGGTGTACTTGCCCTCGGCGAACACGAGGCCCATCGCGATACCGGCCACGGCGGCCTTCACCGGCACGCCGGCGTCCATCAGGGCCAGCGAACCCGAGCACACAGAGGCCATCGAGGTGCTGCCGTTGGAGGCGAGCACTTCGGCCACGAGGCGCAGGGTGTAGTTGAACTCATCCAGGCCCGGCAGCACCGGCAGCAGCGCACGGGCGGCGAGCGCACCGTGGCCGATCTCGCGGCGCTTGGGCGAACCCACGCGACCCGTCTCACCGTTGGCCCACGGGGCCATGTTGTAGTGGAACAGGAAGTACTTGTGGGTCTCGGGGCCGAGCGTGTCGAGCAGCTGGTTCATGCGCGGCATCGCCATGGTGACGACGTTCATCACCTGGGTCTCGCCACGCTGGAACAGGCCGGTGCCGTGCGCCGTGGGCAACACGCCCACTTCGCTGGACAGCGGACGCAGGTCGCGAGGACCGCGACCGTCGATGCGCAGACCCTCGTCGACGATGCGCTTGCGCACCAGCTTCTTGGTGAGGCTGCGCACAGCCTCCTTCACGGCCTTCTCGCTGCCGGCGAAGGCAGCACCCTCGCCACACAGCTGAGCGATGGCGTCGGCGGCCGCAGCGTCGGTGGCGGCGTTGCGCTCGGCCTTGCCGGCAATGGCGACAGCGGCCTTGATGGCCGGGGCGCAGATGCCCTCGACCGCGGCGAACACTTCGGGGCTGTAGTCGGCGGTGACCGAGTAGGCCATCGGCACGATCGGGCCCTTGGTGGCGACGACGCTGGCGACCAACTGGCGCTGGAGGGCGATGCTGTCCTTGATGTACTGCTTGCTGGCGTCGAGGCCACGGGCCAACGCGGCCTCATCCACCTTCGGGGCGCCATTGGCGTAGTACTTGAAGCTGTCGGCGGTACCGCCGGCCTCGACCATCATGATCGCAACGTCACCGTTGTCGAGCTGACGGCCGGCGACGACGAGCTCGAACGTGCTCTCGGCGCCTTCCTCGTAGGTGGGGTGCGGGATCCACTCGCCGGCCTGGGTGTGGGCGACGCGAACGGCGCCGATCGGGCCGTCGAACGGAATGCCGCTGATCATCAGCGAGGCGCTGGCGGCGTTGATCGACAGCACGTCGTGCGGGTTGGCCATGTCGGCGCCGAGGATGGTGAGCACCACCTGGGTCTCGTTGCGGAAGCCGTCGGGGAACGCCGGACGCAGCGGGCGATCGGTGAGGCGGCAGGTGAGGATCGCATCCTCGGTGGGGCGGCCTTCACGACGGAAGAACGAACCCGGGATCTTGCCGGCCGCGTAGGCACGCTCTTCCACGTCGATCGTGAGGGGGAAGAACTCCATCCCCGGCTTCACGTCCTTGGCGGCATTGGCGGTGGCCAGCACCGTGGTGCCGCCCAGGGTGGCGACGACGGCGCCCATGCTCTGCTGAGCAAGCTTCCCGGTCTCGAACGACAGGGTCTTGTCCGTGCCAGTGATGGCTCCGGACACTCGGATGGCTTCTGCCATGACGAGCTCCTTTCGGCCGCGCGCTAAGAGGCGCACGGTGTTGTGGAGCGGAGGACGGTTCCCAGTCGACAGTGCCGACGCTGCTGACCCACAGAGTGGGGAACCTCGGCACTCGCGACTGACAACCGATCCAGGTATCCGCTCGGTTGGTTTATCGGGAGCCAGGCTAGCAGCTGGGCAGGGCTGATGGGTGGGCAGGAGGGGCTGGCGGGCCGGGTGGCCCGTCTGAACGCCAAGGCCTTCGGGCGTTGAGACGAACCAGTGCCAGGATGTACGCCGATCTTTGCCCCAGCCCCTGCACGGAGCACTCAATCTCACCGAACAATAGGCTCGGCCCATGACGGAATCGACGGCGCCGAGGCGACATCGGTGGTACTGGCGATGCGCGCTGACCGTCAGCGCTGCGCTCTGCTTCTTGCTCGGCCTCGTGGGGATCCTCAGCATGGGAGGCGGCCTGATTCTGTTGCCAGCGTGGGGCGTCGGTCTTTGGCTGCTGCTTCTCGCTTACCCGGCAGCCATGCTCATCTGCGTTTTGGGCGTGCTGGCATGCGTTGCTCATGCCCTCGCCGGTGGCTGGCGCCTGCTGTCGCTGTTGCCCGCGGCATTGGCGATTGTGTTTGCCTACGGCATCCTTCGGCTGTCTCGACGGCCCGCGGCGGGCACATAGCGGTCGATCTGCTGTCGAGATCTCGGGGTTCCATCCGTCCGCGATACCTTGTCACACCCCTTGCGTACAGTTGTTCGTATGGACGTGCGGATGATTCGGGCGATGGCGCAGGCGGTGCAGCCGAGGGATCTGGTTGCGTGTCGGCGTGAGTTGGCTGATGTTGCGGTGGTGCAGTCGATCCTGGCCGGGTTGGAGTTGCGGGTATTGCGGGCGATGCGCGAGTTCAGTGCCGATGCGGAGGGCGAGCACGGGCGGGCCACGAATTCGTCCCCGAGTAAGTCGGCCAAGGCGAAGCGCCGTTCGGATGCGGCCGAGGCGATCCCGCAGCTGGATGCGGCGTTGGCCGACGGTGCCACCACGGCCGAGCATGTCGATGTGGTCGCAGATGTGTTGGCCGGGCTGTCCGCCGACGATCGGAAGCGTCTCGCTGCCCATGGTGACGAGATTCGGGCCAAGGCTGCACAGATGAGTGAGCGCGAGTTCCGTCGCTGGTTGCAGATGATGGTGCGCCGTCTGCGTCAGGACGATGCGGTGGCCCGGCTGGCACGCCAGAAGAGTGCGTGTCGCGCG